>NZ_JACHIO010000020.1 GCF_014203225.1 Granulicella mallensis | reverse complement strand
ACGACATCCAGACACCCCCCACAAATCTGTAAAGGATGTCTGGAGACAATGTGTAAAGGATGTCATGAGTCCGTACAGCTTCAGCCCCGCCGTTGAGACAACACCTAAGGCGGCTTTAGCCGCGGAGGGGAATGCAGGCGCCAGGCGAGCAGTGCAGGCTTATTCCAGCATCATTCCCTCAGTGGCTAAAGCCACCGCATGTAGCGACTTCTAACGGCGGGGCTGAAGCCCCGCCCCTTCAAAGCAAAAGCGGGCGCTCTGGCCCTGAGGAGCGGTATATCGTGCAGCCACGATAGGTCGCCCCTTCAGGGCTCTATTTTTCTGGGCTTGTAACCCAGGGTTCCGGCGACACGGCGAGCAAAAGACGCTCGCCAGCCGCCTCCACCCTGGGCTGGGATATACCGCCCCTTTGGGGCTTGTACCCGTGGCCGTGTTACATTTTCGCAATCCCCATTGATCGCTTTGCATTTTCCCAATCCCGTTGATTGGTCTTTGCAATTCTCCAATCCCCATTGATCGAAATGACAGGCTTTGGTGGGTAAGTTTGTAAGTGCATCGGTAGTACTAAAATGCACTCAGCGGCAAGAGTACAAGCTTGAGGAATGAATGAGCGCCAACCACTCGCCTGTGCCTGCCGAGACCTTACGGGAACGACGCAAGCGGCATATCTTCGCGATCTTCTTTGCAGCCATCGGTCTGTGCTGGCCGGCGTTTCTCAATCGCTATCCGCTGCTGTATCCGGATTCCATTACGTATATCGGTGATGGCCCCGCTGTTGCTGCCGCACTTTTCCTGCATCGCTTCGGGCACTTCGGCTGGCAGCGTTCGGCTTTCTACAGCCTTGGCATTCTGCCGTTTCATTGGAATCGCTCGCCGTGGCCTATCGTTGCGGTGCATGCGTTGCTTACGGCCTGGGTGTTGTGGCTTGTGGTGCGTTCGATGGTCTCGCGGGGGCGGACCCGCAGCTACTTGCTGGTTGTTTGCTTTCTCAGTGGGCTCAGCAGTGTCGCCTGGTTTGTCAGCTTTGTTGTGCCGGATATTCTTGGCCCTGCGTTGTATCTTTCGATCTATCTGCTGGTCTTCGCGCGTGAGACTCTGTCACGAACAGAACGTTGGTTGCTGGCAGCGCTCGTGTGGTGGGGGTGTCTGGCACACTCTACGCATTTGCTGTTGGGAGTATGCGTGTGCGTGCTGCTGGGGGGATTGCTCGCGTTGAGCCGGAGGGCTCGAATGCGGTTCTGGAGAGGGGCCGCGCAGGTGAGTGTGATCGTTGTGCTCGCTGTCGCTTCGCAACTGGCGCTCAATCTTTTTCTGTTTGGGAAGCTCTCGCTCGACGCCGGACGCCCGCCGCTGCTGATGGCCCGCGTGATCGCGGATGGTCCCGGCCGTCTGTACCTGGAGCAGAATTGTCCGCACCTGTCGTGGAGTATTTGTAAACATGTTGCCAACCTGCCGCAATCCGAAGACGATTTTCTGTGGCTGCCGACGGGCATTTTTTCCAGTGCGACCGAAGCGGAGAAGCAGGAGCTCAGGCGGGAGGAGATGCCGCTGGTGCTCGCTACCGTGCGTGCTTTTCCGCGGGAACAACTGCGGGCTTCTCTGAAAAATGCGTGGCAACAACTGCTCTACTTCGAGATTGCCGATTTTGGGAATAGTTCGTGGATGGAGAGCTCGCTGAATACCGTGATGCCGGGTTCGGAGACGAGCTATCGCCGCTCGCTGCAGTCCCGCAATGAGGTGCCTTCGGATTTCTTTTCGGATCTGGCGGAGTGGACGGTGGGGCTCTCGCTGTTGGTTGTCCTTGGCATGATGCCGTTGTTGTGGCGGTGGAGGGCCTGGCGGCTGTGTGGCATGGCTTTCATTGTTCTGCCGGTGATTGGGTTGAATGCCGTTCTTACGGGGGCTCTTTCGGGGATTGATGCCCGGTATCAGGCTCGGGTGGTGTGGCTGGTGCCGTTGCTTGCGGTGATGGTGGTGGCTTGGGGGATGGAGCGGTATTGGGGTAATCGTGGCCGGGGTGTTGCGTAGAGCAGGGGGTTGAGGGCGCGATCAATCGGTGGGTGCTTGCTTTCCGTTGCGATTCCCTTAGCTTTTGCTTTTCTGGCTGTCATTCCGAGCGCAGCGAGCGAACCTGCTGTCTCCCGCTCTTTGCCAGTGTCTGCACAAACGATAGGCGTTAGTTCAGCTAAGCTAGGCTCACATATTTTCTGGGTGGTACGAACGAAAAACGGGAGACAGCAGGTTCGCTCGCTGCGCTCGGAATGACAACCAGAAAAGCAAGAACAAAAGCAAAAGCAAAAGCAAAAGCAAAAGCAGATTCCCTGCGGGAATGACAAACCAGAAAGGCAAAGACAAGAGCCCGCACGCCAGCAGAAGCCTTCGCTGCACTGGTTCGTATCGGTTCTATCTGATGTTCGCGCTAATCTGCTTCGTCCTGATGCAGCGCCCAGCAGATGCCGCCGATGATCTGGGCCACGCCGATGACTCGTGTCAGCGTGGGGCGTCTTGAAAGATCGCCCATCAGGGAGTGCCACAGCTTGGGCCCGGCTTTCCAGGCCCTGGCGTCGTTCCTTGGGTTCACGATCGCCATGACGCCGTCGCCGATCAGAACCATCGCCGCAAAGTGTTTTGCCCGTTTTGGATCGCCTAGAAACATACTCAGTAAGAGCGCATCGGCCCTTCGCCCGTTGCCCGCCGTCGTCGCAATGCGCTTCGCGCTACCATAAAGACTATGGTCTTCGTTCTCGACAACTACGACTCCTTTACTTACAACCTCGTGCAGTACATGGGCGAGCTGGGTGCCGAGGTGGTCGTGCGCCGCAATGATGAACTGACGCCCGAAGAGGTTGTCGCGATGAAGCCGGAGCGGATTCTGCTCTCGCCCGGCCCCTGCACGCCGCAGGATGCCGGAATTCTCATCCCGCTGATCCAGCATCTGGCGACGCTTCCGAAGAAGCAGCAGATTCCGGTGCTCGGCGTCTGCCTGGGGCATCAGGCCATCGGCGCGGCGTTTGGCGGCGAGGTCGTTCGTGCGCCGCAGCTGATGCACGGCAAGACCAGCGCCATCGAGCATGATGGCCGCACCCTGTTTCGTGGCATTCCGCAGCCGATGACCTGCACGCGCTACCACTCGCTGATCGTGGCGGAAGACTCCCTGCCCGAAGAACTCGAGGTCTCGGCGCGCGTTGCCGGTGAGTCGATGATCATGGCGCTGCGGCATCGCACGCTGCCAATCGAAGGGGTGCAGTTTCATCCGGAGAGCGTGCTGACCGACCACGGCAAGCAGCTCATCGCTAACTTCCTGAAGCAATAGGGCCTTTCTTTTTTCGTTCCCGAAGGGAATCTGCTTGTGATGCCGTTGACTAAGCAAAGCTTCATCCTCATGGCCGGAGTCGCAATGCTGAGCCTTCCTGCTGTGGCCCAAGAGGTTCCGCAGACCATGGGATCGGTCGCGACCCATGATGCTCTCGTTACAGGGGGCCTCGAGGTTCGGGGGGAGAAGGCGAACCTGGTCTCGAACGCCTCCATTACGGCCTACGACCGCACGGCACCGATTAGTCTCCAGAGGGGCGGGGAGGTGCTGGTCTGTTCGACCAGCCAGTTTCACCTGCTGCATAGCGGGACCGGGGAGTCGCTGCTGTTTGGGCTCGATCGCGGTTCGATCGAGATTCACTCCCCCTCGCAGTCGCAGGATGTCATTCTGACGCCGGATCTGCGGTTTACGCTGGTGACCCAGGGCCAGCTCGATCTCCGCATCCGGGTCACGGGCAATGGCGATACGTGCGTGGAGAATGCCGGTTCCAAGGCACCTGAGCTGCAGATCTCCGATGTGTTTTCGAGCGAAAGCTACCGGCTGACGGCGGGGCAGCATGTGCTGTTCGAGCACGGAAGCCTGCGCGAGGTGGTGGATCGGGAGAGCTCCGCCTGTGGCTGCCCGGAGGCGGTGCTGCCCGTTACGGAGGTTGCTGCAGCCTCCTCTGGAGGCTCTACCCCGGCTGCCGTGGCTGCCCAGAACCCTTTCCCCACAGCGGTGAGCCAGGGGCTCGCGCCGCCCCCGCCCCCGGCCAACTCTGCCCCGGTGGGAGTGGAGCATGTGCAGGTTTCGGACTCTCTCTCCTATAACGCGGGGCAGACGACCGCAGTTGCCGCCCCTGCGGCCCCGCCGGTGAAGACGGTGCCTGTCTCTACGGTGCCTCCTCCCTCTCCGCCGGGCGCGGGAGAGATCTTCCATGCGGTGGGGCGATTCTTTCATAAGCTCTTTCACCCGGGCAGTTAATGGGCGGGGTCGTGCCGCCGTCGATAGATCGCCCCTTCAGGGCTCGGAGTTCTACTGGTTCGTAACCCAGGGCTACGCCCTGGGCTGGTATGGCGTCGCCCCTTTGGGGCTTGGAGCAGTCGCCTGTTTCGAACCGTGATGCCCTCCATGGGGCTTTCATGTTTTCGTCCCTACCGCTCCAGGGGAATGCTTCAGCTGTCGCTGAGCTACAATCAAAAGGTTGGGCTGCGATCAACGTAAGCCCCCAATCCACCGTATTTCAGGAGTTTTTCTATGGCGATTCCCGCCACGCAGATGCGCCCCGGCATGATCATCAAGTTCAAGGACGAGCTTCATCTCGTCTTCTCCGTAGAGCACCGCACCCCGGGAAATCTGCGCGCTTTCATCCAGGCCAAGCTGCGTAACGTCCGCACTGGCGGCATGTTCGTCGAGCGCTTTCGTTCGCCCGACCCCATTGAGCGCGTCATCGTCGACGAGATCAAGATGGAGTACCTCTACAACGACGGCGACGACTACTACTTCATGGACCAGCAGACCTTCGAGCAGACCAACCTGAAGCGCGAGACGCTCGGCGATGCTGTCGAATACCTCACGCCGAACCTGCTGATCTCCGTCAGCATCCATGACGGCGAGCCGGTGGGTATCGAACTGCCGACCTCGGTGGAGATGACGGTCGTTCAGACGGAGCCCGGCATCAAGTCCGCGACTGCCAGCTCGGTGACGAAGCCCGCCAAGACGGAGACCGGCCTCGTGGTGCAGGTGCCCCCGTTCATCAACGAAGGCGAGAAGATCCGCGTCGATACGGCTGAAGGCGCTTACATGAGCCGCGCGTAGTTTCGGAGCTTATCCCCGATGGTCGTCCACTTTCTTATCCGCGGGCGTGTACAGGGCGTCGGCTTTCGCTGGTTCGTACACCGCGAAGCCGCGGAGCTCGGCCTGCGCGGCTGGGTACGCAATACCGATACCGGCGAGGTTGAAATCGTTGCCGCAGGCGATGCGGAGACTCTTGAAGATCTCCGCGTCGAGCTGCGCAAGGGCTCGCGTGGAAGCCGCGTCGATGCCATTGTCGAACACGAACTGGCCGAGAGCGAAGCTGAGTCGCTCGGAGCGTTTCAAATTGAAGGAGCCTGGTAAATACCGCATGTCTCAACCGATTAATTGTGAGCCTCTCAAGGCACTTGTCCGTGGTGTTCCCGATTTTCCCAAGCCCGGCATCCTCTTTTACGACATCACCACGCTGCTCAAGGACCAGACCGGTTTTGCCCAGCTGATCGATGCGTTTGCGCAGTACTACATCGATAAGCATGTGGATCTGGTTCTCGGTATCGAGGCGCGCGGTTTCATCTTTGGCCCGGCGCTGGCCTACCGCCTGAACGCGGGATTTGTGCCCGTGCGCAAGCCCGGCAAGCTTCCTGCCGAGACCGCGACCATCAAGTACGACCTCGAGTACGGCTCGGACTCGCTGCAGATCCACAAGGACGCGATCCAGCCCGGACAGCGCGTCATCATCGTCGATGACCTGCTGGCTACCGGCGGCACGATGCTGGCCACGACGCAGTTGGTCAAGCAGCTTGGCGGCGAGATCGTGGGTCTGACAGTAGCGATCGAACTGGACTTCCTGAAGGGAAGAGCCAAGTTCCCGGATATGGATGTCTTTAGTCTCATGCACTACGACGAATAGAGGTCTATGCGTGCCCATTGCTTCACTGGTGTCATTTTTGCTTTGCTGTTTCCCGGGATGATTGCGCAGAGCTCTGCGCAATCGCCTGATCCACATCAGCGTTTCGATCAGTTGGTCGCTGCGACCTCTTTGGATAGAGAAGGCCAGCATCCATGGCATCTCCGCATGTCTTTCGACCTCTATGACCTGGAGGGAAAAAAGAAAGAGAGCGGTACGGCAGAAGAATGGTGGGTCTCTCCAAAGAGTCATCGATTGGTTATCACCAGTCCTTCTTTCAACGAGACAATTCCATCCGCGAAGAATGAGCCGACGACTATAAACCGCGAGGCTTATTTAGTTCACAATCTGCTGGATCAGGTGGCCCATCCTATTCCTCACTTTGGTGGGCCTACGAATTTAAAGGTGGAAGAAAAACCTTACGCCGTTGGCAAAGTAAAGTTATCCTGCCTTGTCGTCACGTCATCCGTTGCCAAGGATAAAAAGGAGTCGTCACAGGCTAAACCCGTCAATTCACAGTTCTGTACTGAGCCTGATCGTAATGTGCTCCGTATTCGCTTTGATGATGGTTATGGTCTTGAGATTGTTCGCAACCGTTTGGCGAATTTTCTGACTACTTCAGTGGCCCTGGAGAACGGTGTTTCGTACGGGAAGTTGGCGATTACGGGGCATGTCGATGTTCTTGAAACTTACGATCCTGTAAAGACGCCTGTTGAGCTCGAGACCTCTTCCAGAGAGCCTGAGACGATTTCGGGTTTGGTCATTGCAGGGCGTAATTTGAGTAAAACTGTTCCCTCATACCCACAATATGCCCGCGATCAGCATATAAGTGGAACTGTAGTTCTCTGCGCTATTATTTCGAAACAGGGAACGATTAGTTCGCTTGATGTTGTTGCCAGTCCTGATCCATCGCTTTCCCAATCTTCTCTCGAAGCCGTCAAGCACTGGACCTATACGCCTTATCTTCTGGATGGGGTTCCAACTGAAATCGATACGACTATTACAGTGAATTACGCACTTCGGTAACGTCTCGAATCTGCATTTCATTCCAAACATCCAATCGCTAAGGAGATCTCTACCCCAATGATTAAGACTCATGGCTATGCAGCCCAGTCCGCTACTACTGCTCCTGCGCCTTTCGACTACGAACACCGTAGCCCTGGCCCCAAAGATGTTCATATCACAGTCGATTTCTGTGGCATCTGCCACTCCGATATTCACCAGGCCCGCAACGAGTGGGGCAATGCTATCTATCCCATGGTTCCCGGTCATGAAGTACTCGGCACCGTCAAAGCCATTGGCTCCGAGGTGACGAAGTTCAAGGTTGGCGATCTTGCGGCCATTGGCTGCATGGTCGACTCCTGTCGCGTCTGCGAGAGCTGTAAGGCGGGCGAGGAGCAGTACTGCAACAACCAGGCAACGGTCTTCACCTACAACTCACGCGATAAGCAGGGCAACCTGACCTTTGGCGGCTACGGCAACAACATTGTTGCGGACGAGAGCTTCGTCCTCAAGGTGCCGGCGAATCTTGATCCCGCCGCGACTGCACCGCTGCTCTGCGCGGGCATCACCACCTACTCGCCGCTGAAGCACTGGAACGCCGGTCCTGGAAAGAAGGTTGGCGTTGTCGGACTGGGCGGGCTGGGCCACATGGCGCTCAAGTTCTCGCACGCTTTTGGAGCCCACACGGTACAGTTCACGACCTCGGCTTCGAAGGTAGAAGACGCGAAGAAGCTCGGTGCGGATGAGGTCATTCTGACCAAAGAGGAAGGTTGGGCGGCCAAGCACGCGGGCAGCTTCGATCTCATCATCGACTGCGTCTCCGCGGATCATGATGTGAACAGCTATCTCAACCTGCTCAAGCGCGACGGCGTGCTCTGCACGGTCGGTGCGCCGGAAGATCCGATCAAGATCGCGGCGTTCTCGATTCTGGGCCGCAAGACTCTTACCGGCTCCATGATCGGTGGGATCGCCGAGACGCAGGAGATGCTGGATTTCTGCAGCAAGCACAACATCGTCTCGGACATCGAGATGGCCAGCTTCGACAAGCTGGAAGAGGTCTGGGATCGCGTCGTCAAAGGCGATGTGAAGTACCGCTTCGTGCTCGACCTCAAGACGCTGAACTAGAGCAACTCGATTGCACACGAGAACGCCCCGCCTGCTCAGGCGGGGCGTTCTCGTGTGGCTCTATTTTTTGTTTATATCCACTGCACGAACATGGGAGTGTCTGCGGCGAAGGTCTTGGGGGTCTCGCTGAGGCGTCCGGTTTTTGCGTCGTGTGCGAACACGGTCACGCTTCCGGGGGCAGTCTGGTTGCAGCTGACGAGCCATTTGCGGGTCGGGTCGAACGCGATGATGCGGGGAATCTTGCCACCGCAGCTCAGCCGCTGTTGTTCGGTCAGCAGGCCTGAGGTTGCATCGACGCGGTAGACGATGATCTCGTCCACTCCGCGGGAGCAGGTGTAGACAAAACGGCCATCGTCGCCGACGATGATCTCGCAGCCGGAGTTGCCGGGGAGAGAGGTTCCCGGCGTGAGCGTGAAGATCGTGCTGCCTTCGCGCAGCTTCATCGATGCCGTATGTTTGTGCGCGCTCCAGTCGTAGAGGTCGATGGTCGCGTCGAGTTCGTGGACGCAGTAGACCCATTTCCCATTCGGGTGGAAGGCCACATGCCGCGGTCCGGAGCCGACGCGTGCCTGCACCCGTGTCGGCGTGCCCAGCGGAGCTTTCTTGCCCGGCGAGATGGGGAAGACTTCAATCGCGTCTTCCCCGAGATTGCAAACCAGCAGGAACTTGTTGTCGGGTGAGACGGTCGTGCAATGCAGGTGGGCGGCTTCCTGCCGGTCCGTCACGGGGCCGAGTACGCCGCAGGAGGGGTTGTTGCGGCAGTCGAGTCCGCCTGCATCGGCCATCTCCCCTGCGGAGCCCAGCGTGTAGGCCGACATGCTTCCGCCGCCGTAGTTCGCGACAAAGGCTGTCTTGCCCGTGTGGTCTACCGACACGTAGCAGGGACCGTTGCCATGGGAGCTTACCCGTTGTACGAGTTCCAGGCTTCCCTGGGCTGCGTTGACGCGAAAGCTGGAGAGTCCGCCGTCGCCTTTGGCTGCTTCGTTCGCGGCATAGAGCAGGGGCCGCTTCGGATGCATCGCCAGGAAGGTGGGGCGCTCGGTTGCAACCGCGAGTTCTATGGCGCCAAGTTCGCCGGTAGCGGCGTTCCAGGGCGCGCGGTAGATACCTTTTCCGTCACCGGTCCCCAGGAGGACCCAGCGGGGTTCGGCTGACGATTGCGCAAAGCTCCGCAGTGCAAAGGGAAGGGCAGCGGAGGCGACGAGGAACTGGCGGCGTGTGGATTTGGTGAGCATGGGCAGCAGCTCCTCCGCGATGAAATGGCAGTGCGAATAGAAGAAGCTACAGCTAGATTGTCTCGGCCACGGTGCGCGGCTCGCCAGGGAGTTTGAAGTCGAGTTCGGACGGGTGCGTGTCCTGGTTGATGACCGGCAGGCTGGGCAGGTTGTCGGTGCGGCCAGCTTCTTTTACGACGGCTGCGGCGTGGTCCAGGACCTCGTCCACCGTCATGGTGTACATCTCGCGGCCGTTGTCGTAGCCACTCTCAATGGCGTGCTTGAGATAGCGTCCGGCGATCTGCGCGGCAAGATAGTCGGTGATGACCTTGCCGTTGCGGCGCTTCTGTTCGACCCATGCCATGTTGGGCATGGCGACCCAGAGGGGACGGCCATTCACGGCGAAGCGAATGTCGGTTGCGTCAGCATGGCGCGTCGCGATGGCGACGACGGTGCCCTTCCAGACACAATGCTGAGGTTCTCCAGTCCAACGGTCGGTTGCTACGAAGTCTTCATACATGGCCTTCTCAGGTTAGAGCATTTCTCCCGTTCCTGTAACCCGGATAAATTTCGGAGATCGTTTTTCAGAAGAAATGGCAGTTTTTAGCGTGCAACGGCGGGGAAAACGGTCGAGTTGGTGGGGTACAGACCGGCAAGCGGTAGCGGCAATGACACTTGGAGAAGAGCAGACCGACGTTTATCCTAGGTGGCTATAAGGAGACGAACCCCCTTGCGTCGATTCCCGGTCCTCTTTTCTGCCGCAATCCTCGGTTTATCCGGCCTGATCCAGGCCCAGGCCCAGACCCCCGCACCTAAGCCCACCCCCGATGTGTTGGTCTTTTCCAATGGCGACCAGCTTACGGGCAAGCTCGAACGCGTTGCCGGCGGCAATGCTGTCTTCAAAAGCGATATGGCCGGGGAGCTTACCATCTCCCTCGACAAGGTCAAAGAGCTGCGTTCCGGCGAGAAGTTTGCCCTGCTTCGCAAAGGCATTCCGGTTACGAAGGCAGACGCCCCGACCGGAACCGTGGATATGGCGGGCGGCAATGTCGTGCTGACAAATCCCGGACATGAGCCCGATACCGTTCCCACCAAGGATGTCAATTACCTGATCGACAAGGACTCTTTCGACAGACAGATCGCGCGCAAGACGAAGTTCCTGCAAGGCTGGAATGGCACCGTCACCGGCGGCGCCACGGTGGTGCGCGCTACAGACAACGGGACCACGTTTACGGCGGCCGTCAACCTCATTCGGACGACCCCCGTGGTGCCTTATCTTCCGCCGGATACGCGTACGACCGTTAACGTTGCGGAGAGCTATGGCAAGTTGACCACGCCGTTGATTCCGCCGACTGATCCACCCACGCCGCCTTCGGTCGCCAAGACGAGCATCTTCCATACCGATGCCGAGCATGACAAGTACTTCAGCCCACGTTTCTATGCTTTGGCCGATCTCTCTTTCGATCACAACTTCTCGCAAGGCCTGCAGTTCCAGCAGGTCTACGGTGGTGGTGTCGGCTGGACAGCCATCCAGAAACCCAAGCAGCAGCTTGATCTCAAGGTCGATCTGCACTATGAGACGCAGCAGTTCATTCAGCAGCTTGGCGTTCCCAACGTTCCCAGCGTGAATCTCATTGGTTCGACCTTTGCGGAGACGTACCACTACAACCTTCCGCACGGCATCCTCTTTACCGAGACCGGCGATGTCCTGCCGGGCTGGAACGACATGACGGCGTACTCGGCGAATGGGACCGCGACGCTGGCACTGCCGGTCTACAAGCGTCTGAGCGCCTCGTTCTCGACCACAGACAACTTCCTCAATAACCCCCCGCCGTTCAATAAAAAGAACTCTTACCAGTTCGTTACCGGCGTCACGTACACCCTGCACTAGAGGCTGTTGCAAGACTCGCAAGGAATGGCGGAAGGGCATGGCTGAGGCCATGCCCTTCCGTTTTAGGGGATTTCCGGCACGAACCAATCCTGCGAATGGACGCCCCTTCCGCCCTCCGGAGATGTTCTAATGAAGAGATGCGGGCTTTCCTAGCCTGTGAGTGTTTCCAGGAGTTTGAGATCGATGTGTGATGTGCGGAAGTCGGTAGTGCGTTTGATGGTGATGGGGTTGGCAGCCGGGTTGTTCGCCGGAGTTTTGACGACGGCAAATGCCCAAACGAATAAGCAGCAACAGCAGCGTCACACCCGCCGTGAGACGAATGCCAGCCGTCAGGCCCGCATCCAGCGCACCATCGACTACACGTACTCGCATCGCTGGGAGGTCTTTGGTGGTGGCGGCTACCTGCGCTTCAGCAGTGGCGACCTGACCAAGAGGACCAACCAAGTGAGCTGGGCAACGGCGGCCAACTACTACCTGAACCCCAAGTTCGCTATTGTAGGCGACGCCCGCGGCTCCTTCGGCAACGCGAGTCCGCTCCAGTTCAACAACAATATCAATCTCGCAGTTCACAATCCTCAAATCAACGAGTACACCTTCATGGGAGGCGGCAGCTACCGCTTTTATGCCCAGGAAAAGTACGCCCTTAGCGTGCAGGGGCTCGGCGGCGTGGGCTGGGGTATCTTCAGCGGCGGCGCAAAGGGATTCACCGGCCCTCAGGTTGGTTTCTGGCAGGACGGGTTCAAGCCCGCTTTCTCGATCGGCGTCAGCGGAGATTACAACGTCTATCCGAATATTGCCGTTCGCTTTACCCCGACCTATGTTGCAACCATGTTTTCCGGGACGAGCGGAACGAAGGTTCAGAACAACTTTGGATTCAACGCCGGCGTTGTCTATCGCTTTGGACGCCGGTAGGGAAACCGGCGATTTCGGTTCTGGTAAGTTCGCGGCGTAAAATACATTTATGTCTAAAGGCTGGGAATCGAAGAGCGTCGAAGAACAGCAGGCGGAGGCTGTCATGCCCAAGGCCGCCCGCCCAGAGGATGACCCTGCGGTCAAGGCCGCCGAAGCGGATCGCAAGCGCCGTATCCAGGCCCTGGAGATGACGCGCGAGCGTGTACTTTCGGAGCGCACATCGAGCCCGCATCGTCGCAGTGCGTTGGAGCTTGCACTGGCGACGATCGAGCGCGAGTTGGAGCAGTTGGGGTGGTCGATTAAGCTTTAGGGGCTTGCTCCGGAAGCATTCCCTCAGTGGCTAAAGCCACGGCGCGTAGCGGGTTCTAGCGGCGGGGCTGAAGCCCCGCCCTTTCAAAGCTCCCGTTTCAGATCCTGCCCTTTCAAACCCCATTTTTTCAAAATCCTGTTTTTTCAAAGCCTCACTGATTTAGATCTTCCGTGTGAGAACGAACGGGTTGGCCTGGGCGACGCATGTCAGCACAACCGTCTGGATGCCTACATGGGCTGGCCGGGTTGCGGCCCACACGATCGCGTCGGCGATGTCTTCCGGCTGTAGCGGATCGATGTTCTGATAGGTCTTTGCCGCCCGCTCTTCATCCCCACGGAAACGCACCTTGCTGAAGTCCGTCTCCACCATGCCAGGATCGATGGACGTCACGCGTACCGGAGTTCCGTTCAGGTCGAGGCGCAGGCCATCGCTGATGAAGCGTTCCGCGGCTTTTGTCGCGCAGTACACGCCGCCGTTGGGATAGGCCATATGTCCGGCGATCGACCCGAGGTTAATGACGTGCCCGCTGCCGCGCTGGACCATGCCGGGAACGACGATGCGGGTCACGTAGAGCAGCCCTTTGACGTTGGTGTCGATCATCTCCTCCCAGTTCTGAATGTCGTCCTCGTAGAGCTTGTTCAGCCCACGGCTGAGGCCGGCGTTGTTGACCAGGATGTCGATCTCGCTCCAGGAATCGGGCAGGGTCTGGAAGGCCATCTCCACGGCGTTGCGGCTCTGGACGTCCAGCTCAAAGCTGAAGACAGAGGCCGCGCCCGCCGCGAGCAGGCTGGGTTCCATCGTGTGCAGCAGGTCGCGGCGGCGGGCACAGAGCAGAAGCCGCGCTCCAAGTTTTGCAAACTCCATGGCCGTTGCCGCGCCGATACCGGCGCTTGCGCCGGTGATCAGGACTACCTTGTTTTTTAGCGAAATGCCCAAACGAACCTCCCAGGCTTGTTCATCGGATGGAGGCAGACCGGGGTATTCGCGGTCTGTGTCTCTTTATTTATTAGAGCATTTCCGGAATGGGGGTAAGGAGGGTAGGTGCTTTTGCTTTTCTGGTTGTCATTCCGAGCGCAGCGAGGAACCTCCTTCCTCCCGCTCTTTGCTCATGCTCCCAGAAAGTATAAGAGAGAACCTGAACAGTCTGGTTTTCGCTGGCCCTGACATTTGCGGCGGCATAGCCGAAAAACGGGAGGAAGCAGGTTCCTCGCTGCGCTCGGAATGACAACCAGAAAGGCAAAAGCAAAGGCAACTGCCTTGATTTGTTTGTCCTACCCTAGTCAGTCCTGTTTCACAGGCCATTTTGCGGAGGTTTATTTCGCGCTCCCGTGGTCGTAGCTGATCACGCGGGTTATCTGCCATGCTCCGTCTTTGAAGCGCCAAAGGTGAATGAACTTGGCTTCTCCGACGACATCATGGTCTTGAGCGCCGATGTGGTGGAAGCGATGAACGCCGATCTCGACGGCTCCGTAGCCTTGAATCGGGTATACCTCGAGCGAGCTGGGTACCAGCTCTCGTTGGATCTTGCCGCAGAGATTGTTCTTGATGCCGTCGACGACTGTCTTGCGCCCGTATTGCGGATCGTTCTTATCGTGATAAAACTCCAGGTTTTCTGCAAACTTGCTTTCCACCGTGGGGAGATCGCAGGCGTTTACGGCGTTAAACAACACGCTGTCCTGTGCCGAGATTGTCTGGAATAGCGTCTGGCTTGGTTCTGGTGTTGATTGAGCGAAACCGCGGGTGAGCGGCGTGATGCAGAGGATGAGAGCCAGACTACGCAGGACGATGGGTGTGTTCATGAGGAATGCCTCTTTGAGATCGAGATGAGTGCAGTACGTGGGCCGGGGGATGCAGGTTCCGTGGGGAAGAGGGCAACTTGGGTATGGTGCTCTTTGCGTCTGAAGCGGAGGCGGGCTTGAGGGTGCTGACGGGCTGTGGCGCGCTGAAGCGCGTTCCCTCAGCGGCTAAAGCCGCGGTGCAAGGGAAGCATCTATGGCACGGCTGAAAGCCGTGCCCTTAACGAAACAGGGCTATTTAGGCGCAGAGCTATTGCACTACGAGAGTTATTGCAGCAGACAGTTATTGCATATTGCAGCACAGAGCTATTGCAGCAGACTGCTGCTTGATTTCAGCAAACTGCTGCTTAACGCGCGAAGGCCGCGATATGAATCGCGGCCTTCGTCTTGTTCCAAGCGGTGGTTTGCTTATTCGGGGTTGGTGGTTTGTACGCCGATCGCATCGCCTGAGACGACCAGGTTTACGCGGCGGTTCTGTGCACGGCCAGCGGCTGTGCCGTTATCCGCTACAGGCTTATTTTTGCCGTAGCCGGCAGCGGTTACGTTCGCCGCGGGAACGCCGTTCTGCACCAGGAAGTCGTGCACTGCGTTCGCGCGGTTCTCGCTCAGCTTCTGGTTGTACTCATCGCCGCCGACCGAGTCCGTGTAGCCCTCGACCTGGACCTTCAGCCCAGGATAGAGCTGCAGGATCGTCGAGACCTTTGCGAGGCTTACCTTGGTGTCGGGCTTCAAGGTGAACTTCGCGGTGTCAAAGAGCACATCGCTCAGGTTGACGATCAGGCCGCGTGCGCTTTCGCTGGTTGCGAGGACCGAGTTCAACTGTGCGCGCAGTTTCTCGCGCACAGCTGAGGCGTCCGCTTCGCTCTTCTGGGCGTTGTGCTGTGACTCTGCCGCCTGAGCACGAGCGTTGGCCGCATCGGCCTCCGCGCGAGCCTTTGCAGCAGCGGCGGCTTCAGCCTGGGCGTTGGCGTTGGCGGCTGCAATCTGCGATTGCGCGGCGTCAGCCTGGGCTTGTTCCTTGTCTGCGCGCTCCTGCTGCTGGCGTTCGGAAGCCTGCTTGCGCAGAGACGAGATACGCGCATCCTCGGCCTTCTGGACGGCTTCACGAGCGTAGGTGATCTCCATCTTCTGATCGCGATGCTTGGAGCTGTCCATCGTATCCGCGTTCTGCAGGTCGGTTGCAACGTCCTGCATGATGTCGGGAGAGTACTTGTCCGCACCGTTCATGCGGGCGATGCGTGCGGCGTTGTGCGCTTCATACAGCTCTAGCGGGCTGTGCTCGTTGCGCGTGATGGGATTCAACTCCGATTTCGATCCGCCGGTGTCGGCGTAGAGGCCGCGGGGCAGCAGGGAGTAATGCACGTTCACGTGTTCCAGCACGCCCTGCGTTTTATCGCTGAAGACGTTCTGCAGCACGATGACATCGCTTGGCATGGAGACCGAGAAGTACGGCTCAGCCGTTACGATCAGGCCGAACGACTGGAGTGAAGTCGTTACCTCGATGTTGTTCTTTGTGCCTGCAGGCAGGACCTCGCCGAGGTTCTGGGGACGGCCGTCGGCGGAGATCGCCCACAGGACGTAGGTCATGTACTCAGGCCCGAATCCGTTGGCCGGAGTGAGTCCTTTGAACTCCGCGGAGATATGCAGACCGCCCCGTTCACTGACTACCTTGGCCTCGCCCCTGGCTCCGGGGAGAAGGTTCGTGCCTGTAAAGTTGATGTGCGTCGAGCCGCTGCGATGGAAGTAGTTCACGGCATCGAGATCATGTTCCACGACCTTGATGCGATAGACATACGTGCCGTCCGGTCCCTGTGCCGTTACCTGGCCCGTGCGGGCTCCTGGAGCTACGGTGGTTGGATTGGGCTCCTGGCCCGTCGCACTAAGGCACACGATTCCAAAAATCGCTGCGAATGAAGCTGCAGTTGTAGTTTGCTTCCACGTGCTGAGCATTGTCCCGTTCTCCTTGCTGACTGGCCGCTGCTAAAAACGCAACGGCTCTTGGCGATAAATCGCTACAACAAGGTCGGATGCCCCACATAGGACAAAAGGTATCCGCGAAATAAATGTCTAAATCAGGCAACCAAAGGGGTTTGCGTGGGGGTTGTATGGGGATTTGGGAAGCTTGAAGTTTCCTGGGAGTGTTATTCAATCGCGCGAAGAGCGCAGCTGGCTTCTTGCCTGCATTAGCAAAAGGCCCGGGCCTAAAGGCCGATTCTCGCGGAGGGTCTTATTCCGTAGCCTAAAGGCTACGGCTCCCTCCGTCTCCGTGACGCTGAAGCGTCACGGAACGCGCTTCGCGCAATTTTGATGACAACCAGAAAAGCAAAGAACAGCAACAACAAAGGCAAAGATGACGTGCTACTGCCCGAGAATCGGCACGCCGCCTACGGCCATGCTTTGCGCGATGCGTTCCTTCCACTCTGCGGGGCCGGTGATGTGGACGCTGGAGCCCTTGGTATCGACCGCTACGGTCACAGGCATATCCACGACCTCGAACTCGTGGATCGCTTCCATGCCCAGGTCCTCAAAGGCAATAAGCTGCGAGTGCTTAATGGCCTTTGAGACCAGATAGGCCGCTCCGCCGATGGCGATGAGGTAGGCTGCTTCATTGTCACGGATGGCGTCGATGGCCGCCGCGCCACGCTCCGCCTTGCCGATCATGCCCAGCAGTCCGGTCTGTTCGAGCATCTGGCGGGTGAACTTGTCCATGCGGGTTGCTGTGGTCGGCCCGGCGGGGCCGACGGCTTCGTCGCGCACCGCATCGACCGGGCCGACGTAGTAGATGAAGCGGTTGCGGAAGTCGACCGGCAGCTTTTCGCCGCGGTTGAGCATGTCGGTCATGCGCTTGTGGGCGGCGTCGCGGCCGGTGAGCAGCTTGCCGTTGAGCAGCAGCACCTCGCCCGGCTTCCAGGTTTTGACCTCTTCGTGCGTCAGGGTGTCGAGGTTGACGCGCTTCGCGCCGTGCACGTCATAGGTCAGCTTGGGCCAGCTCTCGAGTGACGGGGGATCAAGAGAGACAGCGCCGGTTCCGTCGAGCACGAAGTGTGCGTGGCGTGTGGCGGCGCAGTTGGGGATCATCGCGACCGGGAGGTTGGCGGCGTGCGTGGGCCAATCGAGAATCTTTACGTCGAGCACGGTTGTAAGGCCGCCGAGGCCCTGTGCTCCAATGCCGAGCGCGTTGACCTTGTCGTAGATCTCGACGCGCAGCTTCTCGATGTTGGTCTGGGGGCCGCGCAGCTTGAGCTCCTGCATGTCGATGTCTTTCATCAGGGCTTGCTTGGCCAGGAGCATGGCCTTTTCGGCGGTACCTCCGATGCCGATGCCGAGCATTCCGGGAGGGCACCAGCCCGCGCCCATGGTGGGGATGGTCTTGAGGACCCAATCGGCGACCGAGTCCGACGGGTTCAGCATGACGAACTTCGACTTCGCCTCGCTGCCGCCACCCTTTGCCGCGACGGTTACGTCGACCGTGTTGCCCTTGACCAGGGAGACCTCGACGACGCAGGGGGTGTTGTCCTTGGTGTTCTTGCGGCTGAAGGCGGGGTCGGCGAGGATGCTGCCGCGCAGCTTGTTGTCGGGATCGAGCCAGGCGCGGCGTACGCCCTCGTCGCACATCTCCTGCAGGTTCAGGGTGGCGGGGCCGCCGTCCTTGCTGACGAGGTGGCACTCCAGCCCGAGCTTGATGAAGATGGTGACGATGCCGGTGTCCTGGCAGATGGGGCGATGTCCCTCGGCGCACATGCGCGAGTTGACGAGGATCTGCTTCATCGCGTCCTTGGCGGCGGGAGACTGCTCCAGCTCGTAGGCGCGGGCGAGGTTTTCGATGTAATCGACGGGATGGTAGTAGCTGATGAACTGCAGCGCGCCGCGCACGCTCTCGATAAGGTCGTCCTGTTGGATAGTCACCATCACCAGAACATGATAGCTGCGTGGAAATCACGTTGTCCCGGAGGTGGCGCCGATAACCGCGCTACCGGTGGTTGGCGCGTAGCGGCCCAACCCGTAGGCGCTCCTTTTACAGCTCCTTATAATGGGTCTGCCGGGGGATGAAGACATTTGAGCGATACCATCGTTGAAATCAAGGGCCTGCGTAAGGTCTACAGCGGCAAGAACTCAGTCACAGCGGTGGATGGCATCGACCTGCGCGTGCCTGCCGGTGAGATCTATGGGCTGCTTGGGCCGAATGGCGCGGGGAAGACGACGACCATCTCCATTGCGACGACCCGGGCGATACCGACTGCCGGTTCGGTGCGGATCGCGGGGATCGACGTGGTTGCGCATGCGGCTGTCGCGCGGCGGTCGATCGGCGTGGTGCCGCAGTACAACACGCTCGACCGCTCCTGCACGGTGGAAGAGAATATCTTCTTTCACTGCCTGTACTTCGGAATGTCGCGCGCCGAGGCTCGCGCTCGCACGGCGCAGTTGCTGGAGCAGTTTCGTCTGAGCGACCGTGCGAAGGCGTATCCGCAGGCGTTGAGCGGAGGACTGGCGCAGCGGCTGCAGATTGGGCGCGCTATCGCACATCGGCCCAAGGTGCTGTTTCTCGACGAGCCCAGTGCGGGCCTCGATCCGCAGAGCCGCATCGCCATGTGGGAGGCCGTGAGCGGTCTGCGCGACGAGGGCATCACGGTTGTACTGACCACGCACTACATGGAAGAGGCGGACGAACTGTGCGACCGGCTCGCGATCATCGACCATGGAAAGATTCTGGTCGAGGACACGCCGGCCGCGTTGAAAGCGAGTGTCGGCGGAGACAAGATTTATGAACTGCGTCTGCAGGATGGCGACCGCAGTGGCCAGTTGGAGGCTCGGCTGCGGGGGCTAAGCGGCGTAAACGGCGTCGAGCCTATCAACCATGGGAGCGGGCTGCGGGTGCTCGCGAAGGCGCAGGACGGGCTGCTGGCGAGTGTTGTGACGACAGCGAACGAGTTCGGGCTGCGCGATGTGACGACGGCTGAGCCGAGCCTGGAAACAGTGTTTATTCGATTGACCGGACGCGATCTGCGCGAGTAACGATTTGAGGGTGAGCGATATGGCAGCAAGCGTTGCAGTGATGAGTGAGACAGGCATAAGCAGACGCACGAGCTACACGCGAGCGTTTGGCGGGTTGATGCTGCGTGATCTGCGCGTGTTGATGCGCGAGCTTGGGCCCTTCCTGGTTCGCGTGGCGATGAACCCGCTCTTGTTTCTGTTCATCTTCACGTACGTTATGCCCCATATGAGCGGCGGGGCGGCGCTGAATCCGACGGCCCAGATGGCTGGAGCCACCGGGGGCAGTTTTGGCACGGTGCTTCTGCCGGGACTGATGGCGGTGGCGATCATGTTCTCCGGGATCGCAGCGGTGGCGCTGCCGCTGGCACAGGAGTTCGGCGTTACGCGCGAGATCGACGACCGTGTGATGTGCCCTCTGCCGATTGCGGCGGTGGCCGCGGAGAAAATCATCTTTTCCGCGCTGCAGAGTCTGATTGCGGCGGCAGGCGTCTTTCCGCTGGCCTATTACATTCCCAGCACGCCGGTGATGGTGCACGTGTCGAACTGGTTCTTCCTGGCTGCGGTGCTGGTGCTGGCGAGCCTGCTGGCGGGTGCGCTGGGGCTGACGATCGGTACGTCGGTGCAGCCGAAACAGATCGGCCTGATCTTCGGCGTTGTGGTCATGCCGATTACGTTTCTTGGCTGCGTGTACTATCCGTGGGCTGCGCTTGCACCGATTCGGTGGATGCAGTTGGGCGTGCTGGTTAACCCGATCGTGTATATGAGTGAGGGGCTGCGGGCGGCGTTGACGCCTACGCTGGGTCACATGCCTGAGGCGATGATTCTCTTGATGCTGTGCTTTTTTCTCGCACTGCTGACATGGCTGGGGATGAAGGGATTTCGGCGGCGGGTGCTGAGCTAGCGGCTGGTTTTTGTTCTTGCTTTTCTTGTTGTCATTCCGAGCGGAGCGAGTGAATCTGCTGTCTCCCGTTCTTCGGTCGATCACCAGGAAAATATGGGGCAGAACCGGGGTTTAGTTTGAGCTCGCGCACAACGTTAGTGGCAGCACTGGCAAAAAACGGGAGGAAGCAGGTTCGCTCGCTCCGCTCGGAATGACAACAAGAAAAGCAAGGGCAAGAACAGAGGTGGTCTGTTCTTGCCCTTGCTGTTGCTGAGCTGCCTTACCGCTGCATCTTCGCAGCAAGATCCTTCGCGATCAGATCGCCGTGGAAGCGGCCGTTCTCGATGAAGATTTCGTTGGTGCGTTCGCCCGCGACGATGACACCCGCGAGATAGATTCCCGGCACATTCGATTCGTGCGTTGCAGGGTCGCAGATAGGGCAGCGTGCGTTGGATTTATCGAGCCGCACGCCCAGTGATTCGATGAAGCCGAAGTCCGGGTGATAGCCCGTCAGTGCGAAGACAAACTGGTTGGGAATCACCTTCGGGCCGCCTGGAGTGAGCAGCGTGACGGCGTCTTCGGTGATCTCACCGACTGTCGACGAGAGGTGCGCTGTAATCTCGCCGTTCTTGATGCGGTTCTCGATGTCGGGCTTGATCCAGTACTTGATGTGGCGATGCAGCTCCGCGCCGCGATGCACCAGCGTGACGCGAGCGCCATGCCGCCAGAGATCGAGTGCCGCGATGGCCGCGGAGTTCTTGCCGCCGATGACCAGGACGTCCTGCGCGAAGAAGGGGTGCGGCTCGTGGTAATAATGCTTTACCTTGGGCAGGTCTTCGCCGGGGATGCCGAGGTAGTTGGGGAGATCGTAGTATCCCGTGGACACGATCAACTTGCGTGCACGGTGCGTGAGCTGGCGGCCGAACTGATCGGTCGTGTGCACGGTGAAATCGCCGTCTGAGCCGCCGATGCGGTCGACGTTCTGATACTGCCGGATGTCGAGCCGATAGTGCTCGGCGACCTTGCGATAGTACTCGAGGGCTTCCGAGCGCGTAGGCTTCTGGTTCGGGGAGGAAAACGGCATATTGCCGATCTCGAGCAACTCCGGCGTGGTGAAAAAGGTCATATGTGCCGGGTAGTGGAAGAGCGAGTTGGTGAGGCAGCCCTTGTCTACGAGGACAACGCGCAGACCGGCGTTCTGCGCGGCGATGGCACAGGCAAGGCCGGTGGGACCGGCGCCGATGACGAGAACGTCTACGAGGTCATCGGGGAGGCCATCGGGGAGAACGTCGTGGGGGGCTTCACTCATATCGTTGTTTTTTCACTCATTCCTGTTTTTCTTATTGTATGGATGCGCGAACCGGAAAGACGCTTCACGGGATTGCCGGAGAAGGATAAAGTAAGGGCCATGAAGGACATGCGGCGGTCGCCACGATGAAGACACTCCTCGCGCTGGTGGCGACGCTGCTCCTGCAGATGGCGAGTGTCTCCGCCGGCCCGGTTGCGGAGCCGCAGCACCTTCGCTATGAGCGCGTGGTGGATCTGCCGGGCGACGCTTCGGGGCAGGCCTGCGTGACGCTGGATTCCACCGTGTTTGCCCATGCCGCTACCGAATCGCTGAATGATCTGCGGCTTTATGCGAAGAATTCGACGGTGGAAACCCCCTTCACCCTGACGGAGAGTGAGCCGCAGCACCCGGAGGATGAATCGGCCCAGGTGCGCAATGTAGCCGGTGGCAAGGGCGAGGTGAGTTTCGATATCGTGATGCCGCCCCGGCCCTATACGGCTGTGGTGCTCGATCTTGCGGCGCAGAACTTTTTCGCTACGGCGCATGTCTCCGGTGCGGAGGGCATTGGGAAGAGGACAGAGCTGGGCAGCTTTGAGCTGTTCGATCTCAGCGCGCAGCATCTGTCGCGCTCGACGACCTTGCCGCTGCAGGAGTCGACGTTTTCGGAGCTGCACGTAGAGCTGCACCTGACGCCTGCGCCGGGGTCGCGGGGGGCTGATTTTGGCCCGGCCATTGTGAAGGGAGCGAGGGTGCCGCCGAGCCGAGAGGCTCAGACGCTCTACACGACTGTTGCCGAGACGGATTCGATCTCGCAACGCGGTCACGAGACCCTCGCGAAGATTGCTATTCCCGCGCATGTCCCGGTAGAGCGCGCCTCGTTCGTGCTGGACCCCGGCTTCGACAGGAACTTCGCGCGCGAGGTTCGGATTACGGCAACTCCACATGCTGCGAGGGATCGAGAGTCGATTGAAGCGATCGAGGGAGAGATCTCGCGAGTGAAGTTGCCTGGCACTCAGTTCGGTGCTCCGATCGACAGCCGCGAGATGAGCGTCGATGCCGTGCTGGGAGCGAATCTCCGCAGCAGCGCAATGGTGGAACTTGCAGTTGCAGATGGGGAGAAACCGCTGCCTCTGCGGTCTGTTCGATTGGAGATGCGGCAACGCAGAATCTGCTTCGATACTGCTGTGAGCGAGGCTCCCTATACCCTGAGGTATGGCGATGCGATATTGCATGCCTCGCTCTATGACTATGCGCGCTGGTTCGTCCCTGCCGAGAAGCCGCTTGTGGCTACTTTGGGTGCGGAACGGGTGAATCCTGGTTTTGTCGCGCGTGTGGACAGACGGCCTTATATCGAGAGGCATCCCGAGCTGGTTTGGGTGGTGCTTCTGGCGGGGATTGCCGTCCTGGGCAGCTTTGCCCTGCGCAGTACCCGCAGGCATAGCCAATCAAGGTGGGAAGAGAAATAGACTCATAGGTGTCGAGGCTCACGAGTGGTAGTGCGAAGAGTCATTCAAATTGAGGGATGAGAAGCATGCAGGTTGTTGGTCGGTTGATGGTAGCGATGATGCTGGCGGGAACGGTTGCGGCACCCACCCATGGAGCAGCACAGATGAGTGCCGCTCCTGCGCAGAGCGCTCTCGTCGAAGGCAAGCGCGCGTTGGCGGCGAAGCAGTTCGTGCAGGCCAAGAAGATCTTTGAGGCGTTTCTGCAGACGCATCACGACGACGTCGAGGCCCAACTTGGATTAGGGGACGCGGAGCTTGGGCTGCATGAGTATGAGGCTGCCGAGCTGACGTATCGCCGCGTCGTCTCGGCGCAGCCGGAGCTGTGGAATGCGCACAAGAATCTGGTCATCGTGGAAGCGGCGCTGGCCCGGTGGGAGGAGTTCGACCGCGAGCGCGCGCTGCTGCGTGGGGCTCGCGAACGGGATGCGCCGGGGATCTCCGCTCGCGAGAGCGATGTGATCGACAGCTTCACGGTGCAGGGGCAGCACTGGGTGGTGCGCGAGTACTTCGAGCCGGTGGGGCGCTCGCTGACGCGGTATAACTTCGAGCACTTTTCACCCGATGGCAAGGCTGCGGAGTATATTTCGCTGGAGTCCGCCGAGGCTGCGCAGAAGGCGCTTAAGCCGGGGGATGTCCGTATTGGTACAGAGCAGAGCAGCCGGTTGAGTGTGAAGGATTTTGCTCTCAACTGGTATACGAGCAAGGCCCATGGGACGGTGGCGCGTTATGCTGCCGGTGAGCCGAAGTATGAGCGGGTGCGTGGGGATGTTTTGCGGTGGTTGCGTCGCGCGGGTGCGAAATAGACTGTGCTTCTGGGAGCGTGAACTATGGGCGGGTGCCCCATCCTCGACGCGCGCTTTTTGCGCGGCAGGGTGGGGTATGGATGCTAAGCGAATCCCACAGATCTTCGAAGCGCGCTCTGCGTCGGGGGTATCGTCTGGGGTAGGAAAACGACCGCTTTTCTCCACCTTGCCACGGTCGCTACTACAAGCTAAAGACGGTCGCATACGCGATACCCCACCCTGCCGCGCAAAAGCGCGCGTCGAGGATGGGGCACCCGGTTCTATGGCGCTTACCGTGATGCTGCGTCTACCTCGGCGAAGTAGCCGGGTGACTTGAGGATCTCGCGGGGCTTCGATCCGTCGGCTGGGCCTACTAGGCCGTCGCGCTCCATCATGTCGATCAGATGAGCCGCGCGACCGTAGCCGATGCGGAGCCTGCGCTGCAGCAGCGAGGTCGAAGCCTTTCCGAACTCGAAGACCAGCCGCACGGCATCGTCGAACATGGGGTCGTTGTCCTCGCCGTCGTTCGCGCTTCCGCCATCGGAGCCCTTCTCGTCCTTCGGTCCTTCGAGGAAGCCTTCGACGTACTCGGCTGTACCCTGTGCCTTCCAGAACTCGGTGACGGCGGAGATCTCCTTCTCCGTGACGAACGGTGCATGGACACGTTGCAGACGCGAGGTTCCGGGAGGCAGGAAGAGCATATCGCCTCGTCCCAGCAGGCTTTCCGCGCCGTTGGAGTCGATGATGGTGCGCGAGTCCACCTTGGTGGCGAGGCGGAAGCTCATGCGGGTCGGGACGTTCGCCTTAATCAGGCCGGTGATGACGTCCACGGAAGGACGCTGCGTCGCGAGCACGAGGTGAATGCCGACGGCGCGAGCCATCTGGGCCAGACGGGTGATCGCCTCTTCCACGTTGGCGCGGTCGAGCATCATCAGATCGGCGAGCTCGTCGATGATGATCATGATGTAGGGTAGCGGCTCCTGGTTTACGTCCTCAAAGAGGTAGTCGCTGCCGTGGTCGAAGAGCTTGTTGAACTGGTCGATGTTGCGGACGTGGTTGGCGGCGAGGAGCTTGAGCCGCCGCTCCATCTCACGCACGGCGTTTCTGAGGGCGTTGGCCGCGAGCTTGGCCTCGGTGATGATGGGTGTGAAGAGGTGCGGGATGCCTTCGTACATTCCGAGCTCGACGCGCTTGGGATCGACCATGATCATGCGCACCTGCTCGGGTGTGGACTTGAAGAGCACGCTCATGATCATCGCGTTGATGGCGACCGATTTACCGGAGCCGGTTGAGCCGGCGATGAGCACGTGCGGCATGCTGGCCAGATCGCCGGTGACGATGCGGCCGCTGATGTCCTTGCCCAGAGCGATGGGGAGCTTCGACTTCGACTGCGCGAAGCTCTCGCACTCGACGACATCGCGCAGCCAAATGGTCTCGCGATTGTGGTTCGGGACCTGGATGCCGACGGTGGACTTGCCCGGCATGCGCTCGATGAGGATGGATTCGGCGGCCATGGCGAGGCAGAGATCGTCAGCCAGGCCGGTGACGCGCGAGTACTTCACACCGGCGTCGGGACGGAACTCGAAGGTCGTAACGACGGGGCCGGGGTTGATCTGTTCGACGTTGCCGTCGACGCCGAACTCGGCGCATTTTTCGACCAGGGTGCGGGCCTCCTGGCGGAGTTCGTCCTCGCGCACCTGCGCCTGCTCCTCGCTGCGATACAGCAGGGAGCTGGGTGGCAGCTTGTAGCCGCGGATCGATTTGGTGGTCATGGCAACGGCGCGCATGTCCGCGTCGGCGCGCTTGCCGAAGGCAATGTTCTGCGCGGCGATGTCCTGTGTGGGCGAGGGCATCGGCGGGAGCGGCGGTTGTACCATCTGCGGGCGTGGCGTGGGGATGCGCGCCGGTGGTGGCTCGGGAATATCGAATGCGGCCAGCGAGGGCTTCGCGGAGATAGGCACTCCGCGCTCAGGAGCATCCAGCCAGCCATCGTCGTGTCCCTGGGTCTTTCTGACGGGCGGATTGCCGTTGTAGGGAAGATCAGGGTCGCTGCCGGGTGCGCGCAGGGGGGTGGACGCGGCGGCGAGCTGGGCGGCGTAGGGTGCAGCAGCAGCGGCGGCAGCGCTCAGGCCGGTCAAGGGAACCTCGTCGACCATGGTGCGCGGCATGGTCTGCCACATGGAGGGCGCTTCGGCGGCAAAGTCGGCGCGGTCGCGATCGTTCGGGTCTACGGCAAGGTCGGAGCCGTGATTTTTGCGGCGGCCAAACCAGCCCAGGAAGCTGGAGAGCAGGGAGGTGCTGGCCGGCTGAATCTCGCTGACGGCTACTGGGGCTTTCCCGGCACGGCTGCGAGCCTTGGCGGTGGCGCGCTCGCGCTTGGTCTCATAGGCGCTGACGGCCTCTTCGGTCTCATTCTTTCTGCGGCTCTCCTTCCACGCGGTATAGCGTTCGCTGGCGTTGCGGATGAACGCGAAGTGCGAGGTGAACCACTCGCGCGCTGTCGCGAGCGTGAAGGTGGTGGTCAGGTAGAGCGAGAACGCGACCATCAGGACGCAGAGGATGATGGTTCCGGGCAGATTCACGAATTGGATCAGGCCATCGGAGAGCAGGCGGCCCACTACGCCGGAGAATGGCAGCGTGTGTTTCCAGAGCAGATGGCCCGGCAACAAATAGATAGATGCTGGGGCGAACATCAGCCACAACGCGAGCCCGAAGACCTTGGCCTTCGTCGAGCCGACGGCGCGCGAGCGCATCCACGAGAGGCCCAGCCGGATCATCACCAGGGGCAGGAAGAGCACGGAGATGCCGAGCGTCTGAAGCAGAACGTCGGAGACGTACGCGCCGATCAGGCCGGTCCAGTTGTGCGCCGAATGGGGCCCGGTGGCTCCGCTCACGGTGTTAAACGAGGGATCGGTGGGCGTGTAGCTGAGGAGCGAGAGGAGGAGGAGGCCGGCGGCGACCAGGACGACGAGGCCTAGCATCTCGTTGAGACGGCGGCTACGTGTGGGCGAATAAACGAGTCTCTGAGGCTTCATAGGTGGATGGACGCACACGATCACGTTCGCCTGCCGGTGCCAGACCTCGGCGCATGGACGGGGACAACGAGACCTGGAACCACCAGAGCACTTTTATTGTTCCATAGTGCGCTGTGCGGTGCGCAGAGGCTGGGGGTGGAACCATAGTGGTGACGGGTAGGTGCAAAACGTTAGGATGGAAGCGTTTGACAGGAGACTGCTTATGGTACGAGGTTTTTGGCTCGGATTGACGCTTGTGATGGGTTTTACGGCTGGTTCCGCCCGGCCAACCAGGGCAGAGGCTCCCTGCGGGCAGCAACTGCCCCCGACGGTCTCTGGGCATGGCGCTTCGTGGGCGATCTTTCCGCCGGAGAGCCTGGCGGGGTTAAAGGCGCAGGCGGAGACAGAGACTGGCCGCAGCGTTGTGCGCATGGCCACGACGTTCCTCAGCGAGACGCCCCATCCCATGGCTCGCATCCACACCGAGGGAACGCTGCCGCATCATGGGATTCGCGACGAGAGCGTTGCGGCGGAGAAGGACTGGGATGGGATGCTGGCTCTCGGGCTGGCGTATCGCCTGACTGGCGACAAGAAGTATCTTGCGGCGGAGGACTGCTATCTCGGCGCCTGGACGGCGGTCTATCGCGTGAGCCTGAACCCGATCGATGAGACGAACCTGGACAAGTGGATGTTGGCCTATGACCTCACCCGGGGCAATCTTTCGCCAAAGACAGAAGAGCAGACCGCCGCTCTTTGGAAGGCGATGGCCGCGGGCTATATCGACTGGATGGAGAAGAACGGCCAGAAGGATACGGGGAACTGGTCGAGCCATCGGGTGAAACTTGCGGTGATGGCGGCTTATGAGGCTGGCGATCCTGCACTGGAGGCTCGGGCGGCGGCGGTCTTCCGCGAACAGGTGAAGCGCAATATCCGCCCTGATGGCTCGGTGGAAGACTTCTACAAGCGCGATGCTTTGCACTATGTGGTCTATGATCTCGATCCGCTCCAGATGGCGGCATTGTCGGCGAAGGTGCATGGCGAGAGCTGGTTCCATGAGGGGGCCGGTGGGAGGAACATTGCTCACGGTGTCGATTGGCTGGTGCCCTATGCGGTGGGCCAGACGAAGCATATGGAGTTTGTGCACTCGACCGTTGCTTTCGATGCGGCACGCGATAAGGCGGGCGAAAAAGGCTACTCCGGCGAATGGGACCCTGCTGCTGGGGTGCAGACGCTTACGCTGGCAGCGCTGCTCGATCCTCAGTATGCGTCGGCTGCGCGGCAGTGTGTTGAGCATAGCGGGCATAATCCGCAAGCGTGGCTGACGCTGTTCGGGGCTGTTGTGGGTGGTTCTGTGCAGTAGCGGGTAGTGTTCGGCTTTCGTCCGAAACGAAGATCGATATTTCCATAGTGCTTTGGTTTTATCCCACGGAATCGTCATCCTGAGCGAAGCGTCCCGGCCTTTGGGACGCGGAGCCGAAGGACCCGAGAGGCTTTATCTTGCCCATACTCTTAGGACCTTTTCTGCCTCAAGCACTCGAGCCTGGACGTCCGTGCTAGAAAAGGTCCCAGCATCATGGGCGAGATCAAGTCCTTCGGGGTCCTTCGACTGCGTAGCTCGCAAAGTGCGCGAGCTACTTCGCTCAGGATGACGATTCCGTGGGGATGTGAACAAGACCTGTGGTTGATGACGATTCTGTGGGAATGCGAACAAGACACGTGATTAAAGCTGGTGTCAGGCATTACCTGACGGCTGCTCTTCCGCTGCCAAATTTTTTGAAATCTCGTGCAACCCTTAATCATGAAAATCATGAGCTAACGCGGGGTGCGAGGTCTGCATCTAGTGGTGTGAATGGGATTGCGTAACTCTGCAAAGAGCAATTCCCGACACAGGGATTGGGGGAGCGGGATTTTCGCGATTTCTCCCGCTTGCTGCCGGTGCAGGAGAATCGCGCACAACCGGCAGACCCCGATCGCTGTCTAAATCACTCAACCGAGGACATTATGGCAAATAAGCTGGATGGATCGACTAAGAACCAGGAGATGGAGAGCGTACTTCTGGATTTGATCAAGTCGCTGCAGGATGGTCAAAAGGGCTTCGCCGAAATTGGAGAGCACTTGAAAGATGCCACCCTCAAACGTTATTTTCTCGCCGAGAGTCTGAAGCGGGCGAGCTTCCGTGCTGAACTTGAGGGCCAGTTGCATCTTGCGGGCATGGCGGATATCGAGGAGTCAGGCAGCGTGGCCGGTGCCTTGCATCGTTCCTGGGGCGAGCTGAAGGCGAAGCTGGGTGGCGGCGATCATTCGCTGCTCGAAACAGCCGAGAAGGGGGAAGACGAAGCGAAGGATGCCTATAAGAAGGCGTTAGAGCATGAGCTGCCGTTGCCGATTCGCAGCTTGCTTGTGGATCAGCAGGCGCATGTGCTGACTTCCCATGACTATGTGCGGAACCAGAGGGATGCGCTGGCAGGAAAGTAGCTTGCCTGGATCTTTGTTGCAGGCTGTGTCAGAGTTGGTTGGAACTCCCTCGTTATCGGCGATGTCTATGCCGGTAACGAGGGACACGGCTTTAAAGGGGATTCCATGCGGGTTGGGCGGATCGTGATGGGGGTGTTTTACATTGCGGCAGGTACAGCTCATTTTGTTGCGGTGCGCCTGTATGAGAGCATCATGCCGGCTTACCTTCCGGCGCATCACTCGCTTGTACTGCTGAGTGGTGCTGCCGAGATTGCGGGTGGGCTTGGCGTCCTCATTCCGAGGACTCGTCAGGCTGCGGCGTGGGGGGTTGTACTGCTGCTCGTTGCCGTGATGCCCGCGAATGTGTGGATGGCACAGCATCCGGAGTTCTATCCGAATATTCCGCGTTGGGTGATCTGGTTTAGGCTGCCGTTGCAGTTGCCGTTGATCTGGTGGGCTTGGCTGTATACGCGGGATTCCGTTGAATTGAATGAGAGAAGAGTCAACACATTCAAACAGGTGAAGTTCTAGCGCCAAAGGCGCGATTCATACCAGCCCAGGCCGCAGGCCTGGGTATATAGATAGATTGAGCTATAAGGGCTGAAAGCCCGCCTCATAGGGGGTAACTATGAAGCGGGCTTTCAGCCCTTACCTTTTCATGGGTTTCAAACCCAGGCCTGCGGCCTGGGCTGGTATGAGTCGCGCCTTTGGCGCTTGGAGCGATTTTCCGGACAGAGGGATTGCAGTAGAGAGAAGGCTATTGCAGAACCTTTCTCCAAACCTCTACTTCGTCTCATCTTGATATTTAGTGCAGACGCAGATGCAGATAGAACACCACGCAGCTCGCGACCAGGCAGTAGATCCCGAACAGATACCAGCGTCCATTTTCCAACCATGAGCTCAGCCACCGTAGCGCGGCGAGTCCGGCGAAGAACGAGAAGACCATGCCGAGCAGGGAAGCAATCAGGCTGGCGTGCAGGTTGATCGGCATACCGGCGGCCGTGGCTTCGTGGGAAGCTTTTAGCAGCCTCAGGGCTTCGCGGCCCACAACTGCTGGTGTGAGAATGACGGCCAGGGCGAAGGAGAAACGCTCTGCTCGTTCGCGGTTGGCGCCGGTCAGGAGACCTGTAGAGATAGTCGAACCTGAACGCGAGAAGCCGCGGAAGGGAAGACTCAGGCCCTGGATCGCCCCCATCCACCCAGCCTGGCTGAAGGTGACGTTGTCTCCCGAACGAGTAACGGAACGATCGTAGGCGTTGGTAGCAACGGCTTCCGCGTTGCGTTCTTTCATTCCCGCCCACAGAATCAATAAGCCAACGGCAAAGAGCGCATAGGCGACGAGGTCGAGGCGGCCAAAGAGATCTTCAATCTGCGCCTTAGGAGCACCAGGGAAAGCGATCTTTGCCACGATCTTCTGAAGCGGGTAGCCGATGACCCCCGTCAGCCCTGTTGCCCAGATCGCGCGGATCGCGAAGCGCTTGAAGGCGTCGGCGGTGGCGAAGTAGGCACGCTTCCACTGCGCCCAGAAGTAGAAGATGACGGCAAACATGGTGCCGGTATGCAGCATCACGAGCACCAGGGTCATCTCTGGCGAGGAGGGATCGAGCCCCAGCAGTTTTTCCGCGACGACAACATGAGCGGAGCTGGAGACAGGCAGGAGTTCGGCGAGTCCCTGAACGATGGCCAGGATTAAAACCTTCAGTAGAGGCATAGGTAAATTCTAAATTGGTTCCGGTGTCAGGGCCCAGGGCTCAGGGTATAGGGGGCAGGGCTTCGGAGCAGCAAACTTTGCACGCTGAGCCCTGGGCCCTATACCCTGAGCCCTGTATCCCCTTGCCGACAAAAGTCCAGAACGGATCGTCGCACTTCGCACACGCACTCTGGGCGGTTGTGCTGGGCGTTGTGAGCAGCCTGGCCTGTGTGGGGGTGCGTCTTGCTCTTCGTGGGATGCAGTGGGTCTTCACGCAGCAGGGAGGCCTGCTGTCGGAGGCCGCGCAGCACCTCTCTCTGACGCGCCGTGCGATGACTCCTGTCCTTGGAGCTTTGTTGGCCCTCGCCGTTCTCTGGCTGGCGCGAAGATATTTTCACGCGACTCCTGCCCGGGAGTATGTGGAAGCTATTCACTGTGAGGAAGGCCGGATTCCGCTCGCCCCTAACGTGTGGCGCACCCTCTCATCGATCTTCTCCCTGGCTAGCGGGGCGGCGGTTGGGCGTGAGGGCTCGATGATTCAGTTGGCTGCAACCGCGGCGTCCTGGGTGGGGGAGCGTTCTCCGGTCAGGGGCATCTCTTTGTCCCGGCAGGTGAGCTATGGAGTAGCGGCTGCTGTGGCTACGGCCTATCAGGCTCCGATTGCCGGTATCTTCTTTGCCACGGAGATTGTTCTCGAAGAGATGCCCTGGATGGAGCTGCCGTTCTTTGCGCTGGCCTCCGTGGCGGGTTGGCTTACGAGCCGCTGGCTGCTTGGTGCGGGCCCGATCTTCGCAGTCCGTGTGAGCCTGCCTGCTCTCTCAAGGGAATGGTTGTATCTTCTGCCGCTGGCGATTGTCCTGGGGGCGTTGGGACCGCTTTATCAGGCGATCCTTCGTAGTCTGCGATTCGCTAAAAAGTGGCCGCTGGCCCTGGTCTGGGGCGGTCTTGTCGTCGGCTTGCTCTCGCTGGCACGGACAACGGTCTGGGGGAATGGGGATGCCGCCTTGTTATCAATGATGCAAGGGAAGGCGACCCAGGGTATTTTGATCGTCCTCGCGCTAAGACTGATAGCGACGACGTTCTGTGTTGGAACAGGAACCGTCGGAGGCGTGTTTACACCGACTTTGTTTGCCGGAGCCGCTATCGGACTGGTGGCCGGGCAGATGCTCCATCTCTCGCAGCCCGTGCTGTTTGCTGTGTTTGGGCTCGGATGCTTTCTCTCCGCCGTGACTCATGCTCCCTGGATGGCATCGTTTATGGCTGTGGAATTGACCGGGGAGTGGCATCTGCTTCCGGTTGTGATCGTTTGCAATCTGCTGGCGAGCTTTGTAGCTCACCGGATATCTCCACGCTCGCTCTATGCGATTGCCTCCCATGAGCCTCTGGATAGTATTGCGGCAACTCATCTGGGAGAGCATTCGGGAGAGCATCCCAGTCTCCAGTTGCGGAGCTAAATAACAGGGGAGGAGCGTTGTGATTTACAATCACAGGCTGTAAATATTGAGAATGTATTATCAATTGTGATGCATTTTGCAAATGAACCAATTCCTCTTTTACTTCTTATCGTTCCTGTCTTCGCAACTCTCCTCGGCGGTCTCCTGGCACTTCAATTTCGCAGGTCTTTAGCGCTGTTGATGGCGCTGGGGGCGGGCCTGCTGCTGGGAGCCGCTTTTCTCGATCTCCTGCCTGAGGCCCTCTCCCTGGGGGCGCTGGTAGAGATACGTTCCGCCGATATCCTGGCGCTGGTACTGATCTCCTTTCTTCTTTTCTGGAGTATCCAAAGCGGACTGGACGGATTGGCTGCACGATGGGGTGGAGGATCGGGCAGCTCGGGGAGGACGCTCGGGAAGATCGGCGGCGGCATGCTCATCTTTCACAGCCTGCGCGATGGCATGGCCATTGGCCTCTCCTATGCGGCCTCGCATCCGGCGGGCTACGCGGTTGCAGTAGGCATCGCGGCGCATGATATCGGCGACGGCATGAATACGGTCATCCTGACGACAGGCGGCGATCAACCGAGGTTGAGCGATTATCTTTTTCTGGCTGCTGACTGCCTTGCTCCTCTCGCGGGAGGTCTTCTTACGGTCTGGTGGACATTTTCTTCAGGGAGTTCGGCGATGCTTCTTGCCGTGGCCTCCGGCTTCTTCCTCCAGATGGCAACCAGCGATTTTCTTCCGGAGGTGCGCCAACACAAGGGATTGAGGTATATGCTCCCCACTGTGCTTTCAGGCTCTGCACTCATCTATGTGGCCAATCTGTTGGTCGATCGCTTTCACTAAGCCCAAGTTGTTTGCTTTGAAGCTTGCCGGGCGGCAGGCGTTGGCAGCTTGCTTGTTCTCGATCCTGCTGGCATGGCTGGGAACGCTCTAGCGGATTTAAAGCAGTTCCCGTGAAGAACCCTGCGCGAGTGCGCACTTGTTTGCGTGCGTTCTTAAAGCTGCATCGAATGAAAAGGTGTTGTCGTGTTCTCATTGACCTGAGCTCCTTCTTTCCTATTCCCTATGAATGTGCCTGACTCCGTCGCCGCTCCTTCTCCGTTTCTTCATCCCTCCGAAGCCAGCAAGCGGCTTTTGCCGTGGCTGGTGGCGGTCGCATTCTTTATGGAGTCGTTGGACACAACGATTCTGAATACGGCAGTGCCTGCGATCTCCTCTGCGCTCAAGGTGGCGCCGCTGAGCATGAAAGCCGTGCTGGCCAGTTACACGTTGAGCCTCGCGGTCTTTATTCCTATCAGCGGCTGGATGGCGGACCGCTTTGGAACACGTAGGGTCTTCGCATCGGCTATCGGCCTCTTTACTCTTGGATCGTTTCTCTGTGGTATATCGACCGATATCCATGTCCTGGTAGCGTGCCGCGTTCTGCAAGGCTGCGGCGGGGCCATGATGGTGCCGGTGGGCCGGCTTACCCTGGTGCGGACTTTCGCGAAATCGGACTTGCTGCGAACCATGAGCTTTGTGGCGATTCCCGCCCTGGTGGCTCCCATGCTTGGGCCGATTGCCGGCGGCTTGATCGTCGGTTACCTGCATTGGCGATTCATCTTCTTTCTGAACCTTCCGATTGGCCTGGCTGGCTTGTTGATGGTCTACCTGCATCTGCCGGACTATCGCGAAAAGAATATCCACCCTCTCGACATCGTCGGCTTGATTCTCTTCGGGGCCGGTGTAGCGCTGTTGTCGTATGTGCTGGAGATCTTCGGGGAGCATGCTCTGAGTTCACGCGAGATCTCGGGGTTGCTGGTGCTTTCACTCGTCCTGCTTGCAGGCTATGGACTCCATGCGAAGAGCCCAGCTTATCCGCTGCTGGAGTTGAGTCTCTTTCGCATTCGTACCTTCCGCGCCTCGGTGAGCGGCAGCTTCTTCACGCGCCTGGGAATCGGTGGTGTGCCCTTTCTGCTGCCGCTGCTCTATCAGGTTGGGCTTGGCTTCACGCCGATTCAATCGGGGTTGCTCATTATGCCGCAGGCCGTGGCCGCGATGAGTATGAAGCTGGTTATGCCTCGTCTCCTGTCTTTCTTCGGCTATCGCGGAGTGCTGATCTCGAATACAGTGATTCTCGGATTCCTGCTGCTGCTGTTCGCGACCATTGGAGTCCATACGCCTGTCTGGGTCATTGTTCTGCAGGCGTTCTCTTATGGAGCGTTTACCTCGCTGCAGTACACGAGTATGAATACGCTCGTCTATGCCGACATCACGGAGGAAGAGACCAGCAATGCCAGTTCTATTGCGAGCACGATGCAGCAGATGTCGATCAGCTTCGGTGTTGCGGCTGCTGGGCTGGCCACTGCTTTCTTTATTCCTGACAGCGTTCGCTCCAATCCAGCGGGAATGATCCATGGGATTCATGAGGCGTTTCTTGTGCTCGGCGGCCTGACCATTGCCTCTACGATCGTCTTCCGCAGCTTGAAGCGGGGCGATGGGGATGCGGTGAATCAGCAGAAGATCCTTCATCCTGGTGGGTGAGGCTTTCGCTCACGAAACGGCTACTGTCAGGGACTTACTTCAGGGGTAGCGTACACTTGGGACGGCCATTGATTGAAGAAAGATCAAGCCGAACCGTTCCGACGCACGACGTTCTCGGAGGGATCCCGGTGTCGAATGCCTTCCCCATTACAAAGACCGCCGCCTAAAAGCACATCACTGGAGATTCCAGTTGTGGCCATTGGGGCTTCGGCAGGCGGGCTGGAAGCTCTTACGGCGATTCTGCGTGCCCTTCCCACAGACATCGCCATGGCGTTCATGCTGATTCAGCATCTCGACCCTAAACGCCACAGCATTTTGCCGGAACTGCTTTCGAAGACGACCAAAATTCCCGTACTAGAAGCAATCCATGCGATGAAGGTGGAGTCGAATCGTGTCTATGTGATGCCGAGTAACGTGGATATCTCCATCACGGATGGCCACTTTGGACTGACTCCGCGAGCCATCGACCACAAGCAGCATTTGCCCATCGACATCTTCATGCGTTCTCTGGCAGAGGTCCGCAAGAGCAACGCTATCGGCGTTATTCTCTCGGGCACAGGATCGGACGGTACTGCGGGGATTAAGGCGATTCGCGCTGAAGGAGGGGTAACCTTCGCGCAGAGTACAGAGAGCGCCAAGTTCGATGGCATGCCTCGGAGTGCGATCGAATCCGGATGCATCGATTACGTTCTATCCCCCGAAAAGATTGCGGCGGAGCTGGGCCGCATGAGCAGCCATCCCCAGGTTCGGCAGAGGCCGAAGGTCTCGCGCGAAGAGCCAAAGTCCGACGGCGACGTATTCGATTCAATCCTGAACTTGGTGAGTATTTCGCAAGGCTCTGACTTCACCAAATACAAGCCCAATACGATTCATCGGCGTATTCAACAGCGTATGGCGGCTCTGCGGATTCTCTCTCTTCCTGCTTATCTCACTTATCTGAGAGAGCATCCGGAAGAGGCGGCAAAGCTCTCTCATCATGTCCTGATTCCTGTGACCGAGTTTTTCCGCAACCCGGAGATCTTTGAAGGTCTTGCAAAGACAGCATTCCCAGCGATGATCGAAGAGAAGGTCGGAGAAGCGCTGCGGTTATGGGTAGTTGCGTGCTCTACCGGAGAAGAGGTTTATTCGCTGGCGATCACCTTGCTGGAGTTTTTAGGTGCAAGCGCTGAGGGGATGCGCATCCAGATCTTTGGCACGGATATTAATGAGAAGGGGATTGCGAAGGCGCGCTCCGGCATTTATTCCGAAAGCGCGATGAAGAACGTCTCAGCAGAACTGACTGCAAAGTTTTTCACGAAGGTAACGGGTGGGTACCGGGTTAACAAAGTCATCCGCGATCTGTGTGTCTTTGCACGCCAGGACGTCACCAAAGACCCACCCTTTTCGAGCCTGGATCTTATCTCCTGCCGCAACTTTCTGATTTATGTCCAACCGGAGTTGCAGGAGAGGATTATCTCGACCCTGCACTACGCCTTGAATCCATCCGGCTTTTTATTGCTGGGCAATGCCGAGAGCGCAGCTTCTTATCCGCAGATGTTTACGCCCCTGAATAAGAAGAGCAAGATCTATTCCAAAAAAGTCGGCGATCATCGCCAGCAGCGTACGTTTAAGACAGCCCGGAATCCCTTGCAGGCGGTTGCCTCCCCCATAGAGAAAGTGCAGCCCATCAGCCGTGCAAGTCAGAATGAACTGGAGTTACAGCAGCTCGCAGATCGAATGGTGCTGAGAGAGTGTGCTCCGCCGGGTGTGATCGTGAATGACGCGCTTGAGATTCTTCAGTTTCGTGGGCGCACCAGTCCTTACCTGGAACCCGCATCCGGACGCGCCAATCTCAATATTCTGAATATGGTTCGCGAGGAGTTGGCGATTGCTCTGCGTACCGCCATCGCATCGGCCAGGAAAAAAGCCGCTTCGGTCAAGAAGAAGAACGTCGCCTTTGAACATAACGGTAAAAGGCGTGTCGTGCATTTGTCTGTGATGCCCATGGATGAACTTGTTTCAGGAGTGGGCAGATGCTATCTCATCCTCTTTGAGGATGTAGTTCCTCTGATAGAGCCGATTGGCAAGACGGGCCAGCGATTCCCTGTGCAACCGGGCGATCTTTCCCGGAGAACACTTCTTGACCAGAAGCGTGAGTTGCAGGCGACACGCGCTTTGCTCAAAGAGCACACGCGCACGCAGGAGGCGCTCCGCGAAGACTATCAGTCGGCGAACGAGGAGATGCTCTCCGCAAACGAGGAGCTGCAAAGTACCAACGAAGAGCTCGAGACTTCGAAGGAGGAACTGCAGGCCACCAATGAGGAACTCAACACCGTTAATGATGAGTTGAATAGCAACAACTCGACTCTGCATCTGCTGGGGAACGACCTGAAGAACCTGCTCGAAAGCACGGTCATCCCTATCGTGATGGTGGATGGCAGTCTGTGTATTCGTCGCATGACTCCAACGGCAGAGGCTGTCTTTAAAGTGCTTCCGTCCGACATTGGACGGCCTATCACCGATATCAATCCGGATCTCAATATTGATTTGAAGCCTTTGCTTACCACTGTCCTTCGGGACGTCGTGAGCCTTGAACGAGAGGTACAGGACCAGCAGGGGCATTGGTATCGGTTGCAGGTAAGACCCTATGAAACATTAGATAATCGCAGCGATGGCGCGGTCCTGGTTCTTATGGATATCGATGTCATCAAGAAGCGCAATCAGGAACTGGTGCTCGCGAGCGAGTTCACTAAATCCATCATCGAGACTATGCCGGAACCTGTGCTGGTGTTGAACGCGAACCTGCATGTGCTGATGGCGAATTACTCCTTCTACAAGGCTTTTGAAGTGAAACCGGAGGCGACGTTGAACCGGTTCGTGTACGGCCTGGGGGACGGACAGTGGAATAAACCCGATCTGCGAACCCTGCTGGAAGAGGTTCTACCGCATGACAGGGATTTCCTGAATCATGAGGTCATCTACGACTTTCCCGGCATCGGCTGGAAGTCTTTTATGCTGAGCGGACGCTATATGGTGCAGGAGCCCGCGGCTGCGCCCCTGATTCTCCTGTCGCTTACCGACATGACCAAGCGCAAGAAGATTGAAGCAGCGCTTGTTCAGGCGGAGAAGCTGGCGATTGCGAGTCGCCTTGCCGCGACCATTGCGCATGAGATCAATAACCCGCTGGAAGCGATTACGAATCTTCTTTATCTCGCCTCAACCGGTGATGATGCCGCGGCGGCAAAGACCTATGCTGCCCAGGCTCTTGAAGAGGTCGGCCGGGTGTCGCACATTACGCAGCAGACGCTCAAGTTTTATCGGCAATCAACCGCTCCCTCCTCTGTGCAGGTCTCGGAGATTCTTGATTCTCTGCTGGTGCTGTATCACGAAAAGCTTCTGGCCAATAACATCACGGTCCATCGCCAATACAGAGAAGGTCCCTCGATCCTTTGCCTGGCGGGAGACCTTCGTCAGATCTTTGCGAACCTTCTCTCAAACGCTGTCGATGCGATGAGGTTTGGAGGTTCGCTTACGATGAGGGTAAGCAATTCCTACGACTGGCGCGATCGAGAGCGCCTCGGCATACGGGCTACCATCTCTGACTCCGGTACAGGAATGACCGCCAAGACGCTCGAGAGGATTTATGAGCCGTTCTTTACGACCAAAAATGAGACCGGCACAGGGCTTGGGATGTGGGTATCTGCTCAACTCGTCGAACGCTTGCAGGGCGATCTAAGGGTGTCCAGCACGATGCGCCGGGGCAGAAGTGGGACGACTTTTTCTCTGTTCCTGCCACTTGAGCTATCGGCGTAGCGCAAGCATTCAGGCGGGATCGTCGAGCCGTTCAATCATGACGTCGGTAGATTTGATGAGCGCTGCCGCCGCATCACCCTTTTTCAGCCCAAGCTCTCGAACGGCGCTCGCCGTAATGATCGCTGTGAGGTGGGTGTCCCCGGTGCCGATGATGACTTCTGCAAGAAGACCCTCAATGCGGATGCTGACTATTTTTCCGGAGATCTGATTCCTGCCGCTTACGCGACGGTAGCGCTCTCGCGATTCCGCAGGGGGCTTCGCCTTGTCTTTGGCTACGAACGGCTTAAGGGCTGATTCGGGAATGCGGTGATGGCCGCCCGGAGTCGGGTTGGTCTTCAGCTTACCCGCCAGAATCCATTGTTTGATCGTGGGATAGCTAATGCCCAGCAGTCGAGCTGCTTCGCGGGGAGTCAACATGGGATCGAGTTTTGCCATGGACTATAGATTTAGCACCTTTGCGTGAGATCTGCATCGCAGCCTGCTGCTTGCCGGGCTTGTTCCCAGTGTTACAGCGAGGTCATTTTGGGTGAGTGGGTGATGCGGCAAAATATGGCGTGTCATCAAACTCGCAGGTTCAAGCTGCGGACGAGTGTGAAATGAGAGCCCAAGATTTGTTTTGAAGGGGCGGGGCTTCAGCCCCGCCGTTAGAAGCCGCTGGATACAGTGACTTTAGTCACTGAGGGAACGATGCTTGGGCAGATCCAGGCGCTTCTGAAGGGCAAGAATATTCCAAGGGACTGAGTCACTACCCCGATAGACATCGTTTCCTCCGCGGCTGAAGCCGCTTTATTTCCTATGTTGTCCCAACGGCGGGGCTGAAGCCCCGCCCCTTCAAAACAAAGGCATAGCCAAACCCTGAAACAAAGTTTGATGGCACATCCTGGTCTTCTGGGCGGTCCGCTAAACGGATTGTCAAATTGACCCTACGTTTTGATTCGTATAAATTCAAGAAATTAGAACTATTGTCCTTATAGGCAAACGGAGTAGCGGCTCTGTGCGCGTGTAGCCGTCTAGCTACAGAAGATAGTCCTTCACCACCCAGCTTCTCCAAGTGGTCTTAGCTTTAGATGCGTCGAGACCGGGAGAGCCACTCTTAAGGAGCCCGATGTATCGCCACTCCGTTATTCACCTGCCCTTTTGCAAAAGCATTCGCTTCCATCTTTCGTTCTTAGCCGTGTTTTTGCTGCTTGTATCCTTGCCGGCTTTGGCCCAGTCAGTTCAAGTAAGCGGTACGATCAAGGACCCTGACCAATCGGTGGTGGGCAACGCTGTTGTGTCCCTGGAAAACCTGCAGACTACCCGCACCTTTCAGGCGGCTACCAATGAGTCAGGGCAGTATGTTTTCACCTCCGTGCCCCAGGGAACCTACAGGCTGGAGGCGCATAAGCCGGGGTTTGCGGCGATCGTTGTTCCTTCCCTCACGATCTCTGCCGGACAGAACCTTACACGGGACCTTTCGTTTGCTTTGGCTGGAACAAGCGCGTCCGTTACCGTCAATGCCGGACAGACGGGTACGGCGGCAGAGGGCTACTATGTGGACCACGTCAACCAGGGCGTCCTGGGAAATGCCCCCATTGTGAACCAGCCCTATACGATCACGGTGCTTCCAGCCGACGAGATCGTCAATACCCAGGTGAAGAGCTTCCGCGATGCGATGAAGTATCTTCCGCTGGTTTCATTCACGGAGCAGCAGGGGTCGGAGATCCTTCGTCCGGCGACGCGCGGTGTTCAAGGCAGCATTGCGCAGAACACGCGCATGGATGGCATGGCCATCGCCATCACCGGCGGCAATGCGATGGAGCAGTACCAGAGCCTACAGGTTGAGAACGGCCTCGGTGCCTCTATGTACGGCCCGGCCAATCCTTCCGGCATGTTCGACTTCATGCTCAAACGGCCCACCGAGGAACGCTTCACCAACATCTATCTTGAGCAGGACAGCAGCTCCATCGGGACGATCTACGCCGACACAGGCGGAAGACTGGGACCGCATAAGATCTTTGGCTATCGCAGCAATCTGCTCTTCGGCGATGGAACCGCCTTCGTGGATCAGAGCCGTCTTCGTCGCCGGTTGGCGGAGTTTGCTTTCGATCTCCGGCCTACCGATAGAACTGTGATCGATGCTCACTATAGTGCGTACGACATTATTCAGCGTGGCTATCCGGGCTGGTTTACGTATGGCCCGGACAAGAGCGACAAGACCGATACTCCGCCGCGTACGTTGCTGTTGCTCGCCGCACCCGATCCCACGCGTGTGGGCTATGGCCAGGCCTATGCTGGTGTGAACCTGACCACGCAGAGCACCAGCGTCCGCCTTCTCCACGACTTCTCTCCGAACTGGCATGCCATGGCCGGTGGGCTGGCGCAGCGGCTTGACCGCTTCATCGACACCCCGGTCAACAACCTGACGGATAACACCGGGGACTACAGCACCTCTCTGGCTACTGGATTCGCACCGCGCTTCGGTGTGGAGAGTGACCTCGGCTACATTACAGGAGTGATTCAGAAGTGGGGCATCAAGCAGGATGTTGTTGCCGGCAGCGAAGGCTATCGGTTTAACCAGTACGCTTACACCTCACCAGCGGCCGCCAATGTTCTCCTCGGTACGGCGAACATCGCGAATCCAAAGATCTTTGCTCCACCTGTTGTGGGCCTTCCTCAGAATAAGGGACTGTATCAGTCGTCCGTGGTGCATCAGCAGGGATTCAACCTCGGCGATCTGGTTTCGTTCCGCAATCGCTTCCTCGTACGTCTCGCTGCCAGCCAGGACTGGATCGGTGTGGACAACAACTCGGCGACCGCGCGCACCAGTGGATCGAACAAGCAGGGAATCAGCCCTTCGGCGAGCGTGATGTATAAGCCGACGAGTTGGTCGACTGCCTATGCCACGTACGCGAGCAGCCTGCAGCAGGGAGACATTGCTCCCGGCGGCGCAACTCTCGTGAATGCGAACCAGGCGCTCGCCCCGTATCGCAGCAAGGAGTGGGAACTGGGCTTCAAGACAGATGCGCATCCGATCGCGTTTACGACCGCGTTGTTCCGGCTCGAACGGCCCTTTGCGGACACCATCCCATTCAATAACAGCCCCACCCAAACGATCTTTGCGATCGTCGGCCAGCAGGTCAACTATGGCGCCGAGATCTCCGGGCAGGGCACGCTCTTTCATAGCCTGCTGCTGAATGGCGGCTTCACCGCGCTCAATGCGCGGTTGAACAATACCAACGTAGCTTCGACCGAGGGTAAGCGCTTTGTCGGTATTCCCGACTATAAGTCGAATCTGTTGGCAGAGTACCGGCTGCCGGGCGTTGTGAATCTGAATATTACAGGCGATTGGCAGTTTGTTGGGCAGCGTCCGCAGGACGACCAGAACCTGCACACTACGGTTGGCTACAACACGTTCGACTTCGGCTTTCGCTACTCACATGCCTTCTTCACGAAGGTGGCGACGCTGCGATTCACCTGCGACAACATTACCGACACTCGTTACTACTCGACGATTGCGGCTGGCGATATCACCGGAACCAATGCGAGCAGCAATACCGCTCACCTGGGCGCGCCGCGAACGATCTCGACATCCTTGCAGTTCGCGTTTTAGAGCCTGTGATTAAACTCGCATGTTCACGCTATGGATCAGGGGTAAGGTCAGAGCGCAAGTTTTTGCTTTGAAGGGGCGGGGCTCCACCGGCTGCGGAAAAACTCATAGCTGGGGAGAGAGCCTTGATCTTTAGGGCCAAGGGCCCGTTTCATACCAGCCTGGGGTGGAGCGCAGCAGCGAGCGGTTTTTAGCTCGCTGCAAGCGTAGCCCCAGGTATCGGATCAACAGGAAAGCAGAGGGCTGTAAGCCCGATTCATCGTGCTTGCACAAAAGATGAGTCGGGCTTACAGCCCTCAACATCTTCTCCTGCTAACCTGGGGCGTCGCTCCCGGAGCCACCACGCTATCGCGTGGTGACCCTGGGTTCGCTTTGCCCCAGGCTGGTATGAAACGGGCCTTTGGCCCTAAAGATCAAATGGAGATTTTCTTCGCAGCCTGTGAAGCCCCGCCCTTTCAAAGCAAGAGCTCTGGCTCAACTTGGAACGAAGTTTGATGACACACCCTGCAGATCTTATGCGTGGAGTGCGGTCGCGCTTCCGGGTGGATCGTACTGGCTCTGCCGGAATAGCGCCTGGGCCTCGTCGCCTTTGAGCCAGGCTGTAAAGGCTGGAGCGCCCTTTGGGTTGGCGGCGTTCTTGAGAATCGCAGCATAGTAGACCAGCGGTTCTGGATAGAAGGTCTTGCCGTTGAGGGACAGGCTTACATCCGGATGCTCCTCGTGGACGTTCTGGCCGCTCAGGTTGATGTCGCTGGACAGGGTGATGTAGAGCAGGTGAGACTCGCCGGGCCCGATCTTGTATGAGGCGCTGGCGTCCAATTCGCCGTTTTGCAGGCGTGCCTGGTTGTTTCCTCCCGTAAGAATCTGTTCGGGATTAAGGGTCGGACCGAGAACTTTCTCCACCAGGTTCGGCTGCTTGTATTTCTTTGCGGCCAGCATCATCGTGAAGATGATGTTGCGTCCGCCGGGATCGCCGGCAGGATTGCCGCGCGCGAAGCGCAGACCCGGCTCCTGCAGAATCTCCCACCAGTTCGACTGGCCTTTGGCGGCGGCGTCGAACCGGGACGCGAAGCGGCTCTTCGGGCTGTATACGAGAACCATCTCCGTACGGGCGATTGGTTGTGCAACATCGGCCTTGCCGGCGCGCATGACCGTGTACATCGGGCCGGGAGTGATGGGGATGAATACGTCAGCGTGCAGGCTTCCATCCACAATCGACTGCGCTACGGCATCGGCTCCCTGGGCGTGACTGTGGAGGTCGAGCTTCAAGGCTGTTGCTATCGATGCCTTGATGGGGCCTTCCAGGATGGGGCGAATGGAACCAGCCGAGGCAACGTCGAGCACCGTCAACTCTTCAGCCAGCAGGCGAGCGGGAGTTCCTGCGGCGATGGCTGCGGCGACAAGAGCGCTGCCACCTATCAAAAGCTCTCTCCTGCTAAAGCTGTTTCTCTGGCGTTGCATCGTGCTCCTTCTTTAGCCCTGTCGTAAACAGTGACGCGAGATAACGATTTTATACGAGTAAAAATGATATTTCTGGTTCCTGCCTCAGGGCTGAAGAGATTGCCGGGAGCGGCAATTTTGCTTCGCCTGTCCAGATCGCATCCGCACAGGAGAGGTCATGGGTTTTGTTTTCGGTGGACGTACACGGAAAGGATGGCCATGCCTCTGGCCGTTATCTTCCGATACCCCTTTCCCTGGTCTTTCATTGTTAACCGGGAGACGAGAGTGTTTTTGAGCGCCGGGGCAGGAATTTTTCATAGGCGAGACGATTCCCGCTTGACAATGCATTGTGCAGGCGTCTAGTGTGGATTTCCGGTAACGTACACGAAGTTCGTGGATGGGTCTACAAGCCATCGCTCACAGTTCGCCTGTTCGGCGGGCCAGCGGTTTCTTGCGCCTTACTGAGTGTTCCACCAATTGAATATTCGATTCCGAGGGGCCAAAGGTTATGAGAGCAAAGAAAACGAGATGGATGGATAGAAGGAGCACTGAGATGACGGAAAAGAAATCGCAGAAGAGTTCTGCACGAGCCCGATATTATTCGCTGTTGTTGATCTTCCTGCTGGCCCTGACGTTTACCGGCCAGAGGGCAATGGCCCAGGTGGACCAGGGCGCTATTACAGGTGTCGTACAAGACGGCACAGGCGCGATCGTTCCCGCGGCTAAAGTCGTTGTGAGGAACATCGACACGGGACTGGTACTGGAAGGCACTTCCAATGGAAGCGGCGTCTATGTGTTTTCGCCTTTGAAGATCGGAAACTATACGGTTAGCGCGACAGCGAAGGGCTTTCAGACCACCATGCAGGAAAACATTCACCTCGATGCTCAACAGAGGCTGAATATCGTCATCGCCCTTCAGCCTGGTGTTGTGTCGGAAACTGTAACCGTCACGACCGCTCCCCCCTTGCTTGAGACTCAGACCAGCGAAGTGGCGCAGGTGATCAGCAGCGAGACCATCAACAACACGCCTCTGAATGGCCGTAACTTCGTCTATATCGCTCAATTGACCGCGGGCGTCGCGCCTCCTTTTGGAAACACTCGAGGTTCAGGCACGGGCGACTTTGTCGCGAACGGCCAGCGGACATCGCAAAACAATTTCATCCTGGATGGCGTCGACAACAATACCAACCTGGTCGACTTCCTGAATGGATCCAGCTATGTTGTTCGTCCCCCGCCTGATGCCCTGTCGGAGTTCAGTCTGCAGACGAGCAATTTCAGCGCGGAGTTCGGGCACTCTGCCGGCGCTGTTTTGAGTGCCAGCATCAAATCGGGTACGAATCAGATTCACGGAAGCTTGTGGGAGTATGTCCGCAACACGGACCTGGATGCGAAAGACTGGTATGCACTCAGTATCCCGGCCTATCATCAGAACCAATTCGGAGCCACACTCGGGTTACCGATTTGGAAAGACAAGCTCTTCTATTTTGGCGATACAGAAGCCAATCGAATTGCTTACAGCCATCCCAATACGGCTAGCGTCCCTACGGCTCTTGAGCGGCAGGGTAACTTTTCGGAGCTTCTCAACTCAAACCTGAATGGCCAAAGTGTTCAACTTTATGAACCGAACTCAGGAGGGGGCGCAGCTAATAAGTTGTCCTGTAATGGTCAAAATAATGTGTTCTGCCCGGGACAAATCAACGCGGTGGCCCAGCATATTTTGAACCTGTATCCCGTAGCCAACACGAATAACGGGAGGACTACAAGTAACTATACGGTCAATACTCCTACGCACAACGATACCTATCAGTGGGACCAGCGGCTGGATTGGAACATCAGTGCTCGTGACCAGGCCTATGCACGTTACAGCTATGTGCACCAGATTACAGTGAACGGACTTCTTCTTGGAGATCCGCTTGACGGCACAGGGTATGGTGGGCAAAACGACGTCAATCTGGCGCAGAATTTCGTCGGCAGCGAAACACATTTTTTCACCCCCACACTCACTAATGAATTCCGCTTTAGTTTCAATGCGGGACGGTTCTCCTTTCTTCAGCCAAACGCGAATGTCGACCTGGCTCCAACTTTAGGTCTGGGTGGTATTCCTTTCACTCCGAACGAGGGCGGTTTGCCGCTCGGAATTGTTTATGGCATCAACAGTTGGGGCTCGCAGGGCACGTCGAATGAATCGCAGAACGTTTACCAGATCCTCGATAACGTGTCGAAGACAGTGGGTAACCATTCTCTGAAGGCCGGTGTATCTTTCCAGGCGATTCGGTTCTTCTACAGGTACGCTCCGTCAAACCTCGGGAACTATTACTTTACCGGCCTATACACCAGCGATCCTGCTGTGAGCGCGACGACGGGCTCCGGCGTGGCGGATTTTCTTGCCGACCAGATCAACACCTCTGCCATCTCCGACGCTCCGAACGTGAACGATGCCTTGTGGTATAACTCTGCGTATTTTCAGGATGACTGGAAATTGACCCCACGGCTGACACTCAATCTGGGGTTGAGGTATGACTACTATCAGCCCTACAAGGAAAATTCCGGTAGCCAGGAGAACTTTGTTCCTGACGAGGGCTCTCTTGGAGTAGGGACTGGATCCGGCACTTTGATCCTGCCCAAGAAGATTCAGAACTCAGTTTCTCTTGGCAGCGTCTTCCCGGGGATTCTGGCTAAGGACCATATCGGCATTCAATACGTCGACAATGAACGTCTGGCAACAGGCCAGAAGACGAACTTTGCGCCGCGAGTGGGAGTTGCTTATCAGGTGGACCCACAGACAGTGCTTCGCGCCGGCTTTGGTATTTTTTATGGCGGCCTGGAGAGCAATGGTGGCAACAATCTGGGGGATAACTTCCCTTTCAGAGGGCAGATCAATATCAACCCCAAATCCTGTACGTTGGGTAATTGCCCTTCGAATGGAACTACGTTGGAGACAGGTCTGTCAGCCTATCTTGGCAACGGCATTCTGGATGCTGTCAATACGCCCGGCTTCCATGCTGTTGATAGCCAGATTAAGACCCCGTACACGATGAACTACAACGTGTCATTCCAACAGCAGCTATCGACCAATATAGCGACAACCATCAGCTATGTTGGAAATGTCTCACGCCACCTGGGTACCTATATCGATCCGAATACTGTTCGCGCGCTCTATCCGGCCGGCACGAGCACGCAGCAATTGCAGCCGTTTCCCGATCTGGGTGGCGTCGGCACGATCCACTATGGCGGGGTAAGCACCTATAACTCACTGCAGTTGAAGGCGGAGAAGCGGGCCTCTCACGGCTTGAGCTTTCTGGCCACTTACACCTGGGCGCACTCACTGGATGACACCGGCTCTGCTGGCGGACTCTCAACCGGAATCGGAGACCGGCAACGGGCGATTATTCCGATCATTGAGGAGTACACCAATTCAGTCTATGACGTTCGAAATCGCTTCACGCTGAATGGCAACTATGTTCTGCCTTTTGGCAGAGGACAGGCGTTCTTGAATCGTTCGGGATTGTTGGACCGTGTTGTTGGTGGTTGGTCCAGCAGCTTGACCTTCGCGGCCCAGAGTGGAACCCCGTTTACCGTCAGCGCGAGCAATAGTGGGCCGGCTGGATCAACGGATACGAGAAGAGCGATTCAGATCGCGAATCCTTTTGCCTCTGGTGGAGGCCCCGGATGCCCCACTGAAACCAGGACGAAGTTGAACTATTACAACCCGTGCTCCTTTGCAGACCCTCTGTCCGGCAGCCTTATTACTACGCCGATCACGGATGCTGCAACGGCAATTCAATATCTCGGTGGAAGGGATAACCAGATTTATGGACCTGGATACTATGGCGTGAATATGTCGATCTTCAAGAACTTCACTACGTGGCACAAACAGTACTTCCAGTTCCGTGCTGACTCCTTCAACGTTCTCAATCACCCCACTCTCGCGAACCCTTCCAACACGAGTGATAACTCGACTGGCGGACAGATCACGGGAGCCAAGACGTTCCAGAACAATACTCCAGATGCTCGATTCTTCCAGCTCTCACTGAAGTACGAGTTCTAACCGAAGGAGAATGGCGATTGCAGCGAGGGAAGGGCTTTAAGGGACGAAGGGAACTGTATGTTTTAGCCCTTCGTCCTGCCTCGCTGCAAGCTATACGCTATTGAGGGTGAAGCTCCAGTCCTGAATTATGATGGCTGGTACCTGTTGAGTCTGCTCATGGATCTCAATTGCGCCTATCTTCCACCTTGATGCTGAAGGGATATAAATGGTCAGTCGCGGTCGAGTGCTTCTCTGTCTTCTTACCTGTGCATTGGTTGCCCCGAGTTCCTGGGCTGCGACAGAGGCACGACCTCGGGTACGAGTTCCTCTGGACAGTCAGTGGACCGTTCGCCAGTTGCCGGATGATGGCCTGGCGGCGAGCCGGGATAGCACGCCACCTCGCGCAGATGGCGGCTGGTTTCCGGCAACAGTACCGGGCGATGTTCACCTGGACCTCCTCCATAACGGCAAGATTCCAGATCCCTTCTATCGAGACAATGAATCCAAGCTGCAATGGATCGAGAAGGTAGGCTGGGAGTATCAAACTTCTATCCGTGCGACACCGTCAGTCCTGTCGCGCGAACACATAGAGCTGGTGTTCGAAGGACTCGATACGGCGTGCACGATCTTTCTTAACGGGCAACGTGTCGCTGCTCCCGACAATATGTTTCGCGAATGGCGGATCGATGTTAAGCCGCTGCTTCGCGCAGGCTCGAACGAACTGCAAATCGTTTTTCCAGCACCCATGAAGGCCGCGGAAGCTGTAGCGGAAAAAGATCCCTGGCACTCACGCACCCACACCGACCCCAAGGGATATATCAGGAAGGCTGTCTATGAGTTTGGCTGGGACTGGGGACCGCGTTTCGGTACTAGCGGAGTATTTCGGCCTGCCTATCTCGAGCTGTGGGATGATGCGCGTGTAGACGATATCTTCGTCGAGCAGGAAAATATAGCGGCAGGTTCCGCACACCTGGATGTCCATACGGATATTCTGGCTTCCAGCCAGATCAAAGCGCTGGTCAGCATCAGCTATGGCACAGGCAAGACGGAGCTGCATGCGGATCGTGCTGTAACGCTTACTCCTGGGAATAATCGAATTTCGATCCCGATAGAGATTACTCATCCGCAGCTTTGGTATCCGTCAGGCTATGGGGCTCAACCTATCTATCACTTTCATGTTTCGGTGAAGGAGAATGGTCGCGAGCTCGATGCCAAGGAGGCAAAGACCGGTCTGCGGTCGGTGGTCCTGCGGCGAGACCTGGATAAGTGGGGACGCTCCTTTGAGTTTGTCGTCAATGGCATTCCCGTGTTCGCCAAGGGCGCGGATGTCATTCCGTTCGATAGCTTTCCGAGCCGGGTTACCAGCGCAAACTATCGGCGCATCCTACAGTCGGCGAAGGACGCGAACATGAACATGGTTCGCCTGTGGGGCGGCGGATATTACGAGACGGAGGAGTTCTACGACCAGTGCGATGAGCTGGGACTGATGATCTGGCACGATCTTATGTTCGGCAATAACTGGCAGCCTGGCACCTACGCGTTCAAGCAGGATATTGAGCAAGAGGCGGAGTATCAGATGACGCGCCTCCGCAACCATCCGAGCATCGTTCTCTGGTCGGGTAACAATGAGACCGAGTTACTGCGGGACTGGAATGGGAACGGACAACTCCCAGCCCCGGTGCACGAGCGTATCTGGGAGGATTACCTTACGGAGTTCAGCGGGATTCTCGCGCGGACCGTTGCGCGTGTAGATCCGCAGACGCCCTATTGGCCCAGTTCGCCTAGTGCCGACTACGAAGAACTCAGCGATACCTACCAGAGTGGCGACAATCACGACTGGACGGTGTGGCACGGGAATGCGGACTTTAGCGAGTATGAAAAACGTCCCTGGCGCTTCGTCTCAGAGTATGGCTTCCAATCTTTTCCGGAATTGAAGTCGGTGGAGTCTTTTACCCTGCCTGAAGATCGGACCAGTATCTTCACTCCGGTCATGTTGATCCATCAAAAGAATAATGATGGCAACAAGATCATCCACGATTACATGACGCGCTATTATGGCGAGCCGAAGGACTTCCCGTCCTTCCTCTACGCCAGCCAGGTCCTACAGGCGGAAGGCATCAAGGTGGGTGCGGAGAGCTTCCGGCGCAAGCGGCCTGAGACGATGGGCTCGATCTTCTGGCAGCTTAACGACTGCTGGCCTGTGGCCTCATGGGCAAGCATTGACTACTACGGACGCTGGAAGGCCCTGCAATACTACGCACGCAGATTCTATGCGCCGGTACTGGTCTCGCCACACGTTGAAGACGGTACGCTGGCGATCTATGTCGTCTCTGACAGGACGAAATCCGAGTCCGCCAACCTCCATCTTCGGATTATGCATTTCGATGGCAGTGTCGTGAAAGAGATCAAGCAGACGGTGGATGTGGCGCCGTTGGCTTCAACGGTCTATCTCAAGGTTCCGCTGGCAGACTTGAAGGAGCAGGACGGAAAGAGTGTGGACCTGACGAAGGTTTTTGCTTCGGTAGAACTTTCTGCTGAGGGTGAGACACCCTCTTCGAACCTTGTTTATTTTGCGCCCACGAAGCAGATCAAGTTGCCGCAACCGGACATCAACACCGTTCTGACAAAGGATGGCACTGGCTATGATCTTGAATTGAAATCGGCCGTACTGGCGCGAAGCGTGTTTATTTCGTTCGATCATCTGGATGCTCAGCTATCGGACAACTACGTCGATCTGTTGCCGGGACAAGCTGTACGGCTACATATCAAGAGCGATGCGGGGCTCAACCAGATCAAGTCGGAGATGAAGATCATCTCGCTGGCAAACGCGTTCGCACCGCAAGCAGAGGGACATGTGGTCCGTTCCGGACGTTAGTGTTTGTTTACGGGCTGTAGCGAATGAAACGCGCTGCAACCCTGTGGCAGGCGAAGTCGATTTGTTGGAGTATTTTCGCAGAGGGTCAATATCTTAATTCGGTAAAGTCCTGAGAGTAGCTTGTAATCTGCTCAAAAGTCCTTTACGGTAACGTACACAGTCGGTACGACGTATAGTCGAAGCCGGAATCTTGTCCCGCTGCTCAGGCGGGGACGGAAGCCATTCCTGGAGAACACATGGTGTTGGACGAGATCATCGACAACAAGGGGCGCGCCGAGGGTGTAGCTGCGGCAAAGCTGGAGCTGCCGATCGCGCCTGTATCTGAACAAGGCCCCGTCAAAGTGTGGGAGGAGCCGGTGACGATGCTCACCTATACTCCTGCGCCTCCGGATAAAAATCCTCTTTTCCTGGAGAAACGTGTGTACCAGGGCAGCAGCGGCCGTGTGTACCCGTTGCCCGTCATCGATTTCATTGAGACGAAACCGCATCCGCACGCGTGGAAGGCGGTCCATCTGGAGAACGAATTTATTCGCCTGATGGTATTGCCGGAGATCGGTGGCCGCATCCACATCGGAGTCGATAAGAGAAATGGCTACGACTTTTTCTACCGGCAGAATGTCATTAAGCCGGCGCTGGTCGGCCTGGCGGGTCCGTGGGTGTCGGGGGGCGTGGAGTTCAACTGGCCCCAGCACCATCGCCCGGCGACCTTCATGCCGGTCGAGGTGTCGATCGAACGCGATGCCGATGGCTCGGTAACTGTCTGGTGTTCCGATCACGATCCGATGGCGCACATGAAGGGGATGCACGGCCTGTGCCTTCGTCCTGGCAAGGCGTTTCTTGAGGTGCGCGTTCGGCTCTACAACCGTACGCAGGATACGCAGACCTTCCTGTGGTGGGCGAATGTAGCCACCCGCGTTCATGAGAAGTACCAGTCGTTCTTTCCGCAGGACGTTCGTTTTGCCGCCGACCATGCGAAGCGGGCTGTTACGGAGTATCCGCTGAGCCGGGGTTCTTACTATGGCATTGACTATGGCGAGCGCGCACGTCATGGGGTGCCGAAGGAAGAAGAGCCCAGCAATTTTGTTCCGGATGGGTCTTATGCTCCGAACGATCTGAGTTGGTATGCCAATATTCCGGTGCCTACGAGTTACATGATTGTCGGCTCTCGCGGTGACTTCTTCGGTGGTTACGACCACAAGCATCGGGCGGGCACGGTGGCCATCTCTAACCACTGCATTGCCCCTGGCAAGAAGCAGTGGACGTGGGGCAATCACGACTTCGGCTATGCGTGGGATCGAAGCCTCACCGACTCCGACGGGCCGTATGTTGAGTTGATGTCGGGCGTTTACACCGATAACCAGCCCGACTTTTCTTTCCTTGCTCCGGGCGAGACGAAGACCTTCAGCCAGTTCTGGTATCCCATTGGGGATATCGGCGTGCCCGATCTCGCGAATCTCGATGCGGCATTGCGAGTCGAAAGAACAGACGCAGGTGTGCGTGTGCATTTGCAGGTTACGAATGCGCGACCGCAGAGCACGATCGTTGTGCGCCTGGAGGGTAAGGAGATCGACCGCTGGCAGGGAGACCTGAACGCGGAGGAGCCCTGGCACCACGACTTCTTAACGGGCACGGCCGCGGGCTCTCTGCAGGTATTGCTGCAGCAGGGAGACGATGTCCTGTTACGGTATGCTCCTGCGGAGATCATTCCGGTGGAGTCGTGCGATGTTGCTACCGAACCTCCACTGCCGGAGGACGTTGCCAGCAACGACGAGCTCTTTCTGAACGGGCTTCACCTCGAGCAGTACCGCCATCCGACGCGGTCGCCCGAGACGTATTGGATCGAGGCTATCCGCCGCGATGCCGGTGACAGCCGCTGCAACCATGCGCTTGGCCGCTGGCATCTGCGGCGAGGTGAGTTTGAAGAGGCGGAAAAATATCTGCGTGCATCGATTGCGCGGCTGACACGGCGCAATCCGAATCCGTACGATGGCGAGCCTCACTACAACCTCGGCGTAACACTGCTTTATCGGCAGCGTACAGGCGAGGCGTACGAGGCGCTGTATAAGAGCACCTGGAATGCAGCCTGGCGTGGGCCTGGGTATCATCGCCTCGCTGAGATCGACTGCAGCCGCCATGAGTGGAAGACGGCGCTGGAGCACCTCAACCGTTCACTGCGCGCGGAGGCTGACAATCTCAACGCACGCAACTTGAAGGCTGTTGTGCTGAGTAGACTTGGCCGCAAAGAAGAGGCGGCTGCGCTTCTGGATGAGACACGGGCGCTTGATCCGCTGGACATCTTCAGCCGTCTGCTGGCGAAGAATGAGGTGCCTGCAGTGGGGCAGCAGCGGCTCGACCTGGCATTCGATTTAATGCGGGCGAGCCTCCTGGAGGAGGCCCTCGCGGTGTTGTCGACTCCGCCTTTGACCGTGAAGGATGGCACCGAGGCCTTGCTGCTCTATGCGCAGGCAGAGGTGCTACAGCGACTGGAGCGCAAGCAGGAGAGCCTGGAGATCTACCGGAAGGCTGCGACGGCTGATTCGGACTATGTCTTCCCGAGCCGGCTGGAAGAGATGGTCCTGTTGCAGAACGCCATCCTTGCCAATGCGGAGGATGCAAGGGCTCCGTACTATCTCGGCAACCTGCTCTACGATCGCCGCCGCTACCAGGAGGCGATTGCGCTCTGGGAACGTGCGACGGAGTTGGATCCGTCGTTTCCAACAGCATGGCGCAATCTTGGCTTTGGCTATTACAACGTGTTGCATGACAGCGCGCGTGCGTTGAAGGCCTTTGAGAGTGCCCGCGCCCGCGCACCGCAGGACGCACGCATCCTCTATGAGGAGGACCAGTTACTCAAGCGCACGGGGGAATCGCTCGAACAGCGGCTATCCCTCCTTGAAGCGCAGAGAGAGCTTGTAGAGAAGCGCGACGATCTATCGGTCGAACTGGCTTCGCTGTACAACAGCACGGTGCAGCCTGAGAAGGCGCTGGCGATCCTGCTCTCACGGCAGTTCCAGCCCTGGGAGGGCGGTGAGGGACTCGTGCTCTCACAGTACGTTCGCGCCTACATCCTGCTTGCCCAGCGTGCGCTGCACGCAGGCGACGCACAGGGTGCGCTGCAATCGTTGCAGGCTGCTTGGAATCCGCCTCATAGTCTGAGCGAGGCCAAGCATCTGCTCATGAATCTGAGCATGATCGACTACTGGCTCGGCGTGGCCTATGCCGAAGGTGGCGATCGGGAGAAAGCTGTCGCGCATTGGGAGCGTGCGGCCAATCAGAAGGGCGACTTCCAGCAGATGCAGGTGCAGTCCATCTCGGAGACGACTTACTGGAGTGCCATGGCTCTTCGTAAGCTCCATCGCGAGCAGGACGCAGCGGCACTCTTTCATCGGATCTTCGACTATGCGCGCTCGTTGGAAGGGCAGACGCCGAAGATCGACTACTTCGCAACTTCCTTACCTGCCATGCTGCTGTTCGACGAAGACCTGAAAGAGCGGCAGACGATTACGGCGCGTTTCCTGCAGGCGCAGGCTATGCTGGGGCTGGGAGAAGAACAGAAGGCATTGAGTCTGCTCCAGCAGGTCCAGGAGCTGGACCGCAGTCATACAGGCGCTATCGATCTGGTAAAGACATTCACAAGGTGAAGCAATGCAGGGACCGATGATCACAGGGGCGCAGTCTGCCTCCACGCCCGCTGAACGCACGACCTACGTCTGGGGCATCGCGATCGTCGCTGCCCTGGGCGGATTGCTCTTCGGTTACGACTGGGTAGTGATCGGCGGCGCGCGGCAGTTCTACGAACAGTACTTTCACCTGACTTCACCGGCACTGGTGGGCTGGGCCAATAGCTGTGCGCTGGTAGGCTGCCTGATTGGCTCGCTGGCGGCGGGCTTCTTTGCCGACCGGTATGGGAGACGTCGCGTGCTGCTGGTTTCGGCTGTGCTGTTTGCCGTCTCCTCTGCGCTTACGGGGTGGGCCTACTCGTTCAATAGCTTTATCGTGTGGCGCATTCTTGGGGGCACGGCCATCGGGCTTAGTTCCAATGTCTCTCCGCTTTATATTGCGGAGATCAGCCCTGCGGCTATTCGCGGCCGCCTGGTCAGCCTGAACCAGTTCGCGATTGTCGTCGGAATTCTGCTGGCACAGATCGTCAACTGGTTGATCGCCAGGCCTGTGCCGGCCAACCTGTCCGCGGACGTTCTTCTGCATTCGTGGAATGTCCAATATGGCTGGCGATGGATGTTCATGGCGGTTGTTGCTCCTGCCATCGTCTTCACGATCGCCTCTCTCTTCATCCCTGAGAGCCCTCGCTGGTTGTTGACGCGCGAGCGTGAGACGGATGCCCGCGAGGTCCTTCAGCGTATTGGAGGGCAGCTCTACGCGAGCGCCGAGATTGAGAGCATCGAACGGGCGATCCGTGCCGAAGCCGACACGGAGCCTTCGTCGTGGCGAGAGTTATTGCGGCCTTCTGTTCGGCGTATCGTGCTCGTCGGCATTGGGTTGGCGGTGTTGCAGCAATGGACGGGGATCAATACGCTCTTCAACTATGCGGCAGAGGTCTATCGCAGCGCCGGGTATGGGGCGAACGATATTCTTCTCAACATCGTGATTACCGGTGCGATCAACCTGGTATTTACGGTGCTTGCCATGCTGCTGGTGGATCGTCTCGGCAGGCGCTGGATGATGCTCTTTGGTTGCGTTGGCATTGGAGTTTCGCATCTGCTCTGCGCCTTCGCCTATCGGGCTGGATGGCGGGGAAGTGCTGTGCTGGTGCTGACTCTCAGTGCGATTGCCTGCTATGCGTTGACGCTTGCGCCGGTGACCTGGGTGCTGATCTCTGAGATCTTTCCGAATCGAGTGCGCTCGCATGGAGTGTCCGCAGCGGTAAGCGCGCTCTGGGCGGCCTCGTTTGCGCTGACGTATACCTTTCCAATCTTGAATCGGAGTCTTGGCACCAGCGGTATTTTCTTTTGCTACGGCTTGATCTGCCTGCTTGGATGCGGGTTGGTGGCGATGTTTGTTCCTGAGACGAAGGGGCGGACGTTGGAGCAGATTGAGGCGAGTGTTACGGGTGGTTAGGGTAAGGCAGGTTGTCTTTGCTTTGCCTTTCTGGTTGTCATTCCGAGCGCAGCGAGGAACCTGCTGTCTCCCGTTTTTCGCTTGTGCTACCGCAAATGCTATAGATCAGCTCAAGTCAGACCTCAGCTCTATCCCATATGTTTCCGGGTAATGCGAACGAAGAGCGGGAGACAGCAGGTTCCTCGCTGCGCTCGGAATGACAACCAGAAAGGCAAAAGCAAAATACAGGCACAGCCACTCTGGGCTGTGCCTGTAACGTTCTTTCGAGGCTGAGTGTGATTGAAGCCTCTCTAGTTGCTTCGCGTCAGCGTAAACGCCGCTGCCTGGAAGTCGCCACGCAGATCGAGATCGAGGCCGTGATGCATCCAGTACGCGCCGCTGGCCTGGGCAGGAGTATCGCCAGCCAGCTTGCCTGCGAACGCGTGAGCGCTGTACATCGCGTTCTCATCGAGTCCACGCAGGAAAATGCGCGGGAAGGACGAGTACTCGGTGCTGGAGTGGAGAAACGCGAAGGTGACTGCCTGCTTTCCGTCGCGTGAGACAGTCTCCGTAACGGATTGCTCGCTGTTGTTCTCGGGAGTGATCAGGCGATAGAGCTCTCCGCGCTGCACTGTTTCGCGAATGGATTTGTACTGTGCCACCATCTGCGTAGCCTTCGTGAGCTCTTCGGGCGTCCACTTGTTGAGGTTAGCTCCGATGCCGAGTGAGCCTTGCATCGAAGAGAGGAATCGATACTCCAGAGAGAGCGTGCGGTTGTTGACCCAGGTGGGAGACTCCGTCACCCAGGCCATCATGACTCCCGGTGTATACGGATAGCTGAAGCCATTCTGGATCTGCAGACGGTCATAGGCATCGGTGTTGTCGGAGGGCCAGACCTCGTCGGTGTACTGCATGACACCCAGGTCGACGCGGCTGCCTCCGCCGGAGCAGGACTCGATCTCTACGTTCGGATGATTCTGTCGCAACTCCGCAAGGATCGAGTAGAAGTTACGAGTGAAATCGACATAGACATTCTTCTCCTGGTCCTGCGGAACAGCGGGCCAGCCGGGTTCGGACCAGTTGCGGTTGTAGTCCCACTTGAGAAAGGAGATGTCATTTTCCTTGAGCAGCTTGTCGAGAAAGCCGTAGACATACGCGCGCACGTCAGGCCGGGCGAGATTCAACACGAGCTGATTGCGTCCCTCGGTGCGTGGGCGGCCGGGGAAGTTCAGCACCCAGTCCGGATGCTTGCGATAGAGATCGCTGTCCGGGTTGACCATCTCGGGTTCGACCCACAGGCCGAAGTCCATGTTGAGCGAGTGCACTTTGTCGATCAGCGGCTTGAGGCCGTGCGGAAACTTTTGCGGGTTCACATACCAATCGCCCAGTCCTGCGTGATCGTTCTTGCGTCCGCCGAACCAGCCGTCGTCCATCACGAAGCGCTCTACGCCGAGGTTCGCAGCCTTTTCTGCAAGCGCCATCTGTCCAGGTTCGTTGACGTCGAACCCAGTGGCCTCCCACGAGTTGTAGAGCACAGGACGCAGCTTCGGCGTGGGATGATGCGGCAGCAGGGAATCGATCTCAAAGCGATGCAGCAAGCGAGAGGCGCCTCCGATTCCATGAGCCGAGTAACCGCCATAGAAGTAGGGTGTAGTGAACTTTTCGCCCTTCTTCAGCAGGTATCCGAAGTCGAAGGCATTGGGGCCGCCGGTTACGCGCACCTGCTGCTTCATATCCTGTTCGATAGCGATCTGCCACGAGCCACTCCAGCCGAGCGCGCCAAACCACACGCTGCCCTCGTCCTGGTCTGTGCTGACGTTGTGATCGATGGCAAACCACGGGTTGTTCTGGGCTCCCGTGGTGCCGCGTCGGCTTTCAAGAATGGTCTTGCCGGGATGGATGGACTGCTCCTGGAGATTCCACTCGGCGGCCCAGCCGCCGGTGAGATAGCGCAGCCGGTAGTCCGTGCCGTGCGGCAGATTCCACGTGCCTGCCGCAACCTGCTCGATCGTGAACGGCGCATCGGTGCGGTTTTCGATGGTGGCTGAGCGGCGCAGGATGCCGGTCTCCGCGTCAGGCTGATACTCGAGCGTGACGTAGACTTCGCGTGAGATGTCCTTCATGATGACCGAGAGCGTATTGCCGTCGATGTGGTGCGAGACATACTTCAGCACCACGTCGCGATTGCCGTCCGGAAAGGTGATCTTCAGATCGGGCTCAACGGTGAGACCTCCGCCCCAGCTAACAAACTCCTGGGGCGTGTTGGAGGTCGAGAGATCGAAGCCCCCACCGGACGTAGCTTTCGCGGCTGGAAAGGGATCGTTCGCCGAGAGCCGCTTTCCCCAGTAGAGTGTTTGCAGCTGACCGTTTTCGTTGATGCCGAGGACATACGTGCTGTCTGCGGCGTCGATACGAAAGACCCGTGACGAAGCGTCGTATTGGGTGGTGGCTGGCGCCGTCTGGGCCACTACGGTTGAGGCGCAAAGGCCAGTTGAAACAAGAAATGCACAGGCGATCAGGCCCCATTTCGTCTTCGATCGGTCTTTCATTGGTCTCCTTAAGAAGCTGTCAAAAATAGAGGTGGAAGGTTTCAGAGGCTCAAAGGGATGAAGATGACTTTTTCCATCCTCGATGAACAAGATTCACCTGTACCGCAGAGATGAGAGAATGGTGCGGTAATCTTCGTGTTGAAACCACGCAAGGCAGGCCATGCAAAACGGAAACGCCGGAATCAAGGATATTGCAAAGGCACTGAAGATCTCGATTGGCACGGTTGACCGGGCATTGCACGAACGGCCTGGTGTAAGCGCCAAGACGAAGGCGCGCGTGCTGCAGATGGCCGAGCAGCTCGGCTACAAGCCGAACCTCGCGGCGCAGGCGCTCAAGCTGAATCGACGGCTGTCGATCGGCGCGGTTCTGCCGAAGCATATCTCGCACTTCTTCGATCCACTGCGTGCCGGCATTCGTGCCGCTGCTGCCGCTGCTGTTGGAATGCAGGTGAGCCTTACGTTCCACGAGTATCCCCGGCTTGGCGTCGGAGACGTCGAAGCGATCGAGAAGGCTCTGCAGCAGCACTACGACGGGATTATTTTTCTGCCGGGTGATACTCGCAAATTCGATCCGTTGATCCGAAAGCTCTCTCGCAGCGGAACGGCGATGATGTGCGTGGGGAGCGATGCTCCGAATACGGACCGGGTAGGCTCCGTGGCGGCGCACGCGTATGTCAGTGGCGCAATTGCGGCGGAGCTGCTGGCGCATAAGCTCACGCGCAAGGCGAATGTGGCTGTCTTCAGCGGTGAGCTGTTCACGCTGGACCACGCCGAAAAACTTCGGGGCTTTGCGGCGACGCTGGCCGTACAGGCTCCTCATCTGACGCTGCTGCCCGCTCTCGAGAGCCACGAACGGCCTAAGGAGGCCTACCGTCAGGCACTCACGCTCATGCAAAGCAAAGACCGGCCGGAGGGCCTTTACCTGAGCACCGCGAACAGCATGCCGGTATTGCGCGCACTCGATGAACTCGGCCTTCTGGGCAAGGTTCAGATCGTTACGACGGACCTCTTCCAGGAGCTGGTGCCGCTGATCGAGTTTGGGAAGGTGCTCGCGACGATGTACCAGCGGCCCTACACGCAAGGGAAGGTCGCCTTCGAGAGCCTGTTGGCTTACCTGAAGGAAGAGAACAAGCCGAATCCTGTGATCCGGCTTGCTCCTCATGTGATCTTTCGCAGCAACCTGTCGCTCTTTTCCGGCCTTATCATCGACACGGACGAAGAGCTTGAGACAGAGTTTCGGTCGCGCAAGAGTTAGGGACTCCATACGAATTACCGCGATTTCCTGAGCGGCAGGAAACGAATCGCGCATCCGCCACCCTCGGCAAGCTTGAGAGTGAGCGTCTGGCCTCTGCGCACGGTCTGTTTGCGAATCACGACGTGCTTCGGATTGGTGTTGGCGTCCGCGCAGTCTTCATACAGCTCAGCTGTATATTCCCCCTCCGGGAGAAAGCTGAGAGGGACCTGCAGCGTGCGTGAGGTCCAGTTCGTCATACTGCCCAGGTACCATTCGTCCCCGTGCTGGCGTGCGATGGTGACGAACTCACCCGGCGTTCCATTCAGCACGTGAGTGCTGTCCCAGGAGACAGGAACATCCTTGATGAACTGGAAGGCGGGCTGGCCTGCATACATCTGCGGGCTGTCGGAGACCATCTGGATCGGGGTCTGGAAGATGACGTACAGCGCAAGCTGCTGCGCTCGCGTGCCCATCACCATGGGGCTGGTGTCCTGCGGGAGGAAGCCGTCTTCCGTCGCATTGTTGAAGCCGCCGGGGGTGTAGTCCATAGGGCCTGCGAGCAGGCGGGTGAAGGGGAATACGGACCTGTCCACCGGGCTGTCGCGGCGGCCCATCTTATTGTTTTCGAGGCCCAGCACGCCTTCGTAGCTCATCACGTTAGGATAGGTGCGCTCCAGGCCCCAGGGCGTGCGCGTGCCATGAAAGTCCACCATCAGATGGTGCTCCGCGGCCTCTCGTGCCGTGTCGTAGTAGAACTGCACGCCCTCCTGATCGTCGCGGTTGATGAAGTCGATCTTGATTCCTGCTACGCCCCATTTTTCAAAGACAGGGAAGGCCTCTTTCATCTGGTTCTTTACCGCTTCGGAGTAGCACCAGATCCAGACCTTCACGTTCTTGGTTGCCGCGTAACGCACTAGTTCCGGCACATCGACCTTCCCATTCAAGTGGGAGAGGTCACGCCCTGACCAGCCCGCGTCCAGCATCATGTAAGGAAAGCCGGACTGCGCAGCAAAGTCGACGTAGTGCTTCATATTCTCAGTTGTAAAGGAAGGCTTGTTGTTTTGATCGACATCGTTCACCCACCAGTTCCAGGAGGCCTTGCCGCCTTTGATCCAACTGGTGTCCTGCACGCGGCTGGCAGGATTGAGGTCGTACTGAATGGTCGATTCCACCAGCCTGCCCGGATCGTCGGCTACCAGCAATACGCGCCAGGCAGAGTGGTGCGGAAGAGTGCCCACCACTGCATACTCCGGTTGATCGGCACGCGGAGCGAGTTTGGAGACGAACCAGTGTCCGGCCCAGTTTCCGGAGGGGTTGGTGACGTACATCGAGCTGTTGCCCTCGATATCGGCTTCCATGAGAGCCAGCCAGGCTGTACCGGGTTCGTGCATGAGCAGCGGCAGGCCGATCAGGAAGTTGCTCGAAACACCACCCTGGTTGCTCAGCGCGGAGGTCACCAGCTTCACATACTCGCTTTCGTAGCTGCTGCGATAGTTCGGCAAAGCCAGCAACCAGTCTGTCGCATCCGTGGTGAGTTTGAACTCCGTATCCTCCTGCTTCAGATGGAACTCTTTGTCGGAACCCTGCTCAGGCAGCACATAGCGGAACGCGATACCGCCGTTGTAGGCGTGTGCCTCGATGTCCATCGTGCGATGTCTGGCGCCTTCTTCGGCAACGTGCAGCGTAAGGCTGTTGTAGGCATCGTGCACCTTGCTGGTCTTCTGGTTCTGCAGGGTGTAGTCATCCACTCCCTTTGCCGGGTCAGCTCCCGTGATGCGCACGTTGGAGCCCAGCGCCGGTTCGTCCCCCAACTCCAGCGCCAGCGCGGAATCGGCGAGGACGGGTTTACCGTGGAACTCCAGGGAGTACACCAGCTTCCCGCTGCCATTGGTACTGTTCTTCTCCGGCGATGTTTTGAAGTGCATCACCAGCTGTTGATCGGGAGAAGAGAGAGTCACAGGAGATGTCTGGCTGTACGAATGGGTGGGAAGGACGAAAGCCACGCTGGCGACGAGCAAAGAGCTGCAAATCTTCACGGTGGTATACCTCGAACAAAGTTGAATGGACGAACTTGGTGAATCGGAAGAAGGAGCTATTATTGTGTACGTTACCGGAATCACAGTAGGCGTTTCAGGCTGATATTGTCAAATGATTTATCGCATTACGTGTACGTTACCTATTGGTCTTTTATGTATGAAAAACCTGATCCATCGAAAAGGCTGATGTGGGGGATTTCGCTAAAATTACGATTTCACCGGCTGCGGAAAACTCTTAGCTGGGAAGAGAGTTTTGCTCTTTAGGGCCAAAGGCCCGTTTCATACCAGCCTGGGGTGGAGCGCAGCAGCGAGCGGATTTTGGCTCGCTGCAAGCGTAGCCCCAGGTACAGAGTCCACAAAAAACAGAGGGCTGTAAGCCCGATTCATAGTGCCTGCACAGATGAGCCGGGCTTACAGCCCTCGACTTCTACTTCTGCCCATAACCTGGGGCGTCGCTCCCCGAGCCGCCACGCTATCGCGTGTTGACCCGGATTCGCTTTGCCCCAGGCTGGTATGAAACGGGCCGTTGGCCCTAAAGATCAAATGGAGACTTTTTCCGCAGCCTGTGAAGCTGTACTGGTAAAGTCTGTATTCGTAATTGGTTTGCGCCGTTACCCTCTGAGCTTCAGAGACGATAGAGATAACGCTCAGGTAGCCTGATGGAATTCAAAGGAAGAGAAAGTGATGAGCCAACCAGAGACCTGCCTGCTGCAGAATGCTGAGCTTGCTGTTACTGTCCTGCCGGCCGAGGGCGGGCGCATTGCCTCGCTGGTAAGCCGGCGCTCCGGGCTTGAGTTCCTTACGCAGGCCCGTGTCGATCGCACGCCTGTTGCGCCCAGCCTGAAGGCAGCCTTTCGAGACGGGCCGTGTGCAGGTATAGAAGAGTGCCTGCCTACGATTGGACCTTGCGGCGAGGAGACCGAAGGCGGGGCCGCTCCTGACCACGGCGACTTCTGGCAGCTTGGCTGGGACGTAACCGGTACACCTGATCGCGCACACCTGCGGCTCCAGGCAACAGGATTCAGCCGTCCGTTGAGGTTCTCGAAAGAGCTCTCGCTGGAGGGCAGCACACTCCATATCCGGTACCGCGTCGAAAATCTCTCCTCGTTGCCGGTTTCCTTTCTTTACGCATGCCATCCGCTGTTTGCCGTCTCTGAGGGAGATCGCGTGGTACTGCCGGAGGAGATTCGGGAGCTCGAACTGTATTACTCTCTTGGCGATCGCCTCGGCGCACCGGGCACGGCAATCTCATGGCCCCAACCTGTAGAGGGAATCGATCTTCGCATTGTCGGCGCTCGTAACGCTGCAATCGCAGAGATGCTCTACACCGATCGGCTGCAGCGAGGCCGTTGCGGTCTATATCGTGCTGCCGCAGGGCAGGGGCTCATCCTATCCTTTGACGCGGCGCAGCTGCCCTATCTTGGCCTATGGCTCTGTTATGGCGGATGGCCCGAGCCTGGCGTGGAGCCTCTCCAGTACGCAGTGGCTCTTGAGCCTACCTTTGCGCCTCTCAATACATTGCTGGGGGCACAACGGGCAAACCTCTCCCCTGTGCTTGCCGCAGGGGAGAGCCAGGAATGGAGTATCGCCTTTCAGATCACGGCACCCGGCATTCAACTGGCAGATTTTTCGCTCTGAGATTGCTGACTTTACAGAAGAGCATTCGCCGGCCAGAGCGTAGGGCGTGTCATCCAACGATTGTTGGAGTGTAGTTGAGCTATGCAAGCAGTTTGATGAGCCCCGAATCGGAAGGGCCTGGCTTCAGCCAGGCCGGAAAATGCGGGTCAAAGCCTCTTTCCACTCTGCCGAAGGCTGGAGCAGAGGCGTAGCCGGAGCGACTGAATTGCTTTCTTTGATTGTGGCGAAATGGGTGGGCACGTCCTCGAATGTGTCCCCCCGTGCAGCCTCGGCCGCACGAAGGAAGGCAATTCAGTCGTTGCGCCCTGCGGGCTTCACTTCGGCCTTCGGCAGAGTGGAAAGGGCCTGTAAACGCTACTTTTTGCGGCACGGTTGAAACCGTGCCCTTCCGATCCGTGTCTCAACAAACGGCTTGCATAGCTCGACTACACTCCAGTGCAGTTTGATAACACTCCTTAGCTCTTCCCACGAATAAAGCTCTCCGGCGTGCCGTCTTCAGGATTTACGAAGATGATGTCCGTAGGATTGCGCCAGGGAGTATCAACCGAAAAGAAGACGACAGGTCCTTCCAGGATGCTGGGTAGAGCGTGAACGACGCCGCGTTTGAAGAAAAGAAGATCGCCCGGGGCAAACTCTGCTCCGTTCGACGCGTCGCCCATCCAGAAGCTTCCTCTACCCGATAGAACGTAGAGGTACTCATCCGAGCCTGCATGATAGTGTGGCGGGTCTCTCGATAGACGCGAAAGACACGAGCACTTGCAGCCTCTTCGTCGGTCAGATACGTGTCCAGCAGTAAGGTGTCGGCCGTATCGGGAAAGGCTCGTGCGATTTCGTTTAGTTTGAAGCGCTGGAAACTTTGCTTTTCTTCCATGAGATTTCTCCTGGAGTTAGATCATTTAAATCGTTTGCTTCAATTGCACCAACCGAATCAAAAGCCTTCCAGCACGAGTTTGCCGCGGGCCCGGCCGCTTTCGAGTAGTGCGTGTGCCTCTTTCAGATTGGCGGCATTGATGGTGCCGAGTGTGTCGGCAATGGTGGTGCGAATCACACCGCTGTCGACGAGGTCTGCAACCTTATCCAGCAGCTGATGCTGCGCGATCATGTCGGGCGTGCCGAAGAGCGAACGCGCGAACATGAACTCCCAGTGCAGGGAAGCGGCCTTACGCCTGAGTGGCTTGGCATCGAGGACTTTGGGGTCGTCGATGATGCCGATCTTCCCTTGTGGGGCGAGCACTTCCACCAGTGCCGGGTAGTGTGTCTCGGTGGCTGTCAGGCTGGCGATGTACTCCACCTCCGCAGTGCCGAGAGCGCGCAATTGCTCCGCCAGGGATTTGGAGTGGTCGATGACATGATGTGCGCCGAGATCGAGACACCACTGCTGTGTCTCCGGACGCGACGCTGTCGCGATCACTGTTAAGCTGGTGAGCTTGCGCGCGAGTTGGATCAAAATAGATCCCACTCCACCCGCTCCTCCAACGATCAGTAAGTTGGTCGAGCGATCGGGAGTAACTCCCAGGCGATCGAACAACAGCTCCCATGCGGTGATCGTAGTCAATGGCAGTGCTGCGGCGTGGGCAAAGTTCAAGGTTCGCGGCTTCTTTCCTACGATGCGCTCATCTACCAGGTGCAGTTCCGCGTTTGTGCCGGGGCGCGCAATGGAGCCTGCATAGTAGACCTCATCGCCGGGCTTGAACAGCGAAGCCTCGGGGCCTGCTTCCTTCACCACTCCGGCTGCGTCCCAGCCAAGAATTTTATATTCACTGCCTTCGGGCTTCCCGCTGGCGCGTACTTTTACATCCACCGGATTGACGGAGATAGCCTTGACCTCGATCAGGAGATCGCGCCCGTTTGCGTGTGGCTCAGGAACCTCGATATCGAGTAAGGATTGTGGATCCTCGATAGGCAGCGGTGTCTTTTATCCAATCGCTTTCATCGTTCCTCCTTTCCCTGTTAGATTGCGTCGAAGTCCGTCGAGATCGAAAGCGAGCGGTAAGCCTCGATCTCTGCCTTGAGCGCGTCGAGCTTCTCTTCGACGAGCTTCACTGCATCCGGGCCAAGTAGAAGATGCGCGGGCGGGTTTGGGTCCGCGAGGATCGTCAGCATGGCTTTGGCTGCCTTCACTGGATCGCCGCTCTGCTTGCCGTTGCGCTGCTGCCTTGCTTCACGCTGCGGCTCGAACATCTCGTCGTAGTCGGGGATGGTGCGTGGAGCGCGGCTCAGCGATCGGCCTGCCCAGTCGGTGCGGAATCCACCTGGAGCAACAGCGGTCACGAAGATGCCGAAGCCACGGACCTCTTTGCCCAGGGTCTCGGAGAGGCCTTCCAGGGCGAACTTGCTTCCGTGGTAGATGCCGACACCGGGAAACGTGATCAGCCCACCCATCGATGTGATGTTGAGGATGCGTCCTGAGCGGCGCTGGCGCATGAAAGGCAGTACCGCCTGCGTGACGGCCAGGGCTCCAAAGACGTTGACCTCAAACTGCCTCCGTATCTCTTCCAGAGAGGACTCTTCGATAGGGCCTTCCATGCCGTACCCCGCATTGTTGACCAGGACCTCGATGCCGCCGATTGTCTTCTCTATCTCGGCAACGACCTCCGGGATGCGAGCGTAGTCCGTCACGTCGAGCACATAGGCAAACGACTTGCCGGGCGCTGTTGCCGTGAAGTTCCTGGCGGCTTCCTCGCTGCGCACTGTGCCGACCACGGTCCAACCCTGTGCCAGGGCCTCTTGTGCCAGTGCGAGCCCAAGCCCCGAGCTGACGCCTGTAATCAGAATCGTTTTGTTTGCCATTATCTTTTTCCTTTCACTGTTGGGCGGGCCGGCTCTCTGCCGACTCCGCGAAAAGCTCCCGCTATCAACGCATCCGCTTGCGTATCGCTGAGAGGGGCATGGCCTGTCAGGAGCCGAAAGATCATCGGCCCGCTGATCAGGTCGAGGACTGTATCCATCGCCAGGTCAGACTTGATGTCTCCGCGATCGACGCCACGCTTCCAGATGCTTTCTATGACCTCACGGCGTGGCATGAGAAAGCGCTGAAGGAAGACCTCGCCGAACTCAGGATCGTTCTGTCCTTCGGCCAGGAGCTGCCGAAAGGTGCGTCCGACCGGGCCGGTATAGAACCGGATAACGGAACGAAGATGCAGGGCGAAGTCCCGTTCCGCCGAGCCGGTGTCCGGCGGCACAACGTTTCTCCGCATGGAGTACATCACCGCGTCGAGAGCCACGTAGGCCTTCGACGGCCACCAGCGGTAGATCGTAAGCTTGCCGACTCCGGCCTTCCTGGCGATGGCCTCAATGCTCAGGTCACGAAGAGAGGTCTCCTTCAACAGCTCTGTCGTGGCGGCGAGAACGGCTGCTTGCGACGCTTCGCTGCGAGGCCGACCGCGGCCTGAGTGCGTCTCTTCACCGATCTCTGAGGGTGCAAGCATTCTCTCCACGTTTCTGTAGATTCATTTATTTACGAAACGATTCGTATTATTTATGAAGATACCAACAACAGCCGGCTTACTTCGATCGATCGCCGGCAAGGTATTGGCTTGGCGAAGCGCCCATCACACGCTTGAACATACCGGCAAAGGCCCCTGGGGTCTCGTAGCCGAATTCCATCGCAAGTTCAGTGATAGGCACTCCCTCTATTAGACGCGGAATTGCGGATAGAGCACGAAACTGGTCTCGCCAGAGACGAAAGGACATGTTGCTCTCTTTGAGGAAGAGTCGCGTCAAGGTGCGAGGGGCAGCGCCTACCAGGCTGGCCCACTGGTCCAGCGTCCGGTTATCCGCAGGGTCGGCCGAGAGGGCTTGTTCAATGAGGATGAGGCGGGGATCACGCAGTAAAGGCATCACGATACCCGAGGCCGGCAGCCAACTGATTTCCGCGAGGAGAAGCTCGATCGTCTTCCCGTCATGACCCTCTTCGTCATACTCGATGGGCATCATCGTTGCGCGGCGCACGAGCTCTCTTAGCAGTGCGGACACCTGAATGATGCATGGTTCTTTCGGTGCCTGCGAGGGGCAGGATTCGGGGCGAATATAAAGCGTTCGCATCTCCAGGGCACTGAGCGCTCCGGTCTGATGAGGGTAGTTTGGTGGGAACCAGACCGCGCGGTGAGGAGGCACAATCCACGAGCCGCGATCTGTCGTGACCTTCATCGTGCCGGACTCCGCATAGAGAAACTGAGCGCGCGCATGGCTGTGCCAATACCCCGGATATCCGCTCGCATAGGACTTCGCCATTGCGCCGATGGGGCGGGGCACCTGCTGGTAGAACTCATGATCTGTACTTCGTTGCATTGATTTGTCCAATTCGGCGCAAAGACTGTCCGAACTCAGGAAGTAAGTTTCGGCACACTGTAATACTCTAAATACGACCGAATGAGTCCGAAATGCAAATCGACTCCATTTCAACCAGCTTTATCGGCTTAGCCGGTCTGAAGCTTTTGAAGTGCAAGTTGAGATTTGCGCAGAAGAGGAAGTCCCCGCAGCAGTCTTTTGGCGAAGCGTTGCGAGGACTTTGAGATCGACAACCCGCAGGCCGACGAACATCTTTCCTTCGGGAAGGACAGGGCGGACTGCGGAGACACGAAAGGTGTGTTCATGGCAGGTCCTGCTTTTCTATCGTGGCGGAAGTCCGCTTTCTTGTGCGTTCCATTGCTGCTGATGTTCCTGGCTCTTGATGCAAGAGGCTTTGCTCAAACAAAAGCCGATGGTCTATGCAATGTCTCCCGGACGGCAGAAGCCAGATCCATTACCGGAGCGATCACGGATACGTCTGGCGCAATGATTACGTCGGCCAGGGTGGAGGCCGAGTGTGACGATCTCCAGCGGCAGACTCAGAGCGGTGCGGATGGATCGTATCGGTTGAAGCTGAACCCTGGGCAATATCACCTTCGTGTGAGCGCGCCGGGATTCACGCCGGTTTCGCAGGACTTGGTGATTCCGTCTGACGGCAATGTCTCCGCGCTGAACTTCACACTCAAGGTGGGGCAGGCAGGGAGCACGGTGACGGTAACGGCCGATAGCGGATATATCGCCTCCGATGCCAGCACGGGAACGAAGACAGATCTGCCGTTGCTGGAGACACCACAGTCCATATCGACGATCACCCGCGAACAGATGGATGACCAGGGCGTCACAGGGTTGAGCAGCCTCCTGCTCTATACAGCCGGCGTCGCGGCGCAGACGCAGGGCTATGAACCGTCGCGTGATTGGAGCATCAGCCTGCGTGGGTTCGATGCGACGAGCTTTGGACTCTTTCACAACGGACTCTTCTGGGATTCCTATGCTCAGACCGACAGCTTCGAGCTGGAACGAGTCGAAATTTTAAAGGGGCCGAGCTCTGTTCTCTATGGAGAAAATACTCCGGGCGGTCTCATCAACATGGTGACGAAGAAGCCGGTCACGAGTTTGCTGCGGCGATCGGAGTTGGACTATGGCAGCTATGATCGCGTCCAGCTTACGGGAGATTTTGGAGATGCCCTCGATCGAGACGGACACTGGTCCTACCGTGCTCCTGTGCTCTATCGCCATAGCGGAACCCAGATCGATCACATCCCCGATAACCGCTTTCTGGTTGCACCTTCGCTGCGCTGGTCGCCGAACAGCGCAACCAGCCTGACGCTGCTGATGGACTATCAGTACGACCATACCGGCTGGATTCAGTTCATGCCGGGATATGGAACTCTCTTTCCCAATCCAAATGGACAGATTCCAACCAGCCTCGACCTCGGACAGCCCGGCTGGGACAAGACGATACGCCGCCAGGCTTCGGCGGGCTATGAGTTTACACAGCTCTTTGGAAGCCACTGGAGCTTCCACCAAAATCTTCGGGAGCTACTCACGAAGAGCGATACACGATTCACCTACTACGGAGATGGCAGCACGAATGGCAGCGGCTTTATCGACGCGGCGATGACCACCATTCTTCGTTATCCCTGGGAGTACTACCCACGCAATAACACCTTTGCTGTCGATAACCAGGCAGAAGGGAAGTTTGGCGGAGGCAGGTTGCAGCAGACGATCCTGGCTGGGGCGGATGTCCTGCGGTATAACTCGTCCATCACCTATACGGGTAGCGATACCTCTATCCCCTTGAACCTCTTTCATCCTGTCTACGGTCCCGTTGTCTTGCCCAGCGATTACAGCAAGGAACGAGAGAATGTGCACCAGACGGGGGTTTATCTTCAGGATCAACTGAAGTTCGATACGCACTGGGTGTTGCTGCTGAGCGGCCGCAATGACTGGGTCAACAGCATCACGGACTTTGACAGCAGCCAGCCTGCAACCGTTCAACCCGACCATCACCTATCGGGAAGAGCCGGTCTGCTCTGCGTCAGCAGCTCAGGGTTCGCACCGTACTTTAGTTACTCTCAGTCCTTTGTGCCCAACGTCGGCACCAACTTTTATGGACAACCCTATAAGCCCACAACTGCCGGTCAGTACGAAGCGGGCATCAAGTATCAGCCTCGCAATGCACGGTATTTGGTTACCCTGTCGGCCTTCAACATCTCAGAAACCAATGTGCAGACCCCCGATCCGGCAAACCCTTTGAACACGATTCAGACAGGGGCGGAACGCTCCCGTGGAATTGAACTGGAAGTCAAGGCGAATCCTCTTCAGGGATTAAACCTGACCGCCTCCTACACCTACGATCCCGTCAAGATCACGAGCACTACGATTCCGGATCAGCTAGGGACAAGCCCTGTAGCGACTCCTCGTTCTATGGGGTCTGTCTGGGGAGACTATGTGCTTCATACCAGAACAGCGCGAGGACTTGGCTTCGGTGGTGGCGTTCGCACGACCAGCAGCACGTATGGCGGATTAGGAGACAGCCTTCACCCTTCCATCACAGTGCCTTCTTACACGCTGTTCGACGGAGCTTTGCACTATGACCTGGAGAGATGGCGTGTCGCCGTAAATGGAGCCAACCTCGCGGACAAGCGATATGTTCCCTCCTGCAGCGGCATTGACAACTGCTACTACGGCTATCGCCGCACGGTAAACGGAAGCCTGCGCTTTACCTGGTAATTGGTTCGGAGGGAACTACGATGGGAAATACTCAAAGCTCAATGAGCGCACGGACTGTTCGCGCCTGGTATCGAATCCATAAGTGGACGAGCCTCGCCTGCACGGCTTTCCTTCTTATGGCCTGTGTTACCGGGCTTCCCTTAATCTTTTCGGATGAGGTCACTGCTCTCATAGAGCCGCACGTTGCTCCGGCGCCTGCATTGGCCGGAGCAACGGCAGCGAGCCTTGATCGGATGGTCGTGGAAGCTCAGGCGAAGTTCCCGTCGTTGCATCCCTTCGGACTAAGTTGGGATGAGGATGAGCCTAGGATCTTTGTCAATATGAGCCCATCGGCAGAGCCTAAGAGTGGAGAGATTCGTTCGGTTATTTTCGATGTTCACACCGGACGTCTTCTTGAGATCCCGAAAGGTGGATTTAGCCTTCTCGAATTTCTTTTAAATCTGCATCGAGAGTTATTCCTGGGATTGCTCGGAGAGTTATTCATGGGGCTCATGGCCTTATCCTTTGTCATCTCTTTGGTCTCGGGGGCCTTAGTCTATGGCCCTTTCATGCGAAGACTAAGCTTTGGAACCTACCGGCGCGGAGCAGTAAATAGAATACGGTGGTTCGACCTGCATAATTTGCTTGGAATCGTCACCCTGACCTGGGCGATGGTTGTCGGTGCGACTGGCGTGATGAATGCGCTATCGACGCCTCTCTTTGGATTGTGGCGTGCGCAGACTCTACCTAAAATTCTTGAACCTTATCGAGGCAATCCTGTGCCGTCCCATTTCGGTTCGGTCGACAGTGCTGTCAGCAAAGTCTCCGCGGCTTTGCCGCAGATGAAGGTTAGCTCTGTGCTCTTTCCGAATGAAGTCTTTGGCAGCCCTCGCCACTACATCGTCTGGACCAGGGGAAAGACCCCTGTCACGTCACGTCTCTTTACTCCGGTGCTTGTCGATGTGTCGACTGGTGCGATGACTGTCTCCGGTGGACTGCCCTGGTATTTGCGTGCCCTGGAGCTTTCACGTCCACTGCACTTCGGCGATTATGGCGGGCTTCCACTCAAGATCATCTGGGCGCTGTTCGATGTGGCTTTGATTGCGGTGCTGGTGAGTGGCGTGTATCTTTGGCTCTCCCGGCGTAGGGCCTCAGTCGAGAAAGAACTGGATCGTCTTGTAAAGCTGGAGAGCGTTCCTGAAGGAGTGATGGCGCAATGACCCAACCCTTCCCCTTCCGCAAAGTTTATGGGCCGGCAGCTATCCTCGCCGCCATCACAGCCTATGGGCTGCTCTCTGCGCTTCTTGGAGGTGGTGTTTGGGACGCAATCTCCTGGGTGGCGCTGGCGTGTCCACTCGTGGTGATTGCCCGTCTGCTTGGCAGACGTGGAAGAACGACAAAGTAAGTACATGAATATCTGTGGCTGCGAATTGGATATTCGCAGCCACAGATGGGATGTTTACAGTGCTGCTATGCCATTGAAGCCTGCGGATTTTGCGAAGTCGCCCGCTGTGCCGAGGTTTGTGAGAGCGCCATCCGTCCGGATGCCGAAGACGCCGATATTGCCTGTGGCGGAGTTCAGCGTGTAAATGTACTTGCCATCAGCGCTCACTGCGATGTCCAGATTGGTGGCGCCTTCAGGATTGTTTCCGACCACCGTTCCACCAATAGGCGTCAGAGCTCCGTTGCTGCCGATGGCAAATCCGGAGATGGTGGCGCTACCCGCGTTTGAGACGTAAACAAATTTGCCGTCCGGCGTAACTACATTCCAGCAGTTCGCACCTCCAAAGGTCGGGACGCTCTGGCTGATGGGAGATAGTTTGCCGTTTGTGGTGATCTTGTAAGAAGAGATCGCCGAACCATTGGTCGCTCCAGCTGCACCGGTTTCCGACACAATCGCATTTCCTTCAGGAGCAAAGGTGACTGAAAAAGCTCCGGGAGCAGGGCTGGGATTGACGATGATCGGGCTTAAGGTGCCGTTAGGTAGAACGTGGAAGACATCAATATTGTTGGCCAGTCTCTCTGTGACAACAAGAAACTTTCCATCGGGGCTGAATTTCAGCGATGCTCCGCCGGTGACGGTAGCCGTCAGGAACATAGTCGAATTTTTAATCTGTTTCAGCTGGCCGCCGAAGTCCAGCGTGAAGCCCACAACACTGCCTGCACCGCCCGAATTGAGGACGTAGACGAGGTTCTGGTTCTCCGCTACAGCTACCGGTTGGCTTCCGCCCGAAGGAACCTTGTTCAGAAGGATCAGATCAGAATGATGAACACTGAAGACCGAGATATTTCCGCTGCCGGCGTTGGCCGCAAAGAGGAGCGACTGATCCTGGCTGAGCGTCAGAGATCCCTGAGCCTCCAGCGGATCAGTGGTGCCACTGCTTCCACGACCTTCTGTATCGTAGTGCACCCCTCCGCTCAGGAGGCCGTTCGTAGCGCGTTCGTAAGAGATGATCTCATTTTTATCGGCATTGTTTGTCATGACGAATACTGCTCCGCCATGCGCACCTGATTGAGCGACGGTAGGGGTTGGCGATACGAGACTGATTACCGCCGCGACCAGAGACAGACCACAAGTTACTTTGAACATTCCCAGCTCCTTGGAACAGATTGCACAATGCCGCGAAGAAATGGATCTACTCTCAAGAGAGACTTTGGCCATGCTTATTGGATCGTGCAACCGTTAGAGCTACGACGTCAGAGAAAGTTACAGCCTTCGAATCGATTAACCTGCGGTACATCTATCGATATTCTGCTCGACTAATCGACGTACATTTTTACTGCCAACTCTTTGTCGGGACAACTCTTCTCCGGTCTATTGCATCGTGATGTAGCTCTGCTGGTGATTTACAGTTTAGGCAAGGTCGTAACATCCCAACCTCCACCTAACGCCTTGATCAGAAGGACATTGGCTTCAAACTGTCGCCGCATAATATCGATGTCATTCCGTTCGTTCGCCAAGGCTGTTGTTTGCGAAGTGACAACTTGCAGATAGGTATCGACACCACCCTCATAACGGTTTTGAAATAGCTGAAGAGCTTTTTCGGCAGATCCTGTAGCTTCATGCTGCTGTGCCGATTCTGTCTGGAGCACGTGCAGGACGACGATGTTGTCCTCTACCTGCTGAAAGGATGTCAGCACGGTCTGTCGATAGTTGGCAACTGCGCTGTCATAACCTGCTTTGGCTGTGTCCGTCGTCGCCCGGCGTCTGCCTGCATCGAAGAGAGTCTCCGATAGTCCTGGCCCGACGGCCCAAAAGCGGCTGGGCCAGTTGAACCAGTTCAACAGGGAGGAGCCTTCAAAGCCGGCAGCTGCCGACAGATTGAGAGTTGGATAGTAGGCAGCTTGCGCGATTCCAATCTGCTCGTTTGCCGCTGCCATGTGCCGTTCGGCAGAGGCGATGTCGGGGCGTCGTTCGAGCAGTTGCGCAGGGAGAACGACAGGAATAGACGGCATCGCGGGAGGCTGCAGATTGAGCGGGATCGGCTGCAGGTTGAAGGCAGCGGGAGGCTTCCCAATGAGAATGGCCAGAGCATGCTCGTACTGTGCTCGTTGAACTGTAATCTCTGAAGCCTGAACGCGAGCGGCATCGAGTTGGGTCTTTGCCTGTGCGACGTCGGACTCAGGCGCCGCGCCGCCCTCGAAGCGATTCACCGTCAATTCGAGCGCCTGACGATAGGCGGCGACGGTATCGTCGAGAAGCTTCTTCTGCGCATCCGCACTCCGCACTTCGAAGTAGTCGATGGCAACTTCGGCATGGAGACTCAACCGCGCTGTCTCAAGATCGGCGGCGCTTGCCTGGGCCTGTTCTCTCGACGCGGTGACGGTGCGGCGCACCCGTCCCCAGAGGTCGACTTCGTAGTTGAGATCGAAGGGGAGTGTGAAACTTCCTGTGCCGTTGTTTGCCAGGCTGGGCGAGAAATAGGGCTGGTTGGCTGAGTCGCGAACCGCTGAGATGCTGGGCGAAGTTCCAATCGTTGGAGCTTCAGCGGCACGGTTGAAGCGGATCGCTGCGCGGGCCTCGCGGAAGTTCGCTTCGGCAATCTTCAACGACTGGTTGGAAGGTTCTACCTGCTCTTCCAACTCGTTCAGTTTCGGATCTCCGTAGAGCTCCCACCACTTTCCTCGAATCAGCGTGCTATCCGGTTGGGCGACCTTCCAGCCATCCGATTCTTTCCAGTTGGTCAATTCCTTGAAGTCGGGTGCCAGGGGAGCTGTTGGCCTGGTGTACTTGGGGCCAACCATACATCCGGATAACAGCAATACGGCTGCGCTTAGAGGTAGAAGATACTTATTCATTGTCGTGCTCCGTCTGTCGGCTTCTGGGCGATCTGAACGGCGGCTCCATTCGCAAGGGAGTCCGAAGGATTTACGATGACTGCGTCCTGCGCAGAAAGTCCGCTGAGCACCTCTACGGAAGCCCCGTAGTCCTGCCCAATCGTGATGGGCGTTAGCTGTATGTGACCGTTGCGCACGATGCCGGCCCTCAGGCCCTCAGAGCGGAAGAGCAGCACGTTGCTTGGAACGGAGACGGCGCCGGTGCTGGCCGGGACTTTGAGATGCACAAAGGCGTAGGCTCCGGGCATCAATCGTCCCGAGGGGTTCGCGACGTCGACCTCTACGTTCAACGTGCGGGAGTTCGAGTCAATCGCATCGGCATTTCGTACCAGTGTTCCTGTGAACTTCTCTCCTGGAAAAGCATCCAGCGTTACTGGAACCTCTTCCCCCGTCTTGATGGAGGAGGCATAGACCTCAGGAACGGGAATATACACGCGCAACTTTTGAACGGCGGCGAGGTGGAAGAGCTCTTTGGGGCCAGTGTTGTCACCGGCCTGAATCAGGGCACCGATATCCGTGTTGCGAGCCGTAATCACTCCGTCGAATGGCGCGGTAATCCGCTCGAAGGCTTGAAGCTGTTCCAGGCGATCGACGTTGGCTTTATTCGAATCCACCAGGGCCTGTTTCGAGCCGAGATCGCTGATCGCTTGATCCGTCTCCTGTTGTGAGACGGAGTTCGTTTTGATCAGCTTCTGCCAGCGCGTTGCCGTAATCTGCGAGATCTGCAGATTGGCTTGAGCATTCTTGAGCTCTGCTTTCGCTTGTGCGAGTTGCTGGTCGAGTTCGGGGGTCTCGATCACGGCAAGAAGCTGTCCCTGCTTCACATGAGCACCGATATCTACATACCAATGCTGCACGTAGCCACTGGTGCGGGCATAGATAGGAGTGTCGGTAAAGGCCTGCGTGTTTCCAGGCAGCTCAACCTCTTCCGCCTCGGAGTTTCCCTTGGGATAGACCACATCGACAAACGGTATGGAGGAAGCTCGCGCCACGGAATGCAACTGCTCCTCCGCTTCCACGCGTGAATGGATGCCCTTGAAGACGGCTAACCCAATGCCAAGGACAAGGATGACTCCGATGATGACCGGTCGCTTGCTGCGAGGCCGATTCTGAGAAGGCACTGGAGCGTTTGCTGCGGCAATGTTTGATTCATTTTGTGTCATGACGTAACTCCGCTTTAGGCTGTTGCGTGATCCTGGATGTCCTCAGAGAGTTCTGAGGTTTTGATTTGAGTGTTGTGGTGGAACAACGTAAACACGGACGGAACAAAGACCAGGGTGGCGATGGTGGCGCAGAGCAGGCCGCCGATCACGGCGCGTCCGAGCGGCGCATTCTGCTCGCCACCGTCGCCGAGGCCAAGAGCCATTGGCACCATGCCGATCATCATGGCGAGAGCCGTCATGATGACGGGACGAAAGCGGGTGTTGCCGGCCTCTATAGCAGCTCTCAGAGCGTCTCCGTGAAGCTGTAGCCGTTCCTTCGCGAAGGAGACGACCAGGATGCTGTTGGCCGTCGCAACGCCGACGCACATCAGCGCTCCCATCAGGGCTGGAACACTCAACGTCGTGTGGGTGAAGAAGAGCATGAGAACGATGCCTGCCATGGCGGCGGGAAGTGCCGTGATGATGATGAAGGGGTCAAGCCATGACTGGAAGTTCACGACGATCAGCATGTACACCAGCACGATCGCAAACCCGAGACCCAGCAGCAAGCCGTTATAGGAGGCACGCATCGTAGTGATCTGGCCGCGTATGGTGATGAAGGTTCCACGCGGTAGGGAAGCCCGATTTGCATCGACGATTCGTTGCACATCGCGGCTGACAGAGCCGAGATCGCGATCCTGCACGGCTCCATAGACATCGATCACGCGCCGGATATTGTAGTGAGAGATGACCGCCATCTCATGGGAGCGCTGCATGGATGCAACGTCCCCGAGTATCTCCGGATTATTTTTATTGCCGTCCGCGATCGGAATATTCTGAATATCCTTCACCGATTGAATGCGGTACTGCGGAGTTTGAGCGACCATGTTGTAGTTCACCCCGTTGTTCCAATTGACGAAGAACATCGGTGTGACCTGGAAGCTGCCGCTCAGGGTGTTCAGTACACTCGAAGCAATATTCTGCTCCGTGAGTCCTGCCTGTGAGGCCTTCGTTCGGTCCACGTCGACATTGAGCGTGGGATAGTCGAGAGGCTGCTGGATGTGAAGGTCCGCAAGGCCGGACACCTGGTGTAACTGGGCCATCAGCTTTTCGGCGATGACATGGTTCGCCTGTACGTTGCTTCCTTCGATCTGCACATCAATTGGAGAGGGAAGACCGAAGTTGAGGATCTGGGTCACGATGTCCGCCGGCAGGAAGTAGAAGGTGACGCCGGGAAACTCTTGCGGAAGAGTCTTCCGCAGGTCGCGAACATAATCGGCTGTTGGACGATGGTGTTCGTTCAGTGACACGAGAATGTCGACGTCATTCGCGCCGAGCACCCCTGATGTCGAGTGCATCGTATTCAACGGGCTGTAAGGGAGGCCTATGTTATCGAGGATGTTGTCCATCTCATTCGCGGGGACTTCCTTGCGAATCACACCTTCGATGCGATCTGAGAGCTGTGCTGTCTCTTCGATCCTCATGCCGGTCTTCGAGCGAACGTGCAGGATGAATTGACCGCTGTCACTCTGCGGGAAGAAGTCCTGCCCGAGCCATGGCACCAGGAGAAAGACGCAGAGACAAACCAGGAGGAAGGCGGGAATAAAGAGCTTCCGATGGGTGACAAGGCGCGTCAGCAGATCGTGATAGGCGGCACGTACGCGCTCGAAGCCTCTCTCAAAGCCTCTTTGAAAGTGCACGAAAGGGTTGCGTGAGTCTTCGCGGCCCTCATTGAGCTTGAGCATGTACATCGCCAGCGTAGGCACAAGCGTTCTGGAAAGAATGTAAGACGCGAGCATCGCGAAGACGACAGCTTCCGCGAGAGGAACGAAGAGATAGCGAGCTACTCCGCCGAGCAGAAAGAGCGGCATGAAGACGATGCAGATGCAGAGCGTCGAGACCAGGGCTGGAACCGCAATCTGCTGCGCACCATCCAGGATGGCTTGCTTGATGTCGGTCTCATGCCCCTCTTCGAGAATGCGATTGACGTTCTCGATCTCAACGGTGGCATCGTCGACCAGGATGCCGACGGCGAGAGCCAGGCCGCCGAGTGTCATGATGTTGATCGTCTCGTGCAGAAAGCTCAAGACGATGATCGAGGTGAGAATCGAGAGGGGTATCGAGACGGCGATGATGATGGTGCTGCGCCAGCTCCCGATGAACAGCAGGATCATCAACCCGGTCAGAGCACCGGCGATCACGGCTTCTCGAATCACGCCGCTGATTGCGCCGCGCACGAAGACCGACTGGTCGGAGAGCGGGTTGATCTTCAGTTCGGGGGGCAGCGTTGCAGCGGCATGGGGCAAGATTCCGCGAATGCCCGAGACGACATCCAGCGTCGAAGCATTGCCTGCCTTCAGGATGGAGAGAAGCACGCCACGATGCCCATCCTGGCGGACTACGTTGGTCTGGACGGCGAAGCCGTCGCTTACGCGGGCAACTTCTCTCAGATAGATCGTCGTGTGCCCGACCTGTTTGATCGGGATGTTGTTCAACTCGGCGATCGTGCGAGGCGCTACATTCAGGCGCACATCCAGTTCGCTTTCAGCCACCTTTGCGGTACCAGAAGGAAGAATCAGGTTCTGTGCGTTGACGGAGTTCAGTACGTCGTCAGGCGTGACTCCCTTGGACTGCATCAGATTCTGATCCATGTTGATCATCACCTGCCGTTGCTTGCCGCCATAGGGCAGGGGGATCACGGCTCCTGGAACCGTGATGAGCTGGGTTCTCAGGAAGTTGAGGGTGAGGTCGTTCAACTGGGATTCGGACATCCCTTTTCCGGAGATTCCGAGCTGCAGGATGGGAACGCTCGAAGCGCTGAAGTTGATGATCTCCGGCGGCTGGACGTTTGGAGGAAGAAAGCGCTCTACAAACCCACCTGCTGCCACCACCTGGGCGTTCGCTGTGTCGAGGCTCGTTCCGGGCTGAAGATAGATCTTTACTACCGAGACACCGTTGTACGTCGTGGACTCAATGTGCTGAATGTTGTCGACCAGCGTGGTCAGCACCTTCTCGTAAGGAGTGGTGAGGCGAGTCTCAAGGTCTTCAGGATTAAGTCCCGTGTAGGTCCAGGCGACAGAGATCACCGGGATATTGATGTTGGGGAAGATGTCTGTGGGAGTTTGAAGAATGATCGCTGGGCTAAGCAACAAAATGAGGAGCGCCAGGATAATAAAGGTATAGGGCCGATTGAGGGCTAATCTGACTATCCACATAATCTTGTTTTCGCTCCGGGTGGCCTATGTTGGCCTCCGCTTCGCTTCTCCTTGGGTGCTGTTTCTCTGGTTCACCTCTTCCGCAAGCCGCAATCCCGCAGAAAGGGTTATGCAGTGATAGATTCCTATCGTGCATACTAAGAATCATGAAACTTCTTGATACTCATTATGAAAATTGAGCATTCTGTGGGGCTGAAGATGGCATATAAGGAATCATTCAAAGAAGAATGAGCATCATAAAGAGGAGAGGAGTCGAAGCGAATGAACCTGATTGATCTTGAGGCTTTCGTCTCTGTCGTAGACCATGGCTCGGTTGTGGCCGCTGCTGCCGGCCTTCATCTCACGCAGTCGGCTGTGACCCGCCGGATTCAGAACCTGGAAGACGCCTTGGGGATGCCGCTACTCGATCGGCAGACACGGCCCATGCGTCCCACTCGCGCGGGGCAGGAGACCTACGAGTTTGCGAAGCCCGTATTGAGCTCTGTGAACGATCTGAAGACAGGCATCATGAACGGGGGAGAGCCCTCCGGCAATTTTCGTTTTGGAATGCCGCGCGGGCTTGGAGATCTAGCCATCGGTTCGCCGATCCGATGTCTCCGCACGGAATTCCCGAAGTTGCAGATTCAGGCCTTTGTGCAGTGGAGTACGGTTCTCCTGGAGCGTCTCGCCAATCGAACGTTGGATGCTGCTGTCGTCCTGATTCCCGAGGGAGTTGTCCCCCCGTCCTCCCTGGTGGCGGAGTGCATTGGAACAGAGCCGCTCTCTATCGTTGCAGCGAAGACGAAGCGCTTACCGCAGTCGATAGACTTTGAAGAACTCTCTGCGGAGTCCTGGGTGCTGAACCCTCACGGATGCGGAAGCCGCCAGCTACTGGAAGTGGCTTTTCTGCAGCGTGGGTTGCCTTTTGTCTCTGCGGTGGAAGCAGAAGGATATGAGTTGCAGTTCTCTCTTGTGGCGGAGGGTATTGGGCTTGGTCTCGCGATGCCGCAGGTGTTTTATTCGTCCCCCTTGCGCAAACAGTTGAAACTGGTCGATGTAAAGGATTTCACTCCAAGGCAAAATATCTGGTTATTGCACTCCAGGCATATTGGCCGGTTAGCTCCGGCTGTTCGCTGTGTACGAGACATGGTCATCCAGTACCTTCGCTACAAAGGTCGGCAGTAGTGGTGGGTCATTCGTTAATGGAAGAACCAGGGGTATTCCATAGCGCGAAGCGCAAACCGTGACGCTTTAGCGTCGCGGGACGGAGGGAGCCGTAGCCTTTAGGCTACGGAATCAAGAGCAGGCGAGAATTGGGCTTTAGCCCCGGGCCCTTTTACCGCAGCCGAAAGAAGGCCCGGGCCTAAAGGCCACATCTTTGCTAAGCCTCTATTTCCGTAGCCTAAAGGCTACGACTCCCTCCGTCGCCCTGATGCTGAAGCATCAGGGAACGCGCTTCGCGCTGTGCTGAACAGATCATCATTCTTCCACGAACTAATGCTCCCTACACCAGTATGAAATTTCCGCGCTACATCTTCGGCGCGATGGCCAGGGGTGCATAGTGTGCCCAGTCCACATCGACATAGCCCATAACCTGAGCGTCTTCATCGGCATTGAAGGTGAAGATCGCGGGGCGAGCTGCCTTCCACCAGGTGAAGAAGATCGGGGTGGGAGTGCCCAGTGTCTGAAAGGTCTTTCCTTCGTTCGTGCTCCACGCATAGGTGGCGGTTTCGTGGGAGACCGTCACCCGAAGTTGTACGAGGTCGGTCGTGATGGTTGGACCGTCGAAGGCCTTGCCATCCAGTAGAGCGTGAAGCTGCCGTTTGCCATGGTCTTGCGTGATGAAGAGGGAGCCTGCCCGTTCCGAGAACATGGCTACTCCGGCTTGTTGTCCATCTGCCAGGCCTTTCAGTTGCAGCGCCACCGTGAAGGAATAGGCTGGGTCCTGTCCCATTTCGGTGAGGGTATTGCGCGCCTCCTGAAGACTGTGCGCAGGCATGGCATAGAGGCGAAGGAACCCGCGACGCTCCTCGAGCGACCAATGCGTAGGCTCGGGATTATGGTTCCACTCCCATTGCAGTCCGAGTTCGGAGCGAGAGAACTCGTCTGACGTCGCGGGCCGAGCGTTGGAGGGTGAACTCGCGGACACAGGCACGGGAGCGGAACTTACAGGCTCGCCCGTCACCTCATCGCTACCGGCTTTGCCGATGACGGGCCATCCGTCGTCCCATCGAACCGGTTCGAGATAGTCGATCCGCCCATAGGCACCGGCGGAGTGAAAGTGCAGGAACCAACCTTTGCCGCCGGGCGTTTCAATATAGCCACCCTGATGGGGGCCATTGACGGACGTTGAACCCTGCGCAAGCACCGTGCGAACTTCATAGGGGCCCTCGATGCTGCGTGATCGGAGAACGGCCTGTGCTCCTGTGCTGACTCCGCCATAAGGAGCGAAGATGTAGTAATAACCATCCCTCTTGTAGAGCTTTGGCCCTTCAAGCGTCGGCAGGTTTTTCGCATCCCGTTCGATCACTGTGCCGGCGTCGAGCACGGTGCGTCCATCCGGGCTCATGTGATGCAGGATCAGCGGACCGGCACCGACGCGTGAATGGATCAGGTAGGCCTGACCGTCGTCATCCCAGAAGGGGCAGGGGTCTTCATAGCCTGGACCTGCGAGCACAGCTACGGGAGGCGTCCACGGGCCTGCCGGAGAGCTCGCCGAACTCATGAAGATTCCTTCGTCCGGCGTGGGGAAGTAGACATAGTAGCGGCCAGCATGAACGCGAATGGCAGGCGCCCAGGCCCCTCTTCCATAGCGATTACCGCCGATCATGCTGTAGCGGGGATCGATGTCGAGGCGCGGAAATACGTGGCCTATGATCGTCCAGTGCAGCAGGTCTGTTGACTTCAGAACAGGGATGCCCGGCATGAAGGAGAAGGTCGAGGCGACGAGCAGGTATTCGTTGCCTACACGGATGACATCAGGATCGGAGTAGTCGCCCCAAAGGATCGGGTTGTGGTATTCCGTGTGAGGCGTCGATTGTGCGGCGCCTGGCGATATAAACCCGCAGGAAGGAATCAGAAAAAGAAGAACAGGGGAGAGAACTCGGTAGGCTATGGAACGCTTTCGTGGACTTTGCCGTGTCTTCAGAATCTTCATATCGATTGCCTTCCATCTTATAGAAGGCAATCGTGCGAGTTCCCTGTAACGGGCCTCCGAGGCGTCTTTGCGCCAGCCCCGTTCGTCTATTGGAACAGTCGTCAGCCTTTTGGGTTGTCGATCTCGGACCTCCTCCGGTGCTTCGCCAAAAAGACAACCGGAGGGGGTCTTCCTTCACTTCCCAAAAACATTTAGAACAACAACCTGGCGCCGAACTGAAACTGTCTGGCAGGATCGCTGTTGGAGATGCCTGCCGTCGGAATCATGAAGGTGTTTGCAGGCTTGATCCCGTTGCCGTAGGTGGTCGTCAACTTTACGTAGTTACCATGGTTGAGGACATTGGAGACCTCGGCCCGGCTTTCGAGATTCAGCTTCTGCCATAGGTGAAACGTTCGCGTCAGGGCCAGGTCCGTTTGTGCCTGTACGGGGCCTCTGAAGGAGTTTCGTGAGACTCCAAAGGCTCTGTCGGCAAGAATTCCATCCCCGTCGTTGTCCACGCCCGAGAGTGGATTGACCGGTAGACCAGAGGCTGCGACGGTTACTCCTGTGAGGCGAACTGCTGCGGGAAGATTCAGGATTCCCGTAGCGACAAAGCGATGCCGCTGGAAGTAATCGGACGGACCGCTTTCGCCCGTCTTCACGTTCCATACGCTGGGCGTGCCGGTCGAGTTGCCACCGGTGAAGAACACATTCGTAATGTTGGAGCTCAACAGGTACGCGGCCTGGAACTGAAACAGGCTTCCAAAGTGCCGCGATAGCTGCACCTCTCCCGAAGTGTTCCGCGCATTTCCCACATTGTCTACCTGCTCGACGTTGGCCACGGCGATCTGTGTGCCGTCGCTTCTGGGATAGAAGAGATAGGGCCTCGTAGCATTAGCTGCTGCCGTTGTTCGCGTCTGCCCTGCGGCAGTGCGAATAAAGGGTGCCGGCGCGTTCAGATTGTCGAGCATGAGTTGATGCCTTGAACCCATAAATACGGCATCGACCTGAAGCACCCAACCTTTGGGCAGCCGTTGTTCGATGCCTGCTGAGACCTCCATCGTGTAAGGATTCTTCAAACCAGGATTAAGCAACATGATGTCGCGACGATCCGCCGCTCCTCCTACGGTGGGTGGAGTTGGGTAAGACGGATTCGAAATGGTGTAGCTCGCCGCAGAAGAGTTCGGGCCGAGGTTCAATACGTTACGCTGCAACTGTCCGTAGATCTGATCGTAGAAAAGTCCTGCACCGGCGCGAACGAGGGTGTTGCCATTCCCGAAGGCATCCCAGGCGAGACCTAATCGTGGCTGTACATTGGCCACTCCGGAGCTGTTGGATTGATAGTCGTAGCGGACTCCCAGATTCGCCTTGAGCCTTTGCGTTGCCTTCCATTCATCCTCGGCAAATGCGGAGACGATCTCCTGTCCATACTGCAGCACCTGAGCTCCTACGGTTTGCGTGTACTTCAGAGGCTGCTGGTTTGGAGTCGGCGCCCTTGCCGCAAAGGTATACGTTCCGAGCGGCGTGCTGATGAAGTTGTAGTCCGTGTACTGATGGATGTAGTCTCCGCCTGCCGTGATCGCATGCGTCCCAAAGGTCTTTGAGATCGTCTCTGCCGCCTGCCATGCCTGCGCCCTCAGATGCTCGACGGCCGAACCGCCTGTAGTCGAGTAGCTGGGCCTTACGATCTGAATGCTCGCAGCCACGGGCGTGTACCAGAGAGGCAGCGAGTTCGAATAGGAGATTCTGAAATCGTTCAACCAGCTTCCGAACAGGGAGCGCTGGGTAATCTGTCCTGCCGCACTCTGCTGGATGTCGGTTCGCGCAGCGTTTGCCTGAACAAATCCTCCGACAATATCGTTCAGGTTATTGCTCTTAAGAAAGTCGCCGTTCAATCGAACTGTCGTAAACTCGCGATCGCTCCACTTGCGGTCCAACCGGACCAGGCCCATGTAGGAGTTCTGGATTCCATCGAAGAACCCCGGCACAGGGGATTGGATGAACGCACCGCGCTCCTGATGCTGCTGCTCGTAGGAGGCGAGAAAGTAGGTCCTGCCCCGCTGCACCGGACCGCCAATCGTGCTGCCCCACTGCTGCTTTGAGTTGGGCACATGAAACGTCGAGACGGGTGGCGCTGCCTGAATTCCAGAGGGTCTTACATATCCAAAGGCCTCTCCATGAAACTGGTCGGTGCCCGATCTTGTCGAAAGAAGAATGACGCCTCCACTCGATCTGCCGTACTGTGCCAGATACTCATTGGTAAGAAGCTTGAACTCGCCGATGGCAGAGATCGACACATTCTGCTGTGGTCCGTTGGACAGAATGAAGTCGGAGTCTGTGCTGCCATCGAGCTCGTACTGCGTGAACCGGAAGGACTGATTGTTGATCGTCAGCCTGGTGGAACTACGGCCATCCGATCCCGAGCCCACAGTATTTCTGGCCCTCGGATCGACCATCGCAAACTGCGCGAGATTTCGATTGGTACTTGGCAGTTGTGTGAGTTCGGTGGGGTCGAGCGTTCGCGTCAACTCCGGGGCCGTCACCAACTCTGAAGAGGTGTCGAAGACTGTAATCGTCTGCTGCAGTGGATCTATCCCGAGTGACAGGTTGAGCAATGTACCGTCCGCCATCACGCCTTCGCGGGTCAGGCGGCTCATTCCGAGTGCGGTCACGGTGAGGCGATAAGGCGTTCCAGCGGTCAGTGCGTGAAAGACAAAACTTCCATCATTCTGACTCGTCGTTTCCAGGCTTTTACCGGACGCATCCAGGAGGACGATGTTTCCTCCGGCGATAGCCGCCCCGGAACTGTCCTGTAGAACACCGTGAATCTCCGTCGCCGCGACTCCCTCCGGTTTCTGGGCATGGATCCATGAGAACGACGAGACCAGGACAAATCCAGTGATGCACAAGATCACACGAGCAATCTTTACGAGCGAAGACATGAGCGTACCTTTCTGTTGCAACGGAGACCTGCTTGTTGTTGGAGAGAATGAGGCTTTTGATTTACTGCCGTGCACGCGATAGGGACGGTCTGATCTAGACCATCTCCAGAGCTACCTTCTGCTCGACCTTGACTGTGCGCTTTCTCCACGCTGCCAGCCTGCGAAGCGCCAGCGAGAATCCGGTCCATACCAGGAGAAGCGCAGCCAGTGCTGCGATCAACGCGATCAACTGACCGGTTGCCCCAAAGAACTCGCCGGTATGCAGGTAGCGCGCATAGAGTCGCCACTGGCGGCCGCGCGGCTGGCTGCCGAACGGCTCCCAACGCACGACCTTCGCGTTTTTCAAGGACAGAACGAGCTGCGCCCTTTCCTGAGGGCGACCACCCTTGCCATCGTCGATGGAGAAGGTAACGTTCTTGTCCTTCTCTCCCGGCATCCGAAGCGACAGGCTGTACCAGCGAGCATCCTGCAACTTCGCACGCGCTATCAGAGGATCGAGAAGAGTGAGATCGGAGAGGGAGCCATGCTGCATCGGCCGCTCCGCTGGAGCCGTTGGGAGAGGCGTTCCTGCCGCTTGATAGAGCAGCCCATTGGCCCAGCCATAAGCCATGATCGAACCCGTTGCAGAGATGATGAGCAGCGGTACCGCCAACCAGAATCCGGCGATGTTATGCAGATTCCACTCGCGAGCCCTGCCCGCCAGGTTCCTCCGGAACGTAAACGCAGACTTCAGATTGGCCGCTCGCCAGCGGCGCGGAAACCAGAGGATCAATCCACTAAGCAGGAGGAAGAAGAAGCCCAGGTTGGCCGCATCCTTCACGTACCGCAGTCCCTCATGTTGACCGCGGCTCAGTGCGACCCAGCGGTGCAGATCACGCACGGAGTTGAAAAATATCCGAAGCCTGCTGGCACCCGGCCCAAGCACCTTGCCGGTGCAGCCATCGACGAGCAGAGTCGCGTCGCCCTGCAAGGTCACTTGCGCCGGCACGCCAGGGTCAGAGAAGAGTTGGACCGCCGTAGCAGCCTGACCGCTTTGCGCCTGAGCCGATATCAGAATGGCCGATGGAACCGCGCAGACTTCGCCTGGCGACGGAACGCTGGGCTTGATGCCTCGCTCGGCAAAGTGAACGATCTGGGTTTGAAAGGCCAGAATGGTTCCGGTAGCCGCCATATAGGCGACCCCTAAACCCACCGTAATTCCAACGATCAAATGTGCCCAGAACAAGAGGCGTCGTACGCTCATACTACTGTCTCCATATGGATGGAGGCTTGTAGAGCCATACCTCTAGGGCCTGCTCGTGAGCCATCATCGCCGATCTCAAGAACTATCCGGGCGCTTCGCCAAAAGACTCCCGGATAACTCACCTTCAAATGAAGACTAAATTGGTCCTATATTTAAATCAAGCCCATCCTGGCGCTAATAGCGCTTGTAGGAAAGAAACTTTCCGGACATGTTGATCTTGACCCTGTCGCCTTTGGGGTTGGGCTCGCGTTCGATCTGCATGTCGAAGTCGATGGCGCTCATGATGCCGTCACCAAACTCTTCTTCGATCAGAGCCTTCCAAGTCGTGCCATAGGTCTGCACCAGCTCATGGAAGCGGTAGATGAGAGGATCGGTGGGAGGTAAGGTCGGCAGGGAGCCGCGTAACGGAGGTTCTGTCAGCATGGTGGCCTCTATTTCGGTCAGCCCGAGAAGCCTGGCTGCATTCTCCGCTTCAGTTTTAGTGAGTGTCATCTGCCCGAGTAGGGCTGCGGTGTAGAGAATCGGAGAGCCCGGACCGATGCCCTCGGCGATCTGCTTCCAGGTCAGATTACGGCTGCGCTTCTCGTCCTGAATCTTGAGTGTGAGTTCTTCTCTTGTTGCCATGATGGTTCTTCCTCGTTTCGATGGGGCTAGTGTCCTGAGTCAGAAGTTCGTTTGCAAATGAAGCCAGCGATGGAAAGAATGCTGTTTGTTTTTCGCCGTCATCCTTCGCGTACCGCTCAGGATGACGACGAAAAAAAGAGAATTACTGATTCCTATCCGCGCAATGACTTCAACAAACTTCTGACTCAGGACACTAATGCATCTTCCTCTCCAGCGTGATGTGGCTCTTTCTATCCCACCCATACATTGTCATCTCTACACCACACTAGCTCTGAAGATGCTTTAACTGAAATGGGCGGAGCCTACGCTCCACCCATTCGTGATTGCCGGCAGGGCTACTTGCTGACAGTGTAAGAGTGCGCGCCGGTTCCGGCGAGCTTTCCGCCGTCGACGATGAGATATTCCTCACGGATGGGGCGCTCTTCGAACCAGCACTCCAGGATCTCGCGTGTGCCTGCCGCATAGCGTGCCTGTGCGGAGAGCGAGGTGCCCGAGATATGAGGCGTCATCCCGTGATGCGGCATCGTCCTCCACGGGTGGTCCTTCGGGGCAGGCTGCGGGAACCAGACATCGCCGGCGTATCCGGCCAGCTGTCCGCTCTCGAGCGCGCGAACGACCGCATCCCGGTTGCAGATCTTGCCGCGTGCCGTGTTCACCAGATAAGCGCCACGCTTCATCTTGGAGATCAATTCGTCGTTGAAGAGATCGAGCGTGCCTGGATGCAGCGGAGCGTTGATGGTGACCACGTCGCAGACCTTGACCATGTCTTCAACGCTGGGATGGTAGGTGAGGCCGAGTTCGTTTTCAACGCTCTCGGGAAGCCGATGCTGGTCGAAGTAGTGCAGCTTCACATCGAAGGGCTTCAGACGCCGAAGGACGGCGAGTCCGATGCGTCCCGCGGCAACGGTACCCACGTGCATGGCTTCGAGATCGTACGAGCGCTCCACGCAATCGGCGATGTTCCATCCGCCCTTGATCACCCACTGGTAGGACGGGATGTAGTTGCGCACGAGCGAGAGGATCATCATGACGACGTGCTCTGACACGCTGATGCTGTTCGAGTACGTGACCTCTGCTACGGTGATGCCGTTCTTGATCGCCGCTTCGAGATCGACGTGATCCGAACCAATGCCGGCGGTGACTGCCAGCTTGAGTTGCTTGGCCTTGGCGATCCGCTCCGGTGTGAGATAGGCAGGCCAGAAGGGCTGGGAGATGACGATTTCGGCATCGGGAAGTTCGCGCTCGAAGACAGAGTCTTCGCCTTCCTTGTCCGACGTTACGACAAGCGTGTGGCCCAGGCCTTCGAGATACTTGCGCAGGCCAAGTTCTCCGGAGACGCTACCCAGCAGCTCGCCTGGAGTGAAGTCGATTTGTTTGGGGGTAGGTGCTGTTTGTCCGCCGGGGTAGTGATCGATCTTGGGAACATCAGCGCGTGCGTAGGATTTCGGGTAGCCGGTGATTGGGTCGTCGTACAAAACACAAAGTATCTTTGCCATTGCTTCCTCCACTTACAGAAGCAAAGCTCTCAAACTGAAAGAACGACGGTCAAACAAACTACTTCGATGGGTCAATCGATAAATTCGATCATGATTGCAGGCATGTTCGATTTCGCTCCAAAAGCAGTTTGATGACAAGCCCTAGTGTGGTGAGTCGTTAATTCGTTGAAGAACCAGCGTTACTCCATAGCGCGAAGCGCAAACCGTAATGCTTTAGCGTCACGGGACGGAGGGAGCCGTAGCCTTTAGGCTACGGAATAAGGGCCAGGCAAGAATCGGGCTTTAGCCCCGGGCCTTTTCTCCGCAGCCGAAAGAAGGCCCGGGCCTAAAGGCCACATCTTTGCTAGGCCTTGATTTCCGTAGCCTAAAGGCTACGGCTCCCTCCGTCTCCCTGATGCTGAAGCATCAGGGAACGCGCTTCGCGCTGTGCTGAACAGACCATCCGTCTTTCGCAAATTAATGACTCACCACCCTGGAAAATTCTCTATTCGAGCGTGTGGGCAATCTCGTGTTTCGAATTCATCTCCTTTGCCAGATCCAAAAAAGCACGCGCTGCAGGCGGCAGAGGATCGCGGTCGGATGCGACCAGGCCGACTGCATGAGTCGTATCCGGTTCCACAAGAGCCAGCGCTCGCACACCTTCCATCTCTCCGACGAGTGGGAGAAACGAGTGCGGCACGATGGTCGACCAATGCCCGAAGTGGAGATGCGACCAGAGCGTGATTAACGAGTTGCTCTCGATCATCGCGTGGACCTCCGCTCCGGCCTCGCGAAAGTGCATATCGAGGATGCGGCGGTTCTGCATGTCGGAGGTCAGAAGGCACAGGGGATAGGTCGCAGCCTCTGACCAGGAGATGGTCTTGCGATCCTGCAGATGTTCACCCTGTTTTGTAAGGAGCACGTACCGCTCCATATAGAGCTGCAATCTGCGAACTCGCACCAGCGGCTCGTTATCGAGATAGGTCACGCCGATGTCGAGACTGAAGTCGTCCAGACCTCGCTGGATCTCGATCGATGTCAACGAGCGGATCACGGTTGTGGCCTGCGGATGGCGTTTTGCGAAAGGCGTGGTGAGAAGAGAGATCATCGGCAGTGTGGCGGGAATCGCGCCGATCTTCAGTTGACCTCCCAGACCGCGACGCATCTGGGTAAGATTCTGCTGCAGCCCGTCAAAGTCCGTCATGACGTGCTGCGCCCACTCCAGGACCTTTGCGCCCTCGGGGGTGAGGCCGACGAAGCGCTGGCCGCGCTCCACGAGCAGGACTCCGAGGCTCTCTTCCATCTGCTTGATTCCCGCAGAGAGAGTAGATTGAGACACATTGCAGGCGGTTGCGGCTCGGGCGAAGTGTCTTTCGCGTGCCAGTGCGGTGAGGAATTCGAGATGCCGAAGAATCATGGGATATCGCTAACGATTTAAATCATATCGTTTCACCATGTTCGGGCCGTCGTGTGGACCGGGTGCTGGCTTCGCTCACACAGCCAAGGGTGTCGGTCGTAGCCTTCTTCCGGGAAGCGGGCCAACCAGCAGACAGCCAATGATCGCTAGCGCGGCGAAGACCATGAGCACCAGGCGGTAGCCTCCTGTCGCGTCGACGACATGCCCGGCTCCCCATGAAGCGAAGAGTGTCTGTACCACGAGCAGCGGAGTGGAGAGTCCGATGATGGCTCCGAAATCGGCGCGCCCAAAGGTCTTGGAGACGACGACAGGAATCATTACACCCGATGCCCCTCCGCCAGCGCCAAGCAGCAGGCTCGCCAGTGCAAAGGAGGCAGAGGATCTGTCTTCAATTAGAAGCAGACACGCGAGCAGGCAGCCAAGCGGAGGAAGTGCGGCAATCACCCGCAATGGAATTCTGTCCGCAAGCCATCCGACTACCAGTTTGGCGGCGAGAGCGGCAAGAGCTAACCGGGACATGAAGAGGGAAGCGGTTCGGATGTCTACGCCACTCGCCTTGGCCATGGGCACGAAGTACGTGATCAGTTGATTCACGATGAGCGGCGTGAGCGTGATGATGATCGCCACCAGCCAGAAGAGCGGCGAAGGGAGGAGTGAGGCAATCGCGCGGCCTGATTTTTTCTCTGGAGTGATGTCGGCGGAGAGGCCGACGGCTGGCTGACCGTCCGGTGCCAGTCCTAACTCCTCCGGCCAGTCGATGACATAGCGCAGAACCAGGGGGATGAAGAGCAGGATGAGGCATCCATAGCCGAGCATCGTGTGGGAGAAGCCGAAGCGGTGAATCGAAAAGGCCATGGCGGGCGCGCCCAGAAATCCCGGCACGGCGAAGCCGCAGGCCGCAAGTCCAAAAGCCATGCCGCGACGCGCGATAAACCAGTGCGCAATCATCGTCTGCGCTACCGGCAGCCCTAACTGACCGATTCCGAACAGCACTCCGTAGATCAGTGCGATGTGCCAAACGTGCGACACCAGGCTCAAGCAGAGATACCCGACCGCCATGCACCCATAGATCACGACGGCAAAGACGCGCAGCTTGTATTTGTGTGCAAGAACACCAAACAACGCTGATGCGATTCCATAAGTGATCGTCATCAGCCCCGTGGTCGCCAGAAAGATCTGTTGATTCGAGACCTTGAACATCTCACGAAAGGAGACGATCAGGATGCCGTTGAGATAGAGCTGGCCGAAGCTGACAGCCTGGGTAAGCGCCGCCAGAAGTACGATGACCCATCCGTAGAAAAATCGAGATTTCGGTTGCATGTCTTCCGATCGTCTTTCATGAAGCAAGGGCAGGGACTTCTCAAAGTGAACCATACTTCGCGGCTGGCTGCTGCAATTTGAGGATGCTCTCAGTGTGCAGTCAGTTTGTTGAGCCACGAATCGGAAGGGCACGGTTTCAACCGTGCCGTAAAAGCAGCGTTTATGGGACTTTTCCACTCTGCCGAAGGCCGAAGTGAAGCCCGAAGGGCGCAACGACTGAATTGCCTTCCTTCGTGTGGTCCAAGCTGCACAAGCGCCACCGAGGGCACTTTTGAGGATGTAGCCACCTATTTTGCCGCAATCAAAGAAAGCAATTCAATCGTTCCGGCTGCGCCTCCACTCCAGCCTTCGGCAGAGCGGTACAGGTCTTCGGCTTGATGCTTTACGGCACGGTTGAAACCGTGCCCTTCCGCTTCGTGCCCCATCTGCACTATCCACCCATCGGGTGAAGCTCTACGCGTTGACGAAGTGCCGCGAGACGGCTGGTAGCTTCTTGTCCGGTTGCCGCGGAGAGACTGGAAAAGCTATAGGACTCAATACAAAAGGAAGCCGACACCGTGCCATAGAGTAGTGCTGTGATGGGATCGTCGCCTATGGCAAAGCCGGCCAGTACACCACCGCAAAAGGCATCGCCCGCTCCTGTTGTGTCGACCGGCTCAACGGGTATAGCTGGAATATGAATCCGCTCACCGGCTCCTGCAACGTGAGCGATCGCACCCTCTGCGCCGCACTTGATGGCGATCAACGCTACATCCGGTGCAAGTGCTCGCAGTTTATACAGGGCTTCGAGCGGAGTCACTCCCGGAAATATCGCGAGGACATCTTGCCGGCTGGGCAGAAAGAGATCGACTGCACGGATAAGTTCGACGATCTCTTCGAGACTCGCGCGGCCGAGGAGATCATGGTCATCCAGATCGAGTGAGAGGTAGAGTGTGCCCGCCTTGCGAAGTTCTCTGGCCAATCCTATGGCGATATCGTGCGGCAGCGGAGCAATATGGGCAGCAGTCTGAACGCCGGAGAGCGCATCTGCAGGCTTCGGGCTGAATTCAGCCCAGCCTCGGGTTGCACTGCGTGAGACAAAGTGCCGTCTTCCGTCTTCCTCGTAGAGGCCCCAGTTGCGCAGCGTGCGCGCCACACGCCGGCAGCGCGACAGGTCGATGCGTTCGTCGAGGAGTTCTATTGGATAATCAGCGCTGAGGGGAGCAACAATGCTCGCGCGTCCTGTCCAGAGTGCGGCTCCCAACGCCGTGTAGATCACACTGCCACCGGGAACAGCCCACCGGGTCGATCCGTCGGGGAAGACAAGATCGTCGATGGTGAAGTTGCCAAAGACGGATGCTGAGGAGGTCACGACCTCGTCCCAGGCCGTGCCAGGGTAAATTGCACCAGGGAAGAGTTGTGGTAGATCACACTGTACAAACCACGGCGTCGTTGGGCTTCGAACTGGATCTCCCGCATCAGCAGGAGAGGGAAGCCGGGTTTAACGTGCAGAAGCTCCGCATGTTTCTTGCTGGCGGCAACGGCCGTTACCGTCGCTTCGCTCGATATCAGGTGCCGTTGGAGTTTCGTCGCCATGAACTCGTAGATCGAGCCTCCATCGAACATCTTGATGAGCGGCAGCTTCCACTCGGCGTCGTCGAGGAGCGCTATGTAATCGTAGGCCACCACGAGAGGCGTCGCTCCCGCAAGCCGCAGGCGAAAGATCTCGGCGACGGGGGAAGACTCCGGAACATCCAGGGCCGTCGCAACTTCGGCGGTGGCGGCAACCTGCCGAATCTTCAACCCATCCACCCTGGCCTCATTGCCATTCTCGCGGATCAGGGCGGACATGGAGTGCATGGTGTCGAGAGGGCTGCTCAAATACCCCTGGCTCTCCGCGACGAACGTGCCTACGCCGTGGCGAATCGTGAGCAGACCCTCCAGGGTTAGAAGACGTGTAGCCTCGCGCAGAGTCTGCCGGCTTACCCCAAGCTCCCGTGCAAACTCCACCTCACCGCGAAGCTGAACCCCACGCTCCAGCTTTCCCGACTGAACCTGCTCGCGGATGGCGTTCGCAACGCGCGTTGCAAGATTCTCTCGGGGTACTCCGTTCCATATGCGTTCGTTCAGCCCCCTGGTGGAGAGCTCGTTCAGGTCCCTGTTGATCATGATCCCCAATTATGCCAGCCCTTTAAGAGCACGGTCAACGGACGTATGAGGTCAGACGTCTGTCGTGAATTAACCGTACTGTAACTTTCCATTCTCGCTGCATTTACTTAGCCGACTTAGTTTCACTTCTGGCTATTCATGAAAAGGAAGGCGCATTCAAAGATGCAGGCATAGCAGAGAGGGAATCCTTCGCGGTCCAGCCACTGGCCGTAGCCGAGAACGAACTGAGGATTCCATCTGTAGCACGCCTAAGATCGGCCGACCAGCTCCTCAAAACCTAAATTTGGTTCTTCGACAGTAGCCAGCAGGCAGTGGAATTCTTGTGCTCATTTCTCGACTTTACCGAGGAGTCGCGTGGCGCAGTTGGACGGTAACACCTAACCCAGGAGAGGCTTATGACAGTTAGAAAGTTAACAAGATACCTATTGATGCTTGTCTCGCTTGCGAGTGTGCATGCGCGGATGCAGGCACAGACGGCGGTCGACGGGGCCATCGGTGGAACCGTCGAAGACAAGACGGGCGCAGTCATCTCTGGCGCGAACATTGTCATCCACAACAACGGCACCAATGCCGAGCAGAACATCACTTCAGACGCAGCCGGATTCTTTCGTGCGAACCACCTGCAGCCCGGAACTTATACCGTCACGATCTCCGCGCCGAACTTCGAGGCCTTCAGGTCAGAGAAAGTCGATGTAACGGTTGGCTCACTCACGAACGTGCAGTCCAGCCTCTCGCCCGGATCTTCCAGCGAGATGATCGAAGTCACCAGCGCAGCTCCCGCGATCAACACCACGAATAACGACTTCACGAGCACCATTGATCTCAAGGCTCTCGAAGATCTTCCGGTCAACAACTATCGTTGGTCTGCCTATGCCTTGCAGGCGCCGGGTGTTGTTGAGTCCGGCGGGTTCGGTCTCCTCAGCTTCCGCGGACAGAGCACTCTGTTGAACAACATCACGATCGATGGAGCGGACGATAACCAGGCGTTCTTCTCCGAAGAGCGAGGCAGAACCAACATTGGATATTCAACGCCAAAGTCGGCGATCCAGGAGTTCCAGATCAACACCTCGAACTACTCCACCGAGTATGGAAGGGCTTCGGGCGGAGTCGTCAATGCCGTTACAAAGAGCGGTAGCAATCAGTTCCATGGAGAGGGTTATTTTCTAGACCGCGATTCAGCATTGGCCGCGTTCAATGATTTCACCTCTGAAAATGTGCAGCAGACGCCGGGTGGTCCCTTTACGTCGGTGCCCATCAAGCCTACCGATATTCGCAAGCAGGAAGGGTTCGCCTTCAGCGGCCCTCTGATTCACGACAAGCTCTTCTTCTTCTTCGCACTGGACCGCTTCTACCACGACTTCCCCATCGTCACGGTGCCCAGCGCGCCTTCGACGTTCTATGCGCAACCCTCGGCTGCTCTGCCGGGCAACGCAACCTGCCCCGGCGGTGCAAACCCCATCAGCAGCGTAACGACATCCGCAAACTACGACCCGAACTTCTTTGCTGACAGCGGCGCCTGCACGTTGCAGACGAACCTGAAGCTTGCTACCTATGCAGCGGCCAGGACGGACTACATCTCAGGACAGGCAGGCTTGAACTCGTTGCTGGGACAGGCTGCGCGCTTTGCCGACCAGACCCTGTTCTTCCCCAAGATCGATTGGCAGATCAACGGCAAGAATCATCTCAGTGCCGAAGTCAACCGGCTCCGCTTTATCTCGCCCTCCGGTCAGCAGACCAACGCAACTGCGAGCTATGGAACGCAGAGCATCGGCAATGTCTATGCGCGAGATACCTGGGGTGTGGCGCGACTCGACACTTACATCACCTCGGCTATCAGCAACGAGGTCCGTTACCAGTACAGCCGCGACTTCGAGTTCGCGGGTGCTGAGACGCCCACCTCCTACGAGCAGAGCACTCTGCTCAACACGGCGACGGGATATTCCAATCCTCTTGGCTTTCCTCCCAACGTCTCTATCACCGGAGCCTTTCAGTTCGGCACGCCCACCTTTTATCCAAGGCCTGCCTATCCCGACGAGCGCCGCTGGCAGGTGACTGACACTGTCCAATGGGTGCACGGCAACCATACCTTCAAGTTCGGTGGCGATTACATCCACACCAACGACCTGAGCGAGAACCTGTCGAGCTTCTACGGCGGATATACCTACACGACGCCGGCTACGTATCTCACGGACTTCTACCTTGCGCAGAACCCCGCCACGGTCTCCCAGGCCGCTCATTACAGCGGCTACCAGCAGGGCTTTGGTCCGCTTGGATTCGAGTTCCAGACCGGTGACTATGCGGGCTTCGTCCAGGATGAGTGGAAGGTAAGCCCGAGGCTCAGCGTTACGCTCGGTCTGCGCTACGAGTATGAGCAGGTTCCCAACGCGCAACTGCCCAACCCGCTTGTTCCGCAGACCGAATCCCTGCCCAGCGACAAGAACAACATCGCACCCCGTGTCGGCTTTGCCTACGATGTCTTCGGAAGCGGCAAGACGATTCTCCGCGGCGGCTATGGCATCTTCAACGCCCGGTTGATCAACTCGACCATCTACAACGCGATCGCGCAAACAGGAGCGGCCGGAGGCCAGGTGCAAAGCCCGAACCTGCTGCCGGGCAATCCCGGTGCGCCGGTGTTCCCGCAGATCATCTCAGGATCTCTGGCATCTTCGGTCACACCGAACGTGATCTACTTCGATCCTCACTTCCAGCTGCCGCAGGTCCATCAGGCGGATTTGAATGTGGATCAGGACCTGGGCTGGAATACGACGCTGACCCTGAGCTGGCTCGGTTCCTACGGGCGTGAGCTGCCGAGCTTCGTCGATACCAATCTGCCGGCGCCGGTGAATGTCACCTACACGGTCGTCAACAACAACTCGTCCGGCGTGTTGACGAATGGAGCGCAGATCAGCACCCGGTTCTACGGCTATCCGGTGAAGTCGCCGGTAGCAGGTGCGCCTGCGCCGCCGGCTGTAGCCGACTTCGGACGTCCTGATGTGCGCTATGGCGCGAAGACGGATATCTTCAGCGGCGTCAACTCCAACTATGAAGCGTTTGTGGCGCAGATCAATCATCGGATGAACCACAACGTGCAGTTCCAGGCGAGCTATACCTGGTCTCATGCGTTGGACTACGGCGAGAACAACACCACGTTCTCCAGCAGCAACAGCCTTCTCGATCCGCTGAACCTGCGGGCAGAGTATGGCAACTCGGTTCAGAACGTGCCGAATCGCTTTATCTTCACCGCGGTTATCGACTCGCCCTGGAAGGCGTCGGGATGGAAGAGCTACCTGGTCAACGGGTATGAGCTGTCTCCGAGCTTCTCCGCCCAGAATGGCGAGCCGTACTCGGCGACAGTGAATGGAAGCCCGACGAACCTGGCAACTTCAGGAAGCGTGACTGGCTATATCACGGGCACCAGCACCGGCTTCACGGGTTCTGGCGGATCGACACGCATTCCTGGATTCCAGCGGGATACGTTTGAACTGCCAAAGACCTACGTGCTGGACCTGCGTGGTTCGAAGAGGTTCACGATCCGCGAACGCTATAGCCTGGAGTTCCTGGCCGAGGCGTTCAATCTTCCGAACCATCAGAACATCACGGCAACCAATACCCCTGCCTACGCCTTTGGCACGGCAACGGGAGCTAACGGGCAACCGTATAGCACGCTCACTCAATACACCGGGGCGGCCTTCGGATCTGTCAGCAACTCCAATAACAACATGATCTACACCCCGCGGCAGATTCAGCTGGGAGTCCGTTTGCAGTTCTAAGGATCAGAGGCAGGGGATGAGGCATATCTCCTGCCTCTGATCCTTATGAATCAACGGAAGCGGGTGACAGGAGACTGTTCACCCGCTTTTTGCTTCTGCAAGAAGCGCTTCTGTTAGAGCCTTCCACTCTGCCTCCAGGGTGGTCTGACGGAAATGACTGCCGCACCGCTGATACCAGTAATCAGCGTTCGAGGAGGCGCCTTCTTTGCGGTGGAGATAGGCATGAACAGCCATGCCGTTCTGTGTCTCCAACTCGTCGACCAGGGCATGAGCCTGAGCCCAATCTCCCTTTGCATCCCACCACAGAGCTGCGAGTGGAGCGGGTAGATTGTTGTTTGGTGATTCGTCTGTAAGCGATTCTGTGAATTGCTTGAAGTTCATCGTGGTCCTCCAAACTACGCTTGGGACTCCAGGGCTTGGCTCTGCTTTTGAGCAGCGTTCCATAGAGTCTGCGCCGTTGCTAAAACGAAGATCAAGAAGACCCATTGGTCCGCGACCATCCACACGACGCCCCCGTAAACGTAAATAATCCAAGTGTTGTGAATTACATCGCTCAACATGAGCAGCATGAGCAACGTGATTCCTAACCTGGGCCTGGCGAAGAGAAGGATGGCAACAATCGGATCGAGAATAGTCAGCGCTGACCAAAACAGCACCGTGCCAATTGGTTTGCCTCCATAGTTCCATCGCCAACCATGACGAGCCAGAATCGAAGCGTGAGTGTAGGTACCTGCTGCAAGGCAGAGGACGTAGACAATTCGAACCCATGCCGCCCTTTTACCCTGCAAACCAAAGGTCATCATTCGAGTTCTATCCCCCACTTGAACGAGGTCCGAAGGCACTGCTGACATCAAATCCTCTTAGCAATTAGCATAAGGGGTGGTGTCTAAGAAGCTTCCTATAACTAAAGTTGATCTGGTCGGTGTCGGTCTCAACGCAACGGATACCGTCATCCCACTGTTAGCATTCCCCACTCTCGGCTCCAAGACCGAGTACAGCGAACGCAGTGTTCTGCTCGGCGGCGAGATCTCCACCGCTGTGATCGCCTGCCGCCACTGGGGGTTGCGCACCCGATACATCGGCCGCCTTGGCGACGACTATGCGGCACGTCTTCACCGCGCTGCCTTTGACGACGTCGGTGTCGAGACTCGCATCCTCACCGTAGAGGACGCACCCAGTCCGCAGTCGCTCATTCTTGTCGACGGCTCGGGCGAACGCACCGTTCTGTGTCATCGTGATCCGCGCCTGACGCTGCAGCCGGAGGACATGGAACGCGAATGGATCACCTCCGCGCGGGCGCTGCTCGTCGATGGCTATCACACCACCGCGGCGATCACTGCCGCGACATGGGCCCGCGAGGCAGGCATCCCCGTCATTGCGGATCTGGATGTCATCCGTCCCGGCATTAACGACTTGCTGCCGCTGGTGGACTACGCCTTTGCCAGCCGTGATTTTCCGGCAGCGCTGACCGGAGAGCCGGATCTGAAGAAGGCTCTGGCCAGCCTCCGTGACCAGTTTCATTGCCGCCTGGCTGGGGTCACCCTTGGTCTGGACGGCATCCTGACGTGGGATGGCAAGCAGTCGGTTCAGCGACCTGCCTACCGGGTCTCGACCGTCGATACCACAGGTGCGGGCGATCTCTTTCATGCCGGTTTTGTCTACGGCCATCTGCAAGGTTGGCCGATCGAGCGCCAGCTTGATTACGCCTGCGCCGCTGCCGCGCTTAACTGCACCCGCGCCGGCGCTCGTGGCCGCATTGGAACCGTCGACGAGATCTCGCACCTCATAGCAGGCGACAAGCGATACGACATTACTGAAGCGCTCTAAGGGTGAAGCTCTAGCCGATGCGCTTCCTTGTTTCGTCCAGAATCTCCCTGGCAAATACCGGGTCATCCACCGCACGCGCCAGGATAACGGCTCCGATCATGCTGCTGAATGCGTGTATCGCCAGGCCTCTCGCTTGTCGTTTCCCTCGTGCCCACGGAAAATGCTCGCTGAAGGTCGCGATCGTCTCCTTCAACTTTTCTGTGAAGGGCTTTGCGATGGCAGGCTCGCGTGCGACTTCGACGGCCAGAGCGGCTATGGTGCATCCCCCTTTGAGATCCGAAGCATGTGCGGAGCTCAGATACGTGTCCAGGTAGTCCCTCCGTCCGCGCTCCGTTTTGGGATACTCTTCGAGCTCCGATGAGCCTCGGTCCATCGCGCGCGTCAACGCCTCAACGATCAGTGCCTCTTTCGAAGAGAAGTGGTTGTAAAACGGTCCGTGGGTCAGACCAGCCGCCTTCATCACCTCTCCTACTGAGACATTGAGCCCATCCTGGCGAAAGAGACGAATCGACTTATCCAGAATCTCCTCATGTTTCTTTGCGGTCTCTGCTGCGGATACACCCATATGCTCTCCCTTCGCTGCTGCACCCTTTTAGGATAACTCCATGATACTCATCATGCTCATCGCTTGACAGAAGAGCATGATGAGTGTCATGCTCTTTTTGAGGAGCAATTCGGTTGCTCTGAGAAAGAAGAGGAGCACACGATGTCCAGCAAATTGGGAACAGCAGTGGTGACGGGAGCGTCATCCGGTATTGGAGCGGTTTACGCAGACCGTCTCGGCGCAAGAGGATATGATCTTCTGTTGGTGGCCCGCAGGGTCGAGCGTTTGGAGAAGCTTGCGGCCGATCTGCGCAGCAAGCATGGGGTTCATGTAGAGGTCGTTGGTGCGGATCTGGGGAAGGCAAGTGACCTGGAACAGTTCGCCGACCGTCTGCGTGGCGACGAGCACGTGACGCTTCTGGTGAACAATGCGGGGCTGGCCTATATGACCCCTTCTGCAGATCTCAGCGCAGCCAGGGCACAGGAGCAGATCAACGTAAACGTTACGGCGCTCGTGCAGTTAAGTCTTGCCGTGTTGCCTCGTTTCGTCGCGAAGAACGCGGGAACTTTGATCAACATCAGCTCGGTGCTTTCCATCTTTGCGATGCCCCTGTCGACCACGTACAGCGGCACGAAGGCCTTCGTCACACTCTTCACCCAGGGCCTGCAGCAAGAGGTCAAGGACACAAACATCCGTATTCAGGCTGTCCTGCCGGCGTCTACCGCAACCGAGATCTGGGATGTCGCTGGTATCGGCGGTCATGGCGTGCTCGATCCGGCGACTGTGATGAGCACGGAGGTGTGTGTCGATGCAGCGCTGGCCGGACTGGACGCAGGGGAATTGATCACACTCCCCAGTCTTGAGGACGGAGCACTTTGGAGCCACCTGGAGCAGGCGCGATTGGCAATTCCTGCGGCGGTGAACACCAGAATTCCGGCTAGTCGCTACACATCGCGCGCCTGATCGGTACATTTCCGTAGCATCGCTGCACGCGAGCCCTATGGGGCTCGCGTGCGTTTTTGCAGGCGATTTCATCGAGGTCTGGAAGAAACAGCCTGACGGCACAGGGAAGGCCGTCGACGACACCTGTCATTCCGATCTGCCCACTTAATCCTGATACCACGTTATTGACAACGCCTCCATGCTCCGGCTACGGTTTCCTTGGAAAATTCATTTCTAATTTGGAAATTCTGGTGGAGTGGCGATGAGGAATCTGAAGGTTCGCAAATCAATGGCTTGCATCGGCGGCACGATGTTGTTTGCCTGCGCAGCGTGGGCACAGACGGCCCCACCCACACCCAAGCCCGCACCGGATGTGGTTGCCGGTATCCCCGTGAACTATGACGAAGCCAAGGTAGGCACCTATACCTTGCCTGATCCGCTGGTCCTGAACAACGGCAAGCCCGTGCGGGATGCGAAGACCTGGCTCAAGCAGCGGCGGCCGGAGATCGTCTCACTGTTTGAGACCGAGCAGTACGGCAAAGCACCGGGGCGTCCCGCGGGCGAATCCTTCGAGGTCTTCGAGAAGGGAACGCCTGCTCTGAACGGCAAGGCCATTCGCCGCCAGGTGATGATCTATCTCACGAAGGACAAGACTGGCCCGGCGATCCAGCTTCTGATGTATCTGCCGGCGGGAGTGACCAAGCCTGTCCCCATGCTTCTCAGTATCAACTTCGGCGCGGTGCAGAATGCCGTCGACGATCCCGGCATCAAGCCGGAGACCGTGTGGGACATGAAGACCAACACCCGCATTCAGGCGGTGGGAAGAGGCTTTGGCAAGCTGAACGTGGAGCCTCTATTGGATGCCGGATTTGGCGTTGCGACGTTCTACTACGGCGATGTGGAGCCGGACTATCGCGAGGGCTTTGCGAACAGCATCCGCGCTCGCTATGCCAAGCCCGGAGGGACGGAAGAGAATCGTGCCGCCGATGACTGGGGCTCTGTTGCGGCCTGGGCCTGGGGCATGAGCCGTGTGGAAGATTACTTTGAGACGGACAAGACCGTGGACAGCAAGCGCGTCGCCATCCACGGCGTCTCGCGCCTGGGCAAGACGGTGATGTGGGCCGGAGCGCACGATGAGCGCTTCGCTGCCGTCATTGCGAGTTGTTCGGGTGAGGGTGGCGCGGCGCTCAGCCATCGTAACTACGGAGAGACGGTGGCGCACCTGACGGCGCCCACACGCTATCCGTATCAGTTCGCAGCCAACTATGCGAAGTGGGCGGGCTTTCCGGATAAGGCTCCGATGGATGCGAACCTGCTTGTAGCGCTCATCGCGCCGCGGCCTTTGTTGCTGCAGACGGGCAACACCGATAGCTGGTCTGACCCCAAGGGCGAGTTCCTCTCCGAGGTTGCGGCGGGGCCTGCCTATCGCCTGCTCGGGAAGCAGGACCTCGGCACTGAGGTATGGCCTGCGGCGAAGCAGCCCATCTTCCGCGACGGGCTTAACTACTACATGCACGATGGCGGCCACGGCATGGTTCCCAGCGATTGGGACATCTACGTGCAGTTTCTCAAACAAGCTCTGCACCCGGAGCGATAGATGCGACAGGCCCCGTTCTTATTGGCTGCGATCGTCCTGGCATCGATCAGCGCCGTAGCCGTTGCGCAGACCGCAACGGACCCGCTGGCTGCAGGATTCAGGAATCCGCCTGAGGCCGCGCGGCCGCGCACGTGGTGGCACTGGACGAACGGCAACGTCACGGAGACCGGCATCACCAAGGACCTCGAGTGGATGAAGCGGTCCGGCATCGGAGGCTTCCAACTGGTGGATGTCGCCTCCGGCGGCGGACAGACAGTTGAGCCGAAGATCCACTTCGGTACCGAGGAGTGGTACCACGCGGTGCGGCACTCTGCGGAAGAGGCCAGGCTGCTTGGGCTGGAGATGTCGATCTTTAGCTGTGCGGGTTGGAGCGAGGCAGGCGGCCCATGGGTCACGCAGAACATGGCGATGAAGAAGCTCGTATGGAGCGAGACTCATGCCGACGGACCTGCAAAGTTTTCAGGACAACTTCCTGAGCCTCCGTCGAATGAGGGGCCGGTGCGGGATGCGAGTGCTCGTCCCGATGGTCCGCACTTCTATCGTGACTCCGCAGTGATTGCCTACCGCACGCCGCAGGACGCAGCTCCGATCAAGGCGCTGCATCCCCGCGTGACTGCCAGCAGCGGCGCGATCGACGCCGCGCCATTACTGGACGACAGTCTCAATACTTCGGTGACGATACCCGCGCCGAAGGATGGCTCGCCGGCGTGGCTGCAGTTCGAGTTCGCGCAGCCCTATACCGCGCGTGCTCTCTCCTTCGGAGCGCATGGACGCATTCCGGTAGGAAAGATTCTTGCCAGCAACGACGGCACGACCTTCCACGCCATCCTTGATATGCCTGGACCGCAGGGCTATCACGGTGCCTCGATCCGCACCTTCACGTTCCCGGCAACAACAGCGCGATTCTTTCGCATCGAACTCGACGGCGCGGGCCTTACTCCGGCTGCGGTGATTCATGGCGGCCCGGTGGTTGCTGCGAACGCGTACACGGTGACGGAAGCGATCCTGTTCTCCGATGCTCGCATCAATCGCTGGGAGGACAAAGGCGCCTTCGGCAGTTTGATGGACGTCTACGATGTTGTTCCTACACCGGCCTCGCCTGACTCTGCGGTGATTGCCCGCAAGGACGTCATCGACCTGACCTCCCGCATGAAGCCCGACGGCACGCTCGATTGGGAGGTGCCCGCAGGTCACTGGACGGTGCTGCGCATGGGGTACTCGCTGACCGGCGCAAAGAACCGTCCGTCCGTGCCCGCCGGCAGCGGCTATGAAGTGGACAAGCTGAGCGCAGACTATGTGCGCCAATACTTCTCCGGCTATGTGGACCCGCTGCAGCAGCACCTGGGCTCGCTCCTCGGATCTACGCCGCACTATATGACGATGGATAGCTGGGAAGCCGGCATGCAGAACTGGACCGACGAGATGATCGCGCAGTTCACGCGGCGGCGCGGCTATGATCCTCGACCCTATCTGCCGGCGCTCGCCGGGCACGTCGTGGGCAGTGCCGATGTGAGCGACCGCTTTCTCTGGGACTTCCGCCGCACCCTGGCCGACATGTACGCCGATGAGTTCTACGGCACCATGACCGATGAGCTGCACAAGCGCGGCATGGAAGATTACTCCGAGGCCTCAGGCGTTGCGCTTGAGCTTCCCGAAGACACGCTGCTGAACAAGAGCAAGGTCGATATTCCGATGGCTGAGTTCTGGGTGCATGCCCTGCATCCGGAGTCGATGTACTACGTAGACGTGCGTGGCGCTGCTTCTGCCGCACACGTCTACGGCAAGCCCATCGTTGCGGCGGAGTCTTTCACCGGCGGCGGCTACGAGTCGCCGTTCACATTGAAGAAGATCGCCGACTACTGGTTTACGCAAGGTATCAACCGCCTGGTCTTTCACACCTCCGCACAGCAGCCGCTCGATACACCGCCGGGCAACACCATGGTGGGAACTCATCTCAACCGCAACATCACCTGGGCCGAGCAGGCGAAGCCGTTTATGGACTACGTAGCGCGGGTCTCGTACATGCTGCAGCAGGGAAGCCCCGTTGCCGACCTCGCTTACCTGCTGCCGGAGGGTGCACCCTCGACCATGCCATTCTGGGGCTCGGGGCTCGAACCGGCTCCGCCCGCGGGTTACGACTACGATTACATCAACACCGACATCCTTCTGCACCATACCTCGGTGGATGCCGATGGACGGCTGCGGCTCGATAGCGGAGCGAGATATCGCTTGCTGGTGTTGCCGCCGACAACGCAGATGACGCCTGAGGTCTTGCGCAAGTTGCATGAGCTTGTTGCGGCTGGAGCTTCGATCTCGGGCCCTCGGCCGATGGCTTCTCCCAGCCTCGTGAACTATCCCGCCTCCGATGAAGAAGTACACACCCTGGCCTCCGATCTCTGGGCGGATATGGATGGCGTCACAAAGAATCAGCACAGTCTGGGCAAGGGAATCGTGTACTCAGGGCTTGCGCTCAATGAGATTCTTACCCGCCTTCATGTAGAGCCGGACTTCGCCGCCAGCGGCTCGCCGGAGAATCCGCCTGCATGGATCCATCGCCATCTCGCGGACGCGGATGTCTACTTTGTCGTGAACCAGTCCGATCGGCCCGAGTCGATGGAAGCGCGTCTGCGGGTTGCGGGTAAGAGTGTGCAGCTATGGCGTCCGATGGATGCTTCGCTCAACAATGCAAGCTACACCGCAGGTGCACCGGTAGAAGATCGCTCCGGCAATAGGCAGCCGGGACTTCAGCCGGCGGTCTATGTTGCACAGACAGACTTCACGAACGTCTCACTCAACCTCGAAGCTCGCGAGGCTCTCTTCATCGTCGTGCGTGACACTGCACAGACTCCCTCAGTTGTCGCTTCGCCGGTAAGCCAGACGCTCATTTCTTTGCATGGGCCATGGACTGTTGCCTTCCCCGCGCACTTCGGTGCGCCATCCAGCGTGCAACTCAACAAACTTAGTTCCTGGACCGAGAGCCAGGACCCCGGCGTGAAATTCTTCTCCGGTACGGCGACTTACAGCACCACGTTTACCGTTGCTGCAGAGAGGCTTCACCGCAAGTCCGTCGCAGGAAAACATATCGTGCTGCACTTCGAGAATGTCCACGATATAGCCGCGGTGAAACTCAACGGCAAGTCCACCGGTCTCACCTGGGCACCGCCTTATGAGGTCGATGTCACCGATGCCATTCGTCCTGGCGTCAATAAGCTGGAGATTGCCGTCACCAATGAATGGACGAATCGTATTCTCGGAGATCGCGCTCTTCCGGCAAGCCAGAAGATTCTGCCCGATGTGCCGCCATCACGCCCTGGCGCGCCGGTACCCGGGCTGCCGGAATCCGGACTCATCGGTAACGTAACGCTGCTCAGCGTTACCCCGGTGGATTGAATAGTGTGATGATCGCTTTTGCCAGTGCCTGAGATACATGCAGCTCTATGTTCTTACTCACACCCCCACAAAATCGTCATCCTGAGCGTAGCGCCTCGCGCTTTTGCGAGGCGCGCAGTCGAAGGACCCCGAGGGACGTTATCTCACCCATAAGGTTGGGACCTTTTCCACCACGAAGGCCCAGGCGCGAACTTTAGAGGTAGAAAAGGTGCGTAAGAAGCGGCACGAATCCCAGCCCCACAGGGGCGGCTCCATCACAGCCCAGGGTGAGGACGCAAAGCGCGCCACAAACATTTGCATCGCGCTCTGCGTCAAGGGCGAAGCCCTGGGTTAGGGAATCACCACAAGAGTTGAGCCCTGAAAGGGCGATCTATAGATGGCAGCACGAGAGATTGCTTGGCGTTTGCTCAAACTCTCTCCTGTAGCTCAATCTAATGATGGGCGTAACGCTGACTTAGGATAAAACAGAAGAAGTCCGCGAAGAGACGCATCGGCCCACACGAATGACGGCAAAGAAAAAACGAGCAGTGCCACACGGAAAAAAACCGGCGACGATGAGGGACGTTGCACGCCGCGCAGGTGTATCCGTTGCAACCGTCTCACGCGCTCTCGATGGATCCTCGACTGTTGCGGAAGAGACAGCTTTGCTGGTTCAGAACGCGGTTGAGGCCCTGGACTTTGTCCCGAATATCTCCGCTCGAACCTTGAAGTATGGTCAGAGCCGGGCATTAGGCGTCATTATTCCCGATCTCTCCAATCCCTTCTTCTTCGAGTTCCTGCGTGAGTTCGAAGCTCTCGCCTCGGCAAACGAGCAGGTGGTTCTGCTGGCGAATGCGGAGACAAGCACGGGCGGCCCGAGAAGCTCCGTTCGCCAGATGCTCATGCGGCTTGTGGATGGGGTGGTAGTGATGCCGTCCATCGACGAACTGGAGCCCTATCAGTTGCTCACCCTGCGCAAGGTTCCGACGGTAGCCATCGACAGCCGCCGCGTTGGACCTTATTTCAGTGATGTGAGCCTGATGCACGAAGAGGGAATGATACAGGCGGTAGGCTGCCTGAAGGAGCTCGGACACAGACGCATCGCGTTCATCGCCGGCTCCGAGGGACTTTTCATCTCCAGTATCCGGCTTGAAGCTTTCAGGTCGGCACTCCGGAAACACCTGATCCCTGAACGTGCGGGATACATTCGCACAGGCAATTATCGTGTGGACGGCGGCGATCGTGAGATGAGAGCGCTTCTGGAGCTTCGCGATCGTCCAACCGCCGTGATCGCCATTAATGACATGACTGCCCTGGGCGCGCTCAGGGCCGCCAGGGCTGCTTCCGTCTCCGTTCCGGGAGAGGTGTCGGTGATTGGCTTTGATGGAATTGAGCTCGACGAGGTGGTAAGTCCTACGCTGACCACCATCAGTGTCTCCCGCGCACATATGGCAAAGAGCTGCCATACGGCTCTCAAAGAGTTGCAGACTGCGCGGCATCATGAGGGAAGACAGTTCCAGGTCCCGGTTGAACTGGTGCGCAGGCAATCCACGGGGCCAGCTCGAAGACTAAGCAAGGCCGTACGCTGATCTTCTAGAGCAGTTTCCCCATAGGGCGTGTCATCAAATTGCTTCTGGTACGAAATCGAACTGTGCAACCAGTTTGTTGAGGCAGGGAGCGGAAGGGCATAGCTTCAGCTATGCCGTAAAAGTCGCTCCGAAGGCCCATACCTCTCTGCCGAAGGCCGGAGTGAAGGCGTAGCCGCAACGACTGAAATGCCTTCTTTGGTCGTAGCGAAACCGCCCACCCGAGCCACGAATTCCCTGGCGTGCCTTGCACAGTCTTGGCAGCAACGAAAAAAGCAATTCAGTCGCTCTGGCTACGCCTTCACTTCCGCCTTCGGCAGATTTGAAAAATCCCCCTACGCCTATGGAGAAACCGCTCTAAGGCACCAGGTAATCGTGTGTTCCACACGAACGCCGCACGACGAGTTCGGCCGGCAGGACGATTCGCTTCGGTTTGCCTTGTGGCTCTGTTGACGTCAGCTTCGAAAAGAGGAGTTCAGCGCCGATACGCCCCATGGCATCGCTCGGTTGCCGTACGACGGTGACGGCAGGTTGAATGATATCCGCCATTTCGAAATCGTCGAAACCTATGAGAGCGATCTCCTCGGGAACCCTGACCTTCAGGCTGGAAAATGCATGCAGCGTGTTGCGTGTCGTGAGGTTGTTGCTGCAGAAGATGGCTGTGGGTGGAGATTTGCGGTTGCGCAGTGTGCGTATCGTTTGCAGGGTTTCCCACGGCGATTCGGTTACGACATGGGAGTCTTCCTTCAGCCCTGCTGCTTCCATCGCGGCGCAGTATCCCTGTAGCCGTTGCCTCATCGTCCAGAGTTCGAGGGTAAGGCCGATACAGGCGATACGACGATGGTGATGATCAATGAGATGTTGCACGCCTAGTTGAGCCCCGCGCTTATTCTCCACAACGACAGAATCAAAGTGGCTGCCGGCAACCGGGCGATCGAGGGTCACAATCGGCGTTTGTGTGAACTCGGGATCGTTCAGAAGGGTCTTCCCCCGTGCGGGGATAATGATCAGGCCTTCAATATGGCGGCGCAGCATTCGCTTGGCTTCCATTAACTCTGTCTGAGGATCTTCGTCGGAGGTTGTGATGACAGTCGAATACGAATGCTGTTTGACCACCAGGCTGATCGCATCCGCGCAGACGGCGAAGAACGGATCGTGGAGATTCGGAACAATAATGCCAATCTGATGGGTACGCTGCTCGCGCAGGGAGCGGGCGATCTCGTTGGGCAGATAGTTGAGCTTCGCAACAGCGTCCAGCACTCGGCTCTTGGTCTCTTCACTGACTGGGACGTTGCCCTTGAGGACGCGAGATACGGTCATCGTGCCGACACGTGCCAGCTTGGCTACATCACTCATGCGCACGGGACGATTCAAATAGCCTGCCTCCAGGTGATGATTCTGATGGTTCGAGCGCGTTTTGATTTTACGCGATAAAACCGCTCATCGTGTCCATCGCGAGGAGTTCTTCGCCGCTATACGGTCGACAGCTTCCCAGGAGCAACTGATTGATAGATAAAGAGTCTGAGGCTTGTATCGTGCAATGTGGCAGTCCGATTTCTCAGCATGATTGAGCGCTCAAATTACACGCTTGAATCCTGAAGCGAGCGTCTGATGACGTAGTTTGGATAGTCTCGAATTTTAAAAAGAAAAAACTTCTTGACAGTTATTCCGGAAAATATGTATATAGGTTGACGTCTTGATATCGATATCATATAGAAATTTGAAAGGCGAAGGTTTATGTAACCGGATACATAAGACTGCCAAAAAACAATCAAAGTAAGAACTCTTCAATGCTGCGCTCAAATTCGTGACGTCTTGGTCGCGAATCCTGCAAGCGCTGAAAGTTCACGACAGTGCCCCAGCAGAGGGCATCAGTTTCCGGGTACTTACCTGGATCGAAAGGACCTTTATGTCTCAAAATATTTCGATTAAAGCTGCAATCAATACGTTTAGCGTGGCCAGCGCTGCTACAAAATATGCTTCGGTCAGGAATATTCTTCGTCTCCTCTGCCTGGCAGTTCTTTTTCTGTCCGCTTCCACCGTGTTCGGCCAGGAGTTTACAGGCCGCGTTACGGATCCATCCGGCGCAGCGGTATCGAAGGCAAAGGTTACTGTAACAAACCAGGACACAGGGGTAGCTGTTTCGACAGCAACGACCGGCAGTGGAGACTACACGGTGCCTTATCTGCGTCCGGGCTTGTATGCCCTTACCGCGGAAGCGCAGGGGTTCAGCCAGGAGGCACGCACGCAAATCACCCTGCAGGTGGGGCAGACCGCGGTCATCAACTTCACGTTGAAAGTGGGTTCGATCAGCGAAACGGTGACTGTTCAATCGGACGAAGCCTTGCTGGCGGGCAGCGGTGATGTTGGCGAGGTTGTAGAGAATACGCGCGTCACGGAGCTTCCTCTCAATGCCGGAAACGCAATGACGCTTGCCACTCTCAGTGCCGGTACAAGCTTGTATGCCGACCCGAAGTATCAACGCCCCTTCGATGACATTCAGGCCGATCTGTCTATCAACGGCGGCGGCGCGGGTAACAGCCAGATTCTCCTGGACGGAGTCTCGAACGAAGCCGCCCATGGCGATGCTTACAACGGCACGAACGGACAGATTGGCTACATTCCGCCTACCGAAGCCGTTGGAGAATTCAAGATCATTACCAACCCTTACAGCGCCGAGTTTGGCCGTGCCTCTGGCGGTGTCATCGATATGACGCTGAAGAACGGAACAAATACGGTGCATGGAAGTGTGTATGAGTTCGCGCGCAGAACCTTCCTCGATGCGAACAGCTGGGCAAACAATTTCAGCGGCAATCCCAAGACTTCACAGCGGCGAGACCAGTATGGCGCCGAACTGGATGGCCCTGTCGTATTTCCAAAGCTCTACAACGGTCGCGATAAGACCTTTTTCCTGCTCCAGTTCGAAAACTTTACGAACACCGACCCCGGTACATTGATTGTGTCCGTGCCTCAGCCGGAATGGTTTAATGGCGACTTCAGCAAGCTGACCTATTATGACGTGGCCTCTAAGTCTTATAAGCCGGAGATCATCTACGATCCGCTGACGCTGCACGATAACGGTTCAGGTGTTCTGGTTCGTGATCCATTTCCGGGGAATATCATCCCGGCCTCACGTATCAATCCTGTTGCGCAAAAGATTCTCTCGTTTTACCCCTCGCCAAATCTTCCGTCGACAGCAGGCCTGAATACCTGGGTTAGTAACTATCAGACACCGCAGCCTCTGGTGGATGTCTACAGAAACGTTCTGGCTAAGATCGACCAGAATATCTCCAGCAAGGACCGTCTGACCCTGCGTTATGGATATTGGGAACGCTCTGAGACGCAAAATTATAACGGCATCCCTGGAGCCGCAGCTCAAGGCGAGTATCCCCATGGCGAGCGCAGCAATACCTTCGCCACGGATTGGGTGCACACCTTCACTCCCAACCTGCTGTTTGATTTCAGAGCATCGGTCATCGTTCGTGGCAATATTGCCGAAACAGGCCCAGCCAACTTCGACATTACTTCTCTCGGACTCCCTCCGTCGCTCGTATCTGAGCTGGGAATCTTTGCGAACCACTTCCCCTCCATTGGGGCAAGTGAGTTCACCACTTTGGGTAACTCAGGCGGCCAACTGACGATTGGCAATTCTTTGGCCATGTTGCCAAGTGTGACGTGGGTCAAAGGGAAGCACACGATCCATGCTGGAATCGATTGGCGCATCCTCCAGGACAGTACGCGTGGTGTTCAGGGTGGCATGTCACTTAGCACCGATCGCAGCTGGACACAGGCAAATTACAACACGGGCGATCCAGCCAGTGGTAACTCGATCGCCTCGTTCCTGCTGGGTACCGCGAACTCAGGCAGTATCAACATATCTCCAAACATATTCTTCTCTCAGCACTACTACGCACCGTTCGTTCAGGACGACTGGAAAGTCACGCCCCGGCTTACGTTGAACCTTGGAATTCGGTATGACCTGAACGAACCACCCGTCGATCGTCATAACCGGGCGGACTACGGCTTCGATACAGAGGTGGTCAACCCTGTTAACTCACAGATCGACCAGAGTGCCTTGCCGAATGGGCCGGTAAAGGGTGGGATGACCTTTGTGGGTGTGAATGGAAATCCTCGCGCCTTCTATTCCGCCACGAAGACAGATATACAGCCGAGGTTTGGATTTGCCTTTGCGGTGGATGATCGCACCGTGCTGCACGGTGGTTTTGGGGTGATGTACCGAAACCCGAACCCCGGTCCGAATCAATATGGTTTCTCCTCTACAACTTCGTATGTCGGGTCGAACGACGGAGGAAAGACCCCCATACCGCAGAGTGTATCGAATCCGTACCCGACCGTTATTCAGCCGACAGGATCATCGCTGGGATACCTCACTGCTCTCGGACAGGGGCCCTATTTCATCAACCCGCATTACAGGACACCTCAGTTCCAGACATTCTCTGTTGGTATGCAGCATCGTTTCCTGAAGAACGACACCCTGGAGATTAACTATGTCGGGACTCGGACCTATCACAACGACAGCAACGACAATATCAACCGCATCGCTGCAACAGCCTATGCGAATTGCAACATTTTGTTGGGCGGAGATCCCAGCCGTTGCGACAGTGCTGCTGGCAGCTATGTAAAGAATCCCTTCTATCAAGCTCCAGCATTCCAGGGGACCGGCTACTATACGGCTTCTACGATCCAGGCCATCCAACTCACCCGTCCTTTCCCGGAGTTCACTGATATTCAGGAGTACCAGTTGAATAATGGCCGCTCCTGGTACAACGCCATGCAGGCGACAGCGATGCATCAGTGGAACAAAAGCCTGACCTTGCATGCCACCTATACCTGGTCAAAAACCATGGATTCGGGCGGCTATGCTGACCAGATCTATCGCATTCCCTCAAGGAATATCGACTCATTAGATGCCACCCATGCCGTTACCCTCTCAGGCGTCTGGCTGCTTCCGGTTGGTCGTGGTCAATATTTCCTGGGCAATATGAACCGGGTACTCGATGAGGTGATTGGCGGCTGGGAGTTTGGATCGCTTTATACCTATCGTTCTGGCTTCCCGTGGCAACTGAATGGAAGCACCCAATATGTTTCTAACGCCTGGGTTCCCAGGCAGGCCGACCCGACGATTGCGAATTCCATACGTGGTGTGAAGCCTTGCGCAGCCCAATACGTGCAGCAGAATGACGGTTCCTACGTGTTGACACCGATCCAAAGCAATTGCGGGGGAAGCTACAACTTCATCGTGAATCCTCGATATGGTGCGGAGCAAAACGTTATCTACTCCGGCATTCGAAATCCTGGGACCTGGGATTGGGACATAAATCTCGCAAAGAGCTTTGCGATCTATGGACGTCTTCATCTTCAGCTTCGCCTCGAGGCGTTCAATGTCCCAAACCACCCAATCTTTGCCGGAAGTTACGACAATGGTCCGCTGGATGCAGGCTTTGGAACGATCAACAAGACTTCAGGGCAAACCAATCAACCCAGGCAGGCTCAACTCGGAGCGAAATTCCTCTGGTAGTGACCGGGCTATAGCAAAGAACGACGCGGGATCCGTCCCGCTACGCATCGATGTGGCGAAAACGCTGGACAGGAGATAGTTATGAAAACTACGAAAACAACTCAATGCGGACAACCAGTCCAAAAGATGTGGAACTACACGTTTGTTCTTGCGGCCTGGATCTGTTCGCTTTTGATGTTCAGCCAACTGACAGCATGCAGCAGCGGCGCGGCCGCTGGAGGTCCACTGACGGTGGCCTCCATGTCGCCGCTGCAGCTCACAACGAATGGCGGACAGGTCGCTTTTGCGGGCACCAACTTTACACCGGACACTACCGTAAAGTTTGGTGATGCCGCAGCTCTGAAGGTGTACTTTCAGAGTTCCACTCTCATCACGGCGGTGTCGCCCGCGGTTGGTTCACCCTCGACTGCGGATGTGACCGTCAGTAGTCCTAAAAACGGATCGGTTACACTCTCCGGCGCCCTGCAATACGTCCCGCCACCACCGCCCGTGGTCGTTGGTTCCTGTACGACGTTCCCCTGCACCTATAAGGCCACTGATCCAGGGAATACGCTGGTGGGCGGCGCACAAATATCAGCTTGCGCGGGTTGCCCCGATGGAATTAAGGTCGGTAGTCTCGGTTACGGCAGCGATGTCATCATTAATCATATTTACGCACCCACCACAGGAAATTACACGCTGACGATCTCCGGTTGCGAGGGCGGAGGAACACAAAACTACCAGGTGATTGTGGATGGCGCGCCCCCCGTCATTGTGCCGCTTAGCGGCAGCAACTGGTTTGCACCAGCTCCGCCTGTTTCTATTACGGTCCCATTGCAGGCAGGGGCGAATAATACGATCGAGTTAGGCAATGCAACCGACTATTCTCCAGATGTCGTTTCTATCCAGATCAATTCTTTGGTGCAGACACCGCCTATTACAGTTACTGCGATCAGCCCAACTCAAGTGTTGCAGTCGGGTGGCACGGTACAATTTACCGGCACAAACTTTACCCCAGACATCTCCGTAAAATTTGGCGGAGTCGCAGCGACTTCATTCACTTACACAAGCGCGACTCAATTCAGTGCGGTTGCGCCTGCAGCCACAGCAACTGGAGCGGTAGATGTTGTGGTCACCTCTCCAAGCGGTGGTACCGTCACCCTATCCAAGGGCCTGACGTATGTTGCAGAATGCACCACACTCCCATGCACCTATGCGGCGACGGACCCCAACAACACACTTGTTGGTGGCGCAAAGATTGGCACTTGCTCTGGATGCCCGGGTGGCGTGAAAGTAGGCAATCTGGGATATGGGGCAGATGTCATCATCAACAATGTCTTCGCCCCAGCGAATGGCAATTACACCCTGACGATTACAGGGTGTGAGGGCGGAGGTACTCAGAACTATCAGGTCATCGTAGACGGAGGAACGCCTATCATTGTTCCTCTCACAGGCAGCGACTGGAATAATCCAGCGGCACCCGTGTCAATTACAGTGCCTCTACAAGCCGGTGATAAAAACACGGTTGAGCTGGGCAATGCGACTGAGTATTCCCCTGATGCCGTCTCGATCATGATTAGTGCCGCTAACCCTGCGACAGTTCCCACCATTACATCGATCACTCCAAACCAGTCGTCAATTACAGGTGGTCAAGTTGTGTTGCAAGGCACGAACTTCGAACCCAACTCTACGATCACCTTTGGAGGCATCGTTGCACCTGGCTTCACCTTCCAGAGTTCGACCCAGGTTACCGTGAATGCGCCTGCCAGTCCGACGGCAGGGGTGGTGAATGTAGCCGTGAACACGCCGACCAACGGCGATGTAACGGATGCGAAGGCCTTTACTTATACAGGATCGGCGGCCTGCACGAGCGCAACCTGTGTCTATCAGGCCTGGGACCCAGCCAATACTCTTAGCGGTGGTAGTAAGACTGCGACCTGCATCGGCTGCCCCTATGGTCTCAAGGTAGGAAACCTGGGATACGGCGCAACGGTGACGATCAATAACGTGTATGCGCCAGCCGACGGTAACTACCTTCTAACCCTGGTTGCAAGTGAAGGTGGAGGAGATCAGAACCTCCTCGCCATCGTGAATGGTGGAGCAGCAGTTACTCTGCCTTTCACAGGACACAACTGGTATCTCGCAACTCCACCCGAGGCCGTCACCATCCCACTGAAGAAAGGTAGTTCCAATACTATTCAGCTGGGCAATGCTTCCAACTACTCCCCGGATGTCGTCTACGCCATTGTGAGTCCGGCAAATACACCCTCCACAACACCGACTCCTCAAACCGTGACCATGCAGAGCGGTTCGACGACGGTGACTTATGACCTGAGCACGGGACTTGCAACGTTCAGCTACAGCGGCGTTGACAAGATCTCTAACTTCTACGCGCAGGGCTATAACGGCTTTACTTTGTACCAGTCAATATCGTCGGTCTATACCCGCACCGCCGCTAATCTTCCCAACGGTGAGACGGACATCACCCTCACTGCTTCAGACGGATCGCCGACCCTCATCCAGCGGTTCTTCTTGAGTAATAACCATTTCACTACCCAGCTCGAGATGGATGGTACGGGTCTGAGCAGCAACGAAATGTCACCCATCGTGGTGAGTGGAACTGGAGCGGTCGATCTTGGCAGCTACGCGGACACGCGCTTCCTCCAGGTGCCCTTCGATAACGATAACTTCGTAAGTTATAACGCAGGTTCATCGAATGGATGGGCAACCACGGGCTTCGAGGTCGGTGCCTTCTACGACAACACCAGCCGTAACGGTCTTGTGATCGGCTCCGTCACGCACGACAACTGGAAGACGGGCATCTCGATGTCCGGCAGCAGCAGCAAGCTGGATGCCTTGACAGCCTTTGGCGGTGCGAATACACCGTCGGACCAGCTGCCACACGCAGCGGTGATCGGCAATAAGATCACGTCTCCGACAGTACTGGTTGGCTACTATAGCGACTGGCGCGATGGCATGGAAGATTATGCCAATGCAAACGCACAGGTCACACCGATGCTGGCCTGGTCGAAGCCTGCCCCGATGGGCTGGGGTTTGCTCGGGCCAAACGAAGCCGGCCTCACGATGACTCAGGCGACGGCAGTTGCGGATTACTTCCACACGAAACTACCGCAGTTCAACGACCAGGGAGTGCAGTACATCAACCTGGACGCTGAGTGGGCAAATAGTAGCGATGCGGAGCTGGCAGCGTTCGTCAGTCACGCGCATAGCCAGGGCCAGAAGGCTGGTGTCTACTGGACGCCGTGGGTCGTCTGGGACTGGGCAGATCTGACGGCAACCCTTGACGGAGTAACCGGATATACGAATAACGATGTCATTCTGAAAGATCATTATGGCAACCCGATGGCCCCGGTAGATGGCGCCTACGGTGTAGATCCGACTCATCCCGGTGTAAAGGCGAGGATCGACTACTACAGCAACAAATACCTCACACTGGGCTTCGATTACATCAAGATGGATTTCTTAAGCCACGGTGCTCTGGAGGGCGGATCAAACAACGGCGTGCACTACGATACGACCGTGCAGACCGGCGAACAGGCTTACAACCAGGGCATGACATACCTCTACTCGAAGATTGGAACATCGGTGCTGCTTGACGAATCGATTGCTCCTATCTTCCCCTATCAGTATGCTCATGCTCGCCGCGTCTCGTGCGATACGTACGGTTCGATCGCTAACACGAGCTACGAGATGAATTCGGAAAGTTATGGTTGGTGGCTGGCTGGCCGGCTCTATAACTGGAACGATCCGGATATGATCCATCTCGAGAACACGGATACCTCGGGTACGCCTTATACTTCGAACGAGAATAAGAGCCGTACGACTTCGGTTGCCGTCGCGGGTTATATGTTGAGTGGCGATGATGTGACGGACACCATCGCTCCACCGCTGGTCCAGCAGTGGCTTACCAACGCCAACATCAATGGCCTGCCGGCGCTCAACCTGAAGTTCCGCCCTGTTGAGGGAAATACGGGTACTTCAGCGGTGAATGTGATGGTTGCTCAAAGCGGAACAACCTACTATCTCGCGGTGTTCAACTACGATGGGTCGAATGCGTCCAATCAGACCATTGATCTTGGCCGGGCCGGTCTAAGCAGCTCCGCACAGTACGATGTAACGGACCTCTGGACAGGGGCAACCTCATCGGCGACCGGTAGCATCACCGTCAACCTCAACCAAGCCGAAAGCACGATCCTGAAGCTGCTGCCTCACTAGCAGACAGGGTTTTCCAGGAGAGACCGCGCCATATCTTATGGTGCGGTCTCTCCGCATATCTCTAAGGTTTGTAGCCATATCGCTCAAGCCAGATAGCATCTTCCGCGATGAATGCGATGACAACGACAAGGCAAAATGGAGAGATTGATGTCCGTCCGTAAATATGTATTTTTGACTTTGCTTTTCAGCCTGTTTGTACAGATGAACCTGGCTGGACATGCTCAAAGCCTGACGCGGCAAAGCCTGGACGGAGCATGGCAGTTCCGGCAAGTGGTATCGGACTCGGATGCCAGGTCCCCGGCACCGGCGGTGGAGTGGATGCCCGCCAAGGTTCCGGGCGATGTACATCTGGACCTTATCGCAAACAAACGCATTCCCGATCCGTTCTATCGCGACAACGAGTCTAAGATCCAGTGGATTGAAAAGGCAGCATGGGAGTATCGCCGGAATATCGATGTAACTGGCGCGATGTTGAGACATCAGCACCTTGAGCTTGTATTCAAGGGGCTGGATGCAGCATCGAAGGTATATCTCAACGGGGAAGAGATCGCCGCTCCTGCCAATATGTTCCGTGAGTGGCGGCTGGATGTAACAGGCAAATTGAAGAGTGGAAGCAACGAGTTGCGTGTGCTCTTTCCCTCTCCCATCAAGGCAGCGGAAGAGGTTGCTGCAAAAGATCCCTGGCGTGTTCGTACTCATACCGATGCCAAGGTGTATGTGCGTAAGGCTGCCTATGAATATGGATGGGACTGGGGCCCGCGTTTTGTCACGAGTGGCATCTGGCAGCCTGTCTCACTGGAGATGTGGGATGACGCCCGGATTGAGAATATCTTTGTAGAGCAAAAGGATATCTCCTCCACTGTTGCCCATCTGGATGTGCAGACAGAGGTCGTGGCTTCGAAGCCTGGCCTGGCAACTCTTTCCCTTAGCTATGGACTAAAGGATGCCGAACAGAGGACCGAGCAGAGGGTGATGCTCAGCGCAGGCCTGAATCGTCTCTCCTTGCCGGTGAACATCGACAAGCCCGCGCTCTGGTATCCATCCGGCTATGGAGAGCAGCCGCTCTATTCGTTCCATGCCAAGGTAAGTGTTGGTGGACAAGTGGTAGATACGGCAGATACAAAAGCAGGTCTCCGCTCGATCGTGCTGCGTCGAGATCTCGACAAATGGGGACGCTCTTTTGAATTTGTGGTCAATGGCATTCCGGTTTTCGCTAAAGGTGCGGACGTTATTCCGTTCGATAGTTTTCCCAATCGCGTAACCACCGCGGACTATCGTCATATCCTCCAGGCAGCGAAAGACACGAACATGAATATGGTTCGGCACTGGGGCGGAGGCTACTACGAGTCGGAAGAGTTCTATTCCATCTGTGACGAACTAGGCCTGATGGTGTGGCAGGACCTGATGTTCGGCAATGACTGGCAGCCAGGAACCTACGACTTCAAACAGAATATTCAGCAAGAGGTTGAATATCAGATGCGAAGGCTGAGGAACCATCCCAGCATCGTTCTCTGGGCGGGTAATAACGAAACCGAGCTAGCTAAAGAGTGGAACGGAAGAGGCAATTTGCCTGCCGATGTGCACGAGCATATCTGGCAGGATTATCTTACTGAGTTTAGCGGCGTTCTGGCCGTTACGGCTGCGCGTGTCGATCCCCAGACGCCTTATTGGCCGAGCTCTCCTTCGGCGGACTATGAAGACTTAAGTGACTCTTTTCAGAGTGGCGATAATCATGACTGGAGCGTGTGGCACGGTCGTGTAGACTTCGCAGATTATGAGAAGCACCACTGGCGCTTTGTCTCAGAGTATGGCTTCCAATCCTTCCCGGAGATGAAGACCATCGAAAGCTTTACTACGCCGGAGGATCGTACGAGCATCTTCACGCCTGTCATGCTCGCGCACCAGAAGAATGGAAGCGGCAACAGCCTGATCCAGGAGTACATGCGCCGGTACTACGGAGACCCGAAGGACTTTGCTTCGTTCCTGTACTCCAGCCAGGTATTGCAGGCAGAGGCCGTAAAGACCGGAGCGGAGAGCTTCCGCCGCGAGCGGCCACGTACGATGGGGTCGCTGTTCTGGCAGCTGAACGATTGTTGGCCTGTAGCTTCGTGGTCCAGCATCGACTCTGAGGGCCGATGGAAGGCCCTGCAATACTATGCACGCCGTTTCTACGCTCCTGTGCTGGTATCGCCGCATGTTGAGGACGGAAGCGTGGCGGTCTATGTCGTCAGCGATCATGTTCAAGCAGAACAGGCCGAGTTATCTTTGCAGGTGATGAGGTTTGATGGCTCAATTGTTAAGCAAAAGAATCTTGACGTCCAGGTCAAGCCGCTCAGCTCCGAAGTTGTGATGAAGGTACCGCTCTCCGAGTTGCTGGATGCTGGAGTCGATCCAGCCGACGTAGTGGTTGTAGCCAGGCTGCATCAGGGAGGCAAGGTGATCTCCTCCAACCTCTTGTATCTGCCGCCGACGAAAAAGATTGTTCTTCCCAAAGTACCGATCGATGCCACCTTGGCGAAGGTGGCGACAGGGTTTGACGTCACCTTGAAATCTGCCGCGCTTGCACGAAGCGTATATCTCTCCTTCGGCGAGCAGGATGCAACCTACAGCGACAACTATGTGGACCTGTTACCTGGAGAGCCTGTAACGATTCACGTTACGAGTGAGGCCTCGTTGGCTGCGTTACAGGCAGGAATGCAGGTGAGAAGCCTCTCCGATGCCTTCAACCCCACCACTAAAGGAAAGGAATAGCCCTCTGCAGGTCCAACAGCAAATCTCATGGTGGTGGAATAAATTTAATTCCCCTGGCACTCATGCAAATGTAGTCAAAGATCATGCCGTTTCCAGAAGAGTTCGTATGATGAGAAGTTTTGCATGGTTATGCCATGCAATCGTTTTGTTGGGTACTTCCGTTGTTGCAACGTCCCAGGCTCAGACAAAGACAGCGCCGGCGCTTATCGGGTTTGACCCTTCCACGAAGGTTTTTCGTATCGATGCGGAAAATACGACTCTTGTGATGGGGATCAACGAAAGTGGCCAGGTGCAAACCCTGTATTGGGGCGAGCATCTTTCGGCGAAGGATCATTTTGCTGCAGCGGAGTCAATGCCTGGTGCTTCATCCTTTGATCTGCCGGTGACGACCACGCCGCAAGAGTTTGTAGGCTGGGGCGGAGGCTTGTTTGTCGAGCCTGATCTGAAGATCACATTTCCGGATGGCAATCGGGATCTTGTGTTGAAGTACGCTTCACATACGATCGATGCCAACAGGCTTTCAATCGTGATGAAGGACATATCGCGTGAGGTGTATGTAACGCTTCAGTATGAAGCTGATGCGGAGACTGGCATCCTGCGACGCTCTGCCGTCATAGAGAACCGTACGGATGCGCCTTTTACTATTGAGCAGATAGCGGCGGGAACGTGGAACCTGCCCCGCGGAACAGACTATCGTCTGCGCTATCTAACTGGCCACTGGGCTGGTGAGTGGAGCTTGCAGGAAGAGCCCGTGAATCCGGGCAAGGTGGTGCTGGAGAGCCGGCGCGGCACCACTGGTGCGCAGAATAATCCATGGTTCGCCATCGATCGCAGTGGAAGTGCGGATCAGGATGAAGGTGGTGTCTGGTTTGGCGCACTGGGCTGGAGTGGGTCGTGGCAGATCTCCGTGGAGCAGGATGTCTTACAGCAGGTCCGCATCACAGGCGGATCGAACGCCTTTGACTTCGGCTATCTCCTCAAGAAAGGCGAGCGCTTTCAGACGCCCTATTTTTATGGTGGCTATTCGGGGCATGGCATAGGCGGAGCCTCACGCCTGCTGCATCGCTTTGAGGTGGATTCACTCCTGCCGCATCATCCCGATCCGAAACTAAGGCCTGTGCTCTATAACTCATGGGAGGCGACAGGGTTTGATGTAAATGAAGCCGGACAAATGGCTCTTGCAGAAAAGGCAGCGCGAATAGGTGTTGAACGCTTTGTCATGGATGACGGCTGGTTTGGGCAGCGTAAGAACGACCATGCCGGTTTGGGTGACTGGTACGTTAACCCACAGAAGTTCCCGCATGGTCTGAAACCGCTGATCGATAAAGTCCACTCTCTGAATATGGACTTCGGTCTTTGGGTTGAGCCCGAGATGGTGAACCCCGATAGCGATCTCTATCGCAAACACCCGGATTGGGTGCTTGAATTTCCCGGACGTCCCCATACAGAGGCGCGCCATCAACTGGTGTTGAATCTTGCACGACCCGATGTGCGCGCTTATGTATATGGATTCCTCGATAAGCTGCTCAAGGAAAACGATATTTCTTTTCTTAAATGGGATTACAACCGTAACTGGTCTGAACCGGGCTGGCCTGCGGTCCCTCAAGAACAAGAGAAGAATGTTTATATCGATTTTATTCGTAACTATTATTCGATCCTCGATGAACTAAGGCGCGAGCATCCGAAGGTAGAGATTGAGTCCTGTTCCGGTGGTGGCAGCCGCGTGGATCTGGGCGTGATGCAATATACGGATGAGGTTTGGCCTTCAGATAATACGGATGCCTATGACCGCCTGCTGATCCAGAATGGTTTTACTTACGCCTATACTCCCGCGGCGATGATGGCCTGGGTTACGGATTCGCCTAACTGGGTGAATAACCGCGCACTTTCGCTGGAATATCGTTTCCTGTCCTCGATGCAGGGCTCGCTCGGGATTGGGGTGAACCTGAATCAGTGGAAGCCGGAAGATTTCGCCACAGCCAGGCTGATGGTGGAACGATATAAATCTATTCGCGAAACGGTGCAGAGGGGCGCGCTCTATCGCCTTCTGACTCCTGAGCACGGTAGCGAACAGTCCGTAACGGAGACGGTCTCACGCGATGGAGATCAGGCGGTAGTCTTCGCTTTTCTGCACTCCAGCCAGGAGAACTATCCGTTTCCTCGAATCTTCCTGCGTGGTCTGGATGAGGGAGCGACTTATAGCATCAGTGCCTTTGCAGGCAAATTAGCGGAGGGAACTCCAAAGCAGGCCAGTGGTTCGTATTGGGAACAGCATGGTATCGATGTGGATCTGCATGGAGATTTTCAGGCGATGGCCTTCACGCTGAAGCGTAGTCGCTAGACCATTTTACCTTTAGGTGTAGTTTCCGAACCGGAGTCTGAGCCATGCTTTTGCGTCTTGTGGTGTGATGGTCTGTAGAGCTTGAGCGGTG
>NZ_JACHIO010000019.1 GCF_014203225.1 Granulicella mallensis | reverse complement strand
CATCGCTATACGCTCGCGCCATCTCCTAACAATCACCCAAACCCAAACAATTGAAAAGTATCTAGATCTATACCCAAAAGTAAAATGGTCTAGAAGGCGTGGCTGATTAAGCTTTCTTCAATCGCGAAGCGTCTTCTTCGAGCAGAGACCGAATCAATTCGGGGGCTACATAGAAACTCGTCTTTTGTAGTTCGGAGAGCGCCTCAGGAAGGTTCAGTAGACCGGCACGAGCGGCATTACGCAGTACCCCTAATGTTCCAATTACCGACAGCTTCCGCCGTTGCGCCTCTCCACGTGCAAGCGTCTCATCAACGATCATGCGATCTGCTCCAAGCTGTTCAGCCAGGGCAATCGCTTCACGTTCTCCACGATCAAGAAAATCAAGAGAAGCATCAGGTGCTTGCGACAAAACCCGTGTTTCCAGCCAGTCTGGGGCTCGTGCAATCCAGAAACGAACCTGCTCGGGAGTATTGGCATCCTGCAACTCTTCCCAGACGATCGGCGGAATCAGAATACGACCGTAGAAATAGGGCAGGATTTCAATGTGCCCGATCAGCACGAGATAGTTGATTGGCGAAGTGTCAGCAACAACAATCATGCTGCGCGATGATTACCGATCTTAACCTTGTCTTCAAACTGCCGGGACGTCTCACGATCCTGTTCGAGATCGGCCATCGAATAATGAAGAGGAATACCATGTTCCTTGAGAAAAGCATGGACTTGCATACGCGAGGAGAAACCAAGCATCTGCCTCACTTGACCTTCAGAAAGTCGCAAAGAACGGTATCCTTCAAGCGCCAATGCCTCGATGGCGGCCCTCGACAAGTCAGCGTACTCCGCCGCGAGAAGGTGCGCTACATCATCCGGAATCTGGAGTTCGAGATTCATCTGCGGTTCCTCCTCACTATTCTAGCTCGGCACCACCCGCAGATCCCCACCCGTCATCTGCTTCGGCAACTCCAGATCCATCAACGAAAGAATCGTCGGCGAGATATCCCGCAGCGATCCGCCCTCCCGCACTCCGATCTTCTTCCCCTGATCGGTCACAAGAATAAACGGCACCGGATTCGTCGTATGCGCCGTATGCGGACCGCCGGTCACAGGATCGATCAGCATCTCGGCATTCCCATGGTCAGCCGTAATAATCCACGACGCACCGTGAGCACGCACCGCATCATAGATTCGCCCCAGGCAGGCATCGACCACCTCGACCGCCTTCACTGTCGGCGCGATCTTGCCCGAGTGCCCGACCATGTCCGCGTTCGCAAAGTTCACGATGATCACGTCGAAGGCGGTGTCTGTAATCGACCGCACCACCACATCCGCAATCCCGTTCGCCGACATCTCGGGAGCCAGGTCGTACGTTGCCACCTTCTGCGACTGCACCAGCTCGCGCTCTTCTCCCGTAAACGGCTTCTCAATGCCGCCGTTGAAGAAGTACGTCACGTGCGCATACTTTTCCGTCTCAGCTACACGCAGGTTGCGCAGGTCATGCACACCCATCACGTTCGCCAGCAGGTTATCCATGCTCTCCGGCGGAATCACCATCGGCAGAGAAAACTTAGGATCGTACTGCGTCATCGTCAGGTAGTGCAGATCGCGCGGCACGCTCTCCAGCGGAATCTCCGCATCGAGCTCCGCCGCCTTCGGCAGACTCATCCCACGGTCCGCGGTAATGCCGCTGTTGCGCGCGAGCACCCGCGTAATCTGCCGCACCCGGTCCGCACGATAGTTGAAGCAGATCACGGCATCGTGGTCCGCGATGCGCCCAATCAACGCGCCCTGTTCGTCGATGCAAACGAACGGCTCGATAAACTCATCGGTAACGCCGTTGTTGTAGCTCTCCCGCACCCGCGCGACAGCATCGTAGTACGCGCCACCCTCGGCCTGCGCCGTCACCATCGCGCGAAACGCCTTGGCTTCCTTCTCCCAGCGAAGATCGCGGTCCATCGCGAAGTAACGTCCGCTCACACTGGCCAGCCTGCCCACGCCATACTCTGCAAACTTCTGCTGTAACTCCTCGAGATAGCCCACACCGCTGGTCGGCATCGTGTCGCGGCCATCCATGAAGGCATGCACATACACTCGTTCAAGCTTGTGCATCGCAGCCAGCCGCAGCAGCGCGTGCAGATGACGCTGCTGCGAGTGCACACCGCCATCCGACACCAGTCCGATCAGGTGAAGCGCGCGGCCCTCTTCCGAGGCATGCCGCATAGCCTTTACCAGCGCCGGATCTTCGAAAAAATCACCCTTGGCAATCGCCGCATCGATACGCGAGATATCCATGCGCACAACGCGTCCCGCACCCAGGTTGAGATGCCCGACCTCGGAGTTTCCCATCTGCCCATCCGGCAGTCCAACGAAGGTCTCACTCGCGCGAATCAGCGTGTTCGGATACTCGCGCAGCAGACGGTCATACGTCGGCTTGCGTGCCAGAGCAATAGCGTTGGCGTTCGTCTCGGCACGGTAACCCCAGCCGTCAAGAATGGTCAGAATGACAGGTGACTTGCTTCTCATTCTCCTAGCTTACCGGGTCATGAGCGTGTCTAAAAAATCTGTGACGTGGTGGCGCGAAGCGCGTTCCCTGACGCTTCAGCGTCAGGGAGACGGAGGGAGCCGTAGCCTTTAGGCTACGGAACTAGAGGCTTGGCAAAGATGTGGCCTTTAGGCCCGGGCCTTCTTTCGGCTGCGGTCAAAAAAGCCCGGGGCTAAAGCCCGATTCTTGCCTGCTCCTGATTCCGTAGCCTAAAAGGCTACGGCTCCCTCCGTCCCGCGCCGCTAAAGCGTCACGGTTTGCGCTTCGCGCTATTTGCAGCGTCCCATTCTTCGACGGATGAAGACTCATGAATAGCGATTAAACGCCGAAGGCCCGCCCCATCGTTCAACACGATGGACCGGGCCTTCGCCCTTTACTTCAATATTGGTCAAAGGCGAATACTTACTCTCCGCAGTTCACCGAACTGCGTCCCAAGAACTCCGCCGTCTGCCCGAGCTCTTCCTCGATGCGCAGCAACTGGTTGTACTTCGCAATACGGTCCGTACGCGAAGCCGAGCCCGTCTTGATCTGCCCTGCACCTGTACCCACCGCGAGGTCCGCGATGAACGTGTCTTCGGTCTCGCCCGAACGGTGCGAGATGATCGACGTATAACCGCTGCGGCGAGCCAGCTCAATCGCCTCCAGCGTCTCGGAGATCGTGCCGATCTGGTTCACCTTCACCAGGATCGAGTTGCCGACGCCCTCTTCGATACCGCGCTGCAGACGCTTGGAGTTCGTCACAAACAGATCGTCGCCCACAAGCTGCACGTTGCGCCCGATCTTCTCGGTCAGGATCTTCCAGCCCGTCCAGTCGTCCTCAGCCAGGCCGTCCTCGATGCTGATGATCGGATACTGGCGAACCCAGCTCTCCCAGTACGCCGCCATCTGCTCCGAGTTCTTCTCGCTCTTGTCCGACTTCTTGAAGATGTACTTGCCCGTGCTCTTGTCGTAGAACTCGCTCGACGCCGGATCGAGGGCAATCGCAATCTGCTCGCCCGCCTTGTAACCGGCCAGCTCGATCGCTTCGAGGATCAGCTCCAACGCCTCGACGTTTGACTTCAACGACGGCGCAAACCCGCCCTCATCGCCCACAGCCGTGTTGTAGCCCTTCTTCTTCAGCACGCCCTTCAGCGTATGGAAGACCTCGGTGCCCCAGCGCAATGCGTCGGAGAACGTCTCCGCGCCCACCGGCATCACCATGAACTCCTGGAAGTCCACGTTGTTGTCGGCATGGGCGCCGCCGTTCAGAATGTTCATCATCGGCGTGGGTAGAATGCACGCATTCACACCGCCGAGGTAGCGGTACAGCGGAATCCCCAGCGCGTCGGCCGAAGCGCGGGCGCAGGCCATCGACACCGCCAGGATCGCGTTCGCGCCGAGACGGCTCTTGTTCTCCGTGCCGTCGATCGCGAGCATCGTCGCGTCGATCAGGCGCTGGTTGCTGGCATCCATGCCCGCAAGCTCCGGAGCCAGGATGCTCTCGACGTTCTCTACCGCCTGCAAAACACCCTTGCCGAGATAGTGCTCCTTGTCTCCATCACGAAGTTCCACCGCCTCATGCTCGCCGGTCGAAGCGCCGCTGGGCACAGCCGCGCGGCCGCGTACACCGTCTGCAAGCACGACATCGGCTTCCACCGTCGGGTTGCCGCGGCTATCCAGAATCTCTCGTGCGTGAATGGACACAATCTCAGTCATGGTCTTCCTCAATCCCTTTTGATTCAGTTCTCTTTTATTATTGCTGCGTTTCCGGCCGGTTCCGGCAATCCGGTGCTGCAGCCTGTCTTCAAGTGCCGGTCGCTTATCGACGGCAATCCTCTGCCCCAAAGCTCCAGCAATCGACTCAATCAGTTCCGCCATTCGTAACGTCCCACCGCGCCTCATTCTAACAAAGCCAGCTCACGGCACGGTTACGCCGCAGCTGTGGAACATTGCTTAGGGGCAATAAAATAGGGCTCACACGAGGAGGCGTTCGTCCCCCTCACCGTGCGAACTCCCCCAGCCGTTCCCGGCCCTCCACACCATCCACCGGCATGACCAGCCGTACCTTCGTCCCGCGTCCCGGCCGGCTGACGATCTCCACATGCGCCGCTCCCCCGTACAGAACCTGCATGCGCTCGCGAACATTCTTCATCCCGATCCCCGAGCCCTCACGGACGATCCCGCTCACCGGAGCCGCTATGCCGCCCCCCGGTTCGATCCCCACTCCATCGTCCTCAATCTCGATTACCAGCCGCCCATGCTCGATCCGGCTGCGCAGCGTTACCGTCCCGCCACTGATGCGAGGCTCCAACCCATGCTTGATGCTGTTCTCGATCAGCGGCTGCAGCAGCATGCTCGGCACGACCACATCCAGCGTGTCGGCGGCGATCTCCTTCACCACCCGCAACTTCTCCCCGAACCGGACGACCTCGATGTCCAGGTAGTCATCCGTAAACGTCAGTTCCTCCCCCAGCGCGACAAACGCCTCGCCCTCCCGCAGCAGCATGCGCAGGATGTTGCCGAGCTTGACGATCATCTCGCGCGCCAGCTCGGGCTTCGACCGTATGAGCGACGCAATCGAGTTCAGTGTGTTGAACAGAAAGTGCGGATTGATCTGCCTCTGCAACGCATCCAGCCGAGCCTCCAGCAACAGGCGTCCCTGCTCCTCGAGCTTCTGCTCGATGCGCACCGCGTTCCAGATCTTCAGAGGGATTCCCACAACCACCGGCGCACATGCACAGATCGCCAGTTCAACGATCCAGGAGTCCGAGTACAACTCGAAGTATCGCCTTGGATAGAAATGAGATAAAAGACTTGTGCCGAATTGCACAGCCATCAACAGCACCAGCAGAAAGATCTGCCGGTCGAGATGGGGATGCGTTACTGTACGCCGCACCCAGCGATAAATACTCAGGTCGATCAGCGGGGAAAACGACCAGATGTCATCCTCTTCCGCGAACTGTCCGAACGCTCCGAAGATCAGGGCGATCATCAGGTTCGCCGCCAGAGCAAGGTACTCGTGATGCAGCATCGCCGGAAGCGCCAACACCACACCGCCCACCATCGCAGCCGCAGGCCCCAACAGCAGCCCAAGAACGGCGGTCGCCTCAAAGGAGAGATCGGCAGCCAGGAAGTTCGGCACGCGTACACGAACCATCACGCCCAGCATCAACGGAACGCAGATCCAGGCCAGCAGCTGCAGCGTCTCGCGACGGCTCCGCTCGCGCAGCAAGAGAAGCCGCTTGAAGTGCGTCGATCGCGCCAGGGAGCTGGCAACCGCCGCCGCCACGCCCAGCTCGACCAACAGCGTTATAAGGATGAGTTTCGGGTCGTTCTTATGCACACCTTTACTCTACGCGCGCCAGCCAAAGCTCATGTACAAGGTGAAGAATCAGCGCCAATCCTAAGCATCTGCAACTTACTATCTCGCAACTCGCGACTCACATCTCGCAACTGGACGCTAAAAAACACAACCGCCCAGACAGGCACCTAAACCCTAACGAGCCCGCGACACAGGCTTCTTCTTCGCCGGATCGACATGCTGCGAGGGCGGAGTAACCCCGCTCTTCTCGTCCATCCAGGCATCCAGCAGGCTCTTTCGAAAGCGCCAGCGATTGCCCAGCTTGAACGCCGGCACGAAACCCTCAGACGCGTAGCGATAGAGCGTGTCGCCGCTGATCCCCAGATACTCTGACGCCTGGCGGATATCCATCACCTCGCGCAATGCCACTTGTACGTTCGCTGCCCCTGCCATCGGTGTCTCCAATTCTCCGCGTATCGTCGGCTATTCCCGGCGCACCTCTCTTGTACCCCCTTTTCCACAGGGTTACAAGGGGAATCGTCCGGATAGCGTATCCAGGTGCTAACTCGTTACAACTTCGTTAATACCTTAAAGCGATACCGGTAAACCACAACATTCTATAAACACTTCAAGTAATTGTTTATGAAAGAGTTATTTATGGTGCCACCAGGCAGAGAACAGCCGGTCTCCGGATGTGACCTCAGAAGGAACTCCAGGCTGTGGAGACCAGATCGGCAGCCCTTCCGCCTGCGCCACCTCCATCATCCGTTCCATTGGCTGACGCCAACCATGCAGAGCCAGGTTGAACAATCCCCAGTGAATGGGCATCAGCAACCCAGCCTTCTCCGGCCCGCCCAGATCCTGATAGGCCTTCGCCGCACCGTCCGGCCCCATGTGGATATCTGACCAGAGAGGGCTGAACGCTCCGATCTCAAGCATGGTCAGATCGAAGCCATCGTACTGCGCGGCGATCTCAGCAAACCCCTCCCACCAGCCGGAGTCGGCTCCGAAGTACACCCGATGTCTCGGCCCTTCGAGCACGAAGGAACTCCACAGCGTCGTGAAGCGGTCGAACAATCCGCGACCCGAAAAGTGCTTCGACGGCCACGCCGTAATCTTCAGCGACGCACCCGCCTGACCTGAAATCTCTGCGCTCTGCGTCCAGTCGAGTTCCTGGATCTGGCCCGCCTCCACCCCAAGCCGCTTCAGTCGCTCGCCTACTCCGAGCGAAGTCACCCACCGGGTCTTCGGGTTCAGGGTGGCCAACCGGCGGAGCGTCTGCGCTCCGAAGTGGTCATAGTGGTCGTGCGAGATCAGCACCACATCCACCGGCGGCAGGTCTTCCAGCGCCAGCGTGGGAGCAAAGAAGCGCTTCGGCCCGAACCACTGCATCGGACTCGCGCGCTGCTCCCAGATTGGATCGATCAGGACACGCACGCCGTCGATCTCAACCAGCAACGAAGAGTGCCCAAACCAGGTCACACGCAACCCGCTCGCCGGAGCCTCCGCATAAAGGGCGGCATCCGTGTGAAACGGCCCCAGCGGAATCCTGGGCTCCGTCTCTTCCTTGTTGCTCAGGTAATGCGGCAGAACCTTCAGGGCGATGCTAAACCCGCCCACCGCCGCCGGCACAGGGTTCAGAAACCTGCGCCCGTCTTTTTCAGCTCGTTTCAATAAACCCATGAAGTTTGGATGTTACAGCAACCCTTTCAGGCTCACATAGTCGCAGGCGCGGTCGACGCGTGGAATCTTTGGAGACGGTATGGGCTTCAGATTGGAACTGTTTTGAAAGGTATGGCCTTTAGGCCATACGTAGGAACCACTCAGAAAGGCGGCTTCAGCCGCTGAGGGAATCTTTCCGAGCGAACATTCCCTCCGTCGCGAAAGCCAACAGCGGGGCTGAAATCCCACCCTTCAAAACGACAACATCACGGCAAAAAGTAAAACGGGTTCGGCAGCTTCACGCTAACCTCAGCCTTCGGCTCCCCCAGCAGATCGCTCCACTGGTCGCCCACGCTCATCACGATGCGATACCCCTTATCCGCAATCCTGTGGCGCTCCTCCGACTTGTACTCAATCGTCGACACCGTATTTTCGCCGCCATTGCGCAGCACCAACCCTGCCCAGCCACGATAACCCGCCGCCTCAAGATTCCGAGCCGTCGCCTCCGTCTGGTCCACCGCAGGCTTGCCGGAAGAGTAGTCCGGAACTCCGGCCCTCCCCGTAATAAAGAACACGGAGACCCCCTCAACCTTCGCCTTGTTGAAGAACCGGAGGCCTCCGGGGATCGCCACCGAGGCCTCCGGCGACACGATCCAGGCATTGAACAGCGGCCCAACGTATCCGAAGTCCTCGCGCTTCATCTCGCAGTAGCTTGAAAGCGCGGTCTCGTCGATGTCCATCACCACCGCGAGCTTCTCGCCTGGCTTCTTAGCGGCGACGGCTGTAGTCAAAGCCTCCTCCGCGCGCCTGTACTGGGCATCCAGATCGGCCCAGTAGCAGCCGTTCGTGCCGACACAGTCGGCATAATCCGCCAGACGATAGCGGGCGATCGCAAAGTTCTCCAGCGGCTCCGCTGAAAGGATTGCGTGCGAATCGCCAGCTCCCTGCTCCTGCTCAGCCTTCGCGGCCTCCGCCGTCATGCGATGCGCCGGGGCCGCAGCCGCCGAACATACCGGTGGCCCGTAGTGATCGGTCGGCACCACTGGGGCCTGAGCCCCCGCCACTCCTGCTACCAGCCCTATCGCCAGCCAGCGGAAGGACCTACTCGCCATAGAACTTCTCAATCTGGGACTTGTACTTCTCCAGGATCACGCGGCGCTTGAGCTTCATGCTCGGAGTCAACTCTCCTCCATCCACGCTCCACTCCTCCGGCACGACGCCGATCTTCTTGATCGCCTCGTAATGCGCGAGGTCGGCGTTCACCTTCTTCACGATCTCGGCATAGACCTGCTGCACCTTGGGATCGCTGGCCAGCGCCTTGGGATCGCTGGTCGCAACACCGTTCTGCTTGGCCCAGCTCTCCAGCGTCTGGAAGTTCGGAGAGATGAGCACGCTGATGAACTTCTTCTTGTCCCCGATCAAAGCCGCCTGAGCGACGAGGCTATTCGCCTTCAGCTTGTTCTCGATCGGCTGCGGGGCGACCATCTTTCCGCCGCTGGTCTTCAGCAATTCCTTTTTGCGGTCGGTGATGGACAGGAACCCGTCCTCAATCTTGCCGATATCGCCGGTCTTGAACCAGCCGTCCACTGTGAACTCGCTCTTCGTCGCTTCCTCGTTCTGCCAGTAGCCAATGAAGACCGCAGGCCCACGCACTTCGAGCTCGCCATCCTCCGCGATGCGCGTATCCATGTTCGGAACAATCGGCCCCACTGTGCCGATGCGATAGCCATCGAACATATTGCGCGCAATCACCGGCGAGGTCTCGGTCATTCCATAGCCCTCAAAGATACGAATGCCCACGTCGAGAAACCACTCCGCCGAATCCATACCCAACGGCGCGCCACCGGCGATAAAGATCCGAGCCCGGCCGCCAAAGGCCTCGCGAATCTTGCTGTAGACAAGCTTGTTCGCCAGCTGCCAGCCCAATCCCTTGGGCTCTTCGCCAAGCAGCAGCTTCTTCCGATTCGCCTTGCCACGGCCGACCGCCCACTCCAGGATGCGCTTCTTCATCCCTGTGGACTTATGCTCCACCGACTGCCGAATCTTCTCGTACACGCGCGGCACTGCCAGGAAGATCGTCGGCTGCACCGTCTTCATCGCGCCGGTAAGCGCGTCAATCTTCGGACAATACGCCAGCACTGCCTTCAGCCCATAGAGCGCATAGTCCAGGTGCCGTGCCGTTACATGCGACAGCGGCAGAAAGGAGATCGAGACATCCCCCTGGACGATGCCGAAACCGTCGGTCGAGTAGCGCATATTGCTCGCCAGATTGCCATGCGTCAGCATCACGCCCTTCGGATCGCCCGTCGTTCCAGAGGTGTAGATGATCGTCGCCAGATCTTCCGGCTTCACCTCTTTCACCATCGCGTCAAAGGCCGCGTCCCGCTGTTCGAGCGCGGCGGAGTCCTTTACGATCTCCGCGAAGCTCTCCGCCCCATCGAAGCTGCCCTCATCGAACACCACAACGTGTTCGAGCGACGGAATCTCACCCGCAGCAACAACCTTCAGATACTGGGCCTTGGTCGAAACAAAGATCGCCTTCGCGCCGGAGTTCCTGAGCATGTACCCCATCTGCTCGGGTGTCAGCGTCTGATAGAGCGGCACATCGACGACGCCCATCGCCAGCGCGGCAAAGTCCGTAGCCGCCCACTCCCAGCGATTCTCGCTGACCAACGCCACGCGATCGCCCTTGCCGATCCCCCAGCTCTTCAACTTCCCGGCCACGGCACGCACGCGGCCATAGAACGCTTTGGAGGTAATCGGCTTCCACTCGCCGCCCACCTGATGCAGAGCGACCGTCTCATCGCCGCGGCTGCTCATGATCTCGAACACACTGTTTACCGTCTGCAGATCAAGCATTCAAAACTCTCCTCGTAGGTACCGCAGCTATGCTATCTGCTTTCGATGCAGATGCGCCCACTCAGGTCTCGCATTGCTCCAAAAGCTGTGGCGCAAAAGGAACCCGGTTCCGCCACAGCACCCGTTGCGAAACTTGGCTCTTTTCTTCGCGCCCTTTGCGTCAAAGCTTTTCCGCATCCCTTACTCGTCCAGAATGCCCTTCGACAGATACCGCTCCGCCGAATCCGGAACCAGCGTCACCACCCGCTTGCCCGCCCCCAGCTCCCGCGCCACGTCAACCGCCGCCGCCATCATTGCGCCGGAGCTCGATCCCCCCAGGATGCCCTCTTCCCGCGCCATCCGCCGCACCATCGCAAAGGCGTCATCGTCCGTCACCTTCACGATGCGATCACACACGCTGCGGTCGAACGTCGGCGGCACAAACGACACGCCAATGCCCTCCACCCGATGATGTCCCGGCTCGCCGCCCTGCAGCACGCTGCCTTGGGTCTCTACAGCAACCGTCAGGACCGCCGCGAGCTTCTTCTTCATAAACCGCGCAATGCCGGTAAACGTCCCCGCTGACCCTACCCCGAACACAACGGCGTCGATGCGACCTTCCATCTGCTCGAAGATCTCCACCGCTGTCGTCTCTTCGTGGAAGTCGGGGTTGGCGGGGTTCTCAAACTGCATCGCCGCGAACGCCCCCGGAGTTTCGCGCTCGAAGGCCAGAGCCCGGCGAATCGCTCCCGCCACCATCTCGCTCTCCGGAGTCCGCTCCACCTCCGCGCCCAGGCCCCGCATGATGATGCACTTCTCCTCCGCGAAGCCCTCTGGCACAAACAGCTTCACGCGGTAGCCACGCTGCACACCAATCAATGCCAGCCCAATGCCGGTATTTCCCGCCGTGGCTTCGCAGATCGTACCGCCCGGCTTGAGCACACCGCGCCGCTCGGCATCGAGCACCATCCCCAGCGCAGCGCGGTCCTTGATGCTCCCGCCCGGATTCATCATCTCGAGCTTGGCCCAAACCTCAGCCGATCCGGCAGCCGTCAGCCGGTTGATCCGCACCATGGGCGTATGCCCCACCAACGCCATTACATCGTTCCCGATTCGCATTCAGAAATTACCCTCTACCGTCGCCGGAAGAACCAACATCATGGAATCGCAATCGTAATCGTTTCCGCGACGAAATCAAGCTGCGTCCGCATGGCTTCGTTTTACTTGCTGGCTGGAGTACCAGGCGCCGGAGCGTCAGAAGACGCAGGCTTCGGGAAGTATCCCGTCCTCGTCCTCACCTGCAGGCCGTGGAACCCCTTCGCCTTCGCCTCGACATGGATCTGCCGGTATCCGCCCAGTGCAGGCGACTTCGACGAGTGGTACTCAATCGTGTACTGCGTGCGGATATCCTGCGCAACCTCACGGGTCAACCCGTCGACATCCTTCAAGGACTTCGGAAAGTACGCCTGCCCGCCGGTCTGCTGGGCAAGCTCCTGCAGTACCTCTCTGGCATGCTTGGCCTCACTCCGGCTCACATCGTCACCGAACAGCAGCCCGATGCAATAGATCGCCGGCCCGTCCAGATCCTGCACGCGCCGGATAGCCGACTCCAGCGAGGCGCTGGACGCATTGTCCTCGCCATCGGTAACGATCAGCAGCACCTGCTTCGGATGCTTCGCATTCTTGCTCAGGTAATCGGCCGACGCGACCACAGCGTCATACAGCGCCGTCCCTCCGCTCGTATGGATGTAGGCCAGCCCCTGCTGCAGCTTCGCGATGCTGTTCGTGAAGTCCTGATCGATATAGGCCTCTGAGCTGAAGTCCACCAGGAACGCCTCATCCAGCGGATTGGACAGCTTGACCAGGTCGAGCGACGCCTCATTCACCGCCGCGCTCTTCTCATACATGGACCCCGAACTATCGATCAGAATCCCGAGCGACACCGGAAGATCTTCATGCTTGAAGCCGCGAATCTCCTGCGCAACGCCGTCCTCGTACACATGAAAGGCATCCTCGGGAAGCGAGTCCACCGTATGCCCCGAGCTATCGACGACCGAGGCATTCAGCCTCACCTCGTAAGCATTCGCGTGCAGCGTGAAGTGACCATCCTGCCGCGTGATCGTGCCGTTATTACTACCCGATCCGGCAGCCTGTCCGGGATTCTGCAGAGGTCCCTTGGTCGTATCGGAATCCGGTGAAGGCACAGGATCGGAGTCCACCGTCAGCGGCGGCATCGGCCGAGTCTGCGCGGGTGGCTGCTGCGGCTGAGCGGGAGGCGCCGTCTGGGCGGCCATCTGCACGCACAATAGCCCGCCGCTCAATATCCCGAAAACTACGAATGTCTCTAACGTTTTACTGCAACGACGCATAGTACCTCTCGCGACTCTCAATACCCATCCTTAGCCCCCAATGGAAACACCAGCCGCACTCTCAATTTACGCCACGAACCCACAAAACCTCGCACTCGAAAATCCGAGCCCCAAAGCAGTGCTAATGTAGGCTGCAACGATAAGATACCCCTTGTGTCCTCTGTACTTCTCCAGCGCTGTAGACCGAGCCAAAACCTTCGCCCAGGGGGCACAATCTGTGACGGTTACAGCGGGTTCGGTTTAGTCATTGACAGGGGCGAAGGCTGTTCGCATGGTTTTCCCCCAGGAAAACCATCTTCACAATCTTCCTGGTGTAACGAGTAAAACCGAAACCGCTCTAGCAAGTTGGATGCCTCTTCCATGAAGCGTATCTTCGCCATCCTCACCTTCGCTGCCCTGGGCATGGCCGCACTGCTCGCCCTGCTTCCTGCTGCCGGCCACGACCAGCTCTGGTTTCTTCTGATGGCACGACGCTGGCTCGGGGGTGCCCAGATCTATGGTCCCTTTCTCTTCGACTCCAACCCGCCGGGCGTCATATGGTTGTCCGCTCTGCCCATTCTTCTCGGCCAACTGCTTCATCTTCCCTCTACCACCGCCGCAAAACTGCTGGTAGTCCTTGCCGAAGCCCTCTCCGCAGGATTGAGCTACCGTCTCCTCCGCTACGCCTGGCGGCCACTGGAAGCTTACGAACGCTGGGCGCTGCTCTTCGCCTTCATCGTGCTCTTCGGCGTAGTTCCCGCACGTGACTTCGGACAGCGCGACCAGATGCTCGCCTTCCTCGTGCTGCCCTACGTCCTGGCCGCCGCAGTCGACTTTCACCGGCACAGCCTGATCTTCCTGCGCGGCACCGTGGGCGTCATGGCGGCGATCGGCATCTGTCTCAAACCGCACCACGCCCTGCTGGTCATCGCCATCGAGCTTGCGCTGCTTCTCCTTCCCTCCCCTACAATGCGCACACGCCGTCTGCAGAGACTCCTTCGTCCTGAACCGCTTCTGATCCTGCTGCTGGGCGCAATCTTTCTCGCGGCAACCCACCAGTTCACGCTACTCTACTTCACCCTCGCAATGCCGGTGCTCAAGGAAACCTACTGGGCTATCGGCCATCTCTCTCTGCCCGGGCTGGCGATGGAAGCTATCGAACTCTGCCTGCTCGCCGCCGGAACCATCACGCTCTACGCAATCACCAAACCCCAGTCATTGCTCCTTCGTCTGCTGCTCATCGCGGGCACAGCCTCTCTCTTCGCCTACTTCCTGCAGGGAACGGGCTGGTACTACCAGCAGATTCCCGCCCTCGATCTCTTCGGCGCAGCCCTGGTGCTCCAGTTGCTCAACCTCGCCAACCGCAAATCACTCATAGCCCCACGCTGGAGCGTCCCTGCTGTCGCTGCGCTCTGCCTTCTGGCGCTCGCGCTCACAACCAACTTCACGGGCTACCCCTTCACCGCCGACCGTGCGTTCGCTATCGAGTCTCCCGATCCAGCGTTCTTCAAGGACCTTCCTTCCGACACTCCCGTCGCCACCCTGACCACCTCGGTCGACGAAGCCATGATGCCCATCGAGCGCTACCACCTGACCTGGGCCCAGCGCATGAACAACCTCTGGCTACTGCCCGCCATCCTCCGCAATGAAACTCCGGCAGCCGGCAAGCCTCCCAGCCGCATCCTGCCACCCAGCCAATTAGCAGCGCTCGAAGCCCTGCAACATCGCTTCATGGTGGAAGATTTCAACCACTGGCACCCTCAGCTCGTACTGGTCGAGCGCTGCCAGCAGGTCAGCATTCACTGCCAGGTGCTCGAGGACCGCAACGACAACCTGCTGACCTGGTTTCTCCGCGACCCCGCCTTCGCAGCCGTCTGGCGGAACTACACGTATCAAGGCTCACGCGGCTCCTTCGACGCCTACACCCTCACGCCACCTTCTCCCAGCGTGGGCAAATAGCACGAGCCTTTGTTGTTGCTTTTGCACTTGCCTTTCTGGTTGTCATTCCCGCAGGGAATCTGCTTCTGCCTTTGCCTTTGCCTTTGCTTTTGCTTTTGCTTTTCTGGTTGTCATTCCGAGCGCAGCGAGTGAACCTGCTTCCTCCCGTTCTTTGGTAGTGCCGCCACAGACGTTATGCGTCCACCAACCGCTCCTCACATGCCTTCTGAGCACCACCAGCGAAAAACGGGAGACAGCAGGTTCACTCGCCGCGCTCGGAATGACAACCAGAAAGACAAAGACAGCCCCGCGTTGACCCTGCCGCACGTGTGTGCTCTAATTCGCCCGTCTCCCCGGTGGGCAGTTATCCCGTTGCCAAACGGTCCGTTCACCCTCTATCTACGCGACTCAAGGAGGACCACCCTTCATGCACTTCGGCGTACTTACAGCAGCACTCTTCACCCTTCAAGACATCCCTTCCACCCCCGTAAACAGCAGCGACAGCCTCTGGCTCTGGATCGCCATGGGCGTCGGCGTACTGGCTCTCATCGCCGCCTTCGTCCTGGCCAGGATCGTTCTCGCCGGAGACACCGGCACCGCCGAGATGCAGGCCATCTCCAACGCCATTCGCGAAGGCGCCGAAGCCTTCCTCTCCCGCCAGTACCGCACCATCGGCATCCTCGCCGTCGTCATCGCGATCGTCGTCTTCTTCGGCTACTACTTCTCGCCCCGCACCCAGGATGTCGCGCTCAAGACCGTCATCGCCTTCCTGGTCGGCGCCATCTGCTCCGGGCTCGCCGGGTTCACCGGCATGTACGTCTCCATCCGGGCCAACATCCGCACCGCCTCAGCCGCCCGCACTTCTCTGAATAAAGCGCTCCAGGCCGCCCTGCGCGGCGGAGCCGTCACCGGCCTCGTCGTCGTTGCGCTCTCGCTCCTCGGTGTCGGCGCGCTCTTCTTCTTCTTCGGAGGCCTCGACCACCCACGCCAGGTTCCCTACCAACTCGTCGGCTTCGGCTTCGGGGCCTCGCTCGTCGCCCTCTTCGCGCAGCTCGGCGGCGGCATCTACACCAAGGCCGCCGATGTCGGCGCGGACCTCGTAGGCAAGGTCGAAGCCGGCATCCCCGAGGACGATCCCCGCAACCCCGCCGTCATCGCCGACCTCGTGGGCGACAACGTCGGCGACTGCGCCGGCCGTGGCGCGGACATCTTCGAATCCACCGCCGCCGAAAACGTCGGCGCGATGATCCTCGGCGCGGCGCTCTATCCCGTCTTCGGCATCAAGGGCATCCTCTTCCCCTTGATCGTCCACGCCATCAACCTCGTCGCCTCCATCATCGGAGTCGCCGTGGTTAAAACGAACGACACCGAAGACCCCATGTCCGCCCTCAACCGCGGCTTCTACGTCACTGCGATTCTGGCCCTGGCAGGCTTCGCGACAGCCGTCTACATGATGCTCAACGGTCCCGGCGTCCAGCCCCTGTACCTGCTCTTCTGCGGCATCATCGGCCTGGTAACGGCGTTCCTCTTCGTCTGGATCACGCAGTACTACACCGAGAGCAAGTACCGCCCTGTGCAGTCCATCGCCGAAGCCTCCCTCACCGGCCCGGCGACGAACATCATCAGCGGCATCGCCGTCGGCATGGAAACCCCCGCGATGCCCGTCATCGTCATCTCCGCCGCGTTGCTGCTCAGCTACTACTGCGGCGTCAGAGGCCTCGCCGGATTCCCCGGAATCTCCGACTACGCCAAGGGCATCTACGGCACCGCTATCGCCACCATGGGCATGCTCTCCTGCGCGGCCTACATCCTCGCGATGGACACCTTCGGCCCCATCACCGACAACGCCGGCGGCATCATCGAGATGTCGAACCAGGACGAGTCCGTCCGCGACAAGACCGACAAGCTCGACTCCGCCGGCAACACCACCAAGGCCCTGACCAAGGGCTACGCCATCGGCTCCGCTTCACTCGCGGCCTTCCTGCTCTTCTCCGCCTATCTCGAAGAGATCAAGTCCATCGTCACCGCCAAAGTTACCGCCGCCGGCCCCGCAGGCTACATGCCGCCCGGCTGGTCGTTCACCAACATCAACCTCGCCGAAATCCCCGTCTTCGTCGGAGCCCTGCTCGGCGCGATGCTGACGTATCTCTTCTCATCCCTCGCCATCAAAGCCGTAGGCCGCACCGCGCAGATGGTGGTAAAGGACGTCCGCGACCAGTTCCGCGAGAACCCGGGCATCATGGCGGGCACCTCCAAGCCCGACTACGCGCGCTGTGTCAGCATCGTAACCGGCGCGGCACTGAAAGAGATGGTCCTCCCCGGCATCCTCGCAGTCGGTCTCCCTGTAGCCGTGGGTCTCATCTTCCGCAACTTCAGCTCCACCTACGGCGCGGGCTCCGAGGTCCTCACCCGCAACGGCATCCTCAACGTGCCCACGATCAACGGAGTTCCGGTCAACCTCGGCGGAGCCTCCGCCGTAGCGGGCCTGCTGATGGTCGGCACCATCTCCGGCATCCTGCTCGCCATGCTGATGAACAACGGCGGCGGCGCCTGGGACAACGCCAAGAAGTGGATTGAAACCGGCCAGTACGGCGGAAAAAAATCCGACGCCCACAAAGCCGCCGTCGTCGGCGACACCGTAGGTGACCCTTTCAAGGACACCGCCGGCCCCTCACTCCACGTGCTAATCAAGCTGTTAGCAACCATCACGCTAGTGCTAGCACCGCTCTTCCTATAGGACGTCACTAGCGCTGCTCTTGTCGTTGTTTGTTTTTCGTCGTCATCCTGAGCCGTAGGCGAAGGACCCCCGCATTGGGACCACCACAAACGCAAAGCGCACCACCAATACGGGAGCCTTCATCTACCTCTCAGGATGAGCAACAGCAATTTTCAAGTGAAAAAAAGTAATAACCGGCACAAATCCCAGCCCCGAAGGGGCGATATATCCCAGCCCAGGGTGGAGGCGGCTGGCGAGCGCTTTTTGGTCGCCGTGTCGCCGGAACCCTGGGTTACAGGCCCGGAGAAGTTAGAGCCCTGAAGAGGCGACCTATCGCGGGTGTTATGGCCCCACCCAGGGCTTCACCCTTGACGCAAAGCGCGCCACAAACTTTTACATCGCGCTCTGCCTCAGTGCCCCTACCAATGCGGGGGTCCTTCGCCGTTGGCTCAGGATGACGACGAAAAACAAACAACAACCATTTGGCACGATCACCACCGATTACCCTGCTGTCTCGCTGTCTCGCTGACTTGCTGACTTGCTGACTCGCTGTCTCGCTGACTTGCTGACTCGCTACAATGAATCCATGGCACGCTTGTACCCCTTCCGCGCACTCCGCTACGATCCAGCCCGCGTCAACATGACCGACGTCGTCACCCAGCCCTACGACAAGATCTCTCCCGCGATGCAGGAGCGCTACTACGAGGTCAGCCCCTACAACCTGATCCGCGTCATCCTCGGCAAGCAGAAGCCGCGCGACACCGACAAGGAGAACGTCTACACCCGCGCCGCCGCCACCCTCAGCGAATGGCGCGCCGAAGGCATCCTGAAGGAAGAGGCCGAGCCCGCACTCTACGGTTACTCCCAGACCTACAAAGTTCCCGGCACGGAAGAAGTACGCGAGCGCCGCGGCTTCATCGCCCTCGCCCAGCTCTCCGACTATGCCGACCAGGTCGTCTATCGCCACGAACAGACCTTCCCCAAGCACAAGTCCGATCGCCTCGCCCTCTTCAAGGCGACGCGCGCCTACTGCGAGCAGATCTACATGCTCTACTCCGACCCGACCTTCACCGCCGAGAAGGCGATCTTCGAATCCGGCGCGGCTCCTGAGCTCGAGATCACCGACGAGTACAATGTCCTGCACCGCGTCTGGAAGCTCACCGACCCCGCGCTCATCCAGCGCGTGCTCACCGCGATGGACGATAAGAAGCTCATCATCGCCGACGGCCACCACCGCTACGAGACCTCGACCGGCTACATGCACGAGCGCGCCGCCGAACTGGGCGTCGACGAAAAAGCAGAGCCCACCCGCACCGCCGATGGCCTGCCCCAGCCCGCCTTCCCCGAACAGGCCATGATGATGACCTTCGTCAACATGGACGCCCCCGGCATCACCATCCTGCCGACGCACCGCGTCGCCTTCGGCCTCATCGACTTCCACGGCCGCGAGTTCGCGAGAAAAGCCGAGGCCTACTTCAACATCGAGGAGATCCCCAACACCCCCGAAGGCCTCTTCCCCGGCGACGCCGCCCTGCTGAAGCGCCTGAAAGATACCCCCGGAGTGGCCTTCATCGCAGCCACCCGCGACGGCGATTTCCTGCTCACCCCAAAGCCCGAAGCTATCGCTCCCCTGCTCAGCAGTCTCTCTCCACGCCAGCAGCAACTCGATGTAACGCAGCTGCATAAGGTCGTGCTGGAAAAGCTTCTCGGCCTGAACGAAGAGACGGTCCGCGCCGGCTCCAACGTGCGCTACCTGCGCGAGGCCTCAGAAGCCCTGGCCCAGGTAGGCAGCGGCAACGCCGACATCGCCTTCCTGATCAAACCCGTCACCCTCGAGCAGATGAAGGACATCTCCCTGAACCTGGAAGTCATGCCTCAGAAGTCGACAGACTTCTATCCCAAGCTTCTCAGCGGTCTGGCAATGTACACACTGGACTAGGTGGCCGGGTTATTATCACTGGCCCCTGCTCTTGCTTTTCTTGCTTGTCATTCCCGCAGGGAATCTGCTTCTGCCATTGCTTTTGTCGTTGCAGTTGCCTTTGCTTTTCTGGTTGTCATTCCCGCAGGGAATCTGCTTTTGTCGTTGCCGTTGCTTTTGCTTTTGCTTTTCTGGTTGTCATTCCGAGCGCAGCGAGCGAACCTGCTTCCCGCCCGTTGGGCCACCACCGCCAAGCACCCGCAATGCAGCCATTCAGCCCCGAAGGGGCGTTTCATCCCAGCCCAGGGCAAAGCCCTGGGTTGGCGCACAAAGAAACACAAAGGGCTGAAAGCCCGACTCATCCGTTCCGTACAACGATGAATCGGGCCTTCAGCCCTCTACCTTTACGGTTTCCCTAACCCAGGGCTTTGCCCTGGGCTGGGATGAAGCGCCCCTTCGGGGCTAAACCCCTCGGGGAGCCGCTACTCGAACCACTAGTTACTTCTTCAACCCATACCGCGCCGCCGCTTCCTTGCGCGAAAGGTTCGGACCAAGCGCCTTACGCGCCTCATCGTACTTCTCCCACTGGGCAATATCCGCTAATGCGGGGATCGTAATCAGCTCATGCTGGTCAAATCCCACCAGCGACGCATCGACCATGTCCGCAGCCGTCATGACCCACTCGCCCGGCAGATTGTGCACCGGCAGACCCGCGCGGTCCCAGAACTCCGTGCCGGTAGCTCCAGGAAGAACAGCCTGTACCTGAATACCCTTGTCCTTCACCTCGTTATGCAGAGACTGCGTGAGGTTCACAACATAAGACTTGGTGCCGCTATACACGCCATTGAGCATCTCAGGCGCCAGCGCCACGATAGAGGAGATGTTGATGATGATGCCGTTTCCGCGAGCGATCAGCCCCGGCAGAACAGCCGCCGTCAGACGGGTAAGCGCCGTCACATTCAGGTCGATCATGTTCTCCATGTCATCTACCTTGGAGTCGATCAATTTTGCGGTCGCACCGAATCCTGCATTGTTCACGAGGCCCGTAATAGCACCGTCGGAAGCCAGACGCTCCTCGACCTTCAGCCGGTCGGCCTTGACGGTAAGATCGGCAGGCAGAATATCGACCTTGCGTCCAGTCTTGGACGTCAGCGTAGCCGCCAGCTCCGTGAGCCGGTTTTTGTCGCGTGCCACAAGAATCAAGTCATAACCGCGCTGAGCGAAGCGATCGGCATACACAGCGCCGATGCCAGTGGATGCACCCGTGATAAGTACAGTGCCTTTAGTAGTTTGCGTCGTCATAGGAAACCTCGGTCGAACTGAAATGTGAAACGTTGAGTGCGTTCATGGATATGAGTAGACCAGTCTGTCTATAGATGCAGAATCTTTTCCAGAGTCTGTCTATTCCTAGGGCGTGTCCTCAAACTGCACTTTGAGGATGCTCGAACGGTGCAGTCAGTTTGTTGAGACACAGATCGGAAGGGCACGGTTTCAACCGTGCCATAAAAGATCAAACTGAAGACTTGTACCACTCTGCCGAAGGCCGGAGTGAAGCCCGAAGGGCGCAACGACTGAATTGCCTTCCTTCGTGCAAGCAAGCCAACCTGGCCATCAGCACGAACAAGCCCCACAAACGCCCGCTACAACTTCGCTATCCAGTCAGCAACGGCCTGCCCGATCTCATCCGGAGAATCTTCCTGAACGAAATGGATTCCCGCCACCGTCTTCTCGGTCAGTGCTGGCCATCCACGGACGAGGTTGACCAGCGTATCAATCGCGAGAAACGCCCCTGGCTCGGCCTTCAGGAACAGCTTGGGCACACGGCTCTTCCCCAGCCAATCCGCGTATTCCGCCGCGATCGCATGGACATCGGCGGGCTCGCCCGCGATGGGTAGCTGCCGGGGCCACGTCAGCGTTGGCCGCCGCCCCTCGCCCGGCTCTGCAAACGGACGCCGATACTCCGCCATCTCCTCCTCGGAGAGCGTACGCAGGACGGCACTCGGCAGAATCTCTTCAATGAAATGGTTGTTCTGTAGAGCCATCGCCTCGCCGGCCTCCGAACGCAGCGGGTCCACGGCTGAATGAACTCCCATCTTGTCCCAGTCCTCCTGGCTCAGCGGCGCCACGATCGCCTCCATGAACGCAATTCCCTTGATAGCCTCGCGATGGCGGTTGGCCCAATCGAAGCCGAGCCCCGAGCCCCAGTCATGGACAACCAGGGTGACACGCTCGTGCACGTTCAGGACCTCGAGCAGGGCGTCGAGGTAACGGCGATGATCAACGAAGCGGTACGAGCCTGGGCCACTGTCAGGCAGTTTGTCGGAGTCACCCATGCCGATCAGGTCGGGAGCGATGCAGCGCCCTAAGGGCTCCAGATAGGGCAACACGTTACGCCAGAGGTACGACGAGGTGGGATTACCATGCAGCAGCACGATGGGATCACCCTGTCCCACCTCCACGTACGCCATCTCGTGCCCGAGAACCCGTCGCCGCTGTTTTTGGTACGGAAATGCCGCAGAGATCACGCTGGCTTCTCCTTCTCTAATGTGGTCGCCGGATAGAGTCGGCACACCGTTATCACTGCATCTGAAAGACCAAAAGGCTCTCTTCGCAAGATCGGGAAAATCTCAATCGCTAACTGACGAATTGGAGACGGATGCCTGACTCTGACGGGAATTGGTCGCGAACTTCGTCGCAGCCAGCCCTAGCCCCTGCAACTACCCCTTCAAAAGCACCTTGAAGGTGAAATCCAGAAAGAGCTCCAGGGCCCGATCGCTTCGCTCAGCCTTCGAACGCAGCAACGCCCCTTCCCAGTTATTCACGATGAACGACGCCAACTCCCCGGGGTTGGCCGAGGGATCCAACTCCCCCCCCGCCACAGCCTCACGAAGCGCCTCGGCGACGGCATCCTCCCATGCACCGAAGCACCCCTTCAGCATCGGCTGCAATACGTCGCTGTGGTCGGCAATCTCCAGCGTCAGATTGCCCATCAAACAACCGCTGATCGGCCCGGTCTGTCCATACACGGAGATCAAATCTTCAAAGTACAGACGGAGCCGTTTCAAAGGAGCCTGGTTCTTATCTCCCAGTATCATCTCCCAGCGATGTGTCTCCCCCTCCCCATAGCGCTGCAACACCGCCGCGGCGAAGACTTCTTTACTGGGAAAGTGATGGTAGAACGAACCCTTCGGGACCTCGGCCAGGGCAAGAATCTCATTCACTCCCGTAGCGCCATATCCAGCAGTATGGATCTGCTTGAGTCCAACCTCGATCAACTGCTCACGAGTTTTCTGTGCCATGGGGAACCTCTAGACAGACCGGTCGATTCCCAGCCTACCTCATTCGATGCCAGCGGCCCAAAGGGGATTCGTTACCGGGAGATTCCTTCCAGGGGAGAACTTGCCGTGGCATACAACTTCTTCTCCATCCGGCCTGCCAGAAACGCCTCGCGCCCGGCCTCTATGCCCTTCTTCATCGCCGACGACATCAGCACCGGGTTCTTCGCGGCAGCCATCGCCGTATTCAACAGCACGGCATCGAAGCCCATCTCCATCGCCAGCGCCGCGTCGCTCGCCGTCCCCAACCCCGCGTCGACCACCAGAGGAACCTCGGTAATCAGCTCGCGCATCATCCGCAGAGTGTACGTATTGGCAATCCCCAACCCCGTGCCGATAGGCGCTCCCAGCGGCATCACCGCCGCCGCGCCTACGTCAATCAGGCGCTTCGCGAACACGATGTCGTCGGTCGTATAGGGAAGCACGGTGAAACCTTCCTTTACCAGCACCCGCGTAGCCTCCACCGTCGCCTGGACATCGGGATACAGCGTCGCCAGGTCGCCAATCACTTCAATCTTGACCCAGTCCGACAGTCCTACCTCGCGAGCCAGTCTAGCCGCCCGGATGGCCTCTTCGGCGGTGTAGCAGCCCGCGGTATTGGGCAGCAGAAAATACTTCTTCGGATCGATGAAGTCCAACAGGCTCTCTTTGGTCCGATCGAGGTTCACGCGCCGCACCGCGACCGTCACCAGCTCCGCACCCGAGGCCTCAATCGCGGCCTGGGTCTCCGCCCCGTCCTTGTACTTCCCTGTCCCGACAATGAGACGCGATTTGAAACTACGACCGGCAATAATCAATTCATCTGAAGAGTTCACATCCTCATCCTAATTCGATCGCGACAGCAGATGAAACTGGCCCGGTTTCACCTTTAAGCGCTTGATCATCTCGATAGGTATAGCGGAAGTGCCGTTTCAGTCGAAGAATCGGCGACTCAATCAATACCCACGTGATCCGCGCAATACCGAAACACACACAAATATTGAGCAGCGTAAAAATCAATTGGGCCCCATAGGATGCCCTGGCAGCAGATGATTTTGGAGACGGCGAATGATGAGAGCATCCATCAAAACCAGCACCGACGGGTGTATCAGATAGACGCTGTAGCTGTACTTGCCCATGCCGCGCAGCAGTCTGGTCCGAAAGATAGCCCCTGCCATTTTGCTTGTAAGGCAGATTGTCAGCAGCGACGAGTAAAAGACAGCGAACCCAGTGAAGGTAATCGCGCCCTGTGCCGCGGACGGCTGCGCCTTCCATATCAACAAAGCCAGACTCACAGCAAAAATGGGTACTGCCCAGCGAAGCAGTTTTGCCCCGTCGACGTGCTTGTACAAGATCGCCAGCAGACCGCCAAAGAGCAACGAGTCCATCCTAAACGGGGTCAATCGGTATAAAAAATTGTCGTGTGTAGCTGCAAACGCCTGGACAATGGGCAGGTTGCGCAGAATGAGCACCGACACGATTCCAGCCATCGACACCAGGGCAAGCCGTTTCTCGTTCAGGAAGTAGACCACCGCCGGCCACACTGCGTAAAACTGCTCTTCGATAGAAAGCGTCCAGTAATGGGAGAGAAGCGGGACGATCATCGGATGAAAGGCAGTACGCCAATTCACCAGATTCAACCAATACCAAAGCTGCTCCGTCAGACCTACATGACCGCCGGCGTTACCGTTGAGCGCCCCAGCGTGCGATTTGAACAATGGCCATAGCCAAAAGACAGTGATAAGGCTCAAGTAGTAGAGCGGAAAGATGCGCAGCACCCGGCGCATATAGAAGACTTTGAAAAAGTTCGTCGAGGTCTTAGCGTCGAGCAGGATGCGTGTAATCAAAAATCCGGAGAGCACGAAAAACAGATCCACCCCTGTCCAACCAAACAACGTCACCTGGTTGAACGTTTTGGTCATCCAATTGGGATTCTGGATCTCCGGTCGGGCAAACATATGGAAGAGCAGTACCAGCAAGATGGCGAGACCACGGAGCCCATCAAGTGCTGCTAGGTGAGACTCTTCCCTCGTTTTTCCCGTCATTGCGGCCAGTCTACCACCGGTCAAGCTGTCCTCTAGACACAAACGGCCCGCCCCAGTAAAGGAGCGAGCCGTCTTGCGGTGATCTGTTGGGATTGACCTGAGGCATCCGTTCTCGGATGGGCCTCGGCGAGGACTTGTCATTACTACGAAAAGCCGCCAGGACTAGAGCAACGAATGCTCTAAGCCTCAGTCACCTCACGTTGGTTGTTGCAACTGAAACAATCAATCTTCATAGGCTGGACCATCCTCCTTTCCCGTGTTGAAAAGAAAATACCAGTGTTCGCGATGGAGATCAAGTCTGAGGCACTATGCCTTCTATGGCACTCCAACCTTGGCATGCTTGATCCTCTTGCCCCATTCGCGAGCATGCCCATATTTCATCTCCTCTTCACGTTGGATGCGATGGGCTTCCTATACCCTATGGGGATACACTATAGACAATCCACGCAAAAGACCGCAGAAAGGAGTGCTCCCATGAACTTCCTATTTTTACGCCGTAAAGCAGAAACTCCTCCCATATCCCCCAAAATGCGCGCCATTAGTCTGACACGCACCTTTGTCGAAACCGGCGATGAACGCTGCCCATTTGCAGGCATCTGGATGCGTTTGGCCGACGATTGTCCGGCTCCCGCTTCAGCTCCAGACGAGCCTGAAAGAACCCGGCCCGCCATGCGGAGATTCCTCCCTTGGCGGCCATTTCATCTCTGCCTTACAACGTTCCGGTACAGTATTGCCTGCCCCAGCCACTCGTGATCATGCCTATGACCTTCCGCAAAGCCGCGCGAACCCTGCTGATTCCCTGCCTCTTTGCCGTTTCGACGGCCTACGCGCAGCAACCGCCTGCACAAGCCCCTGACCCCGAAGTCACCGCACCGCAGGTCACGATCTTTCCGCACACCGATACCTCGCGCTACCTGATTGCAGGCCAGGCGAACATCATCTTCCAGGGCCATCCCGGCTTCCATTCTCCCTATGAGGGCACCAACTCCCTGCTCGCACGCGGCGAGTACAAGGTCTCGATGGTCGGCACTCTCTTCCTCGGCCTGCAACTGCACCACAACCTGCGCTACAACACCGACGCCATCTACAACCTCGAAAGCTCGGGCGGCCGCGGTGTATCCGAAGCCCTGGGACTGGCCGGCTTCACGAACCTGGATGTCGTCCGCAATCCGAACCTCGGTTCGGTGCCCTATACCGCGCGTGTCCAACTGCATCAGACCATCGGCCTGACCGACAAGCTCATCGACACGCAGCGCACCCAGCTCTCACTCGCAACCAAAGTCCCGGAGAGGCGCTTCGACCTGCGCGTCGGACGAATGAGTCTTCCCGACGTCCTCGACGTCAACGGTCCCGGCTCCGACTCGCACCTCCAGTTTCTGAACTGGACCGCTGACAACAACGGCGCGTGGGACTACGCCGCCGATACCCGTGGCTACACCTACGCCTTCGTCACCGAGTACGACGACATCCACTGGTCTGCCCGCTACGTTTTCGGCCTGATGCCCACCGTAGCCAACGGCGTCGATCTCGACTGGAATCTTCGCCGCGCGCGTGGCGACAACTACGAGTTCGAGTATCGCAAGACGCCCTTCGCCTTCCTGCCCGAACGTCTGCTATCGCCGGAGCGCAAAGGCGCCGTCCGCCTGCTCAGCTTCGTAAACCACGCCGACATGGGCGTGTATCGCGACGCTATCGACGCAGCCCTTACCGCCCGTGCCAACGGCGACCCCTCCGCCGTCCCCGTCATCACCGCTCACGCCCCCGGCACAACAGTGAAGTACGGCTTCGGACTCAACTTCGAACAGGAGTTGACGCAGGACCTCCGCACCTTCGGCCGCTTCGGCTGGAATGAAGGTCAGCACCAGAGCTTCGCCTACACCGAGGTCGACCAGACCTTCGAACTCGGAGGCGACCTCGCCGGCAACCGCTGGTCGCGGCCCAACGACAAGGTCGGGCTCGCCGGCATCTCGAACGCTATCAAGCGCGACCATCAGCAATACCTGGCGCTGGGCGGACTTGGTTTTCTGCTCGGCGACGGCAAGCTGAACTACGCCCGCGAAGACATCCTTGAGGCCTACTACACCGCACACAACTGGCGCGGCCTGTTCACCGCATTCGACGTGCAACTCATCGCCCACCCCGGCTACAACCAGGACCGCGGGCCGGTAGCCATGTTCAGCATCCGCACGCACGTGGACTTCTAGCGCACCCCTATCCCGTAGACTCCATTCAATGCCATGGCCAACTCCCTGAAACTCTTTCGCCAGATACATCGCTACGTCGGGCTGTTCATTGCACCGGCCCTTCTCTTCTTTTCCTTCACGGGAGCCTTGCAGACCTTCAGCCTGCACGAGACGACACAGGGCAGCAGCTATAAGCCGCCCGCATGGATCGTGATGCTGGGACAGGTACACAAGAAACAGACCACCATCGTCCCCGTCCGCAAACTCAAAGCCGACACCCCTAAGCCCGATAAGGCACCCGATCCTGCAGCCCAGCCTGTCCCCAAAGAGAAGAACCATCTTCCGCTGAAGAGCTTCTTTCTGCTGGTTGCCATCGGGCTCTTCATCTCGACAGGAACAGGCATCTACATGGCCTACAAATACGAGCGCAGCAAGCTTCTCGTTACCGGCCTGCTGCTCGCTGGTATCGTCATCCCGTTACTGCTACTTCCCTTTTGAAATCTTCGTGACTATTCCGAGAACACGAATACGCACCCTATACTCGATCCATGCCGTCGTTCGTAGAGTTCGAGACCCTGGTACAAATTGTGCCTCTGACCTTCGAGCTTTCAGCTCTCATCCTGGGCCTGCTCTTCGGCAGCTTCCTGAACGTCTGCATCTCACGTCTACCTGACCATCGGAGTATCAACAGTCCGCGCTCCCACTGCCCAAATTGCAAGCAGACGATTCGCTGGTATGACAACATCCCGATATTGAGCTGGATTCTTCTCCGTGCTCATTGCAGACAATGCAAAACGCCAATCCCATGGCGCTATCCGCTGGTGGAACTTGCAATAGGGCTCTGGTTTCTCGTTCTTTCTGTCCCGATTTATAGGCTGTGTACATCAAACTGGATGACAGTCGACTTCGGCCCTCCTCTGGGAGTATGGAGAGCAGAACAAGCTACAACGCTGATCGGGCTTCTCATCCTCGGCTTCCTTCTCATCGGCCTGCTCGTCATGGACTGGCAGACCTACACCCTCCCCGACGCCTTCACCCTCACCGGCGCAGCCATCGGCTTTTTCCTCGTCTGCGCACAGGCCATCTTCCTTGGTCCTGGCCAGGACGAGATCAAGCTCAACCCGCGTCACAGCTTGCGCATGTCGAGCCCCGGCTCCTTCGTCGCCAAGGGCAACGTCTTCCTTACTGGCCCCGAACATCTTGTCTTCGGCCGCCTCGCCGCCATCGTGGGAGTCGCCCTGCTCCTGCTCGCCATCCGCGCCATCTACAAGGCCGTTCGCCATCGCGACGGCCTTGGCCTGGGAGACGTCAAGCTGCTCGCCATGATTGCGGCCTTCCTTGGCTTCTGGCCCGCGATCCTTGCGCTCTTCGTCGGAGTCATCCTCACCGCTGCTTACGGCCTCACTCTGATGGTCCGTCGCCAGGCCACCGCCACAACCCGTCTGCCGCTGGGCACGTTTATCAGCATCGGAGGCCTTGTTGCCGCGCTCTTTGGTGCTCCGCTGATCGCCTGGTATAGCTCGCTGCTGTGAGGAACGAAAAAGCCTTTCAAGCCGGCTGGGATACATTTCCAAACGAGCGCCAAACCCCATTTACAAATCACCACCCGCTAATCGCCCCTCGCAACCCCTTATCCCCGTTCGCTGCTTGACCCTTGACCGACTCACTCCTACACTTAAAAATGCCCATGCAGAGCTACCCATACATCTGGCAATATCTTCCTCTCGTGCTTCAGATCCTCGTCGCCGTGGGCCTCGCCGGCGGCATGGTTGGAGCCTCGTTCCTTATTGGCAAACACAAGCGCTCGCGCACCAAGCTCGGAGCCTATGAGTGTGGCATGGACCCGGTCGGCGACGCCCGCGGCCGCTTCTCCGTCCGCTTCTACATGGTGGCGATGCTCTTCATCCTCTTCGACGTCGAAGCCGTCTTCATGCTTCCGTGGGCGGTCATCTATCGCCGCCTGCCCGGCATCACCGGCTCGCGCCTCTTCGGCTTCTGGGAGATGCTGGTCTACATCGGCTTCGTAGCCGTCGGCCTCTTCTACGTCTGGAAGAAGGGCATCCTCAACTGGTCGAACGATAAGGCGGACCTCTAGGAATTTATGGCTGACGCAATCACCAATCCCGCTACCCCCGAGGCCTGTTTCGGCAAAGAAGCCGTTACCGCCGCACTGGCTGACCACGCCGCCATCAAAGGCCTGGCCGACCTCATCGTCGATGCCAAGTGGGATCGCCAAGAGCTCACCCTTACTGTAGCGCCCGACACCATCATCGCCGCCGCCAAAGCCGCGCAGGCAGCGGGCTACAACTTCCTCGAAGATGTCACCGCCGTTGACTGGTACCCCACCGAGCCGCGCTTTCAGATCAGCTACTCGATCCTCAGCTTCGGCCTGAAGCAGCGCATCCGGCTCGTCGCCCGCATCGCGGAAGGCCAGAGCATCGACTCCATCACCTCCGTCTGGCCCTCGGCCAACTTCTACGAGCGCGAAGTCTTCGACCTCTTCGGCGTTCACTTCGGCGGCCACCCACGCCTGACCCGCATCATGATGCCCGACAACTGGGAAGGCCATCCACTCCGCAAGGACTACCCCGTAGAGGGATACCGCTAATGGCATTTGTAGAAGATCTCGAGAAACCCGCCGTACGCGACACGACCGGAGCCACGCTCGCCGGCTTTCGCAACGCCGAAGACCTCATCGTCCCCGACGTAAAAGATGTCGTCGAAGAGTCCGTCTCCGGCCACAAGCCCAAGGGCAGCGACGCCATCTCCGACCACACGATGATCCTGAACATGGGTCCGCAGCACCCCTCGACCCACGGAGTTCTCCGGCTTGTCGTGGAAATCGACGGCGAAACCATCGTCTCGCTCGCACCCGATATCGGCTATCTCCACACCGGCATCGAGAAGACCTGCGAAGCTAAGTTCTACCAGCAGGTCGTGCCCCTGACCGACCGCATCGACTACCTCGCGCCGATGACCAACAACCTGGCCTACGCGCTGGCAGTAGAGAAGCTGCTGCAACTCGAAATCCCGGACCGCGCCCAGTGGCTTCGCGTGCTCTTCAACGAACTGATGCGCATCAACTCGCATCTGGTCTGGCTCGGCACGCACGCCATGGACATCGGCGCGCTCACGGTCTTCCTCTACTGCTTCCGTGAGCGCGAGCAGTTACTGCGCATCTTCGAGGCCGTCAGCGGCCAGCGCATGATGACCAGCTACATCCGCATTGGCGGCGTGTCCCTGGAACCCCCGCTCGATCTCTACAAGCAGATTCGCACCTTCCTCAAGGACTTCCCCTCCAAGATCGAGGAGTACGAGGGGCTGCTGAACGGCAATCCTATCTGGCGCTCGCGCCTGGAGGGTGTCGGCTTCCTCTCGGCAGCGGACGCCATCGCCCTTGGCGTTACCGGTCCTCCCCTGCGTGCGTCCGGCATCGATTTCGATCTGCGCCGGGATATGCCGTATTCCAGCTACGAGAAGTTCCAGTTCAACGTCCCGACCTCCACCGTAGGGGACGTCTGGGCTCGCTACCTCGTCCGTATGCAGGAGCTGCGCGAGTCGGTAAAGATCTGTCTCCAGGCTCTCGATGGACTGCCCGAAGGCCGCATCACGGCCGACGCTCCGAAGATCATTCTGCCCGACCGCGAGCAGATGAAGACGCAGATGGAGTCGCTCATCCATCACTTCAAGATCGTGACCGAAGGCTTCCAGGTCCCGGCCGGCGAGGCCACGAGTTCGGTCGAAGCACCGCACGGCATGATGAACTACTACGTCGTATCCGATGGCACAGCCAAGCCCTACCGTGTGCATATGCGCAACGCCGACTTCGCCACCCTGCAGGCGCTCGAAACCATGTGCAAGGGCAGACTTCTCGCCGATGTTGTTGCCGTCATCGGTTCTATTGATATTGTTCTTGGGGCAATTGACCGCTAATGTGCCAAACCGAGCGAGATACCATCGCGCGGGATAAATTATGGGATTCTATGGTTGGCCAGTTGCGCTCACGGCTGGCTTCAATGGAAGCTTCGGGAGAACTTGAACAAGCAGAACTAAACGAGCCCTTGCGAAATGAATTGACGATGACCTCAAAGGGCGGTTACTTGAGTGTCTGGTTGCATACAGACACCGGAAAAGGAAGTTGGAACGTAATCACCGGAGAACTACAGGTGGCAGAACCATGGTTTATGTCGTCTGAAGGCATCGTCGAATTGAGCGGAGAAAGCATGAATCTCCCAAACGCTGTGGAACGTTTCGCAGCAAAGATTGTAGTGAAGTGATCATGTACGATGCGCTCCACACCGAACTCTGGACCTCTTGGGCGTCTCTGCTCCGCAGTTACGCAGCCGCCCACGGACTCAACGCACCGCAGCATGCCATAGTCGAAGTCAGCGCCGAAGAGATCACCCTCCGCGTTGGCAGCAGATGGCTCAAGTTCACGCAACACGAGATGCAGCACAGCGACGAAGCAGCCGTTCCCTTCGCGCTCCAGGAAAACGGCAGCGTAAGCCTCAACCACGCTGCTGAAGAAGAGATGGATCTCGCCGCCGAGCGGCTGGCACGCGAGATGATGCACCCGCCGCAGTAGTTTGTCGTTGTTGTTGCTTTTCTTTCTGTCATCCCCGCAGGGGATCTGCTTCACCCGCACCACCGAGGACGCTAGGAATCACATGGCCGCCATCGCCAACACGATCTTCTCTCCCGAGACCGCCGCCCGCTTCGACAAGCTGGCCACGATCTATCCCGTCAAGCGCTCGGCGCTCATCCCCATGCTGCTCTATGCGCAGGATGAGGTCGGCTATGTCTCCGACGAGGTTGTCGCAGAGCTGGCCAAGCGCCTCGACCTGCTCGAGCTCGACGTCCGCAACGTCCTCAGCTACTACTCGATGCTCCGCACCAAGCCTGCCGGCAAGTACAACGTGCAGGTCTGCACCAACATCTCCTGCATGCTGCGCGGCGGCTTCGAGCTGCTCGACCACTGCAAGCACACCCTGGGCATCGGCCACAAAGGCGTCACCCCCGACGGCCTCTTCTCTCTCGAAGAGGTTGAGTGCATCGGAGCCTGTTGCTGGGCCCCCGCCGTGCAGGTGAACTACGACTTCCACGACGACCTTACCCCCGCCAAGATGGACGCCGTCCTCGCCGACTACCGCGAAGGCCGCGGAAAGGATGTGAAGTAGATGCCTACCCTCGTCTCCCATCCCGATGAAGTCAAAGTCGTCTCCCGCCGCTTCGGCATGGGCGCGGCCGAGATCGATAAGTATGTTGAACTCGACGGTTACAAGGCCGTCCAGAAGGCTATCGAACAGGGTCCCGAGTGGATCGTCAATGAGATGAAGGCCAGCGGACTTCGCGGCCGTGGCGGCGCAGGCTTCCCCACCGGCATGAAGTGGTCGTTCGTGCCCAAGGTCTCCGAGAAGCCCAAGTACGTGCTCGTGAACGGCGACGAATCCGAGCCCGGCACCTGCAAAGATCACATCATCTTCCTGCACGATCCCCACGCCATCATCGAAGGCACCATGATCGCGGGCCTCGCCATCGGCGCGAAGATGGGCTTCATCTACCTGCGCGGCGAGTATCGCTACCTGCTCAAGATCGTCGAAAAGGCCGTCGCTGACGCCTACGCCAAGGGCTTCCTCGGCAAGAACATCTTCGGCAAAGAGGGCGTGGACTTCGACATCATCACCCAGACCGGCGCAGGTGCCTACGAAGTCGGCGAAGAGTCGGCCCTGATGGAGTCCCTCGAAGGCAAGCGCGGCGTGCCGCGCATCAAGCCTCCCTTCCCCGCCGTCGTCGGCCTCTATGGTGGCCCCACGGTCATCAATAACGCCGAGACCATCGCCAACGCCCCGCACATCCTGCTGATGGGCGGCGAGGCCTATGCCAAGCTCGGCAGCGAGCGCAACGGCGGCACACGCCTCTTCGGCATCTCCGGACACGTAGAGCGCCCCGGCGTCTACGAGCTTCCCATGGGCTACTCGCTGCGCAAGGCGATCTATGAGGTCGCGGGCGGCATAAAGGACGGCAAGCAGCTGAAGGCCGTCGTCCCCGGCGGCTCGTCCTGCCCGGTGCTCAAGGCCGATGAGATCGATGTTGGCCTGGACTTCGACCAGATGGGCAAAGCCGGCACCATGCTCGGCTCGGGCGGCATCGTCGTCCTCGACGAGACCGTCTCCATCGTCGAGTTCGCGCTGCGCACGATCCGCTTCTACCAGCACGAGTCCTGCGGTTGGTGCATCCCCTGCCGCGAAGGCACGGACTGGCTCAAGAAGACGCTGACACGCTTCCACGCGGGCGGCGGCAACAAGAAGGACATCGACAACATTCAGTACCTCGCCGAAAACATGCTGGGCCGCACCTTCTGCCCGCTTGGCGACGCTGCCGCGATGCCCACGATCGGCTTCATCAAGAAGTTCCGCTCCGAGTTCGAGGAGTACCTGGCGGGCGCTCGCGTCGAGCACCCTCTCATTCAGATTCAACCGGTCGGTGAACCGGAGCTCGCAGGCGCACACTAAGAACGAACCGATGCTCTTTGGTTTCGGTAGGTCATGGGAAGGAGAAAGAAGTCGATGAAACTGTTCGGTTTTCTTAAAATCGGTGCTCTTGCTCTGGCAACCTCTCTTATGCCGTTGACCGTACAGGCCCAGTTCGCCGGAGCTCCGCCGAGCAACGGTCTACACAATTTATCCCTGCTGAAGCCTCCCGCCGGAAGCAAAGTAGCCATCGTTGTATTCGAAGATCTCGGCTGCCCGGCTTGTGCTCACGCGCATCCTATCGAGCTCCAGGTTGCGGCTGCGACACACGTGCCGATACTGCGTTTCGATTTTCCAATTGAAGCCCACATCTGGACGCAACAAGGTGCGGTTTGCGCCCGCTACATCCAAAATAAAATCAGCCCCAAACTGGCCGATGAGTATCGCAGCGATGTCTTTGCCGCACAGAACTCTATTGCCAACAGAGACGACCTGCAGAGGTTTACAGAGAACTGGCTGCAACGCCATAACCAGCGAATGCCTTTCGTGATGGACTTGGACGGATCGCTCGCCAACGCCGTTCACAGCGACTTTGAATTGGGCCGCCGCATCAACGTGGAATTTACGCCAACGATCATCGTCGTCAGCAAAGACAAGCAACAGGTCGTATGCGGTACAGGCAACAATAGCTACGACGACCCAACACGCATTCGCTCTGTGGTGGATGCGGCAGTCGCACAGACCCGAAATGCTGCAACCTCAGCACAACCGGCAAAACAAGCAAAGAGTGGGCGGAGCTAAATGCCCATCTCCACTTTCCACTCCACGCGCTTTACGCCGCACACACCAGTTCCCGGTAGGATTTAGAGAAGCCTATGCCAGACGTAACCTTTACCGTAGACGGCCAGAAACTCACCGCACCCGCAGGCACACTGCTCATTGAGGCCTGCAAGTCTGCCGGCATCGAGATTCCCGCCTTCTGTTACTACCCCAATCTCTCGTTGCAGGCCGCCTGCCGCATGTGCGTGGTGCGCATCGAGAAGATGCCCAAGCTCCAGACCGCCTGCACCACCCCGGTCGCCGAGGGCATGAACGTCACCACCGAGACTCCGGAGATCGCCCAGGCTCGCAAGGCCACGCTGCAGCTTCTGCTCGGCAACCATCCGCTCGACTGCCCCGTCTGCGACGCCGGCGGCGAGTGCGAGTTGCAGGACATGACCTTCAAGTACGGCGCTGCGGACTCCTTCTACACCGAACCCAAGAATCACCGTGAAGAGCAGAAGTGGTCGCCCGTGGTCTACTTCGACCGCCCGCGCTGCATCCTCTGCTACCGCTGCGTGCGCATGTGCGGCGAAGGCATGGACGTCTTCGCACTCGGCATCCAGAATCGCGGCAGCTCGTCGGTCATCGCACCGAACGTTCCTGCGCAGCTCTCTCCCGAAGACCTGCCCAACCTCGACTGCGAGCAGTGCGGCATGTGCATCGACGCCTGCCCGGTAGGCGCGCTCACCAGCGGCACCTATCGCTACAAGACTCGCCCCTGGGAGATGAATCACGTCGCTACCGTCTGCACGCACTGCGGAGACGGCTGCAAGACGACCCTCGGCGTGCGCTCCGTCTCCGACGGCTCCGAGATCGTTCGCGGCGACAACCGCGACAAGTCCGGCATGAACGGCGATTTCCTCTGCAACAAGGGCCGCTACGCCTTCGACTTCACCAACAACATTGAGCGCCTCACCTCGCCGCTGGTTCGTCAGGCCGACGGCAAGCTCAAGCCCGTCTCCTGGGATGAGGCCCTGCGCTTCGCCGGCAAGAAGCTGCGCGAACTCCGCGACCAGCACGGTGCGCAGTCCATCGGCGTCATCGGCTCGAACCGCACCACGAACGAGGAGAACTACCTCCTGCAGAAGTTCGCGCGCACGGTGATCGGCACCAACAACATCGACCACCATCGCACGGCGGACTACGTTACTCTCGCCAACGCCCTCCAGGGCACCACCGGCAGGTTCGCCTCACAGCGCTCCGTCGAAAAGGCCCAGGCACTGCTGGTCATCGGCGGCGACCCCACCAACCAGGCCCCGCTTACCGCCTGGAACCTGCGCACCAACGTTCGCCTCAACAAGGCTCGCGTCTACATCGCGAACCACGAAGAGATCAAGCTGCGCCGCCAGGCCAAGAGCTTCATCCAGGTCCAGCAGTTCGGCTACGGAGCCCTCGCCAGCTACCTCGCAGGCAACGACAGCTCCGCTGAAGCTGCTTCCATCGTGGCGCAGGCCGATGAGCTCTCCAACTTCCGCACAGCCATCAAGGGTGAAGAGAAGATCGTCGTCCTGATCGGCAACGAAGTCCGCGGCGGCGAACTCGCCAACCTCATCAAGGCCCTGCCCAACGCCGAGTTCGGTCTCATGGCCGACTACGTCAACTCGCGCGGCGCCTCCGATATGGGCCTGCTGCCCGATGCCCTGCCCGGCTACCAGCCGATCTCCGGCTCCGCTCTGGCAACCGAGTACAGCGCCCCCGCACAATCCGGCCTCGACCTGCTGGCTATGTTCGACGCTGCAACCGCCGGCAAACTTTCGGCGCTCTACGTCGTCGGCTCGAACCCCATCAAGCGCTTCGGCATCGATCCCTCCGCGCTCAAAGGAACCTTCGTCATCGTGCAGGATCTCTTCCTCACCGAGACCGCACAGCTCGCCGACGTCGTCTTCCCTGCTGCCAACCTCTACGAGAAGGCCGGCTCCGTCACCAACAGCTACGGCGATCTCCAACTCGTCAGCAAGGCCGCCGACAAGGGCGGCGCTCGCTCCGACTTCGAGCTCATCGTCCGCCTCGCCGATAACATGGGCCACGACATCAAGACGCTCGTGCCCTTCGGCAAGGGCCTCCGCGCCGACATGGGCCAGAGCCGCGGTGCGCAGTCCGGTGAAGCCGATCGCCATGCGGTATGGCTCATGGCTAACAACATGGAGCCGAAGCTCAGCCCCTTCGATCCCTTCGCCATCCTCGACGAGATCCAGCGCGTCGTTCCCGGCTACGACAAACTCCTTCGCCTGCAGCTTCTCAGCGGCAACGACCAGCACATCGCTCCTGCTTCAACCGGCCTCGTGCAGATCGAAAACCGCAAGGATCTTGTACTGCCCTCGTCGGATACGCTCTTTACCTCCGGCTCACTTACTCGCTATTCGCCCATGCTGCAGGATGTGCAGCGCCACCAGGAAACCGAAGTCGCCGATCACCTGGCCGCCGACTAACTCGTTGCTCAAACCCGCGTAGCTCTTAGCTGAATAAAAATCCGAACCGACGTAGAACTCTGGGCCATAAGCCCTGGACCCTGAAACCCTGACGATGAGCCACATTACTCCATCCTTCACGACCTTCCTGCTCCTCACGATCGTCAAGATCGTGGTGGTGCTGGTCATCACGCTCACGGCGGTGGCCTACACCGTGCTGCTCGAACGCAAAGTTCTCGGCCGCATGCAGAACCGCTGGGGGCCCTCGCGTGTCGGCCCCTTCGGCCTGCTGCAGCCGCTCGCCGACGGTATCAAGCTCTTCCTCAAGGAAGACATGATGCCCCTCGCCGTCGAACGCCCGCTCTTCGTGCTCGCGCCGATCATCGCGCTCTCCTGCGCGCTCATCTCGATCTCCGTTGTGCCGTTCGGCGCAAAGACGATGGTCGGAGGCGTCGACCTCTTCCAGATCGCTGACCTCAACATCGGCCTGCTGGTCATCCTCGGCATCACGAGCATCGGCGTCTACGGCATCGCGCTCTCGGGCTGGTCGTCGAACAACAAGTACTCGCTCTTCGGCAGCCTGCGCGCCAGCGCCCAGCTCGTCAGCTATGAGCTTGCGCTCGGCCTTTCGCTCGTTGGCGTCGTCCTTCGTGCCCAGTCGCTCTCGTTGCGCGATATCGTCAACTCGCAGTCCGCGCACGGCATGCGCTCCTGGAACGTCTTCGGCGGCTGCCAGATCATCGGCTTCTTCATCTACCTGATGGCTGCTTACGCCGAGACCAACCGCGCTCCCTTCGATCTTCCTGAAGCCGAGTCCGAGCTCGTCGCCGGCTATCACACCGAGTACTCCTCCATGAAGTTCGCAATGTTCTTCATGGCCGAGTACGCCAACATGATCACCGTCGCCTGTGTGGCTACGCTGCTCTTCTTCGGCGGCGCGGGCTCCCCCTTCGGCCACCTGTTCGATGGCTTCGCCAGCACCGGCTTCCTCCACGCGGTTCTGCCGATCTTCTGGTTCGTCGCCAAGATTCTCTTCTTCCTCCTGCTCTATATCTGGGTGCGCGCCACGCTGCCGCGCTTCCGCTACGACCAATTGATGAGCTTCGGATGGAAGTTCCTGATGCCCGTCGCCATGCTCAATATCCTTGCGACAGCCCTGGCCCTCGCGTACCACGGCTGAGCTTCAACGCATTTACAATCAGTACGAACCGCATCAAGAAATACAACAAGACCGGAAATCACTAGCCGATGCAAACCGCACTCTTCATCATCTTCGGACTGCTGGCCGTATTGGGAGCGCTCAATCTCCTCTTCCAGCGCCATCCGATCAACTCGGCGCTTTCGCTGATCGTCGTCATGATGTCTCTGGCGGTCCTCTACTGGTCGCTGGGTGCGGAGTTCCTCGCCGCCGCCCAGGTCATCGTCTACTCCGGCGCGATCATGGTGCTGTTCGTCTTCGTCATCATGCTCCTGAACGCCGGCGAAGAAGAACGAACCCATGGATCGCAGATCGCCTACATCGCGGGTATCCCCGGTGCAGCCGCCATCTTCTGCCTGCTGACCTTCGTGTTCCTCTCCGAGAAGAAGCAGTTGGGAACGACGCAGCTCGGCGGCTACCTCACCAGCGCGGTCTCCAACATCACCGAGATCTCGCACACGCTCTTCACCTCCCTTCTGCTGCCCTTTGAGGTCACCTCGATCCTCATCCTGGTAGCGATCCTCGGCGCAGTCGTACTCGCGCGGAAGGAGCTCTAATCGTGACCGTCTCGAACAATCATTTTGCCCCAATCTTTTGTGCCTGGATGAGCGCCGCAGTCGCTTGGATGGCTGTCATAGTCACCGTCATCGCAAAGAAGAGGAGGAAGATCTAATGGTGCCGATCGCTTACTACCTCGTCCTCGCCGCGATCCTCTTCTCCATCGGCGTGGGAGCGTTTCTCATCAAGCGCAACATCATCACGATCTTCATGTCGATCGAGCTGATGCTCAACGCCGTGAACCTCACATTCGTCGCCTTCGCTCATATGTGGCACCAGATCTCGGGCCAGATCTTCGTCTTCTTCGTGATGGTCGTCGCCGCGGCGGAAGCTGCCGTCGGCCTCGCCATCATCATCGCGTTGTTCCGCGCACGCCAGACCCTCAATGTTGATCAGGTCAACCTGATGAAGAATTGATCCAAAACGCCGTCTTCGTTTTTGCACCTGTATTTCTTTCTGTCATTCCCGCAGGGAACCTGCTTCTTCCCTGCCAAACCGAGAGAGCCTCCAAGAACCAATGAATCCTCAACTGCTCTGGCTCATTCCGATCCTTCCCTTCGCCGGCTTCCTGATCAACGGAACCGTCGGCCGCAAGCTGCCGCGCGCCGCCGTCTCGGCGATTGCGCTGCTCTTCACCGCAGCTCCGGCCGTCATCGTCGCGATGCTCTGGAACTACATGAAGTTCGGCAACGGCCCCTTGACCTTCTCGGCCGTCAGCCGTCCATGGATCGCAGTCAGCGGCTTCCAGGTCAACTTCGCGTTCACGGTCGACCACCTCACGCTCATCATGCTGGCCGTCATCACCGGCGTCGGCTTCCTGATCCACCTCTACTCCGTGGGCTACATGGCGCATGAAGACGGCTTCTGGCGCTTCTTCGCCTACCTGAACCTCTTCATGTTCTTCATGCTGGTTCTGGTGCTCTCCAGCAGCTTCCTCCTGCTCTTCGTCGGCTGGGAGGGCGTGGGCCTCGCCTCATACCTGCTTATCGGCTTCTACTTCACCAAGGACTCCGCCGCCAACGCCGGAAAGAAGGCCTTCGTCGTCAACCGCATCGGCGACTTCGGCTTTTTGCTCGCGATGTTCCTGCTGCTTGCACACTTCGGCAGCCTCGACTTCAACAGCGTCTTCACGCAGATCTCCGCCACCCCACTCACCGGTGGCTTCCTCACAGCGATTGCCCTGCTGCTCGTCGTCGGCGCAACCGGCAAGTCCGCACAGATTCCGCTGTACATCTGGCTGCCTGACGCGATGGAAGGCCCCACCCCCGTCTCCGCTCTGATCCACGCCGCAACGATGGTCACAGCGGGCATCTACATGGTCGCGCGCTGCCATGTACTCTTCGATAAATCGCCCACCGCGCTTATGGTCGTTGCCGTCATCGGCGCGGCGACAGCGCTCATGGCCGCGACCATCGGCATGGTTCAGCACGACATCAAGCGTGTGCTGGCGTACTCCACAGTCTCGCAGCTCGGCTACATGTTCCTGGCCTGCGGCGTTGGAGCGTATTCGGCAGCAATCTTTCACCTGATGACACACGCCTTCTTCAAAGCGCTGCTCTTCCTCGCCGCCGGTAGCGTAATCCATGCCCTCTCCGGGGAACAGGACATGCGTGTCATGGGAGGACTTTGGAGAAAGATTCCCGTCACCTTCGGAACGATGACGATGGGCGTGCTGGCCATCGCTGGCATTCCTATCTGGGCAGGTTTCTTCTCCAAGGACGAGATTCTGTACCAGGCCTTCATCTCGGATAACCCGTTAGCGAAGCTGCTTTGGCTGGTCGGACTCATCACCGCAGGTCTGACCTCGTTCTACATGTTCCGCCTCTGGTTCAAGACCTTCTTCGGGGCGCCACGCTTTGAGGAGCACGGTCATAGCCATGACCTGCATGCAGCACACGGCGCAGCTATCCACGCCCGGCACGACACCAAGCTCGTTCTCGAAGCCGAGCCTGAACCAGCCCACGGCCATGCTCACGGCGTGCATGAATCTCCGTGGATCATGACTCTGCCGCTCATCATTCTTGCCATCCTCGCTACTGTCGGCGGCTGGGTCGGCGTTCCGCTTGCCTTCGGTGGACACAACGAGTTTGAGCATTTCCTGGAACCGGTCTTTTCCAGTGCCGCCGTCACACCGGAGCACGTCTCCTTCCGGGGAGCAGAGCCGATACTCGCCGTGGTTTCGATTGCCGTCGCCGTCCTCGGTTTCCTGATCGCCTATTTCTGCTACTACCGCAAGCCCGGCACTGCCGGCGCATTCGCACAGAAGTTCAAGCCGCTCTACTCCCTGCTCGACCACAAGTACTGGGTCGACGAGATCTACGGCACCGTCATCGTCACTCCCCTGCTCGCATTCTCACGCTTCTTCCTCGGCTACTTCGTCGATACCGGCCTCGTCCAGGGAACAGGTGGAAGTCTCACCGCAGGCACTCGCAGTTTTGCATGGCTCGTCCGTCGTGTGCAGTCCGGCAATATCCGTTCTTATGCCGGTTGGCTCGCCCTGGGTGCAGCCGCCGTCATCGCTGTCGTTGTCTTTGGCCTACATCCGCATCTGCGCTAAGGTGCTCTTGCTTTTGTTTTTTTGTTGTCATCCCCGCAGGGGATCTGTTGTTAGAACCACCACAGGACCTCGATGAATCTCGATCACTCCATCCTGACGCTCATCCTCCTCGCCCCCCTCGTGGGCGCGGGGGTGCTTGCGCTTATTCCTGAACGCGCAGGCAACAAGATCCACGCGATCGGCGCGCTCATCGTCACCCTCGTGACGCTTGGCCTGACGCTCCACCTGCCGTGGCACTTCAACTACGCGGCCGCTCGCGGCAGCTTCCAGTTCGACCAGAACTGCCCGTGGATCGCCTCCCCCGCCATTCGTTACCACCTCGGCGTCGATGGCCTCTCCATGTGGCTCGTCGTGCTGGCCGGATTCCTCGCGCCCATCGGCGTGCTGGCCTCCTGGAACGCCGTCAAGGAGCGCACCAAGCTCTTCTACACGCTCTTCCTGCTGCAGCAGGTCGCGATGCTGGGCATCTTCCTCGCGCTGGACCTGTTCCTGTACTACGGCTTCTGGGAGCTCTCACTGGTCCCGATGACGCTGCTCATCGCCACCTTCGGACGCACCGAGAATCGCCGTAAAGCCGCCATCAAGTTCTTCCTCTACGCCTTCATCCCTTCGGCGATCCTCCTGGTCGCGATGCTCTGGCTCTACGCCCGCACCGGCACCTTCGATCTGCCCACCCTGCAGGCCCTGGCCGCACAGCATGCCATCTCCACGAACCACACGGCTCTCTGGCTCTGCTCGCTGGCCTTCCTCGCCGCCTTCGCGGTCAAGGTTCCGATCTTCCCGCTGCACGGCTGGCTCTCCGATGCCGTCCAGGAAGCTCCCACCGCTGCCGTGATGGTGCTGGCCGGCAAGCTCGGTCTCTACTCGATTCTGCGCTTCAGCTTCGGCATCTTCCCCGAACAGTCCCGCCACATTGCTCCCTGGCTGATCGCGCTTGGAGCCATCGGCATCGCGTACGGCGCATTGCTGGCTCTCATCCAGACCGACCTGAAGAAGCTCGCGGCCTTCTCTACCCTGTCGCACGTCAGCTTCATTGTGTTGGGCATCTTCACCTTCACGACGATGGGCATCGACGGCGGCGTCTACCAGATCCTCAACGAGTCGCTTGTCGGCGCAGCGCTCTTCGTGCTCCTTGGCCTGCTCTATGAGCGCTATGGCACCTATGACATACGCGATTACGGCGGCCTCGCCACCAAGCATCCGTGGATGGTGACGATGTTCGTCATCACCACGCTCGCCGCGGTCGGCCTGCCCATGCTGAACGGCTTCGTCGGCGAGTTCCTGATTCTCTCCGGTGCCATGCAATCGGTATTCAGCTACCACATCTTCTGGACAGTCGTCGGTACCACCGGCGTCATCTTCGGCGCGGCTTACATGCTCTGGATGATTCAACGCATCTTCTACGGCAAACTCGGCCTTCGCTCGGAAGAAGTCAAGGGCTGGGACCTGTGCGCCCGCGAGCACGTTGAACTCTGGCCCCTTGCCATTCTCTTTCTCGTCATGGGACTCGCTTCGCCGGTATGGATGCAGGCCATCGACAGTTACGGAGCAGCAGCAGCCAATCGTCCTGTAGCTGTTGAGGCTGTCAATATCGAGCCCGCCAGCTCCGAGCCCCATAACAACCTCACGCTTCCCTGTGCGCAGAAAACTCCCTGCAATCAAGCCGGGGCGTTCGTCGATCCCTCACTCGCCGCTGCCGCAGTCAACAAGCCAGCTCCGCCGGTCAACAAGGGAGCACAATACTAATGCCCACGAACCTCCTCACTCTGCTTCCCGAGATCATCCTCACCGTCACAGGCGTCCTGGTCATGCTGGCCGAGCCGATGATCGCTCCCGGTAAGTCGCGCAAGCCGCTCGGTTGGCTCGCTATCCTTGGCACATTAGCCTCCGGCCTTGCAGCCTTCTACCAGTTGCAGCTCGTCAATGCCTCAGGCCCGATCTCCGGCTTCTACGCCACCATCCAGGTCGATGCCTTCTCGGTCTTCTTCCACCTGTTGATCTCCAGCATCGTTCTCGTAACCCTGCTGGCCTCGCTCGACTACTTTGAAGGCCCCGTCAGCCACGCCGGCGAGTACTTCGCCCTGGCCTGCTTCGGCGCCACCGGCATGATGTTCATGACCTGCTCGGTCGAGCTCCTGATGGTCTTCATCGGCCTCGAGATCTCGTCGATCTCGACCTACATCCTCGCCGGCTTCCGCAAGGGCCAGGCCACAGCCTCCGAGTCCTCGCTCAAGTACTTCCTGCTCGGCAGCTTCGCGACGGCGTTCTTCCTCTACGGCATCGCCCTCTGCTTCGGCGCGACCGGCTCGACCAGCATCGGCGCTATCGCCGCCAGCCTCGGAACCACGGCCACCCCGGCACTCGCGCTGCTTGCCATCGCGATGGTCGTCATCGGCCTCGGCTTCAAGGTCTCGGCAGCTCCCTTCCACGTTTGGACGCCGGACGTCTACCAGGGCGCACCCGCTCCGGTCGTCGGTATGATGTCGACCGCACCGAAGGCCGCTGCCTTCGCCGTGCTGCTGCGCTTCCTCTTCAATGCAGCACCGATGTATCGCAACCACTGGATCGTCCTCATCGAGATCCTCGCGGTGCTCTCAATGACCATCGGCAACCTTGGCGCGCTGATGCAGCGCGACGTCAAGCGCCTGCTGGCCTACTCGTCCATCGCCCATGCCGGATACCTGCTGGTGGCCTTCACCTCCATCCAGCAGGACGCCGTCGCCGCAGCCTGCTTCTACACCGCAGCCTATGCGGCGATGAACGTCGGCGCCTTCCTCGTGATCACGCAGCTCTCGGGCTACGACGAGCAGGCCCGCACGATCGACGACTTCACAGGAATGGCCCTCAAGCGTCCCGGCCTCTCCGCGCTGCTGGGCTTCTTCCTCCTGTCGCTCATCGGAATCCCCTTCACCGGCGGCTTCTTCGGCAAGTTCTATGCGTTCTCCGGAGCCATCCACAACGGGCATGTCGTGCTGGCCATCATCGGCCTCGCTAACTCCGGCGTGGCCTGCTTCTACTACCTGCGCCTGCTGGCCGCGCTCTATGCCCGTCCGGTCAGGGAAGATGCCACCCTCCTGTCCCCACGCAAACTTGCCATCCCGGCAGGTATTGCCATTGCAGCATCCGCAGTCGCAACCCTGGCCCTGGGCATCATGCCAAACCACGTGTTGAATCTCGTTCAGCGGGCTACGCCGGAGACCCTGCCGGCCTTTAGCGTCGCGCCTGCGGTTTCGACGCTGCCCCCGGCAGCGCCTACTGAAATGACACGTTAGCCGCTCAGGGTTGGATATACGAAAGGCCTCCGCTTTGGCGGAGGCCTTTCTGTTTGGAGTAGCTGTTTTCTGGTTCTCTTGCTCTTCTGGTTGTCATTCCAAGGCACAGCCAAGGAATCTGCTTCCCGTCCGCCTGTTCGCGCACAGATGCCAGGCGTAGACAGGGACGGGAGGGCATGGCTTCAGCCATGCCGATAGAGGCTTCCCCCACCGCCTCCGGCTATGTACTTACAAGCACAAACAGCAGGGCCTCCGCCGCAGCGAAGGCCCTTCGTGTTTCCGAGATCGATTTAGGCGTGAACCTTGAGGAAGATGATAACGAATGTGAACAGAGCCAGCGACTCGATGAAGGCAAGACCGAGAATCAGGAAGATGAAGATTCCAGGACGAGCGCCGGGGTTACGCGCGAGAGCCTCAGTAGCCGAAGCAGTCGCCTTACCCTGACCGAGACCGCACAGACCGGCAGCCAGAGCCATGCTCAGACCGGCAGCAAGCGGAACCCACTGGGCGGCCGCACCAGCAGCCTCCTGACCAAACGCCGGCGTCGCGATGAGCAGCGCGGCCAGAGCCATAAACACATATTGCAGCTTCTTCATGATGTTACTCCTTGCCCCCGTTAATCTCGCCGCCAGTGGGTGGTTGAAGCTCACCGTGCTGGCTCCCTCACGCTGGAGCGGCGGTAGATCGCCCCGCGAAGAGGGGGCACCCCTTCGCGGGAAACTTGGTAGGTCAGGGCTTTAGCCCTGACTAGAACAATCTAGTGATCGTGCGCGACTGCAAGGGACAGATAGATCATCGCCAGCAGCATGAACACATACGCCTGAATTACAGCTACACCAAGATGCAGGCCCATAAATATCAGCGGAATGCCAACCGGGATGAGCGAGAAGAACGCCATCGTCAGCAGATCGCCGGCAAACATATTCGCGTACAAACGCACCGTGAGCGATAGCACACGTGCAAGATGCGAGATGATCTCAATCGGGAACAGCAGCCAATACAACCACCACACCGGCCCGAGGAACTGCTTAATGTAAGCCAGGCCGTTCGAGCGAATGCCATGAAAGTGATAGTAAACAAAGGTGATCAGAGCAAGGCCTAGCGGCACCGTGGGGTTGGCCGTCGGCGACTCCAACCCCGGAACCAGGCCCGCCAGGTTGCAGAGCAGGATGAACAGTGTCAGCGCCGACAGGTAGGAGGTGAACTTCTCATACCCATGCCCTATGATCTGCTCGCCCTGTCCGGAGACAAACTCGTTGGTGATCTCAGCGAGGTGCTGGACACCGCCCGGCTTCTCGACACTGAGGGTCAGCCGCACATGCACGAAGTATCCTATGAGCACCACAAAGACCAGCAGTTCCATCGCCACAGCGTTGGTGATCGGGGCTTTATAGGACTCAGGGGTTACATGCACCGCGTGCAGCAACGCATTCGCCGGACCGGCGAAGTAGTGGTTCAGAGTTCTGGTTAGTAAGAGCTGAGGCATCATATCGAATCGTTGTCGGAGGGCTGGGTTCCAGGCCGCTCAGGGAGCTAAACCGTCCACGCTTTGACCAGACGAAGAGCTTCAAACGAAAGGGCGAAAATGCCCAGTCCAATGCCCGCTGCGAGCGCGTAAACCGAACCATCCAGAAACTTAAGACTAACATACAGAACCACGATGGTCAGGCCCAATCTGAGGAAGAAACCGACCAAAACGAGACCCATCGGGCGGGCCTTTCCACCAACATCCATGCGGGCCATGACGGCGGTCATCAGCCGCAGCCACTCCCATAAGCCGGAGCCCGAAATGGCAGAGCCAACCAGCAGCAGAACAGCACTCTGCCAGCCAAGCTTCCACCACAGCACCGGCAACGCCACCACTGTGACAATCGCCAGCAGCCGCAACGCGCGCAGCATGGTCCGGCGGAAGTCGTCATCACTAAAACCGTCAAGGGCGAGCATCAGTTGCCTCCCTTTTTAAGGTAGCGTGAGGCCGTTCTGAATATCTGGATGAAGCCAGCCACGGCTCCCAGCAAAATTCCCACAACCCCTACCCACGAGGTATGAAAGTGCTTATCTACTGCCGCCCCGGCCAACCAGCCGATGAGACAGCCAGCCGGAAGCGCAATGGCGAGCTGGACCATCGACTCGGCTTTCACGAGGTCGCCGAGCGCGCCATGCGGTTTCTTCGGGATGTTGCCATCATCGGCCATCGCCCAAACTTATCACTCCCGGGGCGGTAGGGGCCAACCGCCCCGATATACTGAAGCGTCAAGACCAACAGCAAAGCGAGCCCGATTTTGTCCCAGTTTGAGAGCCAGTTCGAAGAAAACCTGTACCAGCTACGCCGCGAGAAGCTCGCGCAGATCGCCGCGATCGGCGAAAAGCTCGGCCTGAGCCACGCCGACAGCACCTACCCCAACAGCTTCGACTTCACCCAGACCATCCCCGAGCTGCGCGCAATAGGCGACCCGAAATCGGGTGAGGAGTTGGAAGCCTCCCGTGTCGAAGCCGCTATCGCAGGCCGCATCATGGCTATCCGCGTCCAAGGCAAGGCCGGGTTCGCGCAGTTGCAGCAGGGCGGCCAGCGCCTGCAAATCTACGTCCGCAAGGACGACGTCGGCGAAGACCTCTTCGCTCTCTACAAGCTGCTCGACCTCGGCGATCACATCGGCGTGCGCGGCTACCTGATGCGCACCCGCACCGGCGAACTCACGCTGCACGCCTCACCTGTCAACGACAAGCCTGCCATCGCCTTCCTCACCAAGTCGATGCTCGCGTTGCCTGACAAATATCACGGCCTGGAAGACGTCGAACTGCGCTATCGCCAGCGCTACGTCGACCTCATCATGAACTCGGGTACCCGCGAGAATCCGGGTGCCCCATCCTCGGCCGGCAGCCTTATCGCCGGGCAGGGTGGGGTGCCTTCTCCGGAAGCGCCACAAATTTCTCCAGAGGCCACCGAGTCCGAATCGTCACCCGGGAATGTTCGTGAGGTCTTCGTCAAGCGCGCGGCGATTCTGCGCGCCCTTCGCAACTTCTTCGATACGCGCGGCTACCTCGAAGTAGAGACGCCGATGCTTCACACCATCGCAGGCGGCGCGGCAGCACGGCCCTTCAAGACCCACCACAACGCTCTCGACATCCCGCTCTCGATGCGCATCGCGCCGGAGCTTTACCTGAAGCGGCTGGTAGTCGGCGGTTTCGACCGCGTGTACGAGATCAACCGCAACTTCCGCAACGAAGGCGTCAGCACCCAGCACAACCCCGAGTTCACCATGCTGGAGTTCTACCAGGCCTACGCGAACTATCACGACCTGATGGACCTTACGCAGGAGCTCATCATGACTGTCGCCAAGGAAGTGAATGGAACCACGATCACGAATTTCAATGGTGTCGAGATTGATCTTGGCAAGTGGACGAAGCTGTCGATGCGCGAGGCGATCCTTCGTTTCTGGCCGGAGAATATCCTGGCCAAACCCGAGGTGGCAGACTTTGCCAGTGCAAACGCTATGCTGGAGTGGCTGGATCGCGCGATTGCCAACCTGCCGTTACAGGAGTCGGGTAGCATCTATGCGCATCCATCGGTTGAAGTTGCAAAGACATTACTTCACTGCCGCGAAGCAATCCAGTCCGGCACACCTTATGGCAAATGCATTGCAGAGCTCTTCGAGATTGTTGCCGAAGAGCACCTGATCCAGCCCACAATCATCTACGACTTCCCTCTCGCGGTCTCGCCGCTCTCGAAGGTCAAGCCCGACGAGCCCGACTGGGTCGAGCGCTTCGAGTTCTACATCGGTGGCTTCGAGGTCGGCAACGCCTTCTCCGAGCTCAACGACCCCGACGACCAGCGCGCCCGGTTCGAAGCCCAACTCACCGAACGCGAACGCGGCGATGACGAGGCCCACCAGATGGACGAAGATTACGTCCGCGCCCTCGGCTATGGCCTGCCTCCGACCGGCGGCGAAGGCATTGGCATCGACCGCCTGACCATGCTGCTGACCGGCTCACGCTCGATTCGCGATGTGATTCTCTTCCCTCTGATGCGTCCCCACACAAAGCCTGTAGCGACGAAGGAAGAGGGGCAGGAGCATGGGGAATCAGCGGAGTAGTCAGCATCCCTGTTTTCCTATAGAGCTACGAGTTTCGAGATGCGAGTTACGAGAAAACTCGCATCTCGAAACTCGTAGCTCGCAACTCACAGCATAAAAACCTCAGAAGCCCAGCCCAGCGATAAATCAATCCAAAAGCTACAGATAGAGCAGCTTCGGGATGTTCCCTCCTGCGCCGGCTACGAAAGCCGATCTAACTCCTCCGCTACCCTCGCCACGCCTTCCAGCGCTCTTTCTGCATCCACTTCCCCGCCCAGAGCGATGCGAAAACCATTCGGCGCATCCTTGCTCGTCGCAAACCAGTTGCCTCCGCTGATCGCTACCTCTCGCTCAGCCATGCGCTGCTCAAACCATTGCGGCGTCGTATGCGAAGGAAGGTTCACCCACAGATGCCAGGCTGCGCGAGCCCCCGCCCAGCAGCGATCCCCTAGTAACGAGCGTGCCGCCGCATTGCGGCGCGCGCCTTCTACATTCTTTTCCGCAATCACGCGGTCCAGCGTCCCGTCCTCGATCAACGACACTGCTGCGCGGTTATGCACCAGCGAAGACCCCGTAGCCGAATTCATGATCGCGGCCGACAACCCCGGAATAAACCGCTCCGGAACCACCAGAAATCCCGTCCGCGCCCCAGGAGCATAGCTCTTACTCAGCCCTCGCACATAGAACGTGCGCTCCGGCGCGAGCTTCGCCAGCGTTGGCGGAGCATCCGGTTCCATATAGCCGTACGCATCGTCCTCGACGATCAGCAGATCAAACTCTCTCGCTACAGCCACCAGAGCCTCGCGTCGTGCCAGCGAGGCCACACACCCCAGCGGATTATGCACTGTCGGGGTCACATAGATCGCAGCTACACAGTTCCCCTCGGCAGCACAATGCTCCCGCAGGCTCTCCGCAACCATGCCTTCATCATCCACGGCACAGCCTATCAGCGGACACCGCATCGCACGTGCCTGCACCAGAGCTCCCGTGTAGGCCGCTGCGTCTACAGCAATCGTCTGCCCCGCCAGCCCACTGACCATCAGCGAGAGCAAGCTGCCGTGGTGCCCGCCCTCGGTCAGAAATGTCCGCTCCGGCGGCGTTCCCATCCACCTGGCTCCGGCGTTCGTGAGCGCTGTCTGGTTGCTGCGATAGGTCGGGCGCATTTCATTAAAGTTGTTCTCGTCCAGGGCATCCACCGCCGCCCGCAGACGTTCGCGCCACTGTCCCGGCTGCCCCGGCAACAAAGGGAAGTTGTACTGCATATCGATCATGCACCCAGCATACTTCCCTCACCCCGAGGCTGTAGACTCATGCAGTGAATATTCTCTTTGTAGGCGACGTCTTTGGCTCGCCCGGTCGCCACATCATCCGCGAACATCTTCCCCACGTCATCGAGTCCAACTCGGTCGATCTGCTGGTCATCAACGGCGAAAACTCCGCCGGAGGCTTCGGCATCACGCCGTCGATCGCCGAAGAGCTCTTCGACCTCGGCGCGCACGTCATCACCACCGGCAACCATATCTGGGACAAGAAGGAAATCTTCGAGTACATGACCGTTCCCGCCGACTCCCACGTGCGCGGACGCCGTGTACTTCGCCCCGCAAACTACGCGGTCGGCACCCCGGGCTTCGGCTTCTACCAGGGCTCGCTTCCCAACGGCCAGGAGTACGCCGTGATGAACCTGCAGGGCCGTGTCTTCATGTCCTCGTGCGACGACCCGTTCCGCAAGGCCGACGAACTGCTCAGCCAGATCACCGCCAAGGTCATCCTGCTCGACGTACACGGCGAAGCGACCAGCGAGAAGGTCGCGCTGGGCTGGTATCTCGACGGCCGCGTGACAGCCGTGCTCGGCACCCACACTCACATCCCCACCGCGGACGAGCGCGTGCTCCCCGGAGGAACAGCGTACCAGAGCGACGTCGGCATGTCCGGCCCGTACGACTCGGTGATCGGCGTCGAGACCGAGCTGGTACTGAAGCGCTTTCTCACCGGCATGCCGGGCAAGTTTGAGCCGGCAAAGGGCAACCCGAAGATGTGCGCGACGCTGATCGAGTGCGACGGCGGCACTGGCCGCGCCAGCCGCGTACAGCGGTTCATGCTCGGCGAGTAACGCTACTGGACGACGTGACGGGCACGCCCGCCATCATACAAACTGGAAACAGTGTAGGAGAAAGCAATGACCGGAGACCGCGAGAACCAACTGGAAGCTGCAGCCAACCTGCTGCTCGACGCACGGCGTACCAATACCCCGATCGCCGATCTGCCGGAAGAGCTTCGTCCAACCAATCTCGACGAGGTCTATGCCGTTCAGGACATGATCGCCGCAGCCTACGGCGAGATCGGCGGCTGGAAGATCGGCGCACCGACTCCCGAGGCCACTCCGATGTACGCCCCCATGCCCGCGCAGTGGATCGCTGCCAACGGCAGCGAACTCAACGGCAACCGGTGGTATCGCGGACTTGAGGCGGAGATCGCGTTTCTCGTGGGCGAAGACCTGCCGCCACGCGCCACACCGTACTCGCGCGAGGAAGCTGTGGCAGCCATGGCCTCGTGCCACCCCGTGATCGAAGTCCTCGAACCCGGGCTGAGCGATTCGACCAAAGCCGACCGTAACTCCACGCTTGCGGATCTGCAGATGCACGGAGGTTTTATCTACGGCCCTGCGTTCGACAACTGGAAGACGGTCGACTTCAACACCGAAAAGGTCACGCTGGCGGTCGACGGCGTCATTCGCGTCGAACGCACCGGTTCGAACACCTCGGGAGACCTGGTAAAGCTACTCCCCTGGCTGGCAAACGAAGGCGCAGCCCGCACCGGCGGCCTGCGCAAAGGCCAATGGATCACGACAGGATCGTGGACCGGCAACACCCAGGCCTCAGCAGGTTCAGCCGTGGACGTAGTCTTCTCGACCATGGGCAGCGTAAGCCTGCGCTTCGCCTAAAAACGCATCTGCTTTTGTCTTTGCCTTTCTTGTTGTCATTCCCGCAGGGAATCTGCTGTCTGGGCTGACAGCCGACCCTGGGCCGGAATGACCGAAGCCACAAGCCTCGCGCTCCCGATACATCCCACAGTCCGGCCACGCACTCTCACTTTAGTGGTGAACCTTGCCTGAGGTGCAGCTATGGCTCGTCCTTATTGGAGCGGACAGATACAGATCTCGCTGGTGTCTTTCGGCGTGAAGCTCTTCGTCGCAACGGAAGCAAAGAGCGATATTCACTTCCATCAGATCGACCGTAAAACCGGCGAGCGTGTCAGACATCAGAAGGTGCTGGCAAGCGCGATAGAAAACGATCCGGATGAAGCCGCCGACTCCGACGAAGTCGTCGAACGCAGCCAGATCGTCAAAGGCTACGAGTACAGCAAGGGCCAGTACGTCACCATCGAACCCGAAGAGCTCGAACATCTTCGCGTACCTTCCAAGCACACTATGGAGGTCACGCAGTTCGTCGATCGCGAGCAACTGCCTCCGGAGTTCTTCGAGAAACCCTACTTCGTCGTTCCGGAAAACGACGCACAAACCGAGGCCTTCACCACGGTCCGCCAGGCACTGGAAGACACCGGCAAGGCCGCGATCTCCAAGATTGCCTTCGGCGGTCGCGAGCACGTTGTCGCCATCGTCCCGGCAGGTTCAGAGGCCCACGGCGGCATGATGGCGTACACCATGCGCTATGCAGCCGAACTGCGTGACCCCGCCGAATACTTCCAGGACATCAAGAAGACCAAGGTCTCCAGCGACTCCCTCGCACTGGCAAAAGAGCTCATCAAGCGCAAGGCCAAGCCCTTCGATCCCTCGAAGTTCGTCGATGGTTATGAAGTCGCAGTAAAGGAGCTCGTAGAGGCCAAGCTGAAACATGCTCCGGTTCCACGCGAGGAATCTCCTGCACCCGCCAAGGGCAAGGTGATCAACCTGATGGACGCCTTGCGCAAGAGCGTCAGCGGGGACAGCCAGCCTGCAAAGAAGACGGCCGCTAAGAAGCACGGCCTCGCGCTGGTGAAGGGAGCCGTGAAGAAGCAGACGCACCACGCAGCGAAATCGAAGGCGACACCAAAGCGGAAATCGGCATAGGAGGCTCGTGATGGCGCCAACAAAAAAAGCCACATCGCGGAAGTCAGCCAGCAAAAAAACAGCCGCAAAGAAGACCCCGCATAAGACACGCGCCTCGGCGGCGGATGCCGTCGACGAGCAGCTTGCGCGTTATCGCGAGATGCGCGACTTCAAGGTCACCGACGAACCTAGCGGCAAGAGTAAATCTACAAAAGCCAAAGCCTCCAGCCTTCCCTTCGTGATTCAAAAGCACGCGGCCAGCCACTTGCATTATGACTTCCGCCTTGGCTGGAACGGCGTGCTCAAGAGCTGGGCGGTCGCGAAAGGCCCCAGCTACTTCACCGGCGATCGCCGGCTCGCCGTGCAGGTAGAAGACCATCCGATGGAGTACGGCGGCTTCGAGGGCATCATCCCCAAAGGACAGTACGGCGGCGGCACCGTCATGGTGTGGGACCAGGGCACATGGGAGCCGCAGCCCGGGCACGAAGATATCGATGAAGGTCTGCGCGAAGGCAGTCTGAAGTTCGTGATGCATGGCACAAAGATGAAGGGCAAGTGGACGCTCGTGCGCATGGGTGGCAAAGCCGCCAACGAGCGCAAGCCGAACTGGCTGCTCATCAAGGAGCACGACGAGTTCGAACGCGGCAAGGACGATCCAACCATCACCGATGAAGCACCCGACTCCGCCGTGACTGGCCGCACGCTGGACCAGATCGCAGGACAGGAAGACCACGTCTGGAACTCCAAGGACACGGCACGCGGCAAGGCCTGGCATCGACAGGAACCCGCTGCACCAGAAAAAAAGGTGCAATCCCCGAGATCGTCAAAGGCAAAGAACGACGCTGCGCTCAAAGATCTACCCAGGGAGACACAACCTGCGTTTCTCTCGCCGCAGCTTGCTCTTGAGGCCACAGGGCCTCCCGGAAAAGATGGCTGGCTGCATGAGCTGAAGCTCGACGGCTATCGCATCCAGGCGCGCAAATCCGGCAGCGACGTGCAGCTCCTCACGCGCAAGGGACTCGATTGGACCCACCGCATGTCCGCTATCGCAAAGGACATTGCGAAGCTGCCCGTAGAGAATGCAACGCTCGATGGCGAGGTGGTCGTGGTCAGCGAAAACGGCACGACCAGCTTCGCCAATCTCCAGGCATCGTTTCAGGATGGCGAGAAGCATCCCCTGACCTACTTCTGCTTCGACCTGCTGCACCTCAACGGCCGCAACACCCGGGGTCTGAGCCTGCGCGAACGCAAAGCCTTGCTGGCGGAGATTCTTGGTGCAGGCATCGGCTCTGTTCAACTGAGCGAGCATATCGAGACCGACGGCGAATCCATGTTCCACCAGGCCTGCGAGCTTCATGCCGAAGGCATTGTCTCCAAGTGGGCCGCTTCAACCTACTCCTCCGGCCGCAGCGGGGAATGGCTCAAGTCCAAATGTCTTCGCGAGCAGGAGTTTGTCATCGGTGGCTACACGCTATCCTCCGAAGGCCCGGACCGCATTGGTTCCCTGCTACTGGGCTACTACCGTGACGATAAGCTGATCTATTCAGGCCGCACGGGCACAGGCTTTACGCAAAAGACAAAGCGCACCTTGCGCAAACAACTTGGTGATCTCGAAGCCAGTTCCCCGCCCTTCTCCAGAGTTCCCGTAGATGCGCGCAGAGATGCTATCTGGGTGAAACCCAAGCTTGTTGCGCAGGTCCGGTTTGCCACCTGGACGGCTGACAATCTCGTCCGTCAAGCCGCGTTTCTCGGACTGCGCGAAGACAAACCCGCCAGGGAAGTTCAAAGGGAAGAAGCGACCGTCGCACCCCAACCCAAGGGCACATCGAAGCGCGCAACAAAGATAGCAGCAACGCATCGAACAACCGTTCCCCTCGCCGCCAAGACAGCGACGAAAACGGCAACAACAGCTTCGATACGTCTCACCCATCCGGACAAGACCCTCGACGCTGAAAGCGGCCTCACCAAGGCGGATCTATCCGCGTTCTATCAGGGTGTCGCCGAGCACATGTTGCCGCACATCGCCGACCGGCCCCTCAGCCTTGTGCGCTGCCCCGAGGGCACGGGCAAACCCTGTTTCTTCCAGAAGCACGTCAATCACATGCTGCCACCGGGTGTCGGAGGCATCGACGTTCCGAATAAAAAGACCGGCGAGCCGGAGCCCGACATCACGCTCAACACAGCGGAGGCACTCATCAACCTGGCGCAGATGGGCGTGCTGGAAGTGCATCCGTGGGGCTCGCGCAACGACGATCTCGAACATCCTGACCGGTTGATCTTCGACCTCGATCCGGATGAATCACTGCCATGGTCAACTCTCTGCGACGCAGCGGCAGAGGTTCGCAAGCGCCTGAAGAAGGCGGGCCTCGAAAGCTTTCTAAAGACCACCGGCGGCAAGGGATTACACGTCATCGCTCCCATCCAGCCCGAGTTGGATTGGCCACAGCTCAAAGCGCTGGCTCACAAGTTCGTCGAGAGCATGGAAAGAGAGAATCCCACGCTTTATCTGACGAAGATGACCAAGTCCGCGCGCAAGGGAAAGATCTATCTCGACTACCTGCGCAATGAACGCGGGGCAACGGCGGTCGCTCCCTACTCACCCCGCGCCCGCGCCGGAGCGCATGTTTCGTTGCCCCTGCCGTGGTCGGCGTTGAAGCTCCCAGAGCGTCCCGTGTACTCCGTCAAGAACTTCGACGAATGGCGCTCGCGACTCCGCAACGATCCATGGAAGGCGATGCTGACGACTCGTCAGAAGCTCGATCCTGCAAGTTTTGATGAGGCGTGAGGCTTAGCAAATGTAGCAACATCACTACACAAAACACCAAAGAAACCTCTTCCTGTTACGATGTTGGTTTCTTCCCGCAAGGAGAACCCCATGTCCGCCGCCATTGCATCGCCCCTCCCGACCAGGTCTTCCACCATCGACATCCGTGAGATCACCCACTGGATCTCCGGCACTGCCGTTCGCGGCACGTCAGGCCGTTTCGCCGACGTGTACCACCCCGCCTCCGGCCAGGTGCAGGCCCACGTTCCCCTCGCCTCCGATACCGAGGTCGACAAAGCCGTGCAGGCCGCTGCTGCCGCCTTTCCAGAGTGGTCTTCGTCTCCGCCGCTGCGCCGCGCCCGCGTGCTCTTCCGTTTCCGCGAGATCTACGAGCGCCGCCTGGACGAAGTAGCCGCCCTTCTCAATCGCGAGCATGGCAAGGTCTTCTCCGATGCCAAGGGAGAGGCCACACGCGGTCTCGAAGTCGTCGAATTCGCTACCGGGATTCCGCAGCTTCTCAAGGGCGAGTTCACCGAGCAGGTTGGCATCGGAATCGATAGCTGGTCGATGCGGCAACCGCTTGGCGTCGTCGCCGGCATTACGCCGTTCAACTTCCCCGCGATGGTACCTATGTGGATGTTCCCCATCGCCCTGGCGTGCGGTAATACCTTTGTACTGAAGCCCAGCGAACGCGATCCCAGTGCCTCGATTCTCCTGGCTGAGATGCTCAAGGAAGCCGGCCTTCCCGATGGCGTCTTCAGCGTCGTGCACGGAGACAAATCCGCCGTCGACGCGATCCTCGCCCATCCCACGATTCAAGCCGTCAGCTTCGTCGGTTCTACGCCCATTGCGGAGTACGTCTATCGCGAAGGCACAAAGCACGGCAAGCGCGTCCAGGCTCTCGGCGGAGCAAAGAACCACATGATCGTGATGCCCGATGCCGATCTCGACCAGGCCGCCGACGCCCTCGCCGGTGCAGCTTATGGCTCGGCGGGTGAGCGCTGCATGGCGATCAGCATTGCTGTAACCGTCGGCCACCAGACCGCCGACACGCTGATCGAAAAGCTCAAAACCCGCATCTCCGATCTGCGTGTAGGCGACGGAGCTCAGGACGCGCCCTCAGGCGAGGCCGATCTCGGCCCACTGGTAACGAAGGCCCATCTCGACAAGGTGACAAGCTACGTCAAACTTGGCATCACCGAAGGCGCGGAGCTCGTCGTCGATGGACGTCAGGGTGCCCTACCCCAGGGCGACGGCTTCTTTCTCGGCGCCTGCCTCTTCGATCACGTTAAGCCCGAGATGCGGATCTACAAGGAAGAGATCTTCGGACCGGTGCTGGGTGTAGTGCGCGTCAACAACTTCGAGACAGCGCTGCAGCTCATCAACGATCACGAGTTCGGCAACGGCACAGCCCTGTTCACTCGCGACGGCGACACCGCCCGCGACTTCGCGCGGCGCGTGCAGGCGGGCATGGTCGGCATCAACGTGCCGATCCCCGTGCCGATGGCCTTCCACAGCTTCGGCGGATGGAAGCGTTCCCTCTTCGGCGACCACGCAGTGCACGGCCCCGAGGGCGTGCGTTTCTACACCCGCATCAAGACCGTGACAGCACGCTGGCCGACAGGTATCCGCACCGGTGTCGACACAACGATGCCAACGCTGGGATAGCTTCGCCAAACTCTTACGAACCACCTGTTACTTAGCCGCGATCACGGCTAAGTAACAGGTAGATACTGAGTCTGCAACGAGGCGCGGAACTGGATGAGCAAGCGTAGATTCATCACTCGGAATAAGTTGGCACTCATTGCCTTTATAGCCTTTGATAACGCACTCTACTCACAATCATCAGACCAGCAAGATACGATCAAGGCCTTAGCCGCAGAAACGACACGCCACTCGGTTCTCACTTATGTTCAACGCTACATCGACGACGAGAATAAAGTCGTTGGGTATTCAGGAACCCTCTATCTCCATATAGAGTCGGTTACATTACACGGCTGCGACTTACAAATTAACGTTGTAGTTCAGGACAAATACTCCGAAGTAGCGCAAAAACAAGAACCTGCCGGTAAAAGGGCATTCCTTGAAGAACAACGATCCTTTACCTATCGCTACACCTATCAACTGAACCTGATGAATGTTGAGAGTTTACAGGCCGATTCCCCCATAGGAAGGCCCAATCAGCTACAGAACTATACCGGCGCTACCTGTGAAGAGGATAAGTTCTGCAACCTTCAATGGCTTCGTATAAAAACTGCAAAGCCTGCAATTAAAGAAACCAGAACCCTCAACGGTTTGTTAGATTTCGATCAGACAGTCGATACCATTACGATTCCCATCACTTCTCACGAGATCGCTCTCCAATCAGCTGCTTATCTTCAGGACATAGCAGCAACGTGTCACTAATTGGCCGCTCGTCACTTGTGCCACTGTTGACGGCGAGACGATACCCGTGGCGCAAGAAAAATGCCCAGCCGTCAACTACGGCTGGGCGTTTCATTTATGAAGCTTGGCTACGATTAGTGCGTGTCGTGATGTTCTTCGACATGCGTATCCGGCTTGCCTTCAACCTTGTGGGCCACGGTGCGCGTTCCCTCGGCGGTCTTGTGAGCACTCCTCTTGGTAACGCGAACGGTCTTATGTGTAGCGACCCTGGTCCCATGAGCCGTGTCGTGCGCAGCCACCTTCGTGCCGTGCTCCGTGTCCCGCGCGGCGACCTTGGTTCCGTGGGCGGTGTCGTGCGCTACCGACTTGGTGGCATGAGCCGTATCGTGGCCGGCATCTTTCAGGTCCTGCCCAACCGTCTGCGCCTGAGCGAGGCCGAGCGAGAGAGCAGCAGTTAAAGCAACTCCGGCGATCATAATTTTTGTCATTGAGATTTCTCCTTGAAAGATGCGGTAACCCGGAACTTAATGTTCCCTTGGTCTCCAAGATACCTGCAAGTGTCGCTTCTCGTCTTGTGGATTGGCGCTTCACCACGCGAGCCTGCAAGCATTAGCCAGGGCATGCAGGGATAGGAAAGGCGGCAATACAGCATAAACAAGCGAAAATACAGCGCCGAAGACGCGGCTTTACCAGCATCGCCTCTCAATCCGGGCTTCATCTGGCAAATTCATGCCCGCTCGTTTCCCCAACTGCAAACCACTATTAACATTTGCCATCACTGGAGTGCGCTACCCTGATCCAACACATGGCCCAGCAGAGAAAAGTCGCCAAAAAACAAGTAAGCGTGAGGAAGTCAGTGGAACAACCGATTTCACCAGCCGCCGATGTTTCAAAGACGCCCAGCCGCTACATCAACCGCGATGAGAGCTGGCTGCTGTTCAACCGCCGCGTACTGGAAGAGGCCGACGACGCCACCAATCCGCTGCTGGAGCGCCTGAAGTTTCTCGCCATCACTGCCAGCAATCTGGACGAGTTCCTCGAGATCCGTGTTGCCGGCATCCTGCAGCAGATGGAAGAAGACCTCGGCCTCCCCCAGAAGCCGGACGAAGGCGGCCTCACCTCGGACGCGCGCATGGACCGTCTGCGCGACTGGCTGCACCGCTTCGCCGCCGACCAGGACCAGTGCTGGACCGAGCGCCTGGCCCCCGCGCTTGAAGCCGCCAATATTCACCTCGTGAAATGGAAGGACATGACCGAAGAGGACCGCCTCTTCGCCGCGCGCTTCTTCCACGATCAGGTCGATCCCCTGCTTACTCCCGTTACGCTGGACCCCTCGCATCCCTTCCCGCGCGTGCTCAATAAGGCGCTCTGCCTCGCGCTGCTGCTGCGTCACAAGCGCAAGAACCGCGCCGGAGTTCGCAGCCCCAAGGTCCTCGGCGTCATCACCATTCCCCGCTCCCTGCCCGACCTGGTGGTACTGCCGGAACGAGACGGCCAGCGCAACTACCTGCTGCTCGATGAACTGATCGAAGCACACTCCGAGCGCATGTTCCGCGGCTACGAGGTCCTGGGGCGGGCAGCGTTCCGCGTCACGCGCAACAGCAACCTCTACATGCAGGAAGAAGAAGCCCGGTCGGTGCTCGAGAGCGTCGCCGCCGAACTTCACAATCGTCGCAAAGGCGACGTCGTGCGCATGGAGATCGACGCCACCGCCGCGGATGTAATCGCCGAGCGGCTGCGCATCAACTTCGAGCTGGAAGAGTGGCAGGTCTTCCGCACCCAGGCTCCCGTCAACATCAACCGCCTGATGAATCTCTACAAAGAGATCAAGACCTCCGACTTCAAGTTCCCCGAGTTCCACGGACGGCGTCTCCAGCTCGGCCCCAAAGCCAGGGACGTCTTCGACGAACTGCGCAAGCGCGACATCCTGCTGCATCACCCCTACGACAGCTACAACACCGTCGAGGCGTTCATCGCGGCAGGCACCAACGATCCGCGCGTCATCTCGATGAAGCAGACGCTCTATCGCACCAGCGCCGACTCCTCGATGTTCCGCGCGCTCACCGAAGCCGCGCAGAGCAAGGACGTAACAGTGGTCGTCGAGCTGATGGCCCGCTTTGACGAAGCCTCCAACATTCGTTGGGCGCGCGAGCTCGAAGATGCCGGCGTGCAGGTCTTCCACGGTATCTACGGTCTCAAGACGCACTGCAAGCTGGCCTTGCTGTGGCGGCGCGATCCCGATGGCGTCGTACGTAGCTACGCGCACCTGGGTACCGGCAACTACAACCCCGTGACGGCACGCTTCTACACCGACATCAGCCTGCTGACAGCGCGGCCCGAACTGACCGAAGCCATGCAGCGCGTCTTCCGTTACCTGACCGCCAACTGGGAAGCCAGCCACGAGACCTACCGCCCGCTGCTCGTCGCTCCCGTTACGCTGGCCGACGACATGCTCGCCTTGATCGCCCGTGAAGAGGCCCATGCGCGCAAGGGACACAAGGCGCACATCATCGCCAAGATGAATGCCCTGCTCGACACCAAGACGATCGAAGCTCTCTACTCGGCGTCGCAGGCCGGGGTTGAAATCGACCTGATCGTGCGCGGCATGTGTGCTCTGCGTCCCGGTGTTCCCGGCCTGAGCGAGCGGATTCGCGTGCGCTCCATCATCGGCCGCTTCCTGGAGCACAGCCGCATCTTCTGGTTCGCCAACGGAGGCCACGAAGAGGTCTACGCCGGCAGCGCCGACTGGATGCCGCGTAACCTCTACGAGCGTTGCGAGGTCGTCTTCCCCATCGTCGATGAAAACGGCAAGCACAGACTCCGCAAGGAGATCCTCGAAACCTACCTGAAGGATGACGTAAAGGCACGCCTGATGCAGCCCGATGGAACCTACATCCGCGCAACCGGCAGCGGCAAACGCATCAGCGCGCAGGACTGGTTCATGGAACACGCAACAGCCTCGGACTCCGGCGAGAACCGGCAGGAGCCCTCCGATCTGCCCACAGCTCTACCTGCCGCAACCGAAGCGTCTCCGAAAAAAGCACGCTCCTGAGATAGCTGTTGTAGCTCTCTTAGATGTAACCACCAACCTGGGTGCCCCATCCTCGACGCGCGTTCTTTGCGCGGCAGGGTGGGGTATAGACGCCAAGCGAATCCCACAAATCTTCGAAGCGCGCTCTGCGTCGGGGGTATCGTTTGCGGTAGCAAACGACCGCTCTTCTCTATTTCAGGCACAATTGCCCCAACAGCCCAAAGACCCCAGACTCTTCGGCCTATCAAACTGGTGTATCCCCCGACATATGAATAGAATCGCCGATAACGGAATGCACAAAGCGTTCTATCTCGAGGAAGAGGTTCGATGGTTACGTCTGCACTCCGCCCGCACGAGCTCCAGCCATGGCGCAGCAAGGTCTTACGCACAGCAACTCTCGCCGCAGTGACCCTGCTGTTCCTTCCAGGCCTCAAGGCACAGGACAAGTACGAGCAGCAGATGGAGAGCCACACCACGGTCAAGGTGCTTCCCAACGGCCTGACTCTCGTCCTAAGCGAGCGCCACGAAGCCCCCGTCTTCAGCTTCTACACGCTGGTCGATGCCGGCTCCGCCGACGATCCCGGCGGACAGAGCGGTCTCGCGCACATGTTCGAGCACATCGCCTTCAAAGGCACCACGGAGGTCGGCACCACCGACTATCCCGCCGAAAAGGCCGCGCTCGACAAGGTGGAGCAAGCCTATGCCGCCTACGACACCGAATTCCGCAAGCCTGTAGGCCAGGATAAAGCGCGTCTCTCAAGCCTGCACCAGGCCTTTGAAGACGCGGTAAAGACCGCGCAAACCTACGTCATTCCTAATCAGTTCTCAGAGATCGCCGAAGAGAACGGCGCCGTCGGCCTGAACGCCTCAACCGCTGAAGACTCCACGCAATACTTCTGGAGCATGCCCTCCAACCGTCTCGAGCTCTGGGCCTACCTGGAGTCCGGCCGTATCGGCTGGCCGGTAGCGCGCGAGTTCTACAAGGAACGCGACGTCGTCAACGAAGAGCGCCGCATGCGCATCGACTCCTCGTCACAAGGCCGGCTCATCGAGGAGTTCCTCGCCGCAGCCTACATGGCACATCCCTACGGCCGCCCAGGCGTCGGCTGGGAGAGCGACATCACCCAGGTCACCGCAACCGAAGCCGCTGCGTTTCACAGCAAGTACTACGTTCCGGCGAACATCGTAGTAGCCGTAGTCGGCGACTTCGACACCAGGACCGCGCTGCCCATGCTGGAGCGTTACTTTGGCCGCATCCCCGCTGGCCCCAAGCCTGAGCCGCTGACCACCATCGAGCCGCCGCAACACGCCGAGCGCACCGTGGTTCTGCGCGAGGCCACGCAGCCCATCTATCTCGAGGGCTACCACAAGCCGGACTACCGCGATCCCGACGACTCGGTCTACGACGCCATCACCGACATCTTCTCCAACGGCCGCACCTCGCGCCTCTATCGCAGTCTGGTTCGCGACCAGAAGATTGCGCTGGTCGCAGAGGGCTTCAGCGGCTTCCCCGGCAACAAGTTTCCCGGCCTGTTCGCTTTCTATGCCCTTCCCCAGCGCGGCCACACCTCGGATGAGCTGCGCACGGCGATCCATAAGGAACTCGACACTTTGAAGACCACCGATGTCAGCGATGCCGAACTCGAACGCTTCAAGACACGCGCACGCGCCGACCTGCTGCGCGGCCTCGGCGACAACGCCGGCCTCGCTTCGCAGCTTGCCCAATACCAGACGAGCTTCGGAGACTGGCGCGTGATGTTCCAGGAGCTTGCGAAGATCGACGCCGTCACCAAGGCCGACATCCGCCGCGTCGCAAACAAGACGTTCGTCGAGAGCAACCGCACCAGCGCACGCATCGACTTCCAGGCGCCGACCGCAACGCCCGTCGCGGCCGGCAATGGAGGTGCGAAATGACCAACTTCACTCCGCGCCTTCTTACCCTTGCTCTCGTTGCGGGCCTCTCCACAACCGCCTTCGCTCAGACCCCAGCCCCTCAAGAGCCCTGGAAAGCCATCCCGATCCCTTCGCTGCATGAGTTCAAACCCGTCCAGCCGATCAGGGTGGAGCTACCCAACGGCGTTCAACTCTTCCTCGAAGAAGATCATGAGCTTCCGTTCGTGAACGGCTTCATCCGCATACGTGGCGGCAGTCGCGACGAACCAGCCGACAAGGTCGGACTCGTATCTCTCTACGGAGAAGCCTGGCGCACCAGCGGAACCGCTACCGCAAGCGGCGACGCCCTGGACGATCAGCTCGCCGCGAAGGCCGCAACCGTCGAGACCGGCGGAGGCCAGGCCTCCACGTCCCTGAGCTGGTCGAGCTTCGCGAAGGACTTCGACAGCGTCTTCGGCGTGGCCATGGATTTGCTCCAGCATCCCGCCTTCCAGCAGCAGAAGTTGGACCTCGCCAAGCAGAGCCTCGCCAGCGGCATCCTCCGGCGCAACGACGACGCCAGCGGCATCGCCCAGCGCGAAGCCGTCGAGATCGCCTATGGCAAGACCAATCCCTACGGCCGCTCCGAAGAGCTCGCCACGGTCTCTGCCGTCACCCTCGAAGACCTTCGCACCTGGCACGAAAAGACATTTATAGGCAGCAACCTGATCGTTGGTGTCATCGGAGACTTCGACGCCAAGGCCATGGAAGCGAAGCTGCGCGCAGCCTTCTCTCCCCTCCCGCGTGGCACCCAGCTCAAGTCAGCCAAGGTGGAGTTCACCGAGCCCCCAGCCGGCGTTTACTTCGCCAACAAGGCCGACGTCGATCAATCCAATGTCTACATGGTTGGACTGGGCACGCAGGAAGACAACCCCGACTACTATGCGCTCAGCGTGATGAACGAGGTCTTCTCCGGCGGCTTCGGCTCGCGGGTCGTGCAGAACGTCCGCACAAAGCTCGGATTGGCCTACGACGTCGGCGGCAACTTCGGCGCGGCCTATGACCACCCCGGACTCTTCGCGGTAGGCTTGGGCACCAAGAGCTCCAGCACCGTGGCCGCTACCAAAGCCACGCTCGACGAAGTCCGCCGCCTGCGCACCGATCCTCCCACCGAGGACGAACTCCGCAGCGCCAAGAGCGATCTGTTGAACTCCTTCATCTTCCACTACGACACCCCCGAAAAGGTGCTGAGTGAGCAGGTCACGCTCGCCGTCTACGGCTACCCCGCGGACTTTCTGGAGCGCTATCGTGCCGGGATTGAACGCGTAACCTCAGCGGATGTGTCCCGCGTCGCACAGAAGTATGTTCAGCCGGAGAAGCTCGCCATTGTTGTAGTGGGCAACTCCAGCGAGATTCAGCCGCCGCTCGACGGGCTCGGGAAGGTGACCACGCTCGACATCAACATCCCCGGAGCCCCGAAGGAGCAATAACCCGCTCTGAAGGGCCGAATCACTGTTGTAAAAGGGCACGATTGGTGTTTTGAAAGGGCGGGACTTTTAGTCCCGCCGCATCACCGCTCTCCGCCATGTGGCTTTAGCCACGGAGGGAATGCCCGCTGATCCGGAGAGCCCTTCGACCACCTCAGGACTCCAATCCCGCCCTTTCTGCCCGCAATCACATAGCCCATCACAAACTGATAAACTTACCCTTTGGGCAGGATGGTCATCTCATCGCTGCTGCAGGGGGAGTTTGCTATGGCACAGGAAAACAATGGAACTGGCGCAGCACCGTCGCTGCGGCTCAAATTAGGTCTCGCCGAGATGCTCAAGGGCGGCGTCATCATGGACGTGATGAACGTCGAGCAGGCCCGCATCGCTGAAGAAGCCGGCGCGGTCGCCGTCATGGCGCTCGAGCGCGTCCCCGCCATGATCCGCTCCGAAGGCGGCGTCGCCCGCATGGCAAATCCCAAGCTCATCAAAGGCATCATGGCCGTCGCGACCATTCCGGTCATGGCCAAGGCCCGCATCGGCCACTTTGCCGAGGCCCAGGTACTGCAATCGCTCGGTGTCGACTTCATCGACGAGAGCGAGGTCCTCACCCCCGCCGATGAGGTCTACCACATCGACAAGCACGCCTTCACGACGCCGTTCGTCTGCGGCGCACGCAATCTCGGCGAAGCCCTGCGCCGCATCGCCGAAGGCGCTGCGATGATCCGCACCAAGGGCGAGCCCGGCACCGGAGACGTCGTCCACGCCGTGCAGCACATGCGCCAGATCGTCCGCGAGATCAAGGCCCTCACCGTGCTCGGCGACGAAGAGCTCTACAACGCCGCCAAGGTCCACGGCGCTCCCTATGAGCTGGTCCGCATGGTCGCGAAGTCCGGCAAACTGCCCGTCCCCAACTTTTCCGCCGGCGGCATCGCAACCCCCGCCGACGCGGCCCTCATGATGCAGCTCGGCGCAGAGACGGTCTTCGTCGGCTCCGGCATCTTCATGAAGGATGGCGCCAAGCCGCTCGATGTCGAGCTCTGGGCCAAGCAGGATGCGGAGGTCGGCCTCTGCACCAGCAAGGAAGTCGGTCAGCCCCGCAACCCCGAAGAGCGCGCCGAAGCCGTCTCACGCGCCAAGGCCATCGTGCTCGCAACGCTGCACTTCAACGATCCGAAGATCGTCGCCGAAGCCTCGGAAGCCATCATCGGAAGCATGAAGGGCCTCGCCGCCGCTGCCATCGAAGAGAAGAACCTGATGCAGACGCGCGGTTGGTAACTACCGTGTCGAGCGCTCCCCTCATCGGTGTCCTTGCCCTGCAAGGCGCCTACGATATTCACGCCGAGCGCCTCACGGAGCTCGGCGCATCCGTTCGCCTGGTGCGCAGGCCGGAGCAGCTTGCAGGGCTCGACGGACTCGTCATCCCCGGTGGCGAGTCGACGACCTTTCTCAAGCATCTCGAACGCGCAGGTTTTTACGACGCGCTCGACGAGTTCGTTCACACGAAGCCCACGTTCGGCACCTGCGCCGGCTGCATCCTGCTGGCGAAGGACGTCGCCAATCCGACACAGCGCTCCTTCGGCGTGCTCGACATCGCTGTCGAACGCAACGCCTACGGACGGCAGAACGACTCGGCCATCCTGAGCACCGAAACCACGCTTCCCGGCGGCCCCATGGAGATGGTCTTCATCCGCGCCCCGCGCATCAGCCGTGTCGGCGAAGACATCGAGATTCTCGCCCGCCGCGGCGACGATCCCGCGCTCATCCGCAAAGACTCTCTGCTCGCCGCAACCTTCCATCCTGAACTCAGCACCGACACCCGCGTCCACCAACTCTTCCTGGACATGGTTCATCAAGCCCACTCGTAACTCGCCTCTCGAGACTCGAAACTCGACCTGAACTCCCCCGACTCGAGTTTCGAGTCATAAGCTTCGAGTTACGAACCAACGGCACCACTACAATCAACCTATGCACTCTGCGCAGGCGATCGCTACCGGCCAACGCTTCTGGCGTCTGCCCGTCGACGCCTCCGCACACGGCCCCGCGCTCGACACCCATCTGCTGCTGAACCTCTGGATCGCACTCGCTCTACTCGCGCTCGCACATCTGATCCTGCTCGCCGGCCTGGCATTCCGGCGACGCGCATCGCGCCCGGTCCATACGCTGCTGCTGGAGTACCTCCCCCTCGCCGCGCTCACACTTTTATTTGCATTCCTCGCGGCCCGCGCGCAGCAGCTCTGGGCAGCGCAGCGCTACACCGGCGCCAGCCTCACAGCCATGCAGGTAGAGGTCACGGGCATGCAGTTCGCCTGGTACTTCCGCTACCCGGGCGCAGACGCTGCCTTCGGCGAAACCAAACCCACGCTCGTCGCTCCGGGCGAAGGCAATCCCCTCGGGCTCGACCCGGCGGACCGCCACGGCGCGGACGACCTCGTCACCAGCCAGCTCGTCCTGCCCGCCGGACGCGAAGTCGATCTTGCACTGCATGCGCAGGACGTCATCCACGGCTTCTCCGTACCCGAGATGCGCTTAAAACAGAACGCCGTGCCCGGCCAGACGGCACACATCCACTTCACGCCCACACAGCCCGGCAGCTACGCCATCCTCTGCACACAACTGTGCGGCCTCGGGCACTATCGCATGCAGGCCACGATGCTCGTACTTCCCCCCGCAGCGTTCGACACCTGGCTGCAGGCCCACGAAGCCGCCGCCGGCAAGCGAGGCCAGCCATGACAGCCCAACACAGCCGCTGGACGCACCACCGCACCGTGGGCTTCGGCTACGTGGCGATCTCGCTGGCAGCAGCCTGCGTCGGCACCGTACTCTCGCTGCTGATGCGCCTGCACCTCACCTGGCCTGCGTGGTCTCTGCCGCTGCACGGCCTCATTCTGCCCGAAGAGTACCTGGCCCTGGTCACCATGCACGGGACGCTGATGTTGTTCTTTGTGCTCACGGTCGCGCCACAATCAGGATTCGGCAACCTCATCCTGCCTGCACAGATCGGCGCGCGGCGCATGGCGTTTCCCCGCCTCAACGCCGCGAGTATGGGTCTTACGGGCCTGGCTCTCCTGGTACTGCTGGCAGCGTTCTTCGTCCCCGGCGGCTCGCCCATCTCCGGCTGGACGGCCTACCCTCCGCTCTCGGCCACCGCGCTCGCCGGCCCCGGCCAGGGAGAGGGGATGGACGTGTGGCTCGCTGCCATCGCGCTGTTTTCCCTTGCCTCCACCCTGGGCGCGATCAACACTCTGACAACCATCGTCAAACTCCGCGGCGAGGGTATGAGTTGGCAGCGGCTTCCGCTCACCGTCTGGGGATGGTTCACCGCCGCCCTGCTCAGCGTGCTCGTCTTCTCCGTACTGCTGGCCGCGCTGGCCATGCTCTTCTGCGACCGCCATTTGCAGAGCGGCTTCTTCCTTCCCACCGGCGATCTCGTCAACGGTGTCCTGTTGCAGCACCACGGCGACGGCTCCCCGCTGCTCTGGCTGCATCTCTTCTGGTTCTTCGGCCACCCTGAGGTCTATATCGCCATCCTCCCCGGCATGGGACTCACCTCCATGGTGCTGGCCAACTTCGCGCACCGCCGCGTCTTCGCCTATCGGCTGATGATCGCAACCACCCTGCTCATCGGGTTCCTCGGCATCCTCGTCTGGGGACACCACATGTTCGTCGCGGGCCTGAATCCCTTCGCAGGCTCAGCCTTCGCGCTCTCGTCGATGGCCATCGCCCTGCCCTCATCCGCCAAGGTCCTGAGCTGGCTTGCCACCATCTGGCGCTCGCGCCCCCGGCTCACCACGCCGATGCTCTTCGCTCTCGGCTTCGTCTCGCTGTTCATCACCGGCGGCCTTACCGGCCCGATTCTCGCGCAGCCGATCCTCGACGAGTACCTTCACAACACCTTCTTCGTCGTCGCGCACTTCCATCTCATCATGGCGATGGCCGGCATCTTCGGTCTCTTTTGCGCGACCTACTACTGGTTTCCGCTGCTCTTCGGCCGCCTGCTCTCGGAGCCGTTGGGCAAGCTGCACTTCGCCGGTACCTTGATCGGGGCGTACGGTACGTTCCTTCCGATGCACCTGACCGGACTCGCCGGAGAGCCACGCCAGTATGCCCAGCTCACCGGCGGCGGAAGTGGCCCCGCAGGCCAGTTGCTGCAAACCACCCTGCCGCTGCAACACGGCATCACCTACGCAGCCTTCTTCCTCGCCTGCGCGCAGCTCCCCTTCCTGCTCAACCTCGTGCTGACCCTGCGCTCACATCTCCTCGCAACGCCCAACCCCTGGTCGGCAACGACGATGGAGTGGGCATCGCAGGACTTCGACGAGGCATCTACCGAAGACAAACCCACAGGTCTCGTAACCTATCGAGGCCCTTGTCACTATTCAGAAGATGGCGTATCTTTTCTCCCGCAGTGGGAATCAGGCGCGACGTCTACGCTTCCGCCGGAGTAAGCTGAAAAACAAGGCACGCCATGTCCCCCATCCTCACACCGCCCGAGATCGATCGCCGCCACCGCGCCCACGAGAGCGATAACGGCTCCGGGCGCAGACCTCCCACAGACAAACTCACCGGCGGTAACGGCGAGGGCGGCGACAACTGGAACGATCGCCCCCAGGGCCGTCGCGGCCCGCGCGAGCGACTCTCTCAGGTCCGCATGGGCCTGTTCTTCGGCCTGTTCGCGGTGCTGATGTTCTTCATCGCCATCGTCAGCGCCTTCTTCGTCACCCGGGCCAGCGGCCACTTCGACGCCTACAGCCACTACGTGAACGAGTGGCTTCCGACCACCATCCCCTCGATCCTCTGGCTCAACACCGCCGTGCTCCTCCTGAGCTCAGCCAGCGCGGAGATGGCTCGCCGCAGCATGTTTCGCGAAGTCGATGTGATGGATGAGTGGATTGGCCTGAGCCGCCGCACCTCGCAGCGTGCCGCAGCCTGGCTCTCCGTAACCCTTGGGCTAGGCGGCTTATTTCTCGTGGGGCAATGGATAGCCTGGGACCAGCTCGCCGCGCAGCATGTCTTCTTCCGGTCGAACCCCAGCAGCCACTTCTTCTTCCTCATCACCATCGCCCACGCCATTCATCTCTTCATCGGCGTAAGTGCTCTCATCGCCGCGTTGATCGGGCTCCGCCGCTCCCACAAGCTCGCTTCGCGACAGATCCTCGTCGACGCAACCGTCTGGTACTGGCACGCGATGGGCCTGCTCTGGATCTTCCTGTTCGTCCTGTTGGAGTACGGCCAATGAAGGGGCGTTTGAGAACCAACCTGCTGCGCTGGGTATGGCTCGTCAGCCTGTTGCTGCTGGGCATCGCCGCGCAGAGCTTCGGCCAGGGCTGCTCGCAGTGTCTCGACAACACCCGCGCGACGCCGCCTGCGGTACAGGCCGCCTATCGCAAAGCCATCTATCTGCTCGGCGGCACCGGCGCGGCGCTGTTCATCGCTGGAACGCTCTTCATCCGGCGAGAACGCTGACGCATTCGGTAGAGATTTGCAGGCCCCATACTGACCCGCTGTACTCAATCCGTGGTCCGACTGCGTACAGCGGCGTCGCGTGTTGACCGCCGAAGTCCTGTGGCCATCGCATCCTGACTTCAATCACAGGCCGTCTTGCCAGGCAAAGCGAGAAATTTCAACATCAATTCTCTGCCGAACCAGGTTGGCCAAGGAACGCGCTATATCTCTCCTTGACCTGTTCGATCGGCTATTTAAATTGCTTGAAATAGGCAATCAAATCCGACCGCTCCTGAGCCCTCGGAACACCGATGCTCATATTGTTGTCCGGCACCATCATGTCGGGGTCGGTGAGCCACCTCTCCAACGAGGCTTCATCCCATGTAATGCCAGATTTTTTTAGCCCCGCGGAGTAGTTGAATCCCGCTACGCTTCCAGCCTTTCTTCCAAACACACCGGCCAGCCGCGGTCCTTCTCGATCTGCCTCCATCGTGTGGCAGCCCATGCACCGCTTTTCAAACACCATCTTTCCGCGTGCGGCATCGCCAGAGCTGCTTGTACTCGCCTGCGGTGCTTCGCTCGTTTGCATACTCGAGAGTGTTGCCACATCCTGGGTTGTCAGTTGAGATTTCAAGTGAAGAAGACGGTACTGCGACGGTGGCATCTCACCAGCCTTCGCTTCGTGAATGATCTCTCCGATCATCTGCTCTTGCTCATCGGCAGCCATCTGATCCCAGGATGAGAGATTCAGCTTCTTGCGCGCCTCTACGATATCCCACTCGATCAGCCATGATCCGGGTGCCAGGAGTGCATACACCGGCCACCGGGTTTCATTCGAATGGCAGTCAGCACATTTGCTGATGAGGATCTTTTTCGCGTCAGCAGACATACTTGCGTGCACCAACAGCGTGTCGAGCCCCTTTCCAGGCTCGACACGTGGGTTGCCAAACGGATGAACAAACCCCAATCCCCCTATGACAGCCGCGGCTGCGGCCAGCGCGATGATTACACGTGAATGTCTCAAGCGCCCTCCTCCAGCGAGTGATCGACTACGGCGAGATGACTGTGTCCGCGAACGACTTTGACGTTTGTTACCCCGAGCACACTCTGCAGCTTGCCCGCGGGAACGACCATCGGTCCGGGGTTCGGCGCAGTTCCCGGCGCGGGCTGAGGGAATGCAGTAGCCATCGCCGTGTGGAATGCGACGTTGCCCTCCACCTTTTGCACCACTTGATGAATGTGGCCATTCAACACGGTGACCGATCCAAAGCGCTTCAGAAGAGCAAGCGCCTGTGCGCCATCGGCCGTGCCCCAGCCCCACTTCTCATAAACCATCCACAGCGGAATATGCGCGAACACCACGATCGGGGTTGAAGCGCTCAATCCAGCGAGGTCGGATTTCAGCCAGGCCAACTGATCCGCTCCCAGGTTGCCCATCGCGTCGACCTGCACGCAGTTGTTGAGCCCCACAAAGTGAACGCCCTTGTGGTTATAGCTGTACCAGCCATTGCCGACCGTTCCCTTGCCGTATCGCTGCTTGTAAAGCGCACCGTCGTCGAGCGAAAAATCATGCTCGCCCGGAACGTAAAACACCTCTGAGACCCTGGCGCTCTTGATTACTTGTGAGGCCGTGTCGAACTCTGAGGCCTTCGAGTTCTGCGTAATATCCCCGGTATGAATCATGAAGTCCGGTGCCTTCATCCCGGCGGGAACCACGTTGATCTTATCGATGGCCTTCTGTAGGGTCCCCGTGACATCCGGATTCGCACCCTTGTTGAATCCGATGTGACTGTCACTAATCTGGACGAAGGAAAAATCTTCGACCTTCCCGGCACCAGCGCCGGGCTTTACCGACTGGGCCAATAACTTCGATACCGGAATACCACCGGCCATCGTCCAGAGCAGACCTGTGCCTGCCCATGCCATGCATCCGAGAAAATTCCGTCTGTCGATTCCGTCACTAGCAGGTTGCGCCTGACTCTCCTGCACTATCTCATCTTCCGTAAAGCGATTCATATCCAGCTCCATTAGGTTTATTTGCCTGCACCATAGAGAACTGGCGAACACGGAATTTATTCACGGCGAAAAAAGTAATTTAATGAGGGAATAAAGCCGGCCTAATTTAGTTACAAGGCTATGGCTCATCCTGAGAAGGATTTCTTCGATTCCACATATATCGCAGAATAGCGCTCATCCAAACCGCAAACGCAGAGTACGCCAGGTTGGCGCAAAGGAAACTCTGCGCCAACTTAGCGTCCTTCGCGCACTCTGCGTTTGCAGTTTGATGGCACACCTGGGAATGTTTCTCCAACCCTTACTTAATTGATGGCGCTGGAATAAACCGGGCCTAATATAGTTATGGAAGAAGTGTGGTTCCTACGGAAAAAATCTTCGCCCACTTCACCCCCATCCACGGCTCTACGTCGCCTTGAGGATCTTTGCACAATGCCCGCCTCTAACGGTAGCGCGCGCTTCGAACAACTCGTGCTGCCTCTGCTGCCATCGCTCTACAGCCACGCATTCTGGCTGAGCCGCAGTCATGAAGAGGCGGAGGATGTAGTGCAGGAGACGATCTCCAAAGCGCTTCGGGCCTTCGATTCATTTCAGTCCGGCACCAACTTCAAAGCATGGATCTTCCGTATCCTGCGCAACACCTTCCTTACGTCACGGACCGCCATCGCCGCCTCACGCACAGTCTTTCTGGAGGACCAGGTCGATCTGCTCGACGTCAGCGACCCAAGTCCGACTCCGGAAGATCACCTGCTCCGTCTCGACAACCATGCGGCACTAACAGAAGCCCTGGAGAGTCTGCACCCGCAGCTTCGCGAAGTCCTGCTGCTTTGCGAGGTGGAGGAGCTTAAATACAAAGAGATCGCGATGGTTCTCGACATTCCGATCGGTACCGTGATGTCGCGCATCTCGCGTGCCCGCCGGACCCTTCACGAGCAGTTGCGACAGCAAGTCGGGGGATCGCTATGATTCAAGAGTCTCAACATCTACGTTCCGACCAAGTGAGCGCTTATATCGACGGCGAGCTGTCTTCGAACGAAGCACAAGACCTCAGGCAACACCTGGCCACGTGCCATTCCTGCGCTTTGCGCATCGTGTCCGCGATGCAGCTCAAGGCTGCCACCACACGTGTCTCTGAACGCGTCGTCGTTCCGCCAGAGGCGCTCAGCCGCCTCACAGCGCAGCTTCGCCCGGAGGCACCGAAGAGGCCCGCACGCGTCTATCCGATACGTTCATGGGCGTGGGGCGCACTGGCTGCGAGCCTTATCGTTGTGGTCTCGCTCATAGGGTGGCGAGAGACTCGCCAATCCAATAGCCTTTCCGCGGAACTGCTCGATCAGCACCTGGCTGTGTTATCCAGCGGTTCCTCGCCTGAGGTCGTCTCGAGCGATCGCCACACGGTAAAACCCTGGTTCCAGGGCAAGCTGCCGTTCAGCTTCAACCTTCCCAATGCTTTGCCTGCCGGGACTACCCTCGATGGCGGCGATCTCACCTTTGTTCATGGACGGCCTGCGGCGCTTCTCCTCTTCACCATCGGCAAGCATCGGGCCTCGGTCTTTCTTACCCAGAGATCCGCAAATGAAAGCGCACCGGTATCGCTCGAAACTCAATCCGGATTCACCATCCATTACGCCTACACGCATGACCTGCGTATGATCGCTGTCAGCGACGTCAATCCCGCCGACCTTGATCTGCTCATGACAGCCTTGGTGGAGGCGCAATCGCCTCGCTAGGCCAGGGTGGATATCCTATTGGGGCGAGACAGTCGTACTCTACGCGTTAGGGTTTGAGGACGATTTTCATCGAATCCGGCTGCGGGTTCGACGCCAGGTGAACCGCCGCAGCCGCATCGTCCAGCGAGAACCGGTGCGAGATCAACTGCGTGAGATCGAGCTTGCCTGAGCGGTAGCCCTCAAAGACCAGGTCGATTCCCTCCTGCTGAATCGCCACTGAAGCCGAGTACGACCCCATCAGCGTCTTCTCGTCCATGCAGACCGCCGCCGGATCGAAGGGAGCCGTGCCATGCTGCGTGCTCGCGAAGAGCATCACCCGGCCGCCGGGACGAATCGCCTGCATCGCCGTTGCGATCAGGGCATCCGCGCCTACGGCTACCAAGGCCACATCAGCGCCACGGCCTTCGGTCGCCGTCTTCGCCGCTGCCACAACATCGCCGCGCGCATCCAGCGGATGGTCCAGCCCAAACTTCGCCGCTATGACATGACGCTCCGCATACATATCCGAGGTCAGCACTGTGGCGCCGGTCTGCCTCGCAAGCGCGGCCAGCAGGATGCCGATGCTTCCCTGCCCGATCACCAGCACCGTGTCATCAGGCTCAAGATTCAAAAGCTGAATCGCCTTGAAGCACGTATTGACCGGCTCGATAAACGCGGCCTGCTCAAACGGAATATCGTCGGGGATCCTGATTAGTCCCGCAGGGGTCACACCATCGCCGACGATCCAGTCCATCACGCGAATGTACTGTGCAAAACCGCCGCCCGCCGCCGCCCCCAGGCCTGCTGTCGTTCCCACCAGCTTGTAGCGCTCGCACTGCGCGAAGGTCTGCTTGCGGCAGTAGAAGCACTGTCCGCACGGAATATGATGAAACGCCATCACGCGGTCGCCTACCGCAAACCCATGCACGCCTTCGCCCACAGCCGCAATCGTCCCCGCCATCTCATGACCGAAGACACGCGGTGCGGAGTGAGAGCCTGTATGGATCTTCTTCAGGTCCGTTCCGCAGATACCGCAGGTATCAATGCGAACAAGCACCTCTCCCGAACTTATCTCGGGAATAGCAATAGTTTCTGTACGAACATCATCGGGAGCACGATAAACAGCGGCTTGCATGGTACGAGACATGATCTATCCAGAATACAAGGCCCAACCCCTCATAGCTCAATCCCTCATACCTCTTAGCTGAACAAAACCCAGAACAGGGTTCCGAGACTCACAGGAATACAAAAGCAACGAGCGACGAGCCATCCAGCTACGAAGCCACATTCACGAGCGCTGTTGATATTCACGAGCGCTGTTGATCGCGGACGACGACCATTTATTTAACAAGGCAATCTTCTCATCGATCTCTGTCTTAACGTTCCCGAAAGCCACTCAATCCATTTCTAAGATGTGCTAATAGAAGGTATGGCAGATTTAGTCGACAAAGAGACCCCAAGGCAGAGAAGTCCGAAGTACCTGGAGTGGCTCCGATACATCAGTGCTTATCTCATTCTGACCTACGGAACACGGAAGCTAATCGGGGGAGGACAGTTTGCGTCAGGACAAGCTCTTGGTTCCAGGCCAATCGGATCCCTGAGCGGCTTCGAACTGACCTGGTTTTACTATGCGTACTCGCACGCCTACGGGTCGATTCTTGGGCTCACGCAGATTCTTGGCGGAGTGTTGTTGCTGTTCCGGAAGAGCGCCTTGTTGGGCGCGGCGCTGTTGACGCCGGTGATGGCCAACATCCTATTGATCAATATCTTCTTTCATATTGCTTTGGGAGCGGAGATTGCGGCTTTCTTTCTGCTCATTTCGATGATGATGCTGCTCTGGCAGGAACGGGAAGCACTCATCCTACTGTTTTGGCGGAGCCAGCCTATCGAGACTCAAATGCAAAGTAGAGTCCAGAAGATTGCTGCCGCCATTGTCGTCTTATTGGTGTTGGTTAATGTGGTTGTGTTCGCAAAGTATGCGGTACGTTAGTATTCCCGGACAGATCAATAACGGTTCTTCCCAGCGGGGACGGCTACGCGACATGGGAACTGCTTTAGCGAAACTGAATCCCGAGTAGGGTTGAAGCCACAGGAATACAAAAACAACGAGCTACGAAGCACTTATACCGCCGCTACCACCTCACGTAGCGCCGCGTGCAAACTTGCCAAGGCAAGCGTACTCACCCTTCCAAGCTGCATCGCCTTCGACCAGTGATGCGGCCGCAACGCCGTATGAATCGCAAACGCCCCCGTGCGGAAGTACCCATTCTTCCCGGCGAATCGTGCCAGCGAGGCAAGCTCGAAGTCATGCGCATCGGAGATCGCTTTGATCGCACGAAACGGCAGTTCATGCGCTGCCGCGAGTCTTGCGACCGTCGCGGCTTCCATATCGACCATTGCCGCGGCATACGTCTCGGCTAGACGAGCCTTTTCGCGAACACTCGCAATCGTCTCCGTTGTCGCCAGCACATAAGCTGACGGCGGCGACACCGTGACAAACCGCTCTCCGGTACGCGCCTCGATCACCGCTGACGCTTCGCCCACATTGCCTGCAGCAAGACCTGAGGTGCAGGAACCCGCCAGGCCAGTCGAGATCACCGTTGAAATCGACGCAGCGGCAACGGCCTCCGCAAAGGCCAGCGTCACACGCTGCGAGCCCATGCCCGCGGCAACAACAATGGCATGCGGCAGCCGATGCAGATGAATACCACGATGCAGCAATCCAACATCGGGCTTCGTGCCACGCACGAGACCGGCGATCTCGCGAGGCAATGCAGCAATGATGGCGACGCAGCCGCTCATACGAGTCCTGCCTGTCCGGAGGCCTGCTTGGGAGCATAGCCGTTGGCGATAAACCAGCGGCAGGCTTCACGCAGCGCATCCTCGACCGGACGCACCTGGAATCCAAGCTCGCGTTCCGCCTTCACGGAGCTTGCAAACATCATCTTCCTGCCCATGCGCACCGCTTCCACGGTCGCGCGCGGCTCCTTGCCGCGCAGCTTGCCGGTGAGGTTCTCCTCGAAGAACGCGAACGCCATCGCCACGGCATGCGGCACCTTATGCTTCGGCGAAGGCAGTCCCGTAATCGCAGCCAGCCGGTCCAGGATCTGCTTCAGCGTTAGATTCTCGCCGCCCAGAATATAGCGCTCTCCCGGAGTACCGCGTTCCAGCGCCGCAAGATGCGTGCGCGCAATCTCAGACACATCCACCAGGTTCAACCCCGTATCGACATACGCCGGAAAGTTACGATTGAGGAAGTCGACCACGATGCGTCCCGTAGGCGTGGGTTTGGTGTCGAGCGCACCGATGGGCGTCGTCGGATTGAGAATCATGACGTGCTGCCCGGCCCGGGCGGCTTCTATCGCGACCTGTTCGGCAAGCCACTTCGAACGCTTGTAATGGCCGATCATATCGGCCTCACTCACCGGCGTCTTCTCGTCGACGATCGTCCCGTCGCGCTTGAAGCCCATGGTCGCCACGCTGCTCGTATAGACCACGCGTGGCACGCCGGCCTCGCGCGCGAGGCGGAGCAACTCACGCGTGCCCTCGACGTTGGCCTTATACATATCGGCAGGATCAGGGACCCACAGCCTGTAATCAGCGGCGACATGCAGCACGGCATCGCAACCCCGCAAGGCCGAGGCAAACCCCGCAGGCTCGCGCAGATCGCCGTTTACAAGTTCAGCGGCTTTAGGAAGATGAGTGAGATTCGAAGTCTTGCGTGTCAGGAGGCGAAGCTTTGCGCCCTGCCTTGCAGCGAGCGTCGCGATATGAGAGCCAACGAAACCCGTGGCTCCCGTGATGAAGAGATTCATGCGCTAGAGACTTCCTGCCATTTGCTAACCTACGATCTTCAACACGGAAACAGGCGCTTTGCTTCTATCATTCTCAAAGAAAATCTGCTTCTGGGATTAGACACCAGATCCAGCACTAAAGGCGCGGTTTTATACCAACCGGCCCGCTGGCCTGGAATCAGATCTATAAAGAGGTAAAGGCTGAAAGCCCGACTCATGGGTAACTGCAATGAGTCGGCCTCTCAGCCCCTGTATCTAAACTGCCAATGCACCCAAGCTGCGTCCTGAGCTGAAAGCAAGAAAACTAGTCCAGCTTCTCCGGCTCGATCTGAATATTCTTCTCGCCAGCAGCTTTCTTCTCCCAGTACTTCTTCACCCAGGCCTCGAACGTCTTGCCAGCAGCCGTATCGCGGCCGGTAAACTGCAGTGCGGCTACATCGACATAGCGGACGTTCACCCGCTCCGTCGGATTGCCCGGCTTGGGAGTCGGAATGATACGAATCACCGAGGCTTCCAGCGTCGGCGCATTGAAGCGGTCGTAGAGATACCCTTCGACCTTCGAGCCGTCCTTGCGCGTCACTGTGATGTCGCCGCGATAATCAAACGCCTTCTCCAGCGCGTCGCGAACTTCATCCTCCGACGCCAGCGCAGGAATCCAGCCTTCCAGATTCTCGCGTTCGCGGCCTGCAATCGTCTCGATCTCGTCCGCCGAGACCTGCTGGAGCTGTTCGATCTTCAGACGTTCCTGTTGTGGTGTCGCCATCGTTAGTCTCCCGCCACGCTGGTCATGTTTTCATTGACCGAGGTCGTCACAACCACCGGCGTCTGTCCGGCGATCTGCACCAGCGGACCGCGGCTCTCGGACTTCCACTCATTCAACAGCTTTTGAGCATCCGCATCCTCATATTGAGGACGGAAGATGTACTTCTTAGCCGTTGTCCAGAATCCCTTCAGCGAGCTGAAGTTGTAATCTACCGCGGAAGCCTCGTGCCCGGAGTGGACCATGCAGTTAGCGCACTGCGGGTTTCCACTCTTGGCGCCGTACTTCTCCCATCCGGTCGTCTCCATCAACTCCTGGAAGGTATCGGCGTAACCATCCTGCAGGAGGTAGCAGGGCTTCTGCCATCCGAAGATGGAGTACGTCGGCATACCCCACGGCGTGCACTCGAAGTCCTGCTTACCCATGAGGTACTCCGAGAACAGCGGGTGCGTATTGAACTCCCACGCCTTCTTGCGATTGGAGAGAATGGCACGGAAGAGCTTGCGCGACCTCGCCTTGCCCAGAAAGTGGTTCTGGTCCGGGGCCTTGTCGTAGGTGTAGCCGGGCGAGACCATCATGCTCTCCACGCCCGCTTCCATCATCTGGTCGAAGTGACGGCGCACCGAGTTCGGGTCTGCGCCATCGAAGAGCGTAGTGTTCGTCGTGACACGGAAACCCGCGTCCACAGCCGCGCGCACGCCTTCCATTGCGACGTCGTATCCGCCTTCGCGGCAGACACCGAAGTCGTGATGCTCGCGTTCTCCGTCCACATGCACGGAGAAGCTGAGGTACTTCGACGGCTTGAAGAGATGCAGCTTCTCTTTCAACAGCAGCGCGTTCGTGCACATGTAAACATACTTCTTGCGCGCCACCAGGCCGGCGACGATCTCCGGCATCTGGGGGTGCAGCAAAGGCTCGCCGCCAGGGATGGACACCATCGGCGTACCGCACTCTTCTACCGCCTTGAAGCACTGCTCCGGCGTCAGTTCAGCCTTCAGGATGTGCGCAGGGTACTGGATCTTGCCGCAGCCGGCGCAGGCCAGGTTGCAGCGGAAGAGTGGCTCGAGCATAAGCACCAGCGGATACCGCTTGCGTCCCGAAAGCTTCTGCTTGAGAACGTAGGTTGCTACGGTCCAGGCTTGTGAGATAGGTACGGCCATGCTGAGTACTCCTTCATACTTCGTGTGTAATGTATTCGATGTTGCTGTACGGTCTTAGGCTTCGGCTTGTTCACGCTCGAGCGCCTTGCGATACGTCGTCAGCGCCAAAAGCGGGAAGTACTGCTTGTACAGGTGATACCCCAGGTAGAAGACGCGGGGGAAACCTGTTCCGGTGTAATAGCTCTCGCCATCGCGGCCCGGCATCAGCTCGTCCCACGAACCGTCCTCATGCTGACGCTCGATCAGCCAGCGAATTCCCTTGGCCACCGAGTCCGAACGGGTATCGTTCGCCGCCAGCAACCCGAGGATCGCCCAGGCAGTCTGCGAAGGCGTCGAAGGCCCAACGCCGCGCTGGTTCGGATCGTCATACGTGCCGCAGGTCTCGCCCCATCCGCCGTCGGTATTCTGCACCATGCGGATCCACTCCGCCGCCTGCTGCACTGCCGGCTCCAGGTACGAGTACCCGATCGCCTCCAGCCCGCGCAGGACCAGGAACGTTCCATAGAGATAGTTGACGCCCCAGCGGCCAAACCATGAGCCATCCGGCTCCTGCCCCTTGAGGATAAACTGAACCGCCTTCTCCACCCGCTTGTCGCTGCGCGTGAAGCCGTAGCCGGAGAGCATCTCCAGGATGCGCCCGGTGATGTCGACCGTCGGCGGATCGATCATCGCGTTATGGTCGGCAAACGGGATCGACTCGAAGATCTGCTTCGTATTGTCCTTGTCGAACGAGGCCCAGCCGCCGTTCTTGCACTGCATCGCGAAGATCCAGTTCAATGCCCGCTGCGAGACCTCGTACTGGTAGCGCTCGCGAGGGTTTTGCACGCAGTTCAGGGCCAGCAGCACCTGCGCCGAGTCGTCGACATCGGGATAAAACTCGTTATTGAACTCGAAGTACCAGCCGCCGGGCTCGACGTTCTTGACCTTGACCGCCCAATCGCCCTTGTGACGAACCTCTTTGGACAGCATCCAGTCGGCGGCCTTGAGCAGCCGGGGATCGTCCTTGGGAACACCCGCCTCGCCCAGCGCGAAGACCGCATACGCCGTGTCCCACACCGGCGACATGCAGGGCTGCATGCGGAAACGAGCTGGATGCACACCCGGAACCTCTGGCTCTTCAATACCCAGCTTCTCGAACTCGTCCATCGCGCGGATGAACTGCGGATCGTCTTCCGAGTAACCCAGGTAGCGCAGCGCAATAATGGAGTTCATCATCGCGGGATAGATGGCGCCCAGGCCGTCCGACATCTCAAATCTATCCAGCATCCACTTCTCGGCCTTCTTCAGCGCGATCTTGCGCAGCGGGCGAATGTGGATACGCTCAGCCCAGTGCATCATGCGATCGAGCATCAGGAAGAAGTTGCGCCAGGAGAAGAACTGCTTCTTATTCCAGCGCAGATGCAGATCCGCGTTAGCGCGGCCACCGACGAACAGCTCATCGATGCCCTGCTCAGGCGGCAGCTTCTTGAACGGCTTGGTCGAGTAGATGACCGACAACGGCACCAGAATGCCGCGTGACCACGAGCTGATCTCGTAGATGTTGAAGTAGAACCAGTTCGGAAACAGCAGCATCTCCGGCGGAACCGCCGGAACCGCGTCATAGTCGTACTGACCCAGCGCGCAGAGATAGATCTTGGTGAAGGTGTTGCACTCGACTACACCGCCCAGCGAGAGCACGTTCTCACGCGCCCGCACCAGCACCGGATCGTCCGCGCTCCAGCCCATCAGCTTCAGCGCAAGATAGCACTTCACGCCGTAGTGCACATTCGACGGGCCGCCGGGATACAGGCTCCATCCGCCATCGGCGTTCTGATGGCGCAGAATCTCGTTGATGCACCGCTCCATCTTGCCGCGGTCGCCAGACCCCAGCAGCGTATGCATGAAGATATAGTCCGCCTCGAGCATCGAGTCGGCTTCAAGCTCTCCGCACCAGTAGCCTGGCTCTTCCTGCTCGCCCATCAGCCATTCAACCGACCGGTTGATGCCGCCAATGACAAGGTCCATGGCCATGTCGAGCCGGCCGAACCGTGGCTGCTTTGGAGCCGTACCCCCCGGATTACTCGGATTGATCGGTGTTGTACTCATCCTGAAAATGGTTATCCCTCAACGGCTGCCGTAACAGTCAGCCGCTGGTTATGCCGTGACGTCTCTCGCTATCGGAGGCGCGGAGGCGATCGCCTGCACAATCTCCGGCGGCAGGCCGAAACGTACATTCTCCGGCATCACTTCGACTTCTTCTACCGATCCGTATCCCTTACCCTGCAAATACTGAACGACATCCTGCACCAGAATCTCAGGCGCGGAGGCGCCTGCCGTAATCGCAACAGTCGAAACGTTTTCGATCCACTCCGGCTGGATATCCTCCGCCTTATCGATCAGGTAGGAGTTCGTTCCCAGATTCTGGGAGACTTCCACGAGACGATTGGAGTTCGAACTGTTCCGCGATCCGACTACCAGAACCACGTCCGCTCCGTGAGCGACATTCTTCACCGCTGTCTGGCGGTTCTCTGTCGCGTAGCAGATGTCCTGCGCATGCGGCCCAACGATGTTGGGGAACTTCTTCTTCAAAGCCTCGATCATGTAGCGGGCTTCATCGAGCGACAGCGTCGTCTGCGTCAGGTAGGCCACCTTGTTCGGATCGGGCACCACCAGCACTGCAACCTCTTCGACCGTTGAAACGACCTGAGTTACGGTCGGGGCCTCACCCTGGGTACCCTCGACCTCTTCGTGGTCGCGATGACCGACGAGAACGAGCGAATAGCCCTGTTTGGCGAACTTGATGGCTTCCACGTGAACCTTGGTGACCAGCGGGCAGGTCGCGTCGATGACCTTCAGGCCGCGCTCCTTGGCATGCTCCCGAACCGCCGGGGAGACACCGTGCGCCGAGTAAATGACGCGTGCACCGGCCGGAACCTCGTCCAACTCGTTGACGAAGATAGCGCCTTTGCCGGCGAGATCGTTCACCACATAGCTGTTATGCACGATCTCCTTGCGGACATAGATCGGCGCGCCAAAGGTATCCAGGGCGATTTTTACGATATCCACGGCGCGAACCACTCCCGCGCAGAAGCCGCGGGGCTTCAGCAGGAGGACGCGTTTCGCCGGGGAACCGGTTACGTTCTGGTTAATATCTTCGGGAGCAAGGGTGGCTGCATTCACACCCCCAAGTATACGCGTTTCCCTGGGGCAACGCACTCAATTTGAACCACGTCCGGTGCATCCCAGGGTCCGGTCCACAACCAGCGGGAGCCCCTTATTCTTCAGATGGGTCCTGCTGAAAAAGCGGAAGGAGCTGGGCCACAGACGCCCCCACCCCGCCAAGGCTGGCCGCCGCCAACACCCCAGGCAAAGCCATCGCCAGGGGCGAGGTCATGATCGGACGTACGGTTGCAAGCAACAGGCGTTTCGCGGAATTTGGCGATTCGATCATGTTCGGCCCCCTCGACAAAGAAAGAAGAAAAAGAAGAAAACGTCTCTACCTAGACACGAAAAAAGTGCCTCGGTTGTGCTTCCCCTTTATTTTTCTTCACATCGTTCCAGCAAACTCTATCCGCAGCACGAATGCTTGCAGTCGCACCTCAAATCAGTAACGTTTTTGCTGTCTTCGCACATCTGGCAGCAGAACTTCTTGCCATCCGTGCAGATGCAGGAACAACTCGCGTGTCCGCATTTCCTGGGTTCTGGCATGGCAGTCTCCTTACGGCGTAACAGTTGCTCAATAAGAGCTGTCCGCATGGTGCCGAGTTGCTTGCACAGGAGGGGATTTAATGCTATTGCCCGCGCTGCCGTCACAGCCGTTTTTCGCTGCTGACGTCGCGTTGAAAGGGCGGGGCTGCTTTGAAGGGGTGGATCGCATTGAAGGGGCAGGGCTGCTTTGAAGGGGCGGGGCTTCAGCCCCGCCGTCCCCGCGCCTTTGCTTCTGTGGCTTTAGCCACGGAGGGAATCTCCCCAGCGCCTATACGCTCGACGCCAGCATCTGCTCCGCATGGCGCAACGAAGTCTCCGTCAGGCTCGCACCCGAAAGCATGCGCGCAATCTCCTCCACGCGTTCCGGGCGCTCCATCTGGCGAACTCCCGTCTGCGTTCTTCCCCGCCGCTCCGACTTCTCGATCAGGAAGTGCTGGTCTGCAAAGGCCGCAATCTGCGGCAGATGCGTAATACACAACACCTGTTGAGCCCGCGACAACGTTTTCAGCTTCTGCCCGACGGCCTCTGCCGCCCTGCCGCCAATGCCGATGTCGATCTCATCGAACACCAGCGTTCGCGGCAATGCCGTGCGCTTGCGCTTCGCCGCCGCGGCAGCGCCCTCTTCCACCGACACCTTCAGCGCCAGCATCACGCGGGACATCTCGCCACCCGACGCGATCTCCGTCAACGGCTTCACCGGCTCGCCGGGATTGGTCGCAATCCGGCACTCGACGCTATCCCAGCCATGCGCCGCCCAGGCCGTTGCAGTCTCGTCAGACACCACATCCACCGCGAACCGGGCCTGCATCGCGAGCTCGTTGATCTGCCGCTCCGCCACCTTGCCCAGCTTCCGCGCAGCCGCCACCCGCTCTTCGCTCAGGCGGTGCGCGGCGGCCTCATAGGTCTTCGCCGCAGTCGCAAGCTGGACTTCCAGCTCCCGCAGCCTTGCATCTCGATTCTCCAGCTCCGCCAGCCTGCCCGCAACTTCAGCGCCAAAGCTCATCACCTCGCCCAGCGTCGCACCGTACTTGCGCTTCAATCGGTCCAGTGCCGCCAGACGGTCTTCAATCTCACCCAGCCGTTCCGGAGAGGCCGAGATCTCCCCGGCAAACTTGCGCAGCGTCGAAGTCACATCCTCAACGCCCGCCTTGGCCGACGCCAGCTGCTGCGCCGTCTCGCGGAACTGCTCATCAAACCGCGCCAGGTCTTCGACGTGCCGCAGCGCAGCTCCCAGCAGCGACTCCGCCGAGGTCTCGCCTTCGTACAGCAACTCCTGCGCGGCGTTCGCTCCGGTCAGAAGCCGCTCGGCATTGGCCAGCACACGCTTCTCCGCCTCCAACTGTGTATCTTCCTCCGCATCGGTAAGGCCGGCAGCCTCAATCTCGCGTGACTGGAAGCTCCATAGGTCCACAAGACGCATGCGGTCCTGCTCGGCGTTACGCAGCTCTTCGATCTGCGTGCGGAGTCCCCTCCAAACGTCGAAGGCGTTCGCAACCTCCTCGGAGCTGAGGTCGCCAAACCGGTCCAGCAGCAGCCGCTGCTGTTCGGCGTCGAAAGCGATTAAGGTCTCGGACTGCGCGTGGACAAGCGCCAGCTCCGGCGCAAGCTGCCGCAGCACGCCCACGGTCGCCGGCTGGTTATTAATAAACACACGGCCCTTGCCGTTCGCGCCAATCTCGCGCCGCAGGAGGATCTCTCCCGACTCCGGGTCGATGCCGTTGCGTTCGAGGATCGCATCCGCGCCGATCGTCGACTCGAAGACGCAGCCCAGCACCGCCTTCTCCGCGCCAAAGCGCACGAGATCGCTGGAGGCTTTGCCTCCCAGCAGCAGCACCAGGGCGTCGATCAGGATCGATTTGCCAGCACCGGTTTCACCCGTCAGCAGGTTCAGGCCGGGGCCAAAGACCGCGACCGCGTGGTCGATAACGGCATAGTTTTCTGCGCGCAGTTCCAGCAGCATGGGAGTCTCTCGTCACCGAGAGCATAACAGGAGGCGAAAGAAAAGCGCATCACAAAGAAGTTTTGGAGAGATCGAGACATATCTGTTTTTCGTCGTCATCAGCCATCGGCGAAGGATGACGACGAAAAACAAACAACAACTCACCCGTACCTGCCTGGGTACACCTGAACCGCATCCCGCAAGTACACTAAACCTGACGCTATGACTGTGCTCACACTCGCTCTACTCCTGCAGGACGCAACACCCGACCAACTCGGCCCGCCTCCCGTTGCGGCGCACTCCGGCGCGCTCACCGAAATGCTGCACAACAGCGGACCCACGGCCCTGACCGTGCTCGGGATTCTCCTGCTGGCCAGCATCTTTTCCTGGGCCATCATGCTCTCGAAGTGGAGAAGCTTCGGTGCCGCCAACAAGCAGAACCGCCGCTTCGTCCGGGCGTTTCGCAAGTCGGGGCGCTTGAGCGAGATCGCCGCTGTCGCGGACCAGTTCCGCCCCAGCCCGCTCGTCACCGTCTTCCACGAGATCCACGACGAGTACCAGCGCCAGAGCGGAGGCCGCGGCACGCCGCCTAATCCCCAGGCCATGGAACGCGCCGCGCAGACCGCCTCCAGCGAAGCGGTGACCATCATGGAACGCCGCATGACCTGGCTCGCGACCATCGCCCAGTCCGCCACCTTCGTCGGCCTGTTCGGAACAGTGATGGGTATCGTTGACGCCTTTCACGGTCTCGGAACCGCCGGCGCAGCCACCCTGCGGGCCGTCGCTCCAGGCATCAGTGAAGCGCTCATCACCACCGCCGCCGGCCTCGTCGTCGCCATCCCCGCACTCATCGGCTACAACCAGCTCACCGCACGGCTGCGTGAGTTTGCGGCGCGCTCCGACGACTTCGGCCGCGAGCTTCTGAACGCGATCGAAAACGCGGCTCTGCTTCCGCCCCCCGCCCCGCCGGTTCAGGAAGAGCCCCGCCGGAGGACGCTCTAACCATGGCCTTCTCCTCGCGAGGACAGACGCAGACAGCGCTCGCCGACATCAACATCACGCCGCTGGTAGACGTCGTGCTCGTACTGCTGCTCATCTTCATGCTGACCGCTCCGGTGCTGCAAAGCGGCGTCGAAGTCGCCGTGCCACATACCCGCACCGTGAACCAGCTCACCGAAGAGCACAGCGTCATCACCATCGACAAGGACCAGAACGTCTTCCTGCAGGACAAGCCGGTCAACATCCACGATCTGCCTGCGGCGCTGGGCCCGACGGCAAAGAACACCAAGCGCGTCGTCTACGTCCGCGCCGATCAGAAGGTGCCCTTCGGGGCGTTCGCGTCCGTCATGGATGCCGTCAAACAAGCAGGCATTACAAATATCAGCATCGTGACGCAGCCACTAGACAAGTAACGAAGCTTGTTTGACGAAGCTGGTGCAGAAGGTTGTTTTGAAGGGGAGGGGCTTCAGCCCCTCCGTCGCAGAGCGGGTAGAGAAGCGGCTTTAGCCGCGGAGGGAATGCGGGACGTGGATAGACACTTACAGGAACAAGCTATACATCTATGTGGTTCAGGCCGCAGCTTTGCGGGGAGCGAGCATCCCCTCCGCGGCTAAAGCCGACTTTACGATTGAATAAATCGGCGGGGCTGAAGCCCCGCCCCTTCAAAACTACAAACCAGGTACAAGAACGAAAGACAGATGAGTAATTACGCCACCACGAGCGAGGAACGGGACGACCGGTTCGGCAGCGGTCTTGCCGGAGCGATCGTGCTGCATCTCGCCCTGATCGGCGGGCTTGCCGCCGTGGCCATCTTCGAACACGTTCATACCCCGCACTGGGGTGAAAACACGGCCTCCATCGGAGCGATCCAGGCCTCCATGGTCTCGGCGATTCCCTTGCCCCCTAAAGCCGCTCCCGTCAAAGATTCGGTGCTTGCCTCGGAGGACGTCACCCCCACGCCCCAGCCTCCGCCCAAAGAAGCCACCCAGCCACCGCCTAAGCCAACCGATGTGTTGATCAAGGCAAAGACGCCGACAAAGGTCCCCAAGGTCGCTCCCATCGAGACGCCGGTGCCTCCCAAGCATCCCCAGCCCGCTCCGGTAACGCCGAAGGCAGCGAGCGGAGACGCTGCCACGCAGCTGCCGCAATCGGTATCCCAGCTAAAAAACGGTACCGCGGCCCTCACCGTTCAGAATCGCGTCTTCGGCAATCGCTATGCGTATTACCTGAGAATTGTGGCCAACGCGGTCAACCAGAGCTACGCCACCTACTCAGGGCAGGCCGATCCGAACGCTTCCATGAACAAGAGCGTGACGCTGCTCTTCGACATCCAGCGTGACGGGTCGATTGCGAATCTTCACGTCGAAAACCACAGCGGCTCCTCTACACTCGACACCGCTGCACTCCGGGCCATTCAGCATCTGGACAACTTTCCACAGCTTCCGGAAGGCGATCACATCACAATTGAGTACAAGTTTGATTATCGCCAGCAGTGATCAAACCACTCTTCACACGCAATCTGCGTCTACCATTACAGAAGAATGATTGGGACAATGAAATCCATCCGTGCAGGGAAGAACGTTAGCCTCTTTGCCGTCCTGTTTGCGTCGATCGCAGTACCCTCGATGCACGCACAGGACTGGTTTCACCTGGAGACCAGTGGCGGCGCCACCCGTATTCGTATCGCCGTTGCCAACTTCAAGCCTCAGGCCGGCGATCCTGCCGCCTACAAACACACCTTCGACACCACGCTCTTCGCCGACCTTACCGCCGCCGGCCTCTTCGACATCGTCTCCAAGGACATGATCCCGCAGAGCACCCCGGGCACCCAGGCCGAGATCAGCCTCGCGCAGTGGTCGGCCGCACCGGCCAGTGCGGCGATGGTCGCCTTCGGCAACGTCGGCGTGGCCAACGATCGCCTCGTCGTCAACGGCTTCCTCGACGACGCCAAGAACGCGCAGTATCCGCAGGTCTTCGCCAAGCAATACAACGAAGCAGCCAGCGACGACAGCGCGCGCCAGATCGCCCACCGCTTTGCCGACGAGATCATCGCCCGGCTCGGTGGCGGCGTCTCCGGCATCGCCGAGACGAAGATCTACTACTCCAAGCGCACCGGCACCGGCAAAGAGATCTGGGAGATGGACTACGACGGCGCCAACCAGCATGAGATCACTCATCTGGGCGCTATATCGATCTCTCCGCGCGTCTCGCCGGACAACTCCCGCGTGGCCTTCAGCTCCCTGGGCAAAGACGGCTTCCAGATCAAGATGTACTCCCTGCTGCTCGGTCGCCTCGTGAACTTCACCTCCGCGGGCGGAACGAACGTCTCTCCGGCCTGGGCGCCGAGCGGCCAGCAACTCGCCTTCTCCTCTTCGCGTACCGGCGATCCTGAGATCTGGATCTCCGACCCCGAAGGCCGCGTCGCGCACAAGATCACCAGCTTCATCGGCCCGGACGTCTCGCCCACCTGGAACCCCAAGACCGGCGGCCAGATCGCCTGGATCAGCGGACGCACTCACCTGCCGCAGCTCTACATCATGGACGCGGACGGCTCCGGCGTGCAGCGCCTCACCGATGGCGGCTATGCTACCTCGCCTTCGTGGTCTCCCAACGGACAGTTCCTCACCTTCGCCTGGGACCGCAAGTACGGCCCCGGCGCTCCCGGCGGACAGGACATCTACGTGATGGAGATTGCCTCCAAGAAGTGGATCCAGCTCACGCATGACATCGGCCCCTGCGACTTCCCTTCCTGGTCACCGGATGGCCGCCACATCGTCTTCGCGAATGGCAATGGTGCTCATACGCGCATCATGTCCATGCTGGCCGATGGCACACAAAAGCAGGCTCTGACAGGCGCCGGCTCGGACATGCCGAACTGGAGCTGGAAGTAAGCACCGCAACAACGTCGTGATACGATATTAACTGCGATACCAGTAGTTTTCGACTAGTGAAGCATAAGATTACAGAAGGTTTACCAAAGAAAGAGGACGACCATGATCTCAAGCCAATCAAACATCTGGAAAGCGACGCTGCTAGGTGCCACGTTCGCGCTCCTCACCATCACAGGCTGCCACCACGATCACGCGTCCGCCATTCCCGCGAACGCAGGTGCTCCTGACAACTCGGGAGGCCCCGCGCCGACCGCCTCGCTCACCGCAGATCCGCCGTCCATCGATCTCGGCCAGTCCGTCGTCTTGAACTGGCGCACCACCAACGCCACCAGCGTCACCATCGACGGCATTGGACAGTTGCCCATCAACGGCACCCAGACCGTCTCGCCTTCGAACTCGACCAACTTCCACCTGATCGCCAAGGGTGACGGCGGCGTGACCGAAGCCAATGTCCGCGTCACCGTGCGCGTTCCTGTCGTCCCCAGCATGGGAGCCGATAACAACACCGATGGCGACATGGGTTCTGAAGCCGCCTTCCACCAGAACGTGCAGGATCTGTTCTACGACTATGACAGCTTCGATCTGCGCCCCGACGCCCAGTCCTCGGTGATGCACGCTGCCAGCTACCTCAACGCACATCCCGCGATCAAGGTTCTGATCGGTGGCTACTGCGATGACCGCGGCTCAGCCGAGTACAACATCACGCTCGGCGAAAACCGCGCCAATGCCGCAAAGACAGCACTGGTCAGCGCGGGTGTCTCAGCTAACCGCCTGCGTGTCGTAAGCTACGGTAAAGAGAAGCAGTTCTGCACCGAAGAGAACGAGAGCTGCTGGCAGCAGAATCGCCGCGCCCAGTTCACGCTCGACAAGTAACGATCGGGACAGACGCCGCGCAGGATCTTGCCTTATCCTCCTGCGCGGCGTTTGCCGTTCCCCGACCATCTCAGCCTGAGGAGATTGCACCCCATGTTCCATTCACGTCCTGTACGCTTCGCTGCTGTGGCCCTGCTCTTTGCAGGGCTTTCGAGTCTGCCCGCCCACGCTGTGAGCAAGGACATGATCCAGTTGCAGACGCAGATTCAACAGTTGCAGGACGCCGTCGCGCGGCTGCAGCAATCCAATGACGAGCGCATGGGCGTCATGAAAGACCTCGTCCAGCAGACTGCCGATGCTGTGAACAAAATGTCTGTGGCCGTCAATGGGATGGAGCTGCGACTGCAAAACCAGCAGGAGGCAGCGGGCGCGAAGTCCGATCAGCTCTCCGGCCAGGTTCAATCTCTCAATGACACGCTCGACGAGCTGAAGGCCCGCATGGCGCGCATGGAAAAGACGCTGAGCGACATCCAGAACCAGCAGCAGTCGGCGAACGCCATCCTCGGCAATCTGCCCCAGGGAACCGGCGCACCGGCAGCAGCCCAGCCCCAGCCTTCCACCGTCATCCCCCCCACAGCACCGAGCGACAACGGCGGCCCCGCCGATCAGCCCGCCGCACCGATCACGAGGCCCGACGCCAAGCCCTCAGCCTCCGATGCTCCTCCGGTAGCCGATATGTATCGCACCGCCTACAGCGACTACATGGGAGCCAAGTACGATCTCGCCTCGTCGGAGTTCAACGATCTCATCAAGGCCTACCCGGACGATAACCTCGCCGGCAACGCCTACTTCTACATCGGCGAGATCAACAGCAAGACCCAGAAGCCGACAGCGGCGGTCAAGAGCTACGACCACCTGCTCGAACGCTACCCGGACAACGCCAAGATCCCGGCCGCCCACCTGCACAAGGGTGAGGCCCTGCTCGCCATGAAGCAGAACGATGCCGGTATCCGCGAACTGCGTTCGCTGATCCAGCGCTTCCCTCAATCTCCGGAAGCCTCCCAGGCCCGCAGCAAACTCAACGGCATGGGCGTACCAATTACACCGCGCCGGTAAAAGCGGGGCAATAGAAGAGGGCTGAAGGCTCGACCTATCGTGGCATTCACGAATAGATCCGGTCTTCAGCCCTTTTCTATTGCCTCTGCTCTTGCTCATATTGCTACCTTTGCTTTGGCCTAGGGCTGTTCCTCTGATCATTGCTCTTGTTATGACTCTGACTCTGCCTTTGCTCTTGTCGTTGCTTTTGTTGTTGCTCTTGGGCGGAGCAGCGGGCTTTAGCCCGCGGTAACTGCCCACCCACAAAAAGGGCTTTAGCCCTGGGCTCTTCGTGTATGCTGCCTAAGATGAAACGCGCCCCACAAGAGATGCGGACCTACTCTCTGACGGCTATCACCGCAGGCAGGCGCAGCCTATTCCAGGTCACGGCAACCGCCGAACTTTTTATTGACACCATCCAAACCTACCGTCTGAAACAAAAATTCGAACTTTATTGTTTCGTCGTAATGCCGGATCACGTTTATCTCCTGCCAACTCCCGCGCCGGACACTCCATTGGAAAAAACGGTACAGCTCATCAAGGGCGGTTTCTCCTTCCGGTTAAAGCACAAGCTGGAGGTCTGGGAGCGCGGCTATTATGACAGGCGCATCCTTGATGGAATGTCCTTCGATACATGCCGGCAATACATTGAACAAAATCCTGTGCGTGCCCACCTTGCAACCCACGCCCACGAATATGCCTATACCTCGGCCACAAGGCCAGAGATGGTCGATCCCAAACCTGCATGGTTCCAAGGTGAGAACCAGGGCTAAAGCCCGCTGCTCCGCCCAAAAAGATCAATGACCACGCAGCGGAATAGCAAATATCCAGAGAAACTCTAGCTAGATATTAGCGACCCGATCCCACCCGGGATTTTGCGTGATCCACTCGCTCGACCGGCACCAGCTCGTCTCCATCTCTGGAATGCTGAGCATGCCATGACCTTGCCGGCAGACCAGCTCGTTGCCGTTCCACTCAAGAAGATTATGCGAGGGACGGCCTACACGCGCAGGTGTGGAAAGCACGCGGAGACATTGATTGCAACGCTGCCCCTGATCGTGGAAGGCCCAGCGCAGGCCAACCAGGGAGATGCAGACGGAAATAAGCACTTGAACCAGGTCTGCCGTAACAGGCAGAGACGCATGAAGAGGCTGGCAAACATCGGTGCTCAACAGAAAGGAGAGCACCAGAACGAGCGTTGCCTTTGCGGCGAAGAAGAGCTGCCGCTTGATCCAGTACATTGTTTTACCCGTTGCACTGGGCTTGACATGTCTGCGTGAGGCCGTAGCAAACGTGACAAAGGCCACGAGGGGCGTTTCGATGAGGAAACGCTTGAAGGGGCCGCCAAGATTGAGACTGAGCGCATGCCAACCTCCGTTAAGCGCCAGGGAGGCCAGCGCGGAAAGCAGGCAAAGAGCAAAGAGCGAGGAGAGGCAAAGAATGGCTGTACCGCTTAGGGCGCGTCTCCAGCTATCGGTGCGGAGCCAGAGAGCATCACGCATGAGACCAATCGAAAGATCGACCGTGATACCCAAGGCCTGGGAACGAGGGTTCCGAGTCCGATGGTGAATATGCCAAAGCTCAGCTTGCCAGGTGTGGAACCACTCTTCGCGTTCGGCAGCGGGAACGGCCTTCCCCAGGATGCGCAGGAGGATTCGATCGAAGAGCGGCAGAGGCGAAGGGAGTGCATGGCTCATGAGTGCTTCTCCGAAACAAGGCGGGCAAGAAGTGGATATCTCTCAGTAGCAGCGAGCGCGGCGGCTTTGCCTTCGCGCGTGACCTCATAGTAACGGCGGGCCGGACGCTGGTTGGTCGCGGCTTCTTCTTCTGCTTCCCACTTGGAGGTAACAAGCTCGTCGCGCTCGAGACGGCGGAGTGCCGGATACACCGTGCCGCTGGGCAGACCGGTGACCTCCATGACATCGAAGCCGAAGCAGTAGCCGAGGCTGAGTGTCTTGAGGATGAGAGCCGCGCTATGGGAGAGACGAGGGGTACTCATAAACTATGTAGTATGCTATCACGATGTAGTACACTACATAGGGGTGGCGGTCATGCTGGAACTCAAAAATGTGTCGAAGAGCTATCGCAGTATTCCTGCCGTGGAAGATGTGAGCTTCGTCCTGAGAGAGGGTGAAGTTCTCGGATACCTGGGACCCAATGGATCAGGCAAATCCACAACCGTAAAGATGGTAATCGGGATGATCCAGCCGACGAAGGGGAGGGTTCTCTTCGCCGGAAAGAATATCCACGACGATCTGGCGTCGTATCGAGCACAGCTCGGGTATGTTCCTGAGGAAGCACAGGTGTACACCCATCTTTCAGGGCTGGAGTACCTGCAGTTGATCGGACGATTGCGCGGGATGCAGGAGAATCTGATCGAGCGCAAGGCGCGGGAGCTGCTGCAACTTCTGTCTCTGGAAGCAGCGCAATACTCAGCGCTGTCGGACTATTCGAAGGGAATGAAGCAGCGAGTGCTGATTGCAGCGGCACTGTTGCATGACCCGAAGCTGATTGTCTTTGACGAGCCGCTATCGGGACTGGACGCGGTTTCGGCACGGCTGTTCAAGGACTTGTTAGTGCTACTGGCACGCGAGGGCAAGGCCATCCTTTATATCTCGCATGTACTGGAAGTGGTGGAGCGAGTATGTGATCGCGTCATCGTGCTGTCAAAGGGCAACGTAGTTGCCGATGCTGCGCCTCGCGATCTGACCCGGTTGCTGGAGTTGCCGACGCTGGAGAGCGTGTTTGCGCAACTGGTGCAGCAGACGGACACCGGGCAAGTAGCGCAAGAGATGGTGAACACCATGAAGGTGAGCCATGGATAAGAGATACGGTGTGTCCCGTGTGCTGATCGAACATTTCTTCCGGCGCTTCTTCGACAATGACACCCTCCAGGTAGATGGAGATACGCAAACCACCGTGGTGCGTGCCCTTGCGATTGTGGCTATCCCGGGGCTGATGTTTGCATTCTTTCTGCAGAACCAATATCCGCGGCCCCTATGGGGTGCGATTGGGGACCAGTACTTCTTCGTGATGTTTTCGTTTGTGGTGATGGGAGCGGTGTCGATCTTTGAGTGGGAGATGCTGTTTCCCGACCGGCTGGACTTTCTGGTCCTTTCACCCCTGTCTCTGAAGCCGATGCAGATGTTAGCGGCGAAGGCGGCTGCGTTGATTGCTTTTTTGACGCTGTTTCTGATCGGCGGCAACCTCTTTGGAGCGGTGATGTTGCCCGGGATAAGCAAAGGTGATTTCTTCCGGCACCTGTACGCGCATAGCGCTGCGGTGTTGCTGGCAGGAGTCTTTGCAGCGTTGCTGTTTCTGGCGCTGGGCGGGGTGCTGCTTTGCGTGCTGGATGCCGCACGGTTTCGCGTGGCTTCGCCGATCATGCAGATGCTGTCCGTAATGGCGTTGGTGCTGCTGATACTGCACTATGCGCGCTATGGCGATTCCATGCAGATACTGCTATCGGAGCCGCTGAGGATAGCTCGGTGGCTGCCGCCGCTTTGGTTCCTCGGCTTGTACGAGCAACTGCTTCACGGAGACGCCGCACCGGCGTTCGCGCACGAGATGACACGGTATGCGCTTCGCGGAACATTGACAGTGGCGTTGGTGGTCCTGCTGACCTATCCACTGGCATGGGCTCGGATGCGTAGGATGGCCGTAGAGGGAGGTTCAGGCAGACGGAGGTCTCCATCGCGTTGGTGGACTCGTCTGGTGCATGGGGTGATTCGGCGGCCGGGAGAACGTGCGGCGTTTCACTTTATCGGGCAGACGATGGCGCGAAACAATCGTTACCAGGTCTACCTGGCGATGTACGGTGGAACAGGTCTCGCACTGGCTGTAGCCTCCGCAGTGAGGTTTCCTGCGAATGGCGGGACGATTCAGCCAGCCCTCTCCGATGAGGGTCTGCATGCCATCATGCCTCTTTTGTTGTTCTGGGTGATTGCCGGCCTGCGCACGGCTTTTGCGTTTCCTCTGAATCTGCCGGCAAGGTGGGTCTTTCGGATTACGGGTGTGGCTATCAGCGAGTGCACAGCCGCAGGACGCAAGTGGGTGTTTTTGTACGCTACCGGTGTGATGTGCTGCATCGTAGCTGCCTTGCGTGTAGCGGGTTGGGATCTGCCGCATCTGCTGGTGCAGATCGTGTGCGGTCTATGCCTTTGTCTCCTGCTGACAGATGGGTTCTTCTTCTTTCAGCAGAGCGTTCCGTTCAACCAGCCGAGGATGCCAGGAAGAACTAGTTTTCCATTGATGCTTACGCTCTATATCGGAGTGTTTCCACCGTTCATCTTCGGCATGATTCACCTGGAAATACTGCTGGAAAAGAACCTGCCAAAGCTTCTGCTACTCGGACTCACGACGATAGTGATTCACGCAACACTGAATGTGCTGCGCACCGGATCCGAGGAAGTCGAGGAAGAGATGGAGGGATACGAGGGGGAGTTTCAAGTGCTGGGTCTTAGCTGAGAGATAGCCTGTATCTCCCTACGGAGATACAGGCGAGGCTAAGGGCGCGTCAGTTCGCGGAAGGCTTTTCGATGTGATCGACCACCATCACGTCAACCTTCGCCTTCGTCACATCCATCTTCAAACCCACCTGTTCCTGCAATGCGGTAAAGAGGCTAGGCAAGGCATTCGGATCATCAGGATTCGGCAGAGGGATATGCGCGCCGAACGACGCAAACTGAGATTGGTCAGGCGTCCAGTTCAGGTTGAAGTCATACCGCTCGGTCAATCCAGTCTGATCCACCACCGGCTTGTCCATTACCGCCTCCTGCATGCCGTGGGAGAAGTCTTTCATGGTGGCATTGGTCACTCTTAGTTTGCCCAGACCGCCGAAGATGAAATCTCCCGGCGAGTTTGGCCGATCGGAAGTCAGAGTGAGCTTCGGCCCGCCCTTGGCCACGGTTAAAACATAGGCCGTCATCTCCCGCTGCTCGGTATGGAACTTCAGTCCAAACCGCGCCACCAGGGCATCCTGTATCAGCAATCGCATCTGCTGAATATTCGGCTGGCCTTCTACGTCCGGCACGCCGTCGACGTCGTACTTTTCGTCCATCCATGAGGGCGCGTTCAAGATCTCTTTTGTCTGCAGAGAATAACCGAAAGTAATGAGATCGTTGACCGTGGTATTGATCGTTAAGATCTGCCGCCCACGAATCGTAAATAACTTCCCGGGCTTGTTTGGGTCGCTCGGCTTCACGGTCACCACATCAAACTTTGGCTTTGCGTCCGTCGGCATAGACTTCGGTGGCTCGGGAATGGCCCATGTATTTTCCGCAGTGACGTGGGTGAAGTTGAGCACATGCGCCGTACCGTTTTGCGTCGAGTTACCCTCGATCGAGGTTCCATCGGGATTAAGCGTTCCGGCGTAAGTCAGATCCAGAAGCTTGACGGTGAAACCAAAGTTCAGCTTGTCCACCGTTACGGAGGTGACATTGATAGGGGTGCCACCCTGGTCGATGCTGTACATCACACCCTTCCATCCAGCAGTGTCCGCCTTGGATATCTTCAGGAGGATCCGCAGACCTTTACCCGCCTGCAGAGTGCCCTGCCAGTTTCCTGAGATATCTTGCGCCTGTGCCTGAAGCACCCCAATTGCGAACAGCAGAACCGCGACAAGTCGAAGCGCAATCACTTTCATGCTGGAATCCCTCTTTTGAATCGTGGTCTGTACTTGCACAAGTTACACTGCGCTTCAGCAAGATGGCAAAAGAAAACCGTTTCAACTCGTAGCTCGCAACCTCGCAGCTCGTAGCTGAACGCAAACCAGCCCCACCACAAAATTCCGGATGTCCTTATCGGCACTTCACCAGCAAGACTGACTGCAAAACACAGTACACCCGCGGTAAAGCTAAATCTTTTCGACAAGCGCCTTCATCGCCAGGCTCTCAGGAGTGTTGAGCGCATCGAGACCTTCAACCACGGCGCTGCGGTCGCGCTCATTGCGGTTCTGGCTCACCTTCCACTTGCCCTCAAGCCGCCGGATTGGTAGTTCAAATCCTACGATTCCATTCAGCAAGGTCTGAATAAACGCCTCAGGAGCATCGCTGACCTTCCATGGAACGGGCGATGCTGCCTCATGAATATCGGTTAACCCCTCCAGGTGCTTCAACAGCCAATCGGCTTCATGAATCACCCTCAGCGGCCCGTAGGCATGAACAACGGCGTAGTTCCAGGTAGGCACTTCCTTACCATGCTCGTGCTTGCCCGGATACCAGGAAGCCGAGATGTAGTGTTGCGGCCCTGCAAAGATAGCTAGTGCATCGACGTCCGGCGTCAGGTCGCGCCACTGCGTGTTGGCGCGTGAGATATGCCCTTTCAATACACCAAACTCCGAACCATCTGCCTCAAGCACCATCGGAATGTGCGAAGCAAAAAGACCGGAGGAACTCATCGTTACCAGGGACGCGAGCGGATGAGCCTGAATCAACGCCTGGATAACCGGAACCCGTTTCTCTTCATTCACCTTCGGAATGTACACGGCCCCTCCCACGCGCAGCACGAGAACCGTTTCAACTCGTAGCTCGCAACCTCGCAGCTCGTAGCTGAACGCAAACCAGCCCACCACAGAACTCCGGGTCATCTCCACCGCTACAACAAGGTCGAGTAGCTCCAGCCTACGCCAACCTATCGGTGAACTCGCCCTAGTTCCGCAGCTCGCGCAACGCCACTTCCACCAACTCACGCTGCTCAATATTCAACGGCAGACGCGGCAACCGGGGCGATCCGCCAAAATAACCATTCAGATCGCAGCCATACTTGATCCCCGCAACGCCAAGCTGCCGCATCACCTCATCCGCCATGCGAAGCCGCTTCGCCTTCTCGGCGGACAACGTGGGATCGCCATCCTTGAAGGCCGCAAAGACCTCATGGCAAGCCTGCGGAGAACATGCAGCCAGCCGCGGCAACGCTCCCGGAACACCTGCCTCCAGCAGAGGCAACAGTTCACTGGCATCTCCGGCAGCCATCACCTGGAATCCAACGGTCTTCGTGCGTGTCTTGATCGTCGCCTTCGGCGTGGCAACGGCCAGAGCTGAGCCACCGCCCAGAGATTCGGCTGAGACAAACGTCGCAGGCCCTTCACCGCTCTCAGGCACAACCATCCGGCGTGTCACCGGGGCAAAAGTCGTTGTCACGGTGACATCCCGGCGCACTGAAGCCGTGGCCGTGGCAATCAAACCATAGCGTTCAACGGAGAGGTCCGCGTCATACAGCCCAATAATGTTGGTATGCTCTGCCAACTCAGCGACCAACGTAATCGGCAGTTGCCGGGACGGCGCCGTCGCATGGCTCCAGAGCAGCACCGGAAGCGGCGAAGCATCCGCAACCGCGCGGAAGAAAAGTGCCAATTCAGCGTCAGGCAGCAAGGTGTGCGGAGCGGCGAGCAGCACCGAATCGAAGCTCGCACGTTCCGCGCTCTCCGCCATCGCCACCGCACGGCGCACACTGTCCTTCGCAATCCCCGCGATCAACACCTTCTCGCGCGACGCCGATTGGCCGACAGCCTGCAGCACCTCATCCGTCTCAGCATCAGAGAGCGTACTAGCCTCGCTGCCCGGTCCAAGCACTACCAGACCAGCAGCAGGTGTCAGCGAGTAGCGGCCAACGTTGTGCTCCAGCTTGCGCAGATAGCTGTTGCCATCGCGATAGAACGGCACCGTCAGAGGGATATGAATTCCGTCGATCAACATAGCTTCACCAGACATTCCGCAACCTACGCCAGAACCGCTTCACTCTTGCGTGCTGCATGCAATGCCTGCAACGACTCAACACGATACTCGCCCTTTTGCAGCGCTTCGATTCCATCCGCCGCAGCCCGTGCAGCAGCCAGCGTCGTAATGGTCGGCACACGGCCGGTCACCGCAGCACGGCGAACCGCCTGCTCATCGAAGACGCTCTCCTGTCCGCGCGGTGTATTCACCACAAGCTGAATGCGATCGCTCTTGAGGAGATCGACGGCGTTCGGTCGACCTTCATTCACGTTGTACACGCGCTCGACCTGCAGGCCCGAAGCCTCAAGCACCTCGGCGGTGCCATGCGTCGCTACCAGATGGAAGCCCATCTCGACGAAGCGACGCGCCAGGCTCGCAACGGACTCCTTGTCGTGCTCGTTCACACTGAAGAAGACCGTGCCCTCACGCGGAAGATGCAGACCAGCCGCGGTCTGGGCCTTCGCAAAGGCTTCACCGAAGGTTGCAGCGACGCCCATGACCTCACCGGTGGAGCGCATCTCCGGCCCAAGCACCGGATCGACGCCCTGGAACTTGCCCCACGGGAACACCGGCGACTTCACGAAGAAGTGATTGCCCGTGCCGAGATCGCGTCCGCTCGCAAGCTGCTCTGGGAGCAGCTCACGCAGTGTGCGGCCTGTCATCAGGCGCGAAGCTACCTTCGCAAGCTGAATGCCCGTCGCCTTTGAGACATACGGCACCGTGCGCGAGGCGCGCGGGTTTACTTCGATCACAAAGACTTTGCCACGCTGAATCGCAAACTGCAGATTCACGAGACCGATCACATTCAACGCCAGCGCAAGCTGCCGCGTGTAGCTGCGAATGGTCTCGAGCACCTCCGTCGAGAGATCGACCGCCGGCAATACGCATGAGGAGTCACCCGAATGCACGCCAGCCTCTTCGATGTGCTGCATGATCCCGGCGATGATCACATCCTTGCCGTCACACAGAGCATCGACATCGACTTCCTGCGCATCTTCGAGGAAGTGGTCGATCAGAACCGGCCGCTCCTGCGAGTACTCGATCGCCGTCGACATATAGCGGACGACCGCTTCGTCGTCATACGCAATCACCATCGCGCGTCCGCCCAGCACGTACGAAGGCCGCACCAGCACTGGGTACTCCACGCGCCGCGCACCGGCAAGCGCCTCTTCCACGCTGGTCGCCATCGCGCCTTCAGGCTGCGGAATACCAAGCTCCGTAATCAGCTTGCCGAAGCGCTTGCGGTCCTCGGCAAGATCGATCGACTCAGGCGACGTGCCGATGATGGGCACACCGGCGGCCTTCAGCGGCAGCGACAGGTTCAGCGGCGTCTGTCCACCGAACTGCACGATCATACCGATCTCCGCGCCCGCCGAAGCCTCGTGCTCATACACCGCGAGCACATCTTCAAACGTCAGCGGCTCAAAGTACAAACGGTCGCTGGTATCGTAGTCGGTCGAAACCGTCTCCGGATTGCAGTTGACCATGATGGTCTCGTAGCCGTCTTCACGCAGCGCGAAGGCCGCATGGCAGCAGCAGTAATCGAACTCAATACCCTGCCCGATACGATTCGGCCCGGAGCCGAGAATGATGACCTTCTTCTTCGCCGTGGGTGCAGCCTCATCCTCTTCGTCAAAGCAGGAGTAGAGATAAGGCGTAAGGCTTTCGAACTCCGCCGCGCAGGTATCGACGAGCTTGTACACCGGACGCACACCGAGCTTCTCGCGCAGCGAACGCACCTGCGCCGTTGCGTCTTTGCCGTTGAGCCCAAACGCCGCAGCCAGTCTCTCATCCGACAAGCCCATGCGCTTGGCCGAGTGCAGCTCATGCGCATCCAGCGCAATGCCCTTCTCCGCAACCGTCTTCAGCTCTTCCGCAATGGTCTTCATCTGGTGCAGGAACCAGGGGTCCATGCCAGTAAAGTGTGCAACCTCACGCACACTCATGCCCTGATCGAAGGCATAACGCAGATACGCCAGACGCTCAGGATGTGGCGTTACGAGACGCTGCCGCAGTCTGCGCGGATCGATCGTGTCTCCACTGCCCTTCTTGCCCGTCTCGAGCGAGCGCACAGCCTTCATCAGCGCTTCTTTGAAAGTGCGGCCAATGGCCATCACTTCGCCGACGGACTTCATCTGCGGCCCGAGAATCTCATCGGCGCCGGGGAACTTCTCGAACTGCCACTTCGGAATCTTCACGACGACGTAGTCGATCGTCGGCTCGAAGCATGCAGGTGTGGCCTTTGTGATGTCGTTCTGCAACTCGTCGAGCGTGTAGCCGACGGCCAGGCGCGCGGCGATCTTGGCGATGGGGAATCCCGTCGCCTTCGACGCCAGCGCCGACGAACGCGAGACGCGTGGATTCATCTCGATGACCGTCATGCGGCCGTTCTGCGGGTTCACCGCGAACTGCACGTTGCTTCCGCCGGTCTCGACACCAATCTCGCGGATAACAGCAATCGCCGCATCGCGCATTACCTGGTATTCGCGGTCGGTCAGTGTCTGCGCGGGAGCAACCGTGATCGAGTCGCCGGTGTGCACGCCCATCGGATCGAAGTTCTCAATCGAGCAGATGATGATGACGTTGTCGTTGAGGTCGCGCACCACCTCGAGCTCATACTCTTTCCAGCCCAGCACCGACTCTTCGAGCAGGCACTCATGCACCGGGGAAAGGTCGAGACCGCGCGACAGAATCTCCATCAGCTCTTCGCGGTTGTAGGCGATGCCGCCACCCGATCCGCCCAGCGTAAAGCTGGGGCGAATGACCACCGGAAAGCCCAGCTTCGCGGCGTACTCAATCCCATCGCGAAGGTTATTGATGAGCATCGACTTCGGCATGTCGAGACCGATCTTGTTCATCGCATCTTTGAAGAGCAGACGATCTTCGGCCTTCTTGATGGCCTCGAGCTTCGCGCCGATAAGCTCGACACCATACTTCTCGAGCACGCCCGCATCAGCGAGATCGACCGCAAGGTTGAGCGCAGTCTGTCCGCCAACGGTCGGCAGCACAGCGAACACGCCTTCCTTGCCCGCCATCATCTCGACTTCGACGCGCAGGATCTCTTCAACATACTTAAGAGTCAACGGTTCAATGTAGGTGCGGTCGGCAAGTTCGGGATCGGTCATGATGGAGGCCGGGTTCGAATTCACCAGCACCACCTCATAGCCCTCAGCCTTGAGAGCCTTGCAGGCCTGCGTGCCGGAGTAATCGAACTCAGCGGACTGGCCAATGACGATCGGCCCGGAGCCGATGACTAGAATCTTCGCGATGTCGTTTCTACGTGGCATTTATCTCATCAATTCCGCAAGAATATAGTGCTGCTTTGAAGGGACGGAGCTTCAACTCCGCCACCGATCTGCTTTGACTGCTTTGAAAAAACACCCGCTGCTGCGCTTTGAGCCGCTGTGCTTTGCCCTACTGCGCTTTGAAAGGGCGCGGCTTTAGCCGCGCCGCCTACCGCACCAACGACCTGGGGCTTTAGCCCCTGAGGGAATGCATCCAGCTCAAATCGGCGATTGGCGGAACAGTACGCATGATCCTCCGCACGCTCCAAGGTCTCCTGCGGAGTCATCAAAAAATGAAAATGATCGGGCATTACGACAAAACCATGGATAAGAAACCGTTCCGGCCTATATCCATAAAACGTCTCAATCAACAACTCGGCCCATCGAGCATGTCTGAAAAATGGTTTTCTCTGAGCTGTGTTCGAGGTAACGAAGTAGGTTTGCCCATTGTTTGTCGCAACCTCTCGCTTTGGCCTCATACACTCCCTCAGGGGCTAAAGCCCCATCTTCCCTACACTGTACGGCGCGGCTAAAGCCGCGCCCTTTCAAAGCCCGAAGTGCTCCCTTTCGACCCTACTTCTTCCACTCTTCCATCATCTTACGGAAGTCCCGGAACAAATAGTGCGAATCATGCGGCCCGGGGCTTGCCTCGGGGTGGTACTGCACGCTGAACATCGGGTCGGTCTTGTGCTTCAGACCGGCAAGCGTGTCGTCGTTCAGGTTGATGTGCGTCACCGCCACGTCATCGGGCAGCGACTTCGGATCGACGTTGAAGTTGTGGTTCTGCGCCGTAATCTCGACCTTGCCGGTTTCGAGGTTCTTGATCGGATGGTTCCCGCCATGATGCCCGAACTTCAGCTTGTAGGTCTTGCCGCCCAGCGCCAGGCCGAACAACTGGTGCCCCAGGCAGATGCCAAACAGAGGCTTCTTGCCCTGCAGGTCGCGGATGTTCTGCTGCGCGTACTCCAGTGGCTCAGGGTCTCCAGGGCCGTTGGAGAAGAAGATGCCATCCGGCTCCAGCGCCAGCACCTCGGCTGCGGAGGTCTTTGCCGGCACCACCGTCACGCGGCAGTTCTCGCGCGAGAGCATCCGCAGAATGTTCTGCTTGATGCCGAAGTCATAAGCGACCACGTGCATCTGCCCCACCGCTCCCGAGTCCGAGGGCAACAGGAAATCGCCCGTCTCATTGCGCGGTTCTGTCGAGTCCCAGGTGTAGGAGCTCTTCGTCGAAACGACGCTGGCCAGGTCGGTGCCGTCCATCTTCTTATGGGCACGAGCCTTGGCGACGAGCGCGTCCGTATCCTCGACGGCCGTTGAGATCACTCCACGCATGACACCATTGGCGCGCAGATGGCGCACCACGGCTCGCGTGTCGATCTCTGCGATCACCGGAACGCCATTGCGCTCCAGATACTCGTCGGCGACCTCGGTGGAACGCCAGTTCGAGCTCACCGGAGAGAACTCGCGCACGACCAATCCCTCGATATAGGGGCGAGAAGCCTCTGCATCTGAAGGAGAAGTGCCATAGTTCCCAATGTGAGGATTCGTCAAAATAACGATCTGGCCTGCATAGGAAGGATCGGTGAAGATCTCCTGGTAACCGGTCAGTGATGTGTTGAAGACTACCTCGCCAACGCGTTCAACCTGCGAACCGAAGGCCTTACCGCGAAAGAGGCGCCCGTCTTCAAGGGCGAGAATTGCTTGCATTGCCTCTCCCCGGAGAGTGGATTTAAACGATTTTATCAGTCTCCGGGGTGCATAAACGAAAAGGCCCGGCTTTTGACCGGGCCTTCACAGTTAGAGACGCGAAACTACGCCCAGTGGCAAACACGGTGATGGTGGCTATAGTGGCAAACACGGTGACGATGATGCTGCGCTTCAGCGGCGCTGAAAGAACCAGCAAAAAGGGCGAGAGCGAAGAGAGAGAGCAATGTACGCTTCATCTAAAAAATTCTCCAATCAGGGCGATCGATGTGAATTCGTCGCTGCCCATCATCCTATGAGAAGCAAAGCTGAGTAAAAGAGTTTTCTGAATTAAAAATCTATTGGGGACCAGACTAGAGTCGCGGCACGTCAGAATCGCCCAAATTCACTAGCCCAAATTCACCAGGAGATCATCGTTCTCAATTTTTACAGGCATGACGTCCACCCGGGCCCTCTCTGGCGGCTCCGCAATCCCGGTAACAGTATTGAAAGCCCACGAGTGCCAGGGACACACCACCGCCTCGCCCTCAATCCAGCCCGCCCCCAGCGGCCCGCGACGATGCGGACACCAGTTATCCAGCGCCGCCAGACGGCCATTAACGTTGGCCAGGCAGATCGCCACTCCCTCCGCCTCGACCTCCATGACACTTCCCGGCTCAGGAATCTCCTTCACTCCGCACAACCGAACCCAGTGGGACACACGTCTCTCCTTCGGCTACTTCAGCCTTCACTCATTTTCTTTTACCCATGAGATGCTGGACAAGATCAGGAGAACCATGCCGAACCGTCCGCCCAAGCCGCAGGCCCGACCGAATTTCACCAACAGCGCTCCCCCTGAAGTCGTCGATCCGCGATGGATACTGCAGGCACTTGGCGTAGTGATCGCCTTCGCCGTAGTCTGCGCCTATCTCACCGTATGCGGTCTCTTTTCCTATGGCCAGTGGCAACTCGTGCTCCAGCCCTCACGAACCATCAAACAAACCCCAAAGGACCTCAACCTCGCCTTCACGGAAGTCCACTTCGGCGTGGACGCCAGCGGCCAGCCCCAGCTCGACGGCTGGTGGATTCCCGGCGACGTGCCCTCCTACCCGACTGTGATCATGCTCCACAGCGGCCAGGGCTCCATGAGCGATGCCCTGACGGATGCTCGCACTCTCCACGATGCCCAGCTCAACGTCCTCCTCTTCGACTACCGCGGCTTTGGCCGGAGCGGCGGCAAACACCCTACGGAAGTCTTGATGGAGGGCGACGCTGAATCGGCACTCAGCTATGTGACAGGCCTGCGCGGCATCCCCGGCAACTCCGTCATCGCCTATGGCAGCGGCGCTGGAGCCTCACTGGCAGCCAAGCTCTGCACAGACCACAAAGAGCTTGCCGCCCTGATTCTCCAAAACCCCGACGGCGACTTCGAAGCGCGCGTCCGGCAAGACTCCCGTTCGAGGATGGTACCCATCAGCCTGCTCTTCCGCGAGCGCTTCCCCCTGGCCGATCGTCTGCGCAGCCTCGCTACCCCCAAACTATTAATCTCCTCCACAACCGGCCCGATCCCAGCCAACCTAGCGAATGCCGCCAACCCAAAGCTGACCGTCGAGCTCGCCCCCGGCCAGAACCAGGCAGCCCTTCACGATTCTCTCCGGCGTTTTCTGGACACCTACGTACCCCAGATGTCCTCGACTCTTCCAGTCAAACCCTAAGAGCCCTGACACAAAGGGCGCAAAGAGAGCCAAGTTTCGCCACAGCAGCCGTAGCGAAACTTGGCTCTTTTCTCTGCGTCCTTTGCGTCAAAGGTTTTGCGGCCGCTTGTTCTGCCTTAAAGGCGTGAAGGCCGCCGATGTTCTGGCGACCTTACAGAGGGGTGGGGAGGGTTGTGCGGATAGGGGATGCCGGTGACCGTGGGGACTGCTGGGCCGGCTGCTGCATTGTGTTTCGTGTTACATCCAATAAGACGTAAGTTTTGGGAAAAAGTTTTCCACTTTCCATATATTTTCTCAAAGTACCTCAAGAAAAGTAAAAGAGCAGACCGAAGACATCCGGCCTGCTCTTCTTTTTACAACTTAATCCCTTTATTACAAGGAGCTTACGCAAAGTTAAGAAATGCTGCGGGGTTGACCTTTGCCCCGGGGAAGACCGCTTCCATATTCCGCGATCCCAGGGTTTTGTAGGCAGCCTCACCCAGAACATTCCGAAAATCAGTTGTCACAGCGAGATCGCGGCCTTCATTAAGCTGTTCATTGGAGAGCCCCGGCCACCTGCCGTAGACCTTGCCGCCCTTCACCGTGCCGCCCAGAACGAACATCACGTTCGCGTGGCCATGGTCGGTTCCGCCGGTGCCGTTCTGCCGGGCCGTACGGCCAAACTCGGACATCGTAACCAGCGTGACGTTCTCGGAGTCGGCCCCCATGTCCTTCCAGAAGGCCGCAATGGTCTCGGAGAACTCCTTCAGCCGGTTGGAGAGCTGACCGGTCGCCCCACCCTGGTTCTGGTGCGTGTCCCAGCCACCGATGTCGGAGAACGCCGCTTCCACCCCGAGGTTCGCCTTGAGCAACTGGGCGACCTGCTTCAGGCTGTTGCCGAACGCCGTATTGGGATAGGTAACTCCCGCCGCCGGCTGATAGTGTGCCGGATCGGCCGACTTGAGCATCTTGACGGCCTCGAACGTCTCCTCACCCGTGCCGTGCAGCACAGCATCCGAGCTCTCGTCGTACATGGCCTGAAAGGCGTTCGAGATCGGCGAGGTCTGCGGCCCACGGCCGGCCACCGAAAAATCCGCCAGATTGGCGACTGCAATGGCCGGAATCTTGCCCTGCAGAGTACGCGGAACCTGGGTTCCCAACGCGACGGCGCGGAAGGCCGAAGGCTTGCCCGCCAGCTTCTCGTCCTGGAGCGCGCGGTTCAGCCAGCCATCCTGCGTCACCTTGACGCCCGGAGTGCCCGACTCCATATAGTCCTGCGCATCGAAGTGCGACCGCGTGGTGTCCGGCGATCCCGCAGCGTGGACGATCGCCAGGTGCCCCTGATCGTAGAGCGGCTTGAACGCCGCCATCGAAGGATGCAGGCCGAAGAACCCGTTGAGGTCGATCACCTCGTTCTGCTTGATCGCGATCGTGGGACGCATTGCGTAGTAGTTCTTCTCCGCATGGGGCACCACAACATTCAGGCCGTCACAGGCGCCGCGCTGGAAGATCACAACCAGCTTCTTCTTATTAGCGGCAGCCGTGGTCATCTCCGCATAGATCGACCGCGTAAGAAAGCTCGGAATGACCGAGGTACCCACCAGAGCCAGGGCTCCTCCGCGCATGAATCCACGCCGCGTGACGGTGTTGCGCCGCGGAAGATCGCGCCCGTGCATATCGCAGCCCCAATCGCTCGAATCGGTATAGATCGTCCTGGTCGACATGATTGAACTCCTTGATTCCTGGAAGCGCCGTCCCTGACGCAACTTCCCTTGCTGGTAGTAACTCTACTCCCGGACGAAAGTTGTCTGGAAGTGTCGAGCCCTACGTGAATTTCAGGCACAGCTCTATCTCGATGCACCCATGCATCTTCTGCACCAACGCGACGTTATCTCCGCTGAAAGTCAGGAGAGCCCAACAACAATCCCGCCATGGTCGCGAGCGGCGTCGCCGGCTGACCCGACTGCAGCCCTGGTCCCTGGCCCTGCTGCTTCTTTCCGCCAATCCGCACCAGGGAAGCTCCCATGTCATCCGCCGCATTCGCCTTCATCGCAAAGTTCTGCTGGGCCGTTTGCTGCGTATCCGGATTCGTAAACTGCTCCATCACCGTCCCACGAGTGCGTGGAGTTGCCGGCTGTCCGAGCAACAATGACTCCAGCTTCAACTCCGTAGCCGAATTGGGTGCCGTGACCACTGGAGACTCTTCCGCGTCTCCCAGCAGGTGCGGCCAATCCGGATGAGCCCCCGGAACACGGCCACCGCTCAGCACCAGAGCAAAGTTCATGCGCGAAACCAGAGCATTACTGCTGACCCAGTGGTCGGACTTCCACGAGTAGCCGTTCGGCGTCTGCATCCCGTAGATCGGCATCCCCAGCTGATTCATCGCCTGCACCACCACCGCCGGATTGACCAGGTTTGCATCGCTCGCCCGCAGCGCCGAAGCCATGAACTCGATCGGCGTCTTCACCTTTGCCCGATACACTGACGGAGCCCAGAACTCAGGCGAGTGGAACATCGTACTCAGCACCGCCTTGATGTCGCCGTCTGTCTTGAGGAAGGTCGCAGCCATGCGATTGACCAGCGCCGGAGAGGGTGTATCGCTAACGAAGCGCACTGCCAGCTGGGTAGAAACAAATCGCGCCGTCGCCGGGCTCGTAGCCAGGATGTGCAACACCTGAAGTCCCTCGTTCACGCCCCCCTCGGGAATCGTCTGGCCGAGAACGGTCTTCGTTCCGGGCTCATGGCGCCTGTCGTCAAAGACAAAGCCGCCGCTGCCGCCCTGATAGGGACGGTCGATCGTCCAGCCGGTAAAGCACTTGGCGACCTCGATCACATCCTGCTGGGTATAGCCGCCGTTCACGCCAAGAGTGTGGAGCTCCATCAGCTCGCGGCCATAGTTCTCGTTCAACCCCTTCGCAGCAGCCTTGGCGATCTTCGAGTCAGGAGCAACCTCACTGATCCTCTTGCTTCGCTCCGCCGCCTTCGAATCCGGCCCGACACTCTGGGCATTGTCCAGGTACAGCAGCATCGCCGGGCTCTTGGCATTGGCCACGAGCAGGTCTTCGAACTTGCCCAACGCATTCGGCAGAACAGAATCGCGCTCATAAGAAGCCAGAAGGTACGGCTCGATCTGGTTCTTCCCGACATAGACGCTGAAGTGGTTCAACCAGAAGTCCACCATCACAGCCTGCAGCTGCCGCTCCGAGTACACATCGCGCAGCAGCCGCTCCTGCAGGGCTTCGGCGATCACCATGTGCTCCGGCCTCTGCATGGCAGCCACATCCTCCCGTTGTTCCGGTGAGAAATCCTTCAACAAGGCGCCTTGTTGGCGCGGCTTAAGGCCCCTGCGGAAACTGATCATCTCCTCAGGAGACATCGCAACGAGCCTGGCAAAACGCTGCTCCGGCTGGAGCGCCAGCACAGCCTCTACCTCGTCGTCGGACATCGGTGTGCCGCTGAACTTGCGCTTGCCGTTAGCCTTGGTCTTCGGCGCTGTACCGTCCGCCGTCATGGCGTTGTCGGTCGAAGCATCATCCATCTTTGCGGGAGCGTTTTTCTGCACCTGCATCGCGTCGCCCATGCCATCGCCTGCTGCCGCACCATTAGCCTTCGCTTCGCCGGTCTTGGCAGCAGTCTTATCGTCGGCTTTCGCCGCGACGGTAGCGTAGTACGCGATGGCGTCCGCATAGATCGCGTGCTCCACCGGATCGGCAGGCAGAGGATCATGGTTGCGGGCCATCTGGCGCACGGTCTGCGGCATCGGATAGCGGCTCATCAGCTCTTCCTGCGAAAGCTTCAATGCGGGAAACTGGTTCAGCCTCGCCTCAAAGGCCGAATCGTCGATGTTCTCAGGATGCAGCTGACGCTGAAACCAGGCCTCCATACCCATCCTGCTGACGGCCTGCTCATCCCCGAGCCGCGGACCGAAGGTCAGGCGATTGAGCGCATGAAGCGTCTTCTGCTGGTGCGTGAGCGGTGTCTTCTGAACAGACGCAGGCAGAGCGACCTTCCCCGAAGTCGTCGTCGGCACCGCGGCGACCGCCGGTGGCACAGTCATCAAAACGCAAAGTACAGCAACGGTAGCGGCCTTACCCGCTTCAAATACAGGGCCCAAAGACTTCAATGACGTCGTCATGACGAAGTTCTCCTGAGATGTGTCTTATGCCACCTTCATAGACCCGCCCTCAAATCAGCAGTTGTGGAATTCGAATGTTAAAAATAGACCAACGCTTTGATCTTAGCTTTTGTCTTGGCGTTTGCTGTTCTGGTTGTCATTCCGAGCGCAGCCAGCGAACCTGCTGTTTGCTTGTATCACTACAGATATGCAGGTAGACAGTAACTGGAAGGACTATAGCGACCGGGTGCCCCATCCTCGACGCGCGATCTTGCGCGGCAGGGTGGGGTATCGTGCAAAGCACGACCGCCTTTTGCTCGTAGTGGAAACTATGCCTAGGTGGAGGAGTGCGGTCGTTTGCTACCGCAAACGATACCCCCGACGCAAAGCGCGCTTCGAAGATTTGTGGGATTCGCTTAGCGTCTATACCCCACCCTGCCGCACGATAAAACCGTGCGTCGAGGATGGGGCACCCTGCCGCTATAGTCCTTCCAGTTCCTGTCTGCGCACACACTTTAGCCTGCTCGGGCGGGAAGCAGGTTCACTCCCCTTCGGCTTCGCTCAGGGTCGGAATGACCACCAGAAAGGCAAAGGCAAAAGACCGCCACGCTCTACCCCACTACCCTAAAACGCCGCCAGATCGCTCATCGCCTGGAACAGATGCTCTGGCTGCGGCAGGATCACATCTTCCAGCAGCGGCTGATACGCCACAAACGTATCCATCGATCCAACACGCCGTACCGGCGCATCCAGATCGTGGAACAGCTCATCGCCAATCCGCGCGGCGATCTCCGCCCCGTAGCCCCAGCTCAGCATGTCCTCATGCGCCACAATCACCTTGCTGGTCTTGCGCACCGAGGTCGCAATCGCCTCCCAGTCATAGGGGCTGAGACTGCGCAGATCGATTACTTCAACGTCGACGCCCTTCTCGCGCTGCATCCGCTGGGCAGCCTGCAACGCCCTCGGCACCACCGCGCCATAGGTAATCACGGTAAGGTCCTTGCCTTCCTTCACGGTCTTCGCCTTGCCGAACGGAATCGTATAGTTCGGCCCCGGATACGCCGACCGCCCAAAGGTCTCGCGATACAGCCGCTTGTGCTCGAGAAACAGCACAGGGTCGTCGCAGCGAATCGCCGTGCGCAGCAACCCGATTGCGTCGAGCGCATTCGACGGCATAATCACCCGTACCCCCGGCGTATGCGTAAAGATGCTCTCACCCGACTGCGAATGATAGATCGATCCACCCGTAAGATAGCCACCAATGGGTACACGCATCACCAGCGGGCAGGAGAACTGCCCGTTCGAGCGCCAGCGCATCACGGAGAGTTCATTGCGCATCTGGTGCATCGCCGGCCAGATGTAGTCGAAGAACTGAATCTCGACCACCGGCTTCATCCCGCGCACCGCCATGCCGATGGCACGACCGGTAATGTTCGCCTCGGCCAGCGGAGAGTTCCACGCGCGGTCGTTGCCGAACTCTTTCTGCAGTCCCGCCGTGACCTTGAAGACGCCGCCCTTGCCCTTCAGGTTCCCGGCACGCAATTCCTTGTCGCGCGTCGCATCGGCAACGTCCTCGCCGAAGATGACGATGCGCTCATCGCGCCGCATCTCGTCGTGCAGGCAGGCGTTGATGAGGTCAAGCATCGTGCGCTCGTTGGAGTCGGCCGTTGGCTCTATTTCACGCACAAGGCTCGCAACCGTCGGATCGAAATCTTCCGAGTACACATGCCGCAGGATCGTATCTGGCTGCGGAAGCACCGCCGCCAGCGCACGGTCGGAGGCATGCTGCACCTCTTCATCCACCTTGCGCTCCAGCTCATTGATTCCCTGCGCATCGAGGATGCCCTCGCGCAGCAGCCACATCTGCATCCGCGAGATGGGATCGCGCAGCGCATCGGCCTGCAACTCTTCCTCGCTGCGATAATGCCGCTCGTCATCGCTCAGAGAGTGCGAGTACGGCCGCACAACATGCCCGTGGACCAGCGCCGGGCCCTTGCCCGAGCGGCAGTACGCCACCGCTTCGACCATCGCCTCGTAGCTCGCAACGGCATCGGTGCCGTCGACTTCAGCAAAATGAAAGTTCGGAAAATTTGCGATCAACCGCGAGATATTGCCACCGGGAGTGTTCGCCTCGACCGGGGTAGAGATCGCGTATCCATTGTCCTCGACGACATACAACACGGGCAGCTTGCTGTTGGAGGCCGTATTCAACGACTCCCAGAACTCGCCCTGGCTCGTCGAGCCTTCGCCGATCGACACATAAACAACCTCGTCGGCGTGGAACTTCACATCCTTGAACTCACGATAATCCCCATCTGCCTTCTTCGCAGCCTCGGGATGTTGCGTGAAGTAGCGCCCAGCCTCGGCACAACCCACGGCGTGCAGGCACTGCGTCGCGGTCGACGAGGAGGGCGAGACGATATTCAACCGCCGGCTCGTCCAGTGAGAAGGCATCTGGCGTCCGCCGCTGGCGGGATCGTCCGCCGCGCCTACGGCCTGCAGCAGTTGCTCCTCAACCGTATTGCCCAGCGCAAGGCAGAGGGCGCGGTCACGATAGTACGGAAAGAACCAGTCATAGCCCGGCTTCATAGCCAGGCCGGCGGCGACCAGCAGGGCCTCATGCCCGGCGCAGGAGATCTGAAAAAAGATCTTCTGCTGCCGTTTGAGCAGGATCTCGCGGTCGTCGCTGCGACGCGAGAGGTACATGAGCCGGTAGAACTCGATCAACTGCGCGGCGGAAAGACCTGCGGCGACAGGCTCACCTGCCGACGATACTGTGGTCTTACTGTTGGACATATTCTTCTGTATCAAGCCAGTGTCTCCCCCGCTCCAATCCTTGCAAGATTCTACTCGTATCACGCCGTGGAAAGCGTTGGCTAGTGCGTTCTTCGACTGGGCCGCTTCAAATATCCGGCCTCTGGTTCTCCCTCGAAACCCGTTCCCGGGTGGCACAAACGAAAAGCACTGCATTCAAGGCGTTGTGCAACTGTTTTGCATCTAACGATCCCGATGTTCCCGTATCCTCTTCACGAGACCCTTGAGCGAGATTGAACATGCCCTTTTCTAAATTTTTACCGTTTCGGACATTGGAAGACGGCTGGCACACCGACCTCCTGAGCTTTCTCCAGCGCGGCGTGCCCAAGATCCTGCTTGCCCTGATCATCGCATTATTTTTCCAGCAGGTCGTCTCCTTCTTCGTGAAGCGCATGCGCAAACACGCGGACCGCCTGGTAGGAAACTCGCAAAGGGCCGCGCAACTGCGCACCGCCGCCGGGATTATTCGCGCGACCGCCTACAGCCTGCTGGGCTTCTATATCTTTATTCAGACCCTGGACGCGATCGGTTTCTCGCTCGCCCCCTTCATCGCCTCGGCCGGCGTCATAGGCCTGGGCATCAGCTTTGGCGCACAGTCCATCTTCAAGGACATGCTCACCGGCGTCTTCATCCTGATCGAAGATCAGTACAACATCGGCGACGTCGTAAAGGTTGCAGGCCTGCAGGGTACGGTCGAAAGCCTGACCCTGCGCTGCACCACGCTGCGCGACGGCGACGGCACCCTGTACATCGTTCCGAACAGCCAGATCGCAACCGTCTCCAACCTGTCACGCGACTTCTCCGTCGCAACGCTGACGGTCAGCGTCGATACACAGGTAAACCCCGATCGAGTGATGGCGCTGCTGACAAGACTGGCTACCGATCTCAAGGCCGATGAGGCGTTCCACGACGTCATCATCGCCGATCCGCAGATCCTGGGCGTAGATAAGATCAACGGCCACGAAGTGCTCTACCCCATCAACCTGCGCGTCCGCGCCAACCAGCGCGATGGTGTGCTGCGCGAACTACGCCGCAGGGTGCTCATCGCCTTCAACAAAGAGAACATTCCCTTCGGCACATCCAGCAGCACACTGGTGTTTCAGAAAGCCGATCCAACAGCACCGCCCGCAGCAACGAGCGGATTGCCAGGCTAAGGTATGCCATCAAACTTCGAAATCGAGCTGTATGAATCGCTTGCCGTGGCACTGTTTCGTTAAGGGCATGGCTTCAGCCATGCCATAAGAGTAAGGCTCGGCCAGCCTTCCTTTCTGCCGAAGGCTGGAGCGAAGGCGCAGCCGGAGCGACTGAATTGCCTTCCACGCACCTCTACTTCGCAGCTGTTCCACACGTTGACTGCGGAGGAGCCTTCGCACCAATTTTCTTAAGGGCAAGCCGGATAGCTCCCGCCGACGTCAGATCTCCCTGCACGCAATCCGCCTCAGGCAATAACTTTAAAAGCGTAGGAGCGGCAGAGATCGCCCGTGGTCCAAGAAATCCGATGGCCCCCGCCACCCAGGCCCGCACGGAGTCTTCAGGGCTGTCCAGAAGAGACACCATCGAAGCCAGGGTCTTATCGTCCACCCTATCGGGGTGTACCTTTTTCGTCAGATCGGCGAGGTGTTCGGCGGCATCCGTCCGGGCGGTGAGAGAGTCGCCTGTTTGGACCTTCGTGATCGTTTCCGTGAGCTGTTTCATAAGAGTAGGTCTTCCGGTTGCTCCCGCCGCTCCAGACAAAAACATCCATGCGACGCAAAAAGCTATAGAGAAAATCTTGAACGGCCTCTTCGGCATAGGTCTCCTCCAGCTCTGCCTTAAGGCGACGTCCAGTTTCGATTATCCGCCGCCGTTGCATGTTTTAGCGGCAAGTGCGGATCTACAGTGGTGGCGCGCAAGACTCCTGCCGGGAAACCCGCCGGATGGACCGTGAAGGAACCAGGCAATTGCAGGCCGTCATAAAAGCGAGCGCTCGAATGAATATGGCTGCCGGTGAGGCCGCGGAACATATCGTCATACCCGAAAACGATCAGTGTCTTCGTTGACCGTGAATGCGCAGGCACTTGCCAGGCTTCCCAATAGTCAAAATTGCCGGCCCCCGTGAAGTTGGCTTGAATGTGTTGAACAATCCATCCACCGCTCTTGGACTCATGGTTCAGCTTCCATTGAATCAACCATGGACTAGTCTTCGAATTGCCGATAAGTGTTCCATGCTGCAGCTTCAGCGGGCTAGTCTTGGCCCGTTGAGGTGGGGCTTTAGGAACGACAGGATGGTGGCCCTGCACATGATTGATGCGGCGAATGTCGTTTGGCCGCAAAAAAGAGATCTCCCGGCGTTTTGGCGTCTGCGGAAAGTTATGGACCGGTTCGGGACTTTCCAGCCAGGACTCGACGAGCGAGCCCGCGACAATGGGATGGTAGCGCTGCAGGTGTTCGCGGCGCCGAATGTCGTTCGGCCGTGGAAAGGGGCCGTAACCATGGTTCGGCAGCAACGAGGAGGGGTGTGCGAGCTCGCTGCCGCCACTATTCTGCTGAGGGGATACTGGCATTCGATATTCCAACCTGCCGCGGGATAGAGGGTGCTACTAATTGGACAAGGCTATTTTGGCGAACTGCTTGTCATTAAGTTCCGGCTGCAGCGTCAGGCTGATCATATGATTCGAATGTTCGCCGCTGATGGTAAAGAAACTGGAGATCCAGCCGCTGAAGCTATAGACACAAAGCGCATCCACCCTTTGTTCGTCCTGCCAATATTCAATCTTGATGTCCTTGATCTTGTCGTGGGTAACACCGTTCGCCAGGTTGAAGAGATTATTAATCGTGGTGAACTTCATGTTCTCCGTATCGTGCATGTCCACGGTAACGCTGATAGAGAAAGCCATACTTCCCATCTGCGGCATGCCATGGTGATCGTGCAGCGTCGTGATCCCCATCTGCACTGCGAGAGTATTAAACTTGTCATCGCCTATTGTGACGGTTGTTCGTGTAGACGGATCTGCCATTGTTCTTCTTCGCGCCCCCTGTCCTGTCTTTACCTGAAAAGATAAAACATCCAGTTCGTGGAGATTTACAAAAAGAGAACCAGATTCTTGTCGAATGCAGTTTTCGTGACGATTTCAGGTCTTCACCGAATAGAGTGAGCTACACGTACATTGGGTTGCCTTGCCTCTACGGAAACTGCTCTAAGTCCTGTCATCAAACTACTCTTGGAGCAAAATCGAACTGTGCAAACAGTTTGTTGAGACACGGAGCGGAAGGGCACGGTTTTAACTGTTCAGTTGCATGACATCCTTTACAGATTGTCTCTGGACATCCTTTACACTTTTGGCCTTCTTTGGAGGGGAAGAGGTGGCAGGATGAAGCTCTCCACGGGAGGTGGAGGGCGGGATGGCGTGGCGGACGATGGAAGTAGCAGATCAGCGTATACGGTTTGTGGTGGCGGCCAGCCGAGGCGAGTCGAGTCTTACGGAGTTATGTAAAGAGTTCGAGATTTCGCGCCCGACGGGATATCTGTGGCTGAAGCGCTATCGAGCAGGTGGTGTATCGGGGGTGGCGGAGTTGAGCCGTCGTCCACACCGAAGCCCGGAGCGGACAGCGGAGTCGATCGAGCGGCGGATTGCGGAACTGCGGAGAGAGCGTCCGGACTGGGGAGCGCGCAAGCTGGCCGTGCTGTTGGGGCAGGAAGGGATTGCGATACCGGCCGCGACGGTACATCGGGTGTTGTTGCGACAGGGGCTGGTGCGGCTGGAAGACCGGCATCGGCCAGCGTTGAGACGGTTCGAGCGCGAGCATCCCAACCAGCTCTGGCAGATGGATCACAAGAGCCCCAAGGGCTGGAACCAGAGTGTCGGCCCGCTGTCGATCGTGGACGACGCCAGCCGCTACGTGATCGCCCTGGACGGATTGGGGACAACACGCGGTGAGGCTGTGCAACAGCGGCTGGAAGCGGCTTTTATCACCTGCGGTATGCCCGAGGCGATGCTGATGGATCATGGCATCCCGTGGTGGAACGGTCAGTCCGCAGGTGGCTGGACCCAACTCTCGATATGGCTGATGCAGCTGGGCATCCGGCTCTACTTCTCCGGCATCCGCCACCCTCAGACCCAGGGCAAGGTGGAACGCTTCCATGGAGCGCTGGAGATGGCCCGGCGTCGCCGCGGTCTGCCTGAACCAGAACTGCGCCAGGCCTGGCTGGATGCCTTCCGACACGAGTACAACCACCTCCGGCCTCACGAAGCCCTCGGCATGAAGACCCCCGCCAGCAGATGGCATAAAAGCAACAAGCCGTACGATCCCAACCCGCCCGCCTGGCAGTATCCCACCGATGCCGTGGTCCAGTGCCTGGAGCCCTCAGGTCAACTCAAGCTCGACGGCAGACGCTGGCAGGTCTGTGGCCCACTCGCAGGACAGCCTGTCCAACTGGTCCGCATCGAGCAACGCGTCCTGGTCTTCTACCGCTCTACTCTCCTCCGCGAACTCGACCTTGCGAGTCAGGGTTCGGCCATGGCCGAACCCTGACTCGCAAACCCCTAAACAAAAACAAAACTGTAAAGGATGTCCAGAGACACTTTGTAAAGCATGTCCCGGAACTTGACAGTTTTAACCGTGCCGTAAAACATCGAGCCGAAGGCTCGTACCGCTCTGCCGAAGGCCGGAGTGAAGCCCGCAGGGCGCAACGACTGAATTGCCTTCTTTGGTCGTGGCGAAACCGCCCACCCTCGCCATGAATACATCCCTGGCGAGCCCTGCACATAACAATCACAGCCTGCTCCGTCATCGACGGCCTTATTAATTAATCAAAAATCAAGATCCCATCATTGCCTTCACCAGTGCATCGACATGGTTTACCGGTGGCAGGCAGCTATTCCCCTTGCAGACGACCGCAAAGCTACCCTCCACCTGCGGCAGATTCGGCAGAGTCTCGGCCAGCGCTGCAGGAAGCTCATGGAACCGCGAGCGATCCAGGTGAATCACGCTCTTATTCACCGCAAACCCAGTGACTGCCGCAGCCTCAAGCTCACGCGCTTTGGTATCGTCCCCCACAACACAAATCTGCACCGAAGACTCAATAGCCCGGCGCAGCGCAAGCCCATAGCTGGCGGCATACAAGCCGAAGTGCTCAACGACTCCGGCAAAGGCCTCCAGAGTCTCCTGCGCCCGATCGCCGTAGTCGCTGCGATTCGTCAATGCAGCCAGCCTCAGTAGCAATGTCACGGCCACAGAGTTCCCTGCCGGTGTCGGCGCATCCTGCAGCGGCTTGCGCCGAGTGCTCAAAGCTCCGATAGGTTGTGGCGCACCCTCCATCCGTTCGGTATCGAAGAAGCCTCCGCCGGCCGCATCGTAAAACCGCGCCAGCATCACATCGGCTATCGCCTGTGCAACCGTCAAGTAGCGCAGCTCCCCCGTAGACTCCCAGGCATCGAGCGCGGCATTCGCGAGAAAACCATAGTCCTCAAGCACCCCAGCAACCCGTGCCGCCGACCCGCCTTCACCATAGGCAACCACATGCGCCAGGCCCTCGACAGGGTCCCACGCAGCATTCAGCACTCGGTCCAGTGAGCGTAATGCAAACGCGCGCACCTCGGGCAGATCGAGCACCCGCGCAGCTTCAAAGTAAGCCGTAAGACACATGCCGTTCCAACCCGTATAGATCGTCTTGTCGACGTACGGCGTCTTGCGCTGAAGCCGTGCGGCGTAGAGCTTTCCTGTCGCCGCGGCAAGCGTCTCGTTCACCTCATCCAGCGCGCGATTCAACTTGCGCGCGATCGCTTCAACAGGCTCCCCGAGATGCAAAACGTTCTTCTGGGGATTGTGGTGCATATCGCCAACATCGCGCAGATTGAAGTACAGCTCCGCGACCGCGAACTCCTCCGCCGTCAGCACGGCCTTCGCCTCGGCACGCGTCCAGGTGAAGTAGTCCCCGTCATCGTCCAATGAATCGTCGGCATCCTGAGAGGCGTAGAAGCCTCCCTGCTCGCGGTCGCTCAACCACTCATCCATCCAACGCAGAATGTCTTTGGCAACCCGCGCAAACTCCGGCTTGCCAAAGCTCTGGAAGGCATGAACGTAGTTCTTCAGCAGCTCGCTGTTGTCGTACGCCATCTTCTCGAAGTGCGGCACGACCCAGCGCTCATCCACCGAGTAGCGATGGAATCCACCCGCAAGCTGATCGTGAATCCCGCCCGCAGCCATCTTCTGCAGCGTCACCGTCGCCACGTGGCCGGCCTGGTCCGCGAACTCTCCACCACGCGAAGCCGCATCGATCAAAAGATCGATCGCACCCGAGTTCGGAAACTTCGGCTGCGATCCAAAACCACCATTCTTCTGATCGAACTGCGAGACCGTCGAAGCGACGAGCTTGTCCAACAGCGGCGCTCCGGGATTCCCCGCAGGTACGGAGAAGCTCTCATTCTCCTCGATGGCCAACATCACACCACCGGCCGACTCCTCGACCTCATCGCGGCGATTCTGAAACACATCCGCCATCGTGAGCAGCACGCGCTGAAAACTCGGACGGCCATACCGGTCGTCGGGTGGAAAATACGTCCCCCCAAAGTACGGCTTGCCCTCGGGGGTGAGAAAAGCAGTCAGCGGCCAGCCTCCTTGCCCACTGATGGTGGAGATCGCCGCCTGATAACGCGTGTCCACGTCAGGACGTTCGTCGCGATCCACCTTCACCGCGATGAAGTGCTCATTAATGACCTCGGCAGTCGCGGCGTTTTCATAGCTCTCGCGGTCCATCACGTGGCACCAGTGACACCACACCGCGCCGATATCCAGCAGCACCGGCTTGTTCTCGCGCTCTGCTTTGGCAAAGGCCTCTGTGCCCCACTCATGCCAGTCGATCGGTTGATGACGCGCCGAGCGCAAATAAGCCGAGGCAGCGCGACCCAGCGAGTTCTCATGTTCAGTGCTCATTGCAAAACTCCAGTTCTCTTTCGACGATACCGCAGACCCTGGAGCAAATCCCCTGTAGGTGTACGACGAAACCACGAAACTTATGGCCGTTTTTCCCCAGGAAAAACGGCACCGCACGCCCGATTCAACTTCCCCGCAACAGGGGATTTGCTCTGCATCCATCAGATGCGCGAACGAGAAAAGGGCCGCAAGCAATATTCGCTTGCGGCCCTTTCCAGTGTGCTGAGTCTTTAGTTCGCGATGGCCTTTGCTTTGAAGGGGCGGGACTTCAGTCCCGCCGTCCCTGCACTGCTGCTGGTGTGGCTTTAGCCACAGAGGGAATGCTCGCTCGGCAAGAACCTCTCCACGCTAACAGGCTGCGGAAAGCCACGATAACAAGAGAGCCCTAATCTTTAGGGCCAAGGGCCCGTTTCATCCCAGCCTGGGGTGGAGCGCTGCAGCGAGCGGTTTTTAGCTCGCTGCAAGCGTAGCCCCAGGTATCGGATCAACAGGAAAGCAGAGGGCTGTAAGCCCGATTCATCGTATCTACACACGAGATAAGTCGGGCTTACAGCCCTCTGCTTCTTCCCTGCAATTGAATGGGGCTACCTGGAGCTATTTTCCTGCCCTACCTACTGCACGGGCGGAGGCGTAGAGTTGAGCGGCTTCGGAGCCTCCGGAGTCTTCGGCGCCGTGAGCCCTGGAATGATCGGAGCCATGGCAATCGTGCCGGAGGCCGCGGCCTCGATGCTGATGCCGTAACGATCCAGCGTGCTCGAAAGCAACTGCAGCAACGCTGCGCGGTCCTTCGCATACGCCCCCGTCGAAGAGATCAGAGTGTTCTCTGCGGTCGCCAGGCTTCTTCCCTGCTGCAACACATTGGCGGTCGTTGAAGCGCCAAGCTTGTACTTCTTCTGCTCGGCCTCGTAGCTCTGCGCCGCATAGTCGCGCGACGCCTGCGCCGCGGTAACCTGCGCCCGATCGTTGGTCAGCGCATACTGACCATTGATGATCTGGATTCTGATCTGCGTATAGAGCTGCTGCAGACGCATCTGCGACTGGCGATACTCCATCTGCGACCGCGCCTGGTCCGCCTGCGCCGTACGGTTGCGGATCGGGATCGTGATGTTCACGCCAACACCCCGGTCAGGAGAGCTGTTGTTGAACGTGTGCCCTAAGACCGTGCCGTAGTCGATGGAGGTAAGACCTTCCGACGCGCATGTTCCACCGTTCTGGAAATTACAGATCGCGGTCGGGCTCACAGTTCCGCCGAGTCCACTGCCGCCATAGAACGCATACGCATCAACCACAGGCAGCAGGCCGTTCTTCTCCGCCTTGATGGTGATCGCGTTGTTCTTCATGTTCAACACCGCCTGCTCGATCTGCGGATTGTTCACATAAGCCTGGCGGACCAGGTCCTCTACAGGCATATCTTCTTCCGGCAGGCGATCCAGCCCTACGCGATCGGTGGGGATCACCGGCGCGGTCGACAGTTGCGGGTCGTTCAGGTTGCGGGCAATCGCCTGCTTCATAATGAGTTGCTGGTATTCGAGATTCGTCTGGGCGGCAATCAGCGCCTGCTTATCGCTGGCTACCGAGCTATCGGAGTTCACAACATCCAGCGGAGCCAGCGTACCGATCTGAAGCTGCTTCCGGTTGTCCGACGCCAACTGCGTCGACTGCGTCAGCGCACGTTCCTTAGCCTGCTCGTCCTCGTAAGCGCTCACCAGGCCCCAGTAGATGTTCTCCACCTGGTTGACCGTGTAGAGCAGTTGCTGCCGGAACGCGGAATCGGTGATCCGCCGGTCGTTCTTGGCCTGCAGGATAAAGCGGCCGTTGATGCCGGTTCCAAAGCCTTGCAACAGATGCTGAGTCGCCTTTACCTGAAATACTGTCTGGAGCTGCGGAACGTAGCTGTTGTAGACATTGTTTGAGCTGACCCGGTTGTTATTGAAGGTCGCCTGCACCTGGGTACCGGTCAGAAATCCCTGCGTGTAGCCAAAGTTGTAGGTCGAAGTATTTTGATTCAGCGAGGTGGCTCCAGCGAACAGCGGGCTTGCCTGCGCTGTGTCCGCCGACTCGTACTCGAGACTGCCCGTAAGCGAAGGGTCCAGCGCCTCGGGCGTGGGTCCACTGCCGTTGGTGCTGAGCACGATGCCGTTCGCGCCCGCGCCGCCACCGCCCGAACCACTCGACGTGCCGCCCGGTCCACCGCCGCCGGTGATGGTCGTAGTCGTTCCGCCCAGCGTGTTAGCTACCAGACCGGTCGAAACACCGCGCAGAGAGGAGCCGGCCCTGGCGCGCAGCAGGTCCGTGTCCGCGATGTCCAGGTTGATACGCGCGATAGCAATATCGAAGTTGTTCTCCAGCGCCAGGGTCACGGCATCGCTCAGGCTCAGGTAGATCTTGCCGTCGTGCAGCAGGTCATCCAGCTTCGACGTATTGCCGAGCCGGGGCGCCATGTAGGTCGTCGACGTGTAATCCTTGAAAGGATTGGGGAAGAACGGCTTGCCCTTGCTGTAATTCGTAAAGGTGGGGCGCAGGTAGAGAGGCTCCGTCGCCCTTGGAGCAGGGGCTTGCGGCAGTCCAGGAACGCCCGTGGTGTCATTCTGCACCCCTCGCGTAGGGGCAGGAACCGTCGGACTGACTTGGGTCTGGTTGGATACTGTCGACGTGGCCTGCTGCGCTACACCCTGTGGCAGTACGCTAACCAAAGTCATCGCGACACACGCTGTCGCCTGCAAATGCCTTAATTTCACGGTCCGATTCTCCAACACTTGGTTCTCTAGTGACTCAATGACCCAGACGATGCCGTAGATGTAGATACGGTAGCGGGAACCGCCTGGTTCCAGCCCCACAAGGTCTGTAATGGATTGCCGCTTCAGTATATCGGAGCTAAGTTGAATGAGCCCTTCTAAGATGCTTGGAACCAACAAGGGACACACTTATTTACAGGAATGATAGCTTTCGGTCAGGACGACATGAACCACTGGAAACTCACACTCAGCTATGACGGCACGCTCTTTCACGGCTGGCAGGTACAGCCGGAGCTGCCAACCGTCCAGGGTGCGCTGGCCCTGGCGCTCAAATACGTCACCGGGGAGAGCATCCTGCCGCAGGGCTCCGGCCGCACCGACTCCGGCGTCCACGCCCTGGCCCAGGTAACCTCGTTCGCCCTCGAAACTTCGATTCCCCCAGCGAACCTGCAGCGCGCCCTGAACCGCGCTCTACCGCCGAGTATCCGCATCCTGGCCGCCGAGCTGGTAGACGAGAGCTTTCATGCCCGGCACAGCGCCCGGCGCAAGACCTACGAGTACCGCATCTTCGAACGCCGGACAGCGGCGTCCCCCAGCGAACGCATCTGCTCCCCGTTCCTCGCACCCTACGCCTGGGACTGCCGCTGGCAACTGGCGATCGAACCGATGCAGGAGGCCTCGAAATATCTCTGCGGCACGCACGACTTCACCTCCTTCGCCGCCTCCGATCCCGAGCGCGGACTGCGCGAAGAAGAGAGTGATGACACCAACGGGAAAGCCCAGGGACCGAATCCGGTAAAGACCCTCCTGCAGGCCGGATGGGCCCACGAGCACGGCCTGCTCGTCTACCGCGTCACCGGCAGCGGATTCCTGCACCACATGGTGCGCAACATCGTGGGAACCCTCGCCGATGTTGGCCGCGGCAGCCTCGCCGTGGACGAGATCCCCCGTATCCTTGCAGCCCGAGACCGAACCGACGCCGGTCCCACGGCGCCCGCATGTGGACTTTTTCTTCACTCCGTCGAATATGATTCCGGTATAACGCAAAGCTATTGATGCACCAGCAAGAAGCAGCACAAGGTCCGCAGTGGCAAGAATGGAAGGGCACGGTTTCAACTGTGCCGATCGAGCGGTTCCTGCCCAATCCTGAATGGATGGAGAGCGCGAAGAATTGAGCTGCACCCCATTACGAATAAAGGAACCCTCATGAGTGCGGCTGACAATCTCCGCATCGCCAGCCTGGCGAGCAACCGCGCCGTACACGCCGCCTTTGCGTGGCTGCACCTCCATGAGCCGCAACTGCGGCGCTGGCAGATGGAGTCCATGGCCATCCCCGCCCCACCCTTTGGCGAGGCCAAACGCGCCGAGTGGTACAGCCATCAGTTCACAACGCTCGGCCTCTCCGGCACGCATATCGACAACGAAGGCAACGTCCTCGCCGAGTTGCACAACGGCGCGCCCGGCGGCCCCGTCGTCCTGCTCTCCGCCCATCTCGACACCGTCTTTCCCGCCGGAACGGACTGCACACCGCACGAAGACGAGTCACGCATTCTCGGCCCCGGCTCCTGCGACAACGGAGCCGGACTGACCGCTCTTCTGGGCCTGATTGCGGCCATCCAGTCGGCACAGATCAAACCCGCCTGCACCCTCCTCTTCGCGGCCAACGTCGGCGAAGAGGGCGAGGGCGACCTGCGCGGCATGCGCTACCTCTTCGGCCCATCGCCCTATGCAAAGCGCATTCGCACAGCTATCGCGCTCGAAGGCGGAGGCAATGGAACGGTCGTAGACCGCGCCCTGGGCAGCCGCCGTCTTCGCGTGACCATCACCGGCCCCGGCGGCCACTCCTGGGCCGACGCCGGCCGGCCCAATCCGATCCTCACCCTCAGCGCTGCCCTGCTCGCCATCGCGCGTCTTCCGCTGCCGCGCCAGCCGCGCACCACCATCAACTGCGGCACCATCAGCGGAGGCACCTCGGTCAACTCGATCCCACCCTCCGCCACCGCCGACCTCGACCTGCGCTCGATCTCCGCACTGCAGCTCGATCACACAGAGATGGCAGTCCTCAAAACCCTGGAGGCCACCCTCAAGTCCGAGGGCTCCGATCAACTCCACCTCCACGTGGAGCGCATCGGCAACCGCGCCGCCGGCGAGCTGCCCGAGAACGCCCCGCTATCGCGCAGCCTGCGCGCGGTCGACCGCCATCTGCGCCTGCCGACCGAATCCCGCATCGGCTCGACCGACGCCAACCTGCCGTTATCGCTCGGCATCCCCGCGCTGGCCATCGGGGCCGGCGGCACCGGCGGCGGCATCCACACCCTCGACGAGTGGTACGACCCGACAGGCCGCGACCTCGCCCTGCGCCGCGTGCTGCTGCTATTGCTCGATGCCAGCACGCTCGTAGCCTCTGAATCCATCTAAACCCAAAAGCCCTAGCCTTTGTCTTTTCTTTTCTGGCTTGTCATTCCGAGCGTAGCGAGCGAACCTGCTTCCTCCCGCTCTTCGCCTGTATCACCACAAACGTTATGCGGCTACAGAAGCCGGTCTGATTGCTGAATTACATCTTTTGGGTAATACGACCAAGGAACGGGAGAAAGCAGGTTCGCTCGCTACGCTCGGAATGACAAACCAGAAAAGCAAGAACAAAAACAACTCGCACGCCCTCACGGCCCACCTCCTGCTCATCGCCGTAACGCTCGTCTGGGGCGCGACCTTCCCTCTCGTCAAATCAGCTCTGCTCGACATCTCCCCGCTGCTCTTCAACCTGCTGCGCATGACGCTCGCCTTCCTCATCCTGGCCGCGCTGAACGGACGCAGCCTGCGCGGCCTGAGCCGAAGTGATCTCCGCTTCGGAGCCGTCGCCGGACTCTTCCTCGGCCTGGGATATCAGTTTCAAACCGCCGGCCTCGCACGCACCTCGGCCTCGAAGTCCGCCTTCATCACCGGCCTCGTCGTGGTCTTCGTTCCGCTGTTGGGCATGATCCCGCACGTGCGGGTCGCAGGCGCAGTAAAGCCCGGCCTCTACACCTTCATCGGAGCCTTCGCGGCCTTTGCCGGTCTCGTCCTGCTCACCACACCGCCCGGTTCAGGCACCGCGCTGCTCGCCGGGCTCGGCCTGGGAGAGTGGCTTACCCTGGCCTGCGCCGTGGCATTCGCAGCGCATCTGCTCACGCTGTCCCACGCCGCCACGAACGTCTCCGCCCGCCGTCTCGGAACGCTGCAGATCGGTTTCGCCGCCTTCGTCCTGCTGATCACACTCCCCCTCGGAGGCCATCCGGCGTTCCACCTGACCTCACGCGCGATCCTCGCCCTGGCCGTTACGGCGATCCTCGCCACAGCAGCGGCCTTCACCATCCAGAGCTGGGCGCAGCAGCACCTCCCCGCCTCGCACACCGCCCTGATCTTCACCCTGGAGCCTGTCTTCGCCTGGCTGACATCGCTGATTTTCCTGCACGAACACCTCGGCGCACGAGCGCTCTGCGGAGCCGCACTGATCCTCGCGGGGATTTTGGCCGCAGAGTTTGGGCCAACTCTTCGTCAAAGCCGAGTATCCTAAGGGAAGCCGCTCCGTGTAAGGTCGCCCCGGCTTTGCAGCATCAGGACGACTTTTCAAGGGTAGGCACGTCTATAACAGCGGCGAACTGAAAGCCTCTCCACGGAGGTCATCGGCCGGGTCTGTAAGACTCGCGGTTCGATCTCAAATGAGAACGAGGAAATAAACAGATGGAATCATCGAAGAATATTGGGCGCGGCCTGTGGGCAAATCTCCGCAGTGGCCGCTTGACCGCCACCTTCACCATCCTGGCTGCACTGTCTGTCGGCATTCTCGCGGGCTCGGTGCTGACCAGCAGCGTTAGCGGCAAAGAGCAGCAGCGCATAGACTCCAGCGACGCACGCCCCCTGGTCATCCCTTCACCCGCTACTCTCTCCAATGGCTTCTCCGCCATCGTGAAGCAGGTGGGTCCGGCCGTCGTGAACATCAACACGGAATCGCTCCCCAAACAGTCGGTCAAGCGCAACAACCGCCGCGGTCTGCAGCGCGGTCCCGTACCCCAGGCGCCGGATGGCGATGACAACGGGGATCAGGGCGACCAAGGCGATCAGGGCAACATGCAGGACTTCTTCAACCACTTCTTCGGTGGTAACGGAGGCGAGTCCCCGGATGCAGGTCCCCGCCGCGCTCTCGGTTCCGGTTTCATCGTCGACCCGCGCGGTTACATCATCACCAACAATCACGTCGTCGACAAGGCCGACCACATCTACGTAAGGCTCTCCACCGACCCCGAAGCCACCCCCGGCGACCCGGGCCGTCCGGCAACCGTGATCGGCGTCGATAAGGAAACCGACATCGCCGTCATCAAGATCGACTCGAAGACTCCGTTGCCGACCATCAAGCTCGGCAACTCCGAGGGAGCCCAGGTAGGCGACTGGGTGCTGGCCATCGGCAGCCCGTTCGGTCTCTCGCAGACCGTCTCGGCGGGCATTGTCTCGGCCAAGAACCGCAGCATCGAAGAGGGCCCTGGCCCCGGCGGTGTGGCCACCAACCAGTTCCAGCGCTTCATCCAGACCGATGCTGCGATCAACCCCGGCAACTCCGGCGGTCCGCTCGTCGATATGGCGGGTGAGGTCATCGGCATGAACACCGCCATCTACACCCAGTCGGCCGGTTCGGAGGGCGTCGGATTCGCAATGCCGTCGAACACGCTGGCCAGTGTCTACAACATGCTCATCGGGCCTGACCACAAGGTCACGCGTGGCTCCATCGGCATCACGTTCCAGGCAGCGCAGTCTTCGGCCGTGAGCCGCGTATACGGCTTCGCCAGCGGCGGCGTCATCGTCGGAGCTGTTACCCCCAATGGCCCGGCAGCCAAAGCTGGCCTGCAGCCCCAGGATGCCATCGTCACCATCGACGGCAAGCCGATCAAGGATGGTGACGAACTGGTCTCCATCATCTCGGTCAAGCACCCCGGCGAGACCGTGAAGCTCGGCTACATCCGCAACGGCAAACCGCAAACCATCAGTGTGGGCATCACCGACCGCGCCAAGACCTTCGCCGATCTCGGCGGAAGCCAGGATGACTCGAACACACCGGACGAATCCGACATTGGTCAGAACAAGCTCGGCATTACAGTCCAGCCCGCCCCACAGGCAGCGATCACCAAGCTCGGTATCAAGGGCGGCGTCATCGTCACCTCGGTTCGTCCCGGCTCCTTTGCGGATGAGATCGGCCTGCCGCAGGGCTCCGTGATCACCGAGATCAACCGTCAACCCGTCACCGACGAAGCGAGCTATCGCGCTATCGTCTCCAGCCTGAAGACCGGTTCCGACGTAGTATTTGTTATTCGGAACACCCAGATCCAGGGCGGCGGCAACACCTACGTCGGTGGGACTCTTCCGTAAACAGTGAGCACGAAACGAGATAGGGCGCAGGCATCACTCCTGCGCCCTTCTTTTTTGCCTCAATTGCCCAAAACGGTATCTCGATCGTCACTCCACACCCCTTGATTGCTGGAGCATGAATACGCTACCCTGAACCTCATGCCGGGCGTTTAGCGCTCGACGCACCTCCCGATTCAAGGGGATGAACTGGATGCGCATAAACTTCAACAATCTCGTCTCGGCTGGCCTTCTGCTGATCGCAGTTCCCTGCTTCGGCACCACGCGCCCGAGACACAGCTCGACCACGCATGCAACGCTGCGAAACGCTCGCTACTCGCACAGCACGCGGTCAGCCCACCACGAATCGGCACCCGGCATGGCCCCGGAACGCGCCACCGAGATTCAGTCGGCCCTCATCAAGTCCGGTTACATGTCTGGTGAACCCACCGGCTCCTGGGACTCCCAGAGCGTAGCCGCCATGCAGAAGCTGCAAGGCGATAACGGCTGGCAGACCAAGATCACCCCCGACTCTCGCGCACTGATCAAGCTCGGGCTCGGACCGCAACAGCCGAACTAGTACGACTAAGCTGTGGGCTTTTGCCTTTCTGGTTGTCATTCCCGCAGGGAATCTGCTTCCCGGCACCACCACCACATTTCATTGAGGCATCGCTTTTGCCTTGAAAGGGCGGGGCTTCAGCCCCGCCGCCACGCACTCCCCTTTTTGCGGCTTTAGCCACTGCGGGAATGCTAAACCCGCCACCAAAACCGCGCTTCAACAAAGCACCTCTTCGCTTATCCTCAAAACATGAAGCTCGCTCCGCTCCGAATCCTCTTGGCGCTCGCCTCTGCCGCCTTCATCGCCACCCAGGCACACGCGATCGAGCTCAGGATCTCGTCGAAGGCACTAGAGCAAACCCTCACCCGGCAGCTCTTCACCGGCGAAGGCGGACGCTACTACATTCGCGGCAAAGCAGGCTCAGCGTGCTACGTCTACGCCGAAGCCCCCAAGGTCAGCTTCGTAAACGACCGCGTCGTCGTCCACGTCAAGACTCACTCCAAGCTAGGGACAGGCCTACGCGGCGCGTGTATCGGCATCGGTCTCAACACCGACGCGGACGTCTCCATCATCCCCGACGCGCAGGGCGAGATCATCGGCTTTCGCGATGCGCGCATCGAACGCCTGAGCGATTCGAAGGAACTTAACTTCCTCCTCGTTCCCTTCCTCAGCCGCCAGCTCCCCCAGCAGATGAAGGTCAACGCCGCCGACCTGATGCGACAACTGCTCAGCAACTCCGCGCAGACCACAGGCTACGATCTCAAACTCGACAACCTGAAGATTCACTCGATGCAGGTCGACGGAGACGCGCTCGCAGTCGACCTCGACGGCACGCTCTCCGTCCACTAATCGAGCCTCGGTATCAACACGAAAACCCTTGTCATTACAGGCGATTTCTCCCCTTACAAAAGTCTTACACGCGGCTTCGAGAATCTCCTCTATCGTCGTAGTTGTACCTGCAACATCCATGGGTACAGAGGACGCATTGATGAACTCTCTCCTGACTCAAGCCGAAATCGACGACATTGAAACCGCGCCGGCGCCTGCCTCGAATCCCCTCGAAGCCGTTAAGCAGACGACGCAAAAGATCAAGCAGGACCTGCGCATGGGCCGTGAGCACCAGCAGGGACGCGTCAACTGGATCACGACCATCGCGATGAGCGCGTTCCATATCGGCGCCATCGCCGCGCTCTTCTTCTTCTCCTGGAAGAACCTCGCTGTAGGCGTCATCATGTACTTCTTCGCGATCAACGTCGGCATCGGCATGGCCTACCATCGCCTGCTCACGCACCGCGGCTATCGTGTTCCGCGCTGGCTCGAGTACTTCCTCACCGCCTGCGGCACCCTGGCCCTCGAAGGCGGACCGATCTTCTGGGTAGCCACGCATCGCGTGCACCATCAGAACTCTGACGACGAAGGCGATCCGCACACCCCGCATGACGGTACCTGGTGGGCCCACGCCGGTTGGATCATCTCCGGCCGCGCTCTTCACTCGGAGACTGCCCTGCTGGGCCGCTACGCTCCCGACCTCTCACGCGACCGCGTTCACGTCTGGCTGTCGAAGTACCACTGGCTCCCGCTGACCATCGCCGGCTTCCTGCAACTGGCTCTCGGCGCGGCTCTCGCTCCCACCGGTCACCGCATCGTCGGCGCTGTCGGCATGATGCTCTGGGGAACCTTCCTCCGCGTCACTCTGGGCCTGCACGCAACCTGGCTGGTCAACTCGGCAACGCACCTCTGGGGCGCACGCCGCTTCGAGACCAAGGACGACTCCCGCAACAACTGGTGGGTCGCGCTCCTCACCGGCGGCGAAGGCTGGCACAACAACCACCACGCCCACCCGGTCAGCGCCCGTCACGGCCTCACCTGGTACGAGTTCGACATCAACTACTACGGCATCTGGGTGATGGAGAAGCTCGGACTCGCGAAGAAGGTCCAGGTCGCACAGTTCGACCCCGCCAACCCCAAGCCGGCAGGCGTCAGCTAAACCCCTTCGACCTGAAGCACCCCAAAGCGCAGAGCCTATGCTCTGCGCTTTGGCTTTGGTTTTGGCAGTTGTCGTTGCCGTTGTTTGTTTTTCGTCGTCATCCTTCTATGAAGAGAGGCGTAGTTGTCCAGGGGTATTTTGCGAACAGATTGCGTACAGACTTCTATTCGTGC
>NZ_JACHIO010000018.1 GCF_014203225.1 Granulicella mallensis | reverse complement strand
TTCTCCGTCAGCACATGGCCTAGATAGCAGGGCACTGCCGTCATCGAGGCGCTCTTCTTGTACAGCCGCGAGTCCGGATCGGTGCTCGACTCATGCGTGTCGCGCTTCAACTTGCGCCCCCGTGCTCCTGTGCCCCGCTGGGGCGGATCGCACTTCTCCTTGAAGCTGCGACGGTTGGCCCAGGCCTGGATCAGCGTGCCATCCACCGTGAAGTGCTCCTGGGAGAGCAACTGCTTGGCATGGGCCTGCTCCAGCACCGCCAGCAACAACCGTTCCGACACCTCGCCCGCGATCAGACGCTGCCGGTTCTTGGTGAACACCGTCACGTCCCAGATCGGGTCGTCCATGTTCAGACCCACGAACCAACGGAACAAAAGGTTGTAGTTCAACTGCTCCATCAACTGCCGCTCCGAGCGCACCGAGTACAGCGCCTGCAGCAACAGCGCCCGCACCAGCTTCTCCGGCGCTATCGAAGGCCGCCCCCCAGACGCATATAGCTTGTCGAAGTGACCCGAAAGACCCTCCAGAGCCTCGTCCAACATCTTCCGTATCGACCGCAAAGGATGGTCCGACGCTATCCGGGCCTCCGCACTCACATAACTAAAAACTCCAAACTGCTGCTTATCGTCGCCACGCATCTCTCTTCAATAATTTAATCAATAGAGAAGCGCAACTCCCTTTTTTCCGCAACCTGTGAAGCCATGCCCTTTCGATCCTTGCCACAGCATGCTATTTGTCTCTGCCATACATCTCGACCAACTCGATGCTCACTGCATCTAATGGGTTCGGAGGCCTGAAGCTTGAGCGGGAAGAGAATGGTAGTCACGCATCTTTGCTTTCATCGCAGGAGATGGGGCACCTTCTTCCTGCTGCTGACCCTGGCCGCGCTTTCTGTTCCAACGCATTCTCAGCAGCCTGCCACGACTCGCTCACAGAGTTCCCAACGGACTCGCCTCATCCTCAAAGACGGAAGCTATCAGCTGGTGCTGAGCTATAAGGTCTCAGGCGATGTCGTGCAGTATCGCAGCGCCGAGCGCAATGGTGAGACCGAAGACATCCCGCTTGCCCTGGTAGATCTTCCCGCGACAGCGAAGTGGGCCCAGGAACATGGAGCAGGCGCAACGCAGGACAGGCCGGTATTGAGCCCTGAGCTGGCCAGGGAAGAGGCGGACCGGGCTACGCGCACTCCCGAGGTGGCTCCCGGCCTGCGACTGCCGGAGGAGCTCAGCGTGCTGGCGCTCGACACCTTCAACAGTGCTCCGGAGTTGATCCCCCTCGTGCAGCAGGGCGGCGACCTGAATAAGGAGACTGCGCATAATGTGCTGAAAGCGGCGATCAATCCAGCGTCCAGTCCGCATCGCCTCCTGGATATCCCAGGCGATCACTCGGATGTTCAATTGCACGTCGCTGCTCCTGTCTTCTATGTCAGGCTGGGGAGCGACGATTCCGCAGACGCCGATTCGGGGACGATCACCGTCGATACGCATGGAGCCTCAGGGCGTGAGACACCTGCGGGCGGTGCAGAGAAGAGCGGCTATAAGATCGAGCGCCTGAGTGTTCTGGGTGACATGCGCGTGCTGAACAGCTTCCGTCCCGGACTGGTGAATTCAAAGCGGCAGCCTGACGTGATCGAAGTTCATGCGGAGACGCTCACCGGCGGCCATTGGCTGAAGCTCTCACCGGCAGCTCCGCTGGAGGTTGGCGAGTATGCGCTGGTCGAGGTGTTGTCGGATCAGGAGGTCAACCTGGGGATATGGGACTTCGGCGTACATCCGGCGGCGCATGACAATGCTGAGGCCATAAGGCCTGTACCCAAGCGGGCAGCAGCACTGAAGGGTCGTCCCTAGTTCTCAGATTCATTGCATGGAAAAAGCCCCACGCGACTGTCGCGTGGGGCTTTTTACAGGGAACAGGGAGGAGAGTTTACTTCTGGTTCTGGGTCTTGATCTCGACGGTGACGTTTGCCGAGACGGGGCGGTTGTTGAACATGGCCGGCTTGAAGCGGTACTGGTTCACAGCTTCGAGGGTCTTCGCGTCCAACTCGGCGCCTGCTGACTTGGCAATGACCAGGTTGTGCGGGATGCCCTGTGCGTCGACGGTGAGATGAACCTTGACGTCGCTATCGACGGAAGCCTGCTCAAGAGGTACGAGTGTTCCGACCACGTGGACGAGCACAGGAGACGCCGGCTCGATCGACTGATTGCTGCCGTTCATCGTGTAGGAGAGCGTACCACCCTGGCGCAATGCGGCCTCGGTGAAGCTCGGATCTACGTCTGCCTGAATGTACTCATGGGCAGGACGCACGATGTGGGTGTTGGGAGCAGGAGCAGGTGCCGGTGCAACAGCGGCTGCTACGGCAGGGCGAACAAAGCTGATGGGCTGAACGGTGGCATTGGCCTGGAGGTTCGCCGAAGGGGTGCTGACCTGGGCGTGGGCCAAAACGGGAAGCAGGGCGAGAGACGCTACTACTAGAACTTGGCGCATGATGAAATCTCCTTTAAGCCAAAAGTGCTCAACACCACCTTAAATTGTTCGATGTGCGATTGTCAACAATTTTCTTCAGGCGAATTTGTTTGCCCAAGGTGATGGGGTTTTGGCTGGAAATTGAGGGGTTGTGGGAGGAGGAGTCTGTTTTTGATCGCGGGTAGGGGCAGTGTCTTTTGTCGTTGCTTGTTTTTCGCCGTCATCCTGAGCCGTAGGCGAAGGACCCCCGCATTGGGGCTACCCTTGCAGTTCGTCGCCACACCAAAATGCGGGGGTCCTTCAGCTTCGCTTCAGGATGACGACGAAAAACAAACAACGGCAATGCCCAAAGCTGTGGTCGGCCTTCTCATGTTCCTGGCGGAACAAAAACTCGGCACCCACAGCCTATGAGTTGAATTTCATTGGTAGCGCGAACGCACGCATCACTCAGAAACCACTCAACCGCCGATGTGCACCATACTGCGGGAGGGCTTCAGGAAGCCGGGTTCGCCAATGTGATGGCGAGCTTCCTTGCGTTCGATGACGCGGTGAATCCACGAGCGCATGTCCTCGTCGGAGGCGCCGCGATGCATCAATCCGATGAGATCGTGATCGCTCTGGGAGAAAAGGCAGGTGCGTACCTTGCCGTCGGAAGTAAGGCGCACACGGCTGCAGTGACCGCAGAACGGCCGCGAGACCGGTGCAATGATGCCGATCTCGCCGCGGCCATCTTCGAAGGTGAAGCGGCGCGCGGTCTCGCTGATGTGATTGGGCGGCAGTTCAACCAGAGGACGCACGGCGTTGAGACGCGTGACGATCTCTTCCATGGGGATGACGGTCTCGGGAGCCCACGTCCTGCCCTCTTCAAGCGGCATGAACTCGATGAAGCGAACGATGACGCCTTCGTTCCGCGAGAACTCCGCGAAGGCCTCGATCTGCGAGTCGTTGAAGCCGCGCATGAGAACGCAGTTCACCTTGACGGGCCCAAGCCCGGCGTCCTGCGCTGCGCGGATGCCGTCGCGCACGCGCTCGAAGCTGCCGGGAACGCGGGTGATCCGGGTAAAGGTCTCGGGGTCGACTGCGTCCATGCTCACGGTGATGCGGCTCAGACCGGCTTCGCGCAGGAGACGAGCCAGCGGCGCGAGCAGATGTCCGTTGGTGGTCAGGGCGATGTCTAAAGGGGCATCCGAGAAGGCGGGACGAAGCTGGGCGGTCTCGCGGATGAGATCCAGCAGGCCCTGGCGCAGCAGCGGTTCGCCGCCGGTAAGCCGAATCTTTTCAATGCCCAGGGAGACGAAGACCCGCAGGATGCGGGTGTAGTCCACAATCGGAAGCTCGGAGTACTGAGCACCCTCTTCGCCGGTTCGGCAGTAGACGCAGCGATAGTTGCAGCGGTCGGTGACGGAGAGCCGGAGATCGGTGATGGTGCGGTTGTGGCTATCGCGCAGACGTCCGTCAAGGAGAGCCGTAGCCGGCTGTTCAGACCCGAGGATGGGAAGCAAGCGCATACTCAACGATACGCTTTTCGCTTTGATCTCCGCTGACTGCTGCTGCCGAACTAAATGCCTACGCCGAATTCGACGTCCTGGATCTCGTCGCCGGAGTGCGCATAGAAGTCATAGGGGGTACGGCGGTTGAACTTGTGGCGCTGACGCAGTTCGCGGCCCACCACGACTCCGATGGCCAGCGCTGTGACGCCCGCCGAAACCCAGCCAATGTTGCGCAGGATGTGGTGGTCATTACGAGAGCGAAGACTCACGGTCTCTTCGACCTGGTTCCCGAGTTTGCGGAGCGAACGATACAGCCTCATGGCTTGCATGATAGCGCAGCGAGTGCCTGTTTGTGTAACGCGGTACCTGTGGCAAAACGTAGGAGTGACCCTGGAAGGTCAACAACGCCAGCGAGCAGAAAGCTCGTTTAGCTTTTGCTGGCGGTAGAAGGCGCGGCCGGCGCTGCGGCGGGAGCCGCTGCCGGAGCCGGGGTCGAGGCGGCAGGAGTTGCCGGAGCCGCAGAGCTCGAATCCGAGGCTGTGGATGTTGAGGAGTCTCCGCCTGCTGCCGCGGGTTTAGCCGAGGCATAGCCGTCCTTGTACCACCCACCGCCTTTGAAGGAGATGGCCGCAGCCGTGATGGTGCGTGCGAGTGGGCCGCCGCAGTGGGGGCAGACGGTCAGTTCGGGGTCTGAGAACTTCTGGATCTTCTCGGTGCGACGATGGCACTGGCTGCACTCATACTCGTAAAGCGGCATTGCGGGTTTCCTTGCTGGTTCGGTTGAGTCTCTAGGATACAACTGCATCCGTCAGGCCAATTCTAGAAGAGCGCTTCCAGTCTGCGAATCGTGGTGAGGGTTTCGCCGAGGGCCGGTTTCCCGACCTCTTTTTCGAATTCTTTCTGAAGCTTGTCAAAGGCCGCGATGACATGGAGAGCGCACTTCTTGCCCTGCGGCTTCAGGGTGAGCTGGTAGGCCCTGGCATCCTCCGGGTCGATCTTTCGCTGCAGCAATCCCTTGGCCTCCAGCGAGGAGACGCAGTGGCTCACGTTGCCGCGCGTCATGCCAAAGGTCTCGGCAAGCTCCGAGGGTTTGATGGACGCAGGCGCTTCGAAGAAGATCGCTGTGAGCACCAGGCCTTCGAGGAAGCTGAGACCGTCAGCCGCAAGCACCTGGGCGGCCAGGGCGTTGAACCGCCGCGCCGCGCGGCTGATCGCGAACATGGGGCTTTCGGCGAGGAAGGCATCGATGCGCATCGTAAGTGGATTTAGTTTACAGGATCAACTATCAAGGTCGATACGAAACCATCGTTGTATTGCGGGAGAGCAACAAGCAGGATGAAGAGGTCCCAAGGAGTGATTGGAATTGATGATTCGCCTGCGTTACCTTCCCGTGGTCTTTGTTGCCGTACTGCCTCTGTGTGCGCAGCAGGCTCCCCAGCCGCAAACGCCCCCGGCCATTCAGCCGGTTAGCACGACTGTGGTTGTTCTCGGAGATGTAGAACCGGTAAGCCTTGGCGAATCAGCCCATACCGTTGTGACGCTCGATGCCTCGGAGCATCCACTGGCCTCGCAGGACATCGAGGACTATCTGCGCACGGACTCTTCGGTCGACATCCAGCAGCGTGCCGGTGCAGGCGTGATGGCGGACATCTCATTGCGCGGTGCTTCGTTCGAGCAGACGCTGGTGCTGCTCAACGGGTTGCGCATGGACAGCGTGGAGACCTCGCACTTCAATCTCGATCTGCCCGTTCCTCTGGCCGCCTTGGGGAATATCGACATCCTGCATGGAGCGGGATCGACGCTTTACGGCTCGGACGCAATTGGTGGAGTCGTTGATTTCACGACCTGGGAGCCGGATGTCACCTCGCTGCGCATTCGCGGGGGAGCGGGCAGCTATGGCGAAGACGAAGAGGGCCTGCTGGGATCGGTGGTGGGCAAGCGTTGGAGCGAGGTGATTGCGGGTGATCGCGAACGCTCGACGGGGTTCATCTACGACCGCGACTACAGGACCGAGGACGCGAGCACCGAGACGAGATTCAAGACCGCTCTGGGAGCGAGCGATCTGCTCTTTGCCGGGAACGACCGCGCGTATGGAGCGAATCAGTTCTATGGCAACTACAACTCGTGGGAGCGGACCAAGGGATGGTTTGCTGCGCTGACGCAGAAGTTCGACGAGCATACGGCGGCTGACGTGGCCTATCGGCGGCACTCGGACATCTATGTGCTGCTGCGCGACGATCCGGCTTACTACAAGAATCAGCACATCGACGATGGCTTCGAAGGCGATGTGCGGGAGACGCGTGAGATCTTCAAGAACACCACGCTGCTCGCCGGTCTGGAAGAGACGACCGACCAGATTGCGAGCACGAACCTCGGTTACCACGGACGCAACAGCGGCGCGGGTTATGGCGAAGTGAGCTGGCGTGTTCCGGGACGCTGGTCGATCGAGGGCGGTCTGCGTGAGCAGATCTTCAGCGGCGGCAGAGCGGTAGCGAGCCCGATGGCTGCGGGCACGTTTTGGCTGCCGGAGTCCCTCAAGTTGCATGGCTCGGTAGAGCATGGATTCCGCATTCCCACCTATCTCGATCTCTACTACAGCGATCCCACCACGCTGGGCGATCCCAACCTGAAGCCGGAGTCTGTATGGAACTACGAGGGCGGAGTGGATTGGTATCCCGCAGGCCGTGTCTCGGCGACCCTCACAGCTTTTTATTCGGCGCAGAAAAATACGGTTGATTACACAAGGGCTTCTCCCGCCGATCTATGGCAGGCGACCAATATTCCTTCGCTGCACTTTACCGGTATTGAAAGCTCTCTGAACTGGAGGCTGAATGGCAGCCAGCAGTTGAAGCTGAGCTGGACGCTGCTCAAGGGAACGCAAGGCTCGCTGCACGGATTGGAGTCGGAGTCGGTCTTCGACTACCCCGTCAACAACGGCCGCGCGGAGTGGACCTGGAGCCTGAAGCATGGGCTGCTGCTGCAATCGCGGCTGGGAGTGGTGGAGCGCTACACGCAGGCGCCCGCGCCTCCACAGGCTCCCTATGCGGTGTGGGATGTGTCGGTGGTGCGCGAAGTAGGACGATTCCGGCCTTATCTCCAGATGACGAACCTGGCCAATACCGGCTACCAGGAGATCGCCAATGTGCAGATGCAGGGGCGCAGCTTTGTGGGCGGGATCGAGTTTGTGTTTTCGCACAAGCGGTGAAGGTGAAATCTGGCAGTGAATCTGCACGGCACGATTGCTTCCACGTGCGTCTTCGCCGTATCCTCGCCTCAGATGGACTTCGCAAACAAGAAAAAGTTCGACCTGAACCAGAGCGGCCGCAAGAGCTCCGAGGCGGAGCGTCTCGTCTCGGCTGGACAGGTCGAGGACGACTCGGCCTTTGAACTGAAGCTGCGGCCCAAGTGGCTGGCGGAGTTCATCGGGCAGGAGAAGGCCAAGGAACAGTTGGCCATCGCACTGGAAGCGGCCAAGTCGCGCGGCGAGGCGCTCGACCACGTGTTGCTGTTCGGGCCTCCGGGGCTGGGCAAGACGACGCTTGCGACCATCATCGCGAACGAGCTGGGGGTTGGATACCAGCAGACCAGCGGTCCGGCGCTGCAGATCCAGGGTGACCTTACCGCTATCCTGACGAACCTGCGCGAGAAGCAGGTGCTGTTTCTGGATGAGATCCATCGTCTGCAGCCGGTGCTCGAAGAGAAGCTTTATACGGCGCTCGAGGACTACCAGATGGACATCATCATCGGGCAGGGGCCTGCGGCGCGCACGCACACGCTGGAGATCAAGCCGTTCACCTTTGTCGCGGCGACGACGCGGCCCGGCCTGCTCAGCTCGCCGCTGCGTTCGCGCTTCGGGATTCTGCTGCGGCTGGAGTTCTACACCGACGACGAACTGCGGTTTGTCGTCGAACGCTCGGCCGAGGTGCTCGGTGTGCCTATCGACCACGACGGTGCGGCGGAGATTGCGATGCGTTCGCGGGGAACACCGAGAATCGCCAACAGGCTGCTGCGGCGCGTTCGCGACTATGCGCAGGTAAGGGCGTCAGGCAAGATCGATCGCGAGACCGCCATGGCCGCGCTGAAGATGCTGGAGGTGGACGCGCACGGCTTCGATGAGCTCGACCGCCGGCTGCTGCGGACCATCATCGAGAAGTACGATGGCGGACCGGTGGGGTTGAATACGCTGGCTGCGGCACTGGCTGAAGAGCAGGATGCGCTGGAAGAGGTCTATGAGCCGTTCCTGATCCAGATCGGATTTCTGGATCGCACGCCGCGTGGGCGTGTGGCGACGCGGTTGGCGTATGAGCACCTGGGGATTGAGATGCCGCGTAAGCCGACCTTGTTCGGGTAGAGAGGCAAAGCTGATTGGACGAATGCGCTTTTTGCTTTTGCTTTTCTTGTTGTCATTCCGAGCGCAGCGAGTGAACCTGCTGTCTCCCGTTCTTCGTCCGTACTGTCCAGAAAATAGGGGTGAAACCAAGAAGGCTGTAGCTTGTACCGGCATGAGTTAAAAGCGGGAGAAAGCAGGTTCGCTCGCTGCGCTCGGAATGACAACAAGAAAGCAAAGGCCGATCTGAGTTACTCCTGGCATCGGAGATGAAACCGTTCTATAACGCTTTTGCCAACACCCCATGAACCGCAACGAGTCGTGCCTCAGCCTCTTCACGCGAGAGCGATAACCTCTGCATCACAATGGCTGTCTTCACATCCTCACCCGCTTCTTCCAGAAGCCTTGTAGCTCGTTCCATATCGCATCCAGTAGCCGCGGCGATGATGCGATGCGCACGGTCGACGAGTTTCGCATTGGTGGGCCGAACGTTGACCATCAGGTTGCCGAAGGTTGTGCCTGTCCGCACCATCACACCCGTCGAGAGCATGTTGAGCACGAGCTTGGTGGCGGTGCCGGCCTTTAGGCGCGTGCTGCCTGTCAGCACTTCCGGCCCGGTCGCGGGAGTAATGGGAATATCGACCGCCTGAGAGATCGCTGAGCCGGGCACGCAGGTGAGTCCGACCGTCAACGCACCGAGCTTCTTCGCGTGCGCGATAGCCCCGAGCACATAGGGAGTGCGTCCACTGGCCGCGATGCCGACCAATGTATCGTCCTGCGCAAACTTTGCTGCGGCCAGGTCGCGAGCGCCCTCTTCGGGAGAGTCCTCGGAGTGTTCGCTGGAGAGCCGCAGGGCGGAGTCGCCTCCGGCAATCAGCCCCTGCACCAGATCGGCAGAGACGGAGAAGGTTGGTGGGCACTCGCTGGCATCGAGCACACCGAGCCGACCGCTGGTTCCCGCGCCGATGTAGAAGAGCCGTCCGCCGCGGCCGAAGCGCGCTGCGATCTCATCGATGGCCCGCGCGATCTGCGGCAACTCCGCGCGCACGGCACCGGCGACCTTCGCGTCTTCGTCGTTGATGACTTCGAGCATGGCGAGTGTCGGCAGCTCGTCAAGATGCTCGGTGGCAGGATTGCGGGCCTCTGTTAAGAGGGCACCGAGGATGGGTTGGTCAGGGGCTTGCATCCTTTCCATGGTAGAGCGATTTCATTCTTCCCGGGCTTCATAAAATGATGCCGCGTGGTTTTATACGGGGAAACCGCAAGGGTTTTCTCCTTTGAGGAATCCGCTGGAGTCGCTTGTAAACCTGTTGTCTTGTCGATGTGTCAGCATAGAAGAGACATGGATGACGGAGAAAAACAAACTCTAAGCGCGACGGTGGCGTGGCAGTCGCGGGACTTCCGGTTTTATTCGGCGGCACGAGCTCTCGGCACGATGGGTGCGGAGGCGCAATCGGTGGGGGTGGCGTGGCAGGTGTATCAGCTCACGCACTCGGCGCTGGCTCTGGGCTATACCGGCCTCGCGCTCTTTCTTCCCGGGCTGTTCTTTGTGCTGCCTGCGGGGCACGTGGCCGATCGCTACGATCGTCGCAACATCCTGTTGGCCTGTTACTTCCTACAACTAATCGCAACCGGGCTGCTGTTGTGGCTTACGCTGCATGGCATCGGCAGTATCTGGGTGGTGTATGGGATTCTCTTTCTCATCGGGACAGGAAGATGTTTCGCGGGGCCTGCGGCGAGTTCGCTGGTGCCTTCACTGGTGCCCAGGGAACACTTCGTCAACGCCGTGACCTGGGGCGCGAGCATCTTCCAGGTCTCCAATGCTATCGGGCCGATGATGGGTGGGCTGCTGTTTACGGTGGCTCTAAGCAAGCTCTTTGGGGGACAGTACGCGTCCTTTGCGGGAGCGCCCCTGGTCTACTGCTTCACGATCGGCGCGTTTGCGGTGTACCTCGTGCTGATGAGCTTGATTCACCCGCGCGGCGCGGCGGAGAAGAAGGGCTTCACCGTCGAGACGATGCTTGCGGGCCTGCGTTATGTTGCGCAGACGCGACTGCTGCTGGGATCGATCTCGCTGGACCTGTTTGCCGTGTTGCTGGGCGGTGCGGCTTCGCTGATGCCGATCTTCGCATCGGACATTCTGCATGAGGGGCCGCATGGGCTGGGCTTGCTGCGTGCGATGCCGAGCCTCGGCGCGCTGCTTGTTTCCCTGGGCTTGCTGGTCCTGCCGATCAGGCGGCGCGCGGGCAAGACCATGCTGGTGTGCGTAGGAATCTTTGGCGCAGCGACGGTGGTCTTTGGATTGAGCCGCAATCTGTGGCTGAGTTGTGCGGCGTTGTTTGTGATCGGGGCGTCCGACATGATCTCTGTCGTGGTGCGGTCGAGCGTTCTGCAACTGGCCACCCCGCCGGAGATGCGTGGCCGTGTGTCGAGCGTGAACTGGTTGTTCCTCGGCGCATCTAACGAATTTGGAGAGTATGAGAGCGGCTTGACGGCGCACTGGTGGGGCGCTGTCCGAGCCGTAGTCATCGGCGGTATTGGAAGCATGATGGTGACGGGGGTCTGGTCCGTGTTCTTCCCCGCGTTACGTCATGCGGATACTCTGACGGCGGAGAGTCTGATCGCGGTGGAGCAGCAGTTCAGCAGTATGGAGCCGGTGGGTTGAGCGACTTGCGAAGCCCGTTTGCATCACAGAGATAAGTAGTCAGGAGGAAGGGATGGAAAACGGTAAGAAGATTTCAATAGCGGTGACCTTGGCGTTTGTTGTCGCTATTGGTGTGCGTGTGGGGTTGATCTACAAGGCAAACCATGAAGAGATGCCGGTGGCCAAGAATCCCTATGAGAAGACGAAGCTCTCCGCCGACGATATGGTCTTTCTGCGCAAGCAGCGCCCGGATTCGCTGAAGGATGAGCGCGAGCTGATCGGCAAGACGATCTGGATGAGTGCCGGTGGGCAGATGGACTATTACCATTACGCGAGCCATCATGCCGACTATGCGCATCCTGTAGGAACGCTCGAAGGGGCAGAGCCGCTGCTGATCAAGGATGTCTTCGAGCAGGTGCCTCCGAAGGGACGTGCGGTGTCGCGCATCTCGGCTGGCGAGCATCATGTTCTGCTCGCGTTCACGCTGCCGAAGTCAGCCGATCCGAAGGCCGAGTATGCCGTGCCGGTGGGCAACTTCGAGAATGGCAACTACACGTTTCTGAGCGATGAGATCTTCTTCTATGACGATCCGCATGTGCTCTATAAGCACTGGGGACCGGAGATGTGGGCTCATATCGACAAGCATGAGGCCGTGGTGGGCATGAGCGAGAACCAGGCCATGATGTCGCTCGGCCAGGTGATTACGCCGAGCTCGGACTCGACCGGCAATCGCACTGTGACGTACGACAACAGTGGACATCCGATCAAGATCGAGTTCGAGGACAACAAGGCGGTCAAGGTTACACCGGTCGCGAGCTGACACGGGTGCTGCCTTCAGCCGCTAAAGAATCTGACGCAAAGGACGCTAAGAGAAGAGCCAAGTTTCGCCAAGAGAACCGTGGCGAAACTTGGCTCTCTTGGCGTCCTTTGCGTCAAGTTTGTTGTTTTGTTCGCGCTCCGAACTTGCAAGTTGTCAGTCCGGAGATCTAAGTTGTCAGAGCGAAGAAATCTCTTCGACTACAAACAGCGAAGCAGGGAGTTCAGGATGAACAGGCGTGAGGTACTGGTCGGCGGTGCGATGCTGGGGGCCGTGGGATTGCTGGATCGCAGCGCGCTGGCGGCTAAGGCGAAGAATGTACTGGTTGCGAAGACGACTGCGGGCAGGGTGCGCGGCCGCGATGAGGGCGAAGGCATCGTTTGTTTCAAGGGCATCTCGTATGGGCTGGACACCGCGCAGACCCGCTTCGCTGCGCCGAAGCCTCCTGTGCCCTGGGACGACGTTCGCGATGCATTGGAGTGGGGGCCACGAGCTCCGCAGGTTCCGGGGGCTCGTCCCCGGCGTGCGGATGCTGCTGCCATTGCGGAGAGGCCGGGCTATCATCTGCCGCCGGACGAAGGGCCGGAGAGTGAAGACTGTCTGCACCTGAACGTGTGGACGCCGGGTTTGCGCGATGGCAAGAAGCGGCCGGTGATGTTTTATATCCATGGCGGCGCGTACTCGAACGGTACGGTGAATGCGGCACTGTATGACGGCGCTCGGCTGGCGAAGCGTGGCGACGTCGTGGTCGTTACGGTGAATCACCGGCTCAACCTCTTTGGGTATCTGTATCTCGCACAGCTCTTGCCGGGACAGGGCTTTGAGGATTCAGGCAACGCCGGGCAGTTGGATCTCGTGCTCGCGTTGCAGTGGGTGCGCGACAATATCGTCGAGTTTGGCGGCGATCCTTCCCGTGTGATGATCTTTGGGCAGTCTGGCGGCGGAGCCAAGTGCGCAACGCTGATGGCGCAGCCACCGGCGCATGGCTTATTTCATCGCGTGATCTCGATGAGTGGCCAGCAGGTGACCGGAGCCCAGCCGGAACATGCCTCGGAGCGCGCCAAAGCTGTGCTCAAGGTGTTGGGACTGGATACCTCCACTTCCGAAGCTGTAGCGAAGGTGCTGCGCACAGTGCCCACGGCGACGCTGCAGGCCGCGACGCACTCTGGTGGTTACTACGGCCCGGTGACCGACGGCCGCTCGCTTCCGGTCGATCCGTTCTCGCCGACCGATCCGAAGATCTCGGTGGATGTACCGATGATCATGGGCAATATGCACGATGAGACACGTGTGCTGATCGGCGGTAGCCAACCTGCGCTGTTCTCCCTGACGTGGGAGACCTTGCCGGGCGCGCTGGAGAAGAATGCTCCCTACCTGAAGAGCGACACAGTTTCGCTGCCGGTGCCGGAGGTGATTGCGAAGTATCGCGAGTGGCATCCGGAGTACTCGGCCAGCGATGTGTTTTTTGCGGTGACGACGGACTCGCGCTCGTGGCGTGGACAGGTGATTGAAGCTGAACAACGTGCTGCCGATCCTGCCGCGCAGCCGCGCACGTGGGTTTATCAGTTGAACTGGAAGTCTCCGGTGGAGGGTGGACGCTTCGGCGCGCCGCACACGCTGGATATTCCTTTGGCCTTCGATAACGTGGCGGTATCGCCTGGTATGGTGGGCAGCTCCGACGCCGACAAGGCACAGGCGCAACAGATGGTGGAGATCGTCAGCGAGACGTACATCGCCTTCGCGCGCAACGGCAATCCGAATAACCCTCATGCCCCGCAGTGGCCGGCGTACGACCTCAGCCAACGCGCGACGATGATCTTCGATCTGCCTTCGCGGATCGAGGACGATCCGCGCGGGAAAGAGCGGCGGTATCTGGGGCAGGTGCCGTATGTGCAGCCAGGGACGTAGAGAGCAGGAAACAGGAAGTAGGGAGCAGTTCCAAAGAAGCTGTTCCTAAACTCTTCATGGAGCGAGTCTCGTTAAGGGCACGGGTTTACCCGTGCCGTACAAGTCCGCAGTGGCACGCGGCTTTAGCCGCTGAGGTAAAGTCTTCCTCTGCCTGGGTACAGATTCTCGCCGACGCTCTGCCTCATTCCCTCAGGGGCTGAAGCCCAATTTCTGGCAGGGTCCTACGGCACGGGTAAACCCGTGCCCTTAACGAGACTCGCTCCATGAAAAGTTTTGAATAGCTCCAACCGCTACTTCGACCGGAACAGCAACGGCGCAAAGTTGCCGAGATTGTCGCGCCACGTGAGCCAGGTATGCGCTCCTGGAGTCTCAACAGTGGTCACGTCAAAGCCCTTTGTCTTGGCCCAGCTTATGAACTCGCGGTTCGGCGCGATGAGGTGGTCGGTGGTGCCGCAGGCGACCCAGAGCAGGCTCAGGTTTGCTTTCTTAGCGTCGAGACCGGGGATGTGTTCGTTGAAGTGCCGGCCCTCCAGAGCAGAGCTCATCCCGCCGACGTAGGCAAACTGGTCGGGGTGGTTCAGGCCGATGGTGAGGCTCTCCAGCCCTCCCATCGAGAGGCCTGCGATGGCGTGGTGATTGCGGCCTGCAGCGACGTTGTATTCGTGTTCGACCGCAGGGATCACCTCGGCCTCAAGCGCCTGGGAGTAGAGCGAGAGGTTCTCGTCGACCTTGGCGCTATCGTTCCAGACGGAGAAACCGCTGTTCACAAAACTAAGATCGCCATACCCGAGTGGCATCACGACGATCATCGGCACAGCCTTTCCGGAGGCGATCAGGGAATCGAGGATCAGGTCCGCATGGCCGACCGCGGTCCATCCGGTTTCGTTGTCGCTCCAGCCATGCAACAGATAGAGAACGGGGTAGCCGCCCTTGCGTTTGGCGTCATATCCGGGAGGGGTGTAGACCACGTAGGCGTTCTGATTTTCGGGGAGGTTCTTGACGATGTGCGTGGTGTAGATGTGGTGATCGACCCGGCCATGCGGAATGGCGGTCAGTTCCCACGGTGCCGGCGGAGTGCTGGGCACGGTGACGTTATTGCTGAACGAGACATAGTTCGGACGCACGTTGGAGTTGGCGGGATCAAGCTTGGGCGTTCCATCGACCACGAAGGTGTAGCCGTAGATCTCCGGAGGGAGCACTGCTGTCGTAACGGACCAGAGGCCGTTCTCGTCGCGTGTGAGAGGCAGGGGCTTGGGGAAGGCGTCGATCGTAAGAGCGACTTTGGTGGCCGAGCGATCGTCGTAACGGAAGGTGATAGAGCCGTCAGGATTGACCTGGTGTGTAGACGGCTGTTGTGCGAAGGCTGTGACGGAAGCAGCGAGGAGCGTGACAAGTGCGAGCAAGCGAGCCATGTGCGGAAGTGTATCGCTTTTAATGCAGAGAGCGCCGAGGTTTCGCGAAACCTCGGCGCTCTCTGCATTAAAGATTTGTTTAAATCAGCCCGTATTCCTCAGCCCCGCGCTGATCCCGTTGATCGTCGCCGTGATGGCGCGGTCGAGTTCTTCGCTGCTCTCTCCGCCGCGCTTGCGGCGCAGCAGTTCGACCTGCAGGAGGCTCATCGGATCGACATAAGGATTACGCAGGCGGATTGAGTTGCTGAGGACCGTATCGCGCTCCAGCAGTTCGGTCTGACTGGTGACGGCGAGCACCATGCGGCGTGTGCGATCGAACTCGGATTCGAGTGTCGCAAAGACGCGATCGCGCAGGGCCGCGTCCTCGACCAGCGAGGCATAGAGCTTCGCGATGCCGAAGTCGGCCTTGGCCAGGGCCATCTCCACGTTGCGGATCATGTCGAGAAACAGCGGGAAGCTGCGCATCATTCCGCGCAGCAGTTCGAGGCCCTTCGGGTTCTCACTGATAAAGGCTTCCAGCGCATAGCCGACGCCGAAGTACGCCGGAACGACGTGCCGCGACTGCATCCAGCCGAAGACCCACGGAATCGCGCGGAGGTCCGCCATGCTGCGCTGTTTCGAGGCGCTGCCGTCGGTCCGCTTGGCCGGCCGTGAGCCGATGCGGGCGTGCTCCAGTTCGGCGACCGGCGTGGCCTGCTCGAAGTAGGTGAAGATCTCGGGGTTGTCGATGATGTGCTGCTTGTAGAACGCGAACGAGGTCGCGCTGAGTTCGTCGAGCGCGGCCTCCCACTCGGGGAGAATGGCGCCGGTGAGGTGCGCGCTTTCGTCCTTCGCGGCGTGCAGGTCGGGCCGCGCCAGAGCGTCCAGAGAGGCGGCGATCATCAGCTCAAGATTGCGCTCGGCCAGTACGACATCCGAGTACTTCCAGTTGAGCACTTCGCCCTGCTCCGTAATGCGCAGCTCGCCGGTAAAGCTGTCGAGTGGCTGCGCGTAGATCGCGCGATGTGTTGGGCCGCCGCCACGGCCTACTGTGCCGCCACGGCCATGGAAGAGCCGCAGGGTTACGCCGCATTCTCTGGCAACCTCATGCAGTGCGCGATGCGCCTTCCAGATCTCCCAGGTGCTGGCGATCATGCCGCCGTCCTTATTGGAGTCCGAGTAGCCGAGCATGACCTCCTGGCGACCGTTCCACGCGGCCAGCAGGGGCTTGAAGGCTTCGCTCGACCACAGTTCACGGCACACGTCCGGCGCATTGCGCAGGTCTTCGATGGATTCAAACAATGGAACCGGTTGCAGGCCGGGATCGCGTCCTTGTTCGACGTCGCCGCCCTCTACGTGGACATTGCCGAGCCGCGCGAGCCATAGGACCCGAAGGACATCCTGCGCGGTGCTCGCGCCGGAGATGACATACTGCGCGATAGCTTGTGGCGCACGCTGCTTGACCTCGGCAACGCCCTGGAAGGTCGCCAATACTTCTGCTGTCTGTGGCGAAAGCGGAGCGGGGAGTTGCAACGACGCAGTGTTATGCCAGGCGCTCAACTCATCGACGGCCACCTCGTGCACGCGTGCGTGCTGGCGGATGTCCAGTGTCTGCAGGTGCAGGCCGAAGGTGCGTACCTCCAGCAGTAGCGGGTCGATGAAGAGCTGTGCCAGCCGCAGGCCGCGATTGGCCGCGAGCGAATCGCGCAGCAGCGAGAGATCGTCCAGCAGCTCAGCCGCGCTGCGATAGGGCTGCAGCGTTGCATCTCCTGTCAGTCCAAGGTTGCGATGCATCGTTGCCGGTGGCGAACCGCCCAGGCGCAGTGTGATGCACGCGATCATATGGCGCACAGCCTCATACGAGATGTGGTCCTGGATGGTGGCGTGGCCAGCGGCCCTCAACTCCTGCAGGTATTTGTCGAGGCGCGCTTGCAGGGCAACCGAGATGGGTGCCTGATTGGTGGAGGAGGCCAGCTGCTCGAAGACGTCCTGCAACTGCGTGAGGTAGCGGTCGAGCAGCAGCTGCCGTGACATCGCGAGCGAATCACAGGTCGTCTGCGCGGTGACGAACGGGTTGCCGTCGCGGTCGCCGCCGATCCAGGAGCCGAAGCTGACGACCAGCGGAAGCTCGGCGATGGAGGGCTGGCCTTCGTCCGAGGGGAACCCAGCCTCGGAGGGGAACTCGGCAGCGAAGGCGTTGGCGATCTCTTTGTAGAGCACGGGAATCGTGCTGAAGATGGAGGCGTCGTAGTAGTCGAGCCCCATGCGCACTTCGTCGCGTACGGTAGGCCGTGCACTACGCACGTCGTCGGTCTGCCAGAGCGCGGTGATCTCCGCCAGCAGCTCGTTCTCGAGGGCATCGAACTCCGAGGGTGGCAGGAGGATTCCGTCGAGCCTTTCAAGGAGGTCGGAGATGCGGCGGCGCTTGAACATCACGCTGCGTCGGGCGACCTCGGTGGGGTGCGCGGTGAAGATCGGGGTGATGCAGATGTGTCCCAGCAGCCGCAGGGCTTCGTCCCGGGTGATGCCCGTCGCGCGCAACCGGCGCAGTGTTCCGCGCAGGCTGCCGCGCTGCGGTGTCGCCTCGGCATCCAGCAGGGAGGCGCGGCGGCGGCGCTTGCGGTGGTTGGTTTCGGCGAGGTTGATGAGCTCGAAGTAAGAGGCGAAGGCTCGCGCCAGCCGATAGGCCGTTGTGGGATCGGCGGCGGTCTCGTGGGTCAGGGCCTGGGCTTCGTTCAGATGCCGGAGGCCAGCGGCTTCGTCCCCGGTGGCTTCGGCCTCGCGGCGTGCGATGGCGATGCGTCGCAGCGATTCGACGGCGTCGAACAGGGCGTCGCCGGCCTGCTCGCGCAGAACCTGGCCGAGCAGCGTGCCGAGCGAGCGGATGTCGCGGCGCAGAGGGGTTTGTTTCTCGTCGCCAGATCGCGCTTCGAGTTCAGCAAGACGTGCAGGCCAATCAGTCGGTGTCCACAGCGAGGGCATAGTTAATTATGCAATGCCGTTGCATGACTTAGAGAGATCGACCGGCGGTTGTCCCTGCTTTTGTTTCTAACCTTTGTTTCTGAGTCAGGCTGCTAGGCCTTCCGGCGTGCAAACTTCAACCCCGACCAATCCTCGCTCACGGAGCAGACTTTATAGTCCACCAGGCCGCGTGCGAGCGCGGTGTCGCGAACGTGATTCTGGTTGAAACCCGGTTTATGCACGGCTTTGGGATGAATGATCCATGCGGAGGAACCCTCCGGCAGCTGCGTGGCGAGGATGTCCACCGTGGCTTCGAGATCGGCGAGCGATCGGATGAAGCAGAGCGCAAGGAACGTCTTCGCGGTGAGGCGTGTGCTCAGGCGCACGGAAGAAGGCAACTCGCCCAGTGTCTGCTCGAAGCCTTCGGGCGCAGCCAGCAGAGCCACTTCACGCGGTTCCGGGGTTGTCGGCAGAATACCTAGCTTGCGCGGCAACGGCGTGCCGGAGTAGTCGGTACGTTTCTGCGTTGGTTGTGGCATGGCTGAGAGCGATCCGTTGAGCGTAACACCCACGGGTATAACGTGCCAGGCGAGGTGAGGCGTCCTTGGCCTGGGCAGGTTTCTGATGGGGGAGCGTGAAGAAGTTAAAAAAAATTCATTTATAGAGTGCAGAAGTGTGTTTGGCTGGTACGCTCATTCTGCACCGAACTACAAAGGAACGACTCATGGCAATCACTTCTCCTGCATTTTATTTTGTTTTGATTGGTCTTTTGATTGGGGTTGCGACGCTATTGTCGCGCGGTACCAGGCAGGATGCAAAGAAGTTGAACGTTCCGCTGGAGTCGCTGCGCGGGCTGCTGGCGGTCAGCGTGCTGTCCTGTCATGCTCTGGTCTCGTATTTTTCCTTCAAAACAGGAAAGTGGGACCCGCCACCGTCGGCTTTCTTTTCCTATGCCGGAACGGAATCGGTTGAGATGTTCTTCTTCATGAGCGCATTTCTGTTCTGGTCGAAATGCCTGGCAAATAATGGGGTGGGAGGGTACGGCAGCTTCCTGCTAAAGCGCCTTCGCCGGCTGGCCCCGGCATACTATGTTTCGGCGCTGTTGATCGTGTTGGTGGTCCTGGTCCGCACACACTTCCGTATTCTCATCTCTCCGCTGACGTTTCTGGGGCAGTTACTGATGTGGCTCGTATTCATTCCTACGCCAACGATGAACGGGCTGAAGGATGTGCCAAACATCAACGCCTCCGTAACGTGGACGTTGTTTCTTGAGATCCTCTTTTACCTGATGCTGCCCGTGCTGTACCGCATCTTCAAGGGATATCGCATTCTGATCGGGGTCGGAGCGGCGCTGGCCATCTACGCTGCACTGGCGTTGCGTGGCGTCCGAATGTCTTCCGACCCTCACACAACCAGCCCTGTTGCGCTGGGCGTGCTCTTCCTCGATCTCCTCTTCGGCTTTGGCTTTGGATTGGGGTTGTTGCTGGCGTTCGTGTTCAAGACATGCCCCCCGGAGTGGCTTGCCGTGCTGCGGCAGAGGCGGTGGACTCCCATCGCTCTGCTGTGCCTGGCGGCTCCCATGCTTTTGAAGGTGAAGTACTACGATGCGCCGCAGTTCTTGTTTGTGATTGTCTTTTTTGCCTTTGTGGCGGCAGGAAACGACTTCTTCGGTTTCCTTTCGCTGCGTGGGGTGTTCCTGCTGGGAACGGTAAGCTACAGCTTCTACCTGACGCATGGCATTGTGCTGTACGTGCTCTCGCACGGATTGGACCATTGGGTCCCGATTGTCTCTCTCTCTCCGCTGCGATATTGGGGCTTGATTGGCGTGGTCGGTATCGCGACGACCTGTCTGGCGACGCTGCTGTACCACAACGTCGAAGTCAAGTTTATGCATCAGCGATCTGCTTTGGCGCATGCGGTGACGAAGGACGAGACAGCTCAAGAAGCGGTTGTCGTGGCACAGGAGTCCGCTGCGACATAAACGGTTTCTTTTCGCGTACGACGAAGTGCAGGTCGTCATTCCGTGGCTTACCGGATTCTTGCCGGTCGGCTTACTTCGGGGATAACGAGGCCGAATAAATACTCAGTTGCACATACGCAGCTTCTAGCAGCGGTGCTGCGACGCCATGAGCGCGGCCTCGGGCGAGGAAGTCTCCAAGGATGTGGTCGGCCTCTACCGGTGCACCCTTTTGCAGATCCCGAAACATGGAGGCCGTGAGCGCGGAGCCCGGTTCGGTCATGCGGGCGGTGTGTTGCTCTAGAAAGTCCGGCTTCTGCGGATAGCCGTTGGCTGCCGAAATGGCTGCCGATTCGGCGATGATAGCGCGCACAGTCTCCACGCCGCCTGCAGCGGCTTCGATCTCTCCGATCGTCCCGCGCAGCAGGCAGGTGGTGCCGGCAAGGCTTGAAAGCATCGTCCACTTCATCCACAGAGAGGCCAGGATGTCGGGCGAAAGCATGGTTGGGAAGCCGCAGCCCTGCAGTGTAGCGCCCAGGGCCTCGATGCCCGGGGTGACACTCTTGTCGCGCTCACCGAAGACCATGTCGTGCCACGGCCCGAACTGGAGGACATGGCCTTCGGGACTGAGATCGGAGACGATGCGGGTCGAGCCGCCAAGAATGGCGCTCTCCCCGAAGCGCGCGACGAGGATATCAAAATGGCGCATGCCGTTGAGCAGCGGAAGGATCATGGTCTGCGCGCCGACGGCGGGCGCAAAGTCCTGAATGGCCGCGTCGAGCGAGTAGGCCTTCGTGCTGAGCACGATGAGGTCGAAGGGCTCGACGATCTCGGAGGCGAGCAGCAGCTTCGGCTGCATCGCGAGGTCGCCATGGGGGCTCTTGACGACCAGCCCTGTGCGGCGCAATTGTTCGGCGCGACCGGCACGGACGAGAAAGGTGACATCACGACCAGCAGCGGCGAGCCGTGCTCCAAAGTAACCGCCAACAGCTCCGGCTCCGACGATGAGAATGCGCATGAGGTTCTCCTACTTGCATCCATGTTACCGAAGCAAGAGGCATGAGGTGAGAGTATGAACACGAGCGGAATAGCGTATTCACAAAATAGCGATTTAGTTCGAAAGCCACATTCCAAAGGCCGCGATCGTAAGCGGGCCATTCGACGGTGAGGTTGGTATCGAACTAAGCCCCGAAGGGGCGACGCTATCCCAGCCCAGGGCGTAGCCCTGGGTTACAGGGCCAATAGTGCTAGAGGGCTGAAGGCCCGATCTATCGTTCAATCCCAGATATACCGTTCATCGTATTCAATGCCGTATTTCTTGAGGAAGGTTAGATATTCCTGCTGAAACGTGCGGGTTCGGTGATGTTCTTCCTGAGTATCGATGTAGCTTCGCAATACTTCCAAATCCGAAGGTCCGACGGAGAACGCGCCGTATCCAGCCTGCCATGTGAAATGAGCCAAGGTGGACGATTGTACTTTGAGCCATTTTGAGGATGAAGCCTTCAGTTCCATTACAAGTTGCGAGATTGTAATCGTTCGAGAGAGGCGAATAGCGAGGTGGACGTGGTCTGCGACACCTCCCACTCGATAGCATTCGCAGTCCGCGTTGCGGGCCACGGTGGCGAGATAAGCGTGAAGTTCTGGCCGTATCTTGGCATCGAGGATGGGTGTGCGGTCTTTAGTGCTGAAGATGATGTGGATGAGTAGGTAAGAGAGCGACTGTGCCATGGTGAAAGGATAGATCGGGCTTTCAGCCCTCTGTCTTTTCTCTACGTCACGACCCAGGGCTACGCCCTGGGCTGGGATAGCGTCGCCCCTTTGGGGCTTAGAGTTGTGCTGAGTTCAGTGGACCTGAGCCAGCCTCAATTTTCCAGCCAATTGTGACTTCGTACTCTGTCGCGGGCATATCTGTCCGCTCATTCCTCGTGATGGTGAAACTGTCATTAAAAATGAGCAACATCAGGCCGTAGTCTGTTCTTCCAACTGCATCGCCAGTTCTTCCCACTCTGCCGTTCGTGCGGCGTGCTGTTCGCGGAGGGTATCGAGCTCCGTAGCAATCGCTCGTGCAGCCTCTGCTGTTGTGAACGCAGCCTGCTGTTGTTCGGCTGCCAGAATGCGGGCCTCGAGGTCGGGAAGTTCGTTCTCGATAGTGGCTACACGGTCTTCGAGCTGCTTCAGCTTGATGGGGTTCAGGCGCTTGACATTGGTCTTGGGTGTCGCCGTCACAGGAGCCAGCGAGCCTTCCAGCTCGTGCGTGCTGGTACCAGTCTCCGGCACGGCACTGCCTGCCTGCTTGACGGGTTTGAACATGCCCGTGGCCGCGTCGATGTGGGAGTTGGTTGCGGTATCCGTGGTGAGCTTGGCCTTGGCCTCGGCGGTGTTCGTGGGGATGCCGCCGCCCTTGCGGAAGAGGTAGTCCTCGTAGTTGCCGGGATAGATATGGACGCGGCGGTCTTCGACCTCGAAGACGCGCGTAGCCAGACCGTCGATGAAGTAACGATCATGCGAGACGAAGATGACTGTGCCGCTGAACTCGCGGATGGCATCCAACAAAACATCTTTGGCGCGAAGATCGAGATGGTTCGTCGGCTCGTCGAGCAGCAGGAAGTTCGCGGGTGAGACCAGCATCTTGGCCATCGCGTAGCGGTTGCGCTCTCCGCCGGAGAGCACGCCGAGCTTCTTGAAGACGTCGTCGCCGGTGAACATGAAGCAGCCCAGCAGCGAGCGCAGTGTGACTACGTCGACGCGCGGGTTGGAGCCGGTGATGTCGTCGAGCATCTCGGCGTTGCCGTCGAGCACCTTGTACTGGTCCTGCGCGAAGTAGTCGGCCAGCACGTTGTGACCGAGCCGAAGGGTTCCGCTCGTGGCCTCTTCCAGACCGGAGAGCATGCGAATCATCGTCGATTTGCCCGCGCCGTTCGCGCCGACGAGCGCGATGCGGTCGCCGCGTTCGATGGTGAAGCTCACATTGTCGAGCACACGCTTTTCGCCGTAGTGCTTGGTCAGGTTGGTGACCTCGATCACGGTGCGGCCGCTGGCGGGCGGTTGCGGGAACTTGAAGTGGATCGTCGCCTCTTCTTCCGGCACTTCGATGCGCTCGATCTTCTCCAACTCCTTGATGCGCGACTGCACCTGCTTGGCCTTGGTGGCCTGGGCGCGGAAGCGGTTGATGAAGGCTTCGAGGGCTTCGATGCGGTCGCGTTGGTTCTTGTACGCGGCCATGATCTGCGCGCGGCGCTCTTCCTTCAGCGTCAGGTACTTCTCGTAGTTGCCGTGGTACACGTGCATCCGCTTGTTCCAGACTTCGACGATCTTGTTCACCGTGACGTCGAGGAAGTAGCGGTCGTGCGAGATCAGGATGAAGGCGTTCTCGTAGTTGTGCAGGTAGTCTTCGAGCCAGTTGCGCGATTCGAGATCGAGATGGTTCGTCGGCTCGTCGAGCAGCAGCAGCGAAGGTTTCTGCAGCAGCAGCTTGGCCAGCGCGATGCGCATCTGCCAACCGCCGGAGAACTCCTCCGTCCGGCGCTGCCAGTCTTCCTTCGAGAAGCCCAGGCCGCCGAGCACCGCGCCTACCTGCGCGTCCAGCGTGTAGATGTCGTGCACGTGCAGATGGTCGGCGATCTCGGAGTAGCGGTCGGCCGCAGCGGCGTACTCGCGTGACTTGGGGTCGGCATCGGAGAGGATGTGCGTCAGCGCTTCGGACTCCTTCTCCATGTCGCGGAGCTCGTCGAAGACTGAGAGACACTCCTCGAAGACGGAGCGGCCGGAGAGCGCGAGGCCGTCCTGCGGCAGATAGCCGAGCGTCATGCCCCGGACGTGGGTGCGCTGGCCGTAGTCGAGCGACTCCATGCCGGAGAGGATCTTGAGCAGCGTGGATTTGCCCGTGCCGTTGCCACCGACCAGGCCGGTGCGCTCATTGGGGGTAATGAGCCAGTTGACGTCATCAAAGAGGAGTTTTTGGCCGAATCGTTTGCCGGCGCCGGAGAGTTGGAGCATCGATTTCTATTTTCTCATTACTGCTTTCTCATCCTTGCGCTTTTGCCTTTGCCTTTGTTCTTGCCTTTGCCTTTGTTCTTGCCTTTGCCTTTGTTCTTGCCTTTGCCTTTGTTCTTGCCTTTGCTTTTCTGGTTGTCATTCCGAGCGCAGCGAGCGAACCTGCTTCCTCCCGCTCTTTGTTCATATCTCCCAGAAGATACGCGCCAGAGCCGGAGCTTGGTTTGGGCTCACTCATGTCGCTTGTGGTAGCGCTGGCAAAAAACGGGAGAAAGCAGGTTCGCTCGCTGCGCTCGGAATGACAACAAGAAAGGCAAAAACAAGAGCAACAGCAGATTCCCTGCAGGAATGACAACCAGAAAAGCAAAGGCAGCTGCTAGCCGTCCCAGCTATTAAATGCATCGAAAGGAGATTGGAGCCTTGCACAAATGAACGACGATGAGACGCAGCGTGGTACCGAGCCCGAACGGGCCGCAGTGAACAGATCGCCGCGCTGGTGGCGCAGGCGATGGGTACAGGTGACATTGACGGCTGTGGTAGTCGTCCTGGTAGGGCTTGTGATCGGAGCGGCCTATGTCATCCATAACGAGGAGCCTCTCGTCCGCGGACGTGTGGTAGCGGCACTGAGCCAGCGATTCAACTCACCGGTTGAGCTGGATAAACTAAATATCTCCTTGCTGCAGGGGATTGAAGTGCATGGAAGGGGCCTGCGCATACGCTATATCGCGGGACCCACAGCGCCGGACCATGAAAGCAATGTGCCGATGCTTTCGGTAGCCAGCTTCACGTTCCGGACGAACTTCACGGAGCTGTTGCACCAACCGATGCGCGTCGAACATGTAAGCGTCGAAGGCATGGAACTGCACATTCCGCCTGCGAACCAGCGTGGACCCTTGATCCATCACGACGATCCAGGGGCTACGCCGACGAAGGTTACGTTCCTGGTAGACAGGATCTCCTGCAAGGATGTGAAGCTCTTCATCGAGACGAGCAAGCCAGGGAAAGATCCATTGGAGTTCGACATCCAGAAGCTCATCCTGACGGATGTCGGCGCGACCCAGCCGTTTGCGTATGAGGCTGATCTGACCAATCCCAAGCCCCTGGGGCAGATTCATGCCACCGGGCACTTTGGTCCCTGGGCCAGCGCGGAGCCGCGCGATAGTCCGCTGGACGGTGACTACAGCTTCAGCCACGCCGACCTGAGCACGATCAAAGGCATCGGCGGAATGCTGTCGTCGACAGGTCACTTCAGTGGACAACTCGGGAACATCACGGCCGACGGAACGACGGATACGCCGGACTTTTCGCTGGATGTCAGCAACCATCCGGTGCCGCTGCATACAACGTTCCACGCCTACATCGACGGTTCCACAGGCGACACGACGCTCGATCCGGTGCAGGCTCATCTGTTGCACTCGGACTTTACCGCTCGGGGTAAAGTGCAGATGATTCACGGGCAGGGGCACGACATCGCGCTCGATGTGGATATGCCCCATGCGCGTATCGAGGACATGCTGGAGCTCGGGGTGAAGACCGATCCTCCACTGATGCACGGTGCCCTGACGCTCAAGACGAAGCTGCACATTCCGCCTGGGCACGTGCGCGTGGCGCAGAAGGTAGAACTGACAGGGAACTTTGCGATTCATAGTGTGGGATTCAGCAATCCCAAGGTGCAGGACCGCGTGGACTCGATGAGCATGCGTGCCCAGGGCAGGCCCCAGGAGGCCGGTGCGGCGGGCAGCGATCGCCAGGCTGAGGTGCAATCGGAGATGACTGCGCACTTCAACCTGGGCCATGGCGTGATTACCGTGAACGACCTGCACTACAAGATTCCCGGAGCTCTGGTACTGCTGAATGGCGTCTATTCGATGGATGGCAACCTGTTCGAGTTCAAGGGCCACGTCCGCACCGATGCGACGGCCTCGCAGATGGTGTCGGGCTGGAAGTCCTGGCTGTTGAAGGGGGTCGATCCGTTTTTGAAGAAGAATGGAGCCGGCCTGGAACTGCCGATATCGATTAGCGGCACAAAGGGTGATGTAAATTTTGGGCTGGCACTGAATGGCACCTCGAATGAAACGCCCGAGCAGATGAAGGCGGATTTGAAGGCGAAGGCCGCGGCGCGGAAGGGTTTCCCGCAGCCTCCGAAGCATTGAGCTGTTCAAAATGAAAGACAGCGGCTGCCTTGCCCTGCTAACTTGGATAAAGAGCAATGTCTTCACAGCAGCATCTTTTTTCCGAGACCCGGCCCGTGCAACCCGCCCAGAAGAACGAAGATCCGGCGCCCGCGCCGGTGTGGCTACAGCGGTTGAGCCTCATTGTGCTGGTTATCTTCTGCTTTTATATCGGCGGAATCCTGTCGTTGCTGCCCTGGTGGCCGCGTTATTGGGACCAGAATGGCTGGCTGCTGGCGCACCCCTCGCTTGACGCGATGCTGCAACACGGCTGGGTGCGTGGGATCGTAAGCGGAATCGGACTTTTGGACGTGTGGATTGGTGTGAGCGAGCTGCTGCACTATCGCGACTACCGGGCGTAGTTGCAGGGTAATCCCATTTGATTTTTAGTGCCAAAACGAATGCCTGGTGGGTAACACCAATCCTAAGCCCCGCAGGGGCGACGCCATACCAGCCCAGGGCGTAGCCCTGGGTTACAGGCCAATAGAATTCTGAGCCCTGAAAGGGCGATCTATCGGTGGCAGCACGATAGGTCGCCCCTTCAGGGCTTAGCTACTGCGGCGGTCCTAACCCAGGGCTACGCCCTGGGCTGGTATGGCGTCGCCCCTGCGGGGCTTAGTTTGGTGCTTGTCTCTATCTTTATGTTCTCCCTCTGTATTTTCAGCGCTGAGGATTTCAAGGCAATTGCCCTGGGCCTAACGGCTTTACCTCTATGAATTCACATCCGCTCGCGAGACAATAGCTGTCTTATGCCGAACACCCTCGATCCCAAGCACTCTGCGGAAAATCCCAACCCTCTTGAAGCCGCGCCTCTCGCGTATGAGAACGACGAGTTTTTGAACTCGCCGGATGGTCGCATGCTGCGCATCATGGCTGAATACTCCGAGCCGATGGCGCGGTTTCGCCGCGAGCGCATCCAGGACACGGTCGTATTCTTCGGCTCGGCGCGGTTTCGCGCGTTTGATGAGGCCTCTCAGCAGCTCGAACTGCTGGAGAATACAGGTTCCACCAAGCTCGCTCCCCCGGAGGAGCAGCCCGCCCGCGCTGGGGAGTCGGAGGAAGACACCACGGAGTTGAAGCACAAGCGCGCGGAGGCGGCGGTCGAGATGGCCCGTTACTACGAGGATGCGCGCACGCTGGCTCGGCTGATGACGGAGTGGTCGTCGAAGCTGCCGGGACGCAGGCATCGTTTTGTGATCACGTCGGGTGGCGGCCCAGGCATCATGGAGGCGGCAAACCGAGGCGCGTGGGAGGCTGGCGGCAAGACCATCGGGCTGAACATCAAGCTGCCCTTCGAGCAGATGCCGAACCCCTACATTACGCCCGCGCTGAACCTGAACTTCCACTACTTCTTCATGCGCAAGTACTGGTTTGCCTACCTCGCGAAGGCGCTGGTGGTCTTCCCGGGCGGCTTCGGAACGCTGGACGAGATGTTCGAGCTGCTGACCCTCGCCCAGACGCATAAACTGGCGAAGAAGATCACGGTCGTCATCTACGGATCGAGCTACTGGAAGAACGTCATCAACCTGGAGCTGCTCGCCGAGAAGGGAGCAATCGGGCTCAAAGATATGGACCTCTTCGAGTTCGCCGACACGCCGGAGGAGGCGTTCCACATCCTGCGCGATGGCCTCACGATGAACCACCTCGATGGTGAATCTTCCGGCCAGCGCGATGAGGAACCAATTCCAGCAACACCCGCTCCCAGCGCACAGGAACTGCTTGGGCCGGATATCGCGAAGACGCAGTCGTAGAGCAGGAAACAGCTGCATTTCCTGTTTGCGTGTGGCGTTTCATCGAATCATAGTGGCAGCATGCAAACATTTCGCTGTGGCAAGAACCGGAAGGGCCTGGCTTCAGCCAGGCCGTAGGTGTGAGGCACGATCCCTTCCTTTCTGCCGAAGGCCGGAGTGAAGGCGCAGCCGCAACGACTGAATTGCCTTCTTTAGTGGAGGCGAACCAGTCTGGTCATCGGCACGAATCTCTGCAGCACGTCCCGAGAGGCACACTCCATCAGGTCCGACATTGGTGAGGTGCAGGCCCTGCGAGGGAAGGGCAGAGGCCATCCCCATACGTTTTTGGGTGCATGAAAGAAAGCAATTCAGTCGTTGCGGCTGCGCCTTCACTCCGGCCTTCGGCAGAGCGGAATAAGTTTTCAGCTTGACCTTATGCGGCAGGGTTGAAACCCTGCCCTTCCGGTTCTTGCCACATCAGCGTGTTTGCATGCTGCGAGAAAGAACTGATGACACGCCCTAATTTCTGGTAAGAACCCGCAGCAGAGCTCTTGGTCCTACGAGCACAAAGTCCAGTACGACACGCGGCATCGTGCGCAGATCGTGTGCCAGGGAGGTGCCATGAGCCCCGCCGAGCATCACGCCGCGGCGCATGGCGTACCAGCTAAAGCACGATGAGATGGACGCGAAGCAGAACGAGACGATAAGGCCGGTGCCCAGGTGCGGCGTTCCGGCCGCGCGGTGTATCCCGAGTTGGGCCAGAAGCATCAGGGAAGGCATGCCAAGCCAGACGACCAGCGCGGTCGCCCAGACCGGCTGTGCGGCGCGCAGGCGCTGCGAGACGGCTCCCAGCAGCCCGGCGGCGAAGATGGCGAAGACAGCTTCCACCAGCATGGCGCGGAGAGCCTTGTGATGGCCTGATTTCAGGTTGCTCGCGAAGAAGGTGCTCGCACGGATCACCGCGCTGATCGCCGCCGCCTTCCAACTCCAGGTGGCGAAGAGCGTTGTGCGGGGACGCAGTACGATATCCCGCAGGGCCGTGCCTAAAGCTATATCGAGATCGTCCGAATGCGCTGCCTGCGTCGAGTTCATAGCCAAGTTCATAGCGTCAAGTTCATAGCTAGGATAGGTGCATCATAGCGGAGAGCGTGAGTATCTAGCCTCAATCTCACAACAATTGCGTATAGGAAACTCCAGGGGGAAGGCCTCTGTTCTGCCGAATCTCCGCGTCGTGCCTGCTTCATTGCCTAAGGGGAAATAGAGAGGGAAATCACTTCTATCTCCCTGCGTTTACATCATTTACTCCAAGCGCTGATAGCATGAGGGCGATGCCGCTGCGGGTTGCGTACTTTCCGGACAGCTTTCATGAAGTCAATGGCGTTGCGCACACCAGCCGCAACTTCGTCGCCTTTGCGCAAAGGCATGGGTTGCCGTTTCTGTGCGTCCGCGCAGGCCGCCGCGCCAATGCCTTTGAGCAGGAAGGCGAACTGCGCACGCTGGAACTGGGCCGCAGCGGGCTGGCGGTGAGCCTTGAGCAGGACCTCCACTTCGACACGCTGTTCTTTCGCTATCGCGACCTGATCTCGCAGACCGTGCGCGACTTTCAGCCGGACGTGATTCACATCACGGGCCCCAGCGAACTGGGCATCTTTGGCGCGTACTTTGCCTGGAAGCTCGGCATCCCGCTGGCCGCAAGCTGGCACACGAATGTGCACGAGTATGCCGCGCGACGCATGCGCTGGCTGACGCGTCACCTGGGAAGTGCGGGCAAGAATCTGGACAACGCCACCGAGACGGCCACCCTGGACGCGACCTCGCGCTTCTATCGCCTGGCCAAGGTGCTCTACGCCCCGAACCCCGAACTCTGCGCTCTGCTGGAACGCAAGACCGATCGGCCCTGCTACCTGATGCAGCGGGGGGTTGAGACGGACCTCTTTACTCCTGCTAAACGCACACGCACGGAGGACGGACAGATCGTGCTCGGCTACGTGGGAAGGCTCTCGGTAGAGAAGAACGTCGCGCTGCTGCCTCGTGTCGACGCCGAGCTGCGCGCCCGAGGGATTACCGCGAAGTGGCTCATCATCGGCCACGGCGCGGAGGAGGCTGTCCTGCGCCGTGAGCTGCCGTCCTCGACCAACTTCGCCGGGGTGCTGCGCGGCGATACCCTGGCCGAAGCCTACGCGAACATGGACCTGCTGGTGTTTCCTTCGCACACCGACACCTTCGGCAATGTGGTGCTGGAGGCCCTGGCGAGTGGGGTTCCTGCGATCGTGACACCGGATGGCGGTCCCGCACATATCGTGCGCGATGGACAGACCGGACGTGTGGCGACCGACGCCGCGTTTGCAGGCGTGATCGCCGAGACGCTCACGCAGCCCGAGCAATTTGCAGCGATGCGAACGGCCGCGCGGGAGTATGCGATGGGCTGCTCGTGGGACGCGGTCTTTGAGCGCGTCTATGCGGCGTATCCGACCAGCCGGTAACGGGTAGTGTCTGGAGAATCGGGAACAACAGAGAATCACCGATTTTGTTCCCCCCAGAGACGTCATCCTGAGCGTAGCGCCTCGCGTTTTTTTGCGAGGTGCGGAGTCGAAGGACCCCGAAGGGTTCGATCTCACCCAAGAGGTCGGGACCTTTCCCAGCACGAGAGTTCAGGCTCGAGCGCTCGGGGTAGAAAAGCTCCAAAGGGCATAGGCGAGAGGTTAACCTTCGGGGTCCTTCGACTCCGCGTCCCCAAATGCTGGGACGCTACGCTCAGGATGACGATTCTGTGGGAGGTACAAACAAAAGCTGATGACGCTTCTGTGGGGAGACATAAAACATGAATGCAGCGATAGTGGTTTTGCTCTAAACCACTATCTCCGATTCGTCAGATGCTACCTGGGGATGAGTCCTGAATCGATGCCCGATGCAAGTGTTCAGGTCTGGAATTGAACGCCGCGCGGAATTGTCTGGGCGTCTGTCCCTTTGTCTCTTTGAACTGACGATTGAAGTTCGCCAGATTTCGATACCCGACACTATCAGCGATCAGGGAGATCGGTTTATCGGTATGGATCAGGAAGGCGCAGGCGTTGCCGATCCGCAGCCTGGTGACGTATTCGGTCGTCGTCATTCCCGTCTGCAGCTTGAACAGACGGTGCAAAGAGCTTCTGCTTAGAGCTGCGATCTGGCTGAGCTGGTGAACAGCATTCTGTTCCCGATAGTGCTCATGCAGGTAGGAGAGAACGCGACCGATCCGCTCTTCCAACGCATCGGGCATGGCATGGACCGGCGCCGAGGTCAGTGGTCTTGCCTGCACATCCCGCGACAGCAGGAGCAGGAGTTGCAGCAAGGCCGGCAATCTGTCCTCGGCTGTCTGATCCAGCATGGCGCAGATCATCGGACGGGCCCTGGCTCTCACCTCTTCGGAAAACTCGATGGCCCTGGCCGAGCTTTCAAGAAGCGCCTGTAGGGGGCGTAGCTCGACATGCGGCCGAATCAGGCTCTGTACGAAGGCGTCACTGAACCACAAGACGAGTGCCTGGTGTGTCGGACCTCTCCCACAGTCTCCGCTGGAGCACCAGGTATGAGGGATCTTCGGGCCAATGAGGACCAGATCTCCGTCATCGTAGGAGGACATGTTGTCTCCAACAAAGCGCTGCCCACGGCTGTTCAAGGTCAGGGTCAGCTCGTACTCGCTGTTGTAGTGCCACTCGAAGGGAATGGCCGGCAGGCGCCGGTCGAACAGGGTCCACGATCCTTCTTTCGAGGCCGCAATGTATTCGAGGTAGGGCTTCATCGTGGGTACCGAATGACGGAATTGTATTCGTTTTGATAAAAGATGTGAGATTCCAGTACCGGTTTTTGATACAGGGCGCAAACATGGACGAAGCCGGACTGCCTATCGTTGTCCTGTGCGCAAGAGCGCTCTGGAGGCAGCGATGAACCAGACAGCCGTGATGGACGAAAAGGCAGCGGGCAAGCCCGGCGACAACAAACTCACCCCTGCAATCTCTCGGGAACCCCTTCACCTGATCCAGAAGAAGCTGCCTCTGCGGGTGCTTTCCAGGGAGGACTTCGCGCACTGGCAGACCTATGGCTTCGTGGTGGTCAAACAAGCTGTGCCCAACGCTAACGTCGAAGCCCTGAAGAAGCTCCTCTGGGAGTTCCAGGAGATGGATCCCAATGACATCTCTACCTGGAACACGGCTCAGCTACGCGATCATGCGATGAAAGAGCTGAACAACAGCGGCATGGTGGAGATCTACAACCATCAGGCCCTCTGGGATAATCGGCAGAAACAGCGCGTTTACGACGCATTTGTGGACATATGGGACGACGAAAAGCTCTGGGTCACGATCGATCGTGCCAACCTGAACACGCCCAACAGGAGTGGCCGCGCCTTTAGCGGCTTTATTCATACCGACGTCGACACGACGCTCGAGCCGCTTCCCGTCAATGTGCAGGGGGTCCTCTCCCTGGTGGACGTCGATGGCGAGACGGGAGGCTTTCAGTGTGTCCCGGAGCTCTTCCGCACGTTTGAGGAGTGGAAGAAGCTCCAGCCGGAGGGACGCGACGGCTTCAGGCCCAATGTCGATGGGTTCGAGGTGTATCCGGTGCCGATGAAGGCGGGCGACCTCATGATCTTCAACAGCCTGCTGGCCCATGGCATCCGTCCGAATACTTCGGAGGACAAGGTGAGGATGGCGCAGTACATCTCGATGACACCGGCCGCGGAGATCGATGAGGAGTTGCGCGAGCGGAGGATTCAGTCGTGGAAAGAGCGCCGGGCACCGGAGGGATTCGCTTTTCCGGGGGATCCGCGCGAGTGGGAGCGGACGAAGTACGAGACAGCCGTTCTTACTCCCTTGGGTCGTAAGCTGCTTGGGCTTGATTCGTGGGGTTGAGCTGCTAGTACGAGTGCAGCTCCCCAATGAAGACACTCCAGGGCGCGAGGGTCAGTTGCTGGGTCGTCTGGAACCGCATGTTTGCTTTGTCGGAGACCAGCAGCATGCGCAGCCCGCCAGGACGCAGATGCAGGCGCTCTATATCGTTTTGGAGCGAGAGTGTCGTGGTCTTCGCCGAGAGGTTACAGGCAATAATGACGGTCCCCGTTTCGCGCACACCCGGAGCCTGGCGTACCCATACCAGAGCGTTGTCGGCGTTGTGATCGAGTACGGAGAGCGAGCCCGTCTGTAATGCCGGACTTCCGTGATGTAACTGGCTCAGCCTGCGGTAGAAGTTCAGCAGGGAATCGGGATTCAGATCCTCGATGGCTACATTGAGAGATTCATGCCCTGGGACGGAGGCCTCTGCGGGTAGCTTTCCGGAGGTGAACCCCATCAGTGAATTCGGATCGGCGCTCGGTTCGCCCGTCCTCGGATCGATAGGCCGGGGCTTGGGCTTGGTAGGCGGGGGAACATAAGGCACGAAGGCGGTGTAGACGTCTTCGCGCTGGGGGGTGGGCGTCGGTTTGGGAGCTTCTGCCACGGGCTCAGTCGGCTTTGGCAATGTGATGTTGCCGGGAGTCCACTGCATCGTGGAAGCGCGCTCAATTCCGATCTCCTGCCCATCATGCAGTGAGGCAGGCCCATGCGAGGCAAGCAGCATCGTGGCGGCGATCTTCGCCAACGAAGCCTCTGGCGGCGTCTGTCCATCGAGCTGCAGGACGAGGGGCATGTCCGGCGAGGCTTGCACTGCAGCCAGCTCGCCGCGGTAGTTTTCCAGCGTAGCAGCCCCTTTGCCGAGGTTGAAGTCGACCAGTTCGTGAGACGCACCGCGCTGCCCTCGACGTGCTGTTGCGGCGGCGGGGTCGTTATCGGTGAGCAGGATGCGGTCGCCGGGAAAGCTGTTGACCAGTTGGCGGAGAGGCTGCAGGGGGTCTGCTGTTCCGGCCGGGCTCGCAAACAGCGAACTCTTCGCATAGAGCCCTGCCGCTCCGCGTGTTAGCCAGGACCTCGCCTCGGCCAGGGCTTGTTGTGCCCCGCCTTCATGGTGGGGTGCGAGTTCGACGATGATTCGCACATGGCGACTGGTCGCCTCACTGAGCAGATCGTCGAAGCCTGCGTCGTCGAAGGGCGACTCCAGCACGATGGCATCGACCCCGAGGGATTGCAGGTAGTCCAGCCGCTGCGCAATGCCGCGCAGGTCGCCTGTGCCATCGCCGTCGGAGTCCTGAAAGTTTTTGGGTTGGACGCGATAGAAGACGGCGTTCTGCCACCACGTCTCCTGCGTAAGGCCTGAGCCTGCCCAGCCGGGGCGTGCGAGGGTCTGGGCCGCCACTGGAATCGTGGGCGGCGCGCAGAGCAGGAAGACGCTACAGAGAAGGATTGTCCGTTGGTTCAGAATCTGCATAGACAAGACCGTTCCTCACTTTGATGCTACGTGAGAAACGGTCCGTGGATAGGCTTGGGTTATTTGCCCAGACGTGAGTTACTTGCCCAGATAGGTACGGTAACGCGTCTCGACGACGCCGGTGTTACGCGCGAGTTGCAGCTTGGCCACGTTGTACTGGTAGAGCGCGCTCACGAGCTGAGCATCTGCACCGGTCACCGTCGCTTGTGCGTCCACCACTTCAAGGTTCGTGTCGACGCCCGCGGTAAAGCGGTCGCGCACATCGGAGAGCTCCTGTTTGGCGAGTTCCACGTTGCTCTGCGCTACCTTTACCAGCTCATTCGCAGCGTTTACGTCCAGCATCGCAGATCGAATCTGGGAGTCGATGGCGACGCGCAGGTCAGCCTCGCGCTGCCGCAGATTGGTAATCTGGGCGCTTACCTGCTGCTCTTCTCCACGCTGCGCGGCTTCCCGGAAGATGGGGAACTTCAGGCTGCCCTGGGCGGTGAAGACACCGTGGTACAGGCCTCCGGTTTCACCCAGAACGCCGTAGAAGCCGTTGAAGGCCAGGGTCGGCAGGCGCTGATACTTCACGGCGCGCAGCTCGCGGCCGTAGACGTCGGCCTCTGCCTGCAGGCTCAGGAAGTCTTTGCGGTGCTGGTAGGCCGTTGCCTTGGCCTGGTCGAGGTCCATGTCCGCAAGCTGCTGGAACGGCGCGGTATCGGTGAGCTGAAGCTGCTGTCCGGCGGGCAGGCCCATGATGCGGTCGAGCTGGATGATGTCTTCGGCTAACTGGGCTGCGGCAGAGATGCTGGATTGATCGCGCTGCTGATATTCCACCTGGGCGCGGAGAGCGTCAAGACGGATGCCGACGCCGGCGTTGAGCCGGTCGGTGGCCTGATCGAAGAGCGTTTTGGCCGACTCTTCTTCAGCCTGGGCGTTGGTCAGGGTGGCCTGGTCGGCGAGAACCTTTAGATAAGCGGTGCTAACGGCTAGTACAAGGTCTCCGCGACCGTTCAGTGTGTTCAGGTCGACGACGGCTGCTTCGCGCTTTGCTCCGCGATAGAGCTCGTAGGCTGAGAGATCGAACACTGTCTGGTCGGCGTTGATCTGCGCCTGGGTTGTGTTGACTTTGACGATAGTCGGGAACTGACTGGGATCAAAGCCAAAGTCAGCAATGAGCGAAGACTTAAAACCCAGGGCCGCGAGATTGATCTGTTGCGCGCTGCTTTGGGCTGTGACGCTCAACGAGGGCAGAAGCGCATTGATGACGCTGTATTCGTCGCCGCGCACGGTGCGTTGGTTCGCGCGGTCGTACTTGATGCGCAGGTTGCGCTCCAGGCCGTAGGAGATCGCGTCATCCAGCGAAAGCGGCAGAGGGCCGTCTTTGGGAAGCTCAACGATGACGCCGCCCGGTCCCGTGGTCTTGCTGGGGGCGGTAAAGATCATTCCCGACCCAGCGGGTCGCCCTTGCGTCGTGTCTTCCAGTGCCAGCACAGCGCTGGGGGCCGAAGGCAGGCTGGCCGTCGCCGAGACCGGAGCCTGCTGCGCAGGTAGGGCGTGGCCCGTGGCCAATACAGCGGCCAGCGCTACAGCTGAAGAGAATCGATGTCGTTGCAAAGTCACTGTCATTAGAGTGCCACGCAAAGGAAGGAGATGCGAAATATCGGGAGAAAAGTTGTTTGTTCTCAACAGTCGGTTTTACGGTCCAGACCATTGCGGTTTTTGGCAACTTCCAGGGACTATGGATTTTTGAGCAGACCCGCTGCCTCCTGCAGGCTATGTGCCGGCGAGGGCTTCCAACCGGTTTTTACCTCGTCCTCCTGGGTTCCGATGGTTTTGAAGAGCGCGTGTCCCCCGATGTGGACGTGCGTTTCGGTAATCTGCCACAGCCCAGGGGCGATCTCGCGGCGTTCGATATCGAAGGTGCCGCCCTGGTTCAGCTTTCCGATGAGGCCGAAGGCAATTTTGATGTCTCCGACCAGCTTGCCGCGCAGGGTGCGGATGCGATTACCGTTCTTCACGATGACCATCTGTCCGGCCATCGTTCCCATGACGTGCGATTCCATGTTCGGGGGATCGAAGGCGGGATTCGGCTGGTAGGCCAGGGTAATGGTCTCCGGGGTCTCGCTGACGATCGTCCAGAGGTAGGCTTTGGGGAGCATCTTCAGCATGGAAGAGGCCTGTTCGTCGTCGTGCGCATCTTCTTTGCGCTGTTTGGCCTGGGCGGAGCGATCGTTGGCGTACTCAGAGATACGGCTCATCTCCTCATCGCTGGCTGCAGCATCCAGGGGCCGGCCCCACCGTTCCACGATGCGCTTCAACTCGCCGTCGGGTGTCTGGACAGCCTGATAGGTGACGTCTTTGCCGGGGGTCACATCGTGGCCTCGATAGATCCAGAGGCTCTTATCGGTGCGAGCGGCGGACAGTTCGGACTGCACAGCAGCTTCAACCGCCTGCTGTGCCTGAGGCTGTGAGGCCTGTGCCTGAAGATTCTGCGGGGAATACAACGCGGCCACCAGCGTAAAAGCGACCAACGACAAATTTCCGATGGAGCAGCGTACCAGCATCGTTTCAGATTAGATGCTGGAGGGGCCCTTGTGGTTAAAAGGGGTTATTCGGGGACAATCTTTACGAAGATGCCGTCGGGCAGACTCGCGCTTCCGAGCAGATGCACTACCCCGTCGCGGGTAAAGCCGCGAAGCATTCCTGCCGGAGGTTTTTGCGAAGCGCTGGCCGGCGAAGCCACTCCGGGGGATTCTTGTACCCCTCCAAGGCTGGACGGTTGGGATGGTGCGGTCGATTTTGAAGGGTAGGGTGTTGCGCGCGGAGTTGGGGCTGCTTCACCGGCGGCGCGCGGACGCTTCATGCCGCGGTCCATCGCTTCGTTGGCCAGGCGGTCGGCGTCCTTGTTCTTGTGGCGCAGGGCGTGGCTGATCTGGAAGCCGTCGAGTTGCGCGATACGGCGGCGGGCCTCTTCCCAGAGGGGGCGCAGGTCGGGCGAGTTCACCTTGTACTTGCCCTGGATCTGTTTGACCATCAGCTCGGAGTCGGAGACGACGCGGAGATTCTTGTAGCCGTTGTCGAGTGCCCATTGGAGGCAGCCGAGCAGACCGGAGTATTCGGCGTAGTTGTTGGTGCGGAGGCCGAGGAATTCGCTGAGTTCGGCCAGAACCAGACCCGCCTCATCCTGGATGAGGGCTCCATAGCCAGCGGGGCCGGGGTTGCCGCGGGCACCTCCGTCGCAGTGTGCAGAGATCCAGGAGGCGGTGTTCTTCGGCGATTCAACAACGCGCGGCTCGGACGGTTCGGGGAAAAGCGAAGGCATTGAGACAAGTGTAAATGCCCCCGGAGATATTCGGGCGTCCTATGCGGCTATGCGGCTGCGAACTCGAGTTTTCGGTATGGGGCCGTTATACACGTAGACCCAGCACTCCTGCTGCGTGCCGTCATCCAATGTGACGGAAGTTTTCAGGCGTCGAAAGAGGCTGTGTTCAGGATCCTCTGGCTGGTACTCTTCGTATTCGTCCAGACGCCTCAATGCGGTGTTATCAGAAGGTAAAGTGAAAATTTCACCAGAAATCTCTTCAGTATTGCGGGATGTGAGGACCACGGCAGGATAATCGGCGAGTTCGTAACGAACTCCCCGAATGGTTCCATGGCCGACATGGCGAAAGTGGCTCACAATATCGGCGATTTCTTTTGGCGCACGATTAGGGTGCAGCGTGCCGTAGACGAACAGTCGTTCTGCCATGCTTTCACTCCCTTCAATGCGCCTTGCGCCTCTTACTAAGAAGTTTATCGAGGTACTCGAATCCTTTGTGCGGATTCTTAACATAGTCTCGCAATAGCCGATTTTCTTCTAGCAGGTTCAGGTAGTAGCCAAGCATTGCCTCAACGGCTTCTGCTGACAGAGTACCGCAGCTCTCAAAGTAGGCCGCTAATTCGAAGAAATTTAGAAAGTCCGTAAACTCTCCTGATTCCGACGAGACAAGCCGGTCAATTTTTGAGGATGCGGACTTCTTGTCGTCATCGAGGGCATTGCGAATCTTTTTGTATGTTTCGTCTACGAAGAAAGAGCGATGAAGTTGGGAGATGAACTCTGCCTCTTTAGTACGGGTGTTTTTCTGATAAGTACGAATTGCTATGCCTGCCGAAACGGCAGCGACTATGGCCGAGACACCGGCAAGGGCTAAGGAAGACCATTGCAATGCGAACTTTTGAATATCAGTGGGACTCATCGGTGAAGTGATGATAATCGCGAAGACTAGAAAGTTGAATTTCTCGACGCTCTGCTTACCTTTGATCGGGTGAAATCGTCTATCGAGGTGTAGTCACCTGACTCCGGAGTCAGACAAGCATGAGCGTAGTAGAGGCGATCGTCCTTCCCGGCGAGACCAGCCGCCGTCGTCCCAGTCCCTTCGCCCTCGGCCTGCAGCAGGCACCAGGTAGCGCTGCAGAGGTAAAATCAGCGGCAGGTATGCCGAAAGCCGCCGCACAACCCGGTACGCGTGCCAAACTGTCCACCGAGCAACTTGAGGCACGGCAGCAGCAGCGCGCTGAAGACGACGAATTGATCCGTGCGGCCCAGAAGGGCGATCGCGCGGCCTTCGATACGCTCGTCCGCCGTTATGACCGCAGCGTGCTTCGTCTCGCGCTGCATGTGCTTGGTAATGAGCAAGATGCACAGGATGTTCACCAGGACGCGTTCATCAAGGCATATCGCCACCTGTCGAACTTCCGTTTCGAGTGCTCGTTCTATACGTGGCTGTACCGCATCGTCACGAACCTGTGCCTGGACCAGCTTCGCCGCCGCAAGAGCCGCCGCGAAGACCCGTCGACCGTGCTGGATAGCTCGGGCGATGAGATCGACCTGCTGGCTAATCTGCAGGATGGCCGTGCGATGGCCAACCCGGCCCGCGAGCTGGAGCGTAAGGGCATGAACGAGGCCATTCAGAGCGCACTGGCAGAGTTGACACCGCGTGAGCGTACGGTCTTCGAGTTGAAGCACTACCAGGGGCTCAAGCTGCGCACCATCGGCGAGATGCTCTCCACGACGGAAGAGACGGCGAAGAACACGCTCTTCCGGGCAACAAGGAAGTTGCGGGCACGGCTCGCGGATGTTCGATAAGAAGTAGAAGTAAGAGCAGGGATTGGAAGTACGGGCTCGTCGTCAGATCGTGAATTGGCAATAAATCAGTGGCCGTAGAGCCGCATGCAGCAAAGGCAATACCACTCAGAGGCTGGTTAGAGGTACGCAAACATGACGTGTGAAAACGCACAACAGAACATCATCCTCGCGCAGTATGGCGAGCTTCCGGACGAGTTGCAGTTTCCGCTGGAACAGCACATCGCAGGATGCGAAGACTGTCGCCGCGAGTGGAAGGCCCTGCTGGCCCTGAACGAGGAACTCGCGCTGACACCCATGCAGGAGCCCTCGCCGAACCTTCTGGCCGCCTCGCGCATGAGGCTGGATGAGGCGCTCGACGCCATGCCGGCCCGCTCGCTCTCGCAAAGCTTCTTCGGCAGCGCCTTCCGCTGGCTGGGCTACGTGCAGGGAGCGCCCGCGCTCACCACGCTTCTGCTCGGAGCGGGCTTTCTGGGCGGCAACTTTATCGCGCGCTACCAAGTGGCCCATGCGCCCAAGCTGCCGACGCCGGTCATTCTTTCGAACTCGACCAACGGAGCGATTGCGAGCGTTTCGGGCATCGTGCAGACGCCCAACTCCGACCTGGTGCAGGTGAACTACAACCGGCTGGTGCCGGAGACTGTGCAGGGATCGCTCGACGACCCGCAGATTCGCCAGTTGCTGATGCTTGGCACCAAGCTCGCGACCAGCAACGATGTTCATGCCAACTCGGTGGCGTTGCTGGCCAGCGAGTGCGCGGCTGGCCATCGCTGCGACGCGGACGGTACAAGTGAGGGAGCCACCGGCATTCGCACGGCGTTGCTGGCTTCGCTGCGTAACGACAAGAGCCCGGAAGTCCGGCTCAAGGCATTGGCTGGATTGCAGCCCTATGTGGCCCAGGACGAACATGTTCGCGATGCCGTACTGGGAGCGCTGATGCATGACAAGAGCGCTGACGTCCGGACACAGGCCGTCTCGATGCTGGAGCCGGTGCAGGGAGACTCCAGCGTGCGGCAGGTGCTGCGCACCGTTTCGTCGCAGGATGCTAATCCGGCTATTCGTACTGCGTCGTTCCAGGCTCTACAAGGTGCGGCAGATATCCAGTAATGCCAGAATCGCTACAACTCGAGCTTGTGCGACTGAGCCTCTCTCCACAGAATCGAGGGGGACAACCCTTTGTGTTTTCGCGGCGGGGTGGAGCGCTCTCCTGCCTGCTTGCTCTCACGCTGACCTTCACAGTCGCACCCCGTTTGCTGGCGCTCACCTCGCAGCAACTGCGCGGTACCGTCGGGGGGCATGAACATGTTGCCGGATATCTTGGAGTCGGCTTTCATGACATCACCGACGATCAGGTTGCAGCGCTGCATCTGCAAAAGGGACGCGGTGCCGAGATCATCCTGGTCGATCACGATGGGCCTGCGGGCAAGGCGGGGTTGCAGCCGCATGACATCGTCGTGCAGATCAACGGTCAGCCTATCGAGGGAGCAGAGGTTCTGCGGCGTATCATTCGCGATGCCGGCGCGGGGACGGCGATAGGGCTATCGGTCGTGCGCGAGGGACATCCTGTCTCGCTGATCGTGCAGCTGGCTGATCGCGATGAGGTCGCCCGCCGCGCCTGGCAGGAGCACATGATAGCGTCGGATGCGCCGACAGACGATACGGTCGATAGCAGCGTGGATGGCAATACGGCCGATTCCGCTCCCCGGTCAGCTCATACCCAGGGCTTCATTGGCAGCATGCTGCACATCGGGCCGTACACCGGGGTTGCGTTGGAGGCGATGGAGCCGCAGCTTGCGGGATTCTTTGGGGCTCCGCATGGCGTAGGCCTGCTGGTTCACACGGTCGAGCCCAACAGCCCGGCTGCGGTGGCGGGTTTGCGCGCGGGAGATGTTGTTTTGCGCGCGGACAGCGTTGCCATGATCTCGACAGCCGCATGGGCCAAGCATCTGCATCTCAGCAAAGGTCGCCCGATTGCGTTGACTGTGTTGCGTGATAAACGAGAGCAGACGCTGATCTTAATTCCTGACAGCAAGAAGCGGTCGGCGGTGGTGATCCCGCAGCTCTTCGATGAGCCGGTTGTGGTTGTTTCGTATCTGCGATAGGCCTGTAGCGATAGGCCTGGGTAGTGTCTGACGAATCGAGGACTACGTTTTTGCTGTTGTCTCTGAGATAGGCCCGGGCTTTAGCCCTTGGGATAAGCCTTCCTATCTCCTGGCATCTCTGCCTGCGGAGAGGAGAGCCTATCCCAGGGGCTGAAGCCCCTTTATTGGCTATCTTGAATGTCCGGGCTAAAGCCCGGATCTGTCTCAGAAGCAAAGACAAAAACCGCTATTTCCCATTCGTCAGACACTACCTAAACCCAAACGCCAAGCTTCGTACGTAAGTTACGACTTCACGACAGCAGCGGGCTTGCCTTCCTGCACGTAGTTCTTATTCCATGCAGGGATTTCGGCAACGTAGGTGCCGGGTTTTTCGATGACGCACTGGCAGCCGAGCCGGGAGTTCAGCTGCAGGCCGGGAGCCAGGTCCAGGCGGTCGAGTTCAAGATCTTCAGCCTCGGAGACGCCCTTTTCGCCTTCCTTCAGGAAGATGTGGCAGGTCGTGCAGGCGGAGACTCCGCCGCAGGCGTGGTCGAGGAAGATGCCATAGTTTTCGGCTACGTCGAGAAAGCTCATCGGCTGGCCGTGGCCGTCGTAGGGCAGCGAGCCGAAGGGGAACTCGACGGTCTTGTTTTCTGGTTGGAAGGTCACGCGGACGAGGTTCTCCGCGGGTGGCTTGGAGAGGTCTACTTCAGGAAGCGGGTTTTGTGCGTGCTCTGACATGTCTTCCTCTATTTTAGTCTTCTGTCGATTCGCCTGGCGTCTCGGGATCGTTCTCGGCCGCTTCGATCTCGTTTCCGGGCTTCGAATCTTCCACTTCAGCCTTGGCGAAGGCATGCGGTGCGTTGGGTGCGGTGCCGAGGCCTTCGCCTGCGGCCTGCATTGTTTTGCCGCCGAGCGCGCCGGTGACGGCGGTGTCCATCATGATCTCGGCGAAACGGCGTGTCTTCTTGTCGAGATGCTCGATCGCGTTGCGGATGACCTTATAGTCGCCGCCGGTGATGGAGGCCTTGAGTTCGAGAGCGGCGGCCTTGATCTCCTCGTGTTCGAGCGAGGTGAGCTGCTGCCATGCGGCGGATTTTTCACCCTTTTCGACGGCGGCGAGGATCGTCTCCGCCTCGTTCTTCGCTTCGATCACCTGGCGTGCGGTGATGTCCTCTTCGGCGTTATCGAAGGAGTCGAGGATCATGGTCTCTACCTGCTCGTCGGTGAGTCCGTAGGTGGGCTTTACCTCGACCTGGGCCTCCTGTCCGCTGCGCTGTTCGCGTGCGCTGACGTGGAGGATGCCATTGGCGTCGATGAGGAATTTGACTTCGATGCGCGGCAGGCCGGCGACCATGGGAGGAATGTTCTTGAGGTCGAAGCGGGCCAGCGAGCGGCAGTCCTTCGCCAGCTCGCGTTCGCCCTGCAGGACGTGAATCGCGACGTTGGTCTGGCCGTCGACGCCGGTGGTGAAGTGCTCGGTGGCGCTGGCGGGGATCGTCGAGTTGCGCTGAATGATCTTGGCCACCACGCCGCCGAGGGCTTCGATGCCCAGGGAGAGCGGTGTCACATCCAGCAGCAGCAGGTCGTTGGTCGCGGCGTTCTCCGAGCCGGAGAGAATCTGCGCCTGCACGGCTGCGCCGAGTGCGACCACTTCGTCGGGGTTGAGCTCAGTGTGCAGCTTCTTGCCGCGGGCTTCCAGATCGAACAGCCCGGTGACCAGCGTGCGAACCGCGGGGATGCGCGTGGAGCCCCCGACCATGACGACTTCGTCGATCTGAGCCGCGGTGAGTCCTGCGTCCTTCAGGGCCTGTTTACAGGGGCCGGCAGTGCGCTCGATGACGCCCGCAATGAGCTGCTCGTACTGGGTACGGGTGATCTCGCGGAGGTACTGTTTGCCGTCTGGGAGCTCAAGGATAAGACGCGTGGAGTCTGCGGATGACAGCGCGATCTTCGCATCGATCACGGCCTTGCGCAGCGCCTGGATCGCTTCGGGATTCGTGCTGATGTCGAGACCGAGGTCGCCCTTGATGTCGTCGAGCGCGACGGCGGTGAGCAGGTTGTCGATGTCGTCGCCGCCAAGGTGCGTATCACCGCCCGTCGCGATGACCTCGAAGATGCCCTCGTGCAGCTTGAGGATGGAGATGTCGAAGGTGCCGCCGCCGAAGTCGTAGACAGCAATGATGCCGTCGCGCTTCTTGTCGAGACCGTAGGCCAGTGCGGCGGCTGTCGGCTCGTTGACCAGTCGCAGGACTTCGAGTCCGGCGATGCGGCCTGCATCCTTGGTAGCCTGGCGCTGTGCGTCGTTGAAGTACGCGGGCACGGTGATGACGGCTTTGGTCACTTCAGCGCCGAAGAAGCGCTCCGCATTTTTCTTGAGCTGTAAGAGGATATAAGCGGAGACCTCGGGCGGGGTGAGGGTGAGGCCGCCGATGTTGAGCTTTAGCACCTCGCCTGCCTTGAGCCCTTCGGCAAGCTGGAAGGGAAAGAGCTTCAACTCGGGTTCGACATCGGCGAGATCACGGCCCATCAGCCGTTTGACGGAGTAGATAGCGTTTGCCGAGTTGGTCAGAAGGACATTACGCGCGGCGTTGCCGACCGAAAATCCCTGGGCCGTATCCTGATCGAACGCGACGACCGAGGGAACGATCGGCGAGCCGTCTTCTCCGGGAATGACGGCCGGCGTGTCACCCTGCATGAAGGCGATGAGCGAGTTGGTGGTGCCGAGATCTATGCCGACGACGCGCTGCTGAGCTTGTTGCTGTTCTGACACGAAAATCCTCTTTCATGGGCGCTGTCGCGAGACAGAAGCGCCAATGACTATTGTCTTACATCGCGGACGGAGTTTGTCCTATATCGTGCTGGAGACTTGCAAAATTACGGTACAAATACCAGGCGCGTGTCTTGTTCTTTTTCGTTCCAGAGAGCTTCGACCTCGCTCAGAGGCACGGTTTTGATACTGAATGCGAAGGGTTTTTTTGCAGCAGCTTGAAAGAACTCCGCAATGGCCTGGCTGAGCTGGCTGAGCGACGCACTGCCGAAGCCGCTGCCGAGAAGCTCCAGTCCGGAGCTGCGCAGAGTGGCCGCAGGCAGGGAGATATTGGCTCCGGCGCTCGATCCGATCTGGACGAAACGCACGCGCGTCGAGGTGGTCTTCAGCCCTTTCTTCGCGATGGCCTGAAGCGCGGCCTCGGCGGGAGCGCCCCAGAGATAATCGAGCACGACATCGATGCCTTGATCGAACTCAGCGCGGAACGCGGCTACCAGGGCCTCGGGCTCTTGTTCGAGAGAGATCACTGCATCTGCGCCAAACTCTTTGAGCTTCGCTAAAGCTTCCGGGTTACGTCCCGCAGCGATGACGCGCCTCGCGCCGAGACGTTTGGCAATCTGTATGGAAAGCTGCCCGGAGACGCCTGTCGCGCCCAGAATCAGAACGCTTTCACCGGCCACGAACTTGGCTCGTACCGTGAGTGCGGCCCAGGAGGACATGGCGGGGTTAGCGATTCCTGCAGTGGTCGCATCGTCCAATCCCTCAGGCAATGGCAGGCACATCCAGCTTGGGGCCAGAGTGCGTTCGGCAAAGGTGCCGAAGGGGCTTCGCGCCACGCCGAAGAAGACGCGTGTTCCATCTTCCAGTCGCCCGACGCCATCGACGCCGGGAATAAACGGCAGTTCGCCGGTGCTGCCATAGTGCGTGCCGTTGGCCAGCGACTTCACGATGGGGTGCAGCGCGGCTGCGGTTACTGTGACAAGTTTTTCGCCTTCTGCTGCAACTGGGTCGGCGAAGGTCGTGTAACGGGGAGGAGCATTGAAGGCGTGGACGACGGCAGCGTTCATTAAATTCTCTCCTGGCAATTGCTTTCCACTGTACAGATGCGCTGTGATGGCGCGATGATGCAGGTCAGAGGCAAAGGTCATGTCACTACAGCAGAATCTTACGGGATCGACAATTATTCCGAGCTTGCGGTATCGCGATGCGCATGCGGCTATCGACTGGCTGGTGCGGGTCTTCGGCTTTCACAAACAGGCTGTGTACGAAGGCCCGGACGGCACGGTGATGCATGCACAGCTTACGCACGGGCTCGGCATGTTGATGTTGGGCTCCATCCAGAACCACGGCGAGTTCAGTCGCGTGATGGTACAACCGGACGAGATCGGCGGCCGCGAGACGGCGGGGCTCTGCCTGATCGTTGAGGATTGCGATGCGGTCTATGCTTCGGTCAAGAAGGCCGGTGCGGAGATTGTGCAGGAGTTGTCCTCACCGGAATACGGTGGCAAAGCCTTCGCTTGCCGTGACCTCGAAGACCATGTTTGGTGGGTGGGTAGCTATAATCCCTGGGCGGTGCAGGCATGAGCGGCCTTCCGTACGCAGAGGCACTTGGATCGCGCGATCCGCAGCAGGTCATTGCCGAGACGCCACTACGGTTAGCACGCGTGCTGGAGGCTTTGACACCTGAGGAGATCGAGGCACAACCCGCGCTGGGCAAATGGAGTGTGCGTGAGATCGTCGCGCATCTGGCTGACTGTGAGATCGCCTGGGGTTGGCGACTGCGGCAGGCCCTGGCCGAAGAGCATCCGGCGATTCAGCCCTTCGATCAGGAGGCCTGGTCACGTGTTTATGCAGCGTACTCGCTGGCGCAGGCAAGAGCCTGCTTTGAGGCGTTGCGGGCCTGGAATGTGGCGTTCGTCGGGGCGTTGAGCGAGGCCGATAAGCAGCGTCCTGTGACCCATCCCGAGCGCGGTGAAGAGACGCTTTGGAACATCTTGCAGATTATGGCTGGGCACGATTTGCATCATCTGGAGAGATTGGAAAAGTAATCCGTGTCTAGGACATGTTCTCCAATGGCGCGAAGCGCGTTCCCCGATGCTTTGGCATCGGGGATTCGGAGGGAGCCGTAGCCTTTAGGCTACGGAATTTAGGCCTAGCAAAATGTGGCCTTTAGGCCCGGGCCTTCTTTCGGCTGCGGACAAAAGGCCCGGGGCTAAAGCCCAACTCTCGCCTGGCTCTTATTCCGTAGCCTAAAGGCTACGGCTCCCTCCGTGTCCGCGACGCTGAAGCGTCACGGAGCGCGCTACGCGCAGTCCAATGAACGCCCTAACGTGCAGAAGTTCCCTCGTGCCGCTGCTTCGCCAACTTATCTTCAAACTCCTTCTGGTGTTCTGCCACGGCACGCTTATACCCCTCGGGATCGAGCCACACGGCGGAGCCTTCCGTCGCCATTCGCGACAGCTTCTCCTTCATTTCAAAGTAGCCTCCATGCGCGCCGAGAAAGATGTCGCAGGGCAGCGAATGCAGAACCTCGAAACCATGTGCGAAGTCCTGGGCGATGCCGGGATACGAGGCCGGACGTGTTGCCGTCGCTACGAGCCGGTACTCCGAAAGCACATTCCAGCTGCCCACGATCACCACATCGCGCGGCTTGCCGTTGTCCCGAACGCGCATCGTCCAGGTGGTGCAGCCGCGTGTGTGGCCTGCGGTCTTGTGCGCCACGAGCACGCTGCCGCCGAGTTTGACCTCGTCTCCGTCGCGCAGCACGCGGTCAACGTGGGCAGGCGGCATAAGCTGCCTGCCTCCGTAGGCGAAGTCGCTGCGGCCGCCGTCCTGGATGGTCGGCACGTCGGCGTCCATCACCATATACTTCGCGCCGGTCTGCTTCAGGATGGCCGCGCTTCCCCCAGCGTGATCGGAGTGAGCGTGGCTGATGAGCAGGATCTTGATGTCGGAGAAGCGAAACCCAAGCCGCTCGACGCTGTGCCGAATCTGCGGCACGGAAGACTGCAGATTGGAGTTGATCAGGATGTCGCCCGCAGGAGTGACAACGAGATACGACGCCAGGTCCCGGCTTCCGACATAGTACAGGTTGTCCGCGATGCGGAAGGGCGCGACAGGCGTGATCCAGTCGGGGTTCATCTGTGCGTGCAGCCTGCCGAAGGAGAGCAGGACGATGACAAAGCACAATAGTTTGCGGCAAGGGCTCATCCCTGCTTGATAGCAGAGCGAACGGTTCAAAAACCAGCGAAGAACGTGAGGGAACTTCGCTGGTAACGGTCGGAGCTTTTCAAACTATTTGGTTGGAGCAGATGCCTGTGCGCTCAGGACGAATTGAGCTTCGCCACGGCCGAACGACCAGTCGTCCATGCTGTTCTCGCTCAACACGATCATGACGTCGTCTGGGGCGACGTTCGCCCGTTCTTGAAGGAGCTGGGCCGTCTTGCTGTAGAACGCCTGCTTGATCTCAGTCGAGCGGCCCTGGCGAAGCGTCACATGCACGATGAGGAAGTCGCTGGTGCGCTGCATCTTCATGAAGTGCGGGTCGCCGATTAACTCATCCTGGCTATGCGCGGTCAGGACTATGAAGCGGTCGCCTTCCGGGATGTTGAGCGTAGCGCGCATGGAATCGTAGATCGCATCGGCGATCTGTTTACGACGATCGGTGGAGACGGTATCGGAGACGGAGATTCGTACGAGTGGCATGGTTTTTTCCTGTGTGTTCCTGAGTCCTTAGGATTCGAGAGCTTCGTTGACATCCCGCACAAGGTTGCGGATGTAGCTGCGGCGATTGAGTAGTGCGACCAGCGCTTGCTTGGCCGAATCTTTTGCGGTTGCGTCGTTGGCATCCACGGCGGCGTCCCACTTCGACCACAGGGCTTCGAGCTGCTGCTGCGACTCGCTCAACATGGCGGTGAAGTGCTGCTGCGCCTGTTCAAGATCGCGGCGAGTCTGGGGATCGTCTTCACCCATCTTCTTGGCGATGCGCATCTCTTCGAGCTGCATGTTCAACTCGAAGGCCTCTTCGAGCAGATCGGGCGGGGCGACCTGCTTCTTCTCCGTGCCCGCAGCCTTGGCTGCATCGGTGGCCGCGCGTGACTGCTCTTCCAACTGGATGCCTTCGAGCGCGAGCAGATACTCAGTCCGCGCGATGGGGTCGCGCAGGGTGCGGTAGGCGTCGTTCAAGCGTGAAGAGGCGGCGAGCGCGGCATCCTGCTCGGCCTGTGGTTTGGCGGCGAAGCGATCAGGATGCAGCCTGCGCGACTGTGCGTAGAAGGCCTTCTCCAGCGTGGGGAGATCGATGTGGAGATGCTGCGGGAGTTCGAACTGGGTGAAGTAGCTGGGGGAGGCTTCGTGGCTCATCGGGTCTTCCAAATCTCGACTTGTTCTCTCTAGAATCTCGTCTTGTTTCTTTAGATTAGATGTTTTTGCAAGCCAGCGCGAAGCGGAGAATCGTAGACTGCTATTTATGACCCGATCGATTGTGTTGCTGCTTTCTCTCTCGTTGTTTGTTCCTTCCGCGCTGGCTCTGCAGAAGCCAGCAGCAGCGAAGTCCGATGCCGAACCCGCGTGGATGGCGGATCTTGCGCGGCGGCACGAAGAGTTGATCCAACGCAATGGCCCCGGGACAGATGCTGAACTGCGGGACCGGCTACTGGCTATGCTTGATCGCGACCAGGAGGCGCGCGGCGTGAAGGACGGTCAGCCGAAGAACAAAGAGAAGCTGGAGATCGCTACCAATCTCGCGGAGATCGACGCAGGGCTGACGACGGAGTTGAAGGAGATCGTCGCCAAACAGGGCTGGCCGACGATTGGGCTGGTAGGCATCAAGGCGTCGAACGGAGCGATGTATATCCTGACGCACTCGGCCGACCATGCGTGGCAGCTTTCGTTGCTGCCGCAGTTGGAGCAGCTCGCGGATGCCGGCAAGATCGATGGCTCCACGCTGGCACTGGTCATCGACAAAGAGCTGGTGTCGGAGGGGAAGCTGCAGCGCTATGGGTCGCAGTTCAAGTTTGTGGACGGAGCGATGGCGATGTATGGCGTCGAAGATCCGGGGACACTGGACGCGCGACGGGCCAAGGTGTTTCTTCCGCCGATGACGGTTTACAAGCAGATGCTGTCGGAGATGTATCACCTGAAGGCGACGGACAAGATTGTGAGTGCTTCGGCACCGGTGCAGTAGGCTACGCGGCGATGGCGATGCGTTCTGCCGTTGTCACGGGTTCAGGAATAGGCAAGCCGTCTTCGTGGAGGCCTGCAATATGGAGAGCAATGCCTTCGCGGATGAGGGTATCGGCTTCTTCGCGGGTATCGCCGACAACTCCGAGGCCAGGGAGATCGGGGGCATAGGCTCCCCATCCACCATCTGCTGCTCGTTCGAAGATAACTAGATATTCACGCATCAATTACTCCAAGCCTGCTTGCCTCAGAATACTCTTTCGAGTCCCCTCTGGCACGTCTTTTCCAGGCTTACCCGCTATCGTGACGCGACCAGATTTGGATGGATGTTTGTATTGCTGGTGGCTGCCGACAGTATGAACAAGTCGCCAACCGTCCTGCTCAATGAGTTTGACGATTTCTCTATACTTCATAGTTTGTCCTCACACGGGTTATCTCCGTAAGGGACGGATCATGTCAAATCGTTGAGGTTTACGCCGAAAAACTAGACCCACACCCGCAGCTCTTGGTGGAGTTGGGGTTGATGAAGTTGAAGCCCTGACGCATCAGCGTCTCTTCGAAGTCCAGCACCATGCCCGCAAGATATAGGTAGCTCTTCGGATCGACGAAGAGACGAACAGGCTTTGCGCCGCTGGGGTCGTTGGGGGTCTCGATGCCTGCTCCGAAGACGAAGGTACGATCACGCTCGCGGGGCTGGGTGTCGAAGCGGATGTTGTAGCTCAGACCCGAGCAGCCGCCGCCCTGAACGCCCAGGCGCAGACCGCCCTGGTCGGGCGAGATGCCTTCCTTGGCCATGGCGACGCGGATGCGCTTGAGCGCGTTCTTCGTAATCTCAATGGCGGCCTTCGCGCGAGAGGTCTGGCCTTCGGCGATGAGCAGCGTCATGCCTGCAAGAGGGTCTTTGGGAGCCGCGGGCACGGGAGCGCTCATGGCCTGGCTGGTCGTCGAACTGATGGAGACGGTAGACATACGTTTATTCGATGAGTGTTTTGGCCGTAGGGAAGCAGATTCCCTACGGGAATGACAGAAAGAAAAACAAAGGCCGGCGGTGATGCTGTCCGCCGGCCCACGAGTATTGGTTTGCGCTTAGTGAGCCGCGACTGCGACGCCAGCTTCTTCGGCAACGCCGTTCTTTTTCTTCCAGTCGCCGATCGCGGCGCGGATGGCGTCTTCCGCCAGAACCGAGCAGTGAATCTTGACCGGAGGAAGCGCGAGCTCCTTCACGATGTCGGTGTTCGAGATCGTCAGAGCCTCGGCAACGGTCTTGCCTTTGACCCATTCGGTAGCGAGCGAGCTGGAAGCAATCGCCGAGCCGCAGCCGAAGGTCTTGAACTTGGCATCCTCGATGACCTGGGTCTCGGGATTCACCTTGATCTGGAGGCGCATGACGTCGCCGCACTCAGGGGCGCCGACCAGGCCGGTGCCAACCTCGGTCGAGCTCTTGTCGAGCGTGCCGACGTTGCGGGGATTTTCGTAGTGATCAACAACCTTATCGCTATATGCCATGGGAATCTACCTCGTTTCCTTAGATGATACTCCGAAGCTGGAGGGTTCGGAAGGGCTTGATTATTCCCTCTGGCTGTTTGGCGCGGGAATTGTGTCCTCGTTGCCCGTACCGTAGGTGGGGTAGGGCAGCGGTTCGGTGTTGATTGGAATGGCTTTCAGGGTGATGAGGTCCTGTTGAACCATTGCCCAGGCAGCGGAATCATTTTTTGTGGCAAAAGGCAGGCTTAGGTCGGCGTAGTAGAGGAGAATATCGGCCTTGATACCGGGAGGAACGGCGTTCGCAGGGTGCAGCGCCAAGCTGTGGAGCAGACGGGCATAGGTGGCGTCGGTCAGAGAATAGCCGCTGGGCCTGACCGGATAGCCGGTGTCCAGATCGCGATTGAGCAGCGGATGGTGTGGATCGTGAGAGCCGCGAGGGACCTGTTGTTCCGCTCCGGAGAGGGCGGGGAGCGGCTGCGAGGGGGCGGGATCGGAGTGGGTATCCTCTGCGGCGGCGAGCGTGGCGGTCTGTTTCGTCGCAGGGGGAGGGGTGAAGCGGCGCAGTTGGGCGTCGAGCTGGTCGGCTGAACGCATGACCGAGTGGATATAGTCGGCCTCCGTCTGCTGGGTGGGGCCTTTGACGGCAACCAGTTTCAGCGCCCCGACCTTGGGCAGAATGAAGAGAAAGCCGGCGAGACAGTAGGTGCCGACTCCGGCCTTGCCACGGTAGGAGTCCCAGTGGTTTTTCTGGGAGATAGCAGCAAGCTCGTTGGTAAGGCGCTGAAAGTCGGGATCCGTGGTGAGGTCCGAGGGTTCGCGTCTGCGGTGCAGCAGGGTTACGGCAAACGCGATGCGTGGAATGAAGCCGCGCACGGCGAAGCGATAACCACGGACATTGATACGGCTGCGGCGATGATCGGTGAAGTCTTCGCGCAGGCCATATGTCTGGTAGAAGGCGAGAGCGAGTTGGCGGGTGGGAACCTCGAGACCGACGTGTCGCAGGTAGGGCAGGGGAGCGAAGCGGTGATGCGCGATCTCGTTGATATCAAAGGCGAATTCGGTCTGTACATGCTGATGCTTGCCCTGGGCGTAGTTCACGGATAGGCCGTAACGCTGACCGAGAGTGGGGAACTCGATAGGGACAGCCCGATTGGTGGCTTCGGAGTGGCCGATGGTGTCGCCGATATAGTGCGAGAGAGCGCCGACGGCAAAGGCCAGTTCATCGGCATTTCCGGCGTTGCGGAAGAGGTTGACGACGAAATCTCCCGACCGGACGTAGTGGGTCAGGTTGGAGAAGTTGGCGTCGCCGAAGGGGTAGTAGCCGATGTCCTGGATGACGCAGCCACCGTAGGCATAGGCGCGCGCATGCTCAATCTGCGCGGGCGTCAGCGTGGGATAGCGGCTGAGCAGCAGTGGAACGATGGAGCTGTCCCAGGTGAGATCGATCAGTTGCTCATGGGTCAGTACGGAGTAGGCGTCTGCGGGGCGAGCGAGGCCGAGCATACAGAGCAGGGCGACGAGCGCGAGGCGGAGGCTCAGAGTCATGTTGTTCGGATAAGGGTATAGCAGAAGCCCTATGTTTTTCTTGTTGTCATTCGACTTCGATGACAACAAGAAAAGCAGACGCACCTTATAAAATCAATCGCGGTATTCAAATTGAACACCGTCGCTTGCCCGGCGCAATTGCCAATCTGGGCAGAATCTCGACAAGACAATCGTTCATCAGGAGACAAGCATGAAGGAAATGCGCTTCGCAGCCATCTTATGTGTCGCCCTATCGCTAAGCGGTTTGGCTATCGGGCAATCCGGCTCTGACAAACTGAATCGGCAACTGATTCAGGCTTCGGATGACGGCAATGCCGAGGTCGTGAAGACGCTGTTGGCGCAGGGAGCTGATATCGAAGGCCGGGATGACAGCGAGCAGACTCCACTCAAGGTGGCCACCGAACACGCCAGAGTTGATGTCGTACGGGTGCTGTTGGCTAAGGGCGCTAATGTTGAGGCTAAGTCCAACTCTAAAGGGACTTCTCTCAACTGGGCCGTGGGTGGAGACGGGAAGATTCCCCGAAGTGAGTATGCGGATCGCCTCGCGATCGTGAAAATATTGCTGGATAAAAAGGCCGATACCACGGCGAAGACGACAAGCGGTGATACAGCCCTTCACCTGGCTGCTCTGAATTATGTAAATACCGACATTCTGCAACTGCTCTTGAGCAAAGGCGCAAACGTCGAAGCAAAAAATCGGAACGGCTTCACTGCCTTGATTTACGCAGCTCTCGAAGATCACACCGAAGCCGTGACGATGCTTCTGGCGAAGGGTGCCAAGATCGACGCTGCGGACTCGGAGGGGAAGACAGCACTGATGCATGCCGTCAGTGAGGAGCGCATTGATTCAGTGAATCTATTGATCTCTAAGGGGGCGAACATCGAGGCCGTGGACAACGAAGGCCAGACCGCGCTGTTCCGGGCGGCTATGGATGATGATTCCAACTACGACTGGGGCGGCAACTATGTAGAAGTGACGAAGCTCCTGCTGGCCAAAGGCGCCAACGTGAATGCCAAGGACGACCACGGTCGTACTCCTCTTCAGATGGCTATCAGGAACGACAAGCGCCAGGTCATCAAGCTGCTGCAGGAAAAGGGCGCGCACTAAATCGATACAGCAGATTCCCTTCGGGAATGACAACAAGAAAAGCAAAAGTAGAAGCAGAAACAAACCCCATTCATTCGCGAGGAATGAATGGGGTTTGGATAGTTCCTAGCCGAAATTACAGGCTCTTGGGCAATTTCAGCACCTACGGCTTCATCTTCATTACTAAACTAAATAGGAACAATATGGTGTAACCTCCGAGCACGATAGGTGCAGCCGAGACGATAAGCCAGTATCGAAACGTTACGTGCAGGCAATGGTCGACGATCGCTGTTGCTGCCAGCATGGCAAGCAATACAAGTGAGACTCGAAGAAAACGGCCCGTATCGCTTAGGATTCTCTTTTCCATGCGGTCTCCAGAGGATGTCCACCCGATTGTACTTGTCTGAATAGAAGCGCTTCCAGTGTCCTGAATCAATGTTTGTTGAAGAAGGATGGCCTTTTTCTTACAGCGCGAAACGGAGGGAGCAGGGGCCTTCAGGCCCCTGATTTTAGGCTTAGCAAACATGTGGCCTTTAGGCCCGGGCCTTCTTTCGGCTGCGAGCAAAAGGCCCGGGGCTAAAGCCCGATTCTCGCTTGGCCCTTGATTCCGTAGCCTAAAAGGCTACGGCTCCCTCCGGCCCGCGACGCTAAAGCGTCACGGTTTGCGCTTCGCGCTCTCCGGCAAAGCACAATGAGCGCAAAAAAGAGCAGACGCCTTGTGTAAGGCGCCCGCTCTTTTGTGTTCGTAGCTTTTGAAAAGTGCCTACAGCTTAGTGCGCAGCCCACTCGATCTTGCTGAGGTCGATGCCTTCCTTGACCATCTCGTACAGCGGCGAGAGCTCGCGGAGCTTCGAAACAACGTCAATCAGCTTGTCCGAAACGTAGTCCACTTCCGCCTTGGTGTTGAAGCGGCCGAGGCCGAAGCGGATGGAGCTGTGTGCCACATCGTCGCCAAGGCCGAGGGCCTTGAGAACGTAGCTGGGCTCCAGCGTGGCCGAGGTGCAGGCCGAACCGGAGGAGACAGCGATGTCGTTGATGCCCATCAGGAGGGATTCACCCTCGACGTAGACGAAGCTCATGTTCAGGTTGCCGGGCAGATGATGGTCCATGTTGCCGTTAACCTGCGTGTAGTCGAGAGCCTTCTCCAGCTTTGCGCGAAGGTAATCGCGGAGCTCGATCTCGCGGGCGGCTTCGGCTTCCATCTCGTTCTGGCAGATCTCACAAGCAGCGCCGAGACCGACGATGCCCGGAACGTTCAGCGTGCCCGAACGCATACCGCGTTCGTGGCCGCCACCGTTGATCTGCTCGGAGATCTGTACACGCGGATTGCGGCGGCGAACGTACAGCGCGCCCACACCCTTCGGGCCGTAGATCTTGTGGCCGGAGAGAGAGAGCACATCGATGTTGTCGGCGATCACGTTGACGGGAATCTTGCCGACGGCCTGGACCGCATCGGTGTGGAAGAGCACACCCTTCTCGTGGCAGAGCTTGCCGATCTCGCGGATCGGCTGGATGACGCCGATCTCGTTGTTCGCATACATGATCGAGACGAGGATCGTCTGGTCGTCCATGGCGCGCTTCAGGTCTTCAATGTCAATGAGCCCATCAGCCTGCGCGGGCAGGTAGGTGATCCGGTAGCCGGACTTCTCGAGGCGCTTGCAGGTGTCGAGCACAGCCTTGTGCTCGGTGACCTGGGTGATGATGTGGTTGCCGCGCTCGCGGTACATCTCGGCGATGCCCTTGATGGCGAGGTTGTTCGACTCGGTCGCGCCGGAGGTGAAGATGATCTCCTTGGCGGTAGCGCCGATGAGCTTGGCGATCTGTTCGCGAGCCTTCTCGGTCGCGGACTCAGCCTCCCAGCCGAAGCTGTGGTTGCGGCTGGCGGCGTTGCCGAAGATGCCGGTCAGGTAGGGCATCATGGCCTCAAGCACGCGCGGATCCAGCGGCGTGGTCGCGTGGTTATCCATATAGATGGGCAGCTTGACGCCGGCGGGCAGGGGCTCGTTCGATTGAGTGACGTTAATTCCGATACTTTCAGCCATGATGTGCGCTCCTAAACTTGAGTGTTGCTGATTACAAATGGTTTCCGGCCAGCTTTAAACTGCGGATGAGCTGGCTACGAGTAAAACTAGAGCGCGATGCTCACTAGACCGCCAGCCAGGGCCGCAGCAGGAGAGTCCTCGATCGGTTCAATCAGATCCGAGACGCGGATGCCGCTGAGCAGTTCCTTGATGCTGTCGTTAACCTTACGCAACGGTTCTTTGATGGTGCAGGTACCGTGCAGGTCGCAGGTTCCGTGGATAGTAATGCAGCTGGTGATAAAAAGCGGGCCGTCGATGGCGCGAATCACCTCGAAGGCCGAGATGTCGTGGGCCGAGCGGGCAAGCGCGTAACCACCGTTGGTTCCGGCGTGCGAAACCAGCAGACCGGACTTGGCCAGCGTCTGCAGGATCTTGGCCAGAAGCTGCGGAGGGATGTGATAAGCCTCCGCGATATCCTTGGCGGATTGCGCGCCATTGGTGGACTGCTCGGCAAGGTACTTGAGCGCTATCAATCCGTAGTCCGCTTTTTTGGTCAGTCTCAGCATGATCGGCAAAGGCGAATCGAACGCATGTCGCGTAGATTTCGGCCATTCTCAGTGTACGGCGCGGAAGGTTCGTAAGCAAGACCAATGCGGTCGGAGTTGCTAGTTGTGTAAGACTGCGCCACTGGGAGACGACATCTGCACGCCGTCCTGCGATAGGCTAAGATTCGTTATTCGATACAACTTTGTGAATGCTTTTCGTCAATTCCGTGCCACGCCCAACCTGCTGACTATGCTGCGGTTGTTCGTTCTGCCGTTTCTGGTCATCACCATTCTCGACGGCCACTGGCGGGCGGCGTTTGCGCTGCTGTGGTTGGCCGGAGTGAGCGATGGGCTCGACGGTCTGCTGGCGCGCTGGCTGCAGCAGCGAACTACGCTCGGTCAGTATCTCGACCCCATCGCCGACAAGCTTTTGCTGAGTACGCTCTTTGTGGTGCTGACGCATGTGGGCCTGATTCCGCGCTACGTGACGGTACTGGTCTTCAGCCGCGACCTGGGAATTTTGTTGATTGCCACGCTACTGTTCGCCACCAATACGCTGCGCGACTTCCGCCCGAGCCTGTTGGGCAAAATAAACACCGTGGTGCAGATCCTTGGGGTCTTGACGGTGATGACCTGCCAGGTGATTCCGCAGTCGGGGCTGCACGATCTGAAGAGGTTGCTGCTCTGGGCTATCGCTGTGCTGGCACCGGTTTCGGCTGCGGAGTATGCGTGGATCGTAATCCGGCGAGTGCAGGAGCCGGTCGCGGTGGCTCCGCCGAAGGCATGAGGCGATTGTCTTAAAAAGACATAGGGAATGTAGCTTTTGGTTAAAACCGGGTTGCGGGCCTGACGAGTTGCGGATACACTGAATAGACGCACCAGAGGCGCGTAGCTCAGTTGGTTAGAGCGCTACCTTGACACGGTAGAGGTCAGCGGTTCGAATCCGCTCGTGCCTACCACTCCTCTCCACCCTCCGCTAGACGGGCAGGATACCACCGGAGAAATCTTCCGGAATCCAGATTGCGCGTGGGTTGTTGATGGGAGTCTCTTCTGGGGCAAAAGATTCGTTTGGAGCAATGTCATGGCACAGGTATGTGAGCTTTGCGGCAAAGGCCCGCAGTTCGGTAACAACATCTCGCACGCGCACAACGTCACCCGTCGGCGCTGGAACCCGAATCTTCAGTCGGTGAAGGCCCTTACCAACGGCGCGACCAAGCGCGTGAAGGTCTGCACCAGCTGCATCAAGACCGGCAAAGTCGTAAAAGGCTAAAAGCAGGAAACAGCAAGTAGGAAACAGCAAACAGTAGACCTTGTGGATACTGTTTGCATTGCTGCATCTACTGCCATACCCGGAAATCCGAAATCTTCTGAAGACCAATAAAAAGCCCCGCCTGTAGGCGGGGCTTTTGCTATTTGCTACTTTTTGTTTCCTGTTTCCTGTTTCCTGTTTCCTGCTCTTAGCTCTTCTTCTCGAACGCCAGCGAGGCTGAGTTGATGCAGAAGCGCTGCCCGGTAGGTTTGGGGCCGTCGGGGAAGACGTGGCCGAGGTGAGCCCCGCAGGTGGCGCAGGTGATCTCAATGCGGCGCATGCCGTAGCTGTTGTCTTCATGGGATTGGACGGCGTCCGACGAGATGGGGGCATAGAAACTCGGCCAGCCGCAGCCGGAGTCGAACTTGGTTTCGGACGTGAAAAGGGGAGCGTCGCAGGCACCGCAATGGTACATGCCATCGTCGTGATTGTTGGTCAGTACGCCGGTGAAGGGGCGTTCGGTGCCCTTCTCGCGCATGACATGGTACTGCTCCGGGGTGAGGATGGCGCGCCACTCCGCGTCGGTCTTTTCGATCTTTGCAGGCTTCGTGCCGGTGATGGTGGTTTCAGGCATAGTTGTCTCTCCTCTGCTCTTCATTCTTCACTTATTAGATGCTGCCGGAGGTCGGACGGTCCAGCGGCCGGGTTCGTGTGAAGGATAGAGGGACAAGGATCTTCTTTGATACTTCTGTTCGTTAGATTTAGGACCTGTTATCACTTCTTCTGGGGCGAAGTCGAACTCTGCAAACAGTTTGCCGGGGCACCATTTCGTTAAGGGCATGGCTTCAGCCATGCCGCAAGCCCAGCGTCGAAGCCGCGTACCTCGCTGCCGCAGGCCGGAGTGGAGCCCGCAGGGCGCAACGGTTGAATTGTCTTCTTTGGTCGTAGCGAAACCAGTCGCTCTAGCCACGGATACAGCCTTGGTGAGCCCTGCACAGTCTCGGTGGCATAGAGGAAAGCAATTCAGTTGCTCCGGCTACGCCTTCGCTCCGGCCTTCGGCAGAGAGGAAAGAGATAGTGCCGAGTTCTTACGGCCTGGCTGAAGCCAGGCCCTTCCGATCCGAGCCACAGCAAGCTATGTGCACGGCTCAATCTTCATCTTGAAATCGTAGTTGTATGACACATGCCCTGGATCGCTTTTGCGCGTGACCTCCACGGGGTTGGAGCACTCGATCGGAACTGAAATGACTGGAAGAGCAATCCTCTAAGTTTGATTCCGGCAAGGTTGTTGCTTTTCCCTGTGTACCAGTAAAAACACGCCCATTTATTTTGTTCATTTTTCTCTTGCGCAACATCGTGAGCCGAGAGTAGTGTGTTGCGAGCATTAGTCAAGCGCTTTTCTAATACGGTTGCGGCTGGATCCAGACGGTCAAGCGGCATTCTGTCGCACGGAATGGCAGGGCCGTTCCGTTGAGCGGCGTTGCGTGCCAATTTATTCGAGTGCGGTTTTCCGCATTCGTTACAGATAGATGTCTTGTGTGGAGACAAACGTTTGACTCGGGTGCTATGGAGCGATACCTCTTCGGCTTAGCGGTTGCGGCTGGGGCCCCATGCGGAACGGGATAACAAGCTTTGTCCCTATAAATTTTTCACTTGCGCATTGCACAAAATTCAGAGTAGTGTGTTTTTCGCTCCAGTCAACCGCTTTTGTAGAGAATTACGCGGTGTCGTTGTGCCTTGTTTCATGTTTCATTTTGAGGAGACCTGCCATGTCGAAGTTCGTTCGTGTTGTCGGCTGTATGTTCATGCTGTTTGCTCTTTCGCTGATGGCCTCAGCGCAGTTGTCTACATCTACTCTGTTTGGTACGGTTACGGACTCTACCGGTGCCGCTCTTCCTAAGGCAACGGTCACGATCACCCAGACGGACACCCAGTTTGTCCGCACGGTTGTGACCAACGATGCCGGAGAGTATCGCGCCGACTTCCTTCCGGTCGGACCTTACAAGGTGACCGTTTCGGCGAGCGGATTCAAGACCCTCGATCGCGAGGGATTGACGCTGACTGTTACTGAAGAGGCAAAGCTGGATCTTTCCATGCAGGCGGGAGGCACCTCGCAGACGGTAGAGGTCACAGCCGACATCCCGTTGCTGAACACGGGTAACTCCGTACTGGGCCGGACAGTCGACAACGTCGAAATCGACAACCTTCCCCTGGTCGATCGCAATGTCTATACGCTGTTGGATTTAACGCCGGGTGTTCAGAACAACAACGCCGCGGGCAGTGGTGGTAATGGCGGCGTGATCAACCCGCTTGGCTACCCTGAGCAGCACGTCAAGATCAACGGTTCAACAGACTCGGGCGTAGGCCAGGTTGCGTATTACCTGGATGGCGGCTCGAACATGACCGGTGTTCGCAATACGGGCAACCCGCTGCCGAACCCGGATGCGATCAGCCAGTTCCGCGTGGACACCAACAACTTCTCTGCGCAGTTTGGCCGCAACTCGGCCGGTGTGGTTTCGGTACTGACGAAGTCGGGCTCCAACGACTTCCATGGTTCGGTCTTCGAGTTCTACCGCGATCGCAACTTCAACGCTACAACGCACCTCCAGTCATCGAAGACACCCTACAATCAGCAGCGCTTCGGTTTCGTGCTGGGTGGTCCGGTGATTAAGAACAAGCTCTTTTTCTTCGGGTCTTACGCGGGGTTCCGCTACATCTCGGATAACATCCTGACGACCACTGTACCCAGTGCGGCGATGGATGCCGGCAACTTCTCAGAGAACATTCCCACGACCGCCGTCCCGGCAGGGCAGACGAACTGCACGGTCGCGGAGCAATCTTCGACGAAGTTCTGGGCCTGCAATCCCTATCGCTCCAAGACGGGTTCCGATCCTGCTTTTTACCCTGGCAATATCGTTCCTGTCTCAGATTTCGATCCTTCCATAGCCGCTATCCTCAAGGCTGGGCTTATTCCAACGCCTAACCCCTCACAGGCCTCTGACACCATCTATACCCGCCGCGACTTCAGCCCGTTCCGCGAGAAGACGGACGAAGAGCTCTACAAAGGCGACTATCAGATGACGCTGAGACAGCGCCTGACGATGAGCTACTTCCACGAGACTGGCGACTTTGTCGTGAACCCCTCCGGTAACAACATCCTGGGCTGGGTGGTCCATGACTACACGTTCGCGCAGCACGATGCCAACGTCGCCCATACCTGGACGATCAGCAACAACACGGTGAACCAGTTGATGTTGAATTACACCCGCCTCATCGGAGGCCGTGTACCGTCGCCGGCCGAAAGTCTTGCGAACTACGGATCGAATTTCGCGGAGCAAACCCCGTCCGGTACGATCTGCGGTATACCGGCGCAGGCTGGTTGCTCGCGGCCGCAACTCAATCCCAGCGCCTGGTTTACTGCAGGCAACGCCATCACCGGACCTGTGACGGGTAGCAATGTGTACGCTATTCGCGATGTCGTCAGCAGTACTCACGGCAAGCACACGCTTTATTACGGTGGTGAGGCCAACCGCGAAACGATGCCCAGCAGACCACTCTCAACAACTATGGTGTCTTCGGCTTCACGAACCATACCAACACGGCGAACCGTTCTTCGGCTGCCATCACCGACTTCTTCTTCGGATCCCCGAATACGATGGAGCAGGATGTTCCGGTGTATGCCAACGCGAACTACTTCAACTATGGCCTGTTCTTCCAGGACGACTGGCGCGCGCTGCCGAATCTGACGATCAACCTCGGCATCCGGTACGACATCCAGACGACGCCGACCGATACGCAGCGCATGACCATGCAATTCGTTCCGGGCAAGCAGTCCACTGTTGCGCCCTCTCTGCCTCTCGGCATTCTGCTTCCCGGTGATCCGGGAGTACCGGCGGGTGGCGTCGCAACACGATATGATCACGTCTCGCCGCGCGTTGGTCTGGCCTGGCAGCCCTATCCGAGCGGTCACACGGTGATTCATGCTGCAGCGGGCATCTTCTATGGCTCGGTGGGTGGGAATCTCTTCACCTATCCGTCCAACGGCGAGCCATTCTCTGGCCGTCCTACCTTCAACAATGTGATTCATATCAGTGATCCGTACGCTTCCGATCCCAAGGATTTCTGTGGCGGTGATGCGACCTGTATCGCTGGTGGAGTGGGACATTCGCCTTTTCCCTTTATCTATAACTCCAAGAATCCGCAATTTGTCGTAAAACCGGCGGCGCTGATCTCCATCGATCCGAACTTCCGCTGGCCGGAGATCTATCAGATCAACTTCGGCTTCCAGCAGCAGCTCACCAGCAGCTTTGCCTTCTCGGGCAGTTACGTGGCATCACTCTCGCGCAAGCTGCCGATTGAATGGGATATCAACTACCCCACCTTCAACCTGAATGGCGCTGGAGCGTCAGGGGCTTCGTGCACCGATGTGACCCTGAACTGCTCGTACGCGAACACCACCAGCACCGTGAACAACCGCCGTCCCTTCAACCAGAAGACGTACGCCGGCGGGTCTGCGGCTAATCCAATCCTTTCCAGCATCTCGCAGATCCAGTCTTCGGAAGGCGCCAACTATAACGGCCTTCAGATTACGGCTCAGCAGCGCGTCACGCATGGTTTCTCTATCCAGGGCTTCTATGTCTGGTCGAAGTCGTTGCAGAGTGAAGATCTGGACACCACGGGCAATACCGGCAACAGCTCGAACACTGAAACCGAGGACCCAAGAAACAAGCGCCTCGACCGTCAGCGGTCGGACTTCGATCAGCGTCATGTTGTGGCCATCTCGTTTGTGTACAAGCCACAGTACGGTGTCTCCAGCAAAGTGGTTCGCCAGATTGTCAATGGCTGGACGATCACATCGATCATCCAGCTGCAGAGTGGCAATCCTATCAACATCACCACCGGCTCGGACAATAACGCCGATGGCGTGACGAACGATCGTCCGAATCTGGCGCCCGGCGTCATGCGTGCGCATGTCAAAGATAACGGCCATTCGCGCACGGCGATGATGCAGCAGTGGGTTGATTATTCGCAGTTCTGCGTGGCAAACGCGGCGCTGAATGGGATTCCCGCCTGCCCACAGAACGGAGCCGGCCCAGCCAACTCCGATGGAACGGTTCGCCAGAACGCGTTGGATGGACCTGGACGCCGTGCTGTTGCCGCATCGCTCTTCCGTGACTTTTCGATCACGGATCGCGTGAAGTTCCAGCTACGCGGCGAGGCAGAGAACGTCTTCAACCTCACGAACCTGCCCAACCCAACCCTCACGCTAAGCTCGGGTATCCCTCCAGGCCCCGGCAATCCGACCGCTACGGGATCATTCGGCAGGATCAACGGTGCTGTCAGCGGCGGCACCTTCGGCAACCGCGTCCTTCAGGTAGGTGGCCGCATCTTGTTCTAACCCTTAACCCGCAACAAGCAGACAGGCGGCGAGATCTTCTCGCCGCCTGTTGTGTCTTGGAGAGTGCTTTCAGAGAGCCTCTTCCTTTTAGAAAATTTGCAAGACAGGCATGTAATCAAATGCTTATTCTCAGGACCTATGCGCAACTACTCTCATCGCACCGTTTTGATTCTCCCTCTGACATTTGTGCTGTCTGCTATGGCTCCGGCGATGCTGGGCCAGACTGAGCAAGCGGCTCCGACTCCGGAATCTACGCTGCACGTTACCTCGCGGCTGGTGGTGTTGGACGTGGTGGTGATCGATTCGGCCGGACACTTTGTTCCGAATCTCGACCGCTCGCAGTTCACGGTGACCGAGGATAAGGTGCCACAGACGATCCGCAACTTCGATCCGCCGTCGGGGCATGAGATGCCTCCGGGATCGGCGGCGAAGCTGGTCGTGAACAGCAGCGCCGACCTGCCGAAGATCGGCAATGCCCCGGTGAACATCCTGGTGTTCGACGAGGTGAACACACCCTTTCATCATCTCGCTTACGCACGCCAGATGATGGAGAAGTATCTCCAGGCGCAGCCGGAGGTTTTGCCCGTGCCGACGCTGTTTGTGGCCGCGGGTGCGACGAAGATCGCTGTGCTGCACGACTACACACAGAGCCGTGCCGACCTGCTCGAGAGCATCCGGAAACATACGAGCGACCTGGATTTTACGACCGTGATGAACAGCCTGAATGGTGGCAACGGTGGAGCGGACAACGGCATGGTAAAGACCCTTGGGGCGCTGACGCAGATTGCGGAGAGCGTGCGCGGGGTGCCAGGCCGAAAGAACATCATCTGGGTTGGCACCGGGTATGGCAAGGCCGGCGACCTGAACAATATGAGCCAGTCAGATTACGACAGGGTGCTGGCTGCGATTCAGCGTGTGACCGATCGTATGCTGGCGGCGCGCGTGACGCTGTACACGATCGATCCGGAGGGTACGGCGGCGGCCGATCCGGGGAATGCGCAACAGATCGATCCCACAGCGATGGGCGGGGCCACTGGATCGTATGGCGACAACATGGCCTTCGAGAGCTTTGCTACTGCAACAGGCGGTCGTGTGATCGGCGGCCGAAACGATCTGGAGTCGCAGATTGCGCAGGTCTCGATGGAAGGCACGGAGTACTACACGCTGGCCTATGCGCCGACGAGCACGAGCGGTGCGACCCGTCCCTATCGCAGGATTCGCGTGACGATGAAGGACCCTTCGCTGCGGGTGATTACGCGGGAGGGCTACTTCGGCGGCGATGCGCCGGTGGCAGCAGTTGCGCCGAACAAGGCGAAACAGTCCACCGATTTGAAGTTTGATCTGCTGAGTGCGGCAAAGACCACTCTGGTTTACAGCGGTCTGCACGTGGACGCTACGCCGGGCAAGAATGGCTACACGCTGCTGGTGAACGCCAACGATCTGCACTTTGCGGACCAGCCAGATGGCTCCCGGTTAGCCGAGGTAACAGTGATCGAGGTTTGCTATGCCGCCAAGGGCAAGGAACTGGGCCAGCATGCCGCGGAGTTGAAGGAGCGGTTGGAGGCCAGCGACCAGATCGGCCCCTCCTCCCGCGTGGGGTTCTCCTTCCCCTTCCTGACTCCGATGGGTACGGCAAGTATTCGATTTGTCATGCGCGATGCGGCGACAGGGACTCTGGGCTCAGCGAACGTGAAGCCGTAATTTGGGTCGCTGAGCGCGAGCTCCAGACAATAAACGCTGGATGCTGAATCGTAGTGTGTGTCATCAAATTTCGCTTGTAGCATGCAAATGCTCTGCTGTGGCAAGAAACGGAAGGGCATGGCTTCAGCCATGCCACAAACGCCAGGAGAAAAGCCTGTACCGCTCTGCCGAAGGCTAGGGCGTGTCATCTAATTGAGCCAGATGGTGGTAGCGGCGAGGTGTATGGCAGCGAGGAAGTTTTTAGCTGTTTTGTCGTAGCGAGTGGCGATGCAGCGGAAGAGCTTGAGTTTGGCGAAGAAGTTCTCGATCAGGTGTCTAGCTTTGTAGAGTTCCTTGTCATATTCTCGTTGTACTTTTCGATTGGCTCTAGGCGGTATGATGGCCTTTTTCCCAGCTTCTTTCAACGGTTCCAGCACCCTTTTGTCGGCATCGAAGCCCTTGTCGGCGATCACCGTCCTGGCTTCCAGCAGAGGCAGCAGCACATCGGCTCCATCCAGTTCGCAAGCCTGGCCTTCGGTGAGATGAAAGCCAATCGGGTTGCCGAGCGCATCAACGGTGGTATGAATCTTGGTGCTCAACCCGCCCTTGCTGGGGCCGATGGCTTGCGAACAGCCCCTTTTTTGCGCGCCCCTGCGCTATGCTGGTGGGCGCGCACAATGGTCGAATCAATCATCGCGTATTCGTTGTCGGCATCTTTGGCCAGATGCTCGAAGATCTCTTTCAAGACCCCGCGAGCCGCCCAGCGGCTGAACCGCGTATGTACCGCCCGGAAATCACCGAATCGCTCCGGAAGATCCCGCCACGGAATCCCCGCGCGATAGCGGTACAGCACCGCCTCCACAAATAAACGGTTGTTCATCGCAGGACGACCCACCACTCCGTCTCGCCCAGGCAAAACATCCTTCATCCGTGCCCACTGATCATCACGCAATCCGTAACGCCTTACACTCATCCCTTCAATCTAAAATCTGCAAACAAATCAGGCATATAACCAATTAGATGACACGCCCTAGAGTGAAGGCGCAGCCGGAACGACCTGAATTGCTTTTTACATCCCCAAAGACGCATGGGGGTGACCCCATGTGTTTCCTTCGTGGTGCAGCTATCTCCACGAAGGTCCGGCTGCTAAGAGACATTCCGCCTCAACTGCGCTGCGGAGATTCGTGCCGATGGCCAAACTCGTTCGCCTCTATCAAGGAAAGCAATTCAGGTCGTTCCGGCTGCGCCTCCGCTCCCGCCTTCGGCAGAGCGGTATGAGCCTTCAGCTCGATCCTTACGGCACGGTTGAAACCGTGCCCTTCCGATTCTTGCCACAGCAGAACGTTTGCACGCTACGAGAGAGTTTGGATGACTCACCCTATGCCGAGGCCTACTCTTTCGCTATGCAATCGATCTCTACGAGCGCATCTTTGGGGAGCGCGGCTACCTGCACGGTCGAACGTGCAGGGGCTACAACACCTTCGGGAGCAAAGTAGCGCGCGTAGATGGCGTTCATTGCGGCGAAGTCTTTCATGTCCTTGAGAAAGACCGTGGTCTTGATGACGTGAGTGAGGTCGATACCGGCTTCGCCGAGTACGGCCTTCAGGTTTTCGAGCACGCGGGTCGTCTGCTCGGTAATGCCGCCGGAGACCAGGTCGCCCGTGGCGGGGTCGATGGGAATCTGGCCGGAGGTATAGATCGTGTCGCCCACGCGTACTGCCTGGGAGTATGGGCCGATGGCGGCGGGAGCGTCTTTCGTCGAGATGGCGGTCTTGTTCTGTGACATGGTTGGATTGTGCCCTTTGGCGCGGTGTGCATGCAAGCCGATGATTTTCTCGAATTGTGACACTGGGAAGGCTATGAAATCGAATAGTATTCCTGTGGGAGAAAAACCACATGGGATTGCTCGATTCATTAGAAGGTATGGCGGCGTCCGCAATGACCAATAGCGGTAGCGATCAGGCGAAGGTAGCGGGTGGATTGATGCAGGCCCTTCAGGAGCATCCCGAAGGCGTGCAGGCGATTCTCAACGGCTTTCAAAACAATGGCATGGCTGGGCACGTTGAGCAGTGGGCCAGCGGAGCCCTGCAGACGGCGACGCCGGAGCAGGTGCAGACCGGGCTTGGCGGTACAGGTTTGATCGAAGCGACTGCAGAGAAGGCAGGCGTTTCACCGCAGGTGGCGCAGACCATCCTGGCTTCGGTGATGCCGATGGTGATCTCGCACTTCGCTCCGAACGGCCAGGCTCCGGAGCAGAGCCAGTTCAGCGGGCTGGCAGGGCAGTTGTTGCAGAAGTTTCTGTAAGAGTTTTATGGAACGAGAAGGGCGGGGATCAGTCCCTGCCCTTTTTCTGTCTACCAGCGCAGGTCAGGAATTTGAATCGGGTTCGGGGTTCGAGTTCGGCTGCTGTGCGGGCGACGGCGGAGCTTCGGAGGGTTGAGCGGGTGGGTAATGCCCTGGATCATATCCGGGATAATATCCAGGTGGAACGCCGGGATACGCATACATCGGCGGTGGCAACAGTGGTTCGAGGTATTGCCCGACCAGCGGATAGCGGCCCCCAAGGAAGTACAGCGCGTACGCTTCAAGGAAGGTATGGAGATAGCCGAACGTTACAACGACGGCCATAATCAGCAAGACAAAAAGGATGATGCCCAGGACTACCCAGCCCGCGATCATCAGGACGTGGCCTCCGGTCCCTGCATGATGCAACACAGCCCACAGAACAACCCCGAGACCACCCAGTGGGATGAGCGCGATCAGCAATCCGAAGAACAGGGCGACTTCAAAGATTAAGGCTCCTGCAAACGTCAATAAGACGCGCATGACAAGGTAGAGAAGCATCTGGCCGGGTTCGGCGCGGACGAGGCTGAAGACGCGGCGTACGGTCTCGGTAAGGGGCGTACCCTCCAACGCCATGAAGGGTAATCCGAAGTCATGCAGCAGTGTGTAGCCTGCGCCTATAACAATCAGGATCGCAAAGATTGCGAGGCCGAATCCTAAAATCGCGAGAAAGAAGCCGGCGAAGGCCTGCTGCTCCACGTTGGTTCCAGCTCCAAAGCTATGGATGAGGTGGAGGACGATGGGGATGAGGAGCGGCGCGATACACAGCAGTGCGATGCCGAAGAAGGCCAGCTTCAATCCCATCCAGTACCAGGTGGCACGGCCATAGCGCCGCCAGATCGGTGCGACTGTGGTGTCGCGTCGCAGCACGATCTCAAAGAGTACAAACTGCAGTCGAGAGCCCAGATAGAAAAGGGCAAGCGCAATCAAGAGCCCGATGCTGCCAATGACCAGAGCGAGGGCGAAGATTGAGGCGGCGATCGCTGGTGATAGGCCGGGTAGGTGGTCTCGTCCGGGGTAAGGACTCGAAAAACTGCCGCCTCCCGTATTGGCGAAGAAGGCGACCGCACCGATCTTGAGCAGCAAACGCCAACTGCGCGGCGCGATCAGCAGGCGGCGTGTGTGGTTCCAGGCAGGAGCGATAGCGTCGACGGCGGAGAGTGGCCGCATGCTGCACCTCGGTGGAAAGTCTTGTAAGGAAGGCTACCGCACCGGACGGGATTTGAGCGTTATTATTTCGCCAGCCACGTATCCCAGGCTTCCAGCGCGCGTTCGCACTGAATCCGGTGGCGCTCTTTCTTGTCGCGAATCTTCTTGCGCAGCTCTTCTTCGAGCGGCGGCAGCAGGTCGAAGGTGATGTTCGCAGGCTGGAACTTTTTGTGCTCGGCGTGGGTGATGTAGTAACTCAGAGAGCCATTCGCTGTGAGTCGTGGCGCGGGCTCGGGTTGTTCTCCGCGGGCCAGTGCGGCGGCATAGCGCCCCGCGAGCAGGCCCGAGGCGATGGACTCGGTGTAGCCCTCGATGCCGGAGAGTTGGCCCGCGATCAGGATGCCGGGGTGGGCCTTGAGCTGAAGGGTCTCCGTAAGCAGTGACGGCGCGTGGAGATAGGTGTTGCGGTGGATCTGGCCGTAGCGCAGGAAGGTCGCGTGTTCGAGGCCGGGGATCATGCGCAGGACTCGTGCCTGCTCGCCGTACTTCAGTGAATTTTGAAAGCCGACGAGATTGTAGCTGTCGGCGCGGAGGTTCTCCTGCCGCAGTTGCACCGCGGCGTAGGGCCAGCGGCCCGTCTTGGGATTGGTAAGTCCTGCAGGCTTCATCGGGCCGAAGCGAAGCGTATCGCGGCCACGGCGGGCGGTCTCTTCGATGGGGAGGCAGCCTTCGAAGTATTGCAACTTCTCTGGCGCTGCCGTGACGCTGCCGTCCGTGGGAAGCTGCTCCCAGGCCTTCTGCTCGATCTTTTCGGCGGTGGCGAGGGCGTCCATGAAGGCTTCGTACTCTTCCTTGGTGAAGGGGCAGTTGATGTAGTCGGCGGTGCCCTTGTCCCAGCGCGCGGCGAAATAAACCTTGTCCATGTCGATGGTGCTGGCATCGACGATGGGCGAGATGCTGTCGTAGAAGGCGAGATGCTCGGCGCCGGTGAGGCGCTGGAGTTCTGCGGCAAGCGGTGAGCTGGTGAGGGGGCCGCTGGCGAGGATCGTGATCGTGTCGGCATTGTTTTCGTCGAGGTGAGTAATCTCTTCGCGACGGACGGTGATGCGTGGGTGTTGTTCGATCAACTCGGCTACGCGGCGCGAGAACTCGGTGCGATCGACGGCGAGCGCGTGGCCTGCGGGCACGGCGCTGGCATCGGCGGCCTGCAGCAGGAATGAGCCTGCGCGGCGCATCTCCTGTTTGAGCAGCCAGGGCGCGGTGTTTTCGCTCTCGGACTTGAGGGAGTTGGAGCAGACGAGTTCCGCGAAATCGGAGGTCTGATGGGCTTCGGTGGAGCGCACGGGGCGCATCTCGGAGAGGGTGACGTCGCAGCCCGCGTTGGCTGCCTGGAGTGCGGCTTCGGGGCCGGCAAGGCCGCCGCCGATGATGTGGATCTTCTTCATGTCTCTTTAGGTTACTGCCAATACGTGCAGCGGCTCGCCTGCCAGCCGCATGATGCGCCACTCGGTCTGGAGGGTTGCGCCAATGCTGCGGTAGACGGCAATCGCCGATTCGTTCCAGTCGAGCACGTCCCACTCCAAGCGCGGGCAGCCCTCGTCGATCGCGATCCGTGCGAGCTTCGCCAGCAGAGCCTTGCCGATACCGCGTCCGCGCAGGGCAGGCGTCACGTAGAGGTCTTCGAGCCGGATGCCGTGATGTCCGAGCCACGTGGAGTAGCTGGTGAAGTACAGCGCAAAGCCTGCGGGCGCGTTGTTGTAGTCGGCGATGAGCGCCGTGAAGCGTGGCGTTGGTCCCCAGCCGTCGCGCAGCAGGTCGGCTTCGGTGGCGATCACAGCGTCTGGCTCGCGCTCATAGAGGGCGAGTTCGCGGATGAAGCCGAGGATGGTGGAGACATCAGCAGGAGTGGTGGGGCGGATATTCAGCATAAGAAAAATGAGAGCTTCGAGATGCGAGAGACGAGATGCGAGTGGTTATTTCGACGGTTTGGGTTCTGTAGAGGGTTTCAGAGGGATCTCGAAGGTGTCGAGAGGATTGTTGGTTGCGGCGTAGCGGACCTTGCGCAGTTCGAGGTGGGCGTGTTCGAGAACGGGGTCGTCGATCTCGCGCACGTCGTAGAAGAGGTAGCCGGAGACGGTGGTGTGCGGCGCAACGGTTGTGGTCTGGAAGCCGAAGTCTTCGTCATCGGCGAGGATCTGTTTGTTGATCGGCTTGTGGTGGATCGTGATCGATGGGATCGGCGCGGGCATGGGGATCTTCGTGCCGGTGACGGACTTCATCGAAAAGAGGCGGCGCTGCAGGTCGTCGTTGGTGGCCGCGGGGATGAGGGTGTTATCGGCCGCGATGAAGTGGATGCGCGCGTCGTCGAGCGTGAGCGCCTGGTCGGAGTCGTTGGTGACGATGACGCGCAGGGGCATGAAGCCGTGGTGGTAGTAGTCGAGGCGGGTGTTGGGTGCAGTCTCTTTGCTGTCACCGGGTTCTGCGGAGATCGTAACGTGCTCGCCGGGGTGTGTGTCGTGCATGGGATATTGCTGTGCGGGCAGCGCGGGTTTGGGCTTGCGGGGCTTTTCGGCGTGGGCTGATGCCGTCGTCAAAGAGACGAGGATTGCGGCGAAAACAAGCGATATCCAGTGGCGGGGCATACGATTCGATTATCCTCTTCGCTATGTGTGACGAGCAAAAGAGGGCGGGTCGAAGAGCGTGGTGATGCTGGCCTATAGCCTGTTACTGACGCTGGGACTCCTGCTCAGTTCGCCGTGGTGGCTGCTGCGGATGGCAACGACCGAGCGCTATCGCGAGGGCCTGCGCGAGCGGCTGGGCGACGTGCCCGCGCGTTTGTGCGAGGCGGTGCGTGGCAAGCGTGTGATCTGGGTTCACGCCGTGAGTGTGGGAGAAGTGCTTGCGGCATCGCGGCTGGTGGGGGAGCTGGAAGCAGCGCTGGGTGAGGGGTTTCGCGTGGTGGTCTCGACGACGACGCGTACCGGACAGGCGCTGGCGCGGGAGAGGTTCGGAGCGGAGCGGGTGTTCTATATGCCGCTCGACTTTGCGTGGATGGTGCGGCGATATCTGCGAGCGTTGAAGCCGGAAGCTCTCGTGCTGATGGAGAGCGAGTTGTGGCCTCGGATGCTGCATGAGTGCGCACGCGCGAGCGTCCCCGTAGCTGTGGTGAATGCGCGAGTGAGCGATCGCTCGTTTGCGCGCACGATGACGGTACGCGACATCTGGCAATACGTGCTGCGGAAGCCTTCGTTATGGCTCGCGCAGAGTGAAGAGGATGCGCGTCGCCTGATCGCGCTGGGTGCCTGGGGAGAGACCGTAAAGGTTAGCGGCAACCTTAAGTACGACGTTCGCGCGCCGCGGCAGAGCCGTATTGCGGAGCTCATTCGTGAAGCAGTGGCAGGCAGGCCGGTGGTAGTGGCTGGAAGCACTGTGGGTGGCGGAACGAACAACGAGCTGAATGAAGAGGAGATGGTAATTCAGGCCTGGGAAGGTAGAGCGCGTAGCGAGTTCAATGCGTTGCTTGTTCTCGCACCTAGACATCCCGAAAGGTTTGGTCTTGTCGAATCGGTTGTCAGGAAATTCAGATTTGTCCGCGCGAGCGATGGGGTTCCAACACAGGAAGGCTCATTGGAAGTGGTGCTGCTGGATACCATTGGCGACCTGGCTTCCGTGTATGGCCTCGCCGATATCGCGTTCGTCGGAGGCAGTTTGATCAAGTCTGGCGGACACAATCCCCTGGAGCCGGCACAGTTCGGCGTGCCGGTCGTGATGGGGCCTTCGTTTGAAAACTTTCGCGATGTGGTCGGAAAGATGCGTTCCTCGGATGGCATCTGCATTGTGCAGGATGCGGAGGAGCTGAAGCTGGTTCTGGTGGGGATGCTGAAAGACCGCGAGGCGGCACGGGCGGTAGGCGAGCGTGGACGGCAGGTGTTTGAAGCGCAGCAGGGTGCGACAGCGCGGACGGTTGAGGCGATCGTTGCGATGGTGAAGCCATGAGCACGCGCAGGCCATGGGCAAAGCCGTTGGTGCCGGTGTATGCGGCTGTGCTTGCGGCGAAGGAGGCTTTGCGTCGCATGGGGGGGCTGCCGACGCGCAAGCTGGCATGGCCGGTGGTGAGTGTGGGGAGCCTGTCGGCGGGCGGTGCGGGCAAGACGCCGGTGGTGATTGCGCTTGCGACGATACTGCGTGATGCCGGGTGGAGTGTGGATGTGCTGTCGCGGGGGTATGGGCGCGAGGGACGTGGTGTGGAGAGGGTGGTCGCCGGTCCTGGAAAGCAGGTTCCTCGCGTTGCTCGGAATGACAACCAGAACAGCAAAAGCAACGACAGCAGCAACGGCACAAGCAAAGGTGAGAGGACAGGCGATGGCGGTGGCAAAGACTTCTCTGCTGCCAGGTTTGGAGATGAGCCCGTGCTGATCGCGCGGCGTACGGACGTGCCGGTTTGGGTCGGCGCAGATCGCTTTATCGCAGGCGAACTGGCAGAGAAAGAGGCTGCGAAAGACGCGCGAGGTTTGCATCTGCTGGACGATGGGTTTCAGCATCGCCAGTTGGCGCGAGCCTTCGACGTCGTGCTGGTGACAGCGGAAGATCTAAACGACAGGTTGCTGCCCGAAGGAAACCTGCGCGAGCGTTTTATTGCCTTGCAGCGTGCGGATGCGGTTGTGGTGCGTGCGGAAGAGGTGGAGGGGGTCTCCAAGCAGGTTTGGCCGCTGGTCCGCGAAGGCGCGCAGATCTGGACGGTGCAAAGGAAGCTGCGCTTTCCCGCGCCGCTCTTTGTGTTTGGCGCCGGTCTGCGGCCCGTGGCTTTCTGCGCGATTGCGCGGCCGGAGGGATTCGCCTCCATGCTCACTGAAGCCGGCTGCGGGATTGTGGAGACAGTTGCCTTTCGTGACCATCATGCGTATACGATGGCGGATATCGACCGTGTCATCGAAGTTGCGAAGGGGATGAAGGCGACTGGATTTGTGTCGACAGAGAAGGACGCCGTAAAACTGACTGCGGCGATGCGCGAACGGTTGGAGGCCTTTGGATTGCTGATGATCGTTGCCCTCGAAGCGGAGTTCGTCGATGGACAGGCGGTTCTGCGCGCGATCGAGGCGCGTCTCTGATGAGAGTGCTGATCGTGCGCGTCGGCGCGCTGGGCGATGTGCTCCATGCGTTGCCTGCTGTGGCAGCGCTGCGGCAACAGCAGCCGGAGTGGCTCGAGTGGACGATCGACTGGGTCGTCGATCCGCGCTGGGCCTCCTTGCTGGTGGGGGACGATATCAGAGGCCCGGTGGTCGATCGCATCCATGCGGCGGAGACGAAGCTCTGGTCGAGCGCGCCGATGTCTCTTGCGACGTTGCGCTCGGTTCTCGATCTGCGCTCCGTGTTGCGCGCGGAGCGGTATGACCTGGTCATCGACATGCAGGGCACGGTGCGTTCGGCGGTCATCGGCCGCATGGCAGGCGCGCGCAAGTTTGCCGGCTATAGCGATCCGCGCGAGGCCGTGGCTGTGAACCTCTACACGGAAAGACTCGCACGGCGCGGAGCGCATGTGGTGGAGCAGGGCGCAGCGTTGCTGGGAGCAGCCTGTGGCCTGAAGATTGCTCCGGTTGAGATCTCGCTGCCGCGCGTGGCGTGGGCCGAGCACTGGGCGGAGGAGGAGGCCGTGCTGTCTCGTCCGCTGTGCGTGCTGGGAGCCGGCGGCGGCTGGGGGGCCAAGCATTGGCCTACCGCCAGATTCGGTGCTCTGGCGTTGGAGCTGCGGGCGATGGGGTTCGATGTCGTCGTGAACGCGCCGCACAAGAATGACGTTGTGGCCAACGAGGTTGTGGCCGCGAGCAAGGGAACCGCGAGGATGGTGGTCTGCAACGTTACGGGGCTGGTGGCCCTGATGCGGCGGACAGATTTATTTATTGGCGGAGATTCCGGGCCGACGCATCTTGCCGCAGCCCTTGGCGTTCCTCTGGTAGCGCTCTTCGGCCCGACCGACCCGGCGCGTAACGGACCATGGGGTCCGGGAGCCAAGCGCGTGTTGCGCGATGCGTCGTCGGTCACGAGCTACAAGCATGTTGCGGAGGGTGATCCGGGGCTGGCGAGGATCACGGTGGAGAGCGTGCTCGAAGCCGTGCGGCAGGTGCGTGGGACGTAGGCCAGATCATTTGAGAGAATAGCCGGATGGGTTCAGCAACACAGGGCAAGACACGATGGCAGAAGTTCGCACGGCGCGCGCGCGTGCCGCTGGGGTTTGTCGTGGCTGCGATCTTTCTGGTATTCGCACATTCAACCTGGCAGACACTGGCGTGGAGCCTCGCGCTGGTGCTGCCGGGCCTCTGGCTACGCGGCTATGCCGCAGGCTATGTCAAGAAAAACGCGGAACTTACGCACACCGGTCCCTACGCGTACACGCGCAATCCTCTGTATCTGGGATCGATGGGAATTGCGTTCGGCTTTGCTGTTGCCGTGGACCCCGTGTCCCGCTGGTGGCTTGGTTTGTTGCTGGCGGTGATGTTTCTCGCGATCTATGTGCCGACGATCCTCTCTGAGGAAGTCTTTCTCCGTGCAACGTTTGCGGGTTTTGACGAGTATGCGCGGCGCGTTCCTCGGCTGCTGCCGAGGCTAACGCCTGCGCGTTTTGGTGAGTCTAATGCGGCGGGGAGCGGAAGGTTCTCTGCGGAGCGCTATCAGCATCACCGCGAGTACAATGCTCTTATGGGCGCTGCCGCCATCTATGCGGCCCTGATTTTGCGAATGGTACTGTTTCACGGGCGCTCATAAAAACCCACAGGAGATGAATGATTTGAAGGCTCGGATGTTTTCGGTCGCGTTGGCCTTCTGCACGATGGCTTGTGGACTCACCAGTTCCGTCCTGGCCCATGCGCAGCTTTTCTCCCCGCCCAAGCCTGTGGCGCAGAAGCCAATCCCTGTGTTGCAACCCCCGCAACCGGGCTTTATGTATCCGCAGCATGAGACCCTGACCTTTACCGTGGACTGGCGTGTGTTTACCGCAGGCACGGCGGTGTTTCATCTCGACCAGGTGGGCGATGTGCAGAAGCTCTCGGCCACGGCGGATTCTATCGGAGCCGTGAACCTGCTGTTCCCCGTAGTCGATCGTTTTCAATCCGGCTTCGACCTGAAGACCGGCTGCTCGACCGGCTTCAATAAGCAGATCCAGGAAGGCCGCCGCAAGATCGCGAGCGAGCTGATCTTCGACAACGCTCGCGGCAAGCAGATACAGAATGAGCGCAACCTGGTGAAGGGCACGGCGACGCACCAGGAGGCGAATGTTCCCGCCTGCGTGACCGATTCGCTGGCGGCGATCTTCTATACGCAGTCTCAGCCGTTGAACGTCGGGCAGATCGTCTCGTTTCCGCTGGCCGATTCCATGCGGACAGTAACCGTCGGGATGAAGGTCGAGAGCCGCGAAGAGATCAAAACGCCCGCAGGCACGTTCCAGACCGTCAAGGTGCAGGCGACAGCCGAAGAAGGTGTCGTGAAGAACCGCGGGCACATCTGGATCTGGTACACCGACGATCCACGGCATATTCCGGTGCAGATGCAGGCGAAGCTGTTCTGGGGTACGATCACCTTTCATCTGCAGTCGATTGATCTGAAGTAAGCAGGATTCGATGGGCTTTAAGCGAGCCGCCAGACGTTGAGAGATGCGGTCGCCTCGAAACGCATCCTAGTTGAGAGACACACGATTTAGAAATCCGCACGATTTAGAAATTCAGAGACGAGCCCCTTAATGAGCGAAGACACGAAATTTGTAACCATCGCAACCTTTCAAGACCCCGTCGATGCCAACCTGGCGCAGACTGCGCTGGAGTCGGCCGGCGTTGAATCGTTCCTGCAGGGTGGAAATGCGAACAGCATGATTCCCTCGGCGTTTACCGCACGGTTGCTGGTACGGTCCGAGGATGAAGCGGCTGCTCGTTCGGTCGTCGATGGGGCGGTGGACACCCCGGAGTCGATGGAGACGGTGACGGCTGCCGAAATCGCAGATGAAGGTGAAGTAAGGTGAGCCGGCCGAAGGCTGTCGTCTGTCTTTCGGGCGGCATGGATTCGACCGTATGTGCGGCGCTCGCGGCTCGTGATTACGAGAGCTACGGGCTGCACTTCAGCTATGGCCAGCGAACCGAGGCGCGCGAGTTGACCTCCGCTCGCGCCGTGGCGGCGGCTGTAGGTCTGCACGATCTGCTGGAGCTGAAGACCGACCTGTTTCGGCGCATCGGCGGCTCGGCCCTGACCGACAGCTCGATTGCCGTGCCGGAAGCGGGGGATGAGAATGCGGACGAGACCTCCCACCGCACCGGCAGCGAAGTTCCGGTGACGTACGTTCCCTTTCGCAATGCGCATTTTCTGAGCGCGGCGGTGAGCTGGGCGGAGGTGCTGGGCGCCACGACGGTATTCATCGGGGCGGTGGAGCAGGACAGTTCCGGGTATCCGGACTGTCGGCCAGCCTACTATGAGGCATTCAACCAGTTGATCAGAACAGGCACGAAAGAAGGCGAAATTGCAGTGGTAACGCCGCTGATTCGCCTGCGCAAGAGCGAGATCGTACGGTTGGGAGTTGAATTGGGCGCACCGTTACATGTAAGTTGGTCGTGCTACTCGGGTGAAACCGAGGCCTGCGGCGTATGCGAGAGCTGCGTGTTGCGGTTGCGAGCGTTTGCCGAGGCTGGGGCGGTCGATCCGATTCCGTACGCAGAACCAAAACGTTCGAACTGACGAAACCCAGGCTGGCAAGACAGAGACTGGCAAAACAAGATCTGCACGAGCGAATGGCGGGCAGTAATCGGCTGCAAGGCCTCGCACAAGGAAAGAAGGATGCAAATGGCGAAGAGCAGAATGATGGTATTTCAGGCGGCAGTGCTCGCATCGGCGACGCTGTTTGGTACAGGCGTGGGGATCGCGCAACAGGCAGCGGCTCCGGCCAGCGTTCACGGTCATTTGAATGACCCGGCAGGTATGCCGCTTAAGAACGTGACCGTGCAGTTTACGAAGGACCACAGCGGCGATCTGAAGAACCGCAAGTGGGTCTACAAGTTCACGGGAGACGACAACGGCGACTACAAGGGTACGGGCATCGAGCCCGGTGACTACTTTGTCGATATTATTCAGGCGGACAAGAACCTTGACTTCGTTGAGAGCTCGAAGTTTGTTGCCGGCGAAGATAAGACCCTGAACTTCGACCTCAGCCGCAAAGAGTACATCGACAAGATGAGTGACGCGGACAAGGCAGCGCTGGCGGAGTACAAGAAGCATGCTGGCGAGGCGATGGAAGCGAACAAGGTCATCGGCAACCTGAATGCGACCCTGAAGACCGTGCGTGCCGATCTGGCTGCGGCGGCTGGCCCGAAGTATGACGATGTGAGCAAGGACGTCACCAGCATGAAGCAGGCCGTCGACTCCAAGCCCGATGAAGGTCTGCTCTGGATCACCTACGGCGACACATTGGTCGCACAGGGCGATCATCTCGCGAAGGACGACCGGGCTGCCGGTAAGCCGCCTACATCCGACGACGATGTCGTGAAGAACTACACCATGGCTGCGGACTCGTTCAAGAAGGGCGCAGACCTGATGGCGGCATCGAAGAAGCCGAGTCCGACGGACCAGGCTATCGCCTACAACTCGATGGGCAACAGCCTGGCCAAGGCAGGCAAGATCCCGGAGGCCCAGGCAGCCTACGAAAACGCCGTCAAGCTGGACCCAGCCAAGGGGGGCATGTACTACGGCAATGAAGCCGCTGTGTTGTTCAATACCAACCAGATGGAGGCTGCTCTGGCTGCTGCCAACAAGGCTATCGCTGCCGACCCAACCCGTCCCGATCCCTACTTCATCAAGGGCCAGGCACTCATCGGAAATGCAACGGTCGATCCCAAGACGCAGAAGCCTGTAGCGCCTCCGGGATGCATCGAGGCCTATCAGAAGTATCTTGAACTGGCTCCGGATGGCAGAAGCGCTCCAACCGTCAAGGAGATTCTGGCTGGCTTCGATGTGAAGATCGACACGAAGTACAAGGCTGGCAAGAAGTAAGTTCCAGTTGAGAGATGTCGTGAGGCCCTGGCCCTTTGTATAGGCCAGGGCCTTTTCGTCTCCGGAGGGTCCAGTGACTGAAAAGATGCGCGAAAGAGTGCTGCCGTTCGACGAGGCGCTATCTGCCGTACTGGCGCAGGCACGCAGTTTCGGACTGCCGGGCAAGAGCGAATCGCTGCCCTTGCTCGAGGCTGCCGGACGAGTGCTGGCGCAGGCGATCGCCGCCGAGCGCGATCAGCCTCCGTTCGACCGCTCCACGCGGGATGGCTATGCTGTCCATGCGGCCGATATCGCCTCCGGGCGAGCGCTGCAGGTGGCAGGTTCTATTCGCGCGGGGGAGCGTTGGCAGGGCCAGCCGCTCGCTGCAGGCGAGGCCATCGAGATCATGACGGGCGCTCCGCTGCCGGCAGGGGCAGAGGCTGTGCTGATGGTGGAGCACACGGCCCTTGAGGGAGCCGCGCTTCGTGTCGCCGAGGGGCGTACGGTGCGCGTGGGCGAGAACGTCGTTCCACAGGGCTCTGAGGCCCGTGAAGGGGACTCTCTGCTGCCTGTGGGACGCGTATTAGGCGCCGCTGAACTGGCCGTTGCCGCAAGCTGCGGGTGCGCCAGTCTGGAGGTGTTTACCCAGCCGGTGGTCGCGGCTATCGCCACCGGAGATGAGTTGGTGGAACTCAACACCGTGCCCGAGCCGTGGCAGATTCGCAACTCGAACAGCTACGCTCTTGCTTCGCTGGTTCAGGCCGAAGGAGGCTTGGCCCATCAGCTCCCGATTGCACGGGATACGCTGGAGGACCTCAGGGAGCGCATTGCGCAGGGGCGGTCGGCAGACCTGCTGCTGCTCTCGGGTGGGGTCTCGATGGGCAAGTATGACCTCGTGGAGCAGGTACTCACAGAGAGTGGCGCGGAGTTCTTCTTTACCGGCGCTCTGATCCAGCCGGGGAAACCGGTGGTCTTCGGCAGGTTGCCAAAAGGGTCAGCGAGCCAGCGAGTCAGCGAGTCAGCGAGTCAGTGGACCTATTTTCTGGGGCTCCCGGGGAATCCAGTGTCGACGCAGGTGTGTTTTCATCTGTTTGCTGCACCGCTACTGAAGGCGCTGGCAGGGCGGTCGGACCTTGTGCCGCGCTTCGTCGAAGCTCGATTGGCCGAGGACGTGAAGGGCGGCTCTCGTGTGACGCGGTTCCTGCCTGCTGAGCTGGTGAGCGCCTGGGATGCGGTGACGGTGCGTGTCGTCGGCTGGCAGGGTTCGGGCGATGTAGCGGCGAACGCTCGTGGAAATTGCTATGCAGTGTTGCCTGTGGGGATTGAGGTGTTTCGGGCGGGCGAGACGGTGCGTGTATTGCTGCGGTAGCATTGCGGTTATGCAGTCATTGCGGCGAATTAATCTGATGCGTGCCGTCACATGTGCGGCAATCATTACCAGTGCAGCGTTCCTGCTTGTAGACTCCGTGCTCAGTGTCTACTTAGGAAGCCTCGGTATGGATATTTATCCAGCATGGCTGTTTCATGTGGCAATACTGCTGGGTACGTCATTCATTGTGGCTGCTTGCAATCTGATATGGCTCGGGCGGAGCAGAAGATGATCGACAAACTCTCCCACTTCGATGAAGCTGGCCAGGCTCACATGGTCGACGTGAGCGCGAAGGCCGCAACTCGCCGTGAGGCCGTCGCAGCCGCATTCGTCGAACTGAACGAGGCTGTACTCGCGGCGTTGCCGCAGAATCCCAAGGGCAATCCACTGGAGGTGGCGCGCTTTGCGGGGATTCAGGCGGCCAAGCGTACCAGTGAGTTGATTCCGATGTGCCATCCGCTGGCTTTGAGCTTTGTCGATGTGCAGGCGACGGTGGTTGCGGGTGGGGTAGAGATTCGTGCAACGGCTGCGACGATTGCGGGCACGGGTGTCGAGATGGAAGCGATGACAGCGGCCTCGGTGGCTGCGCTGACCGTGTACGACATGACCAAGGCGCTCGATAAGGGCATCAGGATTCGTGAGATCGTGCTGCTGTCGAAGACGGGCGGCAAGAGTGGCGAGTATCGGCGCGGTAATTCCTAGAAAAATCACTTCAAAATTGCCACCTCAACCGGGTGCCCCATCCTCGACGCGCGTTTTTTGCGCGGCAGGGTGGGGTATCGTGCGAAGCACGACCGCCTTTGATTTGTAGCAGCGACCACGCCCGAATTGAGGAGAGCGATCGTTTGCTACCGCAAACGATACCCCCGACGCAGAGCGCGCTTCGAAGATCTGTGGGATTCGCTTAGCGTCTATACCCCACCCTGCCGCGCATAAAGCCGCGCGTCGAGGATGGGGCACCCGGTTGAGGTATGACAACTCTGACATGTGTCTGCTTCGACTATCTTTCGGGCGTTCCCCAAAGACCTGTCGCTAAACAGCCCGTGCGAGCGTAACCGCAAAATACCGGTTGTCGTCATGCCAGATATGTACGGGTTCAAAGCCCACGCTGGCTAAGAGGTCCGTCACTGCGGCATCGGTGAACTTGTAGCTGTTCTCCGTATGGATCGTTTCGCCCTGCGCGAAGCGAATGCGCTTGCCCGCAAGGGAGACCGTCTGCGCTGCGAGGCTCTCGAGGTGCATCTCGATACGGCTGGCTTCTGCATTCCACCGCGCCCGATGCGCGAAGGCATCGAGATCGAAGTTGGCATCGAGCTCGCGGTTCAGGCGCGTGAGGATGTTCTTGTTGAAGGCAGCCGTGACACCGGCAGCGTCGTCGTAGGCGGCGAGCAACTTGGCGACTGACTTGTGCGCTCCCGGGGCCATGTCCGTTCCAAGCAGCAGGGAGTCGCCGGGTTGCAGATGTTCCCGCAGGTTATGCAGAATTGCGGTCGCTTCCTTCGGCGTAAAGTTGCCGATGCTGGAGCCGATGTACAGCGAGAGGATGCGGGAGCCATCGGGCCGTTCCAGTTCGAAGGGTTCGGTGATGTAGTTCGCCACACGCGGTTGCACTGCGACACCGGGAATATTCGCGGCGATGGCCGTTGCAGCTTCTTCGAGAGCCGTGGGGCTTACATCGATCGGTTGATAGAGAACTTCACTTTGAAAACGCGTTGCCGCCTCAAGCAGCAGGCCGGTTTTAGCCGCGGTTCCCGCACCAAGCTCCGCAATAGTTACGGCCGAGGTGCCGTCGCGGAAGATCTCGTCCGCGTGCGCGGCAAGGATCGAGCGTTCGACGCGCGTGAGGTAATACTCCGGCAAGGCCGTGATCTGTTCGAAGAGTCGCGACCCCAGCTCGTCATAGAAGAGCCAGGGCGAGAGCGTCTTGGGGTTGCTGGCAAGGCCGCTGAGGGCTTCGTGGAGTACGGCTTCGAGCAGGGCTTCGGGGGCTTCGGTCATCAAGAGTCTGTGCCTTTGCTGTTTCGTTCTTAATCGTGGGTACGGTTGAAACAGAATGCCAGATTCATTGAATCTGTGCTTGCAGGGATTCGATGCGATCTCGCTTCTGTCGTTGCTTCGGTTTCGACAGAACCTAACTCGCACCATCGCGCGCCAGCCGAAGGCCGCTGAACTGCCACCTTGTGCCGGGTGAGAAGAAGTTGCGATACGTCGCGCGGATATGGGTCTTCGGCGTCACGCAGGAGCCGCCGCGCAGTACGATCTGCGAGCTCATGAACTTGCCGTTGTACTCACCGAGTGCGCCAGGCAGAGGCTTATAGCGGGGATAGCCGGTGTAGGGAGACTGGGTCCACTCCCAGACGTCGCCGAAGAGCTGCTGCGGAGCGTGAGGTTTTGTCGCGGCGGCGCTGGCCGATGACGGATGCAGGCTCTCGTGTTCGAGCAGATTGCCTTCGATCGGCTGCTGGGCAGCGACAAACTCCCACTCGAACTCACTGGGCAGGCGATGGCCGGCCCAACGTGCGAAGGCATCGGCCTCGAAGAAGCTGAGATGGCAGACAGGCGTCTCGGAGAGTTCGTCGAGAGGACGGAAGCCGTGCAGCGTATAGACGCTCCAACCGGATTTGGTGTTGGCATCGCGCTGCCAGTAGAGCGGAGCCTGCCAGCCTTCCGCGCGCATGGTGTCCCAACCTTCGGAGAGCCAGAGCTCGGGGCGGGAGTAACCGTTCTCGTCGATGAAGGCCAGATACTCGGCGCAGGTAGTAAGGCGCGAAGCCATGCGAAAGGGGGCGAGGTAGACCGGATGGCGCGGCGTCTCGTTATCGAAGGCAAAGCTGTCGATGGCCGTGGGGTCGGGGGTAACACCAATCTCGACGACGCCCGGGCGGACGGGATATCCGGGGGAGAAGCTGAACCAGTCCAGCGGTGGGGCGATCTGTGCGTTGTCTCCGGCGAAGTTGTCCGGAGCGGCTACGTAGGCCGGATGCAGCGGGTTGGTGAAGAGCGCGTGCTTGGTGTCAGTGGCGATCAATTCAAGGTGCTGCTGCTCGTGTTCGAGGCCCAGGACGATGCGGCGCAACGCTTCGTCTTGCGGGGCATGCTCCAGCAGGCGGGTGATGGCAGCGTCGACATGACGTCGATAGGCCAGGATCTGGTCGAGCGGTGGCCGGGAGAAGGATGCGCGCAGTTTCTTCTCCGGCATCTCGCCGAGCGACTTGTAGTAGCTGTTGAAGAGCCAGCGGAAGTCGGGATGGAATGGCTGATAAGCGGCCACGAACTCGCCGAGCACGAAGGTCTCGAAGAACCACGAGGTGTGCGCGAGGTGCCACTTTACGGGCGAGGCCTCGGAGCAGGACTGCACCATCAGATCTTCCGGGGTAAGAGGCGCGCAGAACTGCATCGTCGCCTGACGGACGTCAAGGAAGCGTTTGAGCAGCGAAGTGGCAATAGAGGGTTCGGTTAACATCAGGGCACGCTCCAGTCTTCGGCTGGGCTTCTTCGAATCAATGGCACTACTCTGCGTGTTGCTTTCCATGAGTTTGCTAGCCGAGCTCACAGTACCTTACCAAACGCTACGGGATAGAAAGCGCCTGTGCAAGAAGAAGATGGTTTCAACGGGCTAAAGGTTTCACGCATGTGCGTTCAATAATCGGGCGAGCCCAAAGGCGGCCGCCGCCGCGGCTCCTCCGATCAGAACGGTTTGTACGGCGCTGCGCAGCCAATGCGAGCCAAGCAGCCTCCCCTTCACCCCTCCGAAGACCGCCAGGGCGATCAGGGTGATCACCACCGAGGACCGCAACGCGGAGAAGGTGTCGGCGAGCAGCATGTAGGGCAGCAGGGGGATAAATCCTCCTGCGATGTAGGAGGCCGCGATGGTCAAGGCCGACCGCCAGGCCCTGCCCTCTACCGGTGTTTCAAGGCCCAGCTCGAAGCGCATCATGAAATCGACATAGGCCCTGGGGTTGGCCTGGAGTGCACGCAGGACGGGTTCCGCCGCTTTGCGGTCGACCGAGTAGGCGGCAAAGATCTCGTAGATCTCGTCTTCCTCGTCGCCGGGCCGTTCGACGACCTCGTGCTCTTCGCGGCGGCGTTCGGAGGCGAAGTGTTCGGCGTCTCCCCGCGCCGCGAGATAGCCGCCCAGCCCCATCGCGATGGACCCGGCCGCGATCTCGGCGAGCCCGGCGATGATGACGAGGTGTCCGGAATCGACCGCACCGGCCAGCCCCGCCGCCAGAGCAAACGGCACGGTCAGTCCATCGGCAAGCCCGATGACGATGTCGCGTACGACGTCGGAGGACTCAAAGTGGTGCTCATGATGCAGTGAAGAGGGGGTGGAGGATTGCATAGTTATCCAGTGTAGAGCGGGAGTTGCGGGCCAGAAAGACGTGGGGAAACAGCTATAATGTAAGGAGGCGTTTCTGCGGAGATTACTATGATTGCCAGCAAAAGTCCCGTAAATCTTGACCAATTGAAAGATGCTTTTTCGCTGGGCGAAGCGAATGTGGCGTTGGAGGGATTCGACCCCCACCAGCATCCGCTCTATGCAAAGCTAAAGAATCAGGTCCTCTCTGGTGAGATGTCTGCCTCCGAGATGGGTGATGAAATTATTGCCTATGCCATGCGGCGGCAAACGAATAACGCTGCCGCGTGAAGCAAGCATTTGTCGACCCCTACTGCTATCCCGGAACGAATGTCCTCAAGAATTTAGCCGACATTCGCGACCGTGACATGCTTGAAATGACGGAGGCGGCGCTGACGGCCTCACAGACGCTACTCGTCGAAACGTCCTTCAGCCCACCGTACGATCTCGCAAAACTTCTCTTGATACATCGAACGCTTTTTGGCAAGCTCTATCCCTTCGCGGGACAGGTACGTGTGCACACAGGCCGTATAACTAAAGTCCGTGCCAGCGGTTACGCCGTTGTCTATTGTGATTCGGCATTCATTCCTGAACAAATAGGCCTGGTCTTTCGGCGTCTCGCGGCGGAGGGATACCTTACAGGGATGCCTCAACAAGCTTTCATCGAACGGGCAGCTCATTTTTATGGGGAGCTCGATGCCGTCCATCCGTTCCGTGAAGGCAATAGCCGTACGCTTCGCCTATTCTTTTCAGGTTTGGCTCAGACTGCAGGCTACCAGCTTGACTGGAGCATCCTTGCGGCAGAAGAGGGGCTTCGCGAGCAGCTCTATGCAGCCCGTGACCTCGCGGTGATGCACGGCGATTCTGCATCGTTAGCCGCAATCTTCGCTTCTATCCTTTCGCCACTCTGAAGGGAAACCCAACCCAATCATTTCGCCGCTACAACGATCTTGGGCCTGGCGTCGAACTCCCGCCGAGCCGTCTGCACGCGCTCCTGATGTGCCATCACCCATTGCCAGACGCCGCAGAAGGCCTCCGACAGGCTGAGGCCCATGTCCGTCAGCCGGTACTCCACGTGCGGCGGAATCACGGGGTGCACGGTGCGCACGATCAGACCGTCGCGCTCCATCTGGCGCAGGGTCTTGGTCAGCATCTTCTGGCTTACGCCACCGACCAGTTCCGCCAACCGCGTAAAGCGCACCTCTCCGTGCTCCTCCAGGGCCTCCAGCACATACATCGTCCAGCGATCGGCAACCGCGTCGATCATCTCGCGAACCATTCGTTCCAGTTCTGGGGTACGCTTCGATTCATCGGCCATTTTGCAAATCTCCTTTACGGTTTCCATTAAGTAAGTACAGAACGATTAAGTGCCTACTTCCTAAAGGAGAGTGTCAACTCTAGAGTAGCTCAAGGAGACAACGCATGAATACCACAGGAAACACGATCTTCATCACCGGCGGCGGTTCCGGCATCGGCCGCGGGCTCGCCGAAGCCTTCCACAAGCTGGGCAACAAGGTCATCATCGGTGGCCGTCGCGAGAGTGTTCTTGCTGCCACTGCTGCTGCCAACCCGGGCATGGAATTCATCGTCTTCGACGCCGCTTCGCCCGAGAGCATTACTGCCGGAGCCGCGGAGCTGACACGGCGCTTCCCCGCGCTGAACGTGGTCATCAACAACGCCGGGGTGCAGTGGCAGCATAACTTCGCTACAGAAGCTACGCTCAACGAGGCCAATGTCGCTTCGGAGATCGACATCAACATCCTCGGCGTCCTGCGCGTCAGCTCCACCTTTCTGCCGCATCTGAAGCAGCAGGCTGCGGCGACGATCATCAATGTCACCTCGGGCCTGGCCTTCACGCCGATGGCGGTCTACCCGGTCTACTGCGCGACCAAGGCTTTTGTGCACTCCTTCTCGATGTCGCTGCGCCACCAGTTGCGCGAGACGACCGTGCGCGTCGTGGAACTCGCTCCGCCCTGGGTTGGGACCGAACTGGCTGCGGCACAGCCGGAGCAGGCCGACCATGGCGAGATGAAACCCATGCCACTGGCGGACTTTATCGCCGGGGCCATGGAAGCGCTCGCTACCGACGGAGTGGAGTTGCTCATCGCCAATGCGCGCTTCCTGCACGATTCCGCCGTGGCGCCGCAGGCCGCCGAGGTCTTCGCGATGGTCAACGGAGCTCACTAAGCAGCTGCCGTGCTAATCCAAACTGCAAACGCCGAATACGCGAAGGACGCCGAGTTTGCGCCAGGTTTCCTTGCGTCAACTTGGCGTACTCGGCGCACTTAGCGTTTGCAGTTTGATGACATCCCCCTGGCAAACACAGGAAAGCTGGCCCGTTGGGTTGCGGGGATTGATACACTCATCCCTGCAACCCATGAGCCTTAAAGCCAAGATCGAAGCTGTCATCTACGCGTCAGAAGAGCCCGTGACGCTCGCGCAACTCACCGGCCTGCTGGGCGAAGAAGGCCAGGCCGAACTCGATGCCCTCGAGTCGCAGCAGCAGTCACTGGCGCTGGACGAAAATCCCGCCGGCGAAGCTGAAACCGTTGACCAGGATTCACTGATTGACCAGGATGCCTTGAATGCCGAGACCCTGGACGAGTCCGAGGTTTCGAGCGCTGAAACGCCCGATGAACCGGTCGAGGAATCGGCTGTAACGGGTGAGGTTGAGAGCGTAGAGACCCAGCCTGTCGAGCCGGAGCCTGCTCCGGAGACGGCCCCAGCGACTGAGCTGCCGGCAGAGCCGTCCGCGGAGGTTCCAGCGGAATCTCCGGTTGAGGACAAAAAGCTCACCCGTGAACGGGAACGCAAGCTGCGCGATTACTTCCGTTCGCTGCTCGATCAGCTCATCTCCGACTACGTGAATAACGACCGTGGACTGGAGATTCGCGAGGTAGCGGGCGGTTTCCGCCTGGCGACCAAGCCTGAGTATCACGATGCCGTGCGCGGCTTCGTCAAATCGCTCAAACCGCCTCTCAAGCTGTCCCTGCAGGCGCTCGAGACGCTTGCCGTGGTGGCCTACAAGCAGCCGGTGACCGCTCCTGAGGTCTCCGAGATTCGTGGTGTCGACTCTGGCGGCGTGCTCGGTTCTCTGATGGCGCGCAAGCTGGTGACGACTGCCGGACGTAAGCAGGTGATCGGCCGTCCCATCCTGTACAAGACGACCAAGGACTTCCTTGTCCGTTTCGGACTGAAGGACATCAACGAGCTCCCCAGCATCGAAGAGTTTGAGAAGATGGCCGGTGAACTTGCGGATAGCGAACCCGTGCAGGAGGAGATCCCCATGGACGACGTCAACGGCGGTACGCCCTCCAGCCTGGACGAGGCCAACTCAACTCCTGAGCCGACCAGCACGCTGCATGAGAGCGTCGAGGAGCTGATCAGCGACGACTCGACGAAGCCCGAGGGGCATAACCTTGAGCATGCCGATACGCATGAGGTCGAGCCGCTGGTAAGTGAGCCTGTTCCTGAGGAGCCCGTTCATGTGCCGGAGAGCGAGCCGCAGGCCGATGGGGACAGCAGCGACGAAGACTAGGACCTGTCATCAAATTGCTTCTGAAGTGAAATCGAACAGTGCCGAAGCAAACAGTTTGCACGGTTCGATTTCACCGTTTGCACGATTTAGCTTCGCTCTAAGAAGAGTTTGATGACGCACCATAGAATTTCCGTGAGCCTCTTTCCGGGACTCTCTTTAGGTTTTCTTGCGTTTCTCGCGCTTCGAAGGCGATAGACTAGAGAGTCTATGAAGCCCGAGACGAAAGACGCCGCGCCGCGCGGTGATCGCTTACAAAAGATTCTTGCCCAGGCCGGCATTGCGAGCCGCCGTGCCGCCGAGACGATCATCCTGGAAGGCCGTGTGCAGGTGAACGGCCAGGTCGTTACCGAGCTCGGCACACGAGCCGATGCAACGCGTGACCACATTCGCGTCGACGGCAAACTGCTGCATGGCCCGGAGCCGCAGCGCTACTTCATGGTCAACAAGCCGCGCGGTTACGTCACGACACTCGACGACCCCGAGCATCGCCCCACGGTTATGCAGCTTCTCGGCCAGGATGCACAGAGGAAGAGTGTAGGCGAGCATAACAAGCTGCCGCGTCTTTATCCTGTCGGCCGTCTCGACTATCTGAGCGAAGGCCTGCTGCTGATGACCAACGATGGCGAGCTTGCGAATAAGCTGTCGAAGGCGGCTGCCGGTGTCGAGAAGACCTATCTCGTCAAGGTCTCAGGTTCACCGACAGATGAGGCCATCGACCAGTTACGTCGTGGCATCATGATCGATCGTGGCCGCCTCAATGAGGTCCGCAGTGGGCGTCGCGATCGCGTACTCACGAACCCCGCAAAGATCGAGCAGGTTCGTCGTGGCGAGAATCCGTGGTTTGAGGTCACGCTGACGGAAGGCCGCAATCGCCAGCTCCGCAAGATGTTTGAAGAGATCGGCCATCACGTCGAAAAGATTCGCCGCATCGGCTATGGCGCGCTCGTGCTGGATATTCCTCCGGGTGGATTTCGCGAGCTGACTACGGGTGAAGTGCAGGCGCTGGGCCGTGCTGCGGCAGGCAAGAAGGTCGAGCGCAAGAAGACGCTGCCTGAAGCCGCGCAGCTGAAGAAACCTGTGCCTCCGAAGAAACGTGCTTTTAAGAAGGCAGTTCGTAAGCGCACTTCGTAGTGCGTGTTATCAGACTGCGCGAAGCGCGTTCCGTGACGCTTTAGCGTCGCGGGGCGGAGGGAGCCGTAGCCTAAAGGCGATTGCCTCCCTTACCCTCCGTCTCCCTGATGCTGAAGCATCGGGGAACGCGTTCCGCGCTGTGTTGAACAGACGAATGGCTCACCATACGAGCAACCCTTTATTGCTGCTGAATGAATTCAGCTTCCGGTGGAAACATCGCATTCCACTGGAACGTCTTCCTCTCTATTGGAGGCGCTTTTCTATGCGTGGAATGAAGTACGTTTTTGCTGCAGTATCAGCCGCGATTTTTTTGACTGCCGCTCCGCAGTCGCATGCCCAGATCACCATCAACATCGGAGCTCCGCCAGCTTGCCCGTATGGCTACTACGACTACGCTCCCTATAGCTGCGCGCCCTACGGCTACTATGGACCGGAGTGGTTCAACGGTGGTGTCTTTATCGGCGCGGGCAAGTGGTTCCATGGTCCTGCCAACTTTCACGGCAATGTGAACAACCGTCTGGATCCGCAGCACGGTTATCACGGTGCGTTGCCCGCTCATGGCCCGGCCCAGGTGCATCCCGATAAGTTCAAGAGCTTCCAGGGCAATGAGGCGCGCGATGGTCGCGGCCATGTTCAGGCCGGCGGACATCGCTAATCGATGGAATAAATAGCTTTCTCAAACGTTAACAAAAACAAGGCCTTTGCGTGGAGTTACGCTGCGCAAAGGCTTTTGTATATTTATCGCTGGACGTAAACGCAACTTTCCATGTTTTAACGCATTCTTATTTCAAGTGAGGTGCTTCATGCGTGTACTTAAATATTTACTGATCGCTACTTTTGCATTCGTTTTCTTGGGCGCGGCCCCTGCACCGGTTACTCCGGCTTTGCACGCTCAGGTCACCATCGGCATTGGTGTAGCTCCGGAATGCCCTTACGGGTACTATGGCTACGCTCCTTATAACTGCGCTCCCTACGGCTACTATGGGCCGGAGTGGTTCGTTGGCGGCGGCTTCGTTGGGGCGGGCCCATGGCATCATGGCGCGCCCTTCTACGGCCACATCAATCGCGCTTTCGATCCTCGCTTTGGCTACCATGGCGCGTTCCCCGGACGTGGCCACTATGTAGAGCATCCGGATCACTTCCGTAGCTTCCACGGCAGCCACTATAGCGACGCGCGCGGAAACTATCACACGGAAGCTGAGCACGGCCACTATCGCTAACTAACGGTGTGCGTCTCCTGCGGGGGACGCACACGGATCTTCCACATGGGCCTGACGGTACGGTGTACCGTCAGGCCATGTGCCCAGATACAACTGCCCCGGTGTTCCATTGCGGAAGACGACAGGCGGCGGAACATATCTGAAGCTGGTCGAGGGCTCGGTCGCGAGCGAATCGATCACAGCATCCAACACCTTCCAATAGCCAAAGAAGTCGAGTTGATTCAGCGACGCTGATTCCTCAAATCCACTGCGCCCTGCAATGTGTTTCGGCACCTTCGCTAAAGGTGTTGCAAGAGCAATGTCGTAGCGCGAGTCCGGTGCTCCGGGCGATCCGTGTCCTGCACCGATCTTCTTTCCGCCATGCTCATCGCCAGGCAGGATCAACAACACGCGGCGGTCTGACTTTGTGGCACATAACAGCCCAGCCAGTTTCCGACCGGTTGGCAGACCGATTGCCTTGTCATCCTCGCCTGTAACCATCGCGATGGGCAGCGTCGGCGGCAGATCGCGCAACGCAGGCCAGATGCTCTTTGCCGCCGGGCCCCGGACGACGTGGTAGGCGTCCGCCGGTGCAGCCAGCACCAGGGCCTGGGGCGCGGGCAGATGGGTTGAACCCGTAGTGGCTGCGAGCTTCAAAGAGATCGCCGCACCCATGGAGTAGCCGAAGTACACCACGCGCTGCGGGTCCGGGACGATGCCGCGCTGGTTCAATGCCGTAAGCGCCTCTTGTTCTGCTTGCGCCGTGTTATCCACGACGATCTGCGGTGAAGTCGAATCGGCATCCTGGTACACGGGGAATACAACGACGTTGCCCTCACGCGCGAGATGGTCGATGAGTGCGCCATAGTTCTCCGGATTCATGCCCTGCCATCCGTGATGAAAGAACACGAACGGTGCCTTGCCTTCGACAGCGGGCTCCGCGGGGAGAAAGACGTAGACGCGGTGCATGCCTTCGCCAAGGGCGACGAGGTCGATCGAGGCATGTGTCTGCCGTGCTTCAAGGACTGCTGGACCGAACTGACTTTGCCAGTTTTGCTGAGCGCCAGCGGGCGACACGCCTAGCGCCAGAAGGATTCCAACCCCGAGGGGGCGGCACCACCCGTCGATGGCCCGCTTGAAATTTTGAATTCTCATGGCTTCGTAGATTCCTGTGCGGTCGTGACAGGAGCCGCGACGGGCTTTGGTACTTCCTGCACTGCGAGCCAGCGCAGCAGTTTCGTCGTGATGAGGGTTGCGCCGTCATCGGAGAGATGAATGCCGTCACTCTGGCGCAGCCGCGTTGTGTGGCCGTCGATCTCACCGTAGTCGCGAAAGCGTCCGCTGCCATCGCCGACAAGACCGGCCGTACCCACCCAGATGGCATGGGGCGAAGCGCTCACGACACTGTAGTCGATGCGATTGATCAGTGCGATGCGCGCATCGTAGACATCGGACTTCATGGGCGGCAGTCCCAACCAGATCACGGTTGCGCCATTCTCTTCCAGCATGTCGAGATATGCCTGGACCCTGCGCTGGTAGATGCGTTTCCATCCGTCTGAACCAAACGGGTAAGTCACGCCGTCCTCGACGAAGCCCTGTCCGTCATTTGCGCCGATAGCCACGAGCACGAAGTCGGGGCGTGCCTCTTTCAGCATGGCAGGATATTCAAGCTGCCAGTTGAAGACCTCCGGTCGCGCCAATCCGGTGCCTGACTTGAAGGCATGGACGAAGCTGAGGTTCTTGTAGAGAGAAGCCTGGCGCAGGATCGTCGAAGACATTCCCACGGCCATCATGGAGTCTCCCGCGAGCGCAATGGTGCGCGTTTTACCTGTGGCAATCGAGGGGATCGCAGGGAGAGTGCTCAAGCCTGGCGCAGCATCCGGGCGCAGCGGTACGGGCTGTATCGTGACGGTCGCGGTTGTTGGCGTGACAGGCTTCGTGACGGTAGTTGTATTTTTCAACGGTACCGTGACTGTCGATGGGGCCACAGGCGGAGGAGTTAGCTCTTTCGGTTGAGTGTGAGTGTTCGCCTCGGCCAGTGCGGCCGGGTCGTCGCTCCAGCCGATGCGGGCCAGCTCCACGAGAGTATTTCTGCGTCCCTGTTCGATGTGCAGCGGCGCAAGCGCGCGGTGCAACGCCGTTGCAACCGGCATGGCAACAGTCCGCTCCAGTCCGAGGTCCAGCCGCTGCGCCCAGTCATAGAGGCCGCCCGACTCCAGCAGCAGGGCTGCAAGCGCAAAGGCGCCAACGCTGGCGGCGAGTTGGGAGAGCGTCGAAAAACGTTGATACGCGCGCATGATCGGGCCTTACAACCTCAAAACTGAAAGTAGATGAATGGTGCCACACCCGTCGGCCCCAGCAGCTCAATCGCAAACACGCCCAGTGCCAGCGCCACGCCGTTGACCGCAACCGGCATGCGCGACATCGTCGCTTCAACACTGCGACGCCAGACAGGCGGAGCATATTGTCCGAAGAGTCCCAGCACCAGGCACAACACCACGGGCCATGCCGCCAGCGTCACTGCACCATGGCTGCCCAGCTGATGCAGCACTGTGGCCGCGAGTCCAAACGTAGGAGCACGGAAGAAGACCCAGCCCAGGCATACGGCATGGAACATCAGCAGGCGTGCGACCCATGGCCACGCGGTGCTGGAGCGCAGACGTTGCACGGCAGGCGAGGGAGCTGCAACCCATAACCGATGGATGACGAGATATAAGCCCTGCAGACCGCCCCACATCACGAACGTCCACGAGGCCCCATGCCACAGGCCGCCGAGCAGCATGGTGATCATCAGGTTGATGTAGGTGCGAGAGACGCCGCGGCGCGATCCGCCCAGCGGGATGTAGAGATAATCGCGCAGCCAGCTGGAGAGCGAGATGTGCCAGCGCTGCCAGAACTCCTGCGGATCGGTCGCGGTGTAAGGCGCGTTGAAGTTGCGCGGGAAGCGATAGCCCAGCAGCATCGCGCAGCCGATGGCGATGTCCGTGTAGCCGGAGAAGTCGCAGTAGATCTGCGCGGCGTAGCCGTAGATGGCGAGTAGCACATCGACCGAGTGGAAGTTGGCGGGCGCGCTGAACACCGGCTCGACCAGCCGCGTCGAGAGCGTGTTCGAAAGAATCACCTTCTTGAACAGCCCCGCGAGGATCAGCAGAAACGCCCGGTTGACGCGGATATGCTGCAGGCTGCGCTGGCGCAGAAGCTGCGGCACGAAGTTCGAAGCGCGCAGGATCGGCCCGGCGATCAACTGCGGAAAGAATGCGACGTAGAGCAGAGCATCGAGCAGGTGCAGCGGCTCACGCAGCTTGCGGCGATAGATATCGCCCATCAGCGAGATCGCATGGAACACGAAGAACGAGATACCCAGCGGCAAAAATGGCGTAGAGATATTCCACCCCGGCGTGTGTCCGACGAACCCCCACAGCCCCAGCGCGCTCAGCAGCAGGAAGCTGGTGTACTTGTAGTAGGCAAGTACGAGGAGGCACACGGTAACGCCCGCGATCAGCAGGCGCTTGCGCGTTACACCGTCATCCGTGCGTTGCAGAGCCTGGCCGATGAGACCGGCGAAGAGCGAGATCAGAAAGAGCAGAGGAACATAACGCCAATTCCAGAAGCCGTAGAACAGGTAGCTTGCCGCCAGCAGAAAACTTTTGTGCGCGATCCGGCGCGGTGCCAGCGCCCACGAGATCGCCAGCACGGCGAGAAAAAAGACGGCATATTCAACAGTAGGGAAGAGCATAAGGCTTGCTTGCGCAAAGATTACGTTAGAACTGCTCTAGTGTCTCAGTTTGAATTGCCGACAGGGTTGCGCACAGAGATACCGGGGCTGTGAATCGCCTGCTTTTCTTTCAGCCCTTCTCGCAGGGAATCTGCTGCTGACGAAGGCTCGCGGGGCGCTTAGCCTCTATGTCATCGCAGCAGATTCTCTGAACTCCACATCACGCAATTTCAGCGGCAGGCGTGACTTTGGCGAGGTCCTGCTTCAGCAGATAAAACGAAACGGCCAGCAGAACTACGTCTTTCATCAGGAAGGCGACGTTTCCGACCATCGCGGGAAATCCTCCGGCAGAGGGTGCCCAGCCGTCGGGCATGAAGGGGATAATCGTAACTGTCGCGATGAAGGTAAACACGGACCCGAGAGCTCCTAGGACTCCCAGCTTCTTATTCCAGAATCCGGCAAGCAAGAGCGCTCCAAACAGCCACTCCGAGACGCCTAGGAAGTACGACGAGCCTGTCATTCCGAAGACGGGGTACATCCAGGAGATGAGCGGCCCGTGGGTAAAGAAGGGGACGAGTCCCTTCACCTCATAGTCAAACCATTTCTGATACCCGAAGAAGAAGTAGATGATGACCATCGACGCGCGAACGAGATGGTTGTCGAGATTGCCCTTCAAGAGACCTGTTTTCGATAGAAGCCTGATAAGCCAGTTCATGATCTTGTCCTTTTCTTTTCCTTGAATGCGGTGCTTTCAATGGGAAGCATCTTTGAAAAGGATATGAGACTTGTTGGCGTGTTTAGTCTTATTGATATACCTTATAGTCTCAAATGGACCAACTGGCACCCTACTTCGAAAGGTTCTCTCTCTCGGCTCGAATGTTCTATTCGGGGCTCTTGTGCGGAAGCACGGAGGAAAACGAACATACCGGTCATCTTCATGTGCTCAGGAAGGGCAGACTGACGGTCACCCGGCCAGATGCTCAACAGTTGATCATTGATACCCCAAGCATCGTGTTCTTTCCTCGCCCACGCCGCCATCGTCTTCACGGTCCGGAGCAGGAGGGGGCCGAACTGGTATGTGCCACCATCGAGTTCGGCGCCGGAATGTTGAACCCTCTCATCGCATCGCTTCCAGAGCCGCTGATACTCCCGTTGGACGCCCTCCCCGAACTTGAACCGACACTGCAGCTCCTGTTTTCAGAGGCTTCTTCAGGACTCCCAGGCCGTCAGGCTGCGATGGATCGGCTCTTCGAATACCTCTTTGTGCTCCTCATACGATCGGCCATGAAGGAGCACAGGATCGACAGCGGAGTTCTGGTCGGGCTGAGTGATCTGCGTCTGGGCAAGGCCATCGAGGCCATGCATAAGCATCCTGAGACTTCCTGGTCGCTGGAACAGCTTGCTCAATGTGCAGGGATGTCCCGTGCGCGCTTCGCTGCTTATTTTCGTCAGGTGGTCGGCATGACACCGTTTGATTACTTAACGGATTGGCGGCTGGGAGTTGCCCAGACCATGTTGCGTAACGGCAGCTCGCTGAGGCTGATCGCAGCCGCAGTGGGATATGCAAACGCTACAGCCCTGACGCGAATCTTTACGCAACGTATAGGCATGTCTCCCTCAGAATGGCTCGCTCGCAGCCAGCTACATAGCGGAAGCAATGTCCCACTGTCTCCGCAACCTGCGGGCGCTTAACCTGAACGCGTTCTTTAAAGGGGCAAGCTCCTTCCCTATATCGCCCATCCCTAAGGTTTGGCGCTGCAACGCCGACCCACGGTCGACTGTGGCCGGGAGGGCTTTTCTTTGCCCCTCATTCACATGATTAACATTGGGGCTAACGCGAATTTCCCAAACAATTCGACAAGATTTACCATCCTGTAGTAATTAAGCGGTCGCCGACAGGATAAACTCAACGGCGACCGGGGTGCGTTCACTGCGGCTGAGGAGAATGTGTGAGCCAAACTGTCTTCGTCTTGGAAGACGATGCTGACATTAGCAGACTGGTGCAGTATCAACTGGAACGAGCGGGCTTTATTGCGAAGCCGTATGCGGCCATTGGGTCCATCGTGCAGGATGCTGAACGTTCGCGGCCTGCGCTGTTTCTGTTGGATATCATGGTGCCGGGCGGCGATGGCATGGATCTCTGCCGTCGGCTGCGTCAGCATCCGACCTTGAGCGGTGTTCCCGTGATCTTTCTAACTGCGCGCGCGTCGGAGAACGATCGCGTGCATGGTCTGGAACTGGGCGCCGATGATTACATCACCAAGCCGTTCGGAACGCGGGAGCTTGTGGCGCGTGTCCGTGCGGTCTTGCGGCGCTTTGAGCCCTCCGAGGCTCCCGGTCCGCTCTCGATCGTCAAGATCGAAGAGATCGAGATCGATGGCAGCGCCATGCAGTTGCGTGTGAAGGGCGAACTGGTGCCGACGACGGCCACCGAGTTTCGTCTGCTGGACTATCTTGCCCGGCATCCGGCGCGGGTGTTCAGCCGGGACCAATTACTGGATGCTGTGTGGGGAGATGCGCGGTTTGTAACGCCGCGCAGTGTGGACGTGTATGTGCGCCGGATTCGGGAGAAGGTGGAAGCCGATCCGGAGACCCCACGCTATTTGAAGACGATGCGCGGAGCAGGGTATCGCTTCGAGATTCCCAAAAGCCGCGAAGCTCAGTAACCTCGCGACTCAATAGTCCGGTGAGAGGGGATCGTCTCACCGGACTCAGGTATTTGAAGACCCATGGGAACCTCTGTCATGAAGCGGAATTTGTGGCTTTCTTTGTGGCTGCGTACTGCGCTGGCTGTCGCCGTTGTGGCGGCAGCGGCGCTGATACTGCCGCATTGGTGGCTGTGGGCACTCCTGCCCCTGGCACTGGCAGTTGTTTCGTGGGTGGCGTGGGCGGTCTCGCGTGCCGTGGAGAGCGGGCTACGCACGCTCAAGCCCAATACCGGCGCACCCCATGCCGATTTGCCCTTTGAAGAGTTCGAAGAGCTGGCTGCGTCGCTCGACGCGGAATCCGCCCGGCAGACCAAACAGTTTGAGGCCACCGCCGAGAGCCAGCGCAAGCTTGAGCTGCTGCTAGATTCCATGCAGGACCTGGTTGTTGCGGTCGATTCGGCCGGGAGGATCTCCTGGACGAACGCACCGATGGCGCGGCTGATGTCTTCCTCTTCCGGCTCGGTACGAACGGGACATGCCCTGGTACAGACGATCCGCGAGCCGGAGGTTCTGGCCTGCGCGCGCATCGCGTTGGAAGAGCGCACGGTGGCTGAACGGGAGGCCGTGGGCTTCAATACAGGCCGGATTTATGCCGTAAGCGCTGCTCCCATGGCCGAGGGGGGCGCCGTGGTAGTGCTGCGCGATATCACCCGCCTCCAGCAGATGGAACGCACCCAGAAGGAGTTTGTGGCGAATGTCTCGCATGAGTTGCGGACGCCTCTGACTTCGATCATGGGGTACGTGGAACTATTGATCGACGACGGCAACTCGGACGCCAACATGACTGCGCAGTCGAGGGAGTTTTTCGACGCCATTCTGAAGAATGCGCAGCGGATGGGCCGGCTGACCGAAGACCTGCTCGTGATGGCCAAGGTGGACTCCGGCGAACAGAAGATCAATCCTGCTCCGGTTCGTGTGGCGGCCCTGCTGCACGAGTCAATCGGCGCGGCAAGCGGCTTGCTGAAAGACGATGCGCGGCTGGAGATTGCCGCCATGGTCGACACCGAAGTCATGGCGGACACCGACGCCGTGGTGCAGGTGTTGAGCAACCTGATCGAGAACGCCTTGAACTACGGTCGCGGCGCCCATGGATCGCTGGTCGTGATGGCTGCGGAGATGGTGGCCGGGCCTCCGGCGATGGTGAAGTTCAGCGTGCGCGACTTTGGAGCAGGTATCGCTTTCGAGCATCGCGAACGCATCTTCGAGCGCTTCTACCGCGCGGACAAGGCACGGTCGCGTGAGTCGGGCGGTACGGGGCTGGGGCTATCGATTGCGAAGCACCTGGTGGAGTCCCACGGGGGAACGATCTGGGTGGAGAGCGATCTGGGCCGCGGCAGCCGCTTCTGCTTCACGCTGCCGCAGGCTCCGGTGCGGAGCAATCCTCTGCCCGACGAGGAACAGGCGTCGCTGAATTAATCGCTGACAGGTTGAAGAAGTATCCCGTTACAGCGGCCAACGGCCTTTACAACAGCCCTGTAGGCGTTAGGCTAATGCCGGCGATGGTGTTTTCAACCTCACCGCGAAACTGCCATCTCGGCTGGAGACTGCATTTTGAATCTCACTATGTCCCGCACAATTCTTTTACTTTTGCTTGTTTTCATCTCGGTAACGGCCTTTGCTCAAGCGCCGCAGGCTGCGCCGAGAGAACCCAGTCCGGCCTGGCGAGTGTATTGGGCAAAACAAGAGGCCATACGCAAGCGTGGCACTATCGCTCTCAACGCGGAACAGGAAAGAATTAAGAGCGAACTCTGTGCGGATGCCACTTCTACTGTCGACATTGGGCATTGCTACGAACACGAGTTGGAAATTACCGATGGCAACCGTATCGCTTACGTCCGGGCCATCGGCGGACTCCTTCGGCTTGCGGCCCCATCGGAATCAGGGGGAGCAACGAAACCTGCACCGGTTGAGAAATTGCCTTTGGATGTCGCTGAGGATATTTGGCTGCAGTACCGTGAGAAAGGTTGCAGATCCGTCTCGGATCAGTCTGGCGGGTCACTATCTGGAGATCTTTATGTCACCTGTCTTCTTGAAGTGACACAGAACCACATCATAGAGCTTGCGGACCTTTATAAAGATCTTTGGCACTGATTTCGGTAATCCCGGATTTCGGAAAATGTCATCTTTGAGGAATGACATTCACTCCGCTCTTTGTTTTGTGTAACTGCGTTTTTATGCCACAACCTCAAACGGCCGCATCATGTCATTCGATTCGTGCTCGAGGATGTGGCAATGATAGAGATACTTGCCCACATACCCGTCGAAATGAACGATGATCCGGGTAATCATTCCGGGAGGGCACTGGATCGTATCCTTCCAGCCGACTTCACTGGGCTCCGGCGGCCTGGCGGGAGCCAGGTAGCGCAGCTTCTTGTACATCTGGTAGGAGAAGACCTCGAACGTGCGGCGATCCAGAAGCTGAAACCGGACGAGATGCAGGTGCATGGGGTGAACGTCTTCGGTCAGGTTGACGAACTCCCAGATCTCGGTGGAATTGAGCTTTGGCTGCTCGGTGACAGGATCATGCCAGTGCTTGCGGTTCAGCAGCATGATCATGGGATTGCCCACCTTGTCCTGATACTCGTTGAGCGTGATGGTGCGGGTAACGGTAGCCGTGGACTCGGGAATCCGTGGAACGGTTCGCAGTGTAGCCGGGATGGAACTCATCTTGTTGTGGCCGGTCTGCACGGCAGGGGCTGCGGTTGCAGCCACACGGAACTGCAGGATCTCGAAGGCGCCATTCACCAGGTGCACCTGTTTCCCGGCAAATTGAGAGAAGTCAATGAGTAGATCGGCGCGCTCGGCGGGGGCGAGAAGCAGGCTCGTGAGCTTTACGGGAGAGGGGAGCAGGCCCTGGTCCGAGCCGATCTGGTGAAAGGGGGGCTGCTCCGAGAGCGAAAGCGCGAAGAAACGGCTGTTGGCGGCGTTGAGCACGCGAAAGCGATAGAGGCGCGGCTCGACTTCGAAGAACGGGCGGACCTTGCCGTTGATCAGCGTGGCGTCCGCGAAGAACTCCGGCACCCAGGGGTGGTCGGGGTCGCCGGAGGTGGGATAGAAGAGCTGCCCGTCCGCGGTAAAGTCGCGGTCGTAGATCGAAAGAGGGACTTCGTATTTGCCGGAAGGCAGGTTGAGGGCGTCCTCGACCTTGTCGCGGACCAGGAAGTGTCCGAAGAGTCCGGCGTACATGTTGAGCCGGTTGAGCCCCATCGCGTGGTCGTGATACCAGAGGGTGGCTGAGTCCTGCTCCAGGGGATAGTGGCAGGTGCGGCTGGTGCCGGGGACGAACCAGTCTTCGGGGTAGCCGTCGTCCTTGGTCGGGACGCGCGCACCGTGGACGTGGACGATCGCCCGAACCTCGGGGAGATCCCGGCCACAGCCGTGGAGGCTGTAGTCGATGGGCAGGTAGTGGTGCGTGGGCAGGGCGTTGACCCACTCAATTTCCAGCGGCTGGTGCGAGCGGGCCTCAATGACCGGTGCGAGAGGGCTGGAGCTGCTTCCAGTCCCATAGGCCCAGAAGCGGGCAGCGGGAACGTCGCGATGGATCTTGGCGTGGACCTCGCGCATGGTGACGCGGAGCTTGTGCGGCTGGCCATGGTGGGCGACCGGTACGAGCCGCTCGGGCAGCGGAAGCGCGTCTACAAAGGGGGGCAGTTCCAGCGAGTGCAGCATGGGCTGCGGCTTTGCCGTGCTGGCGGGCATGGCCATCGGCTGCTGTGCGAGGGCAGGAAGAGCGCCTGGAAGAAGCGAAAAGGCAGAGGCTTGCCTGAGAAAGCTGCGGCGGGTAGAGGGCAATGGAGCTCCGTATCGAGAAGCCGTGGCAAAACTGCGGTTAGTCCCTCAAAACTGGCAGCTTTGCAAACAGTTCCAGAAAAAAGAATCACGCACCCTGATTGCGGGTGCGTGTCTTTAAGCTAGAGCAGTTATGTAACGGGTTTGTGAACAATCAATTACTTGCAAGCAGCAGTGGCAGGGCTGCAAACCTTTCCGGTGGTAGGGCTGAGATAGAGCGGTGTGGGGTTTGGCGGTGTGGCTCCATTCGAGAAGTCGAACATGGCGTTGATCGTGCCGGCGCCCGTATCGAACGAACCGTTGCCGATGCGTGCGCCACCGAGGAACACGTCCTCGATGAAGTGGGTGATCGAGGCCTGATCGGTGGGGGTGGTGTCGATGTAGTTCTTTTTGGCCCAGGGGGAGAGAACCAGGAGAGGAAGACGCGGGCCATGGCCGCAACGTCCGGCTACAGGCTTGCCATTTGAGTTCGGACCAGGCAGAGCGGCAGCAGCAGCAGTAGCGCTGATGCAGAGGTTTGAGCCCGGTCCATTGAGCACGTCCTGAGCTGTGGCAGAGCCGTTCACCAGGTCTGAGACATGGTCGTACCAGCCATCGGAGTCATCGTAAGCGATGATGATGGCGGTGTTGGGCCAGAACGACGAGGCTTCAATTGCGTTGATCTCGTTGACGAGCCAGGTCTGCTCGTCGAGAGGATCGGAGTAGCCGGCATGACCGTCCTGATAGCCGGGAGCCTTCAGGAAGCTGACCGAAGGCAGGTTTCCGGCGGCGAGGGCGGTGTTGAAGTCCAGCGTATCGTACTGATGGTTGGCAGCGTCGGTGGTTCCGATAGCGGCCGTGGGGCGGTTGTGCATCGGGTTGGCGGTGCTGGCGTAGTACTGGAAGGGCTCGTGGTGAGGAATGTAATCAGCCTTCAGCGGGTGTCCGGGGATGTTGACGGCGCCTGTGCTGCGGTTGCAGCCCGTGGTCGTGATGCCGTTGGAAGTGTTGGTGATCGAGAGGTCGAAGCCGCCCTCGAAGAAGCCCCAGGTGACAGGTGTTCCGTTTACACCGGTGTTCAACAGGTCGCCGATGTTGATGTTCTTGCCCTTGGGGGCGTTCATCTGGACATTGGCGCTGGCAGAGGAGCAGACATCGCCGGTAGGATCTTCATCGTTGGTGAGAGTGGTTCCACCCTGACCGTCGTCTACTGTGCCACTGGCAGCGCCAGCGCTGAAAGAAGCGACGCCGTTGGTCTGGCCGGAGACGAGGTTGATCGCTCCCTGGGTGGAGGCACCAAAGGTGCTGCCGAAGGAATGGTCGTTCATCGCATACTGTTGCGCATAGTTCCACAGCGCGGTGACCGTATTGCCGTCATAGTAGGCCATGGTGAGGGACTGGGTGTTAGCCAGAGACGGTGCGTTCGTTTGAGTCTGGAGAGGCTGGCCATCCGGCGTTCCGACTGAAAGTGGGAAGAGGTCCATCTTGCCATTGTCAAAAGCCGCTTGCTCGGGGGTGTAGCTGTGATCTTGATCACCGGTACCTGCCTGGTCTGCGCTTAGACGGAACGGATTGGACGGCGAAGAGATGACTGTGCCACTCGTGATGATGCTGTTGGCGGGATTCAAGTTTGGGTTCGCGGTGAGCAGCGAAGGGTTGGAAATGTAGTTGTCAGGGATGGGGGTGCCGGTGGCAGCGGTGAAAGATTGCCCATCGGTGTTGGCGGCGTTGGGATAGGTGCCGAAGTAGTGATCGAAGGAGATGTTCTCATCGAAGATCACAACGACATGCTTGATCGCCGCGGAGGCGGTTGTGGGAGTCGCTGCCGGTGGAGTCGGCGGTCCGGGGATTGCGGTGAGAGCAGAATTGCAACCGCTCATAACAATCGTAGCGGACATGACAAGAGCAAGAGCTTTGCGAACCATAGCCAGGAAGCCTCGAAGTGAAGATACTTGCGTCCCTTTTTGTAGTCCCTCAATGTTTTGTCCGAGGTCAATGGAGTTTGAATATACGGTGAACTTTGCAGACGGTTTTCGAGCACTCTTAACTGTTTGGGTACTCCCGCAGGAGCTTCCACAGGCAGCAGTTGCCTGTGAGAAAGGTTTGGGATACCTCTTCACCCCTTGCCGCAAAGCCTCAGAAGGAAAACGGGAAGGGGCCTCCCAGGAAGCCTCTTCAGAAGTTTGGATAGGTTTGTGGCTGGACGGAAGGGAAGGTCTTTCCTGGGGGAAAGTCGTGTTCAGGTACAGGCTTTCGCCTCAGAGGACGGAGGGGTGCTCCTGGCGAAAACAGGGTATCCACTAGCTTTACACCGGTCTTGCACCTGCTTGCGCGAGCCAGTTGAAGCATGGCCCTCGGCGCTGAAACAAGTCTGATAAGGGGCAAGGTGTTCCCAAAAACTGGCTAAATTCATGTTCCATTAACACTGGGTTTTTCCGACGTTTACATTGAGTTGCGAGCATCGCCTCAACGGCAAAACAGGCAAGGAGAGTTTGAACTCGGGCGAACGACCGCCGGAGAGATATGACACCTTAGCAACGCCGTACGAGGAATTGATGACACGACTTAGGATACTGGCCGCGGTTCTGGTTGCAGGGACACTGGCTTCGGCCTCTGTGCATGCTCAGACGACAGACGACAGCAAAGCGCACAAGAAGCCGAAGCACCCGGTAAAGGCGAAGGCCGAGAGTGCAACCGAAACCCAGCTCCGCGAACTGCGTGAGCAGATGCATGCTCAGCAGAGCGAGATCGAGGCGCTGAAGTCGCAGCTCTCGGGTGCGAGCCAACAGGCCCAGCAGGCCGCCACGGCTCAGCAGTCGGCTGCCGAAGCGCAGTCGCAGGCTGCCGCCGCTTCCGCTGCTGCCTCTCAGGCCACCGCCGCTGCCGCCGAGAGCTCGAGCAAGGCTGATGCCTTGCAGACCACGGTCAACGACCTGAAGACCAGCAACGTCGGTCTGCAGGAGACGGTCGTCAGCACTCAGAAGACCATTCAGGACCAGCTAGAGTCGCCCTCCACTCTGCACTACAAGGGCATCACGATCACCCCGGTTGCCTTCTTCGCGCTGGAAGGTGTGTGGCGTGAGCGTTCGGTCAACTCCGACATCAACACCCCGTTCAACTCGATTCCTTTCCCGAGCGCGAACGAAGGCCACGTGAGCGAGTTGAACCTCTCGGGCCGTCAGAGCCGTCTTGGCGGACTCTTTGAGGGCAACGCCGGCAACTACAAGCTGTCGGGTTACTTCGAGGCTGACTTCCTGGGCACAGGCACCTCGTCCAACAACAACCAGAGCAACAGCTATGTTCTCCGTCAGCGCCAGATCTGGGGCAAGGTTGAGACGCAGAGCGGTCTCGCTGTGACCGGCGGTCAGATGTGGTCGCTCGTTACTGAAGACGGCAAGAGCACGGACGTTCGCACTGAAAAGCTGCCGAACACCATCGATCCTCAGTACATGGTCGGTTTCTCGTGGGAACGTCAGCCCGGCGTTCGCTTCCAGCAGCGCTTCGGCGATGTAGCGACCGGTGCCCTTACGGTAGCTGCCTCGGTTGAGCAGGCGCAGATCACGAATTTCACCGTGGCCTCGGCTACTACCGCATCGATCCCCACGAACTTCTTCTTCGCCGGCCCCGGCCAGAACGGCGGTCTCTACAACGCCGCCGGTAACGTAGGAGCTGGAAACACTGCAGGCACAGGCGGAATCACCACCTATGCGAACAACGTTGCTCCCGACGTCATCGTCAAGGCTGCGTATGACCTGCCCAAGGCGCACTTCGAAGTCGGTGGCCTTGGACGTTTCATGCGTGACTACTACTTCCCGATCCTGACCGCGGGCGGAACGGCTGCCGCGCCTGTCTACACCTACTCGCCGAACTACAACGGCAACACTGTGACGGCTGGCGGCATCTTCGGCAGCGCACGTGTATCGCCGGTCAAGTTTGTCGACTTCGCGGTGCAGGCCATGGGCGGACAGGGCGTTGGCCGGTATGGCTCGGGCCAGCTCGCTGACGCGACCCTGCGCCCGGACGGAACGCTGGAGCCGATTCGCAACTACCACGGTCTGTTGAGCATCGAAACGCACCCCCTGCCGAAACTGGATGCCTATGCCTACTACGGTGGAGAGTATGCTCAGCGCACGGTGTACAAGACGCCTTCGGGTGATCTGATCGGCTACGGCACCCCCAACCTGAGCGATACGGGTTGCTACAACCTGCCGGCGAACCCGGCGAGTGCGGGCGGTTCCGCTGGTGGAATCGGGGCGGTCAGCTGCTCTTCGCCGACCCGGTACCTTCAAGAAGGCATGATCGGCTTTACCTATCGTGCGGTCAACAGCCCGAAGTATGGCCGTCTCCAGTACCAGTTCACCTACAGCTACCTCCAGCGTAATCTGTGGTCCGGTGTCGGCAGTGCAACGACTCCGAGCGGTCCTCGCGCTGAGGACAGCATGTTCCACGCGGGTATGCGTTACTACATCCCGTAGTAACAAACCCATCGTAGGATGGATTGCATTGGATGCAGGGTCGGCCCTCCCCATGTGGGAGGGCCTTACCCGCAGCGAGAACTTCCAGGAGATATTTGTGAAAGCTAAACTTCTTTCCGTAGTCATGCTGACCGCTATGGCGGCAACCGCTGGAGCACAGAACCTTACCGGCGCAGGCGCCACCTTCCCCAACCCCATCTACTCGCGCTGGTTCAGCGAGTACAGCAATGCGCATCAGGGCGTGAAGATCAACTATCAGTCAGTAGGTTCGGGCGCCGGCATTCGCCAGGTGTCGACCAAGATCGTTGACTTCGGCGCTTCGGACGGTCCCATGACCGATCAGCAGATCTCCGAGTCGAAGATCAAGCTGGTTCACATTCCCACGGTGCTCGGAGCAGTCGTTCCGGTGTACAACATCCCGGGAGTCGGCGGCGACCTGAAGTTCTCGGGCGACGTGATTGCCGACATCTACCTGGGCAAGATCACCAACTGGCATGATGCTCGCATCGTCAAGGACAATCCCGGTGTGAACCTTCCCGACCACCAGATCCTCCCGGTCTATCGTTCGGACGGGTCGGGTACGACCTACATCTTCACCGACTTCCTCTCTAAGGTGAGCCCCGACTTCGCCTCGAAGGTTGGTAAGAACACCTCTGTGCGCTGGCCTGTGGGTATCGGTCAGAAGGGCAACGAAGGCATCGCGGGCATGGTTCGCAACAGCCCCTTCTCCTTCGGTTATGTCGAGCTGATCTATGCGGCGGGCAATAACATGTCTTACGGCCTGGTTCGCAATGCAGCCGGCAAGTGGATCAAGGCTTCGACGGGCGGCGTAACGGCTGCTGCCGCCGCTGCTTCCAAGAACATGCCTGCCGACTACCGCGTATCGATCACCAATGCGGCTGGTGCGGAGTCCTACCCCATCTCGTCGTTCACCTGGCTGCTGATTCCGGTCAAGTCCGACGATCCAGCCAAGGGGAAGGTCCTGCATGACTTCCTGCAGTGGATGCTCGACCACGGCGAAGACGAGGCTTCTCAGATGACCTACGCTCCGTTGCCGAAGCCGGTTGCGGACCGCGTACGCCAAACTATCAACCAGATCCAGTAACTGTTTGAAAGGAAGGGGCTTGTATTGGATCTCAAGCTCCTTCTGCTTCACTTTCCCGGCTGCGCTGCTACTATGAACCCGGCTCATATTCACCGTCTATTCATAAGGCTTTAATAAAGTGGCTTGGGAGAACGCAGAGCGAGTGCCAATGAATGAGCCAGGTTCCATCCAGCTTCCTCAAACCATTCTTCCGGAGCGCTCTGAAGCTACGGGGCCCGTTGTCGAAGTGATTAAACCACCCTCCATTATCCGCAGCTTCCTGCAGTCCAAGAGCTCAGGCAAGTTCGCTGACGGCGCCTTTCAGGGCATGATGGTCGTCTGCGCGATGAGCATCTTCTTCATCGTGCTGCTCATTCTCTCCGTTCTGGTTTTGAACTCGAAGCTGTCCATGCACACCTTCGGGTGGAAATTCTTTACCAGCAGCGCCTGGGACCCGAACGTGGGCGACTTCGGCGCCTTGCCCTTCATCTGGGGAACGGTGGTCTCCTCGCTGCTCGCGGTCTGCCTGGCGGTTCCTCTGGCTCTGTGCGTGTCCATCTTCCTGCTGGAGATCTGCCCTCAGTGGCTGCGCGGGCCTATCGCCTTCCTGACCGAGATGCTCGCCGCGATTCCCAGCGTTATCTATGGCCTTTGGGCGATCTTTGTCCTGGTGCCGATCATGCGCGACAACGTCGGCCCGCTATTGCAGAAATATCTTGGCTGGACGGGCTTCTTCGGCGGCCCGAACTTTGGTGTCGGTATGCTGACGGCCGCCGTCATCCTGGCCATCATGATCTTTCCCGTCATCTCCTCCATTAGCCGTGACGTCATGAAGGCCGTGCCGATTCATCAGCGGGAAGCCGCCCTGGCTCTGGGAGCGACTCGCTGGGAGATGATCCGCATGAGCGTGCTGCGCAATGCGCGCATCGGTATCGTGGGATCGGTGATCCTCGGCCTGGGCCGTGCACTCGGCGAGACGATGGCGGTGACGATGGTCATCGGCAATCACCCCGATATCAGCAAGAGTCTCTTCGCTCCGGCGACGACACTGGCGAGCGTGATCGCCAATGAGTTCTCGGAGGCTACCGGAGACCTCTACGTCAGCGCCCTGATCGAGATCGGCCTGGCGCTGTTCATCGTGACCATTGTGGTCAATGCGATTGCGCGGCTGCTGGTCTGGGCTGTGACGCGCGGAAACTCGGCGAGGGCTGTCTAATGGGGTCTCTTCCAATCCGCTCCGCGAACTTTGAGCGCCTGAATAAAGCCCGACGGACAGTGACCGATCACTTCGTGACTGGGTTGGCAATCCTGAGCACCATAGTGGTGCTGGTTCCGCTGGTGGCGATTCTCGGCTATCTGATCTACAAGGGTGCCAGTTCGCTGAACTTTGCTTTCTTTACGCATATCCCGGCACCGGTTGGAGAGCAGGGCGGCGGCATGTCGAACGCCATCGTCGGCTCGGGTGTGGTGCTGGGGCTGGCGAGTCTCCTGGGAATCCCGGTAGGTATCGGTGCCGGCGTTTATCTGGCCGAGTATGGACAGGGACGGCTGCTGGGAAACATCATCCGTTTTACCGCCGATGTGTTGAACGGCGTGCCGTCGATCGTGATGGGAATGGCTGCCTTCGCGCTGATCGTGGCGAAGCAGCAGCACTATTCGGCGTTTGCCGGTGGAGTGGCACTGGCCATCATGATGGTGCCGACCATCACGCGCACCACCGAAGAGATGCTGGCCACCGTGCCCCACGCTATCCGCGAGGCGGCGCTCGGCCTGGGAATTCCGAAGTGGCGGACCGTTTTATCGGTAAGTTTGAGAACCGCTTCGCCGGGTATTATCACCGGCTGTATGCTCGCGTTCGCGCGCGTTGCGGGTGAGACCGCGCCGCTGATCTTTACGGCTTTCGGTAATGAGTTCTGGAGCTTCAGTCTCAAGGAGCCTATCGCAGCCTTGCCGCTGGAGATCTATAAGTATGCGATCTCGCCTTACGATGAGTGGCATCGTCTGGCCTGGGGCGGAGCTCTGGTGCTGATTGCGATGATCATGGTCTCGGTGACGCTGGTGCGAATCTTTGCCAATCGTGGCGTGCTCAAAGGAGGGCATTAGGTGGGAGCCGACATTCGCGTCGAAAACTTGAATGCGTGGTATGGACAGACACACACGCTCAAGGACATCAATCTGCATATTCCCGCGAATCATGCGACTGCTCTCATTGGGCCGTCGGGTTGCGGCAAATCGACCTTTGTCCGCTGCCTGAATCGTATGCACGAGACGAACCCGATCGCCCGCGCGGAGGGTACGGTACGCATTGGCGACATCGATATCTACAAGGATGCCGCGCCGGTTGAGATTCGCCGCCGCATCGGCATGGTCTTCCAGCGGCCGAACCCCTTTCCTACGATGTCCATCTACGACAACGTTGCGAGTGGCCTGAAGCTGAACGGATTCCGCAACAAGCGCGTGCTCGACGAGGTCGTCGAGCGCAGCTTGAAGTCGGCGGCGCTGTGGGACGAGGTCAAGGACGACCTGAAGAAGAAGTCCGGCGCCAGCATCTCCGGCGGTCAACAGCAGAGGCTGTGTATCGCGCGCGCTTTGGCTGTCGATCCTGAAGTCCTGTTGATGGACGAGCCTGCCAGCGCGCTCGACCCGGTGTCTACCGCTAAGATCGAAGACCTGATCTTTCAACTGAAGAGCCAGTACACGATCGTAATCGTGACGCACAATATGCAGCAGGCCGCTCGCGTGGCGGAGCATACCGGCTTTTTCCTCACGGGTACTTTAGTAGAGTTCGATAAGACGCATAAGATATTTACTAATCCTTCTGACAAGCGCACGGAAGACTACATTACGGGGAGATTCGGTTGATGCGAATCAAATTCCAGCAGAACCTGGACGAGTTGAAAGAACGGCTGCTGGTCATGGCCGGTCTAGTCGAGCAAGCCATTCAACGCGCCACCGAGTCGTATTCGACTCGCGATCTCGGTCTGTGCGAGATGGTGCTGCGCTCCGAGCCGGCGATCAACCGCATGGAACGCGAGATCGATCAGGCCGCGCTGGATCTGCTGGCCATGGAACAGCCGATGGCTGTCGACTTGCGCTTCATCATCGCGGTCATCCGCATCAACGCCGACCTGGAACGCGTAGGCGACCAGGCGGTGAACATCGCTCAGCGTGTGCAGGACCTGGGAATGTTCGCCAACGTCGATGTGCCGGTCGATATTCCCAAGCTCGCTTCGCTGTCCTCGGCGATGGTGCGCAAGGCGCTGCAGGCCTTCATTGAGGGCGATGCCGATATGGCGCAGGCGGTGCTCGCGCTCGACGATCAGGTCGACGAGATGAATTCCGCGGCGTTCCGGTCGTTGAGTTCGCTGATTGGCGAGCGGCCCGAGATGACGCCGCAGGCTCTGAACGCGCTGATCATCTCGCGGAACCTGGAGCGGGTGGGCGACCACGCGACGAATATCGCGGAAGACGTGATCTTCTGGGTACGCGGTGCGGATGTGCGTCACGGTGCTATCGCAGAAGAGTAATATCTGGCCCTGTGTCTGATTAGCCACAGGGCACCCTTCTACCCTCCGGTCTCAGCGTGATATTCTCGATGAGATAGGAGCCCCCTGACGACATGTTCTCCGAGCCCTTCTATGACCCGGCAAGATCATACCAGGGCAATTTTGAGCATGGCCCTTTCGGTCTCTTTGCCGACTCCTCCTCCTACGAACAAGCTGGCGAACCGAAGTATCAGTTCTTAGGGAATGCGGTCTTTACTCCCTTTGGAATTCCTGCCGGTCCCCTGGTGAACGGTGCCTTCGTCAAGGCCTCCCTGGACAAGGGCTTCGATATTCCGGTCTACAAGACCGTCCGCACGCACAAATTTCCCAGCCACTCCTGGCCGAATGTCCTCCCTGTAGAGGTTGAAGGCGATCTAACGCCCGACAAATCTCGCCTGGTGACGCGTCCCGATTACACCGAGCCCCTCTCCATTACGAACTCGTTTGGCGTCCCTTCGTTCGACCCCGATTTCTGGCAGCCGGACCTGGCGTCTGCTGTGGCGCATGCCCGCAAGGGACAGGTTGTTGTGGCGAGCTACCAGGGGACGAAATCCGAGAACGGCAGTGTTGCTTCCTATCTCGCCGACTTTGCCCTGGGGGCCAGGCTGCTGAAGGAGACCGGGGTAAAGATCGTCGAGGTCAACCTGAGCTGCCCGAACGAGGGCACCGCCGAGCTTCTGTGCTTCGATGTTCAGCGCAGCCGCGAGGTCGTTGAGACGATCAAGAACGAGCTTGGCAGCGTGCCACTCGTCGTCAAGCTTGCCTACTTTGCCGATAACGCGCGGTTGGAGACGCTCATCAAGGAGCTTGGCCCCATCGTCGACGGCATCGCCGCTATCAACACCATCACCACGGAGATCGTCGATAAGGACGGCAACCAGGCACTGCCTGGTGAGGGCCGTCTGCGTAGCGGAGTCTGCGGGCACTCCATCAAGTGGGCTGGTGTCGATATGGCAGGGCGGCTTGCCGGGTTGCGCGAGAAGCTTGGGCTGAAGTACGAGATCGTCGGCGTCGGTGGCGCAGGCAGTGCTGCCGATTATGACGAGTACCGCAAGGCTGGTGCGGACGTTGTGATGTCCGCCACGGCTGCGATGTGGAATCCGCTGCTGGCGCAGGAGATCAAGAGAGCTGTCCATGAGTAGTTACGAGATCGCAGAGGCGTTGATCGCCATCCAGGGCGTTGGCTTCAAGCCGCGCGATCCGATCACCTTCAAGTCGGGAATTAAATCGCCGGTGTACTGCGATAACCGCAAATTCCCCTTTCATCCGGAACAGTGGGCGAAGGTGATTCATGGCTTTGAACAGCTTGTAGAAGAGAAGCAGATTCCGCTGGATGTCGTCGGTGGAATCGAGGCTGCGGGAATCCCTCACAGCGCTGCGTTTGGATTTTCGGCGAAGAAGCCTTCCATCTTTATCCGCAAGGAAGCCAAGGGTCACGGTGCGAAGAAGCGTGTGGAAGGCGGCGATGTCTCCGGCAAGCAGGTGGTGCTGATTGAAGACCTGGTCACCACGGGAAGCAGCAGCCTCTCCGCCGTTGAAGCTCTGCGTGCGGAAGGCGCGATCGTGAGCGACTGCCTGGCGATCATCAGCTATAACTTTCCGGAAGCCATTGAGAACTTCGCGCAGGCCGGTGTCCGGCTGCATGCGCTGACGACCTTTGAAGCTGTGCTGCAGATTGCCATCGAGCGCGCGACCCTCGATGAAGCGGGCGCGGCGATCGTGAGAGACTGGCTTCGCGAACCGCATGGCTGGGCAAAGCGCCACGGACTTGAATAGAGACGTGTTTTTCAATCGAGGAAGATGAATACGATCCTGCAAAAATATAACCGGAGAGCCGATGCGATCCGTTCGCTGCTCTGTGTCGGTCTCGACTCCGAGTTCAGCCGCATTCCAGAGCAATTCAAGTCCTCTGACTATCCCCAATATGAGTTCAACAAATGGATCATCGAACAGACGCACGAGTACGCGGCCGCGTACAAACCCAACATGGCGTTCTACGAGGCATGCGGGGAACAGGGGCTTACCGCGCTGGCGTTTACGATGCAATATCTTCGTGATGAATATCCAGAGATCGTAACCATCTGCGACGCCAAGCGCGCGGACATCGGCAACACGAATAGAGGGTATGTCGAGTCGATCTTTGATAAGTTCGGGTTCGACTCCATTACGCTGCATCCCTACCTGGGCAAAGAAGCGCTCGCACCCTTTCTGGAGCGGAGCGATAAGGCGTGCATCATCCTCTGCCGCACCTCGAACGCCGGCGCGGGGGAGTTCCAGGACCTGGAGACGAATGGCAAGCCGCTCTGGCAGATCGTTGCCGAACGCGTGAGCCAGGAGTGGGATAAGAACGGGAACTGCATGCTTGTCGTGGGCGCGACCTACCCGGACGAGATGCGCAGGATACGCGCAGTAGCGCCGCAGACGACCTTCCTGGTCCCGGGCGTTGGAGCTCAGGGCGGAGATGTTGCCGCGGTCGTTTCAGCGGGACTCGATACCGAAGGCCGTGGACTGATGATCAGCTCTTCGCGCGACATCATCTTCAGTGACGATCCTGCAGCCTCTGCACGGGGCGTTCGTGATGCCATCAACGCGGCCAAGGAGGGCGTCCATGTCCGTCGATAAAAGGCTTCGCATTGAAGGCAGGATTGCTAATCACGATCGCGAGTTCGAAGGCGCGATTGAGATCAATACCACCACGGGATTAATCGAGCACGTCGGTCCCAAAGAGGGGCGAAGCGACCTGGAAACAGAGGGGTGCATTCTGTTCCCCGGCTTTGGCGACCTGCACATCCATGCGCGCGAAGACGTCAGCGGAACGCAATGCTATAAGGAAGACTTCGTAACCAACTCGAATGCTGCGATTCACGGTGGAGTCGTCCAGGTTGCGGACATGCCGAACAATCCGGTCGCGCCCATCGACGATGAGAAGTACGCTGCGAAAGAACTTCTCACGAAGAAGTCTGCTGTCCACGTCACTCTCTACGCCGGTATCGGCCCGCAGACGCAGCCGCTGCATCGGCATGTGCCTTACAAGGCGTTTATGGGGCCGTCCGTTGGCGATTTGTTCTTTCGTTCGCAGGCGCAGCTTGAAGCCGCCATTGCGAACTACCGCGGAAGAAACGTCAGCTTTCACTGCGAAGATCCTGAGATCCTGGAAGCGCACAAGCACGCTCCTACGCATGAGCAGAAGCGTCCGGCATCGGCCGAAATCACTGCGACAGAGTTCGCGCTGTATCTGATCGAGAAGTACGAACTGGCTGGAAAGCTGTGCCACTACTCGACGGGAGACGGCCTGAAGAAGATTGCCGCCGCCAAAGCTCGCGGCGTCCGTGTGACCTGCGAGGCGACTCCGCACCATCTGTTCTTCGACGACAGCATGCTCACGGACGAGAACCGGCTCTGGCTGCAGATGAATCCTCCGCTGCGCAGCCCGAGCGATCGCGTGGCCCTGATCGCAGCGCTGAAGAGCGGCCTGGTGGATTACATCGCGACCGACCATGCTCCGCACACGATAGAAGAGAAGCTCAAAGGAGTGAGCGGCGTTCCGCTTCTGGACACCTACGGAGCCTTCGCGACGTGGCTTATGGCAGAGCATGGTTTCACTGCCTGCGATATCTCGCGCGTGTGTGCCTTCAACCCCGGAGTGTTCGTGCGCGAGTTTCTTCCCGCCAGCCTGGGGAAGGGCTTTGGCCTGATTGCGCCGGGTTATGCGGCTTCGCTGACGATTCTGGATATGAAGACGCCGTATGCCGTCACTCGCGAGTCGGTCAAGACGAAGTGCGCCTGGTCGCCCTTCGAGGGCTATACTTTCCCCGGCAGCGTTCGCTACACGGTCTTGAACGGACAGGTCCACCAGGCTTCGTAAAGTTTTCCCTATGCAAAAACTCAAGCACATCATCAGCACGACACAGCTACTCAATCGGCCCCTGCAGGAGCATCTGTTCGCGTCCGCCGCACAGATGGAACGCGACGATGCGCAGCGTACCCTGGCGCGTCCGTTGAGCGGAAGAATTCTGGCGACGATCTTCTATGAGCCGAGTACGAGGACGAGGCTGTCCTTTGAAGCGGCCATGCAGAAGCTTGGCGGCGGTGTTCTTACTGTCGAGAATGCGCGAGATAGCTCTTCCGCGACCAAGGGTGAGTCCATCGCCGACTCTATCCGCGTGATCAGCGGTTACGCGGATGTAATCGCTCTGCGTCACTTTGAAGAGGGCACGGCGAAGATTGCTGCAAAGATGTCTCCCGTGCCGTTGATCAATGCGGGCGATGGCATTGGAGAGCATCCGACGCAGGCGCTTGCGGATATTTATACCATCGAGAAAGAGCTGGGTGGCAGGGAAGGCCTGCGCGTTGCGCTGGTCGGTGACCTGCTCTATGGAAGAACGATCCACTCGCTGCTTCCGCTGCTCTGCCTGTATCCGGGGGTGCAGATCGACCTGGTGTCGCCTGCGCAACTGCGCCTGCCGGCGAAGTATATTCAGCATCTCGAGCGGAAGGGTGTGAACTTCAGAGAGAGCGACAAGCTTGGAGCCAGCATCAAATCGGCGGACGTAATCTATGTCACGCGGGTTCAGAAGGAGCGGTTCGAATCGCCGCAGGAGTATGAGGCCATCAAGGACGTCTACCTGATCGACTCGAAGATTGCCGACAAGCTGAAGCGGCACGCTATCATTATGCACGCCCTGCCGCGGGTCAACGAGATTGCTCCAGAGGTAGACTCGAACTCGCGTGCAGCCTACTTCCGCCAGGCGAAGAATGCGTTGTATATTCGCATGGCGCTCTTGAATTATCTGCTGGCGTAGTGAGGGCGACCGAATCTCCGATTATGAAACCCCGGAGCGTTCGCCGGAATCACATATTCAAGGAAACGGATTACTGAACCAGGAGGAAAGAACGATGGCAAAGAAAAAGGATCTGCTCGCACGCCGCAAGGCTCCATTGACGACTCCCAGCGATATCGCCCCGGCGGCGGTGAAGAACATCACAGGCGCTCTGAATGCGCTGCTGGCGGATGTATTCGCGCTGTATCTCAAGACCAAGAACTTCCACTGGCACATGAGCGGTCCGCACTTCCGCGACTATCATCTGCTGCTCGATGAGCAGGGCGAACAGATCTTTGCCATCACAGACGATATCGCTGAGCGTGTACGCAAGATCGGCGGCATCACTGTGCGCTCCATCGGGCAGATCTCCCGGCTGCAACGCATCAAGGATAACGATGCCGAGTACGTCGATCCGCTCGACATGCTGAGCGAGCTTCGCGAGGACAATAAGGCACTCGTTCTGAGCATGCGCGCCGCACACGATCTGTGCGATGAAGCCGGTGACGTCGCAACGACGAGCCTGCTCGAGAACTGGATCGATGAAGCACAGCGCCGTAGCTGGTTCCTGTTCGAGAGCACACGTAAGGGCTAACTGGCTTTCGTCAGGTACCAAGTCCAAGAGGCATACCGCAAAGGTATGCCTCTTGGACTTGAGGACGATGAGGTCGGCTCAGGACTTGTCCACGTCCGCTGTGCCGATTCGTCCGCGTTGGTGTTGTAGAAACGCGCCGCCCGGTGTTTGACGCTGTGGGTCAAGCATAGGTTCTGTCTGTGATGGAAATCTTTACGGCTTGTCGATTCCGCTGTACAGCCCAGAAGAAATTGCTGTACCCCTACGTTCTTATTCAATCCCCCACAGACTCTCAGGATGACGCGTTTGTGGGGGATTGAACCAAGAACATAGGGGATAGCTTCTTGACTTCATTAAGCGTAGTCTTCGCTAACCGTCGCATCGGAGCCTTCTCCAACCTTCAGGGAACGGAGCAGGAGTGTCAGCGAAGTGCTGATTAGAAGGTTCAATAACAGGGCGGGCACGGCGGCGTACATTGCGTAGGTTCCACCGAAGAGATGCAGCGGATACACGGAGCTCTTCAGTCCCAGGGAGACGGCCATCTGCGTGCCCCAGAACATGCCTGCGGCCCAGCCGCAGAGCAGTGCCCAAGGATTCATCCAGCGGGTGAAGGCCCCGATGACGACTGAGGGAAAGAGCTGCGCGATCCAGATGCCGCCGAGTAGTTGCATCTCGATGGCGTAGGGCGTGGGCAGCTTGAGCACAAAGGCCAGCGCGCCAAATTTTACGGCGAGGCTCACGATCTTCGCCGTGGTCGATTCGCCGCGGTCGCTCAACCTGGTGCGGCGGAACTCACCCAGCAGATTGCGGGTGAAGAGGTTTGCCGCGGCAATCGACATGATGGCCGCGGGCACCAACGCTCCAACAGCGATGGCCGCCAGGCAGAAGCCGGCGAACCACTCTGGAAACATCTTGAGAAAGAGCAATGGAACGGCGGCGCTGGTGTCCTTCGTCGCCACGCCTGCGGCCAGGGCGATGAATCCGAGCAGGGCGACCAGCCCCAGCAGAAAGCTGTACGCGGGCAGCAGAGCGGCGTTGCGGCGGATGACGTTGCCATCCCTGGCGCTGAGGATGGCTGTCGCGGTATGCGGATAAAGCATCAGCGCGATCGCGCTGCCGATGGCCAGCGTCGAGTAGCCGAGAAACTGCTGGGGACGCAGGAAGATCGATCCCGGAGGCGTATGCAGGGAGAGCTGCTGATTTGCGACGGTGAAGATATGAGCGTAGCCACCGAGCTTGATCGGCAGAAGGATGATCGCGGCAGCGACCATGATGTACAGCATCACGTCTTTGACGATGGCGATGACCGCAGGCGCACGCAGGCCGCTCGAGTAGGTGTAAGCCGCGAGCACGAGGAAGGCGATGACCAGTGGCGCTTCGCCGTGCAGACCCATCACGCTGAAGACGACGCGCATGCCCACAAGCTGCAGCGCGATGTAGGGCATCAGTGCGAGGATGCCGGTGACTGCAATCGCTACCGCGAGCCAGCGATTGCCATAGCGTCCACGCACGAAGTCGGCCAGTGTCACATAGCCGTTGTGCTGGCATACGCGCCACAGCCTCGGCATCACGACCATCATGTAGGGGTAGGCGATGATGACATAGGGCAACGCAAAGAAGCCCATGGCGCCCGCGCCGTAGAGTGCTGCGGGGACGGCAATCACCGTGTAGGCCGTGTAGAGATCGCCACCGACCAGGAACCACGTAATCCATGTGCCGAAGCTGCGCCCGGCGAGACCCCACTCCTCCAGCGAGTGCATTCCGGCATCGGGTCTGCGCCAGCGCGCGGCCATAAAGCCTGCCACTGTGACGAAGAGAAAGAAGAAGCAGAAGACCGCGAGGGCTGTGGTGTGCATAGGGAATTGGTGGTGCTGTTGTCGTTGTTCTTGCGCTCGGAATGACAACCAGAAAAGCAAAAGCAAGAACAAAAGCGCTGTTGCCTACTTCCTGCTACTGCAGCTTTCCGTCGTTCAGGTCGTAGACTACGATGCCGAGATCGTTGAGGGTTCCAACGGCGGTCTCCATGGTGCGGCGGACCTGCGGCTGGGCGCTGGCTGGAACCTTGTGTGCTTCTTCGATCGCGATGACACGACCATAGGGCCAGGAAGTTTGTGGGACCGCACTGATGGCCTCGCCCAGCTTCTCCATGCTCAGGTTCAGCTCCTGCCGCCGTGCGCCGACAGGGCGAAGGATGCCGCCTGCACCGTAGTCGCTGGTGTTGGCGTCAGCCAGCAGGACATGTAGGGTTACCATGCCGGCCTGTACGGTGACGTAGGGGTTCTCCCAGCTTTCATAGGTATGCACCGCCATGTATCGGTTTTTCGAGGGAGGAGGGATGCTATCCAACTGCTCCCTTTCTGCTTCTAACACTGCATGCTGGTCGGCGACGGCCTGAGCGCTGGCAGGGGCCGAGGTGGAGTGTCCGTGGCAACCGGCGAGGGGCAGGACAAGCAGAAGAGAGAGGCAGAGGGCGCGTGTATTCACCGCAACAGGATAACAAGCGCCGCTTTGGCTGCGTTTTAGAAACTGGAGGAGAACTAGTGGTGTTCGGCTATTCTCAGAAGATGTGGAGTACCCGAACTACGGGCGACATGGACCGTTGGTGGCGTCTGCCGGTTTCGGAGCTTCTGCTTGCGTGCGTCTTTCTCTGGTTTTTGCCAATCCTGGCCTGTGCTCAGCAGCCATCCGTGCCTGCAGCCACGCCACAGGCGGTAACGCCGCCACAGGTCGTAACGCCTCAAGGACAGCTTCCTGGAAGCATCAGCGGCATCGTGATCGATGTTGGGGGAACTGTGGTCGCAGGGGCCCATGTGACGCTTGTGACGGGGAGCTCTGCGCAGGCGCGCGAAGCGACGACCGACGCCGGGGGAGCTTTTGTCTTTCCGGACGTAGCAGCGGGAGACTTCAAGCTCACGGTCACCTGCGAAGGGCTCGAACCCACCCTCACCTCGGGAACCATGCAGGCTGGCGAAACCTATCTGGTGCCGAAGATCGTTCTACGCGTAGCGACCGCCCATACGAGCGTGGATGTAACGCTCTCGCGCTACGAACTGGCGGAGCCAGAGGTAAAGGCTGCGGAGCAGCAGCGACTGGTGGGAGCTATTCCCAACTACTACGTCTCCTATGACTGGAACGCCCCTCCGATGGCGAAGAGACAGAAGTTCGAGCTTGCGTGGAAGTCCACGATCGATCCTTCAAGCTTTGTGATCGAAGCGGGATTTGCAGGAATCCAGCAATGGCAGAACGATTATCCCGGGTTCGGACGGGGAGCGGAAGGCTACGGGAAGCGCTTTGGCGCTGGCATGGCTACCGAGAGTACCGGCAATATTCTTGGCGGTGCTGTGTTTCCGATCCTCTTCCGGCAGGACCCGCGATACTTTTACAAGGGCACCGGCAGCTTCTGGTCACGGGCAGGTTATGCGCTGTCGACGGCGGTCATCATTCGGGGCGATAACGGGCGCTGGCAGCCGAGCTACTCCGGCATCCTGGGCAACTTCAGTGCCGCAGGCCTCTCGAACTTTTACTATCCCGCCAGCAGCCGCCAGGGCGCGGGCCTGACTATCTCCAACGGGCTGGTCGGCATAGCCTTCAATGGTGCGAGCAACGTGTTGCAGGAGTTCGTCCTGCGTAAGCTCACAACGCATTCAAGCAAGAAGTAGGGCTCAGGGCGTAGGGCTCAGGGTTTAGAGGACAGCGGAACGTAGCTGCCTTTGTCTTTGCTTCTGTCGTTGTCTTGCTGTTGTTCTTGCCTTTTTGGTTGTCATTCCGAGGCGCAGCCGAGGAATCTGCTTCCTCCCGTTCTTCGTTCGTGCCACCTCTAAAATATGTGAATTAGAACTGCATCCGGTTTGATCTGACAATGCTTGTGGTGGCACTGGCAAAAGCGGGAGGAAGCAGATTCCCTGCGGGAATGACAACTAGAAAAGCAAAGATAAAAGCAAATAGCAACTGTGTCGTGTTTGCATTTGCTGAGCCCTGAGCCCTGAGCCCTGAGCCCTGAGCCCTGAGCCCTGAGCCCTGAGCCCTCCCCTACCTCCCCTGCCAGACTGCGGGCCGCTTCGCCAGAAACGCCGTCAGCCCTTCCTGCTTGTCAGCCGTACCACATAGCCGTCCGAAGATATCTGCTTCGGCGCGGAGGCCTTCGGCCAGTGGCAATCCTTGGCCGCGGTCGACCGCTTCCAGCACGCCGGAGATGGCCAGCGGCGCCATGACGGCAATCGTCTCGGCAAGTTGCCGTGCGCGCGCCATCAGCTCTGCCGCAGGCACAACCTCTTCCACCAGCCCGATCCGCAGTGCTTCATGAGCATCGACGATGCTTGCAGTCAGCATCATGCGCAGGGCCGCGCCGTGACCGATCAGACGCGTCAGCCGCTGCGTCCCTCCATAGCCTGGGATGAGCCCCAGCTTTACTTCCGGCAGGCCGAGCCGCGCCTTGTCGCTGGCAATGCGCAGCGTACAGGCCAGGGCCAGTTCGCAGCCGCCGCCCAGCGCGACGCCGTTCACACAGGCGATCACCGGCTTGCCGCAGCGCTCGATCTGCGCGAAGACCTGTTGGCCACGATCGGAGATCTGTCTGCCGGAGAGAGCATCGGTCTCAAGCAGGCCGCGAATATCCGCGCCGGCGGCGAAGGCGCGGTCGCCTGAACCGGTCAGCAGGATGACGCGCACGGCCTCGTCACTCGCCAGCGTGCTGAAGGTGTGCACGAGTTCATCGAACATCGTGGCGTCGAGCGCGTGCAGTACCTCGGGGCGATCGAGAGTGACGGTTGCAATCGCGCCTTCACGTTCGTGCCGCAGTGTCTTGTGACGAATTGGTTCGGACATAAAATCACCCCTTTTGAAGGGTACGGCCTTCAGGCCGTACGGAAACAACTGCAAATATAACGCGGCTTTAGCCACGGAGAGACTCTCCACAAGCGGATATTCCCTCCGTGGCTAAAGCCACAGTGTCAAAGAGGACTGAACGGCGGAACTCAAGTTCTGCCCCTTCAAAACAAAGATGTCTTCCATGAACGCTTCACCCCACAGTGTCTGCTTTACCCCAAGCTGACGATACAATCGAACCTATGATTAAGGGAATTACATCGGTTGCGGCTATCGCTTCGGACGAAGGATTCGACAGGCTCAACAGCCTGTTTCGCGCATTGGGTTTTGAAGAAGGCAAGGGCTGGAACGACAGCTCCGGACGCGGTGCGGCGTTTCTCGCTCCGGTAGGGAATCTGGAGCTCATTACCGGCCGTGCACCCGCCGTTCCGGGGCTGCTGGTCGAGGTTACGCAGCTGGATGCTGTGTATGCTGCCGTGCAGGGCTGGCTTGCCGCGCAGAGCGCAGAGAACGTCAGCGCCGCGAAGCTCACCGAGGTTGCGCCGACGCATTGGAACTCGCGCCTCTTCACGGTCGATCTTGCGGCCGGGTTGCAGCTTGGTTTCTGGGAGTCGGAGAATCCTCTCCACAACCGTCCGATCGCCGTGGAAGGTGACCTCTCGGCGGCAGGCAAAAAGTTTGCGATCGTTGTCGCGCGCTGGAACGCGGTGATCACCGATCGCCTGCTGCAGGGCTCGCTCGATGCGCTGCATCGCAGCGGTTGTGCGAAGGACGACGTCGAGATTGTGCGCGTCCCCGGTGCGTGGGAGATTCCCTCCGCCGCACGCACGTTGGCCGAGTCCAAGCGCTTCGCCGGTGTGATCACCCTGGGTGTTCTGCTGCGTGGCGAGACGGCGCACTATGAGGCCATCTACACCGAAGTCGCGCGCGGGATCGGGCAGTCGCAGCAGGAGACCGGCATTCCCCATGGCTTTGGTGTTCTTACCTGCGAGACGCTCGAACAGGCGCTCGACCGCGCCGGACTGAAGGCTGGGAACAAGGGCTTCGAGGCGGCGATTGCGGTCATCGAGATGGCGTCGATTCAAGGCAAGCTGGCAGGGAAGAACTAATGGGCACCCGCCGCAAGTCCCGTGAGTTAGCCATGCAGATGCTCTTCCAGGGCGACCTCGGCAAGCAGAAGCCGGAAGAGGTCGAAGAGTTGTTTTGGGCGTCGCGCGAAGATGTCGATGACGAGACGCGCGGCTTTGCCGACGATCTCCATCGCCTCGCTACGCAGCGCGAGGACGAGGTTGATGCGTTGATCCAGAAGCATGCGCAGAACTGGCGGCTGGAGCGTATGCCGGTCGTCGATCGTAACCTGCTGCGCACAGCTGTCGCGGAGATGGTGGGATATCCCAAGACACCCGCCGCGGTCATCATCAATGAGACGCTGGAGATCGCCCGCCGCTATGCCGCACCGGAGAGCATTCATTTTCTGAATGGTGTTCTGGATGCGATCGGACGCGAGTTGCTGGAAGTCCGATTGAAGCTATAAAAAGCAGCAAAACAGATCCAGGAATCAGGAAACAGAAAACACTGCAATAAGAAAGGCCCTCCGATTTGGAGGGCCTTTCTTATTGCAGTGCTTATGACTTACAGCGTGGTGGACTTCTTCGGACGCTGTACCAGCAGGTTGGGTGTGCCGACCGTGACATTGGCCGGGCAGGGAGGAGTGGCGACGATATAGGTGCTGCCGGTTGCGCAGGGAAGGTTCGGCACAATCGGAGTGCCTGAATCGGCTGCCGTTGGCGTTGAGCCGCTGGTGTTGACTGAGATGATGTGAACCAGGTTGTCACCCGACGTCCCTGCATAGAAGCTCAGGTTGTCGGTGCTGAAGACACCTGCCACGGGAGCCAGGCTCGCTCCGCCTGTCAGGGTGACGGGAGTGATCGTGCCCTTGCCGCCTGAACCGGGGATGAGGTACATCGGCAGAATTCCGCTTGAACCCATGTAGGTAACGAACGATACTGTCGAGCTGCTCGCAGGGACTACGCCGGTAATGCTGGTGGCTGTAACACCCGTAAGCGGATAGGTCATGGCCGAGCTGGTGAAGTAATTCGGCGGGACGACCGTGGGGCAGGCCTGGAGGGTTGCAATACCATTTTGTGAAGTGGCTGGCAGCGTAACGCTGACGTCCGAGAGAATTAATCCCGAAGCTTGCGCTCCAAGGATGTGCTTGCCATCTGCCGTTGCAGCCAGACGATCGGTGAGGGCGGTTGCATTGGTATCGGCTATCGGATACAGAGCGTTTGTGGCGATAGGCGGAGTGCCGGCGCCAAAGCTGCTGCTGGAGCAATAGCTGCGGGCCTCGGTGCTCTTATCCCCGGCAAAGTAGGCTCCAATAGCTGGAACCATCACCGCCACGTCGTTATAGGGCTGATCCGGCGCAATTGCCGTCCAGCCGTTGAAGAGCGAGTGCACCAGCAACTGCGCAGGGCCCAGTGTTCCAGGGGTGGCAGACTGAGCGGTTCCGGTGATGTAAACAGTCTGGCTGTCAGGAGACCATTCCGCGTGGGTTCCAACACCGTTATAGGTTGCTGTGATCGTGCCGGTGCTGGAAACCAGTGTGACTGTCTGCCGTGTAGGGTCTGTTACCGCCAGTGTTGAACCATCGGGTGAAACGGCAAGTACTGAGCCGACGACGTTGGTATTAGCCGAAGACACTGAATTGCTCGCCGTGGCAAATGTCATGAGCGCCTGGGTGCTGCCCATATAGATGGTTGTGCCGTCCTGGGTGATCACCATCGAGTTCGGGACGTACGGCAACTTGACCAGGGGAGGCTGCTGGTTGGTAGTGAAATCCAGCGGGTAGAGATACTGCGACTGCGTACTGGCGACATACAGCACCGTAGAACTGTTGGCGACGGTGTTGACTGTAATGCCGTTCGACGTAATTGGCTTGCCATTGCCGTTCAGTCCGATCTGGCTGAACGGGGCTGGGTTGCAGCCGCCGCTGTTACCCGGTTGGCAGACGGCGGTAATGGTTGCCGATCCTGGGAATATAGGGGTAACCGTGGCCGCGCCAGGAAGTGTCTCCGGGGTGGTCGAGGTGTACTCCAGGGTGAGCCCAGTGATGGCGTGCCCGAGTGTATCCAGTACCTGTGCTGTGAACGGCTGCGTGTTGTTCAGAGCGACGCTGATGGGGCCCTGGGGGTTGGGCTGTCCCTGAGCGGTGAGGACGATCGACGCCGGCGGGCAGGTGGAGAAGTACCCTGCTGTGTCGGCCGAACCTGAACTCGAGACGGTAGCGGTGATCGTGGCTGAACCAGGCTGTTGCGCTGTGGCTACGCCGCTCTCGTCAATGGTGACGACGTTATTCGTTCCCTGCGCGGCAAAGCTCAGGTTGCCAACGTCGCAGGTGATATTGTCAGCGGGGTTCGTCGTTCCATTGGTGTAGACCTTTGCCACGAGCCTGGCAGTCTGGGTCTGCGAAAGGCAACTGACTCCGTCGTAGATGACGTTCGTAGAGGGAGCGGTGGTGGCCGTCGGGCAGCACTCGCTCGAGGGATCCGTTACCGTGGGATTTGGTCCGCCTTGGCATGCTGGGGTTCCACCTCCAATGGTGACGCTGGTTACCGTCGGATGCACATAGACGGGGATCGCGTTACTGGTAGCACCGTTCCCCGTGGCCGTAACGAAGTACAGGTGGGTCGACGAAGGCACCTTCGGAGCAGTGCAGGTGGTGAAGTCGGCGATACCCGAGCCCGAGTTGCGGTTCCAGGAACCAGCGCATACCGAACCGGTTCCGGGATTGATGTCGGCATTGGTCAGCGACGTATCCGAGGTGGCATAGGTAAACGACTTGACCGAGACCGCATTGCCTTTGCAGTCAATGGCGTTCGCATTGAGTGCCTGGCCGATCTGGCCATAGCTGAGCGATTCGTCGGTTGTTGCCAGCGTGGCCGACAACGTAATGCTCGCTACCTGTCCAACGACCGGGCCGGAGTCCAGGCCGTTGCAAAATTGCGCAGGCGTACTCTTGCTGCAACCGGCCACAGACAGGCCGAAAGGCACAGTAAAGAAAATAAGAACCAACAGACTGACTAACCGCCGCACTCAGACCTCCCCGTCCAACCGGAACTCAAGCTGAACGGTCAAACCGCCAACCGCTGAAACTCCGAGTGTCCAGTTTAGGGGTTGGACGGGCCACGAGCAAATGGGAAAGACAGAAATACCAAACAGCGAATAGGAAACAGCGAAAATTGGGGTTCTCTGGCGGTCGCAGATACTCCCCAACTCTCGCTGTTGCCTGGTTGCTACTTCTCGTTTACTGCTTTTCCGGCATGTTCTCCGCGAACCATTTCACTTCGCGCTCCTTGCGGTCGCGAATGTGATCGGGGTTTCGGAAGCCGTGGCCTTCATTTGGATAGATCACGAGCTGTGTTTTGACGCCGAGATCGCGCAGCGCGTGCCAGAACTCGAAGCTTTGCGGCGCGGGGCACTCGCCATCGCGATCGCCTACGATGACGAGCGTCGGTGTCTTCACATTCTTGATGTAGGTGATCGCTGAGCTCTTCGCGTAGACCGCCGGATCGTCATAGACGCTGGCGCCGAAGAACGGAATCATCCACTGGTCAATAGAGTTTTCGCCGTAGTAACTCAGCCAGTCGCTCAGACCTGCGCCCGCAATGGCTGCGCGGAAGCGATGGGTCTGCGTGACGGCGAACATGGTCATGAAGCCTCCGTAGCTCCAGCCTGTCAGCCCTTCACGGTTCTTGTCGACGGAGACCTTCGCTTCGACGGCGTCCATCCCCTTGAGGATGTCGCGAAGGTCGCCATAGCCGAAGTCCTTGCGATTGGCCTGTGTAAAGGCTTCGCCCTGGCCAAAGCTGCCGCGCGGATTCGGCTGGAATTCAAAGTAGCCTTCCTCGGCCCATGACGAACCGCCCCAGCGCGAGCCGGTCGAGGCTGAGGGGCCGCCGTGCACGGTCACGATCATCGGATATTTTTTGGCGGGATTGTAGTTCTTCGGATAGGTCAACCAGCCCTGTACGTGGAGGCCTTCGTTCTCCCACTCGATGGACTCGGTGCGTGCGAGCGGCTTTGCGCCGTCGTTCAGGTGCGTCATCTGGCGGAGAGCATCGCCGGCGCCGGCCCACAGCTCTGGCGCCATGTCGTGGCCACTCTTCACAAAGGCCAGAACGCCATTGCTGGAGAAGCCGACGGCGTCCTTGATCTGCCCGCCGCTGACCGTCGCTTCACCCAGGTCGATGACGCTGTCCGGAATCATCGACCGTGTGGCGACGTTGTAGTCCGATAGCACAGTGTGGCCGCGGCGGTCTTCGACGAAGCCGACGCTCTTGTCGTTAATCCAGGCTTCGAAACCGGGGGTGCCATCGATGTTGGGGGTGATGTCGGTGGGCTCGCCGCCCTTCGCGTCGACGACCCAGACATCGCCGCCGGTAGAGCCCTGATCGCTCATCAGGCCGCCGATAAGGGCGATGCGCTTGCCGTCCGGCGACCAGCGGGGAACGGCGATCTGGAGGCCATGCAGCGGGCCGGTGACGGTGTTCGGATCGAGGACAACGGCAGGTTCCTCATGCGCCTGTTCACCGCGTGGAAGCACAGTCTGGGCGTAGAGCTTTGCGATCCACCAGTTGTTCTCTCCCGGAGGATTCGCGGCGATGAAGGCAACCTGCCGGGAGTCGGGCGACCAGGCAAATTCGTAGACGTGCAGGCTGGGAGCTGTCTCCCAGTTCTCCTGCCCATCGGCGGTGCTGACAGCGTAAACCTGCTGAATCTCTACGCCATCTTCGCCGATGACGCCGTCCCACGGCTTCATCGCGTCGAGCGCGCCGGCCGAGCGCGTAGCGTTCTTCACGAACAGAAAGGCGATCTGCTTGCCATCCGGCGACCAGGCAGGCTGTTCGATGTTTCCTGTCACATGCGTGAGCTGCTTGATCTCGCCTGTTGCTTTGGACCACAGAAAGATCTGTTCCTGGTCCGTCTTGGCATCCTTGCCGGTGCAGGAGGAAGTAAAGGCCAACGTCTGGCTATCGGGCGACCAGACGGGGGACCCGCTGGAGCAGTCGCTGGTACCGTGTGGTGTGACCAGCTTGGCGTCGTCAAAGTGCGCCAGTTCTGCAACGTGGATCGTCGAGTCCTCACGGCCGCGTAGCGTCCACGCCAGGGTCGAACCATTGGGAGAGATTGCTACGGCTCCCGGAGCATTGACGCGTGCTGTCGCCTGCGTCAAGCCTGGAACTGTGGGGAGGAAAAGACAGGCTGCGAGGAGAGGCAGGCGGGTACAGCTCGGCAATAAGTTCATGCACGAAAGCGTATCACTGAGAGTGCGTATTAATCAGAATTGATTCTCGATATCCGGTGAACCTGAATCTCGCGCAGCACGGAAAACCCCATGCGCCGATAGAGCTCAATGGCGGTCTGGTTTGCCGAAGCCACGTGCAGGCACGAGGTGCGACCGGCGTCGCGGTGGTTCTGCCGCAACTGCGTCATGATTCGCGGCGCATAGCCTTTGCCTCGGTGTTCCGGATGGGTGCAGACGCCGCTGATCTCACGCCAGGGATTCATGATCATCCGCTCGCCTCCCATGGCGATCAGCTTTCCGTTCTCCCATACGCCGTAGTAACTGCCCATCAAGCAGGTACGGCTGCGAAAGAAGCCAGGAAAGGCAATCGAGGTGAGCTCCACCATGGCGGCTGCATTGGCACAGGTGAGCGGGGCAATTTCGATGGGCTTCGTTTCAGGGAGGGCTGATGCCAGCGGGAAGACCATCTGCAGGCAGGCAAAGGTGCCCTCCGAAAGCAGGCCAGCTACCTCCGGCGGTTTTTCATTGACTACATGGGTGCTCTCGCCGGGCAGAAGCAGGGAATGCAGCTCGCGGAGCGCTTCGGGGGTGTTTTCGGCCACTGCGGCGAAGGGAGCGACATCCTGCGGGTACTTGCAGGCTCTTCCTGCGGTCAGAGCGAGCCCCTGATGGGTCGTCTGCAGCGCATTCCAGACCGGGTTGGCGAAGGGATCGATGCTCAAAATTGGGTAAATTCCTGTTACCAGCATAGCGGAGACCGCAATTTCCTTGACGCCCCACCACTCTCTTGCTACAGTAAAAAGGTTCCGCGAGTATCCGGAACGTACCGTCAGCAAGAGGTTCTAGCGGCAGGCAAGGCTTCAGTGCCTGCGCTACACTGGATACAAGAGATATACCGCAGGATTCCCACGGATAGCAGATGAGGGGAGTCGGTAAGTCTGCGGTTGGCGTTAGCCTATCGATCGCGCCTGCGACACCCTCCACCTTGGACGGGCTATGTGGGCCGGAACAGCGAAACGGAGCCGGACTTGGAGCGATGCTCTGAACCTCTCGGTCACCGTCGACTGTTATTTGCCTTTGAGTAGTTGCAGTACACGCAGTGAGCAGTACGGCCGCGTGCAGGATTCAGAACTTCGCCGAGGCGTGTCCACACGTCTCGCCTTCTGTGCGTTTGTGCGCCGGAAGTAGCGCGATAGGAGCTGCCCTGCATCGAGCCCATAGCAAATTGGGCAATACCCGAAAGAATGTAGCCTCGGGTAGTTCCGAAGGAGTTTTACAGTGCCTACGTTTCATCAGCTCGTAAAGCAGGGCCGCACGCCGACCCGCTACAAGACCGCCTCACCTGCGCTGCAGGGTTCGCCCCAGCGTCGTGGTGTTTGCACTCGCGTCTACACTCAGACCCCCAAGAAGCCGAACTCGGCGCTGCGTAAGGTTGCGCGTGTTCGCCTGACCAACGGCATTGAGGTCACCACCTATATCCCGGGCATCGGCCACAACCTGCAGGAGCACTCGATTGTGCTCATCCGCGGCGGCCGTGTGAAGGATCTGCCGGGTGTTCGTTATCACGTGGTTCGGGGAACGCTCGACTCGGTCGGCGTTGCCAACCGCAAGCAGAGCCGCTCGAAGTATGGCGCGAAGCGTCCGAAGGCTGCTGCCAAGTAAAGATTTGTGACGGGCCCGCAGGGAAGCAGATTCCCTGCGGGGATGACAAAAGAAAAGCAAGAACAAGCTCAGCTCGTGAGAAGTCACCGCGCTGAGGGAAGACGAGAAAGAAGAGAATGCCTAGAAAAGGTTACATCGCCAAGCGTGAAGTCGCATCCGATCCGATTTACGGTTCGACCCTGGTAACGAAGTTCGTCAACAGCATGATGTGGGGTGGTAAGAAGTCCACCGCGCAGGGAATCTTCTACGAGGCGATGACCAACCTCGAAGCGAAGGGTGGCGATGAAGCCCTCAAGCTCTTCAAGAAGGCTGTCGAGAACGTCAAGCCCATGCTGGAAGTGAAGTCTCGCCGTGTTGGCGGTGCGAACTATCAGGTGCCGATCGAAGTCAATCCTGAGCGCCGCACCTCGCTGGCGATTCGCTGGCTCGTGACCTACGGTCGCGCCCGTGGCGAAAAGGGAATGGTTGAGAAGCTCACGGCTGAGCTGCTGGACGCGGCTAACGGCCGCGGCGCCGCGATGAAGAAGAAGGAAGACGTTCATCGTATGGCTGAAGCAAACAAGGCCTTCGCTCACTACCGCTGGTAGTTGCGGATTGGAAATAGGGGACAGGAGACAGCAAGACTCCTGCGCCGATTGAAGTTTGGCTGACCGCGAGCGCAAGCTCGCAGAAAAGATACGAATCGTGGCACGCACAGTACCTCTCGCAAAATGTCGGAATATTGGCATCATGGCTCACATCGACGCCGGCAAGACGACGACGACCGAGCGCATCCTCTTCTATACGGGTGTCAATCACCGTATCGGTGAGGTGCACGAGGGCACCGCAACCATGGACTGGATGGAGCAGGAGCAGGAGCGTGGCATCACGATCACCTCTGCTGCGACCACCTGCACCTGGAACGGTATTCGCATCAACATCATCGATACTCCGGGTCACGTGGACTTCACCGCTGAGGTGGAGCGTTCTCTGCGTGTACTCGATGGCGCAGTCGCCTGTTTTGATGCGGTCGCCGGCGTTCAGCCCCAGTCCGAGACGGTCTGGCGTCAGGCCGATAAGTACAAGGTTCCCCGGGTTTGCTTCATCAACAAGATGGACAAAGCCGGCGCGGATGCGGTCTACGCAACTTCGACGATCGTTGATCGCCTTGGTGCGCGTGCGATTCCTATCAACATTCAGATCGGGGCCGAGGCAAAGTTTGCCGGCGTCGTCGACCTCGTTACGATGAAGGCTATCCTCTGGCACGACGAGACGATGGGTGCGGAGTACTCTATCGAAGAGATTCCTGCGGCTCTGCTTGATACGGCCAAGGCTGCCCGTAGCGTCCTGATCGAAGCTGTTGCCGATTCCGACGATACGATTATGAATCACTTCCTCGAAGGCTCTGAGCCGACCGAGGCAGAGCTCAAGGCTGGTATCCGCAAGGCGACCATCGCCATGAATATCTTCCCTGTGCTTTGTGGTTCGTCTTTCAAGAACAAGGGTGTGCAGACGCTGCTCGACGCTGTCGTCGACTATCTCCCCAGCCCGCTCGATATTCCTCCCATGATCGGTCACAACCCCGACAATATGGAGGAAGAGATTGTTCGCAAGGCTGACGATAGTGAGCCTCTTTCGGCGCTCGGCTTCAAGATCATGACCGATCCCTTTGTCGGACAGCTCATCTTTATCCGCATCTACTCTGGCGTTCTCAAGACCGGCGACACGACGCTGAATCCGCGCACCGGCAAGACTGAGCGTATTGGCCGTCTGTTGAAGATGCACGCCAATAAGCGTGAAGAGATTACTGAGATCATGGCTGGCGATATTTGCGCCGCTGTTGGTTTGAAGAACCTGGTTACCGGCGATACCATCTGCTCGGCTAAGGACCCGATCGTTCTTGAATCGATCGACTTCCCCAAGCCGGTCATTGAGGTTGCTGTCGAGCCGAAGACCAAGGCTGACCAGGAGAAGATGGGTGTTGCGCTTTCGAAGCTGGCGCAGGAAGACCCGACCTTCAACGTCCGTACGGATATCGACTCTGGCCAGACCATCATTGCCGGCATGGGCGAGCTGCACCTTGAGATCATCGTTGATCGCATGATGCGCGAGTACAAGGTTGAAGCCAACGTCGGCAAGCCGCAGGTCAACTACCGTGAAACCATCCGCGGAAACGCCGAAGCGGAAGGCAAGTACATCCGCCAGACCGGCGGTTCGGGTAACTATGGCCATGCGAAGATTCGCGTCTCGCCGAACGAGCCTGGCAAGGGTTATGAGTTCTCGAACGATACCAAGGGCGGCACGATTCCCAAGGAGTACATCAAGCCGATCGATCAGGGCATCCAGGAAGCGATGCTTGGCGGCGTTCTGGCTGGCTACGAGATGGTCGATGTGAAGGTTTCGCTCTATGACGGCAGCTACCACGACGTCGATTCGAACGAAATGGCATTCAAGATCGCCGGCTCGATGGCGTTCAAGGAAGCGGCCCGTAAGGCGAAGCCGGTTCTCTTGGAGCCTGTGATGGCTGTGGAAGTAACCGTTCCCGAAGACTACATGGGCACAATCATCGGCGACCTGAACGCTCGCCGTGGCCGCATTGAAGGTATGGAGATGGTGGGTAATACGCAGGCAATTCGCGCCAGCGTGCCACTCTCAACCATGTTTGGCTATGCGACTCACATGCGCGGTGCTACCCAGGGCCGTGCAAACTACTCGATGCAGTTCAAGCAGTACGAGGAAGCCCCTCGCTCGGTCTCGGAAGAGATTATTGCCAAGGTGCAGGGTAAGGACGCGAAGTAAGTACGACCACGAGATTGCAGTACAGCCAGCCGCGCGCTGGAGCCGGTGAAGTCTAGCCGGCGCGCGCAAAACGCCGCAAGGCAAGATTTCGCAACACATAACTACGGAGAGAGTCATGGCGAAGGAAAAGTTTGATCGCAGCAAACCGCATGTGAATATCGGGACGATTGGTCACATTGATCACGGCAAGACGAC
>NZ_JACHIO010000017.1 GCF_014203225.1 Granulicella mallensis | reverse complement strand
GGAGGTTGCTCAGGCTCACGTTCCCACGCTGCACAGGCAACGCTTCCTTGATCCGTTCATACTGCGCCTCTGTCAGTTCCATCGGTACGAACAGGCTAACAGAAGTCTAGCCAATAGTGTGAACACGCCCTAATAAGAGTTTTTGTGCCGTCTGTGTTGCGTCGATACTTCCGCAGTGGGCCGTCACGTAAGTTGGCTTGTGGAGCGCCGTATCTTTCAACGCTGAGCCGCCACATCTCGGCATGGAGTTCATCGACTGTCTTGCTTAGCCAGTAGAAGATGCTGGCGTTCTTTTCTTCCTCGGTGCGTGTATCGGGAATGAAGTCTTTGTCCATCGGCATGCCTCTCCTCAAGCTTACTGGTGGAACAGGCATTCATGGAGAAAAGTGCGTGCGGTATGTGCCGTTTTGACACCTCCCGGGAGGCTTTGATTTCATAGCTTGCAAAGTACGCGATCTATTCCGCTCAGCATGACGGGTTTGAGGGAGACCAAAAGGAAAACGGGGCAGCCTTGAGGCTGCCCCGTTCATTCATCTGATGGCTAATTTACAGCTTACAGACCCTTCTTCACCAGGAACAAAATCAGGTCCTTGACGCGCGAGGAGTAGCCCCACTCGTTGTCATACCAGCTGATGACCTTGCCGGTGTTACCGATCACCTTGGTCAGCTTGGAGTCGACGATGCTCGAGAGTGAGTTACCGCGGAAGTCAGTGGAGACCAGTTCTTCCGTGGTGTAGCCCAGGATGCCCTTCAGCGCGCCTTCGCTGGCGGTCTTCAGGGCTGCATTGACGCTCTTCACGTCGAGGGGCTTCTCGGTTACGAACGTAAGGTCGACCACGGAGACGTTCGGTGTCGGTACGCGCATGGAGAAGCCGTCGAGCTTGCCGTCCATCTCCGGGATCACGAGCCGCAGGGCCTTGGCAGCACCGGTCGACGAGGGAATCATCGAGAGCGCAGCAGCGCGGGCGCGGCGCAGGTCCTTGTGCGGCGTGTCGAGGATGACCTGGTCGTTGGTGTAGCTGTGGATCGTGGTCATGATGCCCGACTGGATCGTGAAGGTGTCGTGGAGAACCTTGACGATCGGCGCGAGGCAGTTGGTCGTGCAGCTCGCGTTGGAGATCACGTGGTGCTTTGCGGCATCGTACTTATCTTCGTTGACGCCGAGCACGATGGTGATGTCCTCGTTGCTGGCGGGCGCGGAGATGATGACCTTCTTGACCGTGCTGCCGAGGTGGGCCTTGGCCTTCTCGGCGTCGGTGAAGAAGCCGGTGGACTCGACGACGACTTCAGCGCCAACCGAGGCCCAGTCGAGCTTCGCGGGGTCGCGCTCGGCGAAGACCTTGAGGGCTTTGCCGTCGATGATGATCGAGTCTTCGGTGTGCGAGATCTCGTTCTTCAGGTTGCCGAGGATGGAGTCGTACTTGAGCAGGTGCGCGAGCGTCGCGGGGGTGGTGAGGTCGTTGACGGCGACGAATTCGATGTCGGGATTGCCCAGTGCGGTGCGGAAGACGTTGCGTCCGATGCGGCCGAAGCCGTTGATTCCAACCTTGACTGCCATGTGCTCGTGTGACCTCTTCTTCTGGTTTGCAGGGGGCGTTGCGCCCTTGGGAAGCACGTCGAACGGCCCGCGCCTCAGTTCTTTGAGGCTACCAAAGGGGAGGGGTGGGGGCAAACCGAGGTCAGGGGCCAGGGCGCAGGCCCAGGGATTAGGGCCCAGGGCACAGGGATTAGAAAACGGACTTACACCCTCTCGATTCCGGCTAAACGCACGGTTCTAATCCCTAATCCCTGGGCCCTGATCTCTGTCCCCTGTCCCCTGGCCTTTGCGGCATAGGGAACGCGTGTGTTACAAACCAGCTATGCGCGAATGGTTGCGCGAGAAACTCATGAGAAGACGTTCGAAGCGTGGACCGAATGATTCGGAGTCCACGGGCAAGATAGGGCAGGAGCTCCCTGCGAACCAGCAGGCACCCCTGCGCCCCTCATATCCTGAGCCGACGGCGAAGGCCGAACCCGATGTTCCTGAGCCACAGGTCGAAGCTGTGCCTGTGCAGGAGCAAGCGGTTTTGGAGCCTCAGCACGAAGCTCAGCCAGAACCCCAGGTAGAAACCCCCACCGTCCCGCAGATCGTCCACGAGACGCAGCCGGAGTCGCTCGCGACTCCGCCTGCCGAGCCTGTGGCTGTGCCGGCGAAGTCGCCGCGCGGCTACGTCGTGCTGACGATCGGGTTGCCCGGATCGGGTAAGACGACCTGGTACAAGCGCCGCGGCGTCACCCCGCTTTCGAGCGACATGCTGCGGAATATCCTGTTCGACGACATCACGGATCAGCGCTACCAGGGGCTGGTCTTCAGCACACTGCGCAGCCTGCTGCGAGCGCGGCTGATCGCCAAGATGCCGTGGAACTACGTCGACGCCACCAACCTTAGCCCGCACGAGCGCCGTCAGTGGATCAAGATGGCCAAGAGCTTTGGTTATGAGGTGCAGGCGGTGTTCTTCGACGTGCCGCTGGCGGTTTGCCTGGAGCGCAACTCGAAGCGCGAGCGCCAGGTAACCGACGAGGTTATGCACAAGATGGCCGAACGGCTGCGGCCGCCGGTCTTCAAGGAAGGCTTCGACAAGATCACGGTGGTGCGCGTAAAGGGCGCTGCTCCCTCAGCAACACTTGAACCTGCGGCAGGACAGTCGCAGGGTGGTGCAGAGAACACGCCCGAGGCTGCGGTCGAAGGTTAGCACTTTTCTTCCTGAGGGTAACCGGAGGGAAGTTTGTTTTTCGCCGTCATCCTGAGGCGTAGCCGAAGGACCCCCGCATTGGTGCCACCACCAAATGCGGGGGTCCTTCGCGGTTGGCCCAGGATGACGACGAAAACAGAAGTTCGTTTTATCCCTAACGGAATCTTCTATGGCTACCCAGGATGTGGAGTTCGCGCAGGTGAGCTTTACGGTTGAGGGTGGCCGTCAGCTTTTAAGCGACATCTCCCTGCGGGTTGAGCCCGGCACTACCACTGCCTTGCTGGGCCGCAGCGGCTCCGGCAAGACGACGCTGCTGCGCACGGTAAATGCGCTGGTGCGGCCGACCTCCGGACGCGTGCTGGTGGGCGGGCAAGATGTCTCCAAGACCGATGTGATCGCGCTGAGGCGCGGCATCGGTTATGTCATCCAGGAGTCGGGGCTGTTTCCGCACATGAGCATCGAGCGCAATGTGGGGATGGCTCTGGAACTGTCAGGGAAGCCTAAAGCCGAGATCGCCGCCCGTGCTGCCGAGATGCTGCAGCTTGTCGGCTTGCCGGAGGAGATGGCGAAGCGTTTTCCGTGGCAGTTGAGCGGCGGACAGCGGCAGCGGGTTGGCCTGGCGAGAGCCCTGGCGTCCGACCCTGAAGTGCTGCTGATGGACGAGCCGTTCGGCGCTCTCGACCCTCTGACTCGCGCGGAGATGCAGACGATGCTCCGTGACCTGCTGCAGCGTGTGGGCAAGACGACATTGATCGTGACGCACGATCTGGAAGAGGCGCTGTATCTCGCTGACCGTGTCGTATTACTGGAGGCGGGGCGCATCGTCGCAAACCTTGCGGCGCACGAGGTGCGTGAGTCGCAGAATGAGGCGATGCGCGCTTACGTTGCGGCAACGCATCGTGGAGGTGCGGCATGAGCGCATTCCTGCATCGCTACGGCAGCCAGATCGCGCGGCTCACCTTCGAGCACCTGTGGCTTACCGCTAGCGCGATGTTGTTTGCGTCGTTGATTGGTCTGCCTCTGGGCATTTTGTTGACGCGGCAACAGCGGCTGGCAAGGCCTGTGCTGGCGGTAGCCAATATCCTGCAGACGATCCCCAGCCTGGCTCTGTTTGGGCTGCTGTTGCCGGTACCCTTCCTGGGAGACCGGGCGGCGAGGCTGGCCATCGTTGCACTGATCGGCTATGCGCTGCTGCCGATTCTGCGCAATACCTATGCGGGAATTCTCAGCGTCGACCCGGCTTTGATCGATGTCTCCAACGCGCTCGGGATGAAAGGCCTGCAACGGCTGGTGAAGGTGGAACTCCCGCTGGCTGCGAGCGTCATCCTGGCGGGCCTGCGGACGGCGACTGTAACCTGCGTCGGCGTCGCGACGATTGCAGCGGCGATCGGGGCGGGTGGGCTGGGAGAGTTAATCTTCCGTGGCGTGGCCTCGGTCGATAATGGTCTGGTCCTGGCGGGAGCGGTTCCGGCGGCGCTGCTGGCGCTGTGCGCGGATGGGGTGCTGGGGCTGCTAGAGAAAAGATTGGCGGTCAGGCGATGAGTTGGTGGCCGTTTGGAAAGGATCGATCGAAGAAAGCGAGTGCTGAACTGGAGCCTGTTGCCGCGCCGCAGCTATACGAGTCGCAGATCTCGATGCTGGAGAGGATGGTGCAGCAGCCCTGCAGCCGGGATGGGTTGTTTCTGCTGTACTCCAAGCTGCTGGAGGAACGCCTTGGCGTCAGCGACATGAAGTTTGTTCACACTGACGTTCTTTCGTTTCAGAAGCCAGGCGGCGGGGAGATGCAGAGCTATCTTCAGAACCTCTGGATCGCCTACTCGCGCAATCCTGAATCGCGTGCCGAGGTGATCGAGCAGTATCTCAAGGCCTTGGGCAGTTCCATGCAGCCGGAGCAGGCCATTACGCGCGAGCAGATCATTCCTCTGGTCAAGGACTCCGAGTACTTCGCCGTCTTTGAGAACAAGCCCAACAGTCTCGTGTCGGAACATCTGGTAGCCGATCTTTTTGTGGTGTACGCCGTGGATTGGCCGGACCGCACGGCGACCTTGAGCCAGAGCGAGTTTAAGAAACTTGGGCTGGATATGAGCGGCCTGCGCCAGCTTGCGGTGGAGAACCTCAGGGGGATGCTGGCCAACATTGAATGTCACGATGGCGGCCTCTGGTCTATGGTCTCGGCGGGTGGGACATACGAGGCCAGCATTCTGTTGTTGGATACCTTTTGGGATCAGGTGCGCGAAGAGGTGGAGGGCGATCTTGTGGCGGTTGTGCCCGCTCGTGACGTGCTGCTCTTTACGGGAGCGGGTTCTGCCGATGGCTTGCGGGAGATCAAAGGACGGGCGACGAAGATTGTGAGCACGAGCGATCATGTGATTTCGGCTACGCTGCTGAGACGGACGAATGGAGCATGGGCAACGTTTGATTAGGTGCCTAAGAATATTAGACGGCGTGACTGAAGTACTGCCTCTTCAGAGGAAAGCAGCTTCCTTGCGGGAATGACGAGCAAGAAAAGCAAAGGCAAAGGTTGGGCTTATTGAAACTGACTCGTATAGCGCGTGCTCTTTTGCTCCTGGCTTTTACGACATGCCTTGTTGCCTGCGCTCCGCCCCGCTCGTCGCACATCGTGATCGGAGCGAAGAACTTCACCGAGCAGGTGGTGCTGGGCGAACTTCTTGCGCAGGAGATCGAGGCTGCGGGCGGCGGCAAGGTCGAGCGCCGGTTCTGGCTTGCGGGAAGCTATCTGTGCCAGCAGGCTTTGGTGTCAAATCGTATCGATGGCTATGTCGAGTACACCGGCACGGCGCTGACGGCGATTCTCAAGCAACCCCTGGAGCGGGATTCCGCAAAGGTCGATGCCACCATAGCACGGCTGTATGAACAGCTCTATCAGGTGCGCGCAGGGCCGGGACTGGGCTTTGAGGACACGTTTGCTATGGTCGTGCGTGGAGACGATGCGCGCAGGCTGGGATTGAAGACGATCTCCGCTGTGGCAAAGCTCGCTCCGCAGTGGAGACTGGGCGTGGGGTATGAGTTTGCCGAGCGGCCCGATGGCCTGGCTGGCTTGAATGCGGCGTACGGCCTGCACTTTGTGGGCGAACCGCGCACCATGGAGTTAGGTTTGCTCTATCGGTCTCTCGCAGCGCATCAGGTGGATATCGTGGCAGGGAACTCGACCGATGGTGCGATTAAGGCGCTGGACTTCGTGGCACTGGAGGACGATCGCCATTACTTTCCTCCGTATGAGGCTGTGCCGCTGGTGCGGGAAGATTCGCTCAAGCGATGGCCACAGATCGGTATCGCGATGCAGAGGTTGGCGGGCAAGGTGAATGCCGACGAGATGCGCGCGATGAATCTTGCGGTCGAGTCGCAGCATCGAGATGCTGGGGATGTCGTGCGGGAGTTTCGCACGCGGAAAGGGTTGTGATGGCGGATAACGATGCAGGTGGGGAGTTGGCTGCGAGTCCCGAGAATCGAGTTGCGAGTCGCGGGCCAGAGCCGTGGCTGCGCGGAACGCTCCCCGAGGTTGAGCCCGTGCGCCGTGCGGTATTGCATGCGTTGGAGTTGGCCGGCGAGGATGCCGCGCGCTGGTGTAGCGATCTAAGCGAGGAAGAGATGTTTGCCCGGCCCGCGAACCTGCCGTCGGTGGCTTTCCAGATGCGGCATATCGTGCGGTCCTTGGACCGTCTGTTGACCTATGCCGAAGGTCGCCAGCTTACCGATGTGCAGCGGATGGGATTGCGCTCGGAGCTGGCTCCTATCGGCACGGCGGCGGATGTGCACGCGGAGTTTCGTTCAGAGCTGCAGCGTGCGATGGAGCGTGTTCGAGCCTTTGCGCCGGAGCAGTTTACGGAGCCGCGCGGCGTTGGCAGGAAGCTGTTGCCCACGACTGTCGTGGGGCTGCTCATCCACTGTGCGGAGCACACCCAACGGCATGTGGGGCAGATGGTGACGACGGTGAAGGTCTTGCGGGCTTAGTTTGGTAAGTCTTTGGCTCGTTGCAGAATGATTGCCCATTCATCACTGCGCGAAACGCGTTCCCTGATGCTTCAGCATCGCGGGTCGGAGGGAGCCGTAGCCTTTAGGCTACGGAAATAGAGGTTTAGCAAAGATGTGGCCTTTAGGCCCGGGCATTCTTTCGGCTGCACACAAAAGGCCCGGGGCTAAAGCCCGATTCTCGCCTGCCCTTGATTCCGTGGCCTAAAGGCCACGGCTCCCTCCGACCCGCGACGCTAAAGCGTCACGGGTGGCGCTTCGTGCTGTCCTGAAAACCCGTCCTTTGGCGATTAAGACTCATCACGCTAGTGTGCCGCCGCCTCTGGTGAAGGCTTTGCCGCTTTGGACGGCAGGCGCATGAGGAAGGGCAGAGGCATCAGCAAGGCGATGGCAGCCGCGAGGACGGCAAAGGCGTTCTTGTAGCTCAGCATGGAGGCCTGGCGAAGCATCTCCTGATAGGAGCTGCCGACCGCGTACTGCGCGGCTCCGAGGGCGCTCATACCATGGGCCCTGGCGGCAGCGGTAATCGTGGCAATGTAGCTCTGATAGCCGATGTTTCCCGGGCCGGTATTGGCGGCGAGCTGTGTCTGGTGAGTCTGCGCAGTGCGCGCGAGGAACGTCGTCAGCAATGCCGTACCGGCGCTGCCGCCAAGGTTGCGGGCGAAGTTCGAGAGACTCGAGATCTGGTTGCTCTTCGAAGCCGGTACGCCGACGTAGTTCAAGGTGCTGATCGGGATGAAGACCAGCGGCAGACCGACGACCTGCAGAGCACGCCAGAGCGTGATGGTGCCGAAGCTGCTGTCGAGCGAGAGGCGCGTGAGGTTGTAGAGTCCTGCGGCGGTGAGGCCATAGCCGATGCAGACGAGCATGCGTGGGTCGAACTTGCTGACCAACCTGCCGGCGACCATCATCATCGCCATAAGGACAAAGCCGCCGGGAGAGAGAACCATGCCGGCGCGTTCGGCGCTGTAGCCCAGAAGCGTCTGCAGGTACTGCGGTATCAGGACAGTCGAGCCAAAGAGAACCATGCCGAGGACGAGCTGCAGAAAGACCGCGGTGCCGAAGTTGCGATTCTTGAGCAGCTTGAGGTCGACGATGGGGTCTTCGTGGTGCCACTCCCAGAAGATGAAGATGACGAGCAGTACGGCGGCGAGGCAGGCGACGGCGGTGATCATGGGATCGCCGAACCAGTCTTTCTCCTGGCCCTTGTCGAGGAAGAACTCCAGGCAGCCGACGCCTGATGCGACGAGGACGAGGCCGGTGAAGTCGATGCGAGCCTTGGAGGCTTCCTTGACGCGTGCTTTCAGATAGGGTGGATCTTCGACCATGCGCGCGCTGAGCCACATGGAGAGAATGCCGATGGGGATGTTGATGAAGAAGATCCAGTGCCAGTTGAAGTTATCGGTGATCCAGCCGCCGAGCGTAGGGCCGATCGCTGGGGCGACGACGACCGCCATGCCATAGACGGCGAAGGCCTGGCCGCGTTTTTCAACCGGGAAGGTATCGGCCAGGATGGCCTGTTCGGACGACGCCAGTCCGCCGCCGCCGGCTCCCTGCAGGATGCGGGCGATGATCAGGAGGGGAAGCGACGGCGCGATGCCGCAGACGAACGAGAAGATGGTGAAGATGGCGACGCAGGTGAGATAGTAGCGCTTGCGGCCGAAACGATTGGACAGCCATCCGGAGATGGGGAGTACGATCGCGCTGGAGACGAGATAGCTGGTCAGGATCCAGGTGGCCTCTTCCTGTGAGGCCCCGAGCGAGCCGGCGATGTGCGGCAGGGCGACATTGGCGATAGAGGTGTCGAGCACCTCCATAAAGGTCGCCAGTGTGACCGTGAGCGCGATGGCCCAGGGATTGTATTTGGGTTTCCAGGAGGAGTCGTATGCCATTGAAGGGTTCGCAGCGGGTGTATCGGAATAAAAAGGGTTTGAGCGGTGTTCTTTCAATGAAACCGCATTGCGTAAGTGCTACTGAGCCGATGCTTGTAAAATCACTATATCAGCTTGCTGATATAGAATAACAGGAAGCTGATATGAAGTCTCCGAGAAAAAAAGCATTGACGATGCAGCAGTGGAAGGAACCCTTCGAGCGCATCACGCAGGTCAAGCGCGTGCTGCTGGGGTTTCGCAGCCTGCTGGACCAGGAGCTGCAGCCTTTGGGCATTACGGCGGCTCAACTGCGTCTATTGCGCGCGGTGCAGGACGCTCCCGGAATCTCGGGAGCGAAGCTGGCGGATATCTGCTCGGTGACTCCGCAGACCGGGCAGCAGTTGATGATGAAGCTGGAAGCGAACGGCTGGATTACACGGGAGAAAAACCCGGCGAATGAGCGCGTGCTGCTGGCCCGCCTGACAAAGAAGGGCGAGAAGATGTTGCAGCACGCACGGGCGATTGCCGAGGTGGCGCATCACAAGCTCTGGCAGAGGATCGATCCCGCGAAGCTGGCGGTGTTCGATGAGGTGCTGGCGATTAGCTGTGAGAATTTGAAGGGGCTGGAATTGGTGGGGGAGTAGGAGCTGTTGCTTTTTGTCTTTGCTCTTGCTTTTCTTGCTTGTCATTCCGAGCGGAGCGAGTGAACCTGCTTCCTCCCGTTCTTCGGTTCGAATCACCCAAAAGACTTTGGGCAGAACTAGAAGGCCAACCTTTATCCCAGCGCATAGCTTTTTCGGAAGTTCTGGCAAAAAACGGGAGACAGCAGGTTCGCTCGCTGCGCTCGGAATGACAAGCAAGAAAGGCAAAAGCGTCGTCTTCTACCTTCAGCCGTAATCGCCTTAAACGATCAGGTGTCCCATTCTCTCGCGCTTGGTCTCCAGATAGCGTGCGAAGGTCGGTTCGCTGGGGATGGCTGCAGAGACCCGTTCAACAACCTTGACTCCTCCTGCTTCCATCGCCGCGATCTTCTCCGGGTTGTTTGTCATCAGTCGCACCGCGGGAACCTTCAGGTATTTGAGGATCTCTGCGGGCAGTTCGAAGTGGCGGCAGTCAGCTTCAAACCCAAGCTGCTCGTTGGCTTCGATGGTGTCCAGTCCCTGGTCCTGCAACTCATAGGCGCGAAGCTTGGCCATCAGGCCGATTCCACGGCCTTCCTGCTGCTCATAGAGCAGAATGCCCGAACCCTCTTCGGTGATCTTTCCGAGTGCCAGGTGGAGTTGGTCATGGCAGTCGCAGCGGAGCGAGTGGAAGACATCCCCGGTGAGGCATTGCGAGTGGATACGCACGAGAGGCGGTGCGGCGTGGATATCGCCCATCACGAGCGCGACGGCGCTTTCGACTGCCTTGCGCGAGGGGTCGCCAGGCAATGTGAGACCTTCAAATCCAAGGATGCGGAAGTGTCCCCAGCGTGTGGGGAAATCTGCATCGGCGACCTTTTGAACACTAGCGAACGGCATAGGCTGATTCTATAGATTCGCGTAGCGTGTATTCGGATTCAACGCGGTCGCTGACAAAGAACTGACAAAGAACTGACGAAAACGAAAAGAGCCGGACTTTGCTAGGGTCGACATCGCAAAACCTGGCCCTTCCACGTGCTTCGAGTCAGGGCTCAGGCTCGCACCAGAGTCAATTCTGTCAGCTCTGAGGGGCAGTTCAGACGGAAGGGCAGACCTACCGTACCGACACCGCGATTGACGTAGAGCTGCATATGCCCGAAGTGAAAGAGGCCTTCGACATACTTCTTGCCCATCGGCGGCAGGATGAGTGGGCCGAGGATGGGCAGGCGCACCTGTCCGCCGTGGGTGTGTCCGGAGAGCATCAGGTCGATCGAGGGAAAGCGGGGGTGCTGCACGACCGTCTCGACGAAGTCAGGCTCATGGGCCATGAAGATGACCGGCGCATCGGCCATCGGCGGGATGGCCATCTCGAGATAGCAGTGTGAGGTGCCGGGGTCGCAGGCGCCGCTGAGCCAGAAGTGGTCCTTGCCGCGCTCGATGGGGATGTAGCTGTCCACAAGAACGGGGGTCCCATGGGCCTCGAGTGCCTGGATGACACGCTCGGAGCTGACGGAGACGTCATGGTTGCCGAGAATAGCGTAGCGCTGCGGGCAGGTGAGGCCGGTGAGAATCTCAGCGCACATGCCGGCGGCGTTGTAAGCGACCGAGACATCGAGGGGGCCCTTACTGACGAAGTCGCCGGTCAGGAGGACAAGATCAGGCTTGAGCAGATTGGTGCGACGGACGAACTCCTCGAGAAAGTAGGCCTCGGTGTACTCCTCCAGATGAATGTCGCTGATCTGGACGATGCGGAAGCCCTGAAAGGCGTCGGGCAGTTTCGTGATGGGGATGTTGCGCTGAACGAACTCGATCTGGTGGCGGCCATGGGTTCCGGCATAGGTTGCCACACCGAGACCTGCGGCGGCGCTGCCGATGAGGAAGTTTCGGCGAGTGATGCGCTGAGCTTCTGCGCGTCGAATTCGCGCCGGTCGATGAACCATAGTTCATGATAACGGGGTCGATTGGGAACAACCAATTACTGAGACGCGGCATTGCTGTTGTGGGTAGGGGGAAGGGTAGAATCGAAGAGAATGAATCAACTCAAGAGACGGCGAGCAGCGATGCGGATCGCGGCAACAGCGGGGATGGACGCCCTGCTGGTGACGCACCCCCCAGATGTTCGCTATCTGACAGGATTTACAGGCTCCAACGGCGCGCTGGCCTTATCCGGCGGGCGGGCCTGCCTCTTTACGGATGGCCGCTACAAGACACAGGCCAAGGCCGAGGTGAGCGGGCTTCGTGTCGTCGTCGAGCAGAAACCCGCCACGGCGCTGGCAGCGGAGTGGCTTGCCGTCTCGGGCGCAAAGCGCTGCGGCTTCGATGCGACGCAGACAACCGTGGCGGCCCTGGAAAAACTTCGCAAAGCCTTGCCCGTGAAGCTGCGCCGTGCCTTTTTTGCTCCGGTGGAAGGCCTTGTCGCCCGGCTGCGCGAGGTAAAGGATGCCGACGAGCTGGTGTTGGTACGCCGCGCTGCGGACCTCGGTTGCAGCCTCTTCGAAGGTGTTCTGGAGCACGTCGTAACGGATGCGACCGAGGCCGAGGTGGCTGCGGCGCTGGAGTTCAAGGCGCGTATGGGTGGGGCCGAGGCGATGAGCTTCGAGACGATCATTGCCAGTGGAGAGCGGTCGGCGTTGCCGCATGGCCGTGCGACCACGGCCAAACTGCCTCGCCGAGGCTTTTGTACGATGGATTTCGGGGTGTTGCTGGACGGTTATTGCTCGGATATGACCCGTACTGTGCACCTCGGCAAGGCGAGCCAGCGCGAGTGGGACGTGTATCATTCGGTGCTGGAAGCCCAACAGGCCGCGGTTGCGGCTGTAGCTCCGGGCGTAAGCTGCGGCGAGGTCGACGAGGCCGCGAGATCGGTATTGCGGCGAGAGAAGCTGGACAAGTTTTTTTCGCACTCGACGGGCCACGGCGTCGGCCTGGAGATTCATGAGGGGCCGAGGCTGGCGGCGAAGCAGGAACAGGTGCTCGAGGCTGGGATGGTTGTGACGATCGAGCCGGGTGTTTATCTGCCGGGTGAGTTTGGCATCCGCATTGAAGATATGGTGCTGGTGACACAAACCGGTGGCGAGGTGCTGACGGCGGCAAGCCCGAAAGCATGGATAGAGTTGTAAAAGTAGAGATTTAAGACTGAAGTAGAGGAGTTGAAACGAATGGACGGAAATGATCTGAAGGAATTGCGCGAGCTGGTCGAGTTTTTGAAGGCCAGCGGTGTCGAAGAGTTCGAGATGGAGCGGCCGGACCTGAAGGTTGGGTTGAAGTTTGCGGGCGAGACCCCGGTAGCGGCTGCTACTCCTGCGGGCTTTGACATGGCGCAGTTAGCCGCCCTGATGGCTGCCCAGCGCGGTAGTGCTCCGGCACCGGCTGCGGTCGCGGCTCCTGCCGCAAGTGCCCCCGCCGCGGTTGTACCTGCGGCTGAGGTCGATCCGCACGCGGGCGCGCATATCGTGAAGTCGCCCATCGTCGGCACGTTCTACGATGCTCCCTCTCCGGATGCCGAGGTCTTTGTAAAGGTCGGAGACCAGGTCGAGGCAGGCAAGGTTCTCTGCATCGTCGAAGCGATGAAGCTGATGAATGAGATTGAGTCTGACGCTGCGGGCGAAATCGTGAAGGTGTTGGTCAAGCCTGGGCAGCCGGTGGAGTATGGGCAGCCGCTGTTCGCGATCAAGGCGCGGTAGGTGCTTGCAGAGGCAGTTTTACTGAGGGCTGGCTAATATGAGTAAGACTTGTTTTGAAAGGTGTGGCCTTCAGGCCACACGGAAACAGGCACTTCAGCGGACGGCTTTAGCCGCTGAGGGATTCTTGAGCCAGGGAAATATTCCCTCAGCGGCTAAAGCCGCATTCCCGTGGTGACGTAGGCGGCGGGACTGAAGTCCCGCCCTTTCAAAGCAAGGGCAAAAGCAGATTCCCTGCGGGAATGACAAGCAAGAGAACAACGACAACCAGAAAAGCAACGACAAGACCAAGGGCATGGAATGATTCGTAAGGTACTGATTGCAAATCGCGGAGAGATTGCATTGCGCGTTATCAGCGCGTGCAAGGAGATGGGCATCCGCACGGTGGCGGTGTACTCGGAGGCCGACCGCAACAGCCTGCACGTGCGGTTCGCCGACGAGGCGATCTGCATCGGGCCGCCCAAGTCGGCGGACAGCTATCTCAATGTGCCGGCGGTCATCTCGGCGGCGGAGATTGCAGGCGCGGACGCTGTGCACCCGGGCTATGGTCTGTTGAGCGAGAACGCCAACTTCGCTGAAGTATGCCGCGCTTCGAACATCAAGTTCATCGGGCCTCCGCCGGAGGTCACGCGCATGATGGGCGAAAAGTCCACCGCGCGCCAGACGATGAAGAAGGCCAAGGTGCCGATTCTGCCCGGCTCGGACGGCATCGTTGCGACCGAGGGCGAGGCGCTGGAGTGGGCGCAGTCAATCAAGTATCCCGTAATCCTGAAGGCCGTTGCAGGCGGCGGCGGACGCGGCATGCGTATTTGCCGCAGCAAGGAGGAGCTGCCCGCGCTGTATCAGCAGGCCTCGACCGAGGCGCTCAATGCGTTCGGCAACGGCGAGCTGTACATGGAGAAGTTTATCGAGCGGCCCCGGCACATCGAGTTCCAGGTGCTGGCCGATGAGCATGGCAATGTGATGTCTCTGGGCGAGCGCGAGTGCTCCATTCAGCGGCGGCACCAGAAGCTGATCGAAGAGGCCCCAAGCCTGCAGATTACGCCCAAGCAGCGCGAAGAGATGGGCAAGGTCATCAAGCGGTCGCTCAAGGACATCGGCTACTGGAACGCGGGCACCATCGAGTTCCTGATGGACGAGGACGGCCAGATCTACTTCATCGAGATGAACACGCGCATCCAGGTGGAGCACTGCGTCACCGAGATGGTGACGGGGGTAGACCTCGTCAAGGCCCAGTTGCGGATCGCATCGGGAGAGAAGCTCAGCGATATCGTGCCGAAGCAGCCTGAGATCATCGGCCACGCCATCGAGTGCCGCATCAACGCGGAGCACCCGGAGAAGTTCACGCCGAGCCCTGGCAAGATCACGGTCTACAACGTGCCCGGCGGTAACGGTGTGCGCGTCGATACGGCGCAGTATGCCGAGGGCGTCGTGCCGCAGTACTACGACTCTCTGATCGCGAAGCTGATCTGCCACGGCAAGGATCGCGAAGAGGCGATGAACAAGATGCAGCGCGCGCTAAGCCAGTTCGTGGTGCAGGGAATTCATACGACCATTCCTCTGCATGAGAAGATCTTTGCCGATGCGGAGTTCCGTTCGGGGGCGTTCGATACGAAGTTCATGGAACGGTTCCTGGAGCGCGAGAAGGATCGGTTGAAGGCAGAAGCGAAATAGATTTGTTGCTTGTTTCGCTTTTGCACTTGCCTTTCTTGTTGTCATTCCGAGCGGAGCGAGGAACCTGCTTCCTCCCGTTCTTTGCCTGTGCCGCCATCATTGTTATGGGGTGGCACAGGCTACGTGTTTGCAGTTTTGCCTGCAGGTTTTCTGGGCAGCATGAACGAAAAACGGGAGGAAGCAGGTTCCTTGCTGCGCTCGGAATGACAAGCCAGAAAAACAACGACAACGGCAAAAGCAACAGCAGATTCCCTGCGGGAATGACAAGCCAGAAAGGCAAAAGCAAAGGCAAGGCGTTTGCCAGACCGTAAGATGACCCCGCTCTACCCCATCATCGACAAAGAAACCCTCACCACCCGCGGCGTACACGTCGCGGACTTTGCACGCGAACTCCGCGATGCAGGGGTGACGCTCCTGCAATATCGCGACAAGACCGGTACCCCGCAAGAGATTCTGCAGACCGCCGCGGAGATTGCAGCGGTATTCGCGGGAGTGGAGGCCACGCTGATCCTGAATGATCGCGCAGACCTCGCGGCACTGGCCGGCTGGAACGGCGTGCATGTGGGACATCTCGACCTCCCTCCGGCGGCGGTGCGGCGCGTTCTGGGTGCGGGACGCATGATCGGCGTCTCGACGCATAACGACGAGCAGGTACGTGTGGCGGACGCGAGCGAGGCGGATTACATCGCGGTGGGGCCGGTATTTGCGACCTCGACGAAGCTGGATGCCGAGCCGGTGGTGGGACTCGAAGGAGTACGACGAGCGCGAGCGCTGACGGCAAAGCCCATCGTGGCGATTGGTGGGATTAACCGCGAAAATGCAAGGGCTGTGATCGAGGCCGGAGCGGATTCAATCGCGGTCATCGGAGGCCTGTTTTCCGGTGGCGAGAGCCCTTGCAAAGTAGCGAGAGACTTTCTCGAGTTTTTACGGTAGGTTTGGGGTACGTGAAAGCTGAGTCATTCAACGCTGGGACCATCGCAAGCCTCTCCACCGCATCGGCAAAAAGCGCCGCTGCTGGTCGGGAAAACACTCCCGTAGCCGCCTCTTCCGCTCCGAACTTCGTGCAGGGGATGGGGCTCTTTTCCGCTACCGCCATCGTGATGGGCTCGATGATCGGGTCGGGCATCTTCATTGTTCCGGCGGACATGAGCCGCGTACTTGGCTCGCCCGCACTGTTGATTGCGGCGTGGCTGGTAACGGCGGCAATGACGCTGATCGGCGCCCTGAGCTACGGCGAACTCGCTGCCATGATGCCCAAGGCCGGCGGCCAGTATGTCTATCTGCGCGAAGGACTGGGGCCGATCTGGGGCTTCCTCTACGGTTGGACACTGTTCCTGGTGATCCAGACCGGAACGATTGCGGCGGTTGGTGTGGCGTTCGGCAAGTTCCTCGGCGTGTTCTTCCCGGGAGTGAGCCAGAACCGCTGGCTGTTGCACATCGGCAGCGGCAACATTGGATTGAACACGGCAAATCTTGCCGCCATAGCTGTGATTACGCTGCTGACCTTCACCAATACCCGTGGCGTGAAGCTGGGCGCGGCGGTACAGAACATCTTTACCAGCGCGAAGGTGCTGGCGCTGCTGGGGGTGATCGCGGTCGGTGTCGTCGCCAAGAACGCCGTTGCGATTGCCGCGAACTTTGGCGCGAACTGGCACGCCTTCTTTGCGAACGCGGGCTGGCATACGCAGCATGCGGTGCAGGTCGGCGTCGGCGGACCGATTGAGTATGTCGGCATCTTTACGGTGATTGCGGTCGTGCAGGTGGGGTCTCTGTTCAGCTCTGACGCCTGGAATAATGTGACCTTTACTGCGGGCGAGATCCGCAACCCGAAGCGCAATCTGCCGCTGTCCCTGGCGCTGGGGACGGGTGTCGTGCTGCTGCTCTATATCCTCTGCAACTTCGTCTTCCTCAGCGTGCTCCCGATGGTGGGTTCGGCGAGCGCGACGACGCTGGCGGGGCGGGGAATCCAGTTCGCCTCCGAGGACCGTGTAGCCACGGCAGTAATGCAGTCGGCCTTCGCCGGAATCGGCGCGAAGCTGATGGCGGCGGCGATCCTGGTGTCGACCTTTGGTTGCGTGAACGGAATGCTGCTGGCGGGCGCCCGGGTGTACTACGCCATGAGCCAGGACGGGCTGTTCTTCAAGAGCGTCGGCAGGCTCGACGAGAAGACGAAGACTCCGGTGAACTCGCTCTGGATTCAGTGGGCCTGGACCTGCCTCCTGTGCCTGAGTGGAAGCTACGGGCAGTTGCTCGATTACGTGATCTTTGCTGTACTGGTGTTTTATGTGCTGACGATCGTGGGGCTGTTCAGGCTTCGCCGGACGCGCCCTGATGCCCCACGGCCCTACCGGGCGTTTGGCTATCCTGTGCTTCCGGCTCTGTACATCGTCATGGCGTTGTGGATTTGTGTTGTACTGTTGCGATACAAGCCGCAGTACACATGGCCCGGGCTGCTGCTGGTGCTGCTCGGTGTGCCGGTGTATTGGATTTGGACAAGGCGAGCCGCGAAGGCCGCCTGAAGATAACGAGTTATACGGGAGATAGAACGGCGGATGGCGAATCTTTTTGCGAAGAAATCCATGAACGTGCTGATGGCCGAGGCGGGAGCCACGGGCGAGGGAACCCTCAATCGCTCACTCGGGCCATTTCAGTTGACGGCGCTCGGTGTCGGCGCTGTCATCGGCGCGGGCATCTTTGTGCTGGCGGGCCTGGGAGCCCACTATGCCGGCCCCGGCCTGATGCTGTCGTTCGTGTTGAGCGGTTTGGGGTGCGCCTTCGCGGGACTTTGCTATGCGGAGTTTGCGGCCATGATTCCCCTGGCCGGATCGGCCTACACCTATGCCTATGCGACGCTCGGAGAGCTGGTCGCATGGATCATCGGCTGGGACCTGACGCTGGAATACGCCATGGGCGCGAGCACGGTCAGTTCGGGCTGGTCCAACCATTTCATCGAGATGCTGGAGATCTTCCATATCCGGTTCCCGCTGTGGCTGGCCTATGACCACTGGACTGCGCTGGGCGTGGCGGTGGATAACATCGGGCGGCAGGTCATGGCCTCCAACTATGCTTCACTCGTTCCGGGAACGCAGGAGTACATCGTGCAGCTCGGTGCTCTGAAAGCTGCCCCGACAGCCGACATGCTGGCGAGAGCGCATGCCTTTCTTGGAGCTCCTGTGTTGTTCGGCCGCGAGATCGGCCTGAACCTGCCGGCCTTCCTGATTGCGATGGTCGTTACGACAGTGCTGGCGATCGGCATCCAGGAGTCGGCGAGATTCAACTCCCTCATCGTCGTGATCAAGGTCGTGGTGGTCCTGTTTGTTCTGGGATTGGGTTCACACTATGTCCACCCGGCAAACTGGGGCACCTCGTGGCACTCGTTTGCGCCGTTTGGATTTGCGGGTATCGGCGCGGGCGCAGCGTACATCTTCTTTGCGTATATCGGCTTCGACGCGGTCTCCACGACAGCTCAGGAGGCGAAGAATCCGCAGCGCGATCTGCCCATCGGCATCATCGTCTCGCTGATTCTTTGCACGTTGCTGTACATCGGCGTGGCGGCTGTACTTACCGGCATGGTGCCGTGGCAGCAGGTCAATATTGAGGCCCCGATTGCTCGTGCGTTCCTCGACCGCGGATTGCCGTGGGCGAGCGATATCATCACGGCGGGCGCGCTGGCTGGATTGACGAGCGTGATGCTGGTCATGATGCTGGGCCAGACCCGCGTGCTGTATGCCATGGCGAACGATGGTTTGTTGCCCAAGAAGTTCTTCGCCGAGGTTCATCCCAGGTTCCGCACGCCGTTCAAGAACACCTTCCTGGTGGGAACGATTGCAGGTGTCGTGGGTGCTCTGACGCCGATCGACGATATCGGCAAGATGGTGAACATTGGAACGCTGCTGGCGTTCGTGATCGTATGTATCTCGATCATCGTGCTGCGCAGGACGGACCCGGACAAGGCGAGACCGTTCCGCACGCCGTGGGTTCCGTTTATTCCTGCCCTGGGTGTGCTCTTCAACGGCTACATGATGATCAAGCTGGGCTGGGTCAACTGGGCACGGCTGGTGATCTGGCTGGCCATTGGACTGGTTGTGTACTTCACCTACGGACAGAAGAATAGCCGTGTACAGCGGGGCTTGCTTCCGGGGGAACTGGATTCACCCATCAAAGAATAGATTTTGAGATAAAGCACGCAGAGAGAAGAGCCAGGATTCGCCGCGATTGACGTGGTGGATTCTGGCTTTTCTCTTTGTATCGGTCGTAATCTTCGTGGCGGCAAGAACTGGAAGAGCATGGTTGAAGAAAGTGCTGCAAATCATGTTTCGTTAAGGGCACGACTGAAGAGGCTGCGGAAAAACTCTTGGATGGGAAGAGAGTTTTGATCTTTAGGGCCAACGGCCCGTTTCATACCAGCCTGGGGTGGAGCGCAGCAGCGAGCGGTTTCTCGCTCGCTGCAAGCGTAGCCCCAGGTACAGGGTTCACAAGAGAGCAGAGGGCTGTAAGCCCGATTCATAGTGCCTGCACAGATGAGTCGGGCTTACAGCCCTCAACTTCTTCTCCTGCGCCTAACCTGGGGCGACGCTCCCCGAGCCACCACGCTTTGCGTGGCGACCCTGGGTTCACTTTGCCCCAGGCTGGTATGAGACGGGCCGTTGGCCCTAAAGGTCCAGAGCCAAAACCCAACGCCTTACGCCGCTCCCTTGGGCGTCTTGCTCTCCGCGTGGCTTGCGCTATGGGAGTGGGACGAGACAGTTGGCGGTGTAGGGGCCACCGTCGGGACTATCGCTGGGTTGATCGGCGTGGGGTCGTCGCGAAGATGCAGGAAGATCGTCGACGCCGCCGGATGCGGCAACGTCAGGCTTGATCCGGTATAGCCATCGGGGACGGAGATCGGAGACGTGAAGGCCGGATCGATAGAGATCGACTCGACGAGGAAGAGATTGGTGCCGTTCAGCGTGCAGGGTAGGGCTGTATCGACAGGGCATTGCAGACCCAGGAGCGTAGGCAGGCGGACGAGCGTCCCCAGGGGGAACCAGTCGCTCATCGGAGCGTCCGGTTCGGCTGGGGGCTGGTCTGTGGTAATCGAAGCCAGGGGCGCGGTGTCCGGCTCGTTGCTGCGGTGCTCGTGCGTGGTCGCCGGAAGCGGATAGACGGAGCGCATCCGCAAGGGGCCAAAGGCGCTGGGGCCGAAGGAGCGCAGCGGGTCCAGCGTGGCGACGACGGTATGAGGGTCCTGCAGCAGCAGGCCGCCCGAAGGCGCGAGCGTCAGCACTGTGCGCAGCGTGCCGTCCAGTGTCTCGATCTCGATCTGGCCGTTGCGGGGAAAGGGTGCGGGGCTCTTGAGCGTGAAGCTGACAGGCTGGGAGAGCGGGAGGTCGTTCGCGTCACTGAGCGAGATGGTGGCGTTAGGTGTCTCCGAAAGGAGGCTCTTGCGCAGCAGAGTGATGACAGGCCGGGCCTGGGCTACGACCACCGGGATCGACAGGACGCGGCCATCGTGCAACTCCACGCGGGCTGTAAGGTGATCGTCGGTATGTGTAGGAGGTGCGGGGGCATCGGCTGCCAGGGAGAGACGCAAGGTGTTCGGGGAGACCTGGCTGTCTGCGCTGGGTGTGGGCTGGAAGCTGAGGTCGCCGAGTTTCAGCTTGTCCACCTGGGACAGGCTGGTGCCATTCAGGATGAGGGACCGGTCCCCGGCATGCAGCTCGATGGAGGCGATATGCGCCGGTTCCGAGAAGGTGCGAGCGGCGATGTCGTCGGCCTTAGGCTGTCCATACTGCTGGATGGCGAGATGCAGATCTCCGGGAGTCTCTGTGTGCTGCAGAGGCATCGTCAGGTTGAGCAGGTTCGGATCCTCAGGTCCGGGCGAGTGTTCGAACGCGATCGCCATATCGGTGGTACTGCCGTTGGGCTGCGCGGTGATGGTGTGGACGCAGGCGCTTCCCGTCGAGGAGACCTGGAGTTGCGTCGAACGGCCGGCGATGAGGCTGGAGGGAACGGCCTCGGAAGACTTGACGATGTGCCAGCCTGCCCCCGGAAGCTGCTGCAGCCCGACGGTGGGCCCGGTGAAGGGATCGAAGCCCCAGCGGCCCTGGATGGTGCCGGTGAGCAGTACGGGCTTGGGTTGCGGTTCCGGAGCAGGTGCCTTCTCAGGTGCGGGCTTGACGTCGGCGGAAGGGGCTGCCGGAGCTGCAGATCTGTCAGGATCGGGTTTGAGCAGCTTGGGGTCGTGCAGCTCCCGGTGATGGATCGGCGTCTGCTGCAGGACCAGGCCGCCCTGGTAGGCGTCGGGGATGAGCGGAATGTCGGGCTCGGCGGGAGATCCGGGCGGCGTATTCAGATGGAGCACGATGTCGTGTGCGAAGTCGGTAGAGAAGACCAGCGGCGCGCCTTCGATGGGGAGCGAGACGGACGGTTTAATCAGGCAGGCGACATAGTTCGCATTCGCGGAACGCAGCGGGGGAGGCACGGCGGCCTGTACCGAGGGGAGTCCGATGACCAGCACCGACTTGGGGTTGTGGAAGGACGGCGGTGTGTTCAGGCGCAGGTTCATGGCGGCGTCCTGAGGGAAGGCAATGGCTGGGATGTACTGGTATTGGGCGGTGTGCAGGGTGCCCATGAGGCGGATGACGTCGACAATGGCTCCCACGTAGGCGGAGTAGAGCCCTCCGCCGGCCACGCCAACTGTGCTGGCCTGGTTGATGAGATCGGAGCCAGGGCCGTTGGAGAGCGCGGAGGCGATGTTCTGGCCGTGGCCATCGTCGAGCAGGGTCTGGGTGCCGGTCTGGGTGAGGCAGGTGAACTGGGTATCGATCGGCCGCTTGAAGCAGTCGGGATTGGGCTTGAGCGCCAGCGTGCGGGCCAGCAGGTCGGAGTGCTTCTGGAGGGCTTCCGGGTCGGAGGGAGGAACGCGGCGGATGGAGGCGAGGTACTTCTCGATACGGGCCTGTTCGAAGCCTGCTTCGGCAAGATCCTGCGAGGCGCGGACGAAGACCCCCGGACGGCCCTGGACGGCGGAGCGCAGAGTGGAGAAGTCGCCACCGGTCTCCGGAGCCATAAAGAGCACGGCCTGTTGTGCCTCGGCGGGAACGGTCACGAAGACACCTTCCTGGCGGACCTTCTTGTCCCAGGTCTCGATGCGGATAAACCAGCTCTGCGGGGGAGGGTTGGTGGTTCCGCGCAGGAAGACGCAGATAAGCAGGTACTTAACCGACTGGGTGGGGGGCAGATCGGGATGCAGCCAGATCTTGTCGCCGGGCTGGAGATTGGGAACAATCGCGATCGGGAGGGTTTCATTGCCGCGGGTAACGCGAACATCGATACGGGGCCCGACGAGGTCGAAACGGCCATCCGCTGCGTGCAGGGGGCGCAGGAGAGAAAGCAGTAGAAACGGCAGAAGAAGCAGTCGCGCGCGTTTGACCATACTGCTAGTTTAGACGCGTGTCGTGAGGGTTACAGGTGTTTGGGGTAGTGAACCGAGAGGGTACAGGGGTGGGGTTGGAAGCAGATTCCCTGCGGGAATGACAAGCAAGAAAGGCAACAGCCAGCTCGAACTGGCTGCTACGCTTTTTTAGGGTTCTTGCTCGGACTCGCCTTTTTTTCAGAAGTGTTCGGCGTCGCTTCTGTCGCGGGAACGCTGGGACTTGCCTCTTTTGCAGGAGTGCTCGAACTTGCTGTAGGTATGCTCGGATTCTCTGCTTTCGGGCTTGTCTCTTTTGCCAGCAGGCCGGCGGCAGCCTTTTTCCCCTTGGTGCTGAGGCTGTCGGTGGCGACCGAGCCATCGCGGATGCTGATGATGCGGTGCGCAAACTCGGCGATGTCCTGTTCGTGCGTAACCAGCACGATCGTATTGCCTTTGGCGTGCAGGTCGTCGAAGAGCGCCATGATCTCGACCGAGGTCTTCGAGTCGAGGTTACCGGTAGGCTCGTCGGCCAGGATGATGCTGGGGCGATTGACCAGAGCGCGCGCAATGGCGACACGCTGGCGCTGTCCGCCCGAGAGTTCGTTCGGCTTGTGCATCATGCGTTCGCCGAGATTTACGGACGTCAGCACTTCCTTGGCGCGCGCGATGCGTTCCGCCACCGGCGTTCCGTTGTAGATCAGCGGAAGCTCGACGTTGTGCAGCGAGGTGGCGCGCGCCAGCAGATTGAACGTCTGGAAGACGAAGCCGATCTCCTTGTTGCGGATGCGTGCAAGCTCGTCGTCGTTGAGCTGCGAGACATCGTGGCCGTTAAGCCAGTACTTACCCTGCGACGGGGAGTCGAGGCAGCCGATCAGGTTCATCAGCGTCGACTTGCCCGAGCCGGAGGGGCCCATGATCGCCACGTACTCGTTGTGGCGGATACGAATGTCGACACCGCGCAGCGCGTGGACCTGCTGGTCGCCCATCTCGTAGGTCTTCCAGAGGTTGTCCGTAACGATGACGTCACCGGGATGAGGACCATCGGCATTGGCGCCGATACGGTCCGGCGCGGGGGGAACTACGGGTGCGGTTTCGATGGCCATCAGGTGTCTCCGGAGATACAGAACGAGATTCAGGTTGCGAGATACAGACTACGAGTATCAGCTAGATGAATTATCGTCTGTCGCCGTCTGGAGGGTGGTGTCGTACTTGATGGCGGTCCCGCTCTTGAGCGTTCGCAGGACCTTATAGCGGCCGGTGACGACCTCGTCTCCATTCTTCAAACCGCTCAGGACTTCGATATCCGTCGCCCCTGTGACGCCGGTGGTGATCGGAACGAACTTTACCCTGAGCCGGCCGTTATCCTGTACCACGATGTAAACACCCTGGGTCAGATTGGACTTGGTGATCGGACCGCCTGCCGCTCCTTCTTTGCCGTGGTTGTTGAACAGGGCCTTTTCGGAAGCAAGATCGCGCTGTACCAGCGACTGGATGGGTACGGTCAGGGTGTTGGGCTTGTGCGCTGTCGTGATCTTGGCCGTGCAGGAGAGACCGGGACGCAACTCGTCGCTTGTCTGGTCGAGTGTGACGATGACCTTGAAGTCCTTGGCCTCTTCCGTGCCGGTGGTCGACTGCGAGGTGGCGAGGCCGGTGGTGCGCAGCAGCGCCTGGTCGCCGACTTCGGTGACGTGGCCCTTGAAGATCTTGCCGGGCAGGGCATCGACGGTTACGTCGACGGGCTGGTTCATGGCGACGTTGACGATGTCCGTCTCGTCGATCTTGACCTCAGCGGTGATGACGCTCATATCGGCGAGGGTCATCAGGGTAGAGCCTTCGGCGTTCTGGATGCCGGTTACGACGGTCTCGCCCTCACGGATGGGAACGTTGGTTACGAGCGCATCGAAGGGCGCGCGGCTCTGGGTGAGACCCAGGCTGTAATCATTACCCGCCAGCGTGGCGATAGCCTGATCGACGTGGCCGCGTGCGGAAGAAGTCTGCGCCCTGGCCTGAGTGAAGCTGGCGATGCGTTGCTGCAGTGTCGCGGCAGAGACGTCATACGCGGCCTTCTTGGCGTCGTAGTCCTGCTTGGCGATGAGCTGATCCTGGTAGAGGCTCTTGGCGCGATCGAAGTCGAACTTCTTCTGTTCGAGGTCGGCCTTGGCCTCGTCGATGTTGGCGCGCGCGGTCTTCTCGGCTGCGATGTTGCTGTCGACGTCTGTTCTGGAAGAGGCGATGGCTGCCTTCTGCGCATCGACGGCGCTGGCGGGCTGCGCGCTTTCCACGGTGGCCACAAGCTGGCCGGCCTTTACGTGGTCTCCCTCTTTTACGTAGAGGTGCGTGACGCGGCCAAAGGCCGTCGCGCCGACGTTGACGCCCGTCTTGGGCTTGATCTGGCCGGTGCCGCTGACCGTCGCGATGAGGTCCTGGGGCGCAGCTTTGCTGGTAGTCACGGCGGTGACGCTGGAGCGGCTTTGAATAATGGTGCCCGCAACAACGCCTACCAGAAGCAGGAAACCAAGGACGATTAGGGCGATTTTCTTCAGGCTCATCGTTAAGTTTTCTTTTGGCGCTTTCTTCGGTGGCGCAATTTTGGCACGACCCGGATAGGTTTGGATCCGGAGTGAGATACGTTGAGCGATGGCCTCCGGTTCCGTCCAAGGCACAAAGGACGGTTACCGGCTGGCGTCGCAAGAAAAGGTCCTGCTGTGCTTTCCATAGATGATACCAGTGAGTGCAGCCTATGGAATCGCCGGAATAAGTCAATTAGATGAATGGATTGTGAGTAGTTCGCCGACCTTGTTTTGCGGCCAATCCAAACTGCAAACGCCGAGTGCGCGAAGGACGCCAGGTTGACGCAAAGGAAACTCTGCGCAAACTTGGCGTACTCGGTGCACTCGGCGTTTGCAGTTTAATGCCAACCCTGGCGATTATTCCGCGAGAACGGCCTTCGTCAGATTGCGCGGGTGGTCCACGTCGATTCCGTTATTGATCGCCATGAAGTAAGCGAGCAGTTGCAGGGTGATCACCTCCAGCATGGGAAGCAGAGCCTCGCGTGCTGGCTCGACAAAGACCACATTCGTAGCCAGTTCGGCCACTACTTCGTCACCTGTATTGGCAATGGCCAGAATGTTCGCGCCCTGCTCCCGCATGTCGCGCATCAGTTGCACGATCTTCTCGTAGCGCTGCACCGACTCCGAGTCGTTGCGGTCTACCGTTGCAATCATCACCAGCGGCGTTCCTTCGCTCACCAGCGCATTCGGCCCATGCTTCAGTTCGCCGCTGGGATAGCCTTCCGCATGCAGATAGGCCGATTCCTTCAGCTTCAGCGCGCCCTCGCGGGCTATTGGATAGTGCACACCGCGGCCCAGGAACAGGAAGTTCTTGGCCGTCTTGTACCGCTCCGCAATCGCCCGGACGGAGCTCTCCCACTCCGGCAACTGTGCCTTCACGCTTGCCGGCAACTCGCGCAGTTCGGCGAGCCGTACCTCCATCTCGGCGGCATCGAGCACTCCGCGCGACTCCGCCGCGAGTAAGGACAGAAGATAAAGATTCAGCAACTGTGCGGTGAAGCTTTTGGTTGCTGGAATCGCCCGTTCGCGCCCGGCCTCGGTCGGGAAGGAGACCGTTGCCTCCTTCGCCATCGTGGAGCTTGCAACGTTGGTGATCGCCAGGGTCTCGTGCCCCGCCAGCTTGGCCTTGCGCAGCGCGGCCAGCGTGTCCGCGGTCTCGCCTGACTGCGATACCACCATCACTACCGCATCCCCAAGCGCTGTTTCATTGCGGTAGGTGTATTCGCTGGCGTACTCCACATCGACATGGATACCGCTCAGGTCTTCAAAGAAAAGCTCGGCAGCCAGTCCGGCATGACGGCTGGAACCGCTCGCGGCAATCACGATCTTTCCGCTGGCCTTCTTCAGCCAGATCCGCAGCGGGGCACAGGTCTCTGCACGAAAGCCTTGCGCCTCCACATAGCTGTTCAGGGTGGCCTTCAAGGTCTCCGGCTGTTCATGGATCTCGCGCAGCATCCAGTGCGCATAAGGAGCGGGGCTCTGTGTTTCCGGCATGGTCTTAATCCCTCACGATCGCGTTTGCTGACAAAGTATATTTCGTTTTATTTCGTTTATCAGTCTAATTTCATGATAAATGAGGATGTGCAGGCCTGTATAGGGAAATATAGGTTTCGCGGGGGCTTTGCGGTTCCCAAATCCTGTCTGGAAGGAGGAACTACCAGCGAGAAACAGGGCTTTCGCTTTGAAGAAGACGTAGGGTTTGCTTTCGTGTCCTCCGGACTATAGCAAATTTCCTGTAGGTGTATAGCAAAACTGCGATATTGATGGCCGTTTTTCCCCAGAAAACGGCACTGCACGCCCGATTCAACTTCTCAGTAACAGGAAGTTTGCTCTACAAGTTATGATGGGTAACCCATGCGAAAGTCCAAAACTCCCATTCCATCGAATACGGAAGGTCTTCTGATCGGAGAACGCCGGCAGCGGATGCTCGATCTCATCCAGCGCAACGGCCGGGTGCTCGTCTCTGAGCTTTCGGATGTCTTTGGTATCTCGCGGATCACGATTCGCAAGGACCTCGACTATCTGGAATCGAAGGGACTGTTGCAGCGCAGCCACGGCGGGGCCCTTCCGCGCAGCAGCGTGCTGGCCGATCCTCCGCTCAAGGCCAAGGAGCAGCACCAGCTCAAGGAAAAGCAAAGGATCGCCGAGGCCGCTGTAAAGCTGGTCGAGGAAGGGCATTGCGTTCTTCTGGACTCCGGTACGACGACCACGGCCATCGCCCGCGCGCTCACGGCGTTCAGCAGCCTGACCGTGGTTACCAACGCCGTCAATATCGCGACCGAACTGGCCGGCACGGACTTCGACGTGATCCTGACGGGTGGAACCTTGCGCAAGAGCTCGTTCTCTCTTGCCGGGCCGATCGCCGAAGACATGCTCCGCGAGATCCATGCCGACATCCTGTTTCTGGGCGTGGATGGCTTCGACGCCAAGGCAGGCCTGACGACTCCGAATGTCCTGGAGGCCCGCATCAATCGGGCGATGGTTCACGCCGCCGAAAAGGTGGTGATGGTATGCGACTCCACGAAGTTCGGACGGCGAAGCCTGTCTCTCATCGTTCCGGCGGACGCGATCCACACGGTGATTACCGATACGAACCTTTCCGAGGATCAGGCGGAAGCGATCAAGGCTCTTGGGGTGGAAGTCATCCTGGTGTAGCTTGCTATGGGCTGGACATCCCATTGCGCGAAGCGCGTTCCCCGATGCTTCAGCATCGGGGAGTCGGAGGGAGCCGTAGCCTTTAGGCTACGGAATTTAGGCCTAGCCAAGATGCGGCCTTTAGGCCCGGGCCTTCTTTCGGCTGCTGACAAAAGGCCCGGGGCTAAAGCCCGATTCTCGCCTGCCCCTTATTCCGTAGCCTAAAGGCTACGGCTCCCTCCGCCCCGCAACGCTAAAGCGTCACGGGTTGCGCTTCGCGCTGTGGGGAACGTCCCTGTCTTCGACGGTAAATAAACTCAGTCGACAATAAATAACCGACCTAAGAATCTACATAGCCCGTACCTCAACCTGTGAGGCACGGGCCATACCTCTTACGCTTTTCGTGGCGCTTCGAAGTAAGCCTCGATCTCTTCCAGCGTCTTGCCTTTGGTCTCCGGAAGGAAGAAGGTTACGGTCAGCAAATAGACCACCGTAAATCCGGTGAACAGGAAGAACATCGAGGAGTAGCCGTACTTGCCGACGACAGGAAGGAAGATTCCTGCAAGCGTGGTTGAAACCATCTGGTTGATCACGAGGGCAAAGCTCATGCCATTGGAGCGAATGCGCGTCGGCATTAACTCCGATAGTGCAAGCCAGACGCAGACGCCGGGACCGACCGCATAAAAGGCGATGAAGGCGTAAAGACAGAGGGCCACTAACCAGCCGTGTGCCGCATTGGGCACGCTGCCGATATTGGCACGGCTGATCTTCAAGGGCGCAGTGCGAGCGGTATCGAGATCGGCGAAGGGGTTTTGGAAAAAGGCTTCCACTTTGTTATCGGGCAAGGTGCTTTCACGCGTGATTTGAATGGGCGCTGCAGCTGTATCGTCGGAGCGCACGAACTCTGTGGTTGCCGTGAAATCGCCATAAGAGTAGATCACCGACATTGAGGCTTGCTCGCTCTGAACACCGTCGCCGTGGTAACCGCTGGCAGAGAGAAGCTTTTTCGCTTCGGCCACGTTGAACGGAAGTGTCAGGGTCTGGTTCGGAGCCACCATGGCTTGAACCGTATCGCGGCAATCCACGTTCAGCTTTTCCGTCTTTAGGAACAGCACTCCGACACAGATCAGAGAGACGATAATTCCGGAGGTGCCGAGGATGAAAAGAAACTTGCGCCCTTTGCGATCTACCAGAGTCATCCCGACCATCGTCATCAGGAAGTTGACGATGGTGAAGAGGACGTAGCCCCAATGCGCGCGAACGTCGGACAAACCGCTCTGCAGCAGGATGCTGGCGTTATATCCAATGATCGAATTGATTCCCGTTGCCGTGTTGCAGAAAAGAATGACGCAGGTCAGAACAAAGGGAACCAGGTATTTCCTGCGCAGAAGGGAGTCCTTGATCTCTTTCCCGGTGGAAGGCTGTACCTTGACGGCAAGCGCAGCCTGTTCCATCTCTTGCAGTTCAATCTTTGCTTGTTCAGGGCTGCGCGAACGAAGCAGCGATGCGAGCGCACGGTCTTTCTTGCCGCGTTTGAAGAGCCAGCGCGGGGACTCGCCAACGAAGAAGCTGCCAATCACAAAGAGGATGCCCGGAGGCAGACAGGTCCAGAAGATACGACGCCACGCCTGGTTCTTGAATGCAAGAACAGCCGCCGCTTTGGCCGCCTCGGCCACTGCCGTGTTGGCTACGGCGGCGTTGGCCACGGCAGCTACGCGATAGCTGTAGTAGGTGCTGATCAGGGCTGCCAGAACGAAGCCGAAGGTGAGGAGCCACTGAAAGGCTCCGGTTCCTTTGCCACGCTTCGAGGCGGTAAGACACTCTGCCAGATAGAGCGGAATGACGATGCCGATGAATCCTCCGCTGACGCCCTGCAGAAGCCGTCCGAAGAACAACGGCCCGTATCCATGCGAGAGCGCAATCATCGGAATGCTGACCACAAAGGTGACCCCGCTCAGGATCATGAGCGGCTTGCGTCCCATCCAGTCGGCAAGCAGGCCTGCAAACATGGTTGAGATCACGGTTCCCAGGAGTACGGCCGCGACAATAATGGAAAGCTGACTGGGGTTCAGGTGAGAGGTAGCCTGGAGATAGGGTAGAGCCCCGGCAATAATGCCGACATCGACTCCATACAGCAGTCCACCCAGGCCTGCGACGACCAACAGTAAGCGGTTGTAGGTGTCGTTGCCAGGGGTGGCGTTGCTATCGGGAGCGTGGAACGTGGATGCGGGAGCTACATAGGGCATGGAACACTACCTCCAACAGATTCAAGCACGGGGCCGTCGAAATATCATATCGTTTCGGTTCCTCGTACTTCCTGCTCTCCGGCCTGCTTTGGCAGGTATTTTGCCAATTTCTTTCTGCAACAGGCCTGGCAAAGGGCCAAGAGACGCCCAAGGGCCTGCGGGGCATCTGCTTGAAGGTGAATCGAAATATCTTTATATTTCGTTTTACTTCGTAATGTGGCTTTGTATTTTAGTGCCTCAGGATTTATAAGTGCAGGCTCACCGGAGGAAAACTGCCAAGGATATGCCATCGATTTTCTTTCGTAGCGTGCAAACGTTTCGTAGCGTGCAAACATGTTGCTGTGGCACGAATCGGAAGGGCACGGTTTCAACCGTGCCGCAAAACGGCGAACCGAAGACTTACACCGCTCTGCCGAAGGCTGGAGTGCAGGCGTAGCCGTAACGACTGAATTGCTTTCTTTGCCTGAGGCAAACCAGGCTGGCCATCGGCACGAATTTTTGCAGCATCGAACCGCATATCCGGCCAGAATCACAATCGGAGAGCGAAACGACAAGGGGATATTCAGATGGCAAGGAAAGTGGCGGAAGTCTTTGTAGATACGTTGGTACAAGCGGGCGTAACTCGTGTCTACGGCGTGGTGGGCGATTCCTTGAATGGGCTCACGAATACCATCCGGCAGAACAAGGCGATCGAATGGCTTCATGTGCGGAATGAAGAGGCCGGGGCCTTCGCGGCCGGCGCGGAAGCCCACGTTACCGGGAAGCTCGCTGTCTGTGCCGGAAGCTGCGGCCCCGGCAACATGCACCTCATCAACGGGCTCTACGACTGCCACCGTAGCCGCGTCCCCGTACTGGCGATTGCGGCCCAGGTGCCGAGCCAGGAGATCGGCAGCGGCTACTTCCAGGAGACACACCCCGAACATCTGTTCAAGGATTGCAGCTACTACTGCGAGATGGTATCGCAGGCCGACCAGATGCCGCGCGTCCTGGGGATCGCGATGCGCACGGCCATCGCCAAGCGAGGAGTGGCCGTTGTTGTGATCCCCGGAGACGTCCTGGCGCGCGAGTGTTCTGCCGCAACGCTGGCTCTTGGCATTCACGACTCCGCTCCGCTCATTCGCCCCTCCGACAACGAACTCCACCAGGCGGCGGACCTTCTCAACGGAGCGCAGAAGGTGACGATTCTCGGCGGCGCCGGCTGCGAGGGCGCGCATGGCGAGCTGGTAGCTCTGGCGGCCAGGCTCAAGGCTCCCATCGTGCATGCCCTGCGCGGCAAGGAGTTCATCGAGTACGACAATCCCTACGATGTGGGAATGACCGGCCTGCTCGGCTTCTCCTCCGGCTATCACGCGATGATGAACTGCGACGCGCTGCTGATGCTTGGCACAGACTTTCCGTATCCGCAGTTCTATCCGAAGAAGGCGAAGATCCTTCAGGTCGACCTGCGCGGCGAGCAGATTGGGCGCCGTACGCCGGTCGATCTTGGCCTGATTGGTAATGTGAAGGATACGCTGGACGCGCTGACTCCTCTCTTGCAGGAGAAGAAAGACCGCTCCTATCTCGACATCTGTCTCGACCACTACAAGCAGACTCGCAAGGGGCTCGACGACCTGGCGACAGGCGAGCCGGGCCGTACCCCGATACATCCCCAGTTCGTCGCCAAAGTTGTCGATGAGCTGGCGGCGGACGATGCTGTCTTCACCTGCGATGTCGGAACGCCGACCATCTGGGCGGCGCGTTATCTCCACATGAACGGCAGGCGCCGTCTGCTGGGCTCTTTCATTCATGGATCCATGGCGAACGCTTTGCCGCAAGCCATTGGAGTGCAGGCCTCTCATCCAGGCAGGCAGGTGATCAGCCTCTCCGGCGACGGCGGTCTGGCGATGCTGCTGGGCGAGGTGTTGACGCTCCGCCAGCTCAAGGCTCCGGTAAAGATCGTGGTCTTCAATAACAGCAGCCTAGGCTTTGTCGAGTTGGAGATGAAGGCCGCGGGGCTGGTCGACTATGGCACAGACCTCGTCAATCCGAACTTCGCACAGTTAGCGGAGTCCGCCGGAATCTTCGGTGTGCGCGTCGAAAAGCCAGAGGATCTGCGCTCTGCTGTTTCACGTGCCTTCGAGCACGATGGACCCGCCCTGATCGAGGTGATCGTGAACCGGCAGGAACTCTCCATGCCTCCATCGATCACGGCCGAGCAGGCTCTTGGCTTCAGCCTCTACATGGTGCGTGCGGTCTTTAGCGGACGTGGGGACGAGGTAATCGATCTCGCCAAGACCAATCTCATTCGCTGAGGAGTTGTGGGGAGTTTTTGCTTTTCTGGTTGTCATTCCCGCAGGGAATCTGCTTCTGTTGTTGCCGTTGCTTTTGCTGTTGTTTTTCTGGTTGTCATTCCGAGCGTAGCGAGCGAACCTGCTGTCTCCCGTTCTTCGTTTGGATTACACGCATAGTGAGTAAAGGCAAGAGGGTTAGCTGTACCAGAACGAGCTAAACGGGAGGAAGCAGGTTCGCTTGCTGCGCTCGGAATGACAACCAGAAAAGCAAAAACAAGTTCACAGGGGCAATCAGCCGTGGGGATGAATCGCCACCACATCTGCCTGCAGCGGCACGCCGCCACTCATCTTGATATGCAGAACAGCCTCAAAGGGAACCAGGGCATCGCCCGGTCTCTGGACGATCTTCGCCAACTGCTGGGCGTTGCCCGGATTGCAGACGAACTCTACGGCAGCCTGCGTGCCGTTGGTCGTCAGCCCTGTGAAGATGGCGATCCGCGTTCCGGGTTCGAGTCCGGGAACGGAGGCGATGATGGCATACTCCTCATTCGCAGACGAAGGCTTGAAGCTTGCGGGCTCGCCCTGCAGCGGATGGCGATTGGCGATGAACCCCTGGTGATCGCTATCGAGGTCGATGGCAAAGTCGAGGTTCGTCTTCAGATCCTGTAACGCACTGTTCTGGCTCGCGGCCCCGATAAAGATAAGGTTGTGAGACTTCGCCTCGTCCCACGTGACCAGGCGGCTGCGCTTCAGAATGAACTCCGCATGGTGGGCATCGAAGACATGCGTCAGGTCGCGAATCGCCGAGGCCTCACCTGTTCCCGTGTAGGTGTCATCGTCGACATCGTTCAGCGATCTCTGCACGCCGGAGGTCACCAGTCGCATGCCGGTATAGGGCGTACCCGTGAAGAGGGGATTGCTGTAGATGACCAGGGGCGGCGCTCCCTGCAGGAAAGGCTTCCAAAAAAGATTGGTGCTGGAGTTGTGTTCCAGATGCGGGTTGCGTGCCCAGGCGAATCCCATGAGGATACCCAGGGCCATGCAGGCGCAGGCTATCGCCGTCCAGGTCAGCGGCCAGTTGCGAGATCGCGGAGGAGAGACGATTGGCGCGGCTACTTCGTTGAGGCTCCTGAAGTCGGAGGATAGGGACTCCTCCGGCTGTCTCTCCTCTTCAAGCGGCTGGGGCTCCGGCACAGCCGCGGCTGAACGGAAGACGGGCAGGTAGTGACCCCTCGGAATTTCGAGGGTAAGGTCTTCTTGATCTCCCACTCTCGCGAAGTAAGCAGTCAGCTTGATTCTTAGTAGGCGCGCTTGTGACCGGACGATGCTGTCGTCGCTGGAGTTATAGCCAGGAGGGCGATCGAAGACATGGATGCCGATCTGCTGCTCTGTGGCTTCTTCCGGTGTTCCACGCAGGGAGCAATCGACTACGTAGAGGAAAAATCGACACAGCTTGCGAGAGGATTTGAGTTCGGGGCTTGCAACAATCCGTTGAGCCAGTGCCCACTCGGGTCTTTCGGAATATCTTTCGTCTAATGAGTTGCTTACAGCCATAGGCCCCGCAAGAATACAACGGTTGGTTCCATCTGATTTTACCCGTCAAATAGTAACCACACACCGTGAATACGATGCCGAACGTCGTTTTCGGGGTGGTCTGTAGCAACGACTAATTAGGGGAAGCAATCCTACAACTACTGTCGTTAGGTCTTTAGCCAATTGGAACGTCCCTTCTAAGGATGAGCATTTGGCGAGTCTCCCCGACGGCTTTAGGAGAACCAGGATGCCGAATCAAAAGAAACCAGCTCGCACAGGGCTGTTTCTCGTTGCATGTATGTTGCTGGCGGGAAGCAGTGCCTACGGCCAGGCCGTCTATGGCTCGCTTTACGGAACGGTGAAAGACACCTCAGGTGCAGTCATCAAGGGTGCCACCGTTACGGTCACGGACGAACAAAAGGGAACGGTGCAAACCACCCAGACCAACGAGAGCGGAGGCTGGAACGTCGGCCATCTCGTCCCTGACAACTACGACGTCAAGATCAGCGCACCGACGTTTCAATCAACGGAGTCGAAGGACGTAGTGGTCCACGCTGACGTCTCGCAGTTGGTCGATGTGCAACTGGGAATCGCCGGGGCTGACCAGACGGTTACCGTTTCGGCCTCCGATACCCCCGCCCTGAAGACGGACCGCGCCGATGTCTCGCAGGTAATCGACGAGCACGCCGTGCAGAACCTGCCCAACCTGGACCGCAACTTCACGCAGTTCACCCTGCTTACGCCGGGCGTGCAGCACTCCACCTTTAATATCAGTGGCCCGGAGAACCCGCAGGGAACTACCTCGGTGACGACGAACGGCTCTAGCTACGGCGTCCAGGGATGGCTGCTCGACGGCACCGACAATCGTGAGCCGGTCGACGGCATCATCGTGATCAACCCGACGCTGGATTCGGTCGGTGAGTTGAAGGTTACCTCTGCCGACTACGATGCCGAGTTCGGCGGCGCTGTGGGTGGTATCGTCAGCGCGCAGACCAAGTCCGGCGGCAACGATCTCCACGGCGACGCCTTCTTCTATCGCCACAGCGGAGCGCAGTTGGCTCGCAACCCCTTCACGCAATCGGAGCCTGACCCGGTGACCGGCCAGCTCATTCCGGGCCAGGTTTATGGTCAGTTCGGCGGCTCGCTCAGCGGCCCCATCGTCAAGGACCGCACCTTCTTCTTCCTCGACTATCAGGGCACGCGGCAGCGTCTCGGCGCCAGCCAGCTGCTCACCGTGCCGACCCTGACGGCCCGTAACTCCTGCGTCCTGCAGACCGCCGGTGCCACCTGTGATCTGAGCCAGTACCTCGGCTCACAGCCTATCTATTTCCACCCGACAGGCTCGGGCGGACCAGGGCAGCTGTTTGCGAGCAATGCGATCCCGGTCTCGGTCATCTCTCCGCAGGGTGCGAACCTGTTGAAGCTGTTGCCGGCCCCGAACACTAACGGTACGTCGATCACCAATAACTTTGCTGCCTCCGGCAACGGCAACGACAATGCCGATCAGGCCGACATTCGTCTGGACCATCAACTGAACAGCAAGATCCACCTCTTTGGCCGGTATGACTACGCGCTCTTCGGCCTCTTCGGCAGTGCGGCCTTCGGTCCGGGCGGCGGTGTCGGCTTCGGCATCTCCGGAACGACCGGTACCTCCGAGGTCCAGAACCAGAGCGCGGCTCTCGGCATGGATTGGGCGATCCACCCCACACTGTTGACGGATCTGCGTGCCGGCTTCCTCAGCTATCACGTCTCGGAGAACAAACTGACGGCAGGCCAGACCCCGGCTGCCAACGCGGGCATTCCGAACCTCAATTCTGCGCCTGACAGCAGCGGTCTTCCCAACATCACGATGGCCGACACGATCAGCAACTTCGGCAATCAAGGTTGCAACTGCCCCCTACTGGAGAGCGAACAGGTCTTCCAGCTCGCCAACAACTGGACGAAGATTCTAGGCAACCACACGATCAAGTTTGGCGGAGACATTCGCTACGCCTTGAACCTGCGTAATGCTAGCGACAATGATCGCGCCGGCGTACTGAGCTTCGCAGCAGCGTCGACGGCGGCTGGTCCTTCCGATCCCACAGCCTCCAGCGGTACCGCTCTCGGTTCGCTGCTCTTCGGCCAGGTTGCCCAGTTCCAGCGCTTCGACGTCTACTCGCAGGACGCTGCGAACCGCCAGAAGCGTGGATCTTTCTATGCCCAGGACTCCTGGCGGCCTAACAGCAAACTGCAGGTGAACTACGGCGTGCATTGGGACGTCATCTTCCCTGAGACGGTTAACAGCCCCGGCAATGGCGGTTTTGCGGATATCAATGCGGGCGGCGTGCGCGTAGCAGGCTTTGGCGGTAACGGCACCAATGGCGGCCAGCGTATGGATTACACCAACTTTGCAGGCCGCTTCGGCTTCGCCTACCAGGTGCATCCCAACACGGTCATCCGTGGCGGCATCGCCCAGGTGTATGACGACGTAGGCTTCTTCGGCACGCTCTTCGGTTCCGTCCTGACGCACAACCTGCCGGTGCTGAACAACGAAGACGAAGGCTCAACCAGCTCGACCGGGCAGTACATCTCGACGTTGACGACACTGCCCGCGAAGCCACCCGCACCCACGATTCCGGCCAACGGCATCATTCCGTTCTCCAACACCTACAGCCCGCAGTTCCGTGGCGACCGCATCCAGCTTCCCGAGGTCGACCAGTGGAACGTGACGGTGCAGCAGCAGTTTTCCAGCAACTTCACGATGGAGATCGCCTACGTCGGCAACCACGCGGAGCGTATCTACCCTGGTGAGACCTACGGCTTCGACTTCAATGCGCCGACGCTGCCTACCTCTCCCGCACAGTTGGGTGATACGTCGGCACGCCGTCCCTACTTCAATAAGTTCACTGGGATCTACCAGGGAGCTCCGACCATCTGCTGCTCGAACGGCCTGACCTCGGCTGCTCCGACGGCGAACTCCAACTACAATTCGCTGCAGACCAAGCTCGACAAGCGCTTCAGCAACGGACTGCAGTTCAACGCCAACTACACCTGGTCGAAGGCGATGAACTATGCCAACGACGAGGCCTTTGCGAACTACCCGCAGATCAGCCACGGCCGCGGGGATACCAACCGCACCAACGTCTTCGTGGCGAGCGGTGTCTACGCGTTGCCGTTCGGCCGCGACCGTATGTTCGCCAGCCATGTCAATCGCCTGACCGATTACGCGATCGGCGGATGGACTCTCAGCGGCACGACGACATGGGAGAGCGGACGCCCCTTCACTCCGACCTATCAGGAGTGCGGTGCGGATGAGGACATCGACAATAACTTCGGAGGCCCGGGTGTTACCAGCGATTGCCGTCCCAGCGGCGACGCTGCAAACCTCGTGCGTTCGGTAGGTGCGCTCGATCCTGTGACGCACTCCAGGCAGTTCTTCACGCCTGTGGCTGCGCTTACGACCAATGGCGCTTCCTCCGGCCCGTTCACTCGCCCTGCGTTTGGAACCTTCGGCAATGTCGGTCGCAACTCCCTGACGGGACCGAGTGACTATTACGCCGATATGTCGCTCATCAAGGACATTCCGATCACCCAGCGCGTCAAAGGCCAGTTCCAGTTCCAGGCCTTCAACGTCTTCAACCATCCGGAGCTGGATATTCCCAACGCCTCGAACGCGCGCTGTATTGATTGTTCGAATGGCGGTGTGATCACCACGCTGGAAGGGAACTCGAGCATGCGTCAGTTGCAGTTTGCTGCGCGCATCTCGTTCTAACGGCGACGATCTCGCGCTTCAGCCTTTTCGGTTGGAACGATCTGGACGTCGTTTGTTTTTCGTCGTCATCCTGAGCCAACGGCGAAGGACCCCCGCATCGGTGCCACCACAGACGCAGGGGCCTTCAACTACGCTTTAGGATGACCGCTACAAAATTGTCATCTTGACCGGAGGCGTCCTCTACCTTTTATAAGGGGAACTGCTAGAGAGACGCCTCGACTGGAATTCTTCCGGCAGCCTCAGCCTGCGGTACCTGACCATCCTCTTTATCCGAGAAGGTCAACAGGAACAGCACCAGAACAACAGCCGAAGCTCCAGCAGCAAACAACCAGATTGATCGCCACGAGTGCACATCTGCACCCGCCGCGGAGAGCGTCGTGTAATGCTCAACCACCGCTCCCGATAACCAGGAGCCGACAAACATCCCGACACCATAGGTGAGGAAGGTAATCAGCCCCTGAGCCGCGGCTCTCAGCGCCAGCGAAGACTTTCGGTCGATGTAAATCTGGCCGGTGACGAAGAAGAAGTCATAGCAGATGCCATGCAGCACGATGCCGAGCACCAACATCCACACATGTTCATTCGCATTGCCATAGGCGAACAGAACATAGCGCAGAACCCACGCCAGCATTCCCGCGACCAGCATGTATTTGACGCCGAGCCTGCGAAAGAACCACGGGATCAGCAGCATGCAGAACAGCTCCGACATCTGTCCGCCGGTCATCTTTCCGGCTGCATTCCTGACACCTGCCTCATTCAAAAACAGATTCGTGAAGGCGTAGTAGAACTGCAATGGGATGCAGATAAGAAACGAGGCAATCGCAAAGATGGCCATGGAACGCTCGCGCAGCAGCGATCGTGCCTCTTTGGGGAAGACGCTCTCTATCGTGAACTTGCCTTCGCGTGAGAGCGGTGGTGTATCCGGAAGCGTAAGGCAATAAGCCGCCATCAGCAGGGAGAAGGCTGCCGCCATCTGTAGCGGTCGCGCTGTGCTTTCAAGCTTCAGCGTGCCGATCAACAGGCCCGCAACGATCCATCCGAGAGTGCCCAGCACGCGGATCGGTCCGAACTCCAGCTTCGGATCGCGCATCTGGCGAAAGGCAAGCGAGTTGGTCAGCGCCAACGTCGGCATGTAGCACAGGCTGTACAACAACAGCAGGGCGTACTCTGCTCGAAACGCCGTCTGCACTGAAGCGATGAATAACAGCACGCCGCCCAGAAGATGAAGCAGTGCCAGTACCCGCTGAGTGGCGAAGAGCTTATCCGCAATCAAGCCCACAAAGAAGGGGGCGATCATGGCGCCCACTGCGGTCGTGCCTGCGGCCAGGCCGATCTGTTGCCCAGAGAAGTGCAGCGACTTCGTCAGCCAGGTTGCAAGCGTGACATACCACGCGCCCCAGATAAAGTACTGGAGAAACATCATCACACCCAACCGCGCCCTGATCTGCATCTTCATATGGGAAAGTTTATCCTTTGTGCCTGCTGCTGGAGTGAAGTCGAACCGTGCAAATAGTTTTGTTGGGCACGGATCGGAAGGACATAGCTTCATAGGCTACGGAAAGCAGGAGCTTGATCTTCAAGAGCATCTTGGTCTTTAGGGCCAAAGGCCCGTTTCATCCCAGCCTGAGGCAAAGCGAACTCGGAGTCACCACGCGATAGCGTGGTGGCTTCAGGAGCGACGCCCCAGGTTAGGCTGGCAGCAAGCTAAAAATCTGCTGCGCTCCACCCCAGGCTGGTATGAAACGGGCCTTTGGCCCTAATTTACTGCCGCACCGAATTCTTCACCAACATCGGCTCTTCGGTATCCTCGACAACGCGCGAAGCCAGCCCAAGAGTCGCAAGCAACTCCCCCACAGCCAGCACGACCGAAGCCTCTAAAAAGCGGCTGCGCACAATCTCCAACTCACCCTCCAGCAGACTGGCAGTCGTGCCGCGCAACGCCACGCAGCGTTCCGGCCGATAGGTGCAGGAGGCCAGATCGGTAATGCTCAATGTCTTCGTAGGTGTGCAAAAGATCGTGCGTGGAGGCGCCATGCGGTCCAGCAGGCTGAAGATCTCCAGTTTGGATTCGAGCTCGTCGGGGACGAAGTCGATCACCAGATCCGCATCATGAACAGCATCCTCGACCGTGCCAGCATAGCGCAGCGAACCCGTCGCACCTGCCGTCGCAATAAACTCGGCGTACTCATCCTGCGCGCGTCGCAGGTTCGAGGGCATCACATCCTCGAGCACCACCTGCAAGCCAGCACTGGCACAGCGAAAAGCAAAGGCGCGTCCAGCGGGACCCGCGCCAATGACGGCGACCGATCGCACGTGGAACACGCCTTGTTCTTCTGCGGACACGTTCAGTTACTTGGCCGACAGAGCGGTTACGACAGACTCGTAGCTTGGGTCGGCATGGCGGACATGCTCTGCAACGCGCTCGCGCTCTTCGGGTGTCAGTACCGGCAGCACCGACAGAATGCGGCGCAGGGTCACTGAGATATCGTCGACGTAGTTCATGGTGCGAATAGCTTCACCGGAAAGTGGCACGAATAGGCTCCTCTACTTCTTTGTTATTAAGTGTACGCGTCTCTAACGAGGGAATCCTAGCCCCTGAGTTGCGCCGTTTGAAATCACCATAGGATATGCGCGGATCGAAAGAGGCACATCGCATGGTTTATGAAAATGCTCCAGGGTGTGTCATCAAGCTTCGTTCCAGGTTTAACCAGATTCTTGCTTTGAAGGGGCGGGGCTTCAGCCCCGCCGTTGAGGCAATCTCCTAAAGCGGCTTCAGCCGCGGAGGGGACGATGTCGGTCTAACCAGTAGCTCTGCCCCTTGAAATACCTTCCGCTTGCAGATTGAAGCATTTTTCCACTTCATGGAGATCCGCGCAGGTGCCAGGCAAGAGCTCTTGCCTGCTCCGGAATCGTTCCCTCCGTGGCTAAAGCCACTGCACGTAGCGATTCAATGGCGGGGCTGAAAGCCCCGCCCCTTCAAAACAAAAACCTTGAGTTCTGACTAGCTCTGCGATCCTTCATCCACGCGCAGATGGGCTTCGTCGGTGGGGCCGCCTGCGCCCTCTCCCTCAAGCGGCTTTTGATAGCCGTCGCGGTCGGTCATCTCCATGATCGCGGCCAATTGGGTCGCGAAGTCCGGATGCAGCGCATCAGGCGCATAGCGCCACGTCCAGTTGCCATTGGGCGCTGCAGGTACGTTCATGCGGGCTTCGCTGCCGAGATGCAGTACGTCCTGCAAGGGGAAGATGCAGGTCGTCGCCACGGAGCCGGCTGCAGCCTTGATCATCGCCCATACGATATCGCCGTCGTGGTCGATACGGTGCAGGTAAACCTGTACATTCTCGCGCTCCACCGGCGAGGCATCGTTGAGCCACCAGCCGAGCGTCGTGTTGTTGTCGTGCGTGCCGGTGTAGACCACCGTATTAGGCACGTAACGATGAGGCAGGTAGAGGTGCCCGCCGCGGTCCGCGAAGCCGAATTGCAAAATACGCATGCCAGGCAGACCGAAGTACTCGCGTAACTCGTCGACTTCAGGCGTGATGAGGCCGAGGTCCTCCGCGATAAACGGCAGCTCTCCGAAGATCTCCTTGAGCCGCTGAAACAGCGGCCGGCCGGGGGCTTTGACCCACTGGCCATTGATGGCGGTCTCTTCCTCGGCGGCTACGGACCAGTAGGCCTCAAAGCCGCGGAAGTGATCCAGGCGAACGTTGTCGTAGAGCGCCAGCGCGCGGCGAATACGTGCCACCCACCAGTCGAACCCATGTTCTTCCAGCAGCTTCCACTTGTACAGGGGATTGCCCCAGCGCTGGCCCGTCTTCGAGAAGTAGTCGGGCGGCACGCCCGAGACGCGAATCGGTTTACGCTGGTCGTCGAGCTCGAAGATCTCAGGATGCGTCCACACATCCGCGCTGTCATAGCTGACGAAGATCGCGACATCGCCCAGGATGCTGATCTTGCGTTCCGCACAGTAGGCCCGCAGGGCAACCCACTGTTCATTGAAGAAGAACTGCACCACCTGCTCGATCGCCAGGTCGCGGCCACTGTCCGTCAGCAGTGCGGTCATGGCCTCGGGGATGCGCAGGGCATACTCGGAGGGCCACTCGTTCCAGCTCGCATAGCCGAAGCGTCGCCGCAGCAGGTTGAACATCGCATAGTCGGTGAGCCAGGAGGTGTTGTCCTGCGCGAAGTGCTGGAAGCGCGCGCGGTCTTCATCCCCGGCATGATCGAGAAAGTTTGCCGCCGCCTCTTCGATCAGCGGATGCTTGAGGTCGAAGGCCGCTCCAAAGTCGCAGGGCCCTTCCGCGCTGGGGAGTCCCTGGATGCGGTCCCAGCCAATCCATCCTGCCTCCGCCAGCCGTTCCAGGCTGATAAACAGAGGGTTTCCCGCAAAGGCCGACAGGGCAGAGTAGGGAGAGCTGCCGTAGCCCGTCGGGCTGAGCGGAAGCACCTGCCACATACGTTGCTTGGCCGCCGCCAGGAAGTCAACGAAGTTGTAGGCTGCCGGGCCGAAGTCGCCCACCCCGCCATACGAGGGCAGAGACGTTACGTGTAACAAAACTCCTGAGATGCGCTCCGCAGCCATCGAACCCCCGCTTACCAATCGATCTGAAACGTAGGACGTAAACAAGAAGCGCCGGGATGCGTTAAAGCTTCCCGGCGCTGCAAGATGAGTAAACCAGTTTTACTAGCGTCCGCCAAACGGCGAAGCAGGCTGCTTGGTGCTATAGACAATCGCACCGGCCTTCTCGTACTTGTCCATCAGCGAACCGACGAAGACGTTGAAGATCTCTTCGCGCTTCACGTTCAGGAGCTTCTCCCGGCTGGTGGGAAGGTTCTTGGCGATATCGTCAGCGGTGGGCTCCTGCTTGTCGGCAAGCTGAATCACGCTGCCGTTGGGGCCTTCGTTGATCGGACCGGAGATGCCGCCCTTGGGCAGCGAGAACACCACCGAGGCAGGGCCGGTAAGCGCACCGAGATCGGGTACCTGGGCATCACGTCCGACCAGGTCGCTCGTCTTCACCGGGACGTTCATCTCGGCTGCGGCCTTCTTCAGGTCGTTCAGAACCTTGGCGCGATCGGCGAGCTTGATCAGCTGCGAGTTAAGAAGCTCAGGAGCCTTCTGCTCGCGGTAGTCGTCGAGGATGTGCGGCTTGTAGTCGGCAAAGTCAGGAGCGTGGGCTGCCTTGATGTCATCCACCTGGAAGACCGCATAGCCTTCGCCCGTGGAAGCCGTTGCCGGCGCCGCGCCCTTGGCTACACCGAACGCCTGCGTCAGCACGTTGGAGCTGTCGGCCAGGCTGGCGATCACACCATCGTGTCCGATGTAGTCGGTGGTTACGAGATGCAGGCTGTGGGCATCGGCGGTCTTCTGCATGCCGTTCTTCTTGGCTTCAGCCGCAAGCTGGTTGGCGAAGTTCAACTCCGCTGCTCCGGCCTTCTGCTGCTGCAGGAGGGGAACGATGGTGTCCTTGGTCTCAGCCAGCGTCTTGGTGTGGGCTGCTTCCTTCTGCTCGGTCTGAATGATGTGATAACCGAACTGCGAGCGCACCAGGTCCGAGGTCTGGCCCGGGTTCAGGGCCATAGCTGCCTTCGAGTACTCAGGCACAAATCCGCTGGTCGGCATCAGGGGCAGTTCGCCGCCCTGGTCCTTGCTGCCGGGGTCGTCGGAGTTCTTCTTGGCGAGGTCGGCAAAGTTGCCGCCAGCCCTGATCTGCTTCAGGATGTCTTCTGCCTTGGCCTTCGCCGCTGCGTCAGTCTTGGCATCCGCGCCCTTGGCGACGGTGATCAGGATGTGCCGCGTCTTTACCTGCTCGGGAACCTTGTACTGATCCAGATGGGCGTTGTAGTAAGCCTGCACGTCGGCATCGCTCACCTGGGGCTTACCGCCCGGGATGTTGGAGGCGTCGAAGGAGAAGAGCTCCAGCTTACGCGTTTCAGGAATAGCGGTCGCGTAGCGGGCGGCAAACTGCTTGAAGAAGGCCTGCAGGTCCGCATCGCTGGGGTTGATCGTCTTCTTGATGTCGCTGGCCGCGATGACCGCGTAGTCGAACTTGACCTTGGTTCCTTGCTGCATGTAGTCCGCACGAACCGCGGCATCGGATACCGTAACGCCGGCGGTAACCAGCGACTGCAGGCGCTGGAGCTCAAGGTCAGACTTCACCTCGGCTTCAAACTCAGGCACCGAGATCTGGAAGTACTGCTGCACGAAGTTGGTGTACTGGTCGGTCCCGATGAACTTGCCGCCGGGAAAGATGTACTGGGACAGGGTGCCCTTCTGCATGAAGGAGCGCAGGTCCTCGTCGCTCACCTGCAGACCCAGGCGGTCGGCCTCGAGTGCGAGCACCTTGCGCTCCACCTGCTGCTGGCCGATACGGCCCACCAACAGAGGAGCATACTGCTCGGGCAGATGCTGCTGCTGGATCTGCTGCATCGTCTGGCGCTGCACATCCGCCATCTGCACCTGCTGAGATTCGCCCACGATCTTGCCGAAGATGCCCGGCGTATGGATCGTTGCGAACACCGCTGGATTGCTGTTCGCGCCGTTGTCGAAGATGCCGGGAACCAGGGTGATGACCATCGTGATAATGGCAGCGCCGATAATGAGCGCAAAGATGGCTTTGGTGAGCCGGTTGTCTTGCTGCAGAATGCGGATCATGCTTGGCTAACGACCTTCACTTCGCGCGAGTCCAGAGAGAACGTCTCGCGTGCCCGGGATTTTTGCGCACGGCAGGTACTCGTCCCGTATCGAACGCACCACGCCTGCTTGCAGGGGCTCGCTCTAAAGTATAAATCAGCGCAGCACAGCTTCCCGGTAGCTAAATCTGTATTTGCTCAGTTTCGGAACCACGCTGTTACAGCACAAAGAAAAAGCCGCCAGAGGATTCCTCTGGCGGCCCTTGTTGTTTGGGAAGATGTTGCGTTGAAGGCTTAGTACGGACGGTAATACGGCGGTGGGTAGGGTCCCGGGCCGTAGTAGCGAGGTCCCGGACGAGGTCCAGCGGCGTACGACAACCGTGCCATCTCCTGCTGCGATACGGTCGTTACCGTCGTCGGCTGGGCCAGCGTAAACGTCAGCACCGTCTCGGGCTGTACGATGACGCGTCCGTTGGGCGACGCCGCCGAGCTGGCAACACCGGCTGCTCCGCCGACGCCTGCACCGATGGCCGCACCTGCACCGCCACCCGCCACTGCACCGAAGAGAGCTCCAACCGCACCCAGACCGATCGCGCTATTGACCGTTCCGGTCGTCTTGTCCCGGCCGGCCTGCGCCCAGACATTGCTCATCAGGGGATAGGTCTGGCCGCCGAGAGTAAGGCTCGTGATCTGGAGCGTCAGCACGCCCCGGCCCTTCAGCGTGCCGGCCTTCTTGGCTTCGACCACCGATCCCTGAACGGAAGCGCCACGAGGGATGGCAACCGCGCCGTTAGCCACGATGTCGTTCATCACGATTCCATCGAAGGGTGTTCCGGGCTGAACGTGATTGGAGTCCAGACCGCGATTGATGCGAACCTGCACTGCCGCGCCATTCGGGACGGTAACCTGCAGACCGGCTCTCTGACCGGCATAAGGATTGCCATTGGGGGCACCACCGGGAGCATAGCCATTACCACCGTTACCACCGTTACCACCGTACATCGGCTGGGGGCCCGGAGGGGGCGGGGGACCAGGCTGTCCATTACCCGGTTGGCCGTTGGGTTGGCCAGGCTGGCCATATCCAGGCTGACCACCCGGCTGGCCGGGCTGTCCATTGGGCTGTCCGCCGTTGTCATATCCAGGCTGCGGCGGTTGGTTGCCGTTGTCAGCCTGCTGCTGTGCGGGCTGGCCCTGATCGTCCGGCTGCGCGGGGGCATAGGTTCCATCCGACTGGAGAACCATGTTGTTTCCGGGCTGGCCCTGATTGGGGTTATTGGGATCGGCCCCAGGGGCTCCCTGTCCGCCGTCCGGCGCGCCCTGCTGCTGGGCGTCACCGTTATTTCCGGCGGTGGTTGCAGGCGTATCGCCGAGGGTGAGTTCATCGACTACTTTGTTCACGCCCTGGGCCCGCGCGGCGAGGTTTTCAGCCTTGGCGCGCAGGGTCTCGTCGTGCACGTTTCCGGAAAGGGTCACGGTGCCGTAGACGGTAGTGGACTGAATATTCTGATTCGAAAGCTCGGGAGCGCCAGCTAGCTGGCGGAGAACATTGGCCTCAATCTGGGCATCCGAGATCGTGCTTTTCCCCTGAGGCTGTGGATTGTTATTGTTCTGGGTCTGACTTTGGGTCTGCGCACCGGCAACGCCCAAGGCAAGCCCACCTGCCAGCACCACTCCGCCCAGACGATTGATTCGATGAAAACTCATAACTCTATCTCCCTCCAGGGACTCAGCGGCCATGAGCGCCTAACCCTTTTGATGCTTGTTTGCCTGGCCAAATCGTTTAGGCCAATGCCTCGCACTATCATTGACGCAGTTTCAGGAGAAAAGTTCCGATTTCTTGTAGGCAGCATTTCTCTTACTTCCGTTTATCCAGCAACCTGGCAGGAATTGACCTGAGCGGCTTTGTAACGCTATAGTCAAAGAGCGGGGTGGAGCAGCCCGGTAGCTCGTTGGGCTCATAACCCAAAGGTCGTAGGTTCAAATCCTACCCCCGCAACCAAAAGATTCAAAGTAAGTTACAGGACGTCGGATTCTACCGGTCGATTCCCACTAAAACTCCCCAACAAGAAAAATCATGGGTTTAGGCGCTCGCTTTTACCGGCTTGAGCACCCTCGCTACAACCTTGCCTTTTGCATCTCTCTTCGATGACGACATGGCCTATCCATAGATACTCATCGTCGTCTGGATGGAGGCATGCCGCTTCCATTCCTGTTGCTCCTTCATGGGAGCTCCGGTGAACGGAACGTGTGCTGGCCGATCTCTCCGAGCTTCCCCGTCCCAACTTGTCATGGATCAGAACGCGCTTGCCGTCCGCTTTGGACTCACCTTGCTAGCCCAAAGTAGGACGGACCACACAGTAACCAGAGCGGCGAAGATGCCGCTTCTGGATCTCGGTCAGGTGATAGGGGCGGTTCGTCATCGGCTGGCAAACACCCAGATCGCAGCTTAGCTGCGATCTGGGTGAGGGACTATCTATCCTGCATCGTAAGTTAACTAGTTAATTTCGATTGCACTGAGCAGGGAATTGTTGACGACCGAAGTGAACGTAACTACGAAAGTACCGTTGGAATCCGCATTTGTCGTGAATTGCTGTATCACTGCCTTGTTCTTGGCGCCCGCCGCCGCGAAGATATCGTAATTTGTCATCACCTGCGTGCCATTGATGCTGATATCGAAGGTGCGGGAGCCGGCAGTGGAGAAGTAGGTTTCGGCGAAATGCAACCTCACCGTATGACTCGATCCGGGGACGAAGCCTGACAACGCGTAGCTAAAGTTTCCCTGACGTGCGTCCTGATACACAACCATCGGCGCAGCATTCGTAACACCACTGAGATCGATGACGTTCTTGTGGCTAAGAATCGAACCGCCCTCGAAGTCAACATCCGGAATAAAGGGAGCAACCTCTGAACCACCCACATTAATCCTGGCACTCCCAATCGTCGGGCAGGCGCTGATTGAAGCGCTGGATTGAGGCGACGAGAGTGATAGTCCCGCCAAATCTACCGCTTGTACGGTGTAGTAGTAGGGCGTCTGACAGGTCACTGTCGTATCTTCATACTTTGTGCCGGACACTACCGTTGCGATCTGGTTGGCGGCCGATGGACTAAAGCCGGACGTGATGCTGCGGAACACCTTGTAGTACCCAACCGCGCAGCCTGCGGGAGCGGCACTGGCGTTCCAGGTCAGTGCAATCGCATTGTTGGAGTCTTCCGCCGCGCTCAATGCGCTCGGCGTCTGAGGCAGGATGCTGCAACTATTGCTTCCACCTGCGGTGACAGTCATCGAGTCAAGACGAGAGATGCTTTGAGTGGCCACGTTGAAGACTTGAACGGTGTTTTGGCCAGCCTTCAAAGGGACCGCAATGGTTACAGTGTTAAAGGTGTCGAAGTCTCCGGTGACAGGGAAGTTCAGATCATCGGTCATGACAGTGCCGTTTACCATCACGCCCTCTGGACGATTCAAAACCCCTTGAAAAAGGCCGGTGGCGAATGCATAGCGGATCGCCAAAGTGTAGATGCCGGGGGCCGGTACCACCACGTTCGAGAAGGTCGCTGTGCCGTCAGTCGTATAGGCCATATCGACGGTCTCTTTGGCAGGATTCGACGCGTTCGATGAGGTGATATAGGAGGGGAACCAGGAACTTAACTCCTCGAAACAATCGAAGCCATTGAGTAAAGCGTCCTTGAAGTAATATTGCGTTCCGCCCGCAACGGGCGCGCCGGCGACCGTACCCGTGCCGCGCGATGTTGGAAATTTCACAGGACAGGGTCCAGCCAACGCCGCCCTGCTTCCCAGAGACAGCAATATCAATAGAACAAGAGATGCTCTTTTCATTACGGTGCCTTTCAGTACCTGAATTCAGCGTTAGGGATGAAGAAGTGGGTGTTGTCAGATAAAACACCGAGGAGGCCAGATTTATTCCCTGCTGGATAGATGCTGTGGCGAGATGTTTCTTTTTTCAGATTGTTGCTTTGTTAATGATTTAGCAAGCTTTTCAGATGCTTTACTCCGACCAGTCAGTACAGGCTTTCTTTCGTGGCTCATTAGCGGGGTGGGCTACCGCTTCGTTCAATGAGGATCTTCGACCGTCACATATTTGCAGAAGATCGGCACACACGCCAGCAGGGCGGCCAGAAACCAGAATGCATTGTGCAAGCCGATCCCCTTGGACAGGAAGCCAATGACGGCCGGCCCCGTCAGCATGCCCGTGTAACCCGCCGTAGTGAGGGCAGCAACGGCTAATCCCTTTGGCATGGTGTGTTGCGTGCCCGCGAGTCTGAACAAGATAGGCACGATGTTTGCGGCTCCAAGGCCCACAAAGACGAAACTGACAAGTCCGATCCATGCGACGGGTGCGAGCAGGACACCGCACAACCCGAGAAGCGCTGTCACGCCACCAAGTGTCAGCACGATTCGATTCCCGAATCGCGCCACGATGCCATCGCCGACGAAACGGCTGAACGTCATCGCGATGGAGAAAAGCATGTATCCCAGCCCTCCGTGCGCAGCAGAGACGAGATGTTCGCCGACGAGCAGGAGCGCGCTCCAGTCGAGGAGAGCCCCCTCAACCAAAAATGAGATGGCCGCGAAGATAGCGATGACGAGCACGATCCCTTTCGGAATCGCAAAAAAAGGTTGTTTTGTTCCCTCTCGATTCGAGAGCATGCGCGGAAGGGCCACAAGAATCAGTGCGACAAGAATCGCGGAGCTAAGAAGGGTGCTTGAGCTGGGTGCGATTCCTCGAGAAAGAAGAGCCGTCACGGTCCCCGAACCCAGAAAGCCCCCAATGCTGAAGAGTGCGTGAAATCCAGACATCAACGGCTTCCCAGAAGCATGCTCAACATCGACAGCGTGCAGGTTCATGGCAACATCCAGCGATCCGAGAAAAGCCCCGAAGGCGAACAGCGCAACTCCAAGTGCAAGCGGCGACGAGACAATGCTCAGGAGCGGCAATGTGACCGCCAGTCCCAGGCCGCCCGCAAGTACGATCGGCTTGCTGCTGAAGCGTCCGCTCAGATTCGCCGCGAGCGGCATCGCCACAATGGAACCGGCGCCCAGGAGGAGCAGAACCAGCCCCATCGTGCCGTCGCCGAGATGGCAGCGGGTCTTGGCAAAGGGCACTAAGGGTGCCCAGCAGGCTACACCGAACCCAGCGGCGACAAACGCCAGCCTGGTCGCCAGCTTCGCGCGTGATTGATTCACATCCGCTGTCATGAGATCCCTGCTCTCAGTTGTGTCGAACGAGACGCAACCTGGGATTGCGCAATGATTACCTTGGGGCCAGCATTGGAAAAGGTCGAAACGATCTCTTCAGAGGTACCGTTCTCAAGAACAATATGGTCAAGGACTGCGAGTGCGGCCACCTGAAACGGTGCGCGAGTCTCAACTTTGTCCATCGTGACCAGCGCTGCGGTGCGATTACTTCTTGCCAGGAGTGTGCGTTTAAATTCGGCGTCCGCCAGCACGAACGCGCCAATTCCCAGAGACATGGAGATGGCGCAGGTTCCGAGGAAACACAGATCAAAGCTCAATCGTTCTGCTTCACGAATCGCAGAGAGCCCGATCGCGGCTCCGGTTTCACGGTCGATCTCTCCTCCCAGGACGATGACTTTGAAGTTCTTCCGATCGAGGAGGGCGCTTGCGATGGAGATCGAATTCGTGGCGATGGTAAGAGAGCGATCGGGCGGCATCTCTCTGGCCAGGGCCAGGTTGGTGCTGCCGCTGTCGAGGAACACCGTCGATGCTTCAGAGAGTAAGGGGAGGGCGGCCAAAGCTAAAGCGCGCTTCTCTTTCGAATCGTTCAGGAGTCTTTGTTCAAGCGGAACGCCTTCCGGCGATATCGGAAGCCCACCCCCGTAAACCCGTTTGCACTTGCCCTCGGCAGCTAACGCTCGCAGATCTCGACGGATGGCGTCCTCAGACACCAGGAACTCCTTTGCAAGAGCGGTGGCATTGACTGCCAGACCGCTCAGTAGCCGGCTTTCGATCTCGTCTTTTCTTGTTGTCCCTAATGAAACGTGCACAAACAAGAATTACCATGCACAATCAAGAAAGACAAGAAATTTTCTTTCGTCGAGCCATCCGCTTTTCCTACAGGTCTTCGAGCGAGTAGCAGTCATGGCGGTTCTGGAAGAATGTCTGCGCGGGAATCAATGAAGTACATCGCCATCACGTCGAAGCACCAAAGCGAAGCCCCTGCCGCAGCAGGGGACTCGCCGGATGATCTTCGATTAGCCCTTAGATCTAGTTGAGATCTGGAGCGGCTTTTGCTTCGTCTTCTTTGCTCTTCTTCGCTGAATACTTTTCCTTGCCCGTCTTCGGCTTTTTGGGTTCTTCCGGCTCGCTGGCGCTCTGCTTCATAATCGGGCCGCCTGCTGCCGTGATCTTCTTCGCAGCGTTCAGCTCTTCTTTCAGATTGGAGTTGAGGAGTTTGGCGATCTTGGCCAGGCCTAAGGTGGTCGCCATGGAGATGCAGGCTTCGTAACCGGCGATCTCATAGTGCTCGGTTCGCAGTGCCGCGCCGATCAGGCCGGAATCGAACGATGCGCCTTCCTCGTCCTTCTCCAAAGCATCTTTTCCTTCTTCAATGACGCCTTCCATCCCATTGCAATGTTGTCCGGTCGGCTTTTCCCCTAGCTCAAGGAAGACCTTCTTCAGCCGCTCCACCTGGCCCTTGGTCTCCTCGAGATGGGCGGCGAAGAGCTGCTTCAACTTGGGGTTCTTCGCTCCCTTGGCGAGCTTCGGCAAAGCCTTTACCAGTTGGTTCTCCGCGCTATACATATCGCGGAGTTCATCGATCAAAACTTCCTTGAGTGCCATGTGTCGATTCTCCTTGTACTTAGAAGGATGCAAATCACGCGACTCGCGCGCACGCGTCAGGAGCAATCTCTCTAAGAGTCGATTGGGAGAACCGTCTCCGTGCCTAATGGTTCGTGGCGTAGAGCCTGCAATGTTCGAGGTACGCCGCCTCATGATCCGCGATGAGGGCGACCACGCTGGACCAGAGCCAGCTCGGTGCATCGAGGCTCTTCGAGTGCTGCTTTCTTAACTTGGAGAGCCAGGAGGTCTTCACCTTTACGCTCATCTGTCTCCCATGGGCCTTTCCAACGACGCCAGCCAGATAACGTGCCGCGGCTACCGCTTCTTCCTGGGTCAGGCGGTCCAGGTCGAACTTGAGATCCTGAGGCATCAGCTCCCGCATGACCAGGTCTTTGCCTCCGAGTCTGACGGCCAGCATGCGCTGTCCGAGGTTTGGTGAGAGCTCACACGCTCCGGTCACCACCCTTTGAGCATTGTTGTGGACTCTCATCCTGCCTTGAGGTGCCGCTGCCGACGTGGCCTCTTTCAAATCGAGGAGGCAGTAGCTTCGTTCGCTCTTCTTCCCGATTCCCAACAGGACGGCATACCGAAGCCGTCCCAAAGAACTGCATCCCTTCATCCAGTACGCTGCATCCACAACCGAAATTCTGGTCTTCGGCTTGCGTCCCTTAAATTCCAATATCTTTTTTACAACGCTCTCTTCCTCAAAGAGCGCCTTGATTCCGGCGCGCTCTTTCTCCTCCAGGGCCCAGAAGCGCTTGCCGAGCGGAATCACAGGTTTTACGTCTTCAATGCGTTCCTCGGCAAGATGGTGCCAGCGCCGCCGGCGCGATTGCCTGAGTACGGCCTGGATGGGCTCGAGACCATCACCGTTCGCCTTCATTGAGGCCTTCGGAGTGGTGAGCGCCTGTTCATACCCTTCGATCATCTGCTCCATCATCTTGACCACGGTGACCCCCGGCAGATCCGAGCCGCGCGCGGCAGTAGCCAGCGACAGAGCCAGGCGAACGAGGTCATGGGCCGGATTACCGACCACCGTCTGATCGAGGTCCCGAATCTGAATCTCGATATGGCCCTCTGCATCAGCCAGAGGCCCAATATTTCCGACATGGCAATCCCCGCAGATCCAGACCGGCGGGCCCTCCGGGATGCTCCGTGCCGAATGCTTCTTCAACCACTCATAAAAATGGAGAGTGTTGCCCCGAACATAAGCATGGGCTGATTGAGCCATCTTTGCTTGACGATTAGCAGTGAGAACCTTGGCCCGGTCGGTGGGTTTAACGGAAGGGACAGCTTTAGGCATCTGCTATTTGTACAGGAAATGTGAATAGAAGATGAACGCGACCGGTTTTCGGCATACAGCACGTCTCGCTGACTTGAGTCCTGTACCTCGCGTGCTGAGATCAGGCTTCCGTGCTTTGTTCTTCTAGGAAAGCTATGATTCGTATATGAAAATTGCCTGGCTAGCCCCTGTTCTTGCGATTACAGCTTTTGCGTCCGCGCAGAGCGCAGTGAAAGATCGTCCTGTGCCCGCTTCGCAGCCACGTCCGTCGCAGGCGACCGTGGCGCAGTGGCAGGACCGCAAGTTTGGCATGTTCATCCACTTCGGACTGTTTTCGGAGTTCGGCGGGGTTTATCACGGCAATCAGATCGACAACGGGTATAGCGAGCAGATCATGGCGAATGCTCCCATCCCTCTGGAGGAATACGCCGCCGCAGCCCAGACCTTCAATCCCACGAAATGGGACCCGGATGCCATCGTCGCTCTGGCCAAAGCTGCGGGGATGAAGTACATCGTCATCAAATCCAAGCACCATGACGGCTTCAATATGTTCGCTACAGCGCAGACGCGATACAACATCGTCGACGCGACGCCCTATCATCGGGATATTGTGAAGGAGCTCTCTGAAGCCTGCCGCCGGGGTGGACTCGCGTTCGGTGTTTACTACTCGTCTATCGATTGGCATCAGCCTGGTCTGGATCATTACATCGAAGGCAACAGCAATCCGCTAAGCGACGAACACGCTCGCTTCAATGCCGCGCAGTTGCGGGAGTTGCTGAGTCATTACGGCCCCATCAGCGAGATCTGGTTCGATATGGGCAAGCCCACTCCAGAGCAGAGCAATCTCTTTGCAACGACGGTCCACAAGCTGCAGCCACAGGCCATGGTGAGCGGACGCGTCTGGAACTACCAGGGCGATTTCACCGTCATGGGCGATAACCAGGTTCCCGAATATGGCATCGATGAACCCTGGCAGACTCCCGCGTCGATCTTTGGCGAGACGTGGGGGTATCGGTCCTGGCAGAAGCGTGAGAATGTCGACGGAAAAATTCAGGAGAACATTCTGAAGCTGGTTCAGGTCGTAAGCCGTGGAGGGAATTACATCCTCAACATCGGCCCGGAGGGCGATGGATCGGTTGTGCCGTATGAGGCCGAGGTGTTGCGCGGCGTAGGCGCGTGGCTGAAGCCGAATGGAGAGGCGATCTACGGTACGAGGTCATCGCCGTTCGGGAATCTGGGCTTCGGTTATGTGACGGTGAAGGACCATAGCGTTTATCTCTTCGTGAAAGACGCGACAGCCCCGATCATCCTGCCGCGCGCAGCCAGGACGAACGTACTGAGTGCGAGCCTTCTCCAGAACCACACCCCGCTGAGATTCGAGACACGAGGTGAGGATCTCGTCATCAAGGTAACTCCCGATCAGCTTTCAGGCTATCTGCCCGTGATCAAGCTCACGACCGCGCAGGGCCTTGTCGTGCGACACGATATTCCGCAGTGGAATCAACATGGAGCCCTCAAGCTGACAAGTGCGGAAGCAGAGAAGTACTTCAACTACAACGGCAGGGGCTATGAAGCACCTGCCACCCTCTACAAGATGCGTTGGTATCTTCCTGCAGGCTGCGCTCATGTCACGTTCCACACGGAGGGTCAGGGAACAGTTGCGCTGGTTGCGGACCACAAGGCGACAGAGATCTCACTCGCTGACGGAACCGAGCGTACGGTAACGGTCGGTGACGATAGAGTGCTGGAGATCACTCCCCCACAGCCCTTCGTAAAGGGAACACAGCTTGCTCTCCACATCCGCTCAATGGATGCGACCACTTGTGTAATGAGCCGTTAGTTTGTCGAAGAAGCCGTGTGGCCATCCATAGCGCGAAGCGCATTCCCTGATGCTTTAGCGTCAGGGAGTCGGAGGGAGCCGTAGCCTTTAGGCTACGGAATTCAGGCTTGGCAAAGATGTGGCCTTTAGGCCCGGGCCTTGTTTCGGTTGCGACCAAACTGCCCGGGGCTATAGCCCAATTCTTGCCTGACCTAATTTCCGTAGCCTAAAGGCGGTTGCCTCCCTTACCCTCCGCCCCGCAACGCTAAAGCGTTACGACTTGCGCTTCGCGCTGTGATGCCCAGGCCATCATCGTTCAGCGAATTAACTACTCACCGCACTAGAGCATTTTCCCTGTAGGTGTAGAGCGGGGCCTCGATCTTTATGGGTGTTTTCCCCAATGAAAACGCCGCTGCACGCCCGTTTCCGGATTCCCAGCAACAGGGAAAATGCTCTAGCCATAGTTAAAAAACTTTACGCTGATAGAGGATGAACAAACTGAAACACGGATGAAGTAGCATGCCTCCTAACATCATCCTTTTTGTCTTTGAGGCCCGCTCATGTCCAGTCCGAAGTCGTACGCCACGTATCGATCCCCGATCCTTTCGCTTTGGCAATCGGCTGTGCATGCGGTCCAGCTCAAGCATCAGGACGCGGCGTCTCCCCACGTCCTGAAAAGCTCAGTGGTCTCAACGACGCCTCCTCCCACGGAAGACGATTTGATGGCGCCGGCCCATCTCATCGGCGTGCCGCTCTCCGCAGGGCAACCGGCTCCCGCCGCAGTCACTTCACCACCGCCGGCCATCGTGTCCGAAGCTGTGGGCACCGCCGGGTTGGCGGTCGACTGCGCCGAGACGGCAGCCAGGTTTCTGTGGGCCGAGATGACGGGGAATCAGCAGAACTCAGCTATCTATGCAGCACAGTTGCGCGACAGCCCATGCAATGCGCTCGGCTGGTTTGAATGCGTGACAACCTATCTGGGCTTTAAGGCTTCGCTCGGCAGTCTGCCGTATCGGCCCAACCAGAACGTCGTCGTCACGATCCCCGATCAGGTTAAGATCGCGATTATCGGCGACTGGGGAACAGGTGGCTCGACGGCAACGAATCTACTGCAGCAGGTTGCCAGCTTCAAGCCGGACATCCTGCTACACCTCGGCGACATCTACTTTGCCGGCACGCAGAGCGAGGCGAACGATAACTTTCTTGCGATCTGCCGCCAGGTGCTGGGCAACATTCCGCTGTACAGTCTGTGCGGCAATCACGACATGTACTCGGGCGGCGACGGCTACTATTGGCTGCTCGATCAGATCGGGCAGAAGTCCAGTTACTTCTGCCTGCAGAACGACTACTGGCAGCTTCTCGCCATGGACACCGGTTATAACGACTGCGATCCGTTTACCGTGAACACTAATATGACCAGCCTGTATAACAAGAACGGTTGGAACGAAGCTGATTGGCACCTCGGCAAAATCCAACAGGCCGGCAATCGCAGGATCGCCTTGCTCTCGCACCATCAGTTGTTCTCGCCGTTCATCTCGGTGGGGAACAATGCTGCCGGTCAACCATCAGCCTATAACCCCAACCTCCTGGCTAACTTTCAAAGCGTTCTGCCCAAGGTCGACATCTGGTTCTGGGGACACGAGCACACGCTCGCTCTCTACGATCCGTATCTGGGATTAGTGCGCGGACGCTGCGTCGGCGCCTCGGCTGTGCCGGTCTTCACCAACCAGCAGGACTACATCGCCGATACCAGTCTCCTGAACGCCCAGGTAACAACGCTGCCTACCTGGAACCCCGCCGCGAACCTCGGGAGCACGGACGGTGACTACAACAACGCCTTCGCCATCATGACGCTCAATGGCGCAGAACCTGCTGTGGTCAACTACTACCAGGTCCCGCCCGATGGGGTGTACGAGCAGATTGCGTTCACGGACACGATCTGACGCGGTTCGCTGGTGCTTTTGCTGTTGTTATTGCCTTTGCTGTTGTTGTTGCTTTTGCTGTTGTTGTTGCTTTTGCTGTTGTTGCCTTTGCCTTTCTGGTTGTCATTCCGAGCGCAGCGAGGAACCTGCTTCCTCCCGTTTTTAACTCGTGCCGGTACAAGCTAAACCTCTTGCTTCTACCCACCATGCGAGTAATCCGAACGAAGAACAGGAGGAAGCAGCTTCCTCGCTATGCTCGGAATGACAACAAGAAAAGCAACAACAAAAGCGCCTTAAAATCGTCCCACGCGCTTTGACCGCGCAGCTCTTTTATTCATACCCCTCGACGGCTTTGATGAGATTGTTGCGCAGGGTGACGATAGCTTTCTGTACCTGCGGATATTCCTCGGCTGTCAGGCCGATAGCCTTGGAGAGGCTCATTCCCAGGCCTTTCTCTCTCAAGCGCCGTCCCGCGTCGGTCAGGCTTACAAAGACGCGGCGTTCGTCCTCTGCATCTCTCTGCCGCCGCAGATATCCCAGCGCTTCGAGCTTCTTGAGGATGGGGGTCAGGGTATTGGATTCGAGAAACAGCTTCTCCCCCAGGCTGCTCACCGTCTGGTTGTCTTCCTCCCAGAGCGCGACGATCGTGATGTATTGCGTATAGGTCAGTCCGAGCTTTTCGAGAATCGGCTTGTAGGCTTTCCCATACGCAAGGTTGGCTGAATAGACCGCAAAGCAAAGAAAATTGCTGAGTTTGGGGTTGGCTGGATCGGCCGGATCGATAAAAGGAACCTTCTTCTTCGCGTTCATAAGTGGGCCTCGTGAACTCCACGTAAATTTTATATCGCATACGATCAAATCGCAATTGACATAGAGCGGATCGGCAGGTAGATTTACATCGTGGTCGATTGAATCGCATGCGAGATATATTGTGCGATTGGAATCAACGCAGGTGAACAGAAATTCGAAAGGAAAATCTAAAATGAAAAAACTTGTTGCAGCTCTCGCCGTCGCCTTCGTCGCCCTCTCCGCTTCATCTGCAAAGGCAGTTGAACCCACAAAGCCAACGGTCGTCCTGGTCCATGGTGCTTTCGCGGATAACTCAAGCTGGAATGGCGTAGTCAAGATCCTTGAAAAGGATGGCTACACCGTTGTCGCGGCCTCCAACCCACTGCGCGGCGTGAAGAGCGACGCGGACTATGTCGCGAACATCGTTGCGGGAATCAAGACGCCTGTCGTGCTGGTTGGCCACTCTTATGGTGGATTTGTGATCAGTGAAGCCGCCTTCGGCAAGGACAATGTGAAGTCGCTGGTCTTTGTCTCAGCCATGGCTCCGGAAGCCGGTGAAACTGTCGGCGGCCTGTTAGGCAAGTTCCCTGGGGCCACCCTTGAACCCACGCTCGCTCCCCCGGTCGATCTTCCCGGTGGTGGCAAGGATCTCTACATCCAGCAGGACAAGTTCCACGACCAGTTTGCGGCCGACGTGCCGGAGCCAGAGACAAAGGTCATGGCTGCGACGCAGCGTCCGATCGCAGCGGCAGCTCTGGGTGAAGCCTCTACCGATCCAGCCTGGAAGACGATTCCGTCTTACTTTATCTATGGTGATAAGGACAAGAATATTCCTCAGCAGACAAGCATCTTTATGGCGGATAGAGCGCACTCGAAGCACACTGTCGCCATCAAGGGCGCTTCGCACGTCGTCATGATCTCCCACCCCAAGGCCGTGGCGGACCTGATTGAAGAAGCTGCGAAGTAACTTGATCTTCAAGCTCCATCAAGCCGGCGCGCACGATATCGTGCGCGCCGGTTGGCTTTAAGTAATTGCCCTGAATTCTTAGAACGAACCAAGAAAGATGGATGCTCCGATATGTTTTTGTTCGCATCCCCCCAGAATCGTCATCCTGAGCGGAGTAGCTCGCGTACTTTGCGAGCTACGCAGTCGAAGGACCCCGAGGGGCTCTATCTAGCCCATGAGGTCAGGACCTTTTCCAGCACAAAAATTCAGGCGCGAAAGCTTGAGGTAGAAAAGGTGCAAAGGGCATAGGCAAGATTGCAACGCTCGGGGTCCTTCGACTCCGCGTCCCCAAGGGCCGGGACGCTCCGCTCAGGATGACGTTTCTGAAGTCAGAGAAATAAAAATATAACTATCGTCCTGACCTACTCATCTCCGCAGCAATCTCCCGCAGCCACTGCGTAAATACCGTCAGAGATTTAAAGTTCGTCCCACCCTTGAGCCTCGTATAACCGATACGCCGAACCTGCGGCTTGGCCAGCGGCACGATCGAACAATCTTTTGCATGCGCCGCCGCCATCGAAGGTGCAATCGTAACGCCCGCTCCCGCAGCCACCAGCGGAAAGATCGATCCGAAGTGATTGGACTCGAAGGCCGGCGCCATCTCTGTCTTGCCGCGCTTGCACGCCATCAGCATATCTTCGCGAAAGCAGTGTCCCTCTTTGAGTAGCAGCAGCTTCTCTCCCGTCAGGTCCATCTTGCTGGCCAGCGGCTGGGAGACCAGCTTGTGGCCCTTGGGAGTAACCAGCACCAGCGGATCGCGGAGTAGTTCGCTGCACACCAGGTCAGCGCGTTTCATCGGAAGGCTGACGATGATGAGATCGAGATCGGCCGCCTGCAGCCTCTCCACAAGCCGTTCGGTCAGGTCTTCTTCAAGAGTGATCTCAATATCGGGATAACTCCTGGTGAACTCCTGCAATCGCGGCGCAACCAGGTAGGGAAGTACCGTTGGGATCACGCCGATGCGAAGCGATCCACGAGGCTCCGTCTCCAGTTGCCTCACCTGCGCCGTTGCCAGCTTGGATTGATGGAGGATGTTCTCCGCATAGGGATGAAAGACGGAGCCAGCCTGCGTCAGGCGAACCGAACGGCCAAGCCGCTCAAACAACTCCGCCCCAACAGATCTTTCGAGCCGACGGATCTGTTGGGACAGAGAGGGCTGAGCAATGCCCTCTTCCTCGGCGGCTTTCGTGAAGCTGCCGTTCTTTACGACGGAACAAAAATAACGGAGCTGATGGAGTTCCATGTTGCTCTTCCTGACAGGCCACTCAACGATCTCTGCTGAGTGGCCTGCCTGGCGAATGATTCAATTCGGTTGGGGCGTTGTTGTTAGAGTTCGAGATCGCTCAGGCTGGGATGATCGTCTGGCCTACGGCCGAGCGGCCAGTGGAACAGCCGGTCTGATTCCTTGATGGGCAGATCGTTGATGCAGGCATACCGATGATGCATCAATCCATCCGGAGCGAACTCCCAGTTCTCATTGCCATAGGAGCGGTACCAGTTACCTGCGTCGTCATGCCACTCATACGCAAAGCGAACGGCGATGCGGTCGCCATCGAAGGCCCAGAGTTCCTTGATTAATCTGTAGTCGAGTTCCTTGTTCCACTTCCTGCGCAGAAACTCGACGATCTGTTCACGGCCATTCACGAACTCAGCCCGGTTACGCCAGACGCTATCGACGGTATAGACCAGGGAGACCTTCTCCGGGTCGCGCGAGTTCCAGCCGTCTTCGGCTTTCCGTACTTTCTGAGCAGCCGTGTCGCGATCGAAGGGGGGAACGAGATTGGGAGCGGGCGTTGTCATAAGCGATCTCCTGTCGAGCAAGTGGGTAAGTCACAAAACCGGCGAGCTTCTAGGCCGCCATCTCAATACTAGTGAAAAGGCGTGGTCTTAGCCCCGAAGGGGCAAGATTGCGCAAAGAAAAGAAGTAGTTGCAGTTGTTTTTTGCCTTTGCAGTTGCAGTTGCGGTTGCATTTGTTTTTCTTGTTGTCATTCCCGCAGGGAATCTGCTTCTGCTTTTGCCTTTGCTTTTCTTGTTGTCATTCCGAGCGTAGCGAGTGAACCTGCTTCCTCCCGTTCTTCGTTCGGGTTACTCGCATAGCGAGTAGAGGCAAGAGGTTTGGCTGGTGCCAGCATAGTTTAAAAACGGGAGACAGCAGGTTCACTCGCTACGCTCGGAATGACAACAAGAAAAGCAAAAGCAAGGCATTCAAACTCACCTCAATCCCCAAAAGCATACTCACCACGCACTGCTCGATCTAGAAGCCTCCACCTATAAGACCCATAGGCTCCGCACACTACCTCCGCCAACCACCGCTGCCTATCTTGGTCTTCGAGGTGATACAGGCAGATGAAGAAGCTCACAACCAAATTTGGAGCCCCCGTCGACAACAACCAAAACATCGCAACCGCCGGCAAGCGCGGCCCGGCCTTGATGGAAAATGTGTGGCTCATCGAGAAGCTGGCGCACTTCGACCGCGAGGTCATCCCCGAGCGGCGCATGCACGCCAAGGGCGCTGGAGCCTACGGCACCTTCACCGTGACCCACGACATCACCCAGTACACCAAGGCGAAGATCTTCTCCGAAGTCGGCAAGCAGACTCCCATGTTCACTCGGTTCTCCACGGTAGGCGGAGAGCGCGGCGCGGCCGATGCCGAGCGCGACATCCGCGGATTCGCGATGAAGTTCTACACCGAAGAAGGGAACTGGGACCTCGTCGGGAACAACACCCCGGTCTTCTTCATCCGCGACCCCTTGAAGTTCCCTGACCTCAACCACGTCGTCAAGCGCGACCCACGCTCCGGCGTTCACAACCCTGACGCGAAGTGGGACTTCTGGTCGCTGCTCCCGGAGAGCCTGCACCAGGTCACCATCACGATGTCGGACCGCGGCATTCCGCGCTCCTGGCGGCACATGCACGGCTTCGGCAGTCACACCTACAGCTTCATCAACGCGGAGAACAAGCGCTTCTGGGTGAAGTTCACCTTCAAGACCCAGCAGGGCATTCAGAATCTCACCGATGCCGAGGCGGAGAGCCTGATCGGCCGCGACCGTGAGAGCCATCAGCGTGACTTGTTCGAGTCCATAGAGAAGGGGGACTTTCCGCGCTGGAAGCTGTACGTCCAGATCATGCCCGAAGAAGACGCGAACACCTATCGCATCCATCCCTTCGACATCACCAAGGTCTGGCCTCACGCGGACTATCCGCTGATCGAAGTCGGAGTCATGGAGCTGAACCGGAATGCGGAGAACTTCTTCGCGGAGGTCGAGCAGGTGGCGTTCGCGCCGACCAACATTATTCCCGGCATCGGATTCTCGCCCGACAAGCTGCTCGCGGGGCGGCTCTTCTCCTACGGCGACGCCCAGCGCTACCGTCTCGGCGTCAACCACGATCACATCCCCGTCAATGCTCCCCGGTGTCCGGTTCACAGCTACCACCGCGACGGCGCTATGCGAACCGACGGCAACGGTGGACGAACGATCAGCTATGAGCCGAACCGCCACGGCGAATGGCAGGAGCAGCCGGACTTCTCCGAGCCGCCGCTGGCGATCAACGGAGAGGCCGCGAAGTTCGACTTCCGCGAGGATGACGACGACTACTTCTCCCAGCCGGGCATTCTGTTCCGCCTGTTCACGCCGGAGGAGCAGCAGCGGTTGTTCGAGAACACGGCACGGGCAATCGTTGGCGCCTCGCAGATCGTCCAGGAGCGCCACATCTCGAACTGCAGCAAGGCTGATCCTGCCTACGGTGCGGGTGTGGCAAAGGCGCTTGTGGAGCTGCAAAAGCAATCAGCTTGAGGAGTTCCTCTATGGGCGCTCCCTAGGCCCTTACGAACCCTACCCCTAACTTGTCATCTCGACCGGAGGCGCGCTTTTTTTCGCCGCCGTCTATTCGAGAACCTTAGGTGGAGGCAGAAGGGGATTGCGAGTCACAAATCCCAGCCCCGCAGGGGCGGCTCCATCACAGCCCAGGGTGAAACCCTGGGTTACGGAGCTGAGGGATGCAGAGCCCTGAAAGGGCGATCTATCGAAGCAGCCACGATAGATCGCCCCTTCAGGGCTCTACCTTTGTGGCGATTCGCCAACCCAGGGTTTCACCCTTGCCGCAGAGCGCGATGCAAATGTTTGTGGCGCCCCGCTAAGAAAGCCGCTCCATATAGCTGTCCGGCTGCGAGGCGAAGCGAAAGTCGAGCTTCAGGTAGAACGTCTGGGCATCGTGCGTGATGAGGGCGATCCGTTTGAGCGGCTTCAGCTCCGGATGCTCCAGCACGCAGCGGACCAGCCACGATCCCAGGCCCTGCCCCCGCCGCTCTTCCACAATGAAGACATCGCAGAGATAGGCGTAGGTGACATAGTCGGTGATGACCCTGGCCAGGCCGATCTGGCGGTCGCCTTCCTTCAGTGAAAAGCAGAGGGAGCTGCGCAGGGCGCGGTCGAGCGACTCCTGGGTCAATTCCGTCCACCACTTCGCCTGCGTAAGAAACCCGTAGATTGCCTCTGGATCAAGGTCGCCGGGGTCGGTCGATACAACAAAGCCGTTCTGTTCTCGGAGAAAATAATTCACATTACCCACTGGACCCTCTTATCTGCGAGGCCCCGCCGCTTACGTTGAGCGAACAGGGGATCTCGTACAGAAAAGCCACAAAACAGAAGGATAATCCTTGTGAGAGATTTTCGCGGGTATTATGTTAAAAATTAACAATTCAGGCGTTAGAGCTTCCCTGAAATAAATGATCTCTGAGAGAGACCAAAACCGTGCAAGCAGTTTGTTAAGGCACAGATCGGAAGGGCACGGTTTCAACCGTGCCGCAAAACGGCGAACCGAAGACTTACACCGCTCTGCCGAAGGCTGGAGTGAAGGCGAAGCCGGAGCGACTGAATTGCTTTCTTTGGCCGTGGCGAAACCAATCGCCCCAGCCTCGAATACATCCTTGGAGAACCCTGCACAGCCTTGGCGGTACCGAAGAAAGCAATTCAGTCGTTACGGCTGCGCCTTCACTCCGGCCTTCGGCAGAGATGTATTGCCCCTTAATCCAGCTTTGGCGGCACGGTTGAAACCGTGCCCTTCCGAAGCTTGCCACAAGAAGCCATTTGCACACTTCAATCTCTTCTCGAAGCGCAGTCTGACGAAATAACTAAGACGTTCGCAGCCCATTCCCCTGCGGCTCGGAATAGTCGAATCGAAACAGCATCAACGTCGCGACAAGCACGATAGCCGATCCCAAAAACTCCCTCGGAACCAGCCGCTCGCCCAGAATGCTGAACGCCAGAGCGACACCGAACAGCGGCATCAGATACAGCGATGCCGACGCAATCACGACATCGACCGTCCCCAGCGCCCGGAGAAAGAACACCATCGACAGGCCATAGAAGAAGATCGCTAAATATCCCAGCGCTCCCCATTGAACCACCGTGAGGTGGGCCAGGTGGCTGAGGCAATGCGGTTCGAACACAAAAAGAACAGGCAGGCTGAAAACCGTCGTCGGCAGATAGCTGAAGAACAGAATCTCGATGCCTGAGAAGTGATTCAGGAGCCGCTTCGAGTAGACGTTGTAGAACGCGGAGCCCAGGCATCCAGCCGCGATGAGCAGGTTTCCGGCCAGTGCATGGTTGCGCGTTCCTGCACTGGACACTCCATTCAGGGGCGAGAGCAGAAAGACTCCCGCGAGGCCGAGCAGCAGCACACTCACGCGAAGAGCGGAGAGCCGTTCGCGCAGCAGCCACACGGCGATCAGCGCGCCGAAGATCGGGATCAGAAGGCTGAGGATGGCGCCGTTCGAGGCCGTCGACCAGCTGATGCCGAGGGTCATCCCCACCTGGGCCATGAGCTGGCCGCAGATGCCGGCGAGAAAGAACTCGCGGCGCAGCGTCCACGCGGCCTTGAACTTCTGGGCGACGTCTCCACGGAGGCACAGAAGACCCAGGCCGAGGAACGTGATGAAGTAAAGCGGAAGCAGGGCCGTAGCCAGCGGACCAAGTCCCCCGGCCAGCAGTTTGACCGCAACCCCCTGTCCGGCCCACAGAAGGTTGGCGACGATCAGCAGCAGAACTGCCAAAAGCAGACGCGTGTTCCGTGTCGAACGCACTAGGCCATTCCCTGAAGCGAGGCGAGCTGTAGCGTGCGAGCCGCAAAGGCATCGACGCCGCTGGAGCTGCCCTCAAAGAGGTGAGGCATCCTGCCCTGTTCGGCTGCGTACTCCTGTGCGATCCGCTCAATGGCACGCTGATCTTCAGGCCCGGAGCGTCCCAGGATGGCCACCACGCCACCCGCGCCGCCACCGGTCATCTTGGCGCCGGGAAAGCCTGCTTTGCGCGCGCGCGATACCAGCTCATCGCAGGCCGGGGAGCTAAGGCCGCATTCGGCATAGGCGACGTGCGACTGGCAGAGGATCTCGCCGATGAGCTGGAGCGTGCTATCCGATACGCTGCCCTGAAGCAGCGTGTACACCGTCTGCACGCGGAGATTCTCCTCCGTCGCGTATCGAACCGCTGCACGGACGGGATACTCCGCAACGGGATCAAGGGGGGTGAAGGGATCAACATGTTCGCCGGCCCGCGCCAGGAACTCGCGTCCACTGATCGACTCTGGCAAGCCTCGTTCGAAGCGCGCGCGATACTCCGAGGGCGCGAGATTCGAGAGGTAGCCGTTCCAGCGAGAATCCGTCCAGCGGGGAATTCCCGATACCTGCTCCGGAATTACTGCGAGGCCTTCCTGCTGGCAGATCAGCTTGTATCCCATGAAGGCGGCGGCGCGGGCGATCTCGTAGGCCGCGCCGGTCGTCGAACGGGGAGCCATCGAATCGATGCCCCAGAGACGCAGGCCATCGGGCAGCTTCACCGGAGCAAAGGGCCGGCAGGGCTGGCAGAGCAGGGGAAGAAGATGATTCTCTTTGCCCAGCACAATCGCCGCCTGGTCCATGATGCCGCACGCTGCACCGACCACAACGTTCTCTACCCACTGCCCGGCCGTTGCCAGCGCGACACCATCGAGCGAAACTCCCCATGCCGCCGAGGCCGCTTTGAGCACTGCGATCTCAAGCGCCGCCGAGGAGCTGACTCCCTTGTTCGGAGGCAGGTCTGAGGCCAGAAAAAGATCGGCCCCGGTGCTACACCCATAACGGCTCTTCAGAAAATGGAGTGCGCCGAGCACATAGCAGGCCCAGCGTGAACCTTCTCTTCTATGGCAGAGCAGGCGCAGGCTCGCCAGATCATCCAGGTCGCCCGCACAAAATTCAAGGGAACTCTCCCAGCCGAACTCCGCAGCGCCGGGATTGAGCAGACGGATCGCATCGTCGGCACGCGGCTGCATCGCAACCCACACGGCCTCACGGAGAAGGCCCTGCAGCACCATGCCGCCGGTGTAGTCGACGTTGCCTCCCATCACATCGAGACGGCCAGGCGCACGCGCGATCCATAGCGGCTTCTCTGGAGAAAAGAAGTCGTACGTTGCGACGGTGGTGGCAACCTGATCTTCGAAGATGCTCAATTCCGGCTGGCTCTCTCGACGGGAGATGACATTCTCTTTTTCAGGCTACCGAATTGCTATACACAGAACGTTAATAAAAGCTCATTCCGCCACCTGAACCTGCGTAATTTGACGCAACCGTGCAAGATCTTCCGCAGAGATGTCCTTATCGGTCAGGATCAGGTCGCAATCCTCGATTCCGCAGAGGCGATACGTGGCCTCGGTGCCGATCTTGCTGCTGTCGACGACCAGCACTCTCCGCTTGCCGGCCTGCAGCATCTCGCGCTGTGCATCGGGGTCGTGGACCATGATGCCGCGCGTGAACGAGACCGCCGCCGCACCAAAGATGATGGTGTCCGCGCAGATCGAGGTCAGGCTCTTGCCGACGGCATGTCCGATGAGGTCGTGGCTGCTCGAACGATAGACGCCGCCGGTCAGCTCCACCCGGATATCCTCGGCCGAGGTGAGCTCTTCGAGCACCGCCAGCGAAAAGGTGAAGACAACAACATTGCGCCGTGCACGCAGCTCCCTGGCCACATAGAGCGTGGTCGTTCCCGAGTCGAGAACCACGGACTCTCCGTCATGAACCAGTGCGGAGGCTGCCGCGCCGATGCTGCGCTTGGCATGCGACATCTTCTGCAGGCGTTCGAAGAAGCTCCGCTCCGCGCCCCGCCAGTTTTCAATTCGTGCCCCACCGGGAATTCGAATGACCTGCCCGGCTTCGACCAGCTTTTGCAGGTCACGCCGAATCGTCATCTGCGACACGTGAAAGGTCTCCGCGATCTCCCCGATCGAGGCAGATGTGTTTATTTTTAACATTTGAACGATCGACTCTAGCCGGGAGCGTTCTGTGATCTCACTCATGTTGTCCGTTTCCCAAAGGTAAGTTTAGCGATTGTTCTACGAATTTTAGCCTATTTTCAGACGAAAACAAGAAAGCCTGCATTTTCTTTACCGCGAATCCAGATAAGCCATATGTCTACGTTGTGTAACTTTTTCTCATGATGCGGCAAAAGTTTGTCCCTTATTAACATTTCTTTGTTACGGTCTTCTCATCGCAACTGAAGTACGTCGCGTCTGCTCACCACGCACGGGAGCATTCGCGGTTTTATCGTTCTCGATCCTGAGTCTTCCCGACGAACGCATCTTCCAAACTTTGGGGTTTCTATGAATTGCGTCCTGCCCGCATCTACTGCAACTGTCTGTCTGCAATCCGGTATCGTTCGCCGATCCTATGGTAGCGACAAACGAATGAGCTGCCGAGTCTTTCAGACTTTCTACGGACTGGCATTGTTGTTTGCCCTGATCGTTTCCGGTGGCGTTCTCCAGGCTCAGACCTTCTATGGCTCCATCAGCGGCGTCGTCAAAGATCCCAGCGGAGCGGTGGTGTCGGAGGTCGCTGTCACCGTGCACGAGAACCGCACTGCGACGGAGTACAAGAGCCTTACCAATAAGGCTGGCAGCTATCGCGTCTCCTTCTTGAAGCCGGGCGGCTATACCGTTCGCTTTGAAAAGGATGGTTTCGCACAGTACATTACGGACGAGCTCAACATCGTCCTGAACCAGGAGCTCGTCGTCGATGGAGCGCTGAAGGTCGGCGCGAACTCCGAGGTCATCACGGTCACCGGCGCCGCGAGCCCGCTCAACGCCACCAATCCCCAGGTGGGCGGCGAACTCAGCACACAGGAGCTGATCGATCTCCCCGAAGAGACCAGCACGAAGGGTGCGAACGAGTTCCTGCTGACCAAGACCTTCGCAGGCGTCGCCAGCACCAGCCAGGACTACTCGAACGTGAATAACGTCTCGCTTGGCGGCGGAAGACCGGTCACGAACCCCATCATCATCGACGGTCTGCCCAGCAACATGGGAGTCGACGGCACCTACGGCCTCATCCCCACGCCGGACTCCACGGAAGAACTCCAGGTTCTGACCTCGCCGTTCTCGGCCCAGTACGGCCAGAGCGGCGGCGGCGCTATCCTGACCACCACCAGGTCCGGCACGGATAGATTTCACGGTAGCGCCTTCGAGTCCTACAGCTCGCAGGATCTCGTTGCTCTGGGCTACTTCACCGCTCACGGCACCGTCACACCGCCCCAGTCCTTCAATTACTTCGGAGGATCGATTGGTGGCCCGGTCTGGATTCCAAAGATCCTCGACGGCCGCAAGCATCGCCTCTACTTCTTCACCGACTGGGAAGACACGCTCACCCACGCAACTAGCCCGCTTAATAGCGACGTGCCTACCATGGCAGAGCTCGGCGGAGACTTCTCCGGCATCTCACCCCAAAATCAGCCGACACCCACCATCTACGACCCCAACACCACGACCGTCGTCAACGGCAAGATCACCCGTACCCCCTTCAAGGGAAACATCATTCCGAAGGCGCGGCTCGATCAGGTAGGTCTCAATCTCAGCTCGTTTTTCCCACAACCGAACTGCAGCTATCTGACCTACAACTATTGCATCAATCCCGTATCGGTCAGCAGCTATCTCTATAACGCTGACCGCATCGACTACAACGCCTCCGACTACGACCACATCTGGGCGAAGTTCTCGCGCGACGGCCCAACGAACCAGCCCACCATCGATATTCCTAACGCTGCCAACACCTCGGCGCTAGGCGGTTGGGTCGATGACCACTACGCTGTCTCCTGGAGCCATATCTTCTCGCCGCGCATCTCCAACGAGGCTCGCTTCGGCTATGTCTCGGAAGAGAACTTCAGCACCCCGGCGACGGCGGATGCCAATGCCATCGGTCTTCAGGGTGTTCCTCTCACCCAGTTCCCCAGCATCTCCACCAGCCAGTACATCAGCTTCGGCGCAGGCTCCTTTGCCAGGACGAGGGACGGCCACTACATCCTGAACGACGCCATGGTCCTGCAGATGGGCCGTCACAGCCTCTCTATTGGTGGCGAGTTCATGCGCTACGCCTACAGCTACTACACCCCCGGCGTTCTCTCCGGAAGCTATGGCTTCACGGGGACCTTTACCACCGCGGGCGGTCAGTCCGGACTGGGTCTTCCCGATCTCGAACTGGGCATTCCCGCAAGCGCGTCGATCAGCACCACCAATACGATCTTTCACGAAAACCTGAACTACTTTGCGGGCTATGTCCTGGACGACTACAGGGTCTCGACGAAACTCACGGTCAACCTCGGTCTGCGTTACGAGTTCGATGGACCGTTCTCTGAAGAGCACAACAATATGTACACCTTCAATCCGAACATCATCGACCCCGCAACGCAGAAGCCGGGCGGGATTGAATTCGCCGGCAACAACGGAGCGCCCCACAGCCTGATCCCGAATATTTACACCGGCATCCTGCCGCGCGTCGGCTTCAACTACCATGCCGCGCATAACATCGTGGTTCGTGGCGGCTATGGAATCTACGAGCTCCCGAGCATCGGCTTCGGTACTGCGGGGCTCACCTCCGCTTCTACTGTCAGTGCCAGCTTCCAGAGCTCCGATCCTGGCGTTACTCCGGCCTTCGAGTTGTCGCAGGGCGTCCCGGCATACGGTCCCAACGTAGGCCCGGACGGCGAGCCGCTCATCCCGACCAGCCTCACCAAGCCTTCCTTCAGCCCCACGGAACTGCCGCAGCACGCTGTGCTTCCGTATCTGCAGGAGTGGCAGTTCGGCGTACAGCAGGACCTCGGTCATGACTGGATCGCGGAGCTCGACTACGAGGGCAACCACGGTGTGCATCAGCCGATCGAGCTGCCCATCAACCAGATCAATCCTCCCGCTGGCTGCTGCTTCGGCGTATCGAATGCCCAGAGCCTCCGGCCCTTCCCCCAGTTCCTTACCGTCACCGCACTGACCAATGGAGGTGCGTCAAAGTATGCCGCTCTCCTGGCGACGTTGAGCCACCGCTGGAGCAACGGCATCTCGGTTCGCGCGGCCTATACCTGGGCGCATGCAACGGACGATGTCGATGCACCGGCCCGCGCAGATGCCGCTCCGGTGCAGAACGTCTACAACCTCCACGCCCAGTGGGGAACTGCTATGACGAACGTTCCGCAACGTTTCTCTCTCTCCGCGGTCTACGCGCTGCCGATTGGTTCGGGCGGCAAGTTCCTCGCGAACATGCCGGTCGTCTCCCAGGCGATCGGGCACTGGAAGATCAGCACGGTGGCCCAGTTCCAGAAGGGCTATCCCTACTTCATCTCCCAGACCAACGAGCTTGGTACCTTCTCTGGTGCTCAGTACGTAACGCAGGTGGGCAACCCCAATCTGTCACGCGGTTCGCGGACGGTGCAGGAGTGGTTCAACACCAAGGCCTTCGCGATTACTCCTGCGGACACGTTGGGCAATGCGCCACGCGCCGCGCTTTATGGGCCGGGCCAGAATGTGTGGGACCTCAGTCTCATGCGTGAGGTTCCACTCTGGAAGCACGCCGGTCTGAGCTTCCGCGTCGACGCTCACAACGCCTTCAACCATCCGCAGTTCTCCGGCCTGGGTACGACAATTACCAGCGCCAACTTCGGCCAGGTTACGGGCGCACAGGATCCGCGCATGCTGCTTCTCATCGCTCGCCTTAAGTTCTAAAGCCGCCTGACAACAGAGATTTCAACGAACAAAACAACAAGAGAAATTCGGAAAATAAAGAGGACAACAAAATGCGTCATTCCATCACGAAGCTACTGATCGGCTACACCCTCGCAGGCGGCGTTGCCTGCGCCCAGACCGCATGGACCCCGAAGGACGATGCGAAGACCATCAAGGTCATCTCCCATCGCGGTGAGCACCTCCATCATCCCGAGAACACGATGCCTGCCTTCCAGGCCGCCATCGATGCCGGCGCCGACTACTTCGAGCTCGACGTCCGCACCACCTCGGACGGCAAGTTCGTCATCATGCACGACGGCACGCTGGACCGCACCACCAACGGCACCGGTGAAGTCCACAAGCACACCTTCGACGAGATCCGTGCTCTCGATGCGGGAGCCAAGTTCGGTGCTGCCTTCGCCGGAACCAAGGTCCCCACCCTCGACGAAGCCTTCGATCTCGCACACGGCAAGATCAACGTCTACGTCGACACCAAGTACGCCGATCCCCAGCAGCTCGTCGATACGATCGTGCGTCACGACATGCAGGATCACGTCGTGGTCTACGGCAATCCCTTCTTCCTCTACGAGGTTCACAAGATCAAGCCGACGCTGAAGGTGATGCCGGAGACGATCAGCCCCGACATCTGCAAGTTCCTGGTGCGCGGCATGCAGCCACAGGTCCTGGCCTTTGATGCGAACGACTTCAAAGACCCGGTCATCGCCTGCGCGAAAGACGCCAACGCGAAGATCTACGTCGACCGCCTCGGCGATGCCGACAACCCGGAGACCTGGCAGAAGGCCATCGACCTCGGCGCCAACGGCATCCAGACCAACCTGCCCGCAGAGCTGGCTACCTATCTGCGTGCACACAATCTGGCGACCCACTAGAGACAGGATGGCTATCTTTGTAGATAGCCATTGTTTTTCTTCAACTATTTCAAACATTGTCATCTCGACCGGAGCATGACGGCTTTATGTCATGCGTAGTGGAGAGACCCCTGTATTTTGCCCGGAGCAGCGTTGCGGCTACGGGCGAGATACAGGGGCCTCTTAATGCTGACCGTGTCACAAGCGGTCTGTCTCGCACTCTGCGGTTAGAGGCCCTTCGCCTCTGTTCTTGCTCACGCCCCCACAGAATCGTCATCCTGAGCGAAGCACCTCGCGCTTTTTGCGAGGTGCGCAGTCGAAGGACCCCGAGGGGCTTGGTCTCATCCCATGCTATCGGGACCTTTTCCACGACGAAAGCCCAGGCGCAGGCGCTTGAGATAGAAAAGGTGCAAAGGCCATAGGTAAGATTAAGCCTCTCGGGGTCCTTCGACTCCGCGTCCCCAAAAGCTGGGACGCTACGCTCAGGATGACGCTTCGAGGGTGAAATCAAATTAAAATCGGTGGCTCCGATTTCTCAGACACTATCTGAAACTTCACTCACTTCTTTCCCACCCCCACCACCATCACAACCCCCTCACCCGCCCACGCCGCCGCCCCCGTCTGCTCCAACTTACCCTTCGCCTCCGACCAATGAAGACGCGTAATCTCACTCTTACCCTCTTCATACGCATACGTCTTGCCATCGTCCCTATAGAGCGTGAAGTCCCCATTAGCCCCGGGATAAACCCGCACGCTTTCGATCGCCTGCTTCTGCTCCGTGCTCTCGATCGGCGCACCCAGCGGCAGAATCGAACCGGCCCGCACAAAGACCGGAATCGTATCGATCGCGGCGGCAACTTCCACACGCTGTCCGCCATGAACACGTTCGTTCGTCCAGAAGTTGTACCAATCGCTGCCCGCAGGGAGATACACGGATCGGCTCGTCGCGCCCTGTTTTGTAACCGGAGCCACTAACAGCGCAGGCCCGAACATGAACTCATCGCCGATTGCGGCTGTGTTGGGATCGCTGCCGAAGTCCATGAACAACCCACGCATGAACGGTGCTCCGGTCTGATGCGAAAAATATCCGAGCGAGTAGATGTACGGCATGAGTTGATAGCGCAGCTTCAGATATTTCTCAAGGATAGGCTCGGCCTGTTTGCCATAGGACCAGACCTCGTTAAAGTTGCGGCTTCCATGCGCGCGCATCGTCGGCTGAAACGTCGCATACTGAAACCAGCGCACATACAGCTCGGGATAGTCGTCGTAGTGATTCACGTTCTCGCGTGCATCGCTGGGATCGATCAGCGGCGGATGCGCGGGCGTGTGCGAGTAGGGAAGATACTGCCACCCGCCGATGTCGGTGCTCCAGTACGGCATGCCTGAAGCCACAAAGTTCAGTCCCGTCGGCACCTGCCGTCGTAGCGTGTCCCACGTCGGAGCGATGTCCGACGACCAGAAGATCGCGCCGTTATGCTGTGCTCCCAGGTAGGCATCGCGCGAGAGGATCAACGCGCGCGTCTGCGGCAGGTCGCGCCGGAAGCCGTCATACAGAGCCTTCGTGTGGAAGTAGGGATAGACATTGAAGTACTCCGTCCCCGGCCCAACGTGCAGATAACTCCCATTGGGCGGCAGGTCGGGCTCCGTTTCATCGGCCCAGAACGAATCGAAGCCTTTGCTCACAAAGTTTTCGCGAATCGTATCCCAGTACCATCGCGCTGCTTCAGGATTCGTCGTGTCGATATCGGAGCCCGCGCGATCGTACGGCAGGCCATTGGTCGGCGTTCCGTCAGCAAGGTGCTCGAACCAACCCTTCTTGAGCAGCAGATCGTAGTAGCGGTCCTCCGGCACAAAGCGCGGCCACACGCTGATCATGCTGTGAAAGCCCAGCTTGTGCAGCTCCGCGTTCATGGCCGTCGGATCGGGCCACTGCTTCGGGTCCATATCCATCTGCCCCATCTTCGTGAAGTAGAACCAGTCCACCACCATCACGTCGGCCGGCAGATGCCGGTCGCGATAGCCATGCGCCACATCGAGCAGCTCTTTCTGCGAGGCATAGCGCTGCTTGCACTGGATGTACCCATAAGCCGATTTCGGCAGCATGGGCACGCTGCCGGTAAGGCTGCGATACCCCTCATAGAGCTGGTCGTACGTGTCGCCCACAATCACGAAGAACGAAACCCGCTGGCCCACCTGCGATGTCCAGCGCGTCTGCTCGTTGAACGCGAAGTCCACGCGCGTCTTCGACGGGTTGTCCCACAGAATCGCGTAGCCCTTGTTCGTCACTACAAAAGGAACACAGACACTCGGACCACCTGCGGCTGTGTAGTCGTGCGCGCACTCCAGGGAGTGGCTGCGCAGGTCCAGAAAACCCTGCTGGTTCTGTCCCAGGCCATAGTAGTGCTCATCCTCGGGAGCCGCGAACGTTGCACCTACCTCAAAGTAAGGATCGTCTCCCTCTCTGCGGTCGTTGAGCACCGCGGCGCTGCCGTCCTTGTGGTTCGGTACGGCCATCTCCCAATCGTTCATGCGCAGAATCGGTTTGCCGTCGGGCGTATCGATGCGCAGGCCCACGTGGGGTGCGGAGCCATTGAAGTACCGGGCGATATCGGCACTGGTGCCACTGGCCTTCCCATGGCCCTCCGGCGCAACCTGCACTACCATCCGGCTGGAGCGAAAGCTGTTCTCGTTGGCTTGGGTAGATTGCGTCCATCCCGTCCCATTCGGCGCAGCCGTGATGCCCACACCCGGAGACTTCAGTGCGTACGTTTTATCGAGACTCATCGTAACGCGGAGGATATTCGGAGCATAGCCCTCCAGCACCACCGTCGCGTTGCCGCGCGTGAGTACCGCCTGCTGGGCCATGGCCGTACCGCAGAAAAGAGAGGCGGCAAGAAAGGTAGAGCTCGTGCATCGGCGAAAGAAGGACATCAACAATCTCCAGAAAAACAATCTACGGCTGTACCAGCAGTGTGTGCTTCAAACGAACATCGGCAGAGGAAGCGGCCGCTCGAAACTCGACGCGATCACCTTCGACGATAAAGCGATGTGTTGCCTCGTCCCAGTAGGCGAGGCTGGTGACTGGAATCTCGAAGCGAACAACCTGCTTCTCTCCCGCACGTAACGCAACGCGCCGAAACGCCTTCAACTCTTCGATAGGGCGCGGCACGGTTGAACCCTGGTGTGCGGCATAGATTTGCACCACCTCGTCTCCCGCGCGAGATCCCGTGTTGGCAACCGTTACCTGCACGGCAATGGACTTGCCGCGTTGCGTGACCGTGAGATCGCTATAGGCAAAGCTGGTATAGCTCAGGCCGAAGCCAAACGGATAGAGCGGCGTCTTCTCGGCGTAGAGATAGGTGCGTCCGTGCCGCAGGTCGTAGTCCATCATCGGGGGAAGCTGTTCGAGCGAGGCAGGCCACGTCTGCGTCAAACGACCCGCCGGGTTGTAGTCGCCGAAGAGAACATCGGCCAGCGCCGTGCCTTGCTCTTCACTGTTGTGCGTGATCTCGAGGATCGCGGGCGCATGCTCCTGCGTCCAGTTCGTGGTGTACGGAAAGCTGGTCTGTAGCACCACGATAGCGTGAGGATTGGCGGCAAGCACCGCCTTCACCAGCGACTCATCGGGCAGCGTCAGGCTCTTGCGATCGATCGCCTCCTTGCCCTCGCTGGGTAGAGCGCATTTGTTCCATCCCGCATCGCACGTGGGATGGTTGCCGACGATCACAATCACGGCCTCCGAATGCGCCGCCAGCGCCGCTGCTGCTGCTTCGTCCTTGCCATCATTGAACACGACCGAAGCCCCGGCAGCCCGCCGCCGAATGCCTTCAAGCGGAGTCACGGAGAGCAGCGGTGTTCCGCTGTACCAGTCCAGCGCCACGGTGTCACCCCACTGCCCGATAACAGCGATAGACTTCAGCTTCGCCGCATCGAGCGGCAGCGTTCCGCCGGTGTTCTTCAGCAACACAATCGATTCGTCGGTAACCCGGCGTACAAGCGCCCGCGGGGCCTCCGTATTCCATGGATCGCTCTGCGCTTGATCGAACGCGCCAATGTGAGCGTAAGGAGAGTTCGCCGACGGATCGAGCAGGCCAAGATGCAGCATCACGCGGTAGACGCCGCGCAGGTTGCGGTCGATGTCCTGTTCCGTGATGAGTTTCTGCTGCAGCGCATCGCGTACCGGCTGCTGATAGTCGTCGAGAAACTGGTTGATCCCCGCATGAATAGCCGCTGCCGCAGCCTCCGGCATCGTGGCATACGTATGGTGCTGCTTCACCATGTTGGTAAGCGCGCCGGCGTCCGTGCAGACGATCCCGTCGAGGCCCCACTGTGCCATCACCACGTCGCGAACCACGGGATTGGCCGTCATCGGCACGCTGTTCCACGCGTTGTAAGAGGTCATCATGGCATCGGCGTGTCCCTCTTCAATGGCCATGCGAAAGGGAACTGCATAGTACTCATGAAAGAGCCGCGCATCGAAGTTGGACGACGAACCATCGCGACCGTCCTCGTTGCTGTTGGCCAGGAAGTGCTTGAGCAGCGACGCTGTCATCCAGACATGCGGATCGTCGCCTTGAAGCCCATGCGCAAACGCCGTGGCAAGCGTGCCGACGAGGAAAGGATCTTCGCCATAGCTCTCCTCACCACGTCCCCAGCGCGGATCACGGCTCAGGTCGGCGTTCGGTGCGCGAACGACTAAACCACCGCGATGGTATTTGCCAAAGGCAAAGCGCGTCTCATAGGCCTCCTGCGCCGCGGCCTTCTGTAGCAGGGAAGGATCCCAGGTCTGTCCCAGTCCGCGCGACTGCGGAAACTGCGTTGTAGGAATGACATTCATCATCGCGTGCCCCTCCGAATGTCCCTCCCAGTGCCCAGGCCCGCCCAGCGCAAGCCCATGCAGTCCCTCGACATGATTTGTTCCAGCGACACCAAGCCTCGGCACCGAAGGATCCGTGCTGAGCGCATGGATCTTCTCGTCGAGTGTCATGGAAGCAAGCAGGGCGGTGATGCGGCTCTCCGGATCAGCATGCGAGTCCAGATACACAGGAGGTGCTGCCACCTTTTGTGCAGCCATCACGGACGCCACTGGAACCAGGCATAGCAGGAGAAACGCAGTGCGGACGGGCACTGTTGTTTTGGAGTTGAGAGAGAGAGAGAATTTCTGGGCCAACATCAAACGGTTCTCCTGATTGCTCTTGCTCTTGCAGTTGCTGCTGTTTTTGTTTTTGCTGTTGCTTTTCTTGTTGTCATTCCCGAAGGGAATCTGCTTCTGTACTTGTTGTTGTACTTGCTTTTGTCTTTGCACTTGCTTTTCTTGTTGTCATTTCGAGCGAAGCGAGGAACCTGCTTCCTCCCGTTTTTAACTTGTGCTGGTACAAGCTAAACCTCTTGCTTCCAGTCACCATGGAGGTAATCCGAGCGAAGAACGGGAGACAGCAGGTTCGCTCGCTGCGCTCGGAATGACAACCAGAAAAACAAAAGCTTCCTTCCAGCCCCAGCACGACTTACCTGTAATTCCCATGGCGGGTGACAACCACCCGCCATGGGTACGAACTAGAAGTTGTACTTTGCCATCAGTTCAACGACCCGTCGGCCAGTGGAATAAGCTGCCGTACCAAACCCCAGCGAGGGATTAGGAGCACCCTGGTTAAAGCTGGTCCCATTGGGATTCGTGAGGTTGAGTTGATATTCGTTGGGGAAATCTCCGGTAAACGTAGTCAGGGCATGGTTGATGAAATTGAACCCCGAGATACGAAACTGGATATTCTGGCTTCCCTTGATCGCAAAGCTCTTCTGCGCGCTCAGGTCAGTATCGAAATAGGCCGGCCCCCGGAGATACGGATATTGGTAGGGACCGTTCTTGCCGAAGTTCGGTGTACCGAAGCAGTTGCCATTGATGAACTGGCGCTTGCCCAGGCCCGAGTGAGGATTGCAGGTCAGTGTAGGCTGCAAGCTCACGTCCGGCGTGCCCAGGTAGGCCGTATTGCTGATTGTGATGTAGCCGGGGTTCTGGGCGCCGCCTGGAAGATACTGCTGTCCAATGGTGCCGTTGAGGCCGAACCCCGGGTTGTTCGTGGTGGTGACAATGTCGGGGCCGCTCTGGATATTTGTAATTCCCGAGATTTCCCATCCATTGGTAAGTTGTCCGACGAGTTTATTGTGGACCGGCGATCCTACCTCGAACGTATAGGAAGCATTGAAGACGTGCGTCCGGTCGAAGCTTTCTGGACCATAGTCGTCATAGATGTTGAAAGGATTGCCTGGGTTACCGTTGTTGGCGCCTCCCTGGATGCCCATGGCCTTGCTGTACGTGTAGTTGACGTTGAACAGGAGGCGTCCGGTCTGGTGTGTCAGTCCGAGTTGCAGGCCGTTATAGTTGGCGAACAGGTTGTGATTCGGCACATCGATAGCGCCATACTGCACCAGCGCCGTGTTCAGGGGACGGTAGTTATTGACTTGGGCCGTGCCTGCACCGGTCGCTGTAATGGAACAGGCAGCACCGGTGGGAGTGATGCCAAGAGGCACCAGCACTTGTCCGAAACACGGGCCTGGGGTCGGGTTGGGTTTGTACAAACCGCCGATGGGGATAGCGTTGAGGTTGTCCAGGGCTACCGTCTGGCTGCTGCCATTATTCAAAAGGAACCGGCTGTTGTTCCCGACATATCCGGCAAGGAGATTCATCTTCCAGGGGAGCGCTTGATTGAGAGTCACACTGTAAGTGTCGACCAGCGGCTCCTCGCGATCTCCCATGGTGATGGCGGAAGAAGCCCCGCTGATATTGACGGTATTCGTGTTCGGAATGGCCCCATTCGCCGGCGAGAGCTGCAATTTGCTGATCGCGGCCAAGGACGCGCCGCCATTTCCCGATTCGGTCACTGAGGTCGAATGTTCCGTGAAGTTAAGCGCGGCGGCGGCATCGTTGTAAGAGTCATGCGCACGGTATTCACCCCAGCCGCCGCGCAGCACGGTGTTTCCGTTTCCTTGTATATCCCAGGCAAAACCGAACCGGGGCTCCACGAACGCCCCCATGGAGTGATTGCCCGAGAGGGGCAGGGAAGGATCGAGCGCATGCCAGATAAAGCCAGGGTACGGTGAGGCGGGCGTCGCACTGGTGATCAGGGAAGGATTGAAGATGGCCACACCCTGGCCATGAGCATCGTTCCAAAGACCGAGATGCTCGACGCGCAGACCGTAATTCAAAGTAAATTTCGGAACGACTTTCCATGAATCGGTGGCAAAGAAATCCGTATTCCAGAAGTACATATTGGATTGCGGCGCGACATTTGTCTGCGAGTAACTACTGACGAATCCTTCGTAGTTATTGGCAACCCAGTTTCCGGACAGGGTTGGAGTCGAACCGTCGACGTCCGTGATCGTCTGGCCCGCTCCTGGAAAGTAATACTCGCCTCCAATCTGGCCGTTGGTAGGAGTTCCAGCAGTGATCTGATTGTTCGTGATTCGCTCCACGTAGACACCGAAGGTTGCCATGTGCGTTCCCCATACCTTCGTCACATTGTCGCCTCCCTCGGGAGCGAACTTATGCGAGAAGATCGGCCCAAGGGAATAATCCGGAATAATGGCGAGGGGCAATCCGTCCTGGCCGTTATAGCTCGCCAGTTGCGGAAGGACGTGCCGGTTATTCGCGAACGCTCCCTGATACGGATAGTTGGTCAGCGCGCTGGGATTGGGGCTGACAAAAGCCTGGTCCAGGTAGGCAAAGTTGCCGAAGATCTGGTTTGTGAGCGTCGGGGTGATGATCGTGGTGAGGTTGGCTGCCGCGCTTTGCGAGTTGATGGAGCTCAGACCTCCACCAGGAGTGTTGAGTTGGCCCGGATTGTAGTAAATGGCCGTAGGCTCTCCCGACCCGCCCCGTTCTACCGTGTAACGTGCAAACAGATGGTTCTTCTGCGAGATGGCGAGGTCGACACGACCGAGAACCTGCCACAGGTCATCGTTGATAAAGTCCTGCGACTGCCAGTTATAGGGATTGGCCAGGGTCGCCACCTGGTTCGGCATCGGATAGGCGTTGAAGATGGCCTGGAAGCCCGGATCCTGATAACTGGTGGGGATGATTCCTGGCGTCGCTAAAGTTGAGCCGTCTTTGGCCGTCGTGGGAACGGTGGCAAGTTGCGAGTATGCCGAATTCGTATAAAGCTGGGGTCCCAGGTAAGCCTGTAGCTCCGAGGCGCTGAAGTTTCCGCCGCGCATGTTCGCGGTAGGCACAAGCGCGTGTACCAGGGCTCCGGAGGCGCCTCCGTACGCATAGATATTGCGTTGCGCATAGTCTTCCGCGCCGGCGAAGAAGGTCAGTGCCTTATTGTGATTGAAGTTCGTTCCCGGAATCAGGACTGGGCCGCCGACATTGAATCCTGGATAGACCTCACGGTCTGGGTCCTTGGCTGATCCGGTAGCCTTGGCCAGAGCATCCGTGGAGTCCAACTGGTAGGTGCGAGCGTAGGTATAGAGCTCCCCGTGATACTGGTTGCCCCCAGCCTTTGTGACGGCACTCACGACAACGGGCCCATTGGCGATGTCCGCGCCAAAGTTTGAGACCTGTACCTTGACCTCGGCCACCATGTCGTAGTTCACGTTCTGGATAGCCGCACCATAGTTGCCGGGATCGGTAATGTCCGCGCCGTCCAGCTTCAGGCTGACGCCCTCGAGAGGGTTGCCATTGGCAGCGTAGCTTCCCAACGCCCCGTTCACGTTCACCTGCGAAGGGTCATAGGAGGAGTTGGTGGCAATGCCACTGCCGTTCGCCGTGTTCGCTATGGCAAAACCGGGTAGCGTTTTGAAGAGCTCGGTGACGTCACGCCCTTCGACGGAAAGATGCTTGATCTGTTCCGCTGTGATCAGGTCGCTGCGTTCCCCGGAGTCCAACGGAACATCCGTCTCCGCTTGAACGGTTACGGTCTCGGTTGTCTTTCCGGGCTTCAGGGCGAGGGATGGCAGGTTGCGGCTGTCTCCTGGATCCAGGTGGATGCCTGATTCGACAAGCTCTTGGAAGCCCGGAGAGCTGATCGTGGCGCTGTAGTCGCCGGAGGAGACACCGGCGAAGGTGAAGAAACCCGAGTTGTTGGACTTGCCGGAGCGCGTGTCACCGCTAAGAGAGTTACGCAACTTGATAACCGCGTTAGGAACAATGGCCCCGGTCTGATCCGTCACCGTTCCAGAGAGCGACGCAGTAGTAACTTGCGCAAAAGCAGGCACGGGAAGAATGCTTATGCCTGCGGGAACAAGCAGGCAGGCTGAGAGCACACTCATTGTAAGGAGCCGCTTCGGTAAAGAATGTTTCTTCTGCATCTGATTCATGTGGGTCTCCTGAAAGTGCTGCATGGGCGTTCTCGCCGGAACTACAGATCAAAATTTTTGGCTTTCTTCAGCCCGCATCACAAGACGCTCCTGAATACAGAGGCCACAAGCAATGTACGGTTCGTTACCGGTCTAACTGCTTGATTCTGCGTGTTTGACAGGTCAGATTACAGGGGGGTACTATACCGCCTCGTAGACATAACCATTCATGGAAACACTCATCAACCCGGCCTCTGCATCGGAGGACAACCAGGGAACAGGATCTCGAAGCCCCGAGCGCGTGTACCAGGCGCTCGAATTAATCCTCTCCAGCCCTCCCTTTCGGAACACGCTGCAGGGGCAGAGCCTGCTGCGCTACATCGTCAAGCACACGCTCGCCGGTGAGGACAATCTTCTGCGCGAACGGGTAATCGGCTCGGAGGTCTTCGGCCGGCGGCCGGACTACGAGACCGGAGACGATCCGGTGGTACGAATCCGGGTAGCCGAAGTCCGAAAGCGTCTGGCGCAGTACTATCAGTCGCTGCACGAGACCCCGGACGTTTACATCGAGATCCCCTCCGGTTGCTACCGCGCGACCTTTCGGTGGAACGACACTCCTCATGAAGCCGTCCACGGAGCGGCTGGCGGATTTATTCCACCTGTTGGAATAAATCCTGAACCTGCCTGCACAAGCCTTCCAGCGCTCGATCCCGAACCTCACCAAAATCCCGAAGTTCCCCAAAAAACGACAGTCTCCGCCACTTTGCGCGACCCCTCCGCCAAAAAAAGAAGCTGGAAGATCTGGATCTCAGCAGCTGTCCTTCTCCTCCTTGGGGGAATCGCCATTTGGGCTCACTGGAACAACGCTCAAACCGAAGGCTTCAAAAAGTTCTGGGCTCCCTGGACGAACAGTCCGAAGCCGGTCATCATCGTCATCGGAAGCAACGCCGTATACCGGCTCTCCGACAGCGTCACCGACCAGTACGCGCGTGATCATCAGCTTGAGACGCACGGCCAGGAGTTCTTCGTTCCGTTCGCTCCAACGGCAACCCTCCACGGCAGCGATCTGCACCCGGCAGAGAACAGCTTCGTCGCTCTGGGCGACGTCGCATCCGTTTCTGCACTGGTAGCCACGATCACCCGGCAGAAGCAGACCTTCCAGGAGCGCTTTCCCAACGACATCTCCTTCGCCGAACTGCGCAACAGTCCCACGCTACTGGTCGGCGGCTTCAACAATCCGATGACGGTGGAGCTGACCAAAGGCCTGCGCTTCGTCATGCGTGCTCGCAACGAAATCGATGACGACCAGGACCCCCATCGGCGCTGGCTGCTGCATGCCTCCCTGGATTCACACGACACCGAGGACTACGCGATCGTCACCCGGCTCATCCAAAGCCCCGGCGATGTTCCTCTGCTCAGCGTCGCCGGCATGGGGCAGTACGGAACCCTGGCTGCCGCCGACTTCGTCTGCAACCCCGCCGCGATCTCCGACATGGTGCATCACCTGCCGAAAGACTGGGCAAGCCGAAATCTGCAGCTGATCCTTCACGTCAAGGTCATAGACTTCAAACCCGCGGCAACTGAAGTTGTAGCTGTACACGCCTGGTAGAACATTTGTAATCTTGCGGCAACAAAGCAATTGGTAGGCTTTGGAGATGACAGTGCGACGGTGTAGTTGGCAACTTGGAGTGATGACAGGACTGGCCTTGCAGGCCGGGTTAGCGTTAGGACAGAAGGGAACTTCGATCGATCTGCCAACGAGTAAGCAGATTGTTCGACCGGTACCCGGTAGCCCGCAACGGCTTAACAGCTTGCCGATGTCGATGGCCATATCACCGGACGGACGCTATGTAGTGACCGTGAATGCCGGGTATGGAACCTACGAATCGAACTACATGCAGTCGCTGGCCGTGATGGATACCCAGACCGGCATAGTAGCCGATTTTCCCGATGACCGTACAGCGGCAAGAGCCAAGCAGACGCTCTTCTCCGGCCTGGCTTTCAGCCAGGACGGCAAGCATGTCTACGCCAGCATGGGCTCGGAGACCGACCCACTCGGCACAGGCAAGGGCGATGCCGGCAGTGGTGTGGTGGTCTATGGCTTCAGCGACGGAAAGATCTCGCGGGAACGGATGATGAAGATTCCTCTGCAGCAGTTAGCTGCGGGGCGCAAGACGATGCTGGTCGGCGGAGTGGAGGGCGACAAGGGTGTGCCGTTTCCCGCAGCGATCGCTGTCCTCGGTTCGGCGGGCGCGGAGAAGATTCTGGTCGCCGATAATCTTTCCGACGATGTGCTGTTGATGGATGCGACTACAGGCGAGATCCTCACTCGGTTCGACCTGTCGGAAAACGACGCTGTGCCTTCGACGTATCCCGTGGCCCTGAGCGTATCTAAAGATGAGACCCGCGCGTTTGTGGCGCTGTGGAATGCGAGCGAGATCGTTGAACTGGATCTGAAGAAGGGCACTGTAGGCCGGAAGCTGCCGCTTCTCAAGCCAGACAATGCTGTAGCTGCAGGCACACATCCCTGCGCCTTTGAAGTGTCGGCCGACGGCCGGACGATGTACGTTGCCCTGGCGAACCGCGATGCGGTCGCGGCTGTGAATGTGGAGGCCGGGCAGTTCGCGGTGAGGGGATACTTCGACACGCGTCTGCCACGGCAGACTTACTTCGGTGCAGAGCCCGAGGCTCTGGCCTTGTCGTCCGATGGTTCGAGACTGTATGTCGGCAATGCGATCACAGATGCGATTGCGGTATTCGATACCAGGAAGCTGACCCCGAAGGCTGCTAAACAGGGAATGATCGAGCCGCTCGGGTTTGTGCCGACGGAGTGGATGCCGATGTCGATGGGCATCACCGGCGGAAAGCTGTACATTGCAACAGCCAAGGGCAAGGGAACAGGGCCGAACAACTTCCCCCAGCGTCAGGTACCGGGATCGCACGCCAGGGCCGGGGCGTCTACGTATATCGGAACGCTGCTCTACGGCTCACTCGCCGTATTGGATACGCAGGCGATGGAACAGAACCTGCCCAAGTGGACGGCTGAAGTTGTGGAGTCCAACCGGACGAAGGCCGCAGAGGAGAAGATCCAGTTTGCAGGCGGCCAGGATCGCATCAAGCATGTGATCTACGTTATCAAGGAGAACCGCACGTACGATCAGATCCTCGGAGATCTCAAGCAGGATGGCAAAGCCGTTGGCAACGGGGACCCGAGCCTGGCGATGTACGGTGAGGACAGCACTCCGAATGAGCACAAGTTGGCTCTGCAGTTTGGCGTGCTGGATAATTTCTACGACTCGGGTGAGGTGTCGGGCGACGGACATGTCTGGTCAACCGCCGGTATTGGAACGGATTACCTGGAGAAGACCTGGCAGCAGAGCTATCGCGGCGGAGAGCGGACGTACGACTTCGAAGGAGTCGTAGCGCAGGGCTATCCGATCCTGCAGAAGATTCCGGACGTCAATGAGCCGACGAGCGGATATCTCTGGGGCAACATGGCGCGGCATGGCAAGTCGTACTACAACTTTGGGGAATACATCGCGTCGACCTTCTGCGGAGCGAAGAAGACGGAGAACCCACAGGATGGCCCACTGCTGGCGGGAGCAACGTGCGAGAAGCCTACGATCCTGCCGGGCGATCCTCTCCCCGAAGCCTGGGGCGGCGGAGTGAACAAGTGGCAATGGCCGATTCCGGTGCTGGCCAACAACACGGCCACGAAGCCAGAGCTGGTCGGCCACTTTGCGGCAGAGCAGCCGGACTTCAATCTGCGTGTGCCGGATCAGATACGAGTAGAAGTCTTCCTGAAGCACTTCAAGGGATGGGTAGCGGATCGTGAGGCCGGCAAGGACACCTTGCCGAACTTTATCCTGATGCGCCTTGGCAACGACCACACGGCGGGAACGGTTCCCGGCGGACCGACACCGAAGTCTTCCGTCGCGGATAACGATCTGGCCGTCGGCCGGTTGGCGGAGGCCATCTCGCACTCGCCCTATTGGGACGACACAGCGCTCTTTGTTCTGGAAGATGATGCCCAGGCCGGTGCGGACCACGTGGACGCGCACCGCAGCATCGCCCTGGTGATCAGCAAGTATTCTCCGAAGAAAGCGGATGGAACTCCGTTCGTAGACAGCCGGTTCTACTCGACCGTAAGCGTAGTGCGGACGATGGAGACGCTGCTGGGATTGCCTCCGATGAACAACAACGATGCCTTCAGCTCTCTGATCGGATCGTTGTTTACGGGAGTTGGAGATCAGCCAGCCTATACCGCGGACTATGTGAATCGCGATAACTCGTTGATCTATACGGCCAACGTGAAGACAGCCGTCGGAGCGAAGGAGTCGATGAAGATGGACTTTCGCCACGCCGACCACGCGGACCCTCAGAAGCTGAACGTGATCCTGTGGAAAGACGCCATGGGGGATCGTCCAGTGCCGGCGATGTTGACGGTGCATCGGAAGCTGAAGAAGGACGATGATGACGACTAGTTCAAGGCACTCATCTAGTTCAAAAGGATGAATTTATCCGACACAAAAGTCTCGCTAATGGCGAGACTTTTGTGTCGCTAAGGCCGGTTTATCACAATGATTCACCTCGGTGGAACACTTGGTAAGGCAACGCGAACCTCGTTGGAGGCATTTAACGTACGAAGACGAGCGGTCTTCGGACCTGAGTGGACTATCCACTGCGCAGTGATGTCGGGCTCTAGTGGGATCCTCTCGAAAAGGAGGAGTTTAATGATCTCAAAGCGAATGTGTAGCAAGGTTCTACTGGGCTTCGTGCCTACGCTGTTGGCGGGTGCCATGGCCGTTGCGCAGAATCAACCGGGTGGTGGTGCTGCCGGTACGTCTAACCAGACCACCACGAATCCATCTACTTCGGCGCCAGGTCCAGGCGGTATGGCGTCCGATATGAATGACAATCAACAGCTACAGGGAATGGCAGATCAGTCCTTCGTGAAGAAGGCGCTTGAAGGCAATGCCGCCGAGGTTCAACTGGGGCAGTTAGCCCAGCAAAAATCACAGAGCGATGACGTTAAACAATTCGCGCAGAAGATGGTCTCGGATCACACGCAGCTCAACGACCAGATGATGAAACCGATCGCCCAGCAACTCAAAGTAAAAGAGCCGACCGAGCTTTCGAAGAAGGACAGAGAGCTTGTTGCAAGACTTGAAGGGCTCTCCGGTCAGGAGTTCGACCAGGCTTACATTCAGGCTATGGTGAGAGACCATAAGCAGGACCTGTCGGAGTTCAAGGATGAAGCCTCAACTACGCAGAATCCCGGTATGAAGCAAGCGGCTCAGCAGGGTGCGGCGTTGATCTCACAGCATCTCCAGATGATCGAGCAGATCGCGCAAAATCACAATATGCCTGACGGTAAAGTAATGAAGTCTTCGGGTAGTTAATTGCCTTCTGCCTACAAAACAACGAAGGGCCTCATAGAGGCCCTTCGTTGTTTTTTGCCTCGGAGTTCTTAGTTCGCTGCAGGTTCGCGCTGATAAGGCTTTTGCATCAGCGCACGGGCCTCGTTGATAGCTCCCTGCGTATTGTCGTTGGTCTGCACGGCCAGGCGGTACTCATTGACGGCACGATCGCGTTGGCCTGTCACGTCAAAGATCCTGCCCAGATTGATATGGCTCCAGACCTCGGTCCACTTCGGATCGCCATCGCCTCGTAGCGAGTCACGAAACGAGTTGGCGGACGCCTGGTAGTTACGTTGCGTGAAGAAGATCTCGGCCAGACGATAGTTCGCCAACGAACTGGAACGGTTGGAGTCGAGCGCTTTTTGATACTCGGTGATCGCAGCCATCAGGTCGCCCTGTGCTACCTCCTGCTGGCCACGCAGAACGGCAATACGGACGGCCAGATCAGGCGTACTCTTGAGCACCCAGTTCTCAGGATCGATGGTGATGCGGCGCGGCCGTCCGAAGGTCTCAATGGAATAAGCAGATTCCGTTCCGGAGAGATCGACGCGGCGCTCTTCTGTCTTGCCCTCCGTCTCGATGCGCAGTTCTATCGGCATGCGAAAGAGATCAAGGTCCTGAGTGACGGAGCCGACGGTGCGAAAGCCTTTGTTGCTGCCGAGCCGGAAGACGCTGAAGTTGTTGCCCAGTTCGGGTGCGCCGGTGCCGTCGAGCCACTGGGAGAAGAAGGGCGTGAGCTGAAGCTTCGATTGGGCTTCGGCGACGGTCTGAACGTTCGCGGTACGTACGGGCTTGTCGGTGTACTGCGAGAGCAGGGAACGTAGAAACTGCTGGAAGACATCGTCGCCCATCTCCCAGCGGAGCATGTGGAAGACCATCGCGCCCTTCTCCAGGGTCATCGACTGAAACTGCGGAGAGAACGGATCGAGACGGCCGAGGGTAGTAAGCGGTTCGGTGTCATAGGCCAGCGCTCCGGCCTCTACATCGGAGATGGCGGATTGCAGAGCAGTTTTGCCGGCGGAGTCTTCGAGGTACAACAGCTCGGCGTAGCGCGACATGCCGTTGGTGATCCAGGCGTCGTTGAGTGTAGCCGGTGAGGTTTCAGAGCCCCACCATTGGCGCGCCACGGTATTCGCGAACAACCGTGCATTGCCACGGTCAGGCCGGATGGCGACGATCTCAGGCGCCCACGCGGCGGAGACTGAATCTCCGGGAAGCTCTACTACCTCGAGCCGTCCGGACTCCGCGCCGCCGAAGAGGTTGGTCATGAACTCGAACTCTTTGGCGACTGTAGCCGCGAAGTCCTGGCCCTTCTCTTTGTACTTGTCGGTGACGAAGACGCGAATGTTGGGAATGCCTGGCGTCGTAATCGGCGGAAGGAACTTGCCCGCGACGATCGTTCCGGGGAAACCCGGCTTGGTCCAGTTGAAGATGTATTCGGTGCCGCCGCCGGGAAGCTTGTGTTCGCCGCTTACGCCGCTGCCGACGACACGCTCACCCTCGGGCACAGTGATGTGCATCTCGGCTGTGAACCGGTCGGTGAAGAGTCCCGTCATGGGGAACCAGCGCCCTGCATAGAGCAGGACGCTGACGGGATCGGCAATCTGGACGAGCTTGATCCCATCAACCGGGCTGGTCTCGACGGTGGGCGTTCCCGCATAAGTAAAGGTGTAGGTTGTCGAGGAGCCTTTCGCCAGCAAGGCCGCAGGCGTAACGCGGATGGTCGAGTCGGTGACGTTGCGCTCGGAGTTCAGGGCGGCGTTTGTTGTGTCGGCAATTTTGCTGACCTGCAGGCCGTTATTCAAACCGAAGACGACGACGTTGAGGTCATCGAGGGCCGTGAAGGTGACGGCAGCGGTGGCGGTCAGCTTGCCGGTCGAAGGATCGAGGTCGGCGTGAATGACATAGCTGGTGATGTCGATCTGCGGACGTCCCGGAGGAACTGCGTGGAGCGCGAGCGCTGAGAGACCCACCAGAAGAATGCAAAGGCTGCGGAGTCGCTGAATCATGCAGTAAGTCCTTGGCGGAGCAATGGCACAGGCCGCGCTCCATCGTCATTGTGTCCTGTTTTGCGAGTGCTGGACACATGATTGCGTTTCAAACGTCTTAGACGCAAATTGTACGACTTAGATCTTGTTATCGCTGCCCGAAGAAGAGAGAAGCGCAACTACGGCTTCGGCGACGCGGTGGATGGGTGATCCTGCTGCCGTGTCTGCTGCGTGAAGCTTCTGGCGGACGCCGGCCAGGGCTGCGATCTGGGCCTCCCGCGCCGGCCCATCGAGCAGCAGCGGCGAGAGCGCAGAGGCGACATTCGCGGCGGTGAAGCGGCTCTGTAGCAGCTCGGGAACGATGCGCCGTCCGGCGATGAGGTTGACCATCGCTACCGGCAGGTTGCCGTCAAGATCCATCATCCTGGGGAACTCATCGGGATAGCGAACGAGCTTTTTGGCGAGCGCAAAGGTCAGATCCGAGACCCGGTAGACGACGAGGAACGGATTGCCGACGATCGCTGCCAGCACAGTCGCCGTGCCGCTGGCCACGACCGAAGCGCGGGCATGGGAGAGCGCCTCGTAGGCGTCAGGAACCAGCGTGAGCCGGATACTGGAGGCTTCAGGGCCGAAGTACTTCAGATGTTCGGCGTTCAGTTGATCGATGTAGGCGCGAAGATTTGCGGGATCGATCGTAGAGGCTACCGGCAGCAGGAACTCATAGAGCGTGTGGGCGGCGGGATCGCGGGGCTGCCGGACACGGTTGCCGTCGAAGGTCGTATAAGCTGCGGAACCTGCGATCAGGTCGCTCATGGCGAGCTCGTGCAGCGTGGGCAGGTTGGCGTGGATCTCCTTCCAGCGGCTGCCGGGCAGCAACGCGATCCAGGTCCTCTCCAGATCGAGGCCATGCTGTGCGGCATAGGCCTCGCGGGTGCTGGTCTGTCTGGGCGTACCGGCGAGTGGATGTCCCACGAACTCTGCGTCGACGCCGCGTTCGCGGTAGAACGTCTCTTCGAAAGGGAAGATGACGAGCATCTTGTCCACGCGCTCCTGTACCCAGCGCAGGCGGCGTCGCTTCCAGGCCCAGAGCTGCGGGCTGACGAACCAGACTACGGGCACTCCGGCGCGGTGGAGATGCTTTGCCAGCCGGAAGTTTACATCGGGGAAGTCGATGAGCACGGCAACGTCGGGCCTGTTGGCGCGGATGGAGCGTACCAGCCGGCGATAACTGGCGTAAATGTGCGGGATGTGGCGAAGAATCTCGGTGACGCCCATGACCGCGACGTCTTCCGCGCGGACGACCCGTTGCTGGCCGGCCTGCTCCATCTGCGATCCGCCCAGGCCGGTGAAGGTCGCGTCAGGAAAGCGCTCGCGAAGATTCTGGATCAGGGCAGAGCCGTAGGCGTCGCCCGAGGCCTCGCCTGCGGAGAGAAAGATGCGCGGATTGGAACGAGTGGCGATGGCTGTAGTTTAGCTGGTCGAGGAGTGGGTTTGTTTGGAACGGTATGCTGTGGGTGAGCTTTGCCGAGTCTATGAGTTTAAAATTGTCGCCAAATTCAGAACGCTGGCGGTCGCATCTTTTGTCCGTGCCGCTGGGGCTGGTGAGCCGAGGGCTCATGACTCGCGACGCTCTCCTTGGAGTGACGCGCCGCTTTCCGAAGCACGAGTCGCGCGAAGAGTTCTTCTTTGCGAGTGGTACACGGCGTCTAGCCGGAGTGTTGGTTGCGGGTGATGAGGGCGCGCCGGTCATCCTGATCTGCCATGGGATCGGCGAGACGGTAGGGCATTGGAGCGGCGTTCAGGCATGGTTTCGAGAGCATGGCGTGGGCACGATGGTCTTCAACTACTCGGGCTATGGTGCCAGCTCGGGAAAGATCCGTTCGGAACACTGCGATGAGGATCTGGTATCCGCTTATGCGGAGCTGCGAAGACGGATCGGGTCAAAAGTGCCGGTCTTCGTGCTGGGTTTTTCTTTAGGAAGTGGCATTGCGGCGAGCGGAGTTGGGGCGCTGGAGCCACCGCCTGCAGGGTTGATCCTGTGCGAGGCGTTCACTTCGTTCCAGGATGCGGTGCGTTCTGCCGGATTCCCGCACTGGCTGGCTCGTGAGGTGCCGAACGTCTGGAACACTGTTACGGTGGTGGCCTCGACACGGTTGCCGGTCTGCGTGGTTCATAGCGACGGCGACAAATTGTTTCCCTTGAAGATGCCACGGCGCATCGCCAAGGCTTGTGGAGATCGAGGAGAGTTGATCGTGGTCGCGGGGCTGGCGCACAATGAGCCCTATCTGAAGCCGACCGACGCCTACTGGGGTTCGATCGTTGCGTGGATGGCTCGACAGGGACGACCAGGAGAGAGTGATGGCGGCAGGTAAGTCGAAAACATTTCGCGCGGCCCTCGAAAAGGGCGACCGCTCGCTGGGCTGGACGATCGCACGCGTGCCCTTTGAGCCTTCCGAGATATGGCCGAAGATGGTTCGCCTGCGCGTGCGGGGCGAGATTAACGGCTTTGCGTTCCGCACCTCGCTCTTTCCCGATCCGCGCGGTGGATTTTACCTGCTGGTGAATAAGGCGATGCAGCAGGGGGCGATGGTCTCTTCGGGAGCGATGGCGGAGTTTTCGTTGCAGCCGGATATGGAAGCGCGCGCGGCAGAGCTGCCGGATGAACTCGCTGTGCTCCTGGACGATGAACCGGGGCTGCGCGAGTGGTATGACGAGTTGACCGAGTACACGCGGCGTGAACTCGGCAAGTGGATAGCGGGCGTCAAGAGCGATGAAGCCCGCATGCGCCGCGCCGAACAGGCTGCCGAGCGTCTGCTCGCGGCTATGGAAGGCGAGCGGGAGTTGCCGCCGGTGGTTGAGGCTGCCTTTCGCAAGCGGCCGAAGGCAAGGGCGGGCTGGGAGAAGATGACTCCGTTACAGCGGCGTGGGGAGTTGATGGCGGTCTTCCACTATCAGACGCCGGAGGCCCGCGAGAAACGGGTGGGGAAGTTGTGTGATCTGGCCGAGAAACGCATTCTTTCGTAGGGGTTCGAGCCCACATCACCCCAAAGGTTTGTCATTTCTCCACTCTCGTTGGTCGGTCGAAATGACAAGCTTTGGAGGTTCTGCGCAATGCGTTTATGTAAACAGCCAAACTTGCAAGTTTAACTTGCAAGTTTGACTGTTCATACGTAATCTGAATCTGTCATGTCGCGAAAGACCTTCGATCTCGAAATCACCGACTTTACCCATTCCATTGGGCTCCTGGTGCGCCGCGCGCGCGTTGCCTCTTCTTCTCAGGAACTTTCCTGGACGGAGACCAGCGTACTGAAGCGCCTTGCCAAGGAGGGACCTGCTACCACCGCCGATCTGGCGCGAATGCAGGGTATGCGGCCGCAGTCAATGCGAACCATCGTTGCAACGCTGGAGAAGCTGGGTATGATCGTGCGCAAGCCGCACGCGACCGACGGCCGCCAGGTGAATATCGCGCTGACCGCCAAGGGCACAGCTCTGCAGAAGAGCGCTGGCGATGCCAAGCGGACGTGGCTGGCAAAGGCCTTCGCCCAGCTCGACGCACAGGAACGAGAGACGCTGTTCGAGGCCGGCAGGCTCATCAAGCGACTGGCGGAAAGCGATCCTCAGTGAGGATCGACGGTAGCTTATGAGTGGGCCTGCAATCAGTCCGGATAGTCAGGAGATCTCTTCTCCTGGCAGTTCGATATCGCATGCATGGCGAGCGCTGCGGCACCGCAACTTCAAGCTCTTCTTCTTCGGACAGAGCATCTCCGTGATTGGCAACTGGATGACGCGGCTGGCCACAACCTGGCTGGTCTATCACCTGACCCATTCGGCGCTGCTGCTTGGAATCGTAAGCTTCGCGGGGCAGATTGTTTCGTTTGCGCTGGGCCCCTTTGCGGGCGTGTGGGTAGAGCGCCTTCATCGCCGTAATTTGCTGGTGGGTACGCAGGCTGCAGCGGCCATTCAGTCGCTTGCTATGGCCGCGCTCACGCTGGCCCATGTCATCACCCTCTGGGAGATCATCGCGCTCACTGCCCTGCAGGGTGTGATCAATGCGTTTGATATGCCGGCGCGCCAATCCTTCCTTGTGCAGATGGTGGATGACCGGAACGATCTCAGTAACGCCATCGCCATCAACTCTTCGATGGCCAATGGCGCGCGGCTGATCGGTCCTGCCATCGCTGGCCTGGTGGTAGCGGCGTTCGGAGAAGGTGGTTGTTTTCTGATCGACGGCCTCAGCTACTTTGCCGTGATCGCCTCCTTGTTGTTGATGCGGATCAAGCCACAGGGCATCCAGCGCAGCAAGGCCAACATGTTCGAGCAGATACGCGAGGGGTGGGACTATGTCAGCGGCTTTCGGCCCATTCGTACTATTCTTCTGCTCTTTTCGCTCATCAGCCTTATGGGCTACTCCTGGTCGGTGCTGCTGCCGATCTTCGCCGCCCAGGTCTTGCATGGCGGCGTGACGACTCTCGGCTGGCTCATGGGCGCGGCGGGAATCGGTGCTCTGGTATCGGCGATCTCGCTTGCTTTTCGCAAGTCGGTCGTTGGGCTCACGCGCATGCTGCAGGTGGCCTCTGGGATGCTGGGAGTCGCGCTGATCCTCTTCGGCCTTTCGCATACATTGTGGCTGTCGATTGTTCTGATGGTCTTCGTGGGCTTTGGCATGCTTCAGGCTGCGTCCGCCAGCAACACGATCATTCAGTCGCTGGTGCCGGAGGATAAACGCGCCCGCGCGATGAGCTATTACACGATGGCCTTCTTTGGCTCCGCGCCCTTCGGCAGCTTGTTTGCCGGTGCGCTGGCTGACCGAATCGGTGCTTCCCACACGGTCATGGTCACGGGTACGTTCTGCATCGCCGGGTCGCTTTGGTTCACGTTCGAGTTGCCGAAAGTGAATGCGGTGATACGGCCGATCTACCGCAAGATGGGCCTGCTTCCTGCGCGCGACATTGATGGGATGCCGGACGTCCAAGAGCCGGCGTTATGACTTCAACAACCCCTAACTGAGAGGAAACCCCATTGAACTGGCATCACTTTATCGCTTGTTTTTTCGCCGGCCTATTTCTAACGAATGCCGTGCCTCATTTTGTGTACGGCATCTCTGGCGACCGCTTCCCGACCCCCTTCGCTAATCCCCCTGGAAAAGGCTTGTCCTCCCCGACGGTGAATGTTGTCTGGGCGCTCTTCAACCTGGTCGTTGGTTATCTCCTGTTTCGGGTTGGAGAGGTCTCGAGCGGCGACCCTCTGGCGCTTGTTTTTTTCTTCGTGGGCATCGCTGTGATCAGCCTCTTCTCGAGCGTGAACTTTGCGCAGAAACACGCCAGCTAACTGCCTGAACGGAAGACGGGCAATCTTCCAGATTCCCCAACGAAAGGAAAAGTTATGCCTCTGACTACACTCGACTCCACTGCGGCCTTGATTGCGATTGATCTGCAAAAGGGCATCGTCGGCCTACAGACCGTTCACCCTGGTGGCGAGATCGTCGCTCGCACCGCCCAACTTGCGCGAGCCTTCCGCGAGAAAGGTCTGCCGGTCGTTCTCGTCAACGTGACAGCCCCGGCTCCAGGCCGTACCGACGCCGGGCCGCGCAACTTTTCGTTTCCAGATGATTGGACCGACCTTGTTCCCGAGTTGGAGCAACAGCCGGACGATTATGTGGTCAGCAAACAGCGGCCGGGTGCGTTCATCGGGACTTCGCTCGATGAGTACCTGCGCCAGCGCGGCGTAACCCAGGTCTTCCTGACCGGCATTGCGACAGGCTCCGGGGTGGAAGCGACCGCGCGCAGCGCCTTCGATTATGGCTACAACGTCGTGGTTGTCGTGGATGCAATTACGGATCGTGATGTCGATGCACATCGCCATTGCGTCGAGAAGGTCTTTCCTCGGATTGCGGAGACGGATACCACGCAGAATGTTTTGAAGTTCTTGCGCGGGTGAGGACCAACGTAGCGCGAAGCGCCATCCGTAACGCTTCAGCGTTGCGGATACGGAGGGAGCCGTGGCCTTTAGGCCACGGAATTCAGACTTAGCAAAATGTGGCCTTTAGGCCCGGGCCTTCTTTCGGCTGCGGACAAACGGCCCGTGGCTAGGTTGTGTCTGACGAATCGAAGACCCCAGCCTTGGAGCGACCCAGGCTCGCTGTACGCATAGCTTTTGTTTTGCGTTTCCCCACAGAACCGTCATCCTGAGCGAAGCGTCCCAGCCTTTGGGGACGCGTCCGTTCGACTACGCTCAGGACCGAAGGACCCCGAGGGTTGACCTCTTGCCTATGCCCTTCGGAGCTTTTCGACCTTGAGCGCTCGAGCCTGGACTCTTGTGCTGAAAAAGGTTCCGGCATCCTGGGCGAGATCAAGTCCTTCGGGGTCCTTCGACTCCGCACCTCGCAAAAAACGCGAGGCGCTACGCTCAGGATGACGTCTCTGTGGGGGGAACAAAATATGTAATGCGTTGCTGTACACGATTCGTCAGACACTACCTAAAGCCCGATTCGTGCCTGCCCCTTGTTCCGTAGCCTAAAGGCTACGGCTCCCTCCGTCTCTGTGACGCTGAAGCGTCACAGAATGCGCTTCGCGCTATGATCGACGCTCCTTGGCCTCTCTAAGCAGTCGCCGTTTCGGCGATGGAGGAACCCAGCTCCTGGTCTTTGTACTGGAGCTGGTAGAGCTTGTAGTACAGGCCACGCAACGCCAACAACTGCTGATGCGAACCCTGTTCGCGCAACTGGCCTTTGTGCATGACCAGAATCGTATCCGCACGCTGGATGGTGGAGAGCCGGTGTGCGATGAGCACTGAGGTACGGCCTGTGATCATGCGTTCCAGCGCGAGACGCACGCGCAGTTCTGTTTCAGTATCGACGGAGCTGGTTGCCTCATCGAGGATGAGGATTCCCGGCTTGTGGGCCAGCGCGCGGGCGAAGCTGATGAGCTGCTTCTGTCCGGTGGAGAGCGTTGAGCCACGCTCCAGTACCGGCTCGGCGAACTGTGCGGGCAGCGTGCGGATGAAGTCGGCGACGTTGACCTCTTCGGCGGCGTTGGCGACCTCGTCGTCGGTGATCCAGTTGGAGCCCAGGCGGATGTTCTGCGCGATGGTGCCGGAGAACAGGAAGGGATCCTGCAGGACGACGCCGAAGCGTTTGCGCAAGGGGATGAGGTCCTGTTCGCGGACGTCGATGCCGTCCACCAGCACCGCGCCGCGCTGCACGTCATAGAAGCGCATCATGAGCGCGGTAATGGTGGTCTTACCCGCGCCAGTGTGGCCGACGATGGCGGCGGTCATGTCCGGTTCGATGGTGAAGCTGACGCCCTTCAAAATCCACTCAATGTTATCGAGCTCAGCGGACTGAAACCCGTTGTTTTGCGAAGAGATACCCTGCAGGGCCGTAAGTTGTTCCGGCGTGAGCGTCTCATAGGTGAACCACACATCGCGAAACTCAATACGTCCACTGCGGTCGCCGGTGGTCGGCTTGGCAGGTACCGGGATCTCGGGCTCGGTGTCGAGCAGCTTGAAGACGCGCTCGGCGGCGGCCATGGCCGATTGCAGGATGTTGTACTTGTCGCTGAGGTCCTGGATAGGGCGGAAGAAGCGCTGCGCGTACTGGATGAAGGCGATGAGAATGCCGACCGTGACCACCGGATGCAGGAAGCCGCCATGCTGTATGGCGGTTTGCCCGTGCAGAACCGCAATGCCGCCGCGCCAGATGACCAGCGCAATCGCGATGGAGCTGAGAAGCTCGACGACGGGATAGTAGAGCGCGTAGGCGAAGATGGCGTCGGTCCACGCCGCCTTGTTCTCGGAGTTCACCGCGGAGAAGTCGCTGAAGGCACGCTTTTCGCGGTTGAAGAGCTGGACGACGCTCATGCCGGAGACGTACTCCTGCGTGAACGAGTTGATCTTTGCGGTGGCCGCGCGCTGGCGGCGGTAGCTCTCGCGTACATAGATGCGGAAGAGCTGCGTCGCGTAGAGGATCGCCGGGATGACCGAGAGCGTCAGCAGGGCGAGCAGCCAGCTCATGCTCAGCATGATGACGACGATGAAGGTGAGCGCGAAGACGTCCTCGAAGATGGCGAGCACGCCCGAGGTGAACATCTCGTTGAGGGCGTCGACGTCGGAGGTGACACGGGTGACCAGGCGTCCGACGGGATTGCGGTCGAAGAAACCGACGTGCATGCGCTGGATGTGGCGGAAGATCTGGCTGCGCAGATCGAACATGATCTTCTGTCCGGTCCACTGCATCAGGTAGGTTTGGACGAACTCCAGCCCGAAGGTGAGCAGCAGGGAACCGAGATAGAGCGCGCCGATCTCGGTCATGCCGCGAACGGGGTCCGGGCTGAGATGACGGGCGAGCCAGCTCAGTCGCTTTCCGGGGGTAGGGGCGAAGTAGGTATCGACCGCGACCTTGACCAGGTAGGGGCCGAAGACGTCGCTGGCGGACTTGATGAGGATGGCGACCGCAGAGATGCCGGCCTGCAGCTTGTAGGGCTTCAGGTACGCGAAGAGCCGGCTCATGAGGCGGCTATCGTAGGCCTTGCCGACGACATCGTCATCGATGCCTGGACGTTTGGGGGCAGCTTGCTGCGTCTGCTCCGCCGTTGCGGCGGGTTTTTTCTGTTCGTCTGCCATCTATTCCATTCTATTCGGAGCGGGCAGTTCGTCTTATGAAATCACACCGCATGAAAGAATGGATGCGTGAGGATCGAATCGGCTTCGGATGCGCTGGGGATATATCTTTCAGTCCCTTTTTGCCGCGCCAAGTGCAGTTTCTGTAACTTTGCCTCGGGAGTTTCGTCTCCTGCCACCATCGAGCGTTATGTGGCGATGCTCTGCGGGGAGATCGACGCCGCAAATAAAGCTGCCGCGAGCCTCGGAGCCGACCTGCCGGGATCGGTCGGAACGGTGTACTTTGGCGGGGGAACACCGAGCCTGCTGGCCCCTTCGCAACTGCGTGAGATCTTTGCGGCGTTGCGGCGGAACTTCGAGATAGCGGGGGATGCCGAGATTACGCTGGAGTCCGCGCCGGGGCAGATTGCGGACGAACTGCTCGCCGAGGCGATGCGGCTGGGCGTGAATCGCGTGAGTCTCGGGGTGCAGTCGTTTGTGGACCGGGAGAGCGCCGCTGTGGGCCGTTTGCACACGGAACGCGAGTGCGTGCGCGAGATCCTGCGGCTGCGAGCTGCTGGATTGCCTGAAGTGGGCGCCGATCTGATCGCCGGATTGCCCTATCAGACCGAGGAAAGCTTCGCGCATTCGCTGGAGGTCGCGAGTGGTGTGGGGCTGACGCACCTCAGCGTGTACATGCTGGAGGTCGATGAAGACTCTCGCCTCGGTCGCGAGGTGCTCGCCGGAGGGCAGCGCTTTCACGCGCATGGGGTGCCGCAGGAGGAGATCGCCGCGACGCTGTACGAACAGGCCTGTGCGGTGCTTCCGCAGCAGGGATTCGCGCAGTATGAGATCTCGAACTTTGCCGCGAAGGAGCATCAGTCCAGGCATAACAAGAAATATTGGCAGCGTGCGCCTTACATGGGTTTTGGCCTCGATGCGCATTCGATGCTGCTCCGGCGTGAGGGTGCGGTTCGGTTTGCGAATCCTGAGGAGCTTGCGGATTACAGCGGTGCTGTACCTGTTGATCCCACGTTGGTGGGCGTGCGCGAGGCGTTTGAGGAGACCGTGTTTCTTGGCCTGCGGATGACCGAAGGAATTTCCATGCAGCAACTGCGGGGTGAGTTCGCAGGAGAGCTCGTTGCCCCGTATGAAGAGGCTGTGCGGGAGTTGGTGGATGAGGGGTTGATGCTTGCGGAAGAAGATCGCTGGCGGCTTACGCTGCGCGGGCGATTGGTGTCGAACGAGGTGTTTGGGCATTTGCTGGAGAGGCTTCCTGGTTGAAGTTGTGGTGGTCCGGGAAGCAGGTTCCTCGCTGCGCTCGGAATGACAACCAGAAAAGCAAGGGCAAAGGCAGAAGCAGATTCCCTGCGGGAATGACAATCAGAAAAGCAAAGACGAAACAGAATCAAGCAAAAGAACGAAGGGATAGAGAAAAAGATGAGTTCGAAAGTAATCGATCTGCGTAGCGACACAGTGACCCGGCCTACAGCGGCCATGTATGCGGCGATGGCGTCCGCCGAAGTGGGCGACGACGTGTATGGGGAAGACCCGACAGTGAATCGGCTGGAGCAACGTGCGGCAGAGGTCTTCGGCCGTGAGGCCGCGATCTTCGTGCCCACCGGAACGATGGGGAACCAGATTGCGATTCGCCTGCACACCCAGCATGGGCAGGAGGTCATCTGCGAGTCGCGCTCGCATGTGCTCGACTGGGAGATGGCCATGCTCTCCGCCTTCTCCGGCTGCATGCCGCGTACCGTTGCAGGAGATCGTGGTGTGTTGAGCTGGGAATCGATCAGGAAGGCTATCTCGCCGAAGATCTACTACCGGGCCTCGACGGGGTTGATCTCGCTGGAGAACACACACAACATGGCTGGCGGAACTGTGACGCCGCTGCCAGTGCTGCGCGAGATCTGGCAGGGCGCTCGCGAGGCGGGGCTGCCGGTGCATCTGGATGGCGCCCGTGTCTTCAACGCTGCGACTGCGCTGGGAGTAAGCGTTGCCGAGTTGACCAGTGGCTTCGATACCGTGATGTTCTGCCTGTCGAAGGGGCTGGGCGCGCCGGTGGGCTCGATCCTGGTGGGCAGCCGTGCGGCGATCGATCGCGCTCGCATCTTCCGCAAGGCGTTGGGTGGAGGCATGCGGCAGGCAGGCATTCTGGCGGCGGCAGGGTTGATTGCACTGGAAGAGATGCCGTCGAGGCTCGGTGAGGATCATGCAAATGCGCGTCTGCTCGCTGAGGCCATTGCGCAGTGTCCCGCAGCGGAGATTGATCTTACCGCGGTGCAAACCAACATCGTCATCTTTTCACTGAAGAACAATGGCGATGCCGCGGGGTTTGTGGCGAAGTTGAAGGCGAAGAGCATTCTGTCGAGCGCTATCGGTCCGCACCATGTGCGGCTGGTGACACACTATGATGCGAACCGTGAAGATTGCGATGCTTGCGCGGTAGCACTTGCGGAATTATTGCGTTAAAGCAATAGTGCGTTAAAGCAAGAAGATAAGTGGGCCAACTAGCCTCGTGGCTCACTTATCTTCTGTCGTCGATCCATTACCGTGGGTATTTAATAAAGCTATAGATTTATTACTGCATGAATAAATCTATTCCGAAAATCCAAGAAGACAATTATCTGACAATTCCCTGACAACTATCGTTATTGCGCGCGCCTATTGTGATTGGCGGGTAACTCCTCAGGAGAGACCCATCTTCGTAATAGATCAGGATAGGTAGAGCAATGGAAAATCCGGTAAGCAACATCAATCGCCCAGTTAATCGCCGTTCATTTATGAAAAGCGGTCTTCTGGCAGGAGGCGCTGCAACAGTTGGCGTCGGTTTGTTAGCGAATGGAACGAAGGCCAGTGCCCAGGGCCGATCAGAGGGCAGGCTCAATGCAGGAGATGCTGCCATTCTTCGTTTTTTGGCGGCGGCAGAGCTCATTGAGTCGGACCTCTGGACACAATATGCGGAGCTGGGTGGTATTGGCAATAACAAGCCCATCGAGGTAGATCCCAACCCCAACCCACCGTTGAATAACTATCAGATGGCGTTATCGAACCTCGATGGCGATGGACCGCAATATATCACCAGCAATACGCTGGATGAAGTAAGTCATGCTGCCTTCCTGAATGCCTATCTCAAATCCAGAGGGGCCGAGCCAGTTGATTTCAGCGAGTTTGAGACTTTGCCGGGAAGTACTGCTACAGGATCGTCAGGCAAGTTGCGCCTCACAAACCTCATGCATCTCAATGTCGACACCAGTTGGTTTGTTCGTTATCGCAGCACAACGAACCCGGACCTGGGGGCGACCTTTCCGCAGGCCGTCACTCTCAATGGGGTTACGGCTATTCCCAAGACCGATGCCGACTTCAATGGCGGTGCCTCCAGCTTTCCGGGCAACCTTCATATTCAGGCGATCGCGAATGTGGCCGCCTTTCACTTTGGAGCGATTGAGCAGGGCGGTACGAGTCTTTATGCAGCCATGAGCCAGAAAGTGTCAGACCCGGAGGTGCTGCAGATCACGCTTGGCATCGGTGGGGATGAGATTGCTCACTTCCTGGAATGGGTCGATTTTGCCGGCAATGGAGTACAGCAGACCATTGCTCCGTTTACCGATCCCATCTCCGGCCTGACATTCCCGGACTTTTTCAATAATCCACCGCTGCAACCGCCCAGCGTGGTTCAGCCCAGCCTGATCTTTCCTGTTCCTTGTGAGTTCATCAGCTCTGAACTCCCTCCAGTCGCCATCATTCGTCCGTTGACCGACAAGGTTACGGGCGCCGTCGCTTCGGTCGCAGCTCTTACCGCGAGTGGCCTCTTCACTGGCCAGAGCAGGAAGTTCTTCCAGACACTGCAGATCATGGCGATTGAAGCCGATGCGGCTGTTCGCTTTATTCTGTAGTCTTTTGAATTCATGTTGCGTTGAATCACGAATGGGGCTTGCGTCTTCAGCAAGCCCGGTTTTTTTGTAGCGCTTCATTTATCCATTGCGCACTTCAGCTATCGAGCCGAGGCAGGAACACAGTAATCCTGGTTCCGTGATTCTGCTCGTCGGTGCTGCTCTCGATCTCGATGGTTCCGCTGTGTTTTTCGATGATGCCGTGGCTTACCCACAGGCCCAGCCCGGTGCCATGCTCTCCCTTGGTGGTGAAGAACGGCTGAAAGACCTGGGGCAGCGCGGCATCGGAGATTCCGACTCCGTTATCGGAGATCGTGATCTCGACACCAGCTTGCCTGCCTCCCGTCTTACCGCTGCGTACGGCGGAGCGGAGCTTGGTACGCACTGCGATGATTCCCCCCTGTGTCGAGGCATCGGCGGCATTGCTCAGCAGGTTGATAAAGACCTGACGCAGTTCGACCGGATAACCTGTGACGCTGGCATTCGATGCAAAATCTGTCCGGACTTCAAGCTGCAATTGGCTCATCTGGCGATTGAGCAGCAGGAGAACACTCTCCAGCATGTCCTTCACATCGACTGCTACAGGAGTCTTCGACTCGCGATACATGCCCAGCATGGCTCGGCTGATCTGTGTCACACGATCGAGTTCCTGGCTGGCGAGTTGGAGAAACTGGGTGGATTCCTCGGGGGTAGCTCCGTCCTTCATGAGATAGAGCAGGTTGCCGACCGCATCCAGCGGATTGTGAATCTCGTGCGCCAGGGTTGCGGCAAGCCGGCCGGCTACGGCGAGCTTTTCCGTGGCGAGCAGCGCGGCTTGTGAGCGGAGCTGTTCGGTGATGTCGCGAAAGACCATGACGACACCGACCAGCCTGCCGGAGCGATCATGAATGGGAGCTCCGCTGTCGTCGACATTGAGCTCCGATCCATCCCGGCGCAGTAGCAACGCATGACTGGAAAGGTTAATGACGCGCTGTTGCTTTTTGACCATGGCGAAGGGTGTTTCCAGGGGCTCGCGCGTCGTCTCATGCACGATGCGAAAGACCTCTTCGAGCGGCTTGTGGACAGCTTCGGCCTGGCTCCAGCCCGTGAGCTGTTGCGCGACTAAATTGAGCAGTTCAATGATGCCGTCGATGTCGCATACGATTACACCATCGCCGATGGAAGTGAGCGTAGTGCGCAGGCGTTGCTCGGATTCGTAGGTGCGCTGTGCATTCAGGCGTAACGACGCCAGCGTGGCCTGGAAGGCCGCGGACACCTGGTGCAGACGGCTCCGGGCGAAGAAGCCGATGGCGAGGCCGATGATCAGCGCCAGGGCGATGAGGATCTCCAGGGTTTCGCGCACCTGCCGCTGCCAGGTATCGCCGATCAGGGTGCGTTGCGTTTTCTGGGTTTCGACGATGTTATTGAGCCTGTCGCTCAAAGCCTCCATCTGGGCCTTGCCGCGGAGATTCAACCCGGAATCGCGGGTGTTCTGGCCCGCACTCGTCGCTGCGATCAAAGGCGCGGCGAAGGAGTTGCGCCAGACGTTGTGAGCCATGATGAAGTCATCAACGGCGCTTGGATCGCTGCCTTGTTGTGTCAAACCGTCCCTGAGTTCATGCAGGGCATTGTCGAGCGGGACCTGGGAGTAGTCATAGGGCTGCAGAAAGATCTCGTTGGACGTGATCTGATAGCCGCGCAGACCGGACTCCTCATTGACCATCAGGACAGAGACGAGTGTTGCCGTGGCGATGTTGTTATCCGCCTTGCGCATCTGTGCGACCGTTCGTTCGGCGTTTTCGATCTGTAAAGACAGGATGGCGGCGACGAACATGAGCGCTACCACTGGAATCAGCAGCGTTTGCAGCAACACCCGATTGAGTTGGCTCAGATTCACAGTAGGTTGAGGCTCTCGAGTTTCGTCCAGCTAAAGCAAATTTCCTGTAGGTGTATAGCGAAACCGCGACATTTATGGCCGTTTTTCCCCAGAAAAACGGTACTGCACGCCCGATTCAACCTCCCAGCAACAGGAGATTTGCTCTAGTTGGAGAAGAGGCTGTCCAGCTTTTGCAAAAGCATGGGGGGACCTTCTCCTTTGGTCATAGAGATATCGACGAGGCCCACGAGATCTGCTGGAATCGCCATATAGGCTGAAAGCAGAAGGATGGGAACCTGGGGTTTGCGTTCGCGCATTTGAGCCGCGACCTGGCCGCCATTCATTCCCGGCATGGAGTAGTCCAAAACTACGGCCTCGACCGGATTTTCTGCAAAGATTTTCAAGCCTGTGGGCCCATCCTGCGCCGTCAGTACGGAATACCCTGACCGTTCGAGGATCATTCTGCGTACTTGAAGACCGACCGCTTCATCATCGACGCATAGCACCAGGCGGCGAGATTGCGGCATAGTTCTTCCTCCATCCAGACCCGACTGCCGAAAGAATATCATTGCGGCTCTTATGGCTGAAGGATTTACGACGTCAGGTTGGCCAATGAATCAACCTTGGAATAAGAGGGTAATAGAGCCCGAGCATAATCTGTCTGTCCGCATCGGTTAATAGTCGGCACACAGCGGCGTAGCTTTCCATCTGCGGACTGTACTTGGCGCGTTCGTCTTCCGCAAAGCGTTCCGCCGAGCGCGAGCCCTGCTCTGTGGTCTTGAAGTCGACGATCCAGAGAGCCTCGCTCCCCACGGATAAAGGCGTTGTGCCGCCCGGAAAGGTACGGTCGACGCGCAGCGTGGGGGACTCTGCCGCCGCGAAGGTAAAGGCCCGTTCGCTGACGGCGGTGGGTTGGGGCATGAGAATCCAGCGGCCGATGTCATCGCTGAGTGTCTGCACGAGCGCTTGCAGTGCCCGCGAGGCCTCCCTCTGACACAGTGCGGGCGCAAGGCCTTCGCCACGCAGGCTGGCCAGCAAGCGTGGTTCCCAGGAGCCCAGCTCTGCCAGCAACTCGTCGGTTGTGGTGCCGCTTGCCAGGCGGGTGGCAAGCACCTGAAGAAAGCGATGGACTACATTGCCGAAGGCACGCACGGCGAACGAGCCTTCAGGGCGCTCGAAGTTCGGCGTCTGACGCAGGGCGGAGGCGGAGAGATAAGGCAGGCGCTGCTCCGCGGCTTCGGCGAAGCGCTGCAGGGGATTGAACGTCAGCGGCAGACGATGAATGAGCGGAGGTCCGCTGACCTGCGGAGCCCCAGGAGTGACTGCTGGAACAATTCCTTCTGAGGATTCATCTGCTCCGAGCGATTGCTTCAACTGCTCTTCAAGGTTCGAAGGGGGTGCTTCCAACCATGCGTCGAAGTGTTTCTGTGCTGCGGGCCAGCAGGAGTACAGAAGGGTTCCGATGGGTGGCTTGACCTCGCCCTTCGATGTTCGTTCGCAGGTGGCGAAGAGATGAAGCTCTTCGCGGGCACGGGTGCAGGCTACGTAGTAGAGCCGCTTGCGCTCGGCCTCCTCGCGCGCGTTTCTTATGTGGTTCAGCCACTTGTAGAGCTCATCCGGATCGCTGCCCTTGCCGTAGATGGGCGCCAGCACGATGGATGGGCCGGTAACATCATCGCCATCCAGCTCCAGCCAGTTCAAAAGATCGCTGCGTGAGGTCTGCCCTCGTTTCTCGAGTGCAGGGACGATGACGACATCCCACTCGAGGCCCTTTGCGGTGTGGATCGTCATAAGTTCTACCGCAACTTCTCCACTGACGGCTTCGGCAAAGAGTTTTTCCAGCCGCGTCTTGAGAGCACGAAGATCTATCCAGCCGCCGGGCTGTTCCAGCTCACGAAGCAGAGCGAAGGAGTGCTGGACGTTGGTTCGCTGCTCGGGTTGCAGGAGTACGTCTCCGCCCAATGATCTCCAGGTGCGCTCGATGCGGACGGCGATGTCGCCACGACCGGACTCGCCGAGCGCTGTTCGCAGGATGGGCCAGGCGCGCGCGAGCAGTGCACGGCCCTCGTCGCTGAGATAAGACTCGCGTGCCTCGATCAGAGCGGGAACGGTGTCGGAAGCGGCTGGGGAAGAGCCTTCTCCGGTTAGCGCCAACAGGTCGGCGATTCCCAGACCGCACCACGGAGCATGCAGCACAGCCAGCCAGGCGACGCGGTCCGCCGGATGTAGCAGGGCGCGCGTAAGGGCTAGCGCGTCGAGGACCTCCGGCCGTTCGTCGAGAGCTTCGACCTTGACGGCGCGGAAGGGGATGGGGCTATGCTCGGCATCGCTGCGTTGGAACTCCGCGACGATGGGTGCGAGGTGACGCCGCGCGCGCGCCAGCACGGCGATGCGCCAGGGCTGTGTGCGGCCCTCCGGCAGAGGCTTCTGCTGCCAGTGCTCGACGATCTGACGGATGCGGCGCGCTTCCAGGAGTGCGTGATCATTCCTGGGATTGTTCGTCGGGGCGCTTTCCATCTCTTCGCCCCCCTCTTCTTCTCCAAGGATCGCCGTGTGCCAGACGATGCCTTCGCTCTCAGTCTTCTGCCGCACGGCGGTAGCGGCGACAAAAGGCACATCGATGGCTTCGCTCGACAAGGTTGCGTCAGCGCCGGGAAAGATGCGGCTGAAGTCGCCGTTGAAGTCTTCGACCAGCGTGGCCTGCGAGCGGAAGTTCGAGGTGAGGCGGAGAACGCCGACGGGCACATCGCCGAGGCTGGCCTCCTGCATGGTGCGCATGAAGCGCTCGACGCGCGCCTGGCGAAAGAGATAGATCGACTGCTTGGGATCGCCGACAAGAAAGAGCGTCTGGCTGTGGCCGTCCCACGAACGAGTGAGCAGCTCGATGAGCTCGTACTGGCTGGACGAGGTGTCCTGCATCTCGTCGACCAGCAGGTGCCGCAGCGTTGCACCGGAAGATCCGGCAAGATCGGCGGGGCCTTCGTCGGCGCGAAGAGCCTCGCGGGCTGCCAGTGCCAGTTCGGCAAAGTCGCATTCGCCGCGTTCCGCGAAGAGTACCTTGAGCTCGGCAAGCGCATGGAGCAGGAGGCGGAAGAGGGCTTTGGCGACCTCCCACTGTCCGTCCGGATAGCGTGCGGGCGGCAGAGCGCGAAGGGCATGGAGCGCCTCCAGCAGCCGGTCGTTCTGGATGGATTCGATCAGTTGAACCAACTGCTCTTTTTCGTACTTCGGAAGCATGAAGCCGAGGTTCCTGTCGGTGATTCCTCTGGATTTGCGCCAGTCTTTCTGCGTCAGCAGGAGATGAACCAGCGCCACCCAGTGGTCGAGGTGCTCGGCCTTGGTCTCAGGAGGCCCCTCGAGGCCAGCGCAAAACGAGATGGGGGAAGGCCCGTCGTTGTAGCCGGGCTGCATTCCCAGGCGAGAGGCTAGTGCGGCCAGCTCTTGCAGTAGACCCGCAGGCATGACTTTGGTGGCGCGTGTCAGACCGGCGCAGACGATGTTCTCCAGCGCGCTCTCCAGCCTGGGCCGCACCTCTCTGTCCAGTGCGGCATCGTCCAGCGACTCGCGATCGAGCGGAATGAGTTCGCCCCACTGTTCGCGTGCGGCCAGCATTCTGGCCAGCAGTGTTTCGCAATCGCTCAGGCTGCCGTCGCGATGCAGCAGGATGGTGCGCAGAGCAGTATGCAGGGCAGCATCGCTGCCGCCGAGCTGCATCAGGGTACGGCGTGCGGCAAGGCGGTAGAGCGGCTCTGCGTCTTCCACGGGTGTGCGTGAGCCTCCGCTGCCCGAGAGTAGCGGCAGGGTGCTTGCGATCTCCGCGCAGACGGAGTCGATGGTGCGGACGCGCAGTCTTTGCGGGTTCTCGATCAGCTCCCAGCCGAGTGCCGCATCGCGTGCCAGAACCGTTTGTGCGAGCTCGCGTGTTTCGCGCTCGAAGGTGCTGTTCTCGTCGCGCAAAGGCGTCTCGTGATGAGCCTTTTCCAGCTCTGTGAGGATGCGTGCGCGCAGCTCGGCGGTGGCTTTCCGGGTGAAGGTGATCGCCAGAACTTCTTCCGGTTGTACGACTCCGTCCTCTGTAAGCAGCTTGAGATAACGCTGCATCAGCAGACCGGTCTTGCCTGAGCCCGCCGGGGCTTCAACGATCCATGAAGCTTTAGTGTCGAGTGCGCTGGTTCGCGCGGCAGCGTCGGAGGGCGGCGCTGGGAACTGGAGGACTTCAGCCATCGATGCGGTCCTCGCTGGCTTCTTCGCTGTCTTCGTTGCCGGTCAGCAGGCTGGTGGGATCCAAACGGCAGAGCAAACGCTGCGCACAGTGGATGCAGGTCATCGGATAGTCCTTGGGATGCACGGTAGCGTCTCCTCCGGCGAAGGACTCCGCCAGTGTTGTCAGCGTTGTGCGCCACTCTTCGACCTGGCCCTGCATGTCGAGGACGGTCCTGGCCGGCGTGCCCGGGATCAGGCCTTCCGCATCCTGATAGCCGAGCCACTTCATATCGCGTCCCGGACGCACCTTGGCGAAGGCCAATCCCTTCAGCTCTCCTTCACCGGGCAACAGGGCATAGAGCGGAAGCTGCGGTTCATCAGGCCGTTCGCCCAGCCAGTTCTTCGGATCGGAGGAGTAGCTGGTCTTGTAGTCGACCAGAAAGACACCGCCTTCGACGATGTCCAGGCGGTCGATGCGCAGCTTCAGATCCAGCGGTCCGATGCCGATAAGCTCATCGTGCTCGATGTACTGCACTTTGAATGGTCCACGTTCCATCTCTTTGTCGAGCCACTGCAGCAGGACGCGTTGCAGGCGTTCTTTCTGCAGGGCCACGTAGGCTTCGTCCCATCTGCCCTGGATGTTGAGGTCTTTGTCGAGAGCCTGGTCGATACAGCGGCCCAGCAGCTGCGCGCGTGCGTCACGAGACATCGCCTGCAACGTGGACTGCGACTGAACCTCTTCCCAGAAGCGGCTCATGGCTCCATGCAGCAGGCTGCCATTTTCGCGGGCGTCGAAGCCCGCGTCGCTGGCTTCGAGTTCGGTGGCGCCCAGGCGTATCTCCGCAAAGGCGCGGAAGCCGCAGGCAGCTTGTAGTTGCAGCACGCGTGCGCCACCCCGTACCTGCGAGCTCGGCAGTGGTGGCAAAGAAGTGATGTCTTCAACGATCTCCTCTGTTACCTGAAGCGCAGCGGGAGATGCGGGGTTGAGGTTGCGGGCCGCAAGCTGCTCCCAGCCGAGCTCGGAGATGGCAGGCGAGAGCCGCTGCTCCCCGTCGGCATTCTCTCTCGCATAGGTAAAGAGCACATCGCTGGAGCTGCTCAGCAGGCGATCCAGAGCGTGTTGCGCTCGCTCGGTGGCGCGCGGCTGGCTGGTGCCGGGCATCCCCAGGCTGGCCTGCAGCCCCCAGCCAAGCAGGGGATTCGAGCGTTCGACAGGAGGCCAGTTGGCGTCTGTGGCGCGGGCAAAGAGGACGGCGTCAAAGGTCATTCCGAGTGCGTTCGCCGGAGTCATCACCTGCACAGGAGCATCGTTGGAGGGAGGTGCGAAGAGAGTGGCGTTGGCCTGGCGTTCCAGTGTGCGAAGCGTAGTGGAGAAGGAGACGCGCCGTCCTCGGAAATCGAGCGTTGCCATCTGGTCGAGCAGATGGTCCCAGGCGATGGTCGCCTGAAACTCGTCGCCGGTCAGCGGGCGTTCGCCGGGCCAGTTCGCGGCCTTCGCGAGACCGCGCAGGAACTCGGCCCAGTCGGCAAAGCCGCGCGGTGTGCCGCGATTTTCATTCCTCTTGAAGAACGCATTCAGAGGCTGCAGCCAGGCAAGAGGGGCTATGCCACGGCTGGACTGCTGTGCCAGATAGAGCAGTGAGGGCAGATCGATCTCCGGGCGCAGCAGCTTGGCCTGGCGTAGATCATAGGCATCGAACTGCGCGCTCTGGTTCTGCCCGCCGAGTACTCCAAGGTAAGGCGAAAGCAACAGGGCGCTGACCTTGCCGAGTTCCAGCGGGCCCTGCGTCCAGCGCGCGAGATCGAGCATCGCAGCGATCATCGGCAGGGAGGACAACGGCTTGCCGCTGGAGAACTCGTAGGGTGTCGAGGAAAGATCGACGCCAATTTGCTGAAGCTCGGGAGCGAGGATCTCGCGGAAGAGGGTCTCCAGTTCCGCACGATCTTTCTCCATGTCAGGCAGCAGAACGCTGACTCGCGCGCCCTTGCGTTGCTCGACAAAGTTTCGAATCCAGCGGGCGAGCGCGGGCAGTTCGTCTTGTTCGTTGTCTGCCTGCACGATCGTTCGCTGGGCGCCGGGCTGCGGCGGTACGTCCAGCGAATGCTGCACAAAGAGGGAAGCGTTGGAGCGCATCGCATCGAGCAGTTCTGTTTGTGCGGGAACCCAATCGCCAAAGCCCGCCAGCATGACATGGGCTGGTGCAGTCAGGGTTCCAGCCTCGATATGCTGCCGCAGTGCAGTCTCCAGCGCAGCTCGCGAGAGGTAGCCACGCTGTTCGCATCCACGCCCAAAGGTCTCCGCCCAGCCTGCAAAGGTTCGGGCATCGTGGGTGGTGGCAAAGGCCCGCAGGCGTTCCGTTGCGTTGTAGGCATGGGCGAGGTTCCAGGCCTGGCGTGCCATATCCGCCAGCGAGTCCGACGAGCCCAGGGTCGCTTCGTCGCCCTCGCGTGTGCCTGTGACAACCTCGCGCCACAGGTCGTGTTCCTGTGCTTCGTTCAAGAGCAGGCGCGTGTCCTCGCCGGAGACGATCAACTCGCTCCAGAGCGAATCCATCCACTGCCCCCAGGAGAGAACGCGAGCAGGCTCCCAGGCCTGCAGCCCCAACTCGCGTTGGCTCGCGTCAAAGGTCCGGCGCAGGCTGCGAGAGGCGGCCTCGGTGGGCATGACGATGAGCGCGCTGCCGCTGAGGGCGTCGAGCAGTGCTAAGGGTAGGGCGGCCAAGGGCATCGATTACGTTTATACGCTGGTAGCCGGTGGGGAAACCATGTGGCTAAAACATCGCATACGAGGGTGTGATGCCTCTTTGGTCTTTGCTTTTCTTGTTGTCATTCCCGCAGGGAATCTGCTGTCTGCTCATGCCACGAATGCCTTTGTACAGTTTCAACCCTGCAGTAAAAGCCGTTCTACAAGAGCCTACCTATCTGCCGAAGGCCGGAGTAAAGGCGCAGCCGCAACGACTGAATTGCTTTCTTTGGTTGCGGTGAAACAGGTAGCCGCATTCGCGAATACATCCTGGGTGTTCCCTGTGCCACCTGGGCTACACGCAGGAATGCAATTCAGTCGTTGCGGCTACGCCTTCACTCCAGCCTTCGGCAGAAAGGTGAGCCTTTCGGCCCGGTTCATATGGCAGGGTTGAAACCCTGCCCTTCCGAATCTTGCCTTAACAAACTATTTGCACGGCTCGATTTTTATCTTGAACCGCAGTTTGATGACATACCCTGCACCTGTGCGGGAATTCTCTAAAGTTCCGGGGATGAGCCGTTGCGCGCCGGGTTCCAGAAGCTGACGGCAAGCAGCAACAGGGCGAGCACCATCGGCACAACCATCGCAAGGCGCAGCGAGCCGCTGTGCGTGGAGACGATTCCCATCAGCCACGGAAAGGCCGCCGCGCCAAGGCCGGAGATCGCCAGCACGAATCCCGCTTCTCGTGCCGAGGGCGAGCGGCGCATCAGCAGGCCAAAGGTTGCCGGGAAGAAAGGCGAGAGGCTGAGCCCCAACAGGATGCAACAGAGTGAAAGCTCTGTGGCATGGTGCGTCATCGTCAGCGCGCCGGTGAAGACGAAGGAGAAGACCAGGCCCACGCGCTGCACGGTGCTCTCGCGGATATAGCGAAGAGCAACCGAAGAGAGCCCACGCCCTGCGGTGAGCGCTGTCCACATCAGGATGGTGGCGGACTGGCCGCCGAGCAGATGCGTGTCGGAGTAGCGGAGCGTATAGGTCGTGAGCCAGCCGGTGAGGCAGGTCTCCAGACCGCCGTAAAAGAAGAGCAGCAGCACGAAGGGAAGCAGGGTCTCCATCGAGAGAGATGGATTCCTGGGTGCACCGGACGGTTGTGAATCCCGGGAGCCTTCTCCAGTCCGCAAACGCCAATCGAGGCCTCCTCCGATGCTGATGACGAGAAAGGCCGCGGCAAAGTACAGCAGAAGATTGCGCAGGCCGAAGCGCGGCATCAGGGCCGCGATCACGACTCCGGCGCCGACCGCGCCCAGACTCCAGAAGAAGTTCAAAGAGGCCAGCGCTGAACCGGTGTGTGCGCGGTAACGGTGTCCCGCGAGGATATTGGTCGAGGCGATGATCTGGCCGAGTCCGATGCCTGCGACAAAGAGTGTCAACATGCCGCTCAGGAGCCCTTGAGAGAGTCCAAAGGCCCCGAATCCGGTACAGGCCAGCAGAGTGCCGCCGAGGATTCCGAATCGCAGCTTGCGCGGTACGGTGACGCCTCCGATGAAGGAACCAAGAAACTTGGCGAAGAGCAGCAGGCCGCTCTGGGAGTCGGCAAGATGCCAGTTCTGGGAGACGGAGGGGAGGATCGGACCGAGGAGAACAGTTCCCAGCCCCGTGAGCAGGAAGCCGAGAGCGAGCCAGAGTACGGAGGGACCTGCGGTCGTGTCGTCGGGTCTGTGCGATAACTGCACTGGCGTTTGCTCCTGCGTTGGACAAACTCGTCCGTGAAGGTGAGGCAGAAGCGGTCCCAAAACAGCAGGATATTCCTGAGATTTTGCCTTCCGCAGTAGCTGCCGCACGGGGTCAACTCTGTTGGTGAAGCTTTTGGCTGTGATGCTAACACGGCAGGCGAAGGCACAGCCGTAGAAGCAGGTAGGGCGTGTCATCGCAAACTGCAAACGCAAGGTGCGCGAAGGACGCTAAGTTTGCGCAGAGTTTCCTTTGCGTCAACTTGGTGTACTCGGCGCACTCTGCGTTTGCAGTTTGGATGAGCACGGTAGTTGCCGCGGAAGAACCTGCAGCGGGCCAGCTATCATAAGAGGTGAGCCCGATTTCTTTTCATCGTGCTCCCTGAGGCTCTTCGTGCGTTTGCGTTCTACTCTTCTCGCTCTCGTTGCTGCCATGACCCTGGCTCTTGGCAGCCTTGTGACCGGTTGTCACTCCACGGCGAAGCCGTCTTCGGTGGCAACGAAGCATTACCCGATACGGGGCGTTGTCGTCGAACTGGACGCGACCAACAAATCCGTTCTGCTGAAGCACGAATCGATTCCCGGCTTCATGGAAGCGATGACGATGGCCTATCGGTTGAGTGATCCGACGGTGATGTCGGAGCTGCATCCGGGCGACAAGATTACCGCGACGCTGGTGACCGACGAGGATGCCGACGGCCCAACGAACATGCGCCTAACCGACATCGTCGTGATCGCGCAGGCAAGGCCGGACTACAAGCCGACGGTGCAGTATCACGAGCCCGCGCCAGGCGATTCTGTTCCCGACTTCGCACTACTTAACCAGTCGGATAAGAAGATCAGCCTCAAGCAATTCCGGGGCAAGGTCCTCCTGATGACTTTCATCTACACACGCTGCCCTCTGGCGGACTACTGCCCGCGCCTGAGCCGCAACTTTGCGGAGATCGATAAGTCCCTCAGCACGGACGCCGCGGTCTACGGCAAGACGCATCTGCTCAGCATCAGCTTTGACCCTACCTACGACACGCCGAAGGTGCTGCGGAGCTACGGCGGAGCCTACACTGGACGCTATACGCAGGAGCAGTTCGGGCATTGGGATTTTGCCGCGCCTACAACGGATGAGATGGAGAAGATGGAGCAGTTCTTCGGCCTCGGGGTAACTCCCGGAGACAACGGAACGCTGCAGCACTCGTTGTCGACGCTGGTGATCGGCAAGGACGGAAAGGTCGTTGCGTTCTATCCGACCAACGACTGGACTACCGATGAAGTGATCGCGCAGATCCGCAAAGCGGCCACTGCGTAACTACAAACTTTAATTCTGAAAGCGAGATTCCTCTGTGGCAAAACTAACGATCGTCTTTGGAGTGCTGCTGGTTGTTCTGGGTGTTGCCGGTTTTGTGATGACCGGTTCCAGCCATCCGACGTCCCTCATCCCCTGCTGGTTTGGCCTGGTGCTGGCGCTTAGCGGCGGTCTGGCCTCGGGCAACGACGCGAAGAAGCGCATGCTCTGGATGCATATTGCGGTGACCGTTGGCTTGCTGGGCTTTCTTTTCCCGGCGGTGATGTCGATTAAGTCGCTCGTAAAGGCTCATGCCCAGCAGGTGGAACTGGCTCATCCGGCAGCGGTGCATGAGCAGCTCATCATGGCGTTTGTCTGCCTGATTTTCGTCGTTCTGTGCGTCCGGTCGTTCATTGCAGCCCGCCGTGGGCGTGTAGCCTGAGTCTTCGGTGAGTCTGGAACATCGAACACTCAGGACTTCATTGAGACTTCGATTCATCGTGGCAGGACATTAAGGTTAATCCATGGCAGGTTTAGGAAGCTCGGGTCTCGGTCGCGGCAGCGGTGGTTTGCGTTCGGCCGAGAGGCCCTCGCGTAATACCAGTAAGGCTCTCAGTGCCGATTTGACGGCGAAGCGTCCAAAGCCGAAGCTCAGCGACATTCTGCCTGAGGTCTGGGTGCTGATCAAGCCGCGCCTCTGGCTCCTCTCCGGCTGCTTCTTGCTGATGATCGTCAACCGGGCGTCGAGTCTCGTCCTGCCCGCTCTCTCTCGGCCGCTGATCGACAAGGTGATGAATGCGAAAGATATCTCGCTTCTGCCGATGATCGTTGGCGCGGCTGTCGCGGCCACCATCCTGCAGGGTGGCACCTCGTATGCCCTGACCCAGTTGCTATCCAAGTCGGGCCAGCGCCTCATTACCGACATCAGGAAGCAGGTACAACAGCACATCGGACAGCTTCCGGTCGCGTTCTACGACGAGAACCGTACGGGCACGCTGGTGGCTCGCATCATGAACGATGTTGAAGGCATCCGCAACCTGGTCGGCACCGGAGTGGTGGACTTTGTCGGCGGCGTGCTGACAGCGATCTTTGCGTTCGTCTGGCTACTGCATATCAGCGTAAAGATGACGCTGCTCACTTTCGTTATTCTTCTGATCTTTGGGGCGATCCTGCAATATGCCTTCAAGACGATTCGCCCGATCTTTCGCGAGAGAGCCAAGATCAGCTCCGAGGTGTCTGGCCGCCTGACGGAGTCGCTTGGCGGCGTCCGGGTGATCAAGGGCTATCATGCCGAGGCCAGCGAGGCGAACGTCTTCGCCGACGGCGCGGAGCGCTTGCTGCGGAACGTCATCAGTTCGATCACGGCGCAGTCGTTTATGGGGCTGGCTGCGACAGCTGCTCAGGGCATCGTTACGGCCTTGGTAATGTTTATCGGAGCCCATGAGCACTATGCCGATAAGCTCACCGTGGGCCAGTACTTCAGCTATGTAATGTTTCTGGTCTTCATGATTGCGCCGCTTATTCAGCTTGTCTCGGTCGGCACGCAACTTACCGAAGCTGTCGCCGGTCTCGACCGCACCCGGGAGGTTCTCGCCGAACGTCAGGAGGACGCCGATCCGCTGCGTTCGCACGAGATCGGTGTTGTGTCCGGAGATGTTCGTTTCGATGATGTGAGCTTCTCCTACGTCGACGACAAGCCTGTGCTGCACAACATCAACTTCGAGTCCAAACCGGGAACGGTGACGGCGCTCGTCGGGTCGAGTGGCTCGGGTAAATCAACGATCATCAGCCTGATCTGCGGCTTCCATACCGCGCAGAGCGGAGCGGTGCTGATCGACGGTCACGATCTCGCGACGTTGAAGCTCAGCAGCTTCCGGAGCCAGCTTGGTGTCGTGCTGCAGGAGACCTTTCTCTTCGATGGCACGATTCGCGAAAACGTGAAGTTCTCGCGGCCTGAAGCGACAGAAGAAGAGTGCATGACGGCCTGCTCGATCGCGCGTGTGGATGAGTTCGCCGAACGCTTTCCGGAAGGCTACGACACGATCGTCGGGGAGCGTGGAGTGAAGCTCTCAGGCGGGCAGCGGCAGCGCATCTCGATTGCACGAGCAATCCTGGCGGACCCGCGCATCCTTATCCTCGACGAGGCCACAAGCTCGCTCGATTCCGAGTCCGAGGCGCTGATCCAGCATGGTCTGAGTTACCTGATGCAGGGCCGTACGACCTTCGTGATCGCGCACCGGCTCTCGACGATTCGCCGAGCCGACCAGATTTTGGTGATCGAGCAGGGGAGAATTCTGGAGCGCGGCACCCACGATGAGTTGTACAAGCTGGGAGGCCGCTACTACGACCTCTACACGCAGCAGCATGGGTTGGAGACGAATCTGTTCCTGGCGCCGGGTGAGGGTGACAAGGTAGAGTTGGCCGCCAAGGCATAGGTAGCGTTTGACGAATCGGCGAGCACGATTTTGCAGTTGTCTCTGAGATAGGCCCGGGCCTATCTCAGGACAACGGCACGTTTAGCGTTCCGTGCAGTTTAGAGCAGCCTAGCCTTTGGGGATTGCACAACGATGAGACCCAGCATCGAACTAAGCCCCGAAGGGGCGACGCCATCACAGCCCAGGGTGAAACCCTGGGTAACAATACCCCCAAAGAGGTGTAGCCCTGAAAGGGCGGTCTATCCTGGCTGGCATCGATAGATCGCCCTTTCAGGGCTACACCTTCTCGTCGTTCTGTAACCCAGGGTTTCACCCTGGGCTATGATGGTGCCGCCCCTTCGGGGCTTGGTTTTATGCCAGGACTTCAGGGCACATGTTATCCAACTGCGTGTGATTTAATGGCGCTCCCTAGCTCTTTTCTTCCACCAAACCAAGCTCCTTCAGCAGGAACGCGAAGTCGAACGCAATCTCCTTCAGATAGTCGTAGCGCCCCGAAGCTCCGCCGTGCCCCGCATCCATGTTGATGTGCAGCAGTAGAGGCGTGTCATTGGTCTTGAGCGTACGTAGTTTGGCGACGTACTTCGCTGGTTCCCAATACATCACCTGGGAGTCGTTCAGGCTCGTCTTCACGAGCATTGCGGGATACGCTCCTGCGGCGAGGTTGTCGTACGGCGAATAAGACCGCATGTAGGCAAAGGCTTCGGGCTCGTTCGGATTGCCCCATTCCTCGTATTCGGCGACTGTGAGCGGCAGGCTGGCGTCGAGCATAGTGTTCATCACATCGACGAAGGGAACATGCGAGAGCACCGCGCGGAACAGGTCCGGGCGCATGTTGGTGACGGCGCCCATCAGCAGGCCGCCAGCGCTGCCGCCTTCGATCGCGACGCGCTTGCGGTCACCATAGCCTTCGGCGAGCAGGAACTCCGTCGCGTCGATGAAGTCGGTGAAGGTGTTGCGCTTGGACATCATCTTGCCTGCATCGTGCCAGGGGTCGCCGAGTTCGCCGCCGCCGCGGATGTGGGCATAGGCAATGACAACACCGCGGTCCAGCAGGGCCAGGCGCGAGGCGCTGAAGCCCAGCGGCAGCGCGTAGCCGTACGATCCGTAGCCGTAGACATAGAGCGGCGACGAACCGTCCTTGTGAAACCTGTCGCGGCGATAGACCAGCGAGATCGGAACCTGCACGCCATCGGTTGCGCTGAACCAGAGCCGCTCGGAGGCATATTGTGAGGCGTCGAATCCTCCCGGCACCTCCTGCTGTTTCAACAAGGTCGACTGTTGCGTTGCCACGTCGTACGCGAACACCGACGCAGGCCTGACCAGCGACTGGTAGGCGTAGCGAAAGGTTGTCGTTGTGAAGTCGCGATTGATTTCGCCAAAGGCGGTGTAGGCGGGATCGGGGAAGCGAATGTCGTTCGACGTGGTGAGCAGGCCTGAGGCGTCGAGGGCAAAGACGCGCAACACCGGCAGGCCGCGCTCGCGGTAGCTGGCGACGAGGAAGCTCTGGAAGAGATCGAAGTCTTCGAGCGGGGCGTCTGCGTGCTCTGGCAAGATCTCCTGCCAATGCTCACGGCCTGGGTCGTTTACAGGGGTGCGCACCAGCTTGAACTGCTCGGCTTCGTGATTCGTGCGGAGGTAGAAGAAGCCCTCGCGGTGCTCGACGGAGTATTCCTCATCGTCGACGCGTGGAGCGATCAGGGTGAAGGTTCCTTCAGGTTTGGCCGCATCGAGGAACCAACTCTCGCTGGTAGTGTGACTGCCGCACTCGAGCATCAGGTAGCGGCGGTCGAGCGTACGGCCCACTCCGATATTGAAGCGTTCGTCCTTCTCTTCGAAGACGAGCGTGTCTGCAGTCGAACCGAGGCTGTGTCTCCACAGCCGGTCCTGGCGCTTGGTCTGCTCGTCCTCGGTGGTGTAGAAGAGCGTGGCTGAGTCTGCTGCCCAGGAGATCGAGCCCACGCGTTCGGCGGTGTCGGTCAGGGTTTCGTTCGTCTCGAGGTTCTTGATCGCAAGCCGGTACTGCCGAAATCCAGTATTGTCCGTCGTGTAAGCCAGCAGCTTTCCGTCCGGGCTGATGCCGAGAACCCCGACGCTCATAAACGGCTGGCCTGCGGCAAGCGCGTTGACGTCGAGAATTGTCTGTTCTTCGCCTGGACCCTCTGCGGAGCGGCGGCGGAAGCGGGGATATTGCAGGCCCTTTTCGGTGCGGGTCAGGTACTCCCAGGCACCGTCGCGATAGGGGACTGAGACATCGTCCTCCTTGATGTGCGACAGGATCTCTTCATAGAGTGCGCCCTGCAGTGCCTCGGTGCCCTGCATCGCGGCACTGGTGTAGGCATTCTCGGCTTCGAGGTACTCCGTTACGCGGGGCGAACCTTTGTCGCGCAGCCAGGCGTAATCGTCGTATAACTGCGTGCCGTGGATGTCCAGAGTCTTTGGTTCAGGGGTGGCGAGGGGTAGCTGCGATATCGAGGGCATGAAATCTCCACCTCCAGAATAAAGCCGCGGGGGTTGGTATGGGACAACGCGGGAGGGGCGCAGGGACTCCTACAGCCGTAAGCCATTTTCCCGCGGCTCTGCCGCAACGAGGAGACACCCCATGAAAACGACGAAGAAGATGCTTTGTATGACCGTAATAGGCTGCGCTGCCATGTTTGCGTCCTCCCAGGCAAAAGCTGCTGTCACCGATGCCGACAAGACGTTTCTCGCGGCTGCGGCGCAGGGCGATATGAACGAGATCAAGCTGAGCGAACTGGCCGAAACCAAGGCTTCGAACCCGCAGGTGAAGGCCTTTGCGCACAAGATGGTGGCCGACCACAAGATGCTCGATGCGAAGATGAAGCCCTTCGCCACGGCATGGGGCCTTACGGCGCCCAGTGGTCCCGATGCGGCCCACCAGTCTGAGTGGGACAAGCTGAATGGGCTGTCCGGCGCGGACTTCGACGCGGAGTACATCAACGTGATGGACCAGGACCATCACCAGGCTCTGGATGCCTTTACGACTGAGGCTCAGACCACCACGGACGCGAAGTTCAAGGCGGCCGTGATGCAGGGCAAGAGCGTTGTCGCTGCCCACACGAACATGGCTGATGATCTGAAAGGCAAGATGAAGATGTAGTTGCATAGCCTGCAAAGCGGTTCCCGTACGTGCGTTTCTCGACCGGATTGCAATAGATATCAGCCCGCAGGGATGGCTTATACAACCCTGCGGGCAAAGTCTTGGGCCAATACGTACGTCTGTGGTATTGCAACGGCACTTTCCTCAGAGAACACGGGTATGTCTGGTGATGGTTCTATGTGGAAGGGAACTTCGCAACCTATCCGGGCGTATCCTAAATCCGTGACCGTGACGCGTAAATTTCTAGGAGTTCTGGTGTTCTTGTTGGCGTCCGTGTGCCTGGTGCGCGCGGAATCGGTCGACAAGCTGCCCAAGCCGACCAGCTATGTCAGCGACTTTGCCGGCGTTATCGACGAGGGTTCCAAGCAGAGCCTCGAAGATCTGTGCAAGCAGGTCTATGAGAAGGCGCACGCGACGATTGAAGTGGTGACGGTCAACTCTCTCGATGGCGTGACGATCGAAGACTTCACGACACAGCTTGAGGACAAGTGGAAGGTCGGGCCGAAAGGTTCGGATAAAGGCGTTGTGATGGTCTTTGCAATTCAGGACCACAAGCGTCGCATCGAGGTCGGGTACGGTCTCGAGGGCATCCTGAACGATGCCAAGGTGGGCGACATCGGCCGCAGCATGGTCCCACAGCTTCAGCAAGGGGAGTATGGCCCCGCGATTCAGGCCGGCGCGCAGCAGATTGCGCAGGTGATCGCTACCGATGCGGGCGTTACGCTGGATATGGCTCCGGTTCACACCTACCATCGTGAGCAGGTTGAGCAACGCGGCGGCAACAACTGGTTCGGCATCGTCATTTTCATCGTCATTCTGCTGGTTATCTTTGGCGGCAGAGGCGGTGGTGGTGGGCGCGGTGGCTGGCTCTGGTTCCTGCTCGGAAGCATGATGGGTGGCGGACGAGGCGGCTTCGGCGGTGGCGGCGGCTTCGGAGGCGGTGGAAACAGCGGCGGCAGCAGTGGCGGCGGCGGAGATTTTGGTGGCGGATTTGGCGGCGGTTCTGGTGGCGGCGGCGCCAGTGGAGACTGGTAGTGCAGTAAGCTAGGAACGCAAGTCAAGATGCCGGAATGAAGACGATAGAAGGAAATGGGAGATCGACGATGAAGGGTATTTGGGTTGCACTGGGTGTTGTAGGTCTATTCGTGGTCGTGCTTCTGCTGGGAGCAGGAAGCTATATCTCCGCAAAAAACCAGATGGTTCAGTTGAATGAGGATGTCAATCAGTCCTATTCGCAGCTCAATGTCGTGCAGCAACGGCGGCTTGACCTGATTCCGAACCTCGTTGCCACCGTGAAGGGCTACGTGAAGGAAGAAGAGACGGTGCTGACCAACATCGCCAACGCGCGCGCGGCTGTGATTGCTGCGTCGTCGGACCATGCGAGCAGCATTCAGGCGAACCAGAAGCTCGATCTCGCGATCAGCCCTCTGCTGCGCCTGCAGGAGCAGTATCCCAACCTGAAGGCCAATGAACAGTTCATCCGGCTCTCCGATGAGCTGGCTGGAACCGAGAACCGCATTGCGGTCGAGCGCCAGCGCTACAACAAGACGCTCGAGCTGTACAACGTGGATATTCGCCAGTTTCCCAATAGCTTCTGGGCGAATATCGCTGGCTTCCACTACCGCGACGAGTACTTCAAGGGCAATCCGGCAAACGGCGTTGCTCCGACCGTTGACTTCGGCAAGTAAACTTTTCGTTCCAATCGAGAGCCAACGCTCAGGCGTTGGCTCTTCGCTTTTCGCTGTAGTTTGCTGTGCGTGTTCGTGGCGTGTCATACGCAAGCCGCGAACCTCTCAGATGGGGTAGGTTAAGGGAGAGATGAGCGACGTGAATCCAGTGCCGACCAGCGCCTCCACCCTTCTGGGGATGCGCGTCGTCGACTCCGCTGGACATCCCTGCGGACGCGTGACGGAGTTTGCGGTCGATCTCTCGCGAGACGCTACGCATATTGCCGGTTTTGTTCTCGGGCTGCGATCGAAGGGCAAGATGCGTTCGACGTTCCTGCCCGTGGATCAGGTCCTGGTCCCCCGGCGGGCGGATAAGGTTTTGCGCACCGGCTCGAAGCCCACGACTTATACGGAAACCGACGATCTTCTGCTTCTGGATCGCGACCTGCTGGATCAGCAGATCATCGACGTGGACGGCCGCAAGGTCGTTCGTGTGAACGACGTCAACCTCACGTGGGAGCGCGCGGATCAATCGAACGAGGCCAAGGGCCTCCGTATCGACGAGGTCGAGGTGGGGCTGCGCGGCGCTTCGCGACGGCTTTTGAAGGGAGTCTCGGCACAGGCAGTCGAGGCAGTCTCGAGCAAGTTCCCGTCCCGTGCGATTCCCTGGGACTTTGTCGACCTGATCGACCGCGACCCAGCTCGCCGCGTGCGGTTGCGGATCGAGCAGGACAAGCTCTCGCGGATGCACCCCTCGGACATCGCGGCCATCCTCGAAGAGCTGGCTCCGGCCGAGCGCGAGGCCATCTTCACCAGCCTGCCGGAAGAGACAGCGGCGGAGACCCTGGAAGAGGTTGAGCCGAAGATGCAGAAGGCGCTGCTGCAGGGGCTCGACTCCGAGCGCGCAGCCGACATCATCGAGGAGATGGACCCCGGTGCGGCTGCCGATCTGCTCTCCGAGCTCTCCGATGAGGAGAGTGAGGCCATCCTCGAAGAGATGGAGCCCGAGGAGCGCCAGGACGTCGAGGACCTGCTCGAGTTCTCCGCTAACAGCGCTGCCGGCCGCATGACGACCGACTTCGTGGGCGTGGCTCTGGGCGCCACCGTTGCCGACGCCATCGAGGTGCTGCGCGCCTTTGACGGAGATGCGGACACCATCACCGAGATCTACCTGACGGGCGAGGAGGAGCATCTCAAGGGCGTTGTCGCACTGCCGAGGCTGCTGCTGGCGGCTCCCGACAGGTCCCTGGCCGAGCTCTCCGAGTGGCGCATTGTGAGCTGCACCTTGAAGGCCTCCGATAACGAGGTAGCCGAGCTCTTCGACAAGTACAACCTCCGCTCGCTTCCCGTGGTCGATCATCATGGACACATCGCCGGCGTGATCCATGCCGAGCAGGTGATCGCGCAACTGCGTGAAGGGTGAGGCCATGACCCGAAGGAAAATGGCATGACCGCTCGCCCCCTCAAGATTCTGTACGTTGCCGGTCTCTCGCCCAACGACTCCTCGCAGTACAGGCTCTGGGCGCTGGAGCGGCTCGGTCACAGCGTCGTCTCGCTGAACGCCTATGGCTATCAGCCGCAGAGCGACCTCCTGAAGAAGGTCGTCTACCGTGTGCAGAGCGGGCCGTGGGTAGCGCGTTTGAATCGCGATATCCTCGCGATGGCCGAACGCGAAAAGCCCGATATCTTCTGGGCGGACAAGCTGCTTTCGCTGCGTCCCGAGACGCTCGACAAGCTGCGCAGCCTGGGCGTTGTGAGCGTCAGCTACATGATCGACAATGCCTTCGGTCCGCGCCGCGATCCGGGCTGGCGGCTGTATATGAAAGACATCCCGCACTTCGATCTGCACGTCGTGCAGCGCGATAAAAATATTGCGGACTACAAGGCCAGCGGGGCCCGTGACGTCATCAAGATCCAGACCGCCTATGAGCCGACGATCCACTTTCCGCCACCGGCTGGATGGAGCGATAAGGATCGTGACCGTGGTGTTTCGTTCATCGGCACACCCTACGACGATCGTCCGCAGTTCCTGACGCGGCTCTGGAAAGAGTTTGAGCTGCCTGTCGTAGTCTCGGGCGGCCTGGTGTGGAAGAAGGCGCTCGGCCCGGAGGCGACGGCTGCGCTGTATCGTGGCCATGGCGAGCTCTTTCGCGAGGAGTACCGCGAGGGAATCTGGAAGTCGAAGATCAATCTCAGCTTCATCACGCATGCCAACCAGGACGAGTTTGTGCACAAGAGCTTCGAGATTGCTGCCTGCCAGGGCTTTCTTCTTGCGGAGCGTTCGCCGGGGCACCTGGCACGTTTTGTCGAAGACGAAGAGGCCGTCTTCTTCTCGGGAATCGAAGAATGCGTGGCCAAGATTCGTCGCTATCTGCCGAATGAAGAGGCACGCGAGCGCATCGCCGTCGCAGGCCGCGCCCGCGCAGTGCGGGACGGCTATCACAACGATGCTCAGGTGGCTGCGATCGTGCAACGCCTGCGGAGCCTGGTTGCCACGAGGAGCTCTCAGGCATGATCTTCGATCTCCTGCGCGACCGGCCCGGCCCTGACGATGTAGCCGATGTCTGCATCGTCGGCGCGGGCGCTGCGGGAATCGTCCTGGCGGTAGAGCTGACGGGGCAGGGGAAGCGTGTTCTGATCGTCGAAGGCGGCGGCCGCGAGATCGAGGAGCCCGCGCAGGAGCCCTATCGCAGCGAGGTCGTTGGCCTGACGCATCGCGGCATCCACACCGGACGCTTTCGCGTGCACGGAGGGACGACGACGAAGTGGGGCGGGCAGATTCTGGAGCTCAACCCTGAGGACTTCGAGAGCCGCGACTGGATCTCTGGCAGCGGTTGGCCGTTTACCAAGGCGGAACTGGACCCCTTTTATCGCCGCGCACTGGAGCTGGAAGGTGTCAGCGGCGCGATTCAGCGCGATGGCGAAGTCTGGCACGCTCTGGGCCTCAAGGAGCCGGAGTTCTCCGGGCTGCAGTCCTATCTGTCGCGCTGGTGTCCCGAGCCAAACTTCGCGCGGCTGCACGCCAGCTTGCTGGAACAGAGCGCGGATATTCGCATCTGGCTGCACGCGAACGCCGTCGAACTTCTGCTGGAGCAGGAGACGGTTCGCGGCTTGCGCTGCCGTACGCAGACAGAGATTGAGGCTGTTTTTCAAGCGAAGCAATTCGTCTTTTGCATGGGGACGATCGAGTGCGTGCGATTTTTTCTGCAGCCGCGAGAGGGCGATCTACCCTGGAACCGTTCGGGCCTGCTCGGCCGCCACTTTCAGGACCATGTGGATGCCAACGCTGCGCAGGTCCAGCCCCGCAGCAGCCGCGCCTTCGCCACGCTCTTCGACAACATCTTTCTGCGCGGGTACAAGTACCACCCCAAGGTGCGGCTGATGCCCCCCGAACAGGAAAAGGCCGGTCTGCTGAACTGTGCGGCGACGATGTACTTTCAGAGCGACATTGACGAGACGCTGGACGGGTTGAAGGGAACAGTAAAGCACCTGCTGCGCGGAAGATTCGGAGAGCTGGGTATCGGCGATGCCGTGCGTATGGTGCAGCATGCCCCTGTGCTGGCGCGGCAGTCTCTGCGTTATGCGCTGCAACACAGGGTCTACAATCCGGCATCGGCCACGATCAAACTGCGCGTCCACTGCGAGCAGCGGCCCGACAGCGCAAGTTCGATCACGCTGGGCGAGGAGAAGGACTCGCTTGGATTGTGGCGCACGCGCCTGGACTGGCGCATCTCGGAGCTGGAGCTGAGCACTATCCGCTACTTTGCGCAAACAGCGGCGAAGGCCCTGGATGAAGTCGCGGAGGTGACCCCTGAAGCAAGCCTGATGGCAGAGGGCGATGGCTTCCTCGCACAGTGTGACGACAGCAACCATCACATGGGCGGGATGCGCATGGCCGTCAGTTCCACAGAGGGAGTGGTCAGCCCCGAGCTTCTGCTGCATGGCACGCGGAACTGTTTCGTGTGCAGCGGAGCGGTCTTTCCGACCTCCGGGTTTTCCAATCCAACGCATACCGTGCTTGCTCTCGCGGTGAGGCTTGCAGATCATTTGTCGCGGTTGTAATACGGCCCATTGTTGGAGCCGCGTCAGTTTAGTGAGCAGTAAAGCAGCTACGGCGCGAAGCGCAAACCGTGACGCTTTAGCGTCGCGGGGCGGAGGGAGCCGTGGCCTTTAGGCCACGGAATTAGGGGCTAGGCAAGAAATGGGCTTTAGCCCCGGGCCTTTTGTTCGCAGCTGAAAGAGAGCCCGGGCCTAAAGGCTAATTCTAGCTAGGCCTGAATTCCGTAGCCTTAAGGCTACGGCTCCCTCCGCCCCGCGACGCTAAAGCGTCACGGTTTGCGCTTCGCGCGATGCTCGTCATCCTGCCATGTTCGCTATGGCCCTGACGGCAAAGCAAACTATTTAGAAGGCAGTTTCTCTACCCAACCGTTTCGCCTCTCCTTCACGATGCAGATACTCTAGAGCCAGCAACAGGAGGTGCAGTGCAGACGCTCAAGCTCGCAGATACCGGACGAACTACGACGCAGCTTGGCTATGGCTGCTCATCGCTCATGGGCGCTCTGGGACGGCGTGGCTCCCTGGCCCTGCTGGAAGCGGCGTACGACGCTGGCATTCGCCACTTCGATGTGGCTCCGATGTACGGTTACGGCGAGGCAGAGGCTTGCGTCGGCGAGTTCCGGCAGCGCCACCGCGACGAGATTACGATCACGACGAAGTACGGTATTCCACCCGCACGTAACAGGGCCTTGCTCGGGATCGCGCGTCGCCTGGCCGGGCCCATTGTCCAGCATGTGCCTGCATTGAAGCAGCGGCTATCGCGCGCGGCCTCTGCTGTAGCGGCTCCGGCGGAGAAGGCCAGCTTTACCGCCGAGCAGGCGAAGGCCTCTTTGGAGCGCAGTCTTGCTGCTTTAAAAACGGACCGGATCGACGCCTGGCTGCTGCACGACGCCGAGGCCGATGATCTGCGTGACGACGGACTTCTGCGTTTTCTCGAGGATTCCGTAGCGAAGGGAACCCTTGGCACCTTTGGAATCGGCAGCGATCGCAACCAGGTAGAGGCTCTTCTGCAGGAACGCGCAGGATATTGCCGCGTGCTGCAGTATCAGTGGTCGATTCTGGACGAGGCGATCGCGCTCGGAGGTCCTTTCCGCATTCATCACCGTGCGCTCACGGATAACTTTCGCTCTCTGCATGCGGCTCTGATTGCGGACCCCGAGCGCTGCAGTCGATGGTCCGACGAGGTGGGTGTCGATCTCGATGACCGGGGAATCCTCGCCGCGGTCATGTTGAAGGCCTCTTTTGTCTTCAATCCTGATAGCATCGTGCTAGTTTCAACGAAGAATCCAAACCACATACGAGAGAATGTACGTGTCGCTGGAGAACCGGCGCTGGTTGCACCCGCGCGTCGTTTGCATGCCCTGATGCAGAGGGAAGCCCGGCGGGAAGGCCTGCCCTCCACGACGACTCCCTCGAGGATGACTGCATCATGAGCTTCTGGCGTCGCTGGCGGACCAGCATCTTTCTTATCTTTGCGGTCCTCGGGCCCGGCTTCATCACGGCCAACGTCGACAACGACGCCGGCGGCATCTATACCTATGCCACGGCAGGGGCTCAGTTCGGCTATACGCTGCTGTGGACGATGATTCCCATGGCAGTGATGCTGGCGTTCGCGCAGGAGATCTCGGCGCGCATGGGCGTTGTTACCGGCAAGGGCCTGAGCGAGCTGATTCGCGAAGAGTTCGGACTGCGCATTACCGCAATTCTGATGATGGGCCTGGTGCTGTGTAACCTGGGCGATGTCGTCTCGGAGTTCGCCGGTGTGGCCAGCAGCACGCAGCTCTTTGGGCTGAGCAAATTCGTTACGGTGCCCATCGCGGCAGTCCTCGTGTGGTGCCTGGTTGTTTATGGCGACTACAAGAAGCTGGAAAAGATCTTTGTCGTTCTCTCGTTTCTGTATGTGGCCTACATCATTACCGCGGTGCTGTCGCATCCGAACTGGAGCCAGGCTGCGCACATGACCTTGCGTCTGCCGAAGTGGCATGACCTGCGCAATCATAGCTATTTGTACTTATCGGTGGGCCTTATCGGGGCAACGGTCGCACCCTGGCAGCAGTTCTATCTCCAGGCCTCGGTGGTGGACAAAGGTGCGCGCCAGTCGCAGTTGAAGCTCGCCCAGGGCGATGCGATCTTTGGCTCGGTATTCTCGGTACTGGTCGCGGCTTTTATCGTCATCGCCTGTGCGGCGACCCTGTTCGTTGGCGGCCAGCATGACATTCGCGATGCCGCGGATGCTGCTCAGGCGCTACGTCCGCTGGGTGGGAAGTATGCGTTCATCCTGTTCTCGTTCGGGCTGCTGAACGCGTCGCTGTTTGCGGCGTCGATCCTGCCACTGTCCACGGCCTACACGGTGTGCGAGGCGATGGGTTTCGAGTCGGGGCTGAGCAAGAAGTTCAAGGAAGCTCCGGTCTTTTACTGGCTGTACACCTCGTTGCTGGCCATCGGAGCGATCGTCATCCTGGTCTCGAAGACAGAGCCGGTCAAGCTGGCGGTGTTGTCGCAGGTGCTGAACGGCGTGCTGCTGCCCTTTGTGCTGGTGTTCATGCTGGTGCTGGTGAACAAGAAGTCGGTGATGGGTGCGAAGACGAATCCGACGATCTACAACGTGGTGGCCTGCGGCCTGACGGCGCTGGCGACGATTCTTACGGTGGTGATGCTGTGGGGAACGGTGTTCACGCGCTAGGAGCGCATTGTCGATGTGATGTGAGACCGATAGCAAACAGATGTTTGATCGGAGATAGAGCGCGAAGCGCGTTCCCTGATGCTTCAGCATCAGGGAGATGGAGGGAGCAGGGGCCTTCAGGCCCCTGAAATAAGGGGCTAGAACAATGCGGCCTTTAGGCCCGGGCCTTCTTTCGGCTGCGAACAAAAGGCCCGGGGCTAAAGCCCAATTCTTGCCTAGCCCCTAATTCCGTGGCCTAAAAGGCCACGGCTCCCTCCGTCCCGCGACGCTAAAGCGTCACGGTTTGCGCTTCGCGCTATGGCTATATCGATTGCCCCGCGACAGAAGAGCTCGCTCTAAAGAATCTTGCCTTCAGCCAGATCACGTATCAACGTCAGATCGGCGGCGAGGAAGTCGTAGTCAGGCAATCGTTCAAGCGGGCTCCAGAGCATCTCCTGAAAGATGCGATTGTCGAGGTCGCCGCTAAATTCGGTCACGGCAAAAAACTGGATCTCGATTGTTCCCCCATTGCGATACGTATGGCGCACGGTGGTGATGTGGTCGCCGATCTCGGCGACGATGCCCAGCTCTTCGCTCAACTCGCGAGCCAGAGCCTCTTTCGGTGTCTCACCGGGTTCGATCTTGCCGCCGGGAAACTCCCACTTGAGCCCCATGGGCTGATCGGGGCGGCGCTGGCAGATGAAGACCTCGCGTTCGGCCCCGCTACCGCGCAGAATCATGGCCGCAACGACGTGCCGCAACGGTTTTGCGGTGTCGAGTGCGCGTTGCCCGTTGAGTTTGCGAATCGGCTCTTTCACGTCTGCTCACAGTGTAGAACTTTTAGGCTGTGAACGAGGCGATGAGGGACCAAGTTTGACTCGTAAACAAAATTAGAAATCGCGAGGGCACAAACGAAGCCATGCCCTCACGATGCCAGGAATGTTTTTTTGCAGTTACCGTACGACAGAAGCCGGATAGTAAACCGGCCACGACTCAGCTGCGCTGCGCTGCACAAGCTCGTCCGAGGGATTCACCGGAAAGGCGCCCCGCGCGATCGCAAGCATGGCGGCATCATGCACCGAGTTACCGAAGACCGCGTCCGGCGCGGTGATGCCCGCGCGCCGCAGTGAGGCGACCTTGCCTTCGTCGGTAGGGACATCCAGCAGTCGCTCGGTAGCGCGGCCGTTCTCAATCGCTACACGGGCCGAAAGCACGCGATTAGCGGGGATGTTGAAGCGCCGCACGCCCTCTTCGATGACCCAGTCACAGGTCGAGCTCACAGCCCATATCTCCACGCCGTTGTCCTGCAGTGCGGCTACGAGCTCGGCCATCTCGGGAAAGATATTGCGTTCGACGTGATTGCGGAAGAACTCGGCGGCTGCGCTGCGCAGTTCGGTCTCGCGCAGTCCATGGTAGATCTGCACCATCTCGCCGCAGATGGCGATCTCGGAGACCGTGCCGCGCTTGTACTCGACATAGCGGCTGTTGAGCCACTCGGTGGCCTCGCGCGAGAGCAGGCCGGTGTCCATCGTCCAGCGCATGAAGGAAGAGCCGGCATCGCCGGACCACAGTGTTCCGTCGCAGTCGAAGACCGCAATCCTGGGGGAAAGCTCATGGACACGGCTGAAAAACTGTTCGGTTGTCAGTGCCGCCGCTGTCGCGACCGGAATTGGCGAAGAAGAGAGGGTGTTCAATCGGGACTCCAAAGTGTCAAACCTCAGTAGAGTAGCATCGCAATGTTACGAGCAATAGATGAGATGCCGGGAGCGGCTGTGATAGCACCTGTCTGACCGAAGTGGCTCGAGTTTGATACGCTTCCAGCGTGGGCTCTTGAGACGTTAAGCCCGAAGGGACGCGAATTCATGTTGGACAAAAATAGACTCTTTCCGGCGGAGAGCGCTTCGCGAGCGGTCGCTGCAAAGTTGTACGAGACTGTACGCGACCTGCCGATCATCAGCCCGCACGGCCATACCGACCCGCAGTGGTTTGCCGATAACCAGCCTTTTCCGAATCCCACGGCGCTTTTTATTCAACCGGATCACTACATCTTCCGCATGCTGTACTCGCAGGGGATCTCGCTCGAGTCGCTGGGCATTCCGCAGGTGGACGGCAAACAGTCGGCCGACCCGCGCGAGGTCTGGCGTCTCTTCGCGCGCAATTATTTTCTGTTTCGCGGGACGCCGACGCGTCTCTGGATCGACTTCGCCTTCGCGGAGCAGTTTGGACTGAAGGAGCGTCTCAGCGCTGAGAACGCCGACGAATACTACGACGCGATCGACAAGAAATTGCGAACGCCCGAGTTCCTGCCGCGAGCCTTGTATGAGCGGTTTAATCTCGAGGTGATCGCTACGACGGACGCTGCAGTCGATTCGCTGGAGCATCATCGCAAGATCAAGGCCTCCGGCTGGAAGGGCCGCGTGCTGCCGACCTTCCGCCCGGATGCGGTCGTCGATGCCGAGTACCTCGGCTTCCAGGACAACCTGAAGAAGCTCGGCGAAGTAAGCGGCGAAGATGTCTCTTCATGGAAGGGCTACCTGAGCGCGCTGCGCAAGCGTCGTGCCTTCTTCAAGGAGAATGGCGCGACCGCGACCGATCACGGCCATCTCACGGCGATGACCGCAGACCTCTCGCTCAACGAAGCTACGGCCTTGTACGAACGTATCTACACCGGCAAGACCAACCCCGGTGATGTGGAGCTCTTCCAGGCGCAGATGCTGACCGAGATGGCGGGCATGAGTGTGGAGGATGGCCTTACGATGCAACTGCATCCGGGCGCGATCCGCAATCACAACCCGCATGTCTACGAGAAGTTCGGTCGCGACAAAGGCGCGGATATTCCGTCGCCCACGGAGTACGTCCGCAGCCTGCGACCGTTGCTCTCGAAGTACGGCAACGAGCCCGGCTTCACGTTCATCCTGTTCACGCTGGACGAGTCGACGTACAGCAGGGAACTCGCACCGCTGGCCGGGCACTATCCCTGCCTGCGCCTGGGCCCGCCGTGGTGGTTCCACGATTCGCCGGAGGGCATGACGCGCTTTCGGGAGCAGGCCACCGAGACGGCAGGCTTCTACAACACGGTCGGGTTCAACGACGATACGCGTGCGTTCCTGTCGATTCCCGCGCGGCACGATGTGGCTCGCCGCGTGGATTGCGCTTTCCTTGGAAAGCTTGTCGCGGAGCATCGCCTGGACGAGAGCGAGGCGTTTGAGCTGGCGCAGGATCTTACGGTGAACCTGGTGCGGAAGGCCTACAAGCTTTAGGGTCGTCGCGAAGAGAGCTATAGTTTTTGGACCACGGAATCAGGGCGGGCAAGGATCGGATTTCCATTCAGGTCTTTGCCCGTTTTTGCTTTTCTGGTTGTCATTCCGAGCGCAGCGAGCGAACCTGCTGTCTCCCATTTTTCGCCAGTGCTATTACAAACGTCACGCGTCGCCACAAAGCGGCCTCTTTCGCCTGCAGTTCATATGTTTAGGTCCTACGAACAAAGAGCGGGAGACAGCAGGTTCGCTCGCTACGCTCGGAATGACAACCAGAAAAGCAAAAGCAAGTGCTTTCTGCACGATTTTGGGAAGGGCATCGCCCCTTCGGGGCTAAGGCCCACCCTCTGGAACCCCTGTTCCGCCTCCCTGACGGCCTCGACATTCTCGCTTTCCCGACATTCCTGTCTGACCCGTATTTGCGCTGTCTGACTGGAAATGGGTATTCTGTCACACGATGATGAACGCCAAGGCGTTCGGTGACGGAGTGGAGACGACCATGAGCAAGGGCATGAAGCTGCCGAAGTTTTCGGTGGGTGTTGGAGACAGGTTTGCGCATCAGGCGAAGGCGCAGTTGGCGGCCTGCATCAAGGCTGGCGAATTTGGGGTAGAAGTGGTGCCGGTTTGGAATAAGTCCAACCGTGAGCACATGATCATCGGCACGGAACCCAGTCAGACCCGTATTGCCGCCGACGCCGCGGTCAAGGAGCTGGGCTGGACCAAACCCTATTTTCTCGACGCGGACCACATCAACCTGAAGACTGTCGATCGTTTCATCGCTCCGTGCGACTTCTTTACGCTGGATGTCGCCGAGGAGATCGGTAAGGCAGCTAAGCCGGAGGACGTTGCCGCCTTCGTTCAGCGGCATCCTGAACTGATCGGTGAAGTAACGATCCCGCACATCGCCGAGCCGTTCAAGACGGACGCCGCTTTCGTGACGGGCGTCGCGAACAAGTTCCTCGCGGCCGTGCAGGACGCGGGCAGGATCTACCGCTACCTCGTGGAGAAGAAGGGTGAGGGCAACTTCGTTCCTGAAGTCTCGATGGACGAGACTGATTTCCCCCAGACACCGGTTGAGCTGCTAATCATCCTCGCCGCCATCGCGGACGAGAAGATTCCCATCCAGACGATCGCCCCGAAGTTTACCGGACGGTTCAATAAGGGCGTGGACTACGTCGGCGATGTCGCGCAGTTCACCAAGGAGTTCGAGGAAGACCTGGCGGCGATTGCGTTCGCCATCAAGACCTATGGCCTGCCCGAGAACCTGAAGCTCAGCGTTCACTCGGGCTCGGACAAGTTCTCGATCTACAAGGCGATCCACGAAGGCGTGAAGAAGTTCAACGCCGGGGTCCACCTGAAGACCGCTGGAACGACGTGGCTCGAAGAGCTGATCGGCCTGGCCGAGGCGGGCGGAACCGGCCTGGACATAGCCAAAGAGGTTTATCGCGAGGCCTATGCTCACTCGGACGAGCTGCGCGCGCCCTATGCGACGGTGATCGACATCGACGATGCCAAGCTGCCCAAGCCTGAGGTGGTCGAGGGCTGGACGAGCGTGCAGTTCACCTCCGCGCTGCGCCACGACCAGGGCAACCCGGCCTACAACCCGAGCTTCCGGCAACTGCTGCACGTCGGCTTCAAGATCGCGGCCAAGATGGGCGACCGCTACCTGAACGCTCTCGATGCGAACGAGGAAGTGGTGGCGAAGAACGTGACGACGAACCTCTTCGACCGGCACATTCGTCCCGTGTTCCTCGGTCAGTAAACAATTCTTGCGGGGCGCAGGCTTTGGCCCGCGCCTTGCGTGTTGTAGGGCTGCTATCGTAGAGTTCAAACGGTTTTACAGATACGAGGGCGTCGATGATTGTCGTGTTGATGGGCGTGAGCGGGTCAGGCAAGACGACCATCGGTTCACTGCTTGCGAAGCGAACGGGAACTGTCTTTGCAGACGCGGACGACTACCATCCGCTGGCGAACAAGCAGAAGATGGCCTCCGGTCAGCCGCTGAACGACGACGACCGCCAGCCCTGGCTGGAGACGCTGAATAAGCTGTTGCGCGGCTGGCACAACAGCGGCAAGGGCGGTGTACTGGCCTGCTCGGCACTCAAGGAAAAATACCGCGCGACGCTGGCCGCGGATATGCCAAAGGGAAGCGTCGCCTTTGTGCTGCTCGACGGCTCGCGTGAGTTGATCGCCGAACGCCTCGCCGCCCGCAAGCATGAGTTCATGAATCCGAAGCTGCTCGAGACCCAACTGGCTACGCTGGAGCCGCCCGCTGACGCCTTGCGCGTCGTCAACGACCGCCCGCCGGAAGAGGTCGTCGAACAGATTTTGCAGCACGTTTCACCGCAGGCCTGACGGCTGTGGATCAACCGATAGAGAAGTAAGGGGAGCAAGAGAAGTCATGGGATATAAGCCGTTGGATCTGACAGGAAAAACTGCCGTTATCGTTGGCGGAACATCGGGAATTGGCCTGGCGATGGCCATCGGCCTGGCCGAGGCTGGAGCCGATGTGGTTGCCAGCTCACGCCGTGCCGAGCAGGTGGACGAGGCTGCGAAGAAGATCGAGGCGACGGGACGCAAGTCTCTGCGCCTGACCTCCGACGTTGCCGATCGCGCCAGCCTGGAAGCACTGTGTGCTGGCACGATCAAGGAGTTTGGCAAGGTCGACATCCTGATCAACTGCGCGGGTAAGATCAAGCGCGCCCCGACGGTCGATTTCCCCGAAGACGAGTGGCAGTCGATCATGGACACCAACGTGACCGGAACGCTGCGCGCCTGCCAGATCTTCGGCCGGCACATGCTGGAGCGCGGCTACGGACGCATCATCAACATCGCTTCGCTCAACACCTTCGTGGCTCTCAAGGAAGTTGCGGCGTATGCCGCCTCGAAGGCCGCAATCGGCTCGCTGACGCGCTCGCTGGCGGTGGAGTGGTCCTCGCAGGGTGTGACCGTGAACGCGATTGCTCCGGGCGTCTTCCGCACGGCCCTCAACGCCGAGCTGCTCGACAAGAGCGAGCGTGGCAAGGAACTGCGCATGCGCACTCCGATGGGGCGCTTCGGTGCGACCGAGGAGTTGGTCGGAGGAGCGATCTATCTGGCTTCGGATTCTGCAACATTTGTGACCGGTGAGATCCTCGTGATCGATGGCGGTTTCCTGGCCAGCGGCGTAAACCAGTAGTACGAATCCAACGTCATCGGCGCGATCCGGACCGGTCTGGGGCCTCCCAGGACTGGTTTGGGTCGCGCCGATGCATTTTTGTTTGCGGTAGAGGTGATTACCCTTGAGTCAAACGGTTATCCTTTGTTGAAACAAATTTTGCAGGATCAGGTGTCAGGAGAAAAAGGATGAGGATTCGATTTACCGCAACAGCTGTATTCACCGCAGCAATGCTCTGCACCACAACGGGTCTGCTGGGAGCACAGCAGAAGTCCGTAGACAAATCGCAGCCGTGGATGAATCCTCAACTGTCTCCTGAAAAACGAGCCGAACTTGTACTGCAGCAGATGACGTTCGACGAGAAGATCTCCATGCTGCATGGCGAGGGTATGGCGGGCTCGAAGAATCTGCATCCGGAGTTCAAAGAGGTGCACGGACTGTTCAACGGCGGTGCCGGACTCGTCATCACGCCTACGCGGCTTGGCATCCCGATGATCCAGATGAGCGACGCAGCCTATGGCGTGCGCGACAGCGCGATGAATGGCCGCTACTCGACGGCGCTGCCCTCGAACCTGGCCTCGGCTGCAAGCTGGGACCCTGAAGCTGCCTGCAGCTATGGCACCCTGATTGGCCGCGAGCTTCGCGCACAGGGCTACAACATGACGCTGGGCGGTGGCGTGAACCTGACCCGCGAGCCGCGCAACGGACGCACCTTCGAGTACATGGGCGAAGATCCCGTGCTGGCTGGAACACTGGTCGGCAATCGCATTCGCTGCGAGGGCGCGCAGCATGTCATCTCCGACATCAAGCACTACGCCATGAACGATCAGGAGAGCGGCCGGCAGGTGGTCGACGCCCGGATCGGCGAACGAGCCCTGCGCGAGAGCGATCTGCTGGCTTTCCAGATCGGCGTCAAGACCGGCCATCCGGATGCCGTGATGTGCAGCTACAACGGCGTCAACGGCGACTACGCCTGCGAGAACCGCTACCTGCTGACCGACGTCCTGAAGAAGGAGTGGAACTTCCCGGGCTTCGTCGTCTCCGACTGGGGTGGAACACACAGCACGGAGAAGGCCTCCGCCGCCGGTCTGGACAATGAAGAGGAGTGGGCGAGCTTTTATGGCGACTCGCTGAAGACTGCCGTGCAGGCCGGGCGTGTGCCTATGACTGAGATTGACGATCACGTCCGCCGCATCCTATGGGCGGAGTTCGCGAGCGGGATCGTCGATGATCCACCGCGGAAGGGCGTCGTCGATGTGCAGGCAGGCTTCGACACCTCGCGGCACATCGCCGAGCAGGGATCGGTACTGCTGCGCAACGAACGGAATCTGCTTCCGCTGGACTCGGCCAAGCTCCAGTCGGTTGCAGTCATCGGCTTTCATGCGGACACCGGCATGATCTCGGGCGGAGGTTCGGCGCAGGTCGACGCTCCGGGCGATCAGGCCGGCGGGGAGTGGAAGCGCAAGGTCTGGTTCCCAACCTCTCCCCTGGAGGCGTTGCGGGCCAAAGCTCCTGGAGCGAAGTTCAGCTTTGCCTCCGGAGAGAACATCGCTCAGGCCGTGGCGCAGGCCAAGGCCGCAGACGTAGCCGTGATTTTTGCCTGGCAGTGGGAGGCCGAGGACTTCGACCTGCCGAACCTGTCGCTGCCCAATGAGCAGGACAAGTTGATCGAAGCAGTCACCGCTGCTAACCCGCATACGATTGTTGTGCTGGAAACCGGCACCGCCGTGACGATGCCCTGGCTGGAGAAGACGGGTGCTGTCCTGGAGGCGTGGTTTGCCGGATCGAAGGGCGCGGATGCCGTCGCGAACCTGCTCTTTGGCGACGTAAACCCCAGCGGCAAGCTGCCGATGACCTTCCCTCGGAGCGAGGCCGACCTGCCGCGTCCGACGGTCGCCAAGCCGCCTGCCGGATCCAGGAATGGAACGCTCTCCTTCAAGGTGGACTACAGCGAGGGAGTTAAGGTCGGCTACAAGTGGTACGACGCCGAGCACAAGCCGGTACTATTTCCGTTTGGCTTTGGATTGTCCTACACGAGCTACAGCTATTCAGGATTGACCGTTTCGCCGGACGGTTCCAGCGTCAGTTTCACGGTAGCCAACACCGGGCACAGGGCCGGGGCTGAGATCGCAGAGGTCTACGCGTCGCTGCCCGAGTCGGCAGGGGAGCCGCCGAAGCGGTTGATCGGCTGGCAGAAGGTCGAACTGGCTGCGGGGGAGAGCAAGTTCATTCGTCTGGCGATTAACCCCACTTATCTCTCGATCTGGGATGAGGCTGCCAAGAAGTTTGTGCGGCCTTCAGGAAGCTATCGGGTGATGGTTGGCGGCTCGTCGGCGGAGCTGCCGCTGACGAAGGAGATCAGCCTGCAGTAAGTGATTACGAAGCCGAGCTCCTTTGGAGTTCGGCTCCGTATCCTTGTTCTCCTAAGCTATTCGCAAAGCTTTAGGTCGTGTCTAATGAATCGGAGATAGAGCGAAACCAAACTCGTTGCACGCATAGCTTTTGTTTTTGTTTTGCGTTTCCCCACAGAATCGTCATCCTTCTATGAAGAGAGGCGTAGTTGTCCAGGGGTATTTTGCGAACAGATTGCGTACAGACTTCTATTCGTGCTCATGGCACACAAGGG
>NZ_JACHIO010000016.1 GCF_014203225.1 Granulicella mallensis | reverse complement strand
ACCGCGTTACACCCACAAAAGCAAAGGCTGAAAAACCCTCTTCCTTCATTACAGGAACAAACACGCAGCGGTAACACCCTTTTTCCGCAGCCTGTGAAACCGTGCCGCCAAAGCATCATTCAAAGGCGCTTCAACTCTGCCGAAGGCTGGAGTGAAGCCCGCAGGCGTAATGACCAAATTGCCTTCTTTGGTCATGGCGAAACAAGCCGCGCCGGCCACGGATATATCCCGGTGAGCCCCTCGCAGTCTTGACGGCATAGAGGAGGGCAATTCAGTTGCTTCGGCTACGCCTATGCTCCGGCCTTCGGCAGAGTGGAAGGGGATCGTGCCTCACTCCTACGGCCTGGCTGAAGCCAGGCCCTTCCGGTTCTTCCGGCAAGAAGCGATTTGCACGGCTCGATCCCCATCCCGAATGGCCGTTTGAGACATTGCCTAGTCTGGCAATTTTGCTTTGCCTTTCTGCCTCCCTGTTGGGCGTGACAAAAGAATGACAAAAACAAAGGCACCCGCCGGGCAACTTTCCCTTCTCCCTGTTCGTCCTCGAAACAACCGTTAGCTTCGCTCTATCGAAGAGAACCTTTTCGGAGGTATGCTCTCTGGCATAGCGTTGATTGTTGTTTTTTCAAGGAGTTCCATGCGCACGTTTGTTCCTGCCTGTCTGCTCGCCCTGGCCGCTCCACTGTGTTTGGCCCAGAACCTTGCTAGCGCCGATGCTTCTTCCGGCCCGACCGCTGCTCCCAAGAAACCCATCAGCTTCGATGTCTCGGCTATCGATAAGACCGCCGATCCCTGCACCGACTTCTACCAATACGCCTGCGGCAACTGGAAGAAGGACAATCCTATTCCCGCCGACCAGGTACGCTGGGGACGCTTCAACGAACTCTCCGATCGCAACAACTATCTGCTCTATACCGAGCTGAAGGTTGCTGCCGATGCGCCGAAGACGCCGCTGCAGAAGAAGTACGGCGACTATTTTGCCGCCTGCATGAACGTTGCCCTGGTCGATAGTCTTGGTGCCAAGCCCTTGCAGCCTGAACTGGCCATGATTGAAGGGCTCAAGAGCAATAAGGAGCTTGCGGCACTGAACATCGCTCTCTTCAAGGAGCACGGCGGCGGCGAGCTGTTGGGTGTGGGCGTCAGCCAGGACCAGAAGGATTCGAGCAAGCAGATCCTGAGCACCGGCCAGGGCGGGCTTTCTCTGCCCGACCGCGACTACTATCTGAATCCTGACGCGCGTTTTGTGAAGATTCGTGCGCAGTACGTCGACCACGTGACGAAGATGTTCGTGCTGCTGGGCGACACTCCCGAAAAGGCGGCTACGGAAGCCGACAATGTGATGCGCATTGAAGTCGCGCTGGCCAAGGGATCGATGGACCGCGTTGAGATGCGCGATCCGGCCAAGCGTTACCACATCATGACCATCGCCGAGATGCAAAAGCTCACCCCGGACTACAACTGGCCGCAGTTTCTTGCGGGCATCGGCATGGGCAGCGTTCCGACGGTCAATGTCAGCTCGCCCGGCTTCTTCACGACTGTGAACACCGTTCTCGACACCGAGAGCCTCTCTTCGCTCAAGAGCTACCTGCGCTGGCACACGCTGCACGGTGCGGCACCGCTACTCTCCGCTCCGTTCCAGGAAGAGAACTTCGCTTTCTTCAGCGCTACCCTGCAGGGACAGAAAGAGGAGCAGCCGCGTTGGAAGCGCTGCACGCGCCTCACGGACGGCGCTCTCGGCGAGGCCGTTGGCCAGGACTGGGTGAAGCAGAACTTCCCGCCTGATGCCAAGGACAACATGGAGAACCTCGTCCATGCACTCGAGGCGGCTCTGGCGCAGGACATCGCGCAGCTTCCGTGGATGAGCCCCGAGACCAAGGTGGAGGCCAAGAAGAAACTCGATTCGATCCGCGACAAGATCGGCTATCCCGCGCACTGGCGCGACTACTCGAAGCTTGAGGTCAAGCGTGACGACCTGCTGGGCAACGTCCAGCGCAACGAGATCTTCGAATACAACCGTAATCTTTCCAAGTACGGTAAGCCCGTCGATGAGACGGAGTGGGGCATGACACCGCCGACCGTCAACGCTTACTACAACCCGCCGCAGAACGACATCAACTTTCCCGCCGGCATTCTGCAGCCTCCGTTCTTCGATAACTCGAAGGACCCGGCTGTGAACTTCGGCGCAATCGGTGTGGTGATCGGCCACGAGATGACGCATGGCTTTGACGATCAGGGCGCCAAGTACGACCTGCACGGCAACGTCAACCAGTGGTGGACGAACGACGATCTCGCCAAGTTCAAAGACCGTACCGAGTGCGAGGCCAAGGAGTATGACGGCTTCGAGGTCGCTCCGGGACAAAACCTGAACGGCCATCTGACGCTCGGCGAAAACACTGCTGACAACGGCGGCATCCGCATCGCCTTCCAGGCGTTGCAGAGCGTGCTGGCGAAGGAAGGCAAGGATGCCGAAGAGGCGAAGATCGACGGCTATACACCGGCGCAGCGCTTCTTTATCTCCTTCGGCCAGGTATGGTGCGAGAACAAGACCGAGCAGGCGGCACGCGTGGGCGCCAAGACCGATCCTCACAGCTCCGGACAGTGGCGCGTGAAGGGGGTAGTGCAGAACTTTGATGAGTTCGGCAAAGCCTTCGGTTGCAAGGTCGGTCAACCAATGATGCCCGCCAGCGGCGGTTGCCGCGTCTGGTAAGAAGCAGGAAATAGGAAACAGGTACAACAGGGCCACCGAGTGATCGGCGGCCCCTGTTGTTTAACTGTTTGCCGTTTCCTACTTCCTGTTTCCTGTCTTTGCTCTTTCCTGCTATGAAAATTGGCATAAAGGCCGACTACCTTCTACAATCAGACGAAGGTTCGTACTCCTCCCCGAGACGGTTTCCCCGGATCTCGAACGCTCTAACCGGCGGCGAGACGGGTGATGAAGGAAGCGCATGAAGTTGAGTTTGTATGGCCGTTTAGCGATGGCCTTGTTGGCATCGGTGGCGTTAGGATTAGGCATGACCGCCTGTGGCGGCGGCACCATCGGATACGTCTGGGTTCTAGGGCAGCAGTTCAACCAGATCGCTGGCTTTAAAGTGGACGATTTTACCGGCAACCTGACCTCGATTGCTGGCTCTCCAGTCTCGTCGAACGGAACGAATCCCGTCATGATGGTGGTAAAGTCTGGCGGACGGTTTGTCTATGTGATTAACCAGGGCACAGGCGGAAGCCAGGCTGGCAAGGGAACTTCCAGTGGCATCTCGGTGTTCTCTGTTGGTGGTGACGGCGCGCTGACCTACCTCTCGAACTATGAGAGCCAGGGCTTTGTTCCCATGTGGGCGCAGTTCGATGGTGGTGGTACCTTCCTGTATGTGCTCGACAAGTACTCACCGGGTCCTGTTGATAGTTCTGGTGTTCCGACTGCTAATACAGATGGCACCGGTTCGATCACGGTCTTTCAGTCTGACCCGAACACGGGGCGCCTGACGCTGATTCAGAATACGCAGTCGATTCCTCCGGGTAGCGCTGCGCCGACCTTCTTCAAAGTGGGCGTAGCTCCTATCATGATGAAGACCACGGGCAGTTGCCTTCTTACCTTGAACACTGCAGACCAGACGGTCTCGCCGTATAGCATCAATAGCTCGACTGGACAGCTTAGCTTCACTGGACCGCAGACTCAGACGACTGGCACGCTTTCCGCCTCCTCCATCAACGGGAATGGTCAGTACACCTATATAACGGACACGGATAACGGTGCTGATGCGGGGCGTGTCTTCCCATACACCGTTGGCACGAACTGCAATCTGAATTCCGTTACCGGTGGTATTGAGCCGAACTTCGCTGGAACTTTGAATCCGGACTACTCGCTCGTCGACATCAGCGGCAAGTATCTGTATGTCCTGAATCAGTCCACTACCAACACGACTGTGGGTACGGCCTTCAGTTCGATGTCGGCATTTACGATCAACACGACGACCGGCCAGTTGTCCCCGATTGCCGGTGCCCCCTTCACGACGGGGTCTGGGCCGGTCTGTATGGTGGAGGATGCATCGAGTCAGTACATCTATATCTCCAACCACAACGATGGCACTGTGACTGGTAAGGTGATTGATCCGACTACAGGCAATTTGAGTGCCCTGTCTCGAGGCTCAACCTTTACGGCTACGGGGCAGGCGACGTGCCTGGGATTCAGCGGCGCAGTCAACTAAAGAGAAAGACTCTACGGCAGGCCTGGCCTGCCGTAGAGAAATTTAAGTTCCCCGGTCTTTAAGGCCGGTATTCAACAAGGGGCCGCTACGGCGGCCGGACGCAAGGGAAGCCCCATGAAGTTGAAAAGCATCGGTCGCGCGGCACTGGCCACGGGAATGTCACTGGCAATAGGGCTTGGCTCTACAGCGTGCAGCCGCGACTACACCGTGGCGTATGTCTACTCCATCTCATCGCAAAACGCGACGGTTTCAGCCTATGCTGTCGATTACCAGAGCGGAGCCCTGACGCAGATCAATGGTTCCCCGTTCTCAGGAACGGGCACCAATCCGGTAGCTGTGGCCGTTACTCCGGACGGCAATTTCTTGTATGTTGTCAGTCAGAGAGACAGTGTTGTAACGGAGTTCGCCATTGGTACGGACGGCAAGCTCTACGGACAGAACACTTATAATCTTACCGGCAGCTTCGGGACAGCGGCGGCCATCGACTCTACCGGATCCTATCTGTATGTGACCTATCAGTTTCAGACGGGCTTCGGTTCGGCTTCGCCCGGACCAGGCGGCATCACAATCTTCCCGATCACCCAGTCGGGCAGCGACGTTGGCAGCCTGGGTACGGCGATCAATGTAAATGTTGGTAATAACCCGGTTTCTATCGCGATCTCGAATCCGACGATCCTGAGCGGCGCTACCAGTTCCAGCGTGTACGCCTATGTCGTCGATGCGGAAACATCGACAACAGGCCCCTCGGTGATTGGCTTCCAGGAGAACCAGACAAATGGTGCTTTGACCCTGCTGCCTGGTTCCAGTTGCACGACAACTTCTCCAACTGCCTGCACGGGCGTTAAGGCGGGCGTAGAGCCGAGTTCTATCGTGGTCGAGCCGACTACAAAGTACGTGTATGTAACAGACAAGGCCTCGAATGCAATCCTCGGTTATGGGATTAATGGAGCTGGGCCAACCGCGGGTGGTTTGACGCCGCTGGTCACCAGCCCCTTCAGCACTGGCACCGGCACTGGACTTTTCCCTGTAAACCTGACCATCGAGCCGCGCGGCAAATTCATCTATACCGCGAACCAAAACTCCAATACGGTGAGTGCTTTCGCCATCAACATTGGGGATGGTTCGCTTAGCGGTGTAGCCACTACCGGCGCTGCGACTGTGGGTACTTCTCCAACCTGCGTTACAGTTGAGCCGGCGCTAGGCCTTTACCTCTATACGTCGAACTTGCGCGATGGCAGTATCTCGGGTGAGAAGATCGATGCGAACACGGGTCAGTTGTCGGGTATCGACAACACCCCGTTCCCGACCGGAACTGATCCTTCCTGCGTTACAGCAGTGGCCAATGGCAACCATGCCCATGCGCAGTCGGTCATTGTCAACTAGAACAGAAAGCCGCAAGACAAACGCCCCAGCCGTAGGCTGGGGCGTTTGTCTTGGTTGCTAGAGTCTGTCATCAAACTGCTTCTGAAGCGAAATCGAACCGTGCAAACAGTTTGTTGAGGCACGGAGCGGAAGGGCACGGTTTCAACCGTGCCGTAAACCTCGAGTCGAAGGCCCATACCTCTCTGCCGAAGGCTGGAGCGAAGCCCGCAGGGCGCAACGACTGAATTGCCTTCTTTGGTCGTGGCGAAATCGCCCACCCTCGCCACGGATACATCCCTGTGAACCCTGAACAGTCTTGGCAGCACCAAAAGCAATTCAGTCGCTCCGGCTACGCCTCCGCTTCAGCCTTCGGCAGAGTGGAAGAGGGTTGGTGTCCCACGTGTGCGGCCGGGCTGAAGCCGGGCCCTTCCGATCCGAGCCACAGCAAGCTATGTGCACGGCTCAAGCTCTAACCCAAAATAATAATTAGAGGACATGCCCTAGTGTCTGACGAATCGACGACTACGTTTTTGCTGTTGTCTCTGAGATAGGCCCGGGCTTTAGTCCGGGCATGACGGGACGAATACGGAGGGGCTTCAGCCCCTGGGACAAGCTTTCCTCTCTCGCTTGGCATTTCTGCCTGCGGTGAGGAAAGCCTATCCCAGGGGCTGAAGCCCGGACCTATCTCAGAAGCAAAGACAAAAGCAAAACCCGCTATCTCGGATTCGTCAGACACTACCTAAAGCCCAATTCTTGCCTGCCCTTAATTCCGTGGCCTAAAGGCGGTTGCCTCCCTTACCCTCCGCCCCACGACGCTGAAGCGCACGGGGTGCGCTTCAGCGCTACGAGGAATGACTCATCAAGCTACCGCACGCCGCCCAGTAGATCGACCAGCCGCCGGAACCCGGCTGCTCGCGCTGCGCTGTTAGGTGCGTTGGCGTCGGGAGCTTCGCCTGCGCGCATGAAGCCGTGTCCTGCACCATCGTAGGTCACCGGTTCATAGGTCTTGCCTGCGGCCTTCATGTCGGTCTGGGTCTGCGGAATCGTTGCGGTGATGCGTGCATCGTTGCCCGCGTAGAAACCGTAGACCGGAGCGGTGATACTCGGCATCGCGTCGGCTGGTGGCGGAGGGCCATAGAACACGAAGGCTGCGCTCAGATCCTTGCGATGTGTCGCGAAGAGAAATGTCTTGCCGCCACCCCAGCAGAACCCTGCCACATACAACTTGCCGTTCGCCGAGGGCAGTTTCTTGCCATAATCAGCAGCCGCATCGAGGTCGCCTGTCACAACATTCGCGTCGAGTGCCGACACTGCTTTTACGACTGCATTCTGGTCGGGAAACGCCGCGGTACCACCGGGCGACATCGCCATGTAGGCTGCTCCCGCTGATGGCGCGGGCATGTTCATGTGGGAGTGATCCTCCGCTGCTTGTGCGGATGTCCCCTTTGCCGCAGCGGTGGCTCCGGCAGCCTGGGTAGACTTTGCCGCATCGGCAGGCACGCCTGTCATCGGAGGGCCAAAGCCGCTCAGCAGGTCCGGCTCCACGACGATGTAGCCTGCGCCTGCGAGTTCGTCGGCCATCTCTTTGGCCCAGTCGCTCTGTCCAAAGATCTCGTGGATCAGGACAACAACGGGGGCTTTGTCCTTGACCTCGGGGTACACAACAAACGCCTGCAGCGCTCGGCCATTGGACTCTTGAATGGTGACGTACTCACCGTGCCGAGGGCTCTTGGCAAGCATGGTTTTGGCCCAGTCCTGGGACACACACGGAACAGCACACGCGCCCAACAGGGCGACTGTTAGACCAGTAGAGAAGGAGGGGAGGAGTCGCATCATGCCAGCGAGTCTACTTGGCCCTTCTTGCAACTGCAATGGCGATTTATCGAAAGGCTCTTCCAGAGACGGAAGTCGCGGCGGTAGCTGCCGTGCTAATCCAAACTGCAAACGCGGAGTGCGCAACGTACGCTAAGTCTGCGCAGAGTTTCCTTTGCGTCAACCTAGCGTACTCGCCGTACTCCGCGTTTGCAGTTTGATGGCACACCCTAGACCCGATAGCCGGACTGCTGGGCTGCGAAGTCGCCGATGACCGGAAGCTTGAATACGCTACCCTGCGACGCTTTGATGATGCAGAGCAGCCAGCACACGATCACTGCGAGATTGCCGATTCCTCCGATAACCCAACCGAAAACCGGAATGACGAAGATGAAGCCAATGCAGAACCATACGAGCGCCAGACCAAGACACTGAAAGGCATTGAATTTGATAAAGGGCTTCTGGTTATAGGGAGCCACTACGAGGAAGAAGATCGCCGGGATGATCGTGACGTAGGCCAGTGCTCCGGCCATGTTGTCGCTCAGGCCCTCGGCTACGGGTTGAACCGGTGAGTACTGCGCGGATGGGGGCGGATAATTGGGGTTGGGGGCTCCCCAGGAAGGGTCGGTACCGGGATCTTGAGGCTGGCCGTTCGGTGTTTCATCCATGACGTGCTCCTCTATTATTTTTATTGGTTTGTAACAAAGCGTTTGATGCAAATTGGGCCAGATCTGTGGCCACAACGTATATCAAATTCCCTCGTTCAAAACAGCGTTGGGCCAAGATCTCTCGCTATCGATTGTTGTCCAGCAGGGACCCAACGATTCCTCCTACAACTCCTGCTGTGCCGACGCGCCGGTCGCTGCCTTCGCTCGAGAGATAGGGTTGCAGGGCATGGGCCATGTTGGAGAGCGGCAGCGTCTGCAGCCAGATGCGTCCCGGGCCGGTGAGAGCCGCGAGGAAGATGCCATCGCCGCCGAAGAACATATTGCGAATGCCCTGGATACGCGTGATCTGGAAGCTCACGGATGCTTGAAAAGCCCCGACGTGGCCGGGATGCACACGCAGCGTCTCGCCGGGCTGCAGGTCGCGAATGACGACCTCACCGCTGAGTTCCAGCCAGGCCGTACCGTAACCCGCGACCTTCTGCAGCAGGAAGCCGTCGCCGCCGAAGATGCCCGCGCCCAGGGACTGCTGGAAGCCGACGCCGAGCTGAATCTGCGGTGTAGCACAGAGAAAGCCGTGGCGATGGATCATGAACTCGTGCCCGGGGCCGACTTCGATCGGTACGATGTGCCCGGGGATCTTGGTCGCGAAGGCGACCTCGCCGGGGTAGCCCTGCGCGGTGTATTCGCTCATGAAGAGCGTTCCGCCGCCGGCCATGCGCTTGATCGCGCCGAAGAACCCACCGCCGCCCGCCATCTGCGTGTGTGTCGACATCGCGATGCTCTGGGTCATCCAGCTCAGCTCGCCCGCTTCGGAGATGAGCGACTCGCCCGGCTGGAGCAGCGCCTCCAGCACCGGCATGGTGGTTCCTATAATCCTGCTTTGCATCGTTCCAGTTCCTTCCGTCTGCGTAGGATTTTGTTTGTTGCACAACATCCTACGCCAGGGAACAGGGCCCAGGGAACAGGGCTCAGGGTTCAGAACGCCTTCTGTGTCCTAAACCCTAAGCCCTGGGCCCTAAGTTTTATGGATAGTCCGTAACCTTCGGGGTCACGCGCGGGGCTGTCGAGGTCGCTCCGCCTGTTTTGTTGATGACATTGCTGATTTCGCCCAGCTTGTCCAGGGCAACCGTGATCATGTGGTGAAACCGTACGCCTGGCTGTTCCGGCACTTCAATGGCGCGCGTCAGGATGACGTTGGGCTTCCTGAACACGCTGTAGATGCCCAGTCCCCACGCCTCATGCGATGTCACGTTGTCGGCAACCTTGTAGGAGGCCCAGCCATTCGTGCCCGGAGCGCTGGTATAGCTTTCCTGGGTGGGCGGGTCGTACGGAATTTCGGACTGATAGAAGTACGTCCGTCCATGGTTGCCGTTCCAGAGCACCTGGTACTCCTGGTGATGCTCGACGAACAGACCGTAGATCGTTACACGGTCGCCGTTGACGATCAGGCCGTTCGCACTGAGATTCTTGTCCCAGCCGACCCCGGAGCCGTGGTCTGCGCGCCAGATCCAGGTATGGTCGACGATCGTATCGTTGCTGTTGATCGTCAGGTTGCTCGAAGTGCTCCCCACCGCTGCGCCGCCCACACGAAAGAACACGTCGTGCAGTGAGATCGGGTTCTGGGCGTGGCTCGCCTTGCTGCCTGCGGGACCGACTTCCAGCAGCACGGGAGACTTTGCGGTCCCTGCGTCGAAGAGCAGACCGGCGAGGATGATGCCGTCTGCGTCCGAGGTGGTCATTGCCGCGGTGCCTTGCGTCGGGCGGAGGGTTGCGAACCCCAAACCCAGCACGACCGTGTTCGGGCGGGTCACGTGCAGGGCTTCGGTCAGCTCATAGATGCCGGGAGTCAGCAACAGGTTCTTGCCTCGGGCCAACTGGACATTGATCGTCGCGGCGGTGTCGCGGTCCGGCCGAGCGATATAGAACTTCTGGAGAGGAATGTTCCTGCCCGGCGTTACGCCGGCGTGCCACGTGATGCCGGCGCTGTCCTTCCGCAGCTCCGGCACGCGTACGCTATAGTTGCCCTTCGCGTCGACTTGCAGAAACGGCTTCTCGCGGACGATGGGGGTCTGGGCGATCTTCGTGAACGGAGGCTGAGGCCACTCGCCATCCGGCGCATGGGCCATGCCGACGAACACCATGTTCCAGTTCGATCCCGTCCAGTTGCGCCACTCACTGTTTCTTGCGATCCACTGCTGCTGCGGACCGGCGGCTACGGTGCCGTCGATCAGGTCATCGGCCATCCAGCCGCCGCTGGCCCAACCGCCATTCTTGTGCAGCACCATGTCTCCGCGAATGTGCATGCGCCGGAAGGGTGCGGCCTGAGAGACGGCCCAGCGCATCGTGCCGCCCTCCGGGGTCACGCTGAATCCTTCGGCGGTACGCCAGAAGGTTACCGTCGCGTTGTTGCCGCGCACGGGTTCGGCGCGTACATCGCCGGCGATGCGTACGTCATCGGGAGAGGCTCCCAAGCCGATTACCTCGGTATAAAAGCCGATCGGGACGTTTACCTTGTAGTCGCCGGGCAGAAAGAGCAGGGCATTGCGCTCCGGCCCGAACTCATTCCGCTGTTGCACGGTGTAGACCTTGTCTATTTGGGCTTGTATGGCCTCAGGCGTCATCGACGGGCTGAACACCATGACGTTCGGCCCGAACTCGGGCTTCGCCTGTTGTGCAACCGCGAACCCGCCAGCCCAGGTGAGGGCACTTAATATGCATCCGAATCCAGCTACTCTGCGCATGATCATGCCAGACATTCTAAGGGCATGAGGCAAGAATGGGATATAGGACAAACGATAGTCTTACGGGGCTATCATCTTCCCGGCCTGAAATAGGGGCTTAGGAGAGATGTGGCCTTTAGACCCAGGCCTTCTTTCAGTCGCGATCAAACGGCCCGGGGCTAAAGCCCAATTCTTGCCTGGCCCTTATTCCGTAGCCTGAAGGCTACGGCTCCCTCCGTCTCCGCGACGCTGAAGCGTCACGGAACGCGCTTTGCGCAATTCGCAACATTCCCGTTCTTTTTTACGACTCCCCAGCACTGGCTGGCTACCCGCCACCTAGTACACTTTGTAACAGAATGTATAAGAGAATCCTCCTCAAGCTATCCGGAGAAGCCCTGGCCGCCGGCCGTGGTTTTGGCGTCGACGCTGTCTTTGTAAGCGCAATCGCGAATGAGATCGCCGAGGTCGCCCGCAGTGGCTGTGAGATCGCGATTGTCGTCGGCGGCGGCAACTTCTTTCGCGGCGTCGCCGAACAGGCCGTCCACATGGATCGTGTCGCCGCCGATCATATGGGCATGCTCTCCACCGTCATCAATGCCATCGCCTTGCAGGACGCCATTGAGAAGACGGGCCTCTTCTGCCGGGTGATGTCGGCTATTGCGATGCACCAGGTCGCCGAGCCTTACATCCGCCGCCGCGCGATTCGGCACCTCGAAAAGGGGCGCGTCATCATCTTTGCCGCGGGCACCGGCAACCCGTACTTCTCCACCGATACCGCAGCCAGCCTGCGCGCGATGGAGATCGGCGCCGAGGTCCTGCTCAAGGCCACCAGCGTCGATGGCATCTATACCGCCGACCCCAAGATAGACGCTGATGCCGTCAAGTTCGAGCAGATTACCTACATGGACATCCTCAAGCTGGGCCTCAAGGTCATGGATACGACCGCGGTGTCGCTGTGCAAGGACAATAACCTGCCGATGATCATCTTCAGCATGCGCGAGAAGGGCAACATCGCCCGCGTGGTGAAGGGCGAAAAGCTGGGCTCGCTGGTGACCGCGTAGCGGAAACAGCAGGCCAAGGGCCGTACCGCTCGCTGCGAATTTTGCGTAAGCCCTGATCCCGCTCTATCTTTACTTTTTCGTGCTGGTAGTTGCGGGCTCTTTTGCGAGAAAGCCTGTCGTGTGAGCATAGCCGTCGAAGAGCGCGGAGAACGTCTCGTTCGAGGCGGCGTTGGTCAGCACGTAGTGGCCGGAGTCGACGGCGGTGGACCATCTGTCCGCGCCTGTGGTGGCATCGACCGTCACTGTTCCCGGCGCGCTCTGCGTGAAGTAGGTTGTCCCCTGATAAGCCAGGCCTCGCGCCGCGAACAAGGCGGAGAGCATGTCCCACATGGGACGCTGATCGGTCTTGGCAAGCTGCAGTCCATAGCGTGTGGGATTGACCGCGGGCGACGCCTTGGCCGGCGCTCCGGCCAGAATGTAGAGGCCGTTTGCGAAGCCGTTCAGGTAGACCGGCGGATAGCCGTGCTGGCGAGTCCACTGCGCGAAGAGTGCGTGGAAGCCGGGGGCGTCGCATTCGAAGTTCCACTCGGTTCCCGCTGGATACTTGCCTCCCATAACCGAGAGCAGCTTTACCTTCTGTTTGATTAATTCTGCTCCGCTCAGCGGACTGACAGCATCGGCGGGGCTGGCTAAAAGGCGATTGAGGCATGTCGCGAATCCCGTCGCTACGATGGCTACGCTGTGTGGTGGTTGTTTTGACAGAGTGCTGCGATAGACCTCGACGCAATCAGGATAGTGACTGCGCGTGTCGCCGGGATCAAAGCGTACGACGAGTTTCTCCGTCCATTGGCTCTCGTTACAGGCGTTCTTCCTGCATAGTGCGTTGGAGGGATCGCGGCTCTGGTTCGCACCGAAGGGCATCTGCGGATGGCCAGCGTAGTTGGCGAAGAGTTTGAGCGTAGGTGCCGAAAGAGGGTTGGCCGAATTGGCGACCATGGCGAGGATTTTGATCTCGCCGCGGTCGGCGAGCGCGTGCAGAATGGGCAGCGTGGCTACGCAATCGACGTCCTGCGAGCAATCGTCGTCATAGATAAGCCGCTGCTGCGCCGAGACCGGCGTGCGGAAGAGCAGAAGGAAACACAGGGCAATCCAAACGCGCATACGTGCATTTTATGGCTTGTTTCGCCCCGACCAAAGAAAGCAATTCAGTCGTTGCGCCCTTCGGGCTCCACTCCGGCCTGCGGCAGCGAGGTACGCGTCTTCGACGCTGGACTTGCGGCATGGCTGAAGCCATGCCGATCTGTGCCTCAACAGCCTGTTTGCTGTTTGGCTTCACTTTAGACCGTTGCTGCCGCGCTCTCTTTTTGTGCTGCCCGTTTTTGCTTCCACCAGGCTCCGATCGCCAATTGTGCCGGGTGCTCTACAAACTTTCTCACCGACATGGCCAGAAGTACGACGAACACATAAGAGATCCACGGATCGAATCTCGCTACATGCAATCGCTCCGGCACATGGTTCTGGTGGAGCAGGATGAACACGTTGAAGTGCAGCAGGTAGAGGCAGTAGGTCGAAGTGCCGATGGCTACCAGGGGTCGAATGGAGAACACACGGGCCAGGGGGCTGGGGCCGGAGAGCCCGAGGATGATGGCTCCGAAGATCGGGGTCAGCAGGCCGCCGTGGATCATGATGTAGGGCAGCCGCGTCGCCAGATGATAGGTCACAAACCAGGCTGCCGCGAAGCCGCACAGGCCGACGATCATGCGTCCGCGAACGCCGAGTTTTGCCGCCTCGTGCAGGCGTCCCAGCGTCAGCCCCGCGAGGAAGGTGCAGACATAGGGCAGTGGCGTGTACTTCAGGGTGTTGATCCAGAAGCCGTCGCTGTAGCGGTCGGCCATATGGCCGAGCTGATCGGGGTCGTGCAGCACGTAGATGGAGTGCGGAATCATTCCGATCACCCACAGAATGGCGAGCATCACCAGGAGCTTGCCCCAGCTCCGCGGCCAGCGCAGCCGCATCAGCCAGGGAAAGGCGAGGTACAGCATCACCTCGCAGGAGAGGGTCCAGGTGACGGTATTCCAGAACGTGGCCAGCCGGGGGAAGCAGCCCTGCAGCAGCAGCGGCGTCAGCACGACGCCTTCGTAGAACTGCGTGTGCGAGCGGACGTGCCACTCCGCGATGAGCATCGGGATGGAGACGATGAGCGTCAGCACGTAGACCGGATAGAGCCGCGAAAAACGCGCCATCCAGAAGTCGAGAGGGTTCAGCGGCGTGGGCCGGTCCGCGTAGTTGTAGGAGAGGATGAACCCCGAGATCAAAAAGAAAAAGCTGACGAAGACGTAGCCGATATCGATCAGCGGATACAGCGACAGCCAGGGATGGGCCTCCCAGCGCAGTCCCGCCGGCGTGAAGTGGAAGAGCAGAATGGTCAGGGCCAGCAGCGTGCGGAGACCTGTAAGCGCGGGCAGGGGTGGCTTGCGTTCGCTGCGTACGGGAGTGGGTTGCAGAGTTGCGGCTGCTTCTCCTGTCGAGGTCGGAGCGGGTGGAAAAGCGATGGAAGCGGTCGGGGCCGAGGCTAACTGTGTCATGCAATGCATCCCGCAGGATGTGGGTGATACGCTCTTGCGCCAGGCAAAGTTTCGAGGGCTCGCGGCACGGTTTCGAGGGCTTGCGTCGCGGTTTCGAGGGCTTGCGTCGCGGTTTCGAATACTCGCGCCGCTGACTTGGAGATTCTCACGCGCTACTTCACCTCGACGTGCTCGAAGCCGAGGCCTTCGAGCATGGCTGTTACCGTGGACCGCGCGTTTTTCGACGCGGCGTCGAGGATGCCGTCGGAGAGGGCGGCTGTCTGCAACTGCTGCTGTGCCTTGGCCCGTGTCTGGCTTTCGAGATTGGGATCGGCTGCGACGAACAGGCCTGTGTCGCGTGCGTAGACGCGTGTATGCGCGTTGTCGATGGTGGTAAGAAAGACCTGCGAGGGCGGCAGGGTGAGCTTGATCGAACGGTCGCCTGCGCCTTCGGTAATCTGCACGTCCTCGGGCTTCATCTGGCCCATATCGACGCCGGCGATCGTCTGCCCATGCACGATCATCAGGATGCGGTCTCCGGCGAGCGCGTCGGGGAGGACCGGACTTGATTTATCGCCTTCAACCACGGTGTCCAGCGAGTAGACGACGCTCTCCAGGCGGCTCAGCCGCTGCACTTTCTCGATCACCATGGGCGCGGAGACCACATTCAGCGGTCTGCCGGTGATCATCGACGCCAGCTTGCCGGGGAAGCCCTGACGTGCGTGGTGGACGAACATTCCAAGCACCACCGCACCGAGTACGAGTGCCAATACCAGGCCAGAGAACATTCCCGGTCCGCGCCGGCCATAGTCGTACTGCGTCGTCATCCAACCTCCGAAGTTACTGCTTGCATCATCCGCAATAGTATCGCGTTGGGTTGGGGTAGGCGTTTGATTGCGCAATCGCCGCCGCACATCCAGCCTGGTCCGCGCGCATCGGCAGAGTCGTTGCGGCACTCTCCGTACTTACAACTGAGATGCTGCTTAAACAGATGACGGCAGCCGAAGCTGCCGTGATCTGTTCATAAGGGAGAACTAACCGGCGATCTTGTTGAAGACGAAGAACAGGCAACCGGAGAGCAGTGCCGCTGCGGGGAGGGTGAAGACCCACGCCAGGGCGATGTCACGGACTGTCGACATCTGCAGGCCGCTGCCGCTGGAGGCCATCGTTCCGGCGATACCGGAGCTAAGCACGTGGGTTGTACTTACCGGGGCACCGTAGGTATCGGCAAGCCAGATGGTGATCATCGCGGTGATCTCGGCAGAGGCGCCCTGGGCGTAGGTCAGGTGCGTCTTGCCGATCTTCTCGCCGACGGTGACGACGATGCGCTTCCAGCCGATCATGGTGCCCATACCCAGAGCCAGGGCGACTGCGACCTTCACCCAGGTGGGGATGAACTTGGTCGACTTGTCGAGGAAGGCCTTGTAGTTGGTGATGACCTTGGTGTCGTTATCCGAGAGCTTGGGACCGAACTTGGGCAGGAGGGTGATAGCCGCGCTGGTGAGGTACATCTGGTTACGGACGTTGGCCTGCATCCCGGCGGGGACGTTGCCCAGCGAGCCGTAGTTGGTGGCCTCGTTGCGGATGTCGGTGACCATCTGCTCGAGGGCGAGCATGGTCTGTGGCTGGTACTTGTGGTCGGAGACGAAGCGCTCGAGCTCAGCTCCCGTGTCGCCGACGGTCGCGGTCGGATCTACATAGTTGTGCAGCGCTCCGGCTACCTGAGTGGAGACGGCGGCGAAGGTCTGAACCTCGCTCCGGCCGACGGTGTGGTTGAGCGCGTAGGCCGTGGGGACGGTACCGACGAGGATGAGCATGATGAGGCCCATGCCCTTCTGTCCGTCGTTCGATCCGTGGAAGTAGCTGACGCCACCGCAGGTAAGGACGAGCAGCGCGCGAATGTAGAACGGTGGCGGCGCAGTGCCTTCGGGAGCTTTGTAGAGGCGTGGGTCACGAGCGACCAGCTTGAAGAAGAAGAAGAGCAGGGCGGCCATGCCGAAGCCCACCAGGGGCGAGATCAGGAGAGCCTTGAAGACCTTGATGACCTGATCCATATCCACGCCGCTGAGGCCCGACCGGCCATGAATGAGCTGGTTGGCGACGCCGACGCCGATGACCGAGCCGATCATGGTGTGCGAGCTGGAGGCGGGCAGGCCTCTCCACCAGGTAGCGAGGTTCCAGAGGATGGCGGCAACCAGGAGGGCAAAGACCATCGCGAAACCCGAACCCCTGCTGACCCTCAGGATCAGTTCGACGGGGAGCAGGGTGACGATGGCGTAGGCCACGGTGCCGGAGCTCAGAAGCACGCCGATGAAGTTCATGATGCCGGAGTAGACCACGGCGATATGAGGCTCAAGCGAGTGCGTATAGATGCAGGTGGCGACGGCGTTCGCGGTGTCGTGGAAGCCGTTTACGAACTCGAAGCCCAGCGCGATGAAGAGCGCGATGCCCAGCAGGATGAAAGGGAACACCGAGGCAGAGTGGACGACGGAGAGGTCCGCGCTCAGATGGGTCCCGATGTAGATCAGGCCGATGAGCAGCATGATGCCGAAGGCAATCGCGCCCCATTTTCCAGGGGAAGAGTGCGCGAGCTTGCTGTCGAGCAGGGAGCCTTGCTGGGAGGTGGCGGCGAGAACAGATGGGTCAGATACTGGAGTTGCCATAATGGGTTCGCCTTGCGGAGTTCAATCGAAGATAGATGCTGGTTGATTCCAGCCTAGACCTCAGATTGGGCCCAAAAATGAAAGCTAGGTTAAGTTTCGGCAGCGAAATAGGTGTGCAGCCGGAAGTCGGGAGCGGTCGCGCTGGGTATTCTGATGCATCTGAGAGGCATTGCGCAAGGGAGATTCGATGGCGGAGTTGAAAGTAGTGCGGGGCGACATTACCAGGCTTCAGGTGGACGCTATCGTCAATGCTGCCAACAGTTCGCTGCTCGGAGGGGGTGGCGTGGACGGGGCGATCCACCGTGCTGCCGGGCCGGAGCTTGTAGAGGCCTGCCGAAAGCTGCACGGGTGCAAGACCGGGGATGCCAAGGCGACGCCGGGGTTTCGGCTGCCCGCGCGCTGGATCTTTCATGCGGTGGGGCCGGTTTGGAACGGGGGAGCGCGCGAAGAACCGGAGAAGCTGGCGAGCTGCTACCGGCGTTGCCTGGAACTGGCCCGTGAGAAAGGGGTAAAGACGATGGCGTTTCCGGCGATCTCGACCGGGATCTATGGCTATCCCAAAGAGCCGGCTGCGGAGATTGCCGTGCGGGTGTGTCGCGACCTGGCGGATGAGTGTGGGGTGGAGCGCGTCGAGTTCTGCTGTTTCGATGAGGCTACGGCAGCGATCTATGAACGGGTGCTGGGAGGAGATGTGGGGAGTGTCGTGAGCTAGGGCAAGCTCTTATCCGCCAAGAGGACGAGCAATGAGAGTATTTCTTCTCCCCATTATTAAGATATAGCCCACCGGGGGGCTTGCGGCAAGGCCCGGATCATGACGTAGAGTCGGAACCTTCTGGAATGGGAGGAACGACATGAATGCGTTTTTGACGAAGCATGAACATGCAGTGGTGATCGCCGGGGGCGGTCCGACGGGGCTGATGTTGGCGGGCGAGTTGGCGTTGGCGGGAGTGGACGTCGCCATTGTCGAGCGGCGCGCGAGCCAGGACCTCGTTGGCTCGCGGGCGGCCGGTCTGCATGCGCGCACCCTTGAGCTCCTCGACCAGCGCGGAATTGCCGATCGGTTCGTCTCGCAGGGACAGAGACATCCCTGTGTGCGCTTCCATATCTCCCTGGACATCACCGACTTTCCTACCCGGCACAACTACGTTCTCGGGCTGTGGCAGAACCATACCGAGCGCCTCCTGGCCGAGTGGGTCGGCGAACTGGCGGTGCCGATCTATCGCGAACGTGAGGTGACGGGTTTCGCGCAGGACGATACCGGCGTCGATGTCGCGCTCTCCGACGGTCAGTCGCTCCGGGCGGAGTATCTCGTTGGATGTGATGGCGGCCGCAGCCTGATTCGCAAGGCAGCCGGCATTGAGTTCCCCGGGGGGGACCCGACGACGAGCTGGCTGCTCGCCGAAGCCAGGATGGCTGCGGAGCCCAAGTGGGGGTTTCATGAGGATGCGGTCGGCACCCATGCGATCGGCAAAGGCGAGGGCGGGTCGGTCCGGGTCGTGCTGGTTGAGCCGCAGCTGCGGCTCGACGGCGAACCCACCCTGCGCGACGTCAGCGAGGCGCTCATCGCCGTCTACGGGACCGACTATGGAATTCATAGTCCTGTTTCGATCTCCCGGTTCACCGACATGACACGGCAGGCGGCGACCTATCGCGACCGGCGGGTGCTTCTGGCGGGTGACGCCGCACATGTGCATCCTCCGATGGGAGGACAGGGCCTCAACATCGGCGTGCAGGATGCGGTGAATCTGGGATGGAAGCTGGCCCAGGTGGTCAAGCGGACATCGCCGGAAGAGTTCCTCGATACCTATAACGCAGAGCGCCATCCGGTTGCTGCCCGCGTATTACTCAACACGATGGCACAGAGCGCGCTGCGCCGTTCGGACGAACCTACCAAGGCCCTGGGGACCATCGTTTCCGAACTCCTCGGCACGGACGAGTCGCGCAGACGAGTCGTCGCGGAGATGTCCGGCCTGGGAATTCATTATGACCTCGGCGAGGGTCACCCGCTGCTCGGACGCCGCATGCCCGATCTCGACCTCGTGACCGCCGACGGCCCGCTGCGGGTCTTCACCCTGCTGCACGAGGCTCGACCGGTGCTGCTCAACCTTGGCGAGCTCGGCGGCTTCGACCTCACCTCATGGGAGGATCGCGTTCAGGTGGTCGATGCCAAACACGCGGGCTCGTGGGAGCTTCCGGCGATGGGGGCAGTGGCGGCTCCAGCGGCCGTTTTGATCCGGCCCGACGGTTATGTGGCCTGGGTGGGAGAGGGAGCGCAGGTGGGGCTTGCGGACGTACTAACGAAGTGGTTCGGACCGCCTACTGCGCCGTAGGCGGTCCTATTTTAAGCAGTTCCCGTGATGTAGTGAATTCATCTTTCGAACTCCCTGCAAAATTGTCATCTCGACCGGAGGCGGCGCTCTTTGCCGCCGGAGTGGAGAGACCTGCAGTTTGCTCGTACGAGCGATATTGCCAGCGAGAGCAAACTGCAGGTCTCTCCACTCCGCATGACATAAAACCGTCATGCTCCGGTCGAGATGACACGGTATGGGTAACGTCGAAAGGGTCAAATTCGCCGTCGCCATGCGTGCGTGGCTGTTCAGCCGGCACGATGGCATCTCCTGCTGCTGAGAGAGTTATGTAGAGACTGGACTCAGTTCCCCGGAATCTGGCTGTAGGTTGTGTCCCAGTGCGTCAGGAGGTTGTGCAGCACGGTGCTGCCGCAAAGCCAGGCGGATTCCAGGGCGAGCCTGGTGCCGATGTAAGGCGCGGTCACGGACTCGACCGCATCGTGGCCGGGCCGCTGCATCGAGTAATTGCTGCCGGTACGCAGTACCAGCACGCGGTTCGAATCGACGCGGTGCATCTTGTCGAGGCGTTCGATGGCGTTCATGAAACCGGCATCTTCCATCTCGGTCATCACGAAGGTGCCCTTGCCCTCGGTGTAGAGCTTCACCCAGTCCTCGGCGTACTGGGTCATGATCTTGCCGTGCCAGTAGTAATCGGAGGCGAAGGTGTCGCCCATGATGACGAAGGGCGGCCGCTGGGCATTGGGATATCCCGTAAAGCCTTTGCGGAACTCGGCTACGGTGGGGTCATCGCCCAGCTTGAGGTCTTTGGTCTGCGCAAAGGCCCAGGCGGAGAGCTTCGGGTTCAGCGGATAGAGGTTCGACCGCATCCATTCGGCCTTGGGCACGGTGGCGGGCCTGGGGGCCGTGGCTCCGTTGGGGAAGATACCGTAGGGCCAGTCGGCAGGAGCCTCGCGGGGATCGATCTCGCGGGCCACATCGTTGACGACGTAGTTGGCCCAGGCGGCGGAGCCGATCGAAGCGCTGTGGGGATCGACGCCTGCGATGCCGTTGATCAGGAAATAGGCGTGGCTGAGGTCGAAGCGCGGATCGAGGCCGAGCGCCATCATGGAGGCGGTAGCGTTCACCAGCGTCGTTCCGCTGACCATGCCGAGGATCGTGTGCTCGGGGTTGGTGCGCAGCGGATGCACGCCGCCGGGGAAGTCGACGACCTCCGTCAGGTGCTCGCGCTCTACCCAGAACTGGAATTCGCCGGGGAAATCGCCCGTGTCCTTGCCGACCTCAAAGGTAGCGATGACGACCGCCCGAATCGGCCAGGGTTTGGCTTCAGCATGAAGGGACGGGGAAAAGAGCATCGCAAACAGAAAGAGGATGGCCGGGACGCGAGGGGCGAGTGTGCGCAAATGGAGCTCCTGGAGCAGGGGAGATGAGGTCTTGATGGGTTCAGAGTAACGCATCCCCATCCGTGAACAGGCCGTTAATCGGTGGCCGGAGGGGAAAGGCTGGCATCGAGTGACGCCTCTCAAGCATCTGAAGGTGGCAACAGAGCAGCACCCTGGAGAAAACAATGAGCACTGTACAGAAGACATTCAAGATCGGCGGCGACCTGGAAGTGAACCGCCTTGGCTACGGAGCGATGCGGCTGACCGGCAAGGGAATCTGGGGCGAGCCCGCAGACGCCGAAGAAGCCAAGCGCGTTCTGAAGCGTGCCGTGGAGTTGGACGTGAACTTTATCGATACGGCCGACAGCTACGGCCCGGATGTGAGCGAGCGCCTGATCGGCGAGGCACTCTCCCCTTACGCCAAGGGACTGGTGATCGCGACCAAGGGTGGTTTGACTCGGCAGGGACCGGACCAGTGGCTGCCGGTAGGGCGTTCTGAGTACCTGACCCAGCAGGTAGAGATGAGCCTGCGCCTGCTGAAGACCGACGTGATCGATCTATGGCAGTTGCACCGCATCGATGCGAAGGTTCCGGTGGAGGAGTCCCTGGAGGCGGTTGCCAAGCTGCAGAAGGCGGGCAAGATTCGCCACATCGGTCTGAGCGAGGTGAAGCCGAAGGAGATCGACCAGGCCCGCAAGGTGGTCGAGATCGTCAGCGTGCAGAACATGTACAACGTCGGCGACAGGCAGCATGAGGATGTGCTGGAGTACTGCGAGAAAGAGGGCCTGGCCTTCATCCCGTGGTTCCCCGTGGCGGCCGGCAAGCTGGCCCAGCCGGGCGGCAAGCTGGACGAGGTGTCGAAGCGCCATGGAGCCACCGTGTCGCAACTCTCGCTGGCGTGGCTGCTGCACCGGAGCCCGGTGATGCTGCCGATCCCCGGAACCTCGTCGGTCAAGCATCTGGAGGAGAACCTGAAGGCAGCCGAGATCACGCTGTCGGATGACGAGATGCAGGAGATCGAGTCGGCGGCGAAGTAACGGGACCACCTCCTCGGGGGGTGGATAGGCGTCAAGGCTGAAGGTGCGATCTATCGTGGCGACCCCGATAGATCGCGCCTTCAGCGCTCGAAATCTTCTCTCGACCAAAACCCAGGGCTTTGCGCTGGGCTGGTTCTGTGCCACTCTGCTCAGGATCGTCTCCGAGGCGAGTTTGGGGCTGTGTCTGGCCTGTAACGGCCGGGCCGGGTCTGGTAACTGTTTCTTGCGCATGGTATGGTTCCGCAGAGTTCGTTCTACCCAGGGATCCTGCATGCAAACACGAAATCTTCTCCCCCTCCTCGTGATTCAAACGCTGCTCTGCGGCGCGATTTCAGCCCAGACATCTACAGCCGACCCCAGCGCTTTGCGCGCTGCTGCTACGCCTTCCAGCGATCAAACCTGGTGGAAACATGCGGTCGTCTATGAGATCTATCCGCGTTCGTTTCAAGACTCCAACGGAGATGGCATCGGGGATCTGAATGGCATTACGCAGCGGCTGGACTATCTCCAGAAGCTCGGTATCGACGCGATCTGGATCTCGCCGATGTACCCTTCGCCGCAGGTGGACTTTGGTTACGACATCTCCGACTACGAGAATGTCGATCCGAAGTACGGCACGCTGGCCGATTTCGATCGCCTGATGGCTGAGGCAAAGAAGCGCAATATTCGCATCATGCTCGATATGGTGTTGAACCACACCTCGGACAAGCACCGGTGGTTTATCGAATCGGCGAGTTCGCGCACCAATCCGAAGCATGACTGGTACGTGTGGAACGACGGCGTACCGGGCACAGGGAAGAATGCGCACCAGGGGCCGCACGGCAGCGTGGTGCCGCCGAATAACTGGATTTCGGGATTTGGAGGTTCCGCGTGGGAGTGGAACCCGACAGTCAAGCAGTTCTACTATCACCAGTTCTACAAACAGCAGCCCGATCTGAACTGGCGCAATCCCGAGGTGGAGAAGGCGATGTTTGGCTCCATGCAGTTCTGGCTGGATCGCGGGGTTGCGGGCTTTCGGCTGGATGCGATTACGGACTTGTTTGAAGATCCGCAGTTGCATAACAACCCGGAGACAGGCGGTATCAACGCGCAGGGCGATCCTAACCTGGGAGACACCTATACCAACAACCTGCCGGAGGTGCATGACACGATTCGCCGCATGCGCGCGATGGTGGCGAAATATCCCGGCAACCGCGTGCTGATTGGGGAGACCTATCTCCCGAACACAGCTGAACTGGACAAGTGGTACGGCGGCACGGCCAAGGATGAGTTGCAGTTGCCGATGGATATGATCGTCGGCTTCTCCAACAGACTGAGCGCTTCCAACTTCCGCAAACGAATTGAAGAGGTCGAGACCCAGGTGCACGGCTCGCAGCCGCTGCTGGTCTTCGACAACCACGATAACGGGCGCAGCTGGGAGCGCTATGGCGATGGCGTTCACAACGAACAGATCGCCAAGCTGCTTGCGGCGATGCTGTTCACTACGCGCTCGACGGCGTTGATGTACTACGGCGAAGAGCTGGGTATGGTCACCTCTATGCCGACACGCGTCGAAGATGTGAAGGACCCCATCGGCATCACCGGCTGGCCGAAGGAGAAGGGCCGCGATGGCGAGCGCACGCCCATGCAGTGGGACGGTGCAACCGACGCTGGCTTCAGCACGGCTTCCAGCACATGGCTGCCTGTCGCTTCGAACTATAAAACGGTCAACGTGCAGGCCGAGAGCGCCGATCCGAACTCGCTGTTGAACTGGCACAAGGAGTTGATCCATCTGCGGCGAGATCTGCCGGCCCTGCACGAGGGCGGCATGGTGATGCTCGACCGGACGAATCCGAACGTGTTGTCTTATGTGCGCACGGCTCCAGCAGGCGCAAAGGCGGTGGTTGTCGTGCTGAACATGTCGGCGCAGCCGCAGACTCTCTCGCTCGATCTTGCGGAAGCAGGATTGAAGGGCAAACGTGTGAAGGCGATCCTGACGGATGAATCGTCGCTCAAAGGATTGTCGGCATTGACGAATGTTACGCTGCCGCCGTTTAGCTCCTGGGTGGGTTCGGTCGAGTAAGACTGTTCGGCTTCGCGAGATAGCGACGGGCCAACTCAAGAAAATTATTGGCGAGAGTGGATGGAACGCCGGATCGGACACCAGAGTCGATGGTGGTTCGGTCCGGCGTCTGTACCTCGCGATAGACTGCGCCGGGCATCTCCAGGTTGGTGAGGCACGCAGGTGCGAGCGAGACACCAAGCCCCGCAGCGACGAGGCGGACTACTGTCGGCCACTGGGGCGCGTCCTGAACGATGTTGGGCCGGAAGCCGCTGCGCTCGCAGCAGGCGATCGTGCGATCGAAGGCGAGAGAGCCCATCTGGCGCGCGAACAGCACGAAGGGTTCTGCGGCAAGATCCTTTACGCGTAGCGTGCGCTTGCGGGCCAGCGGATGCGACTGCGGCAGCACGGCGATGTAGCGCTCCTTGAGCAGCGTGGTCATCTCGAGGCCTGGAGTGGGATCGCCGTCGCGCATCAAGGCGAGGTCGAGTGTGCCCTCCAGCAGCGCGGCGATCTGCGCGGAGGTGACGAACTCGCGCAGGCGCAGCTCGACCTTCGGATAGCGATGCCGGAAGCTCTGTATGGCGGCGGGAAGCGGGGTGAACATCACGGAGCCACTGAAGCCAACGGTGAGCGTTCCTTCTTCGCCTCGGCCGATGCGGCGCACCTGCGTCAGGTCGTCGCGTACTTTGTCGAGTGTGCCGCGCGCGCGTTCGGCGAGGAGTTGGCCGGCGGGTGTCAGCTTTACGCCACGAGTGGTGCGCAGAAACAACGGGTGTCCCAACAGCGTTTCGAGCTTGCGAATCTGCTGACTCAGTGGCGGCTGGGCGATCCCGAGCCGCTGGGCTGCCTTGGTGAAGTGCAGTGTATCCGCTACGGCGAGAAAGTAACGAAGATGGCGAAGTTCGATTTCATCATTCATATTGAATCGGTCTGAATCGGCACTTTTCAGCTATTGGACATCCTAAATGCTTCTTCGTAACGTGAAGAAGAAGGAGTAACGGCATGGCAATCTCTGGAACGAAGGACACCACCTGCTTTGTCTGCGGCCCTGATAATCCGCTGGGTCTGCGGGTTCCATTCGCGCCGGACGGTGACGCGGGCAGCACGGCTGTCTATGTGGCGCGCAAGGAGCATGGTGGGTGGAACGGAATTCTGCATGGAGGAGTGACGTTCTCTCTGATGGATGAAGCATTTGGGTGGTGCCTGTACTTTCAGGACATCCCGTCGGTTACCGCACGTATCGAAACGCGATTTCACAGACCGATTCCGATTGGTACGCGCTTGCATATTCGCGCCTGGGTGGTTGGGCAGCGGAAGCGTTTGTTCGATGCGAAAGCCGAGGTGAGAGAGGGCGATGCGGGCGGTACGTTGCTGGCAGAGTCGGAGGCGGTACTGTGCCGCGTTGCGCCTGATGCCATGCCTGAACTGGAGTTGGTGGGAGCAAGCCGGTGAACGACATTGAAGTTCGTGAGTTTCAGGACGGCGATGAGGCGGCGTTTCGTCGACTGAACGAGGAGTGGATCGTTCGCTACTTCAAGTTGGAGGCCAAGGATGAGTATGCGCTTACCAATCCGCGTGAAACGATTCTTGACCACGGCGGCAGAATCTTCTTTGCGGTGCGGGCAGGAGAGTGTGTAGGCTGCTGCGCCCTGCTGGCGATAGGGTCGGGTGAGTATGAAGTGGCGAAGATGGCAGTTACTGCTTCCGCGCAGGGAAGCGGGCTTGGAAAACTTTTATTGCAGAGCACGATCGAGGCAGCGCGCGTAGCGGGAGCGACAAGGCTTTATCTGGAGACAAACCATGCGCTGACGCCGGCGATTCGTCTGTATGAGTCGCTGGGGTTCCGGCATCTTGCGCCTGAGCGGGTGGTGCCTTCGGCGTATGAGCGTGCGGATGTGTTCATGGAGTTGGTGCTGGCGGTGCCAGCCCGTTAGACTGGCCGTGTGCCGACCATCCTGAGATTTCAAGGTTTCAATATCATGATCTATACCTTTGATCATGAACCGGCTCATGTTCATGCCAAAGGACGTGGAGTTGAAGCTATCTTCCTTTTGAACTGTGCTGGTGGCCCGATTGAGGTTCGGAACCGGTATGGGACTACCGCTGCGGAAGAGGCTATGCTGGCTCGCTTTATTGATGAAAACAGAGTTATTCTTTGCAAAGCATGGGAGGAACTGCATGGCAACGCAGAAAGAGCGTGATTGGCTTGACGTCTACGGGCAGGAGAACCGTGAGCGGGGGCTTTATATCGTCGCCGCGTACTATGACGCGAATACAGGTGTCGTCCATGTAAAGCTGAAGGCGGGCATGACCATCTCATTCCCAAAGGAACGGTCACAGGCTTTGGCGAAGGCCACAGATGAACAGCTCAGTGAGCTAGAGGTTAGCCCAGCGGGTTGGAGTGTAGATTTCCCAAGTCTAGATGATGGATTTTCGCTTGAGGGATTACTCTCCGGCCGCTTTGGCAATGATCGCTGGGAACGGGAGTGGGCGGAAAAGCATCAGGAGTTGCAGGCTGCTTAGAGTCGCTGCTAGCTCCAGTCGTCTCTCACTACAGCCTGATCCGCGAAGACCTGCTCGAAGGCATCGGTCTTCTTGACGAGGATATCGCCCAGTTGCTCGGCCTGGCGCAGCACAATCGCCTGTAGACGTACAAGCTCCAGCATCGCGAGAAACGTGCAGATCAACGCGCGCTCGGAGTGCGTGCTGTGCAGCATGCGCCGCAGACTTACGGGCTTGTCTTCCATCAGCAGACGGCGCTTCACGTAGTCGATCATCTGCGCTACGGTGACGGAGTCCTCGTTGATGGAGTGAACGGGACGTTCGCGCAGCCGCTGCAGGATGTCCTGAAACACGCGCACGAGGTCGACGGTATCGGCGGCGATCTCGCGTTCGCCTTCGACGGAGTCCAGGCCCTCATCGTGCAGGAAGGCCTTCAGGCCGGGCTTGGACCAGGTGGCCTCTTCGATCTGCTGCTTCTGCATCAGCATCTGCGCGGCGGCCTTGAAGCGCTCGTGCTCCAGCAGGCGCTCGACAAGCTCGCGGCGCGGATCGTCGTCGACACCTGCAGCAACGGCCAGTGGGTCGCGCGGCAGCAGTGTCTTCGACTTGATGTGGATCAGCAGCGAGGCCACGTAGATGAACTCGCCCGCCGCATCGACGTCGGTCTGTTTCAGGTGGTGCGTGTACTCCAGAAACTGCGCGGTGATGCGTGCGATGGGAATGTCGTAGATGTCGATGTTCTGCTTGCGGATGAGGTCGAGCAAAAGGTCGAGCGGACCGTCGTAGACCTGGCCGACCGTGATGGAGAAGGGGGATTGCGAAGCCTCTTCTCTATCACGGTCTTTCTCTTTCTGGGTCTGCTTTCTGGGCTCAGGCGGAGGCGGCGTTGGCGGGTGTTCGAGGGCGAAAGGCTCTGAAGGCGGGATGATGTCGTCGGACACGGCAGCCGCTTCAGCTTCTGGCGCTGTGTCGTTTCGTTCCTCGGAAGCAGTCTCCGGAGCAACCTGCTCCGGAGCTGTTTCTTCGTTCGCGTCGATCTTCTGTTCGTCCTTCAGCTCATCGCTCATCGTTAGGCCAGTCCCATTGCGAGCTGCACCTCGTGCAGCGTCTCCTGTGCGCGCTTGGCGGCGCGAGCGCTGCCGTTGGCGAGCACGTCCTTGATGACGCCGGGGCGCTTTTCGAGGTCGCGGCGGTGCGCCTGGATCGGCGCGATGGTGGTGACGATCGCGTCCGCAACCCAGCTCTTGCACTCGATGCAGCCGATGCTCGCCTTGCGGCAGCCCTCGGCGGCTTCAGCCTGTACGGTTTCGCTGGAGAAGACCTTGTGCAGGTCGAAGACCGGGCAGACATCCGGATTGCCCGGGTCGGTACGGCGAATGCGCGCCGGATCGGTGACCATCGTCTTCAGCTTTTCGCGCAGGTCGGCTTCGGGCTCGGCGAGCATGATCGTGTTGCCGTAGCTCTTCGACATCTTGCGGCCGTCGAGTCCGGGCAGCTTGGGCGAGGGCGTCAGCAGCACCTTGGGCTCGGGCAGAATCTCGCCGCGGCCAAAGCTGCCGATCTTCTTCGTCTGACCGGCAGCCTCAAAGAGCTGGTGATGGCTGAAGTCCGTGCGGGTCGAGTTCTTCGGCTCTCCGGCGAGTTTTCGGGCTTTCTCGAGGATGGCCTGCATCTCCCAGGGCGCGGCGTCGGGAGCGAGATAGAAGTTGCCGGGGTAGAGCTGGTTGAAGCGCCGCGCGACCTCGCGGGTCAGCTCCACGTGGGCTACCTGGTCCGCGCCGACGGGCACGAAGTCGGGCTTGTAGAGCAGGATGTCGGCGGCCTGCAGCAGTGGGTATCCGAGGAACCCGTAGGTGCTCAGGTCCTTGCTCGTGAGCTGCTGTTGCTGGTCCTTGTAGGTGGGCACGCGTTCGAGCCAGCCGAGCGGCGTGAACATGCCGAAGAGCGTATTCAGACGGTCGTGCTGCAGCACATCGCTCTGGCGAAAGACGACGCAGCGGCCAGGATCGAGCCCGGCGGAGAGGAAGTCCAGCGCGATTTCGAAGATGTTGTCCTGCACGCGGCTGGGATCGGCGTAGTCCGTGGTCAGGGCGTGGAGGTCGGCGATGAAAAAGTAGCAGTCGTACTCGTGCTGCAGACGCACCCAGTTGTAGAGGGCGCCCATGTAGTTGCCGAGGTGCAGCCTGCCGGTGGGTCGCATGCCGCTGAGGACGCGGGGGCGCGGTATCGTTCGTGTTGAAGAGGGGCTCATTGTTTCCGAGGTTAAGGATACATGGCGGAAAGCATGCAGGCTGATTTCGTTGCTTTTAGTTACTCCAGAACTAGAGCCATCGCAAAACCGTCATAGCCCTTGCTGCCTACCGTTTGCAGCGCGGTCGCCGAAAGACGAGGTTCTGCAGCCATCATTTCGAGGAAACGGCGCTGTCCCTGCACATTTTCATCGGTGCTGGATGCGTCGGCAATCTCGCCTTCGCGCACGACGTTGTCGCCGATGAGGAGCGTTCCCTGACGTGAAAATTTGAGGGCCCAGGTCAGGTAATTGGGGGTATTGGGCTTGTCGGCATCGATAAAGATCAGGTCGAAGGGCTCAGTTCCTTCTGCTTCCATCTTTGCGAGGGTCTCGAGCGCAGGGCCAACGCGGATTTCGACGACCTTCGCCAGTCCTGCACGTGCGATGTTGGCGCGGGCGACTTCGGCGTGTTTGGGGCTGAACTCCAGCGTCGTCAGGCGGCCGTCTGCTGGCAGCGCACGGGCCATCCAGATGCTGCTGTAGCCGCCGAGGGTGCCGATCTCGAGGATTCTGCGTGCGCCCCGTAGCTGCACCAGCAACTGCAGGAACTTGCCCTGGTTTGGTGCGACGTCGATGGTTGGGAGTCCGGCCTCGCCGTTGGCCTGCAAGGCGGCGTCGAGCACGGCATCCGAGGGTACGAGTGTTTCGGTGAAGTAGCGGTCTACGGCGGTCCATTGCGTTTGTGACATCGGTGCTCCTGTAAAGCGCTTTTAGCAGGGGGAATGTGGGTGAATGTGACTGCTCTAGGCCCACCACGCTTCAGCGGCGGGTTCGCGGGGAAGGATTTTCTTCAACAGGTCGATGGCGAACCGAACCCCTTCATCGACCGACAGGAGAGGATCTTCATGCTCGATGCTGATCGCGCCGTCGTACTGAACGGTGCGCAGGGCGCTGAGAATCTCGCGCCACTGCTGCTCGCCGTGGCCGAAGCCGACGGTGCGGAAGTTCCAGGAGCGCCCCGCTACATTGCGGTAGCTCTTCGGGTCGAGCACGCCATTGCGGCTGAGGATGTGCTGCTGGAATGCGAGATCTTTGGCGTGAACGTGAAAGATCGAGTCCCCCAGTGCGGCGATCGCCGTAGGAATGTGGACTCCCTGCCAGAACAGGTGGCTGGGATCGAAGTTGATCCCGAGGTTGTTCCCCGCGGCGGCACGCAGGCGAAGCAGCGTCTCCGGGTTGTAGACCAGAAAGCCGGGATGCGCTTCCAGCGCGACGCGAACGCCATGCGTGCGGGCAAACTCGGCTGCCTCGCACCAGTAGGGGATTGCCACTTCTTCCCATTGCCAGGCGAGCAGCTCGGAGAACTCCGGCGGCCATGCAGTCACCACCCAGTTGGGTACTTTGGAGCCGGCGCGGTCGCCGGGACAGCCTGAGAAGGTGACGACTGTCTTTACGTTCAGCCGTTCCGCGAGCAGCACGGTCCGGCGAAAGGTGGCATCGTCGCGTTCGGCGGTGGCGCGGTCCGGGTGTAGCGGGTTGCCGTGGCAGGAGAGAGCGCTGATGCTCATTCCGCTATCGGCGAGGCGGCGGACGAAGGCCTGCGCGCGTGAGGGGTCGGCCAGCAGTTCGTCGACGGGCAGGTGCGGATTTCCAGGGAATCCGCCAGCGCCGAGTTCGAGCGCTTCGATGCCGAGTGCGGCGGTCTTTTTGATCATCTGGTCTATGGATAGGCTGCCGTATACGGCGGTGAAAAGCCCGAGTTGCATTCGATGGTCCTCGCTAAGGCAATCATCCTACATTTGGGATGCGACATGCTTGTCACATAAACCTGCATTCTTTGAAGGGGCGGCGCTTAGACAAAAGCGGCTTTAGCCGCGGAGGGAATGCCGTGTGCCCAGGTGAGGAATCTCTCCCTGAAGGAGCATTCCCTCAGTGGCTAAAGCCACCGTGCATTTGGCTCTGACGGAGGGGCTGAAGCCCCTCCCTTTCAAAACAGAGAGAATCGTGTGTTTAAAATAAAAGTTCGTTCGAGCTTCTATGGGGCGATTCTGTCTTCCCCAGTCAACCGGATTGACAGCAGAACCGGCGGAATGATCTCCTTATGCCGCAGAGGCTCCGCGAGACTATGTCCTTCCTCCCTTCCTGTAATCGACGTGTATTTCTCCAGTCGCTCTCCGCGACCGCATTGCTGACAACGGTTCGTCCTGGGTGGGGAAAGACGATTCCTCCCATCGGGGCGCAGCTTTATACGCTTCGCAAGGAAGTGGTGAAAGACCTGCCGGGAACCCTGGCTGCGGTGCGCAAGATCGGCATTACGCAGGTCGAAGCGTTCCCCGCGATCTATAACCATCCGGCCCCCGAGCTGAAGAGAATCATCGAAGACGCGGGACTCACCTGCCCCAGTGCTCACTTCGACTACGACAAGCTCGAAGAGAGTGTCGACTACGCGAAGGCGCTTGGCCTGTCGTATATGGTCTGCCCCATGCTGCCGAAGGCGATGTGGAGCGCCGATGGCTTTGTGCAGGCTGCGGCGCGGTACAACATGATTGGCGCGAAGGCGAAGAACCTGGGGATGAAGTTCGCTTTCCACAATCACGACTACGAGTTTCTCCCGATAAAACGCTCCGGCCTGCCGGACACTACCGGCTTGCAGTTGTTGCTGGAGCACACAGACCCGAAGCTCGTCTTCTGGGAAGAAGATTGCTATTGGGTCGCGCAGTCCGGCAACGATCCGCTTGCGTTGTTGAAGCAGAACGAACGCCGCGTGCGTCTGCTGCACCTCAAGGATCGCAAAGCCAACGTTCCAGCAAGCTTCACGATGGGCAAGGATTCGGCGTTCTTTACCGAGGTGGGAACGGGCACCATCGCCTGGCCTCCGATCCTGAAGATCGCTCGTGAAACCGGCGCGCTGCTGTTTATCGAGCAGGATGAGACGGCGGGGCCGCCGCTCGAAAGCCTCGCGATCAGCTATCGAAATTTGCGGAAGTATCTCGCCTAGCAGAGTCTCAAAATGAAAAAGGTGATGATGCGTCTTCGTCAGGCTTTCAAGCCGTCTCGCTATGCCCTTCTTCTTGGCGTGATGGTCTTTGCACTCTGCGCGAACGCACAGAGTGCAACTCCGCAACGGCCCCGGATTACGGGCATCTCGCATGTCGGCTACTTCGTCTCCAACCTGCAGGCGAGCATCGCTTTCTGGCATGACTTTCTCGGCTTCGATGAGGCGTATGACCTGAAGAAACCAGGCAGCGATGAGACCCGCATCGCGTTTATCAAGATCAACGACCATCAGCACATCGAGCTCTTCAACGAGACCCCCTCCGATACGCGCAACATGATGAGTCACATCTGCTTCACGGTGGACGACGTGGAGCAGATGCGTGCCTATCTGAAATCGCAGGGGTTTGATGTGAAGCCGGGAAACGGCAGCAAGACCCGCACGGGCGACTATGCGTTCGAGATCAAAGATCCGGACGGCACACTGGTGGAGTTCGTGCAGAGCCTTCCTGACGGGCTCGAGAAAAAGGCTGCAGGCAAGTTCCTGCCGGATACCCGCATCTCGACGAAGATCTATCACGCTGGCTTCCTTGTCGGAAACAGTCAGCGTTCTCTGGATTTTTACGGCAAGATTCTCGGCTTCAAAGAGACGTGGCGCGGAGGCGCTAATCCAGCGGAGCTGAGCTGGATTAATATGCGCGTTCCCGATGGCGACGACTACGTGGAGTTCATGCTCTATCGCAAGCTGCCGACCGACTCATGGGGCGGCAAGAATCATCTGTCGCTCGAAGTGCCGGATGTGACGAAGGCTGTCGAGACTCTCGAGGCGCGGCCTGCCTTCAAGACGTACGGCAAACCACTGACTGTCGCGACGGGCATCAACCATAAACATCAGGTCAATATCTTCGATCCCGATGGAACACGTGTCGAGTTGATGGAGTCTCATACTATCGACGGCAAGCCGGTTTCATCGTCTACAGCACCTCCACCACCGCCTTCACACGACTAAACCGGCTATGCATCGGCGCCGTCTTTTCGATCATCCATCTCTGTATAGAAACGGATCAGGAGAGCGTACGAATGAGGAAGACGGTGCTGATTACTGGAACGTCGTCGGGTATTGGGCTGGCGACGGTGAAGCTGTTTGCCGAGAACGACTGGAACGTCGTCGCAACCATGCGCAACCCGGCGGCGGGCGGCGAATTTGCGGGGCACAACAATGTCCTGGTGGTGCACCTCGACGTGAAAGACCTCGCGAGTATTGAGCGGGCTGTCGTCGCTGGCATCGAGTGCTTTGGCAGGATCGATGTCCTGATCAACAATGCGGGGTACGGCCAGTACGGACTGTTTGAAGCGCTCTCACGAGAGGATATCCAGGAGCAGTTCGACGTCAACGTCTTCGGCGTGATGGACGTTACGCGGGCGCTGCTGCCGCACTTCAGAAGAAACAAGGGTGGCCTGGTCCTGAACGTCGGTTCGGGTGCGGGATTGTTTGCGCTGCCGATGATCTCGCTCTACTGTGCGAGCAAGTTTGCGCTGGAGGGATTCTCCGAAGCGCTGGCGTATGAACTGGCGTCACAGAACATCGTCGTCAAGCTGGTTGAGCCTCATGGCGGCGTGAACAATACGAACTTCTCCGAGCGGTCTGCGGAGTGCAGTGCGAAGGACGATTCGCTGACCGCCTACGACGGCTTTGTCGAGCGCACGCAGGAGGCGTTTGGCAGCATGACGGCATCGCGGACGATCTGTTCGGGAGATGTGGCGAAGGTCATCTTCGAGGCGGTAACCGATGGCACGGACAGGCTCCGGTATCTGGTAGGCGATGACGCGAGAGGCTTCATTCGCGCGTGGGATGAGATGTCGAACGCGGACTATGTGCAGTTCATGCGGTCGAAGTTTTCGGCGGAAGGCTAGGTCGTGCCATCAGACTGCAAACGCAGAGTGCGCGAAGGACGCTAAGTTTGCGCAGAGTTTCCTTTGCGTCAACTTGGCGTACTCAGCGCACTCCGCGTTTGCAGTTTGGATTACAGGCTGAAGAGCAGCTGCTGGAAGATGCCCATCAGCGGTGCGAAGACGATCATGATGAGCGTGAAGCCGAGGAACATGAACGCGAACATCAGGTAGAGCCCAATGCTCTGATAGGTCTGCGCTGCGTTGTAGGGCAGGTAGTGCATCAGGATCTTGCCGCCGTCGAGAAACGGCAGCGGAACCAGGTTGAAGACGAAGAGCAGCAGGTTCATCAGGATGCAGAAGTAGAGAAACAGGATCAGCGGAAAGATAGCCGGCAGGCCTTCCGTGGAGACGCCAAGGTTACGAAACCCCAGCGCAACCGCTGTTCCCAGGGACGCGTTCGCATCGGCGTTGACGTGCCGCAGGACGATCAGCACGATCAGGGCAACGACCGCCGCGAGCAGTTGTGCCCCCGGACCTGCGAGAGTGGCGATCATCTCATCGCGTGAGGGATTCCGGAAGTTGCGCGGCGTCATGGGGACGGGCTTGCCCCAGCCCAGGATCAGCGGGCTGCGGAAGATGTAAATCAGCGGCCAGATCGCCATGCCGAAGAGATCGAAGTGCTTCGCAGGATTCATGGTCATGCGGCCCATCATCCGTGCCGTCGGATCGCCGAGACGGTTGGCCATCCACGCTTGCGCGCAGTCATGCAGTGAGATGGAAAGTACCATCACAAGAAGTTCAAAGATTACGAGTGCACCAGTTAACGGCATAAAGATAGCTTACCGGAGGACAATTTCACGGAGCCTTTAGGTCGCCCAGGGTAGCCTGCCGAAGTCAGCCGTAGTCTGAAAACACCTATTACTCAATGGCATAGACGATCTGCACGGTGGCGGTGCTCTGGACGCGCTGTGCTTCGATGGCGAGTGGAGCAGCTGTCTTGGCTTCGACACTATCACTCATCATGGCAAAGCTTCGAACACGAGGAGCGATGAACCCATTGCTGATGCTGTTGGTCGCATACAGGGGCTTGCCGAGCGTGACGCCCATGCCCTTAGCCAGCTCCGCTGCGAGCGCACGGGCGTGCTCGGTGGCGAGGCGAATGGCTTCGCTGTCCAGCGCGATGTTGTTCTTCATGCGCCAGTTGATGTCACCGCTCTGGTTGGCTCCGGCCTGCACAGCGGCGTCGAGGATGAGTGCGGCGTCCTTTGGATCGACGCTGACGGTCCAACTCTGCTGGACGCTGAACTTCATGCCCTTCTGGGTCTTGATCTCGTAGTCGGTAAGGCGGGAGACGCGCTGGCTCTGACTCTGGATCTCGGAGCGTGTGGCTCCGGCGTCGAGCATGGCCTTGGTGATGCCGTTGGAGCTATCGGAAGCAGCCTTGTACGCGTCCTTCAGCGTGGCGCCATAGACCGTAAAGCCGACGTGGAGATCGGCAACGTCCGGGTCGGCCTCGGCGTGATCCGTGGCGGAGATCGCAATCGTACGGTTGTCCTTGTTGATCTGAACGGACGGGTTGTCAGCTGTTTGTGCCCTTGTGGCGAGTGGCAACGTGGCGGCAAGAAGAACGAGTGTGGCAAAGCGTAGAGTCTGCATTGTTAGGCATCCTTGTCGCCGGTCAACAGGTCGGCGAGAGTCTCTTTGTGCTTCGGTTTAGCGGCGGCTTTTGCTTTGGGGTCGGGCAGTACGCGCTCCGGCGGAGGCGAGCCGAGACGTTCGCGGGCGTTGGCTTTTACGGCCTTTGTTACGGAAAAGACCTTTTTCTTCGTTTTGGCCACGGTGCTGTCTCCCTCTGCGTTTCCCAGCGTACTCCAAAAGTGCGGTCAGTCAGGCGGATAGGCTGTCAGTGTGGCATACTTCGGGATGCCTCGCACGGCGGTAGCATAGAACTCGAAGAGGTCTGGCGCGGAGCAGCGCGCCGGAGGTGCTGAAAATGGAAGAACGCGATTTTTTTGACGAGCAGCCGGAGCAGCGGACGCACACCATGACCTGTCCGCACTGTGGCCAGGCGGGCGAATATCAACTGGGCTGGCTGGTACGGCGCAAGAAGCCGCAGGTTCCTCGTGGAGCCGATGAGCGCGACCGCGCACGCTTTGCCAAGGCCCAGAGCTACATGGTCCGGCGCGACGATATGGTCGGGTGCAAGAATATTCGCTGCCGTAAGCGGTTTGAGGTCATAGGGATACAGTCCGTGGCGGAGCTGCAGGAGGCTGCGGTAGGGCCCACGGAGAACCGCGCCGAGCGGATCAAGGCAGCCTTCAGCCGACGCTCGCAGAGGTGAACCAAGGGAGTTAACCCCACCTCAAGCGTTGGTTTAGGTGTTACCGATTCGGCAATGGCCTTTGTGGTTCACAGGGCAGGTTGTGATTTAATGAGCTTGCAGCGCTCTAACCGCGCGACAAGATTTAGCAGGAGACTTACCATGGCAGCTCTCATCCCCGTAGAAGAACGTAGCCTGACCCCCGCTGAGGTAGCGCACCTGGATCAACGCCGCCGTCGCGGCCACCTGTTTCTGGTGATGGGCTTCCAGTTCCTGCTGGTCAGCGTCTTCGTTCTGCTCTGGAGCGGACAGGATGCAACCTATTCGCCCGGCTGGGCTCACCCTATGGTCTATTGGGACATGTTGGTATTCACCTGCGCCGTGACCTTCCTGATCAAGGGTCTCCGCATGCGCCGTGGCGTCAACGAGTTCTTCTCTTACTAGAGAGTGGTTTTTGGAATAACGAAACGGCGAGCTTCGGCTCGCCGTTTTTGTTTGGTGTGCCTAGGGTGTGTCATCCAACTTTGCGTCAGGATTTGGCCAGCCTTTGGCTTTGAAGGGGCGGGGCTTCAGCCCCACCGTTGGGACAACACAGGGAATAAAGCGGCTTCAGCCGCGGAGGGAACGATGTCTATCGGGGCAGTGACTCCATCCCTTGGAAGGTCTTTGCCTTTCAGAAGCGTTTAGGTTTGCCCAGGCATCGTACCCTCAGTGACTAAAGTCACTGTATCCGGCGGTTCCTACTGGCGGGGCTGAAAGCCCCGCCCTTTCAAAACGGAAAGAGTTACAGGGCCAGCACAATGGGGGCCCGCATCTGCTATTGTGGCAAGTTCGCTCTTATGCGGAGGCACGAGTGGCTGCTGTTGGTTTCGAGATGAGAGCTTTGGCGGGTATTGTCCTCGCTGAACCGTTGCGTTTTTCGGTTATCGAGATGGTCTTGCTGCTGCTTTTGTGCGCCGCTTCGGCAGCCCTGTTTCTCTGGCGGCTGTGGCCGATTGCCGGCAACATCTGGCGCTCGAAGAAGGATGCGGACTTCTCGTTCGCCCCTGTGGGCAGGCGCGTCTGGGTCTTCGTCTGGGAGGTCCTCTGCCAGGCGAAGGTGATTCGCCAGCGGCCTCTGCCGGGCATCGCGCATGCCTTTGTCTTCTGGGGATTCCTGGCGTTTGCGCTGGTCAGCCTCAACCATCTCGCGACGGGATTGCGCCTTGGATTTCTGCAGCACGCGGGCTTCGTGGGGACGTTCTACTTCGGCTTCGCCGGCATCTGGGCGGTGCTGGTTGCGGTATCGATCGCCGGACTATTCTGGCGGCGTTTCATCTCGCGTCCGCGCTGGCTGGGGGAGAAGGTCTCGGTCGAGTCCGGTGTGATCGCCGGGCTGATCTTTGTGTTGATGGTCAGCTACCTCGCTGCGTTCTTTGTGGCGGACGATAGCGTGGCCGTACAGCTCCTTTGGTGGACCCACACGCTGGCGTTGCTGATCTTTCTGCCGCTGATCCCGCACACCAAGCACCTGCATCTCGTGCTGAGCCCGCTGACGGTCTTCCTCAAGCGCGGCGAGTTCTCGCAGATACCGAAGCTGGAGGGCGACGAAGACTTCGGCCTCGTGGCGGGCAAGGACCTCACGCAGATCATCTCGCTGCAGGCGTACAGCTGCGTGGAGTGCGGTCGCTGCACCGAGCACTGTCCGGCTTCGACGACAGGGAAGGTGCTCAACCCGAAAGAGATTGTGCTGGGCGTGCGCAGCTATCTCAATACCTTCGGCCCGGCCAGCGAGACGCCATTGCTGAACGAGATGCGGGAAGAGACAGCCAATGCTTCGCCGGACAACCCGGCCGCAAATTATCTGTCGATGGAGGCCGCCTTTGAATGCACGACCTGCGGCGCGTGCGAGTACCAGTGCCCGGTCGGCGTAGAACATCTGCCGATCATGGTCGGACTGCGGCGCGGTGCGGTCAACACCGGCGCGTGGGAGGACCGCTACGGCACCAAGCTCTTCCTCGCGCTCGAGAAGCAGGGCAATGCGCTGGGCCTGAGCGCGCTGGAGCGTGAGAAGTTCATCGCCAAACAGGAGTTCCCGATCTTCGATGGCTCGCAGGAGTACTGTCTGTGGCTGGGTTGCATGGGCGGCTACGACCCCAAGGGCCGCGAGATCATCGCCGACTTCGCACGTGTGATGCGCTATCTCGGCACGAGCTTCGGGGTGTTGAAGAAAGAGAAGTGCACGGGTGATCCCGCACGCCGCCTCGGCAACGATCTCGTCTTCGGCTCTCTCGCCGAGGCTGGATTGAAAGCCTTCGAGCAGGCGCAGGTGAAGAAGATCGTCGCCATCTGCCCGCACTGTGTACGCACCATCGCCACCGACTGGCGTGAGTACGGTATTGCGCCCGAGATCGAACACCACTCTGAGTTCATGGCGCGCTTTGCGGACAAGCTGCCAAAACAGAAGGGCGAGAGCATCGTCTACCACGACCCCTGCTATCTGGGCCGCTACCAGGACGTCTACGAAGAGCCGCGTGCGGTCGTTGCTGCTGCGGGTTCGCTGGTCGAAGCCGAGCGCAACCATGAGCGATCGTTCTGCTGCGGCGCGGGCGGAGGGCTGGCGTTTCTCGGCGAAGAGACTGGGGAGCGTGTAAGCCACGTGCGCGCGAAGGAGCTTGTCGCCACCGGGGCACAGACCATTGGCACGGCATGTCCGTTCTGCAATACGATGTTCCGCGATGCCCTGGGTGCGGTCGGTGGAGGAAAGCCGCCGCAGTTGCTGGATATCGCGCAGTTGACGGCGCGAGCGCTGCGTCCGGCTTCTCCCGAAGAGACTGTCGGCATCTAACCGCAGGTGCCTGCTTCCGCTCTAGCGCATATTCTCCTGCCGCTCATCGTGGCGCTCAGCATCCTGCTCATGCTGGTGCGCCCGCGCGGCATTGCGGAGGTCTATTGGATCAGTGGTGGGGCTCTGCTGCTGGTTGCTCTTCGTCTCGTTCCACTGCCTCTTGCGGGACACGCCGTGGCCGAGGGATCGGACGTCTATCTCTTCCTGATCGGCATGATGCTGCTCTCCGAACTGGCTCGCGAGCAGGGCGTCTTCGATTGGGTTTCATCGGTCGCGGTGCGTAGCGCGAAGGGCTCCTGCACGCGGCTGTTCACCATGGTGTATGCCGTCGGAACGCTGGTCACGATCTTCATGTCGAACGACGCGACGGCGGTGGTCCTCACGCCTGCGATTCTGACCGCCATCCGGAAGGCAAAGATTCAACCTCTTCCTTATCTTTTTATCTGCGCGCTGATCGCGAACGCCGCGTCCTTCGTGCTGCCGATCTCCAATCCTGCAAACCTCGTGGTCTTCCATACGGGCATGCCACCGCTTGGACAGTGGCTGGCCTTGTTCGGTGTACCGTCACTGCTTTCGATCGGCGCAACCTACCTTGTGATGCGCTTCCTGTTTCGTAAAGAACTTTGCGAGACGATCGACAGCGAGGCCGAGGACGCGCCTCTCAGTACGAACGGCAAGCTGGTCCTTACGGGTCTGGCTGTGATGATCGCCGTTCTCCTGACGGCTTCGGCGATGAAGAAAGATTTGGGGCTTCCTACCTGCCTCGCGGCTCTGGTGATTACAGCCATCGTTTCGATCAAGGCAAAGAGCAATCCGCTCAAACTGGCTGCCGAGATTAGCTGGGGAACATTGGTTCTCGTCGCAGGATTGTTTCTCCTGGTGGACGCGGTCGAGAGCCAGGGCGCTCTGAAGTTCACTCAGGCGTGGCTGGCCTGGGCGCAGAGCCTTCCCACGGTAGCAGGCGCGCTGGTCGTCGGGTATGCGGTAGGCATTGCGAACAATCTCGTGAACAATCTTCCGCTCGGATTGATTGCGGGGGCGACCTTGCATGTCGCACAGGTGAAGGGCTTGCTCGCGAATGCGGTGCTGATCGGAATTGATCTGGGGCCCAATCTTTCCGTAACGGGATCGCTTGCAACCATCCTCTGGCTGCTTGCTCTGCGGAAGGAAAAGCTGGATGTGAGCTTTTGGGATTTTCTGAAGGTTGGCATCGTCGTTATGCCGGTTGCGCTTTTCGTCGCTCTGGGTGGTGCTATCGCGATGCATCTGCTGCTGCACGGTTCGTAGATCACTCAAGAATGGGAAAACTGGCAAGGGTGTGCCATTCAATAGCCCGGAGGGATTGGCCTTTTTCGGCTGTGAACAAGAGGCCCGGGGCTAAAGCCCAATTCTTGCGTGTCCTTATTCCGTAGCCTAAAGGCTACGGCTCCCTCCGTCTCCGTGACGCTGAAGCGTCACGGAACGCGCTTCGCGCAATTGGATGACACACCTTAGTTCATCCTCTTCATCTATCTACCGGCTTGAGCAGGCGCAGTCTTTGCAGAACGTGTGATTCAGGCGGTGAGCTGAAATCATGAGGAGACTGCCACAAAAGGTGATCCCAACCTCGGCCCAATGACCGGGCAGCCGATCTCCTGCAAAGGCCGCGAAGAAGATGCAGGCCAATCCTGCGGCCATCAGGAGAATCACTCGCGCCCGCCGATGAGTGCGGAATCCCCTGATGAGCGCAATCGTTCCGATGAGCGCGATCATCAGCGCCAGCGACCGATGCGTCCGCTCCTCCGACGGAAGGAAGTGCACAAAGACTGTCGACATCGAAAGCAGGATCGGCGTGATCAGGCAGTGAACGACGCAAAGGACGGATGTCCATATCCCGACGCGGTCGGCCCATGCGGTAGCGGTTGGTTCGAGAACGATTTCAGATTGCAGGCGCATGATGTTTCTAGGGTATCGAGAATGTGCTCCTGTTAGCAATACCTGGGAGTTTTTCTGCGATGCTAAAGGCGTTCTGTCTGATGTATCGGAAAATTTGTTGCATTCAGGCTCCTGCACAAAAGCGCGAAGCGCAAAACGTGACGCTTCAGCGTCGCGGGGCGGAGGGAGCCGTAGCCTTTAGGCTACGGAATTCAGGCTTAGCAAAGATGTGGCCTTTAGGCCCGGGCCTTCTTTCGAATGCGCACAAAAGGCCTGGGGCTAAAGCCCGATTCTTGCCTGCCCCCTTATTCCGTAGCCTAAAGGCTACGGCTCCCTCCGACTCCCGCGACGCTAAAGCGTCAGGGAACGCGCTTCGCGCTATGTTCCTGATTCGCTTCTGATCTGATTCTTTAGGGCGCGAGCGTTGTCAGGTCCTAATGCTTTTCCCGCCCTCCCCACAGCCGATGAGGCAGAACATACGTAAAGCCTGCGAACTCCTCCCAATGCGTCGAGGAAGAGGTCAGGCCATGATCGAAGCCTGCATCTACGACCAGATTCTTCCTGATCGGATAGGAGCCTGCCCATAGGTTACCGACGGCGTTTCCTCTCGTGAGCGGCTGCGTAAAGTGCCAGAGCTCGCCCGAGAGGGTGAACCGGCCCAGCGGGTGAGAGACCGAAAGCGTTTGACCGAATTGCCCGCGACGAACGGTTCCTTCCGCTTGCTCGGAGAAGACACCGTTCACGTCGAAGTGGAATCCGCCGAGATCGTCGCTTACCAGGAAAAGCGCGCTCTGCCGGAAGGTGCCGATGTCGATCTCCGGTGCGGGGCTCTCGTAGAGCCGGCGGATATAGCTAAGGCTCACCGTGGGAGTGTGACCTGTTCCCGATAGAGCCACCGCCTGCAATCCGGCAAAGACCTCGCCGGGGCGGTCTCCTGAGACCTCCGCTCCCGTCGCGTGGACGAACGGTTCGGAGAGCGCCAGCAACTGCAGGCGGGAGGTTACGGCGAGTTTCGTGACCTGGTTGATACCGAATCGCGTTTTGAATTCGGGCGATGTCTGGGCGTAGAGACCGCCGTTTTCAAACTGCAGATATCCCACGGGTGTTAGTGTCGCAGGCGTGGAGACGGTAGGGCGGCCCGGATTGGCCTCTGGTGTTTCCACGGCAGGAGTTTGTGCCTGCATCTGCGCCATGCAGAGCAGGGTAGCCGCCCCGAGAAGGGCGCAGCGAAGTTGTGTCATGAATTTCAGGCTCCAGAAAGAAGTGAGATCGCACGCCGAAGCGTGTGTTGCGATTTCTGTTCTGGGCTAAACGCGGGGAGGCTGGAAAGGTGGCGGGGTATAGTGTGTCGGGTAATGTTCCTTCCACAAGACGGGAACGATCGTCACGACAGCGACGGTAAACAACTGCGTCTGCCGGGGTGGCAGCCAGTGGAAGCCGCAGCAGGAACAGACTCCATTGCAGGTGTCGTTCGCGGGCGGTGCCTGCTTGTCGGCCAGAGGGGCGTGGCTGCTGTGCCAGCCTCCAAGGCCATCGCAGGTGGGACATATCGGCGAGACGATGCTCATCACAACCAGCAAAGCGCAGAGCAGCAGGGCTGCGGCCTTACTGCGGTTTGTGATGGAGCTGTGCATGGCTATTTCAGGATCGCATATCCGCGACGTCGCGCGATCGTACAGAGCGCCGTGAAGTCCTGCCGCGAAAGCTTTGCCATCTTCTTGTTGCCCTCTACTACTTACGAGCGTCTCCTTTGGGTTGGGAGGAACAAGCGAAAACGTGCGAAATCATCGAACTGCTTTCCACGGAGCGATTTTGATTGTCTGGCTATCTCGGTCATGCCATGCTTTGAGCAAGCTCCCTTATGGAACAAGTCACGTCACCGCATCGCGCAGGGCCTTTGTCTCGTCCTCTTCTGCTGGTCTCCTTCGCTGGAGCCCTGCTCTTTCTCTATCTGCGAACCTTTCTGCTGCCTGGGACTCCTTATCTCGCCCAGGGAGACCAGATCCTGTTCTTTGCGCGCGCTGTGCGTGTGGCTCACGGCCAGGTTCTCTATCGTGATTTCTTTGAGCTGGTCACTCCGGGCACGGACCTTCTCTATGCGGCGGCGTTCCGTGTCTTCGGTATTCACGCCTGGGTAATGCAGGCGTGGACCATCGTTCTGGGGCTTGCCCTTTTCTGGGTCGTGCTTCAGATTAGCGGCAGAATCTTTCGTGGTCCCCTCGTTCTGCTTCCAGCCCTGTTGTTTCTGATCTTCGACTTCAACTCGGGCTTGGATGCGACGCACCACTGGTACAGCACGCTCACCGCTTTGATGGCTGTTCTTGTCCTGATGAGAGGCGCAAGTCTTTGGCGGATCGTTGCGGCCGGAGCGCTTTGCGGTATTGCGACACTCTTTACCCAGACGCAGGGAGCCCTGGTCTTCGCCGCTCTGATCGTCTATTTGCTATGGCTCTGGAGATCCGATGAGCAGGGAGATCGAATCCTGGTACGGCTGTCGGCGCTGACCCTGCCGTTTGTGCTGATCGTCACTTCCGTTCTCGGCTATTACGTCTGCAAGGCAGGTCTTCATACTGTCTTCTTCGATCTGGTTCTGGTGCCTGTCCGATATATGTCCTCCGGCGATGTGAATTCACCGCGAACCTATCTGCGGCAGATTCCGTCGGTTCACTCCTTTCCCGAGATCGTTCGTCTGCCTCCGGTTTTATTTATCTATGCCGTCGTGCCTTACGTTTATTTCTTCGGACTTTACAAGCTATGGCGTAAACGCACGGAGCCGGTGGATGCCATTTGGCGGCATCTGGTTCTTCTGCATCTTGCAGGGCTCGCGCTCTTCTTGTCGGTGGCCAGCGCCCCCAGGCTCTTTCGCCTCAGTACGGTCGCTCCTCCCGCGATCATCGTCCTGGTGTGGCTTCTCGATCAGCAACGGCCTTTGCTGAGAGCTGTTCGCAACACGCTGGCTGTCGTTGCGGTGGCTTATTCACTTTTCCTGACGGCGTATCGTCAGACTCATCAGCGCTCTACCTTGACCCTGCCGCTCGGTCGAACCGCGTTTACCGATGTTCAGGAGTTTCATGCGTTTCAATGGATGTCCCAGCATACTCATCCCTCGGAGGGGTTGTTCAACCAGACCTCGTTAGGGCTCTATCTCGCGCTAGACAATCCCGCTGCGACAGAGTTTATCGGTGACGATGGTGTCACCCGCCCCGACCAGGTGGCCGCAGCGCTCCAGGCCTTTCGGCGCGATCCGCCCCACTTCATCGTATTGATTCCGGAGAGTCCCGAATCTCTAAAACACGAAAACAACTCTGGCCCTTTTCGCGAGTATGTTCATCGCAACTATCATCTGGCTCAAAGCTTTTCCTTTGACCGCAACTCCGGTCATAACGAGCTTTGGGAGCTGGGGCGGCCAGGCGAGACGACGGAGCCTCCGATGCGGTAGGCTAACCGGTTGCGTCTAATGGATGTCGAGGGGTGCCGATGAAGATCATTGTAGCAGTGAAGCAGGTTCCTGAACGGGATGCCGCGGTGCGGGTTGCGGCGGATGGCCGCAGCGTCGACGAGAGCGATGTGGCATGGACGATGAACGAACCCGATGCGTATGCGCTGGAAGAGGCGTTGCAGTTGAAGGAGCGCGACAGCGAGGGAGAAGTGGTCGTGCTGTGTGCCGGGCCGGAGCGTGTGACGAGCACGCTGCGCGAAGCGCTGGCGAAGGGCGCGGATCGCGCGATCCATGTTGTAACGCCGGAGGAGGGGGAGGGTGCCTTGCCTTCGCGCGACACGCTGGGCGTGGCGAAGCTGCTGGCCGAGGCGATCAAGGCGGAGTCGCCTGACCTGGTACTGACGGGCTTGCAGTCGGACGATCTCGGGGCGGGGCAGACCGGCGTTGTGGTGGCGGAGCTGCTGGGTGTGCCGCACGCGACGCTGGTGTTGCAGGTAGAGCGCGCGGGAGCAGGAATCAAGGTCAAACGTGAGCTCGAAGATGGCTGGTTCCAGCACATCGAGATGCCGCTGCCCGCGTTGCTGACGATCCAGTCCGGCGGCAACAAGCTGCGCTATGCCACGCTGATGGGAATCAAGAGAGCCAAGTCGAAGGAGACGCGCGAGGTTGAAGCCGTGGCCGCTGGCGCACGGGTCGACGAGGTGGTGAAGGTTGCGCCGCCGGAGCGCGTGAAGCGGACGGAGATGTTGACCGGTTCGGCCGATGAGATTGCGGCGAAGATCGTCGAGAAGCTGAAGTTCGAGGTAAAGGTCCTATGAGCGTCCTGGTCGTGATGGAACAGAAGGGCGATGCCGGATGGCATCGCATCAGCCTGGAGGCTCTTGCTGCGGGACAGAAGCTGGCAGCGGAGCTTGGCGTTTCGTGCTCTGCCGTTGTCCTGGGTGAAGACGCAGGAATTGCGCCGCTCTCCGCCGAGCTTGCGACGAAGAAGCTTGCGGGTGCCTGGGCTGTCGGGCATGCTTTGCTGGCACACTACACTGCGGATGCCTGGGTGGCTGCGCTGCAACAGCTCATCGCTGAGACGCAGCCGCGGTATGTCGTATTCCCGCACACGTATCAGGTGCGCGACTACGCGCCCGCGCTCGCGACACGGCTGGGGCAGGTGCTTATCAGCGATGTGACGGCTGTGCATTCAGGCCCGGTGTTCGTGCGCCAATGGATGCAGGGCAAGCTGAATGCGGAGTATGCGCACAAGGGTGACGGCGTCTGCCTGGTGTCAGTGCAGGCGGGCAGCTTCCGTGCCGATGAGGTAGAGGCAGGTTCGTGCGAAGTGAAGACCTTTGCGCCTCAGCTTGAAGCCGCACAGTTGCGCACGAAGCCGGGTGAGCCCTTCCGTGAGGCCACGCAGACGGTCGATCTCTCCGCCGCTCAGGTGATCGTCAGCGTGGGGAGAGGGATCGGCGAACAGGAGAATCTTGGGCTCGTCGAAGAGCTTGCCGCTGCACTCGGTGCGGAGTTGGCGGCGTCGCGGCCGATCTGTGACGCGGGCTGGCTGCCGATGGAACGTCAGGTTGGAAGCTCCGGCCAGACCGTCGCGCCCAAGCTGTACCTGGCGGTTGGTATCTCGGGAGCGATTCAACATCTCGTCGGGATGAAGGGGGCGAAGACGGTCATCGCGATCAACAAGGATGCCGATGCTCCGATCTTCGAGATCGCGGATATAGGGGTGGTGGGCGATCTGTTTGAGGTCGTACCGGCGTTGACGAGGGCGATCAAAGGGGCGGCGTAGGTTTGAGGAATGTTGCCTTTGCTTTTCTGGTTTGTCATTCCGAGCGCAGCGAGCGAATCTGCTGTCTCCCGTTCTTTGTTCGTACTACCTCTAAAGCAGGCGAGCAAGAATTAAAACTCGCTTTGAGCTGAAGCCCAACGTTTGTGGTGGCACTGGCGAAAAACGGGAGGAAGCAGATTCGCTCGCTGCGCTCGGAATGACAAACCAGAAAAGCAAGTGCAAAGGCAAATGCGAATGCAAACGCAAATTCACCCCATAAAGTGAAGAATATGGCCATATTTGCTATCTTTCCGGGGTAACTTCCGGGGTGCAGTGGCCCGAGTCGGCGCTAAAATGAGACCAGCGCGGCCTCACTTGCGTCATACTAGGGAGAGCGGTGTCTCGCACCGCTGCCCAGCAATCCTTTGACGAAACGAATCAAACGCGGAGCGAATGCCCCCGCGCACCCTACTTGGCTGCGCGTTCTGGCTCTTCTGTGCGCTCTGCTGCTCGGCTTTACCAGCTCTGCCCAGGCGGCACACGTTCATGGCGACTGGCTGCCGCATCACGCAGCGCAGGTAGGCTCCGCAGCCGACGATTCGCAGGTTCCAGGCGGGGAGATCAACTGCCCGCTCTGCGTCGCGATGCATCTGTCGCTCCCGGTGGACTCCCATCTCGCTCCGGTTGGCCTGGTGCTGCTGGAATGCAGGCTGGCGACGGCGATCGACCATGTGCCGGTCAGTCAGTGGCACTTTGCAATGTTCAGCAGGCCCCCTCCTGCTCTGAAAACTCTCTAGTCCTTTCATCCTTTTCGACTTTCGAAGATGGTTGCGCTCCTGAATCAGAGTGTGGCTAAGCGCCCCTGGCGTCATCTTCCCTTCAGAGGCTCTTCTCCCACGCCAACCCGCGCGGCAGAAGACCACGGACCGCATCTCGCGATGTCCGGAGTCTGCGTTTCAACAGACAGGAGTTTCGTTTTCATGCAAAGATCCCCTTTTCCTCGAATATTTGCCGTCACGTTTGTGTTGGGCTTGTTGATGGCTTTCGCCGCCGGTGCGGCACTTGCCCAGAGCACCTCCGGCAACATCGCCGGCACCGTGACCGATTCGACCGGCGCTGCCATAGCCAATGCCACCGTTGTTCTGGCCAACCCGGTAAGCGGCTATAGCCGCACGGTAACGACCGATTCAACCGGACAGTTTCGCTTCGTCAATATCCCCTTCAACCCGTATCGCCTGGGTGTGACGGGCAGCGGGTTCCAGGCCTTCAATAAGCTTGTTCAGGTGAACTCGGTAGTGCAGATCACGCTTCCGGTCAAGCTGCAGGTGGCCGGTTCGACGACCAGTGTCGATGTCGACGCTCCCTCCGACCTGGTAGAGAACGACCCCACGGCGCACACCGACATCGACCGCTCGATGATTGATCACCTGCCGCTCGAGAGCGCCTCGTCCGAGCTGAGCTCGATCGTCACGCTGGCTTCCCCGGGCGTTGCGGCAGACTCCAACGGCCTGATGCACGGCCTCGGAGACCACGCGGAGAACTCGTTCAACATCGATGGCCAGCCCATCACCGATCAGCAGAGCAAGGTCTTCTCCAACCAGGTTCCGGCAGCGGCTGTGCAGTCCCTGGAGGTGATCGAAGGCGCTCCCCCGGCTGAGTATGGCGATAAGACCAGCCTCGTAGTGAAGGCAACCACCCGTTCAGGCCAGGGTGTGCTGAAGCCGACCGGTGCTATCACCCTCTCGTACGGAACGTTCGGTTCCGGCAACCTCGCCTTCGATCTCGCCTACGGCGGCAAGAACTGGGGCAACTTTATCGCGGCTAACGGGCTTGAGTCTGGCCGCTTCCTCGACGCGCCGGAGTTTGCCGTGTATCACGACAAGGGCAACGAAGAGAACTTCTTCGATCGCTTCGACTATCAGCTCAGCAACGTGAGCTCGGTCCACACCAACGTCCAGTACACGCGCTCGTGGTTCCAGACGCCGAACAGCTTCGACTCGCAGTTCGGTTTCGTGCAGAGTGGCGAGAACCCCTCGGTGACCGATCAGCGCTCGAAGATCGAGACGTTGGATGTGGCGCCTACCTATACCCGCACCATTGGCGCGAACAGCGTCTTCAACTTCGGTCCTTACATCCGTCGCGACGCGTACAACTACTATCCGAGCAACAATCCTCTGTCGGATCTCGGACCTGCGAACCTGCAGCAGGAGAGCGTGGCGCAGCAGCGTTCTTTGACCAACGCCGGTGTGCACTCCGACTGGTCGTATGTGAAGGGCATCAACAATGTGAAGATCGGCGGCATGTATGCGCAGACCTTCCTGCGTGAGAACGATCAGGTTGCCCTGGTCGATCCCACGTTGAACGCCCCGTGCCTGGATGGAAGCGGCAACCCGCTTCCCGGTAACCCAGGCTTCTGCGCGAATCCGAACCCGAACTTCAACCCTGTGCTCTTTCCCTTCGACCTGACGCGTGGCGGCAAGTTCTACGCCTGGCACGGCCAGACCGATGTGAAGCAGCTTGCACTCTACGCGCAGGACCAGATCACCATCGGCAACTGGCTGTTCAATGCCGGTATCCGTGGCGACTTCTACAACGGTCTCAGCATCCAGCGTCAGGCTGAGCCCCGCGCCGGCATCTCCTACAACGTCAAGAAGACGAACACGGTGTTGCGCGTCTCGTACGCCCGTACGCAGGAGACACCCTTCAACGAGAACCTTGTGCTCTCCAGCCAGGGATGCCTCGATCCCGTCCTCAACGGCATCTTCACGAACCAGTATGGTTCGTGCATTGCGGTGCCGTTCAACCCCGGCTTCCGCAACGAGTTCCATGCCGGCCTGCAGCAGGGTATCGGCCGTCACTTCGTTATCGACGGCGAGTACATCTGGAAGTACACGCACAACGCGTATGACTTCAGCGTGCTGGGTGCAACGCCCATCACGTTCCCCATCGAATGGCAGAACTCGAAGATTCCGGGCGTCGCTGTCAGCGGCACTCTGACTGAGGTCAAGGGCCTGTCGGCACGCGTCACCATGTCCTCGGTGGCGGCGCGCTTCTTCACCCCGCAGCTTGGCGGCGTGGGTGCGGTTCCGACGAGCACGATCACCGCGGCGGATTCAGTGCCGTTCCGCATCGATCACGACGAGAAGTTCAACGAGACGACGCATGTTGAGTACAAGATGCCGTTCCGCAAGAGCCTCTATTACTCGTTCAACTGGAAGTTCGACAGCGGTCTTGTTGCCGGTGCCGTGCCGTGCTTCACAACGGCTGCGCAGGACTCGAACACGGACTGCGACGGCACCTCCATCACACTGCCGAATGGTCAACAGGTCATCGACCTGAGCGGTTTGGATGCAGACCAGCAGTTCCAGGCCGGGTTGACCTGCAACGGTGTAAAAGCCACGCAGACACAGGGCTTCCAGAGCTGCAGTGCCGCCGGTCTTTCGTCCAAGCTGGTTACGATCCCCGCGCCCGGCACCGAGGATGCGGACCACAATCCGCCCCGTGTTGCTTCGCGTAACCTGTTCGACATGGCCCTGGGCGACGACAACGTCTATCACTTTGGCGATGACGCACACTACAGGATCGGCGCCCGTGTGACGGCGATCAACGTGACCAACAAGTACGCACTCTATAACTTCCTCTCGACGTTCTCGGGCACGCACTATGTGTCTCCGCGCACAGTGACAGGGGAAATCTCGTTCAACTTCTAAGCCGTTGTATTGCGACAGAGAAACGGCCGCCCCACTGGGCGGCCGTTTCATTTGTCCCGTAGCATGGAAAGGAAATGTCTTCCAAGCTGCCCAAATCCACCCTGGTTCTGCTGGCCTTTGCCAGCGTGTATCTGTTCTGGGGATCGACCTATATGGCGATCCATATTGCGGGTGAGCATCTGCCCGTGCCGGTGGTCTCGGGCGCGCGTTCGTTGGTTACGACGCTGGTGATCCTGTTGATCTGCCTGGCGAGGAAGAAGAGTCTGCGCGTGCCGAAGGGGGAGGCGTGGAAGCTGGTGCTGGTGGGGTTGCTCTTCATGTCCGGCAACAACATGTTGCTCACGTGGGGCGAGAAGATGGTGCCCTCGGGATTCGCGTCGCTGATTGTCTCCACCATGCCGATCATGATTGCCCTGATGGAGATGGTGCTGCCCGGCGGCGATGCGCTGAATAAGCGCGGATGGGCAGGCACGCTGCTGGGGACGCTCGGCATCGTGATGCTGGTATGGCCGTCGCTGCATCGAGGGGCAGCTCTGGCAGGCTATTCAAGACCGCTGCTGGGCGTGCTGGTGCTGCTGGGAGCGGCGCTGTCGTTCGGTATTGGTTCGGTGTTGTCGCGAAGATTCCATTTCAAGGCGGACACTCTGGTGGCCACAGGATGGCAGATCGGAGCGGCGGGCCTCTTCAATGCGGCGGTCGCAATCGGGAGCGGGGGGCTGCATCGCATGGTGTGGACGTGGCCCGGCTTCGGAGCGGTCGTCTACCTGTCGATCTTCGGCTCGCTGTTCGGCCTGGTTGCCTTTACGTATCTGCTGCAAAACGTCGCGGTCACGAAGGTGGCAACCTATGCGTTCGTAAATCCCGTGATCGCTGTGCTGCTCGGGGTGTTGTTTCTACATGAGCGGCTGGCGAAGACGGAGATCCTGGGTATGGCGGTAGTCGTCTGTGGGGTGGCGATTGTGGTGCTCAGCCGGGTCAATCGAACGAAGCGAGAGATCGTGGGGATGGCGGGCGACGCGGTGGAGTAAGGTGCTGTCACTAACCCTTGTCGTTATTCGTTTTTCGTCGTCATCCTGAGCCATCGGCGAAGGACCCCCGCATTGGGGCTACCCCTGCAGTTCGTCGCCACACCCAAATGCGGTGGTCCTTCGGCTACGCCTCAGGATGACGACGAAAAACAAGCAACAACAGAGGCTTGCACAAGTAACCTACCTGTAGCCTGCCTGCTACTTCCGCTTCCAGCGCACGCCATCCTTCGAATCCTCCAGGAGGATGCCCTTTTCGAGAAGCTCATTGCGAACGGCGTCGGCGCGGGCGAAGTTGCGCTGCTTCTTGGCCAGCGTACGCTCGGCGACCAGGGCGTCGATGTCCGCGTCGCTCAGGCTCAGCGTTGCGAGCAGGGAGGCGTCGGCCTCGCCGAGGCGCCCTTCGGACTCCGCCCAGGCAATGGCGGCGCGGGTGAGCTCGGCATCGTGGTCTTCGAGCACCGCGAAGATCGAATCGAACTTTGCCAGCAGGGCCAGCATCGCGTCGGCATCGGTACGGGTCAGCTTCGACTGGTCGGCGGCGCTGTTGACTGCGCGCAGCACATCGAAGATCGCGGCCCGGGCTTCGGCGGTGTTCAGGTCATTTCCCAGGGCGGCGGTGAACTTCTCATCGCCGAGGCGAATGGCGGCAGCGACGCTGTCATCCGCAGGAGCGCTCTCCGGCCACTTGCCGTCGCGAATCCGGGTGTAGAACGTGCGCAGGCGCTCGACGGCGTTGGTCGATTCCGTAAGACCGTCAAAAGTGAAGTTGAGCTGATGGCGGTAGGGCACGCTCAACAGCAGAAACCGGATCGCAGAGGCGCGATGGCCCTTCAGTAGCAGGTCGCGAAGGGTGTAGAAGTTGCCCTCGGACTTCGACATCTTCTTGCCTTCGACCAATAGGAAGCGGACGTGGAACCAGTGCCGCGCAAACGGCTGATGCGTGGCGCACTCGCTCTGGGCGATCTCGTTCTCGTGGTGCGGGAACATCAGGTCTTCGCCGCCGGCATGCAGGTCGAAGCTGTCGCCGAGGTACTTCATGGCCATCGCGGAGCACTCGATGTGCCATCCCGGGCGGCCTTTGCCGAGGGCGGTGTCCCAGCTTGTCTCGCCGGGCTTGGTAGCCTTCCAGAGAGCGAAGTCGCGGGCGGCGTCCTTGTCGTACTCATCGACGTCGACTCGTGCGCCGTCTTCAATGCCTTCAAAGTCTTTTTTGGAGAGCTTGCCGTACTCCGGGAAGCGCGCGATGCGGAAGTACCACGAGCCGTCCTCGGCCTTGTAGGCGATGTCCTGGGCCGCAAGCCGCTCGATGAGCGTGACCATGTCGCCGATATTCTCGGTCGCGCGCGCGATCTGCTCCGGCCGCTCGACGCCGAGGGCGTCCATGTCTTCGAAGAAGGCGCGCTCGAACTTTGCGGTGTACTCGCCGATGGGCAGGCCGGCGTTGCCGGCATTGCGGATGATCTTGTCATCGACATCGGTGATGTTCATCACGTGGTGCAGGCCCATGCCGTAGAGCCGCGCGGTACGGCGCAGCATGTCTACGTGCAGAAACGTGCGGAAGTTGCCGATGTGACCGTAGTCATAGACCGTGGGGCCGCAACAATAAAAGCGCAGCGCGTGTCCGTCAGAGGCAAATAACGGTTCGATTTTTCCGGAGAGAGTATTGAAGAGTTCGAGGGCCACGCGTCGTTGGGTGCCGCTGGATATGGAATTTGCACCACATCGCAGGCTGCTTTCTGCTGTGTTTGCTGCTCTTTGATTTTAGCTGAAGAGCCCTGTCGCGGTACCCTTATCTCGATCACTATGCCTACGCGCCCCGTTTCGCTCCTCGCCGCAGCCCTCGTTCTTACCGCTTTCCCTCTCGCCGCACAGCAGGTCTACACGGCCCACGATTACGCTCAGGCCGAGCGGTGGATGGCATACAACGTCAACAGCCTGGTGCATCACACCCTCGGCGGCATCGAGTATCTGCCCGATGGCCGCGTCTTTTACAGCGATCCGGACACGGAGGGCGTGGTGTACAGGCTCGCCGACCCGGCCCACGGGACGCAGGCCCCGGCCTTCGACAATGCCAAACTGGCCGCGGCGTTGACCGCGGTGAGCAAGCGGGCGGTTTCGGCCAAACACCTCGGGGTGACCGGCTATACGCCCGATGTGGCTGGCGGCGGTTTTACCGTCGACCTGGGCTGGAACAAGTTCCACTGCGACGCGGCGGCTGCGGCCTGCACGGCGGTGTCCGCTCCGAAGCCTGCCGGCAGCAAAGTTCCGTTTGATCTCTCGCCCGACAAGAAGCTCGCGACATTTATCCGGGACAACAACCTGTGGGTGCGGGTGGAAGCTACCGGCGAGGAGCGCCAGCTCACCAGAGACGGCGTAAAGGACTTCGGTTACGCCACCGACAACGCCGGCTGGACGCACTCCGACGCTCCGATCGTCGTATGGTCGCCGGACTCGAAGAAGCTTGCGACCTTCCAGCAGGACCAGCGCAAGACGGGCAGCCTGTACCTGGTGCCCGTCACGAACCGGCACCCGCAGCTCGACGAGTGGAAGTATCCGCTGGCCGGGGATAAGGATGTGACGACAATCCAGCGGGTAGTCATCGACGTGGATACGGCCAGGGTGACGCGCCTGAAGATGCCGCCCGACCAGCACCGCAGCACCATCTGCGACGACGTAAGCTGCAGCGGCGGCTCGGGCTGGGACGACGTCCAGTTCGCACCTGACGGGAAGCACCTTGCGTTTGTCTCCAGCTCACGCGACCACAAGGACGCGTGGTTCCGGGTGGCCGATACGGAGACCGGCGCGGTGCGGGAGGTCTACCACGAGCATGTGCCGACGTACTACGAGTCGGGCCAGGGCAAGGTGAGCTGGCACTATCTGCCGGAGTCCAACGAGTTTGTCTGGTACTCGGAGCGCGACAACTGGGGCCAGCTTTATCTTTATGACCTGACCACGGGCAAGCTGAAGAACCAGATCACGCACGGCGAAGGCCCGGTAACGCAATTGTCGCAGGTGGATACGAAGAACCGCGTGCTCTACTTCCTGGCGACCGGCAAAGAGAAGGAGGACGATCCTTACTTTGTGAAGTACTATCGTGCGGACTTCGACGGCCAGCATCAGCAGTTGCTGACGCCGGAGATGGCCGACCACGTCATCACGCCGTCGCCGGATAGCAGCACGTTTGTCGATGTCTATTCGACCGTGCAGACGCCGCAGACCGCCGTGCTGCGCGACAACACCGGCAAGGTGCTGGTAACGCTGGCGCACCAGGATATCTCGCAACTTCTTGCTGCCGGATGGAAGCCGCCCACTCCGATTACGGTGAAGGCGCGCGACGGCCAGACGCCGCTCTACGGCTTTCTGTGGAAGCCGACGTTCTTCGACGAGACGAAGAAGTATCCGATTGTGAACTACGTCTATGCGGGGCCTTATACGGGTTCCTGCGGCGCGCGCAGCTTCTCGGCGGCACACCTCGACAACCAATCGCTGGCCGACCTGGGCTTCGTCGTAGTTTGCATCGACGCTCTGGGAACGCCGTTCCGCTCCAAGAGCTTCCACGACGAGCACGCCTCGACGGCGGCGGACCTCTCGGACGATACGATTCCCGACCAGGTTGCGGGGATCAAGGAGCTTGCGTCACGCTTCTCCTGGATCGACCTCGATCGTGTGGGCGTCTGGGGACACTCCGGCGGAGGCAATGCCACTGTGAATGCGATGTTCCACTATCCCGACTTCTACAAGGTGGGCTGGGCCGAGAGCGGCAACCACGACAATCGCGAGTATGAAGACGACTGGGACGAGAAGTGGGGCGGCCTCGAAGTAATCACGCCCGATGGCAAGAGCAACTACGATGCCCAGGCCAACGAAAACTACGCGAAGAACCTGAAGGGCCACCTGATGCTGACGCATGGAACGATGGACGACAACGTGCCGATGAACAACACGCTGCTCGTCGTCGATGCGCTCATCAAGGCGAACAAGAACTTCGATCTTCTGATGATTCCGAATGCGCACCACGGTTACGGCGAAGCTACGCCGTATGTGATGCGCCGCCGCTGGGATTATTTTGTGCGCAATCTCGCGGGAGGCGTGCCTCCGGAGAACTATGAGACGAAGCCGTGGTCGGAGATTATTCGTACGATGTACGGGCCGTCGGAGGATAGCGAGTAGGGCAGCGCAGGAAGCGATTTTATAAGTGCAAATTGTATGCAGGGGGATGAAGTAGTCATTCTGTATTGGCACGAGACTAAGCCCCGAAGGGGCGACCTATTGGTGGCAGCACGATAGATCGCCCCTTCAGGGCTCAGCAATTGTTTGGCCTATATCCCAGGGCTACGCCCTGAGCTGGTATGGCGTCGCCCCTTCGGGGCTTAGATTCGAGAAGGTCCTAGCTGCTAACCCTTCCCTCTTCATTAGCCCATCTCCACTATTCGACGATCTTGCCGTCTGCTCCTGTAACCGGCTGAGAGTTTGTTGCCGGGGGCTGAACCTGCCATCCATTGTTGGTATCGATGAGGGTGGCGGTTGCGCTGCCGTTCGCGAGATCGTCTTTTACCTGTGGAAAGGCATTCTGCGTCTCCGCGGCCTGTGCCCATACGGGTGCGCCTGAGAAGCCGAAGTGATAGCTCACCTGGGTCGTCGCACCCGGCTGTCCGCTGTTGGGCAAAGCGCTGTCGATCGATTGTGTCGTGCGGTGTCCATAGCAGAAGTTGCCGAAGCCCGGTTGAGTCGTGTCCGCCGTCCACGCACTGCGTCCCTTATCGCTCAGGTCATAGTTGGTGACTCGTTTGGTCGCGACGATGAGCACCTTCTTCTCGCTGGCGTTTCGCGTGAGAAGACCCTGGTCGAAGAGCGCGTCATAGGGAGCGGTCTTGCTGCTGTCGGAGGTGTTGACCTGTGCAGGAAACTGAATGGGCTGCGGCCAGAGGCAGGAAGGGTGCGCTACGTAGTAGGTGTCGATAGCGCTCTTGTAGTTGAGGGTGTTGTCGGCGGTCTTTTTGCAGCCGGTCGATAGGAGTGTCGCCGCGCATAGGATGGTTGCGGCTTTGAAAGCATTACGCATGTCTCACCTCACTCCGGGTGAGATGCAGTTTCGGGGGAAGAGGTGGGTGGTTGGGGTCAGAATGGGAAGAGTGGCGGGAGTTTTGTCGTTGTCTGTCTTTCGCCGTCATCCTGAGCGGTACGCGAAGGACCCCCGCATTGGTGCTGCCACAGACGGACGTACCCACCAAGAGCGTTCGAGCACGATCTCGTAGTCTTCACCTGTGCCTTGGTGCCACCACAGATTCGGGGGTCCTTCGCCTACGGCTCAGGATGACGACGAAGAACAAGCAACAGCAACAGCAAAGGCGGTTCGCCTCGAGGTAGGCGCACTTTCTCCAAATACCCCTAAAAGCGCTCACGTACATCCTGCGGCGACAAACCAGCCTCGCGCATCGCGCGCAGGCTCAGAGCATCGTGGCGTTTGGCAAGACGGACGCCCGTATCGTCGCGCATCAGGTCGCAGTGGAAGTAGTCCGGAGTTGTGAACCCGAGAGCGCGTTGCAGCAGGATCTGTCGCGCCGTCGACTTGAGCAGATCGCGCCCGCGCACCACCTCGGTGATGCCCATCGCGGCATCGTCTACCACGCACGCGAGCTGATAGCTGGGCAGGCCATCTTTGCGCCAAACCAGAAAGTCGCCAAAGTCCGCATTCGCATCGCAACCAGAGAGGAAGCTCTGCGGCCCGGTGTGTGCGTCGATGAAGCGAAGGGCTTCGCCGTCGGGAACGCGGAAGCGATAGTTGGTGTTCGGTGCGAGCGCTGTCTTTGGTATGGCGGTAAATCGACAGCGGCCGTTGTAGATCGGTTCATCCTCGCTGTCTTCGTGTGGGGCCTGGATGGCCTGTTGTAGATCCTTTCGGCTGCAGGTGCAGGGATAGACGAAGTCCTCGCGAAGCAGCTTCTCCATCGCCTCCCGGTAAAGCGCGATGCGTTCGCTCTGGCGCATCTCCGCGTCCCAGGCGATGCCGAGCCAATGCAGGTCTTCGCGCATCGCTGCCGCGAAGTCTGCGCGCGAGCGTTGCGGGTCGAGGTCTTCGTCGCGCAGCCAGAGCTGGCCGTTGGCGGCGCGGGCACGTTCATAGGCGATCCAGAAGGTGCGTGCGTGGCCCAGGTGCAGCAGGCCCGTGGGTGAAGGCGCGAGGCGGCCAATGTACTGCGGGGCCATGGCTACAACCAGCCTCGCGACCGCGCAATTCTAGCGGCGTCCACACGGTTTGCCGCACCGAGTTTGGCGATGGCTTCGGAGAGATAGTTGCGCACAGTGCCTTCCGAGAGCCGCAGTTCGGCGGCGATCTCGGCAGAGGAGCGGCCGTCGCCGGCGCGTTGCAGGATGCGGCGTTCGCGCTCGCTGAGTGGATCTTCGTCCGCGCTCCAGGCCTCGGCGGCCAGTGCCGGGTCGACAGCGCGCAGCCCGGCGTGAACGCGGCGGATGGCTTCGGCAAGTTCGCTCGCGGGACGCTCTTTCAGCAGATAGCCGCGGGCTCCGGCATCGAGTGCGCGGCGCAGATAGCCGGGCCGCGCGAAGGTGGTCAGGATGATGACTCTCGACTTCGACTCGCTCTCCTTCAACGCGGCGGCGAACTCGAGTCCCGTCATCTCGGGCATCTCGATATCGGTGACGACCACGTCGGGTGTGAACTCGCGCGCGAGTCGCTGGGCCTCGCGGCCATTGGCTGCCTGGGCAATCACGCAGATATCGGATTCGAGCTCGAGCAGGGCGGCGAGCGCGCCGCGCAGCATGGTCTGGTCTTCGGCGAGCAGGACCCGTATTTTTTTAGCCGCTACGCTCACGAGACCACACCCTCAGCGCGCAATGGAAGCTCGATAAACAACCGTGTGCCGCGTTCGCGTTCCAGGCGCAGACTGCCTCCCAGCGCTTCTATGCGCTCGCGCATGCCGCGCAGACCATTGCCTTCGCGAACCAGTGCGTGCTCTCCATCATCCTCAACGAGGAGCTTCCTCCTTCCGCCCTCGGAGACAAAACGCAGGCGGCAGTTCTTCGCCTTTGCATGACGCACGATGTTGGTGACGGCCTCACGCAACGCCAGGGCGAGCACGGTCTCTTCGGCGGCGGTCAGCTTCGCGTTGCCCATGTCGTTCTCAACGGTTAGCGTAACTTCGGCGGCATCGAGAGTACGGCGAGCCGTCTCGATTTCAGCCGCCAGTCCCCGTGCGCGGTAGCCCCCTATGGCCTCGCGCACTTCGGCGAGAGCTGTGCGTGCCGTGCGTTCAACGTCGCCGATCTCTGTGGCTGCGCGTTGCGGATCGCGCTCGACGAGTCTTCCGGCCAGTTCGGCTTTCAGGACGATGAGGCTCAGAGTATGACCCAGAACATCATGCAGGTCGCGTGCAATGCGCTCGCGTTCGGCAAGGGCGGCCAGTGCTTCGATCTCCTCGTGGGCCATGCGCAGCTTGCAGTCAGCACGTCTCTGCTCAGCGAAGAAGATATTGCCAGCGCCAATGACCAGCAGAAGAAAGATTGCAAAGGCTGCATTCTGCCAGTGAAGGTGAAACCAATAAGATTCACCGAGGATGCTGAATGCCTCAAGGGAAAAGAAGGTGAGTACCCATCCTGTCGTCGCCACGCTGAAGGGGAGAAAGGCAGCGGTATAGACAAAGAAAGTTGAAGCACCGCCGTTCCACGGAAAAGACGCCAGCCCTATCGCGAACGTGGCCGCGATCATCCAGCGACGCCATGTCTCGCTGTCGGTGCGTATGTAGATGGAGAAGACAACGAGAAAGACCACGAACAGGGTAAGGGTCCCGAGCCACAGACGCAGGCTTGGTTCAACCACGGGCTGTATGAAGAAGAAGGCAGTATACGAGAGCCAGAGCAACGCCGAAGCAGGTTTCTGCCGTGCCGAGATGGACTTCTCATTCATCATGATGTGCCTCTGAAGTTTACGCCGCGCGGCGGCAAATTCCAGCTATGCATTCTGTTCCCTGCGGCGGAAGGCGATCCACGCGATGCCGAGCATCAGCAGGGTAAAACCCAGGAGGTTCGACCAGTGGCTGTTGGCAGTACCGGAGGAGGGCGCGCCGAGTGCGCCGAGCATGAGCTGCGCCAGATGATACGTCGGCAGGAAGGGGGCAATCGCCTTCACCGCGTGCGGCAGGAGTTGGAAGGGAACCCACAGGCCGCTGCAGAAGCTCATCGGCAGGTAGATGAGGTTGGCGATGCCGGGTGCGGAGTTGAAGGGCACGATCAGGGCGACGACCAGGCCCAGGCTGGCGAAAGGGATAGCACCGGCCAGGCTAAAGGCGATCATGTGGGCGTACTCGTCGAGCGTCAGGTGGACGTGCCCGAAGACGATGCCCAGCGCCGTAAGCAGGCTGACGATGATGGCTCCAAAGGCCATTGCAGTGCAGCATTTGGCCAGCAGATAGGCCAACGGGGGCATGGGGCTGGCGCGTTTGAGCTCCAGCCAGCCGGCGCTGAAGTCCCCGGCCATTCCCACGCCGATCCCGAAGAGCGCAGCGCCGACCAGGCCGAAGACCGCGTAACCGCCCAGCATGTACTTGGCAACGGTGATTCCGCCCAGGCTCTCTCCCCGGTTCATCAGCAGGCCGAAGAGGATGTAGAACATCACCGGGAAGCCGATGACGGAGAGGGAGAAGGTGCGTGTGCGCAGCAGACGGACGAACTCGAAGCGCGCCTCGCGGGCAAAGATAGGAAGACTGCGCATGAGATCGTTGGCGGGGATGGTGGAAACGGAAAGAGTGGTGGTAGACATGGTGTTCTCCGTGGGGCGTTGGCTGTCGTGGGGTTGGTTTTGAGCGTCGAGCTTTGAGGAGATGAGCTAGGAGGGGTCTGCGGTGAGGGCCAGGAAGGCGTCTTCCAGTGCGGGGCTTTGTACTTCGAGGGAGTGAAGCTGCAGGTCGAGCGCCAGCATCTCGCGCAGCGTGGACTCGGGCTGCGTGCTGGTGATGAGTGTGAGCGTGCCATGCGGTTCGACAGCCGAGACGCCGGGCATCGCGAGCAGATGTTCGCTGGTAAGCGTAGTCACGCAGCGGATGATCTTTACGCCATTTACGCCAGGACTCGTGTCGTTCGGACTGGACAGGCCTGCGCCCATCGACTTCACCTCGGCAGGTGTGCCTTCGCACACCACACGGCCCTTGTTGATGACCACGATGCGGTGCGCGAGTGCGTCGGCCTCTTCGAGGTAGTGCGTCGTGAGCAGCACGGTCTTGCCGCGAGCCGCGAGCTCGCGAATCTGCGCCCACATGCCGCGCCGGGCTTCGATGTCGAGCCCAACGGTCGGCTCGTCGAGGAAGATGAGGTCGGGGTCGCCCGCGAGCGCCATGCTGAAGAGCACGCGCTGCTTCTGGCCGCCGGAGAGCTGCCCGAACATGCGAGCCTCGATCCCTTCCAGACCGGCGGCCTTGACGATCTCGGCGTAGGGCATCGGGTTGGGGTAGTAGCCGCGAAAGATCGCGAGGTGCTCACGGACGCGCAGCATCTCGGGGGCGCGGCCCACCTGCAGCATCACTCCGGTGCGGATGCGCGCGGCAGCATTACGAGGGTCTGCGCCGAAGATGCGGACGTCTCCCGCTGTCGGCGTGCTGAGGCCCATCATCAGCTTTACGGCGGTGGACTTGCCTGCGCCGTTCGGTCCCAGCAGGGCGACGATCTCGCCGCGCCGCAGGGAGAGGGATAGTCCATCGAGCGCGACTACGCCGTTGCTGTAGCGCTTGGTGATGTTGCCCAGGGAAGCAACGGTGTCTTGGGAGTTGGTAGCCTGTCTGGTTTCGGGGGATGCTGCCATGACGTTCATCGCTCACTCCTTGGGATTACAGGACTGAGTATCGAAGTGCGCGAGATCAAAAGGCAGTGAGTGTCGTCAGCAAAGCAAGGTGACGTTTGTCATGTGGCTCTTTTCAAGATTGTCGCCGTTTACGAAAAGTGTCACGTAAGCCGGTTAAGTGTCGGCTAAAGTAGATAGCATGCTGAAAAACCTGAAACGCTTAACCGAGAAGCGGAGTTTCCGTGCGCATGAGACGCATCGGATGGATGAACTCGATGGGTTGCCGCTGGCGAGCTTTCGCCGTCGTGGCTGGGCGCTCCTCATCGATTTTTTGATTGTGGCCATCCTGCGGGCGCCGCTCGGTTTTCTGAGACACCACGGCTCCGATGAGGCTGCCGCAGGCACCTTCGGCTGGTTCATGATGGAGGGGGAGCACAAGATTGTGGAGCTGGCAGAGTCTGTGCTGTACTTTGGGGTGGCTTTGAAGCTGGGCAAGGGGCAGACCCCGGGCAAGTATTTGATGGGGATCCGGGTGATGTCGCTGACGCACAAAGAGGTCGGCTGGTGGCAGTCGATCGAGCGTGCCCTGGGCTATGGTGCTTCGCTGCTTGAAGGTGGCTTTGGCTTCGTGCAGTACTACATCAACCGCAATCGTCAGTGTGTGCATGATCGTATTGCCGAGACGATTGTGGTGTACGTGCGGAAGCCTCTGGCGCGATGGTCTTCTCCTGCCGGCGACCCCGAAAAGTAGAGTTACATCCAGTCGGTTCCATACTGCACGGGAATCTGCGTAAACGCGATACGCGTGGGTGCCGAATCTTTCGCTGCCAGCATGCCGGCGAAGTGCAGGGTGGTGTGGCCGTACTTCAGGTTCAGCTTGTCCATGGTGGCTGAGAGCTGCGAGCGATTGCCCGGCTCTTCAAAGAGCATCGTCTGCATCTCGTCCTCGGGGATGAGGTTGCGCATCGTGACACCGACGAAGAATGGCTTCTGGTGCAGATCTTCCTGGGGCCGCTGCTTCCAGCAGCCCTGCAGAGCTTCCAGCAGAGACAGGGTGTCCTGGCAGGGACGAAAGCGCGCCTCCATGCCCCAGCCCGCGTGCTGAATGCCGCTGGTATGCTGCTTCGTCTTAGAGACTCGTGCGGTCTCCTCGCGTGTGAGCGCGTACTTGATCGTTACCGAGAGGGAACTGGTGTAGAACTTCTCCATCCGCAGCCGCATGGCGCCTTTATGCAGCAGCTTGTGGGCGACGGCCCAGGCCCCTTCCTGCGAGCGATGTTCGGGGGCGAGCACGTGGGAGTGGCCGAGCGACTTCTGGAGCTCGCTCGGGACCGGCGCGCCGTTGTCGCCGGTATCGTGCCCGCGCAGCCAGTGGTACATACGGTCTCCCCACACCGAGTCCATGAGCTTGTGCATGCCGTTGCGGTCGAGCGCCAGCAGCTCCGGCATGGTGTGAACGCCCTTAGCGTTCAACCGGGCCTCCGTCCGCGCGCCGACGCCGGGAAGGTCGCGCAACGGCAGGTGCGCGAGGGCTCGTGGCAGTTGCGAAGGCAACAGGCCGATGAGCCCGTCGGGCTTCTGCATGTCGCTGGCGATCTTGGCGAGATAGCGGTTCGGCGCCATGCCGATGGAGCAGCGCAGCGTCTCGCCGACGTTGTCCTTGATGGCCTGCTTGATGGCGAGTGCGATCTGGCGGGCGGCGGGAGGCTGGCGCTCGCGGCCCATGAGCTGACAGACCATCTCGTCGATGGAGGGCGTATGTGCGACCGGGCAGACCCCCTCGACCGCAGCCGCAATGGCGTGCGAGAACCTGGAGTATTCGGCATGGTCGCCGTCGACGAAGATGATATCCGGACAGAGCCGCCTCGCCTCGCTGACACGCGTCCCGGTTTTGACGCCGCGTGCTTTGGCCTCGTAACTGGCAGCGATGCAGCAGGTGGTCTCGGCCATGGTGGGCACCACTGCCGTAGGTTTGCCGCGATATTCGGGATGCAGTTGCTGCTCGACCGAGGCGAAGAAGGAGTTCAGGTCGATATGCAGGAAGCTGAAGAGATCGGGATGGGCGGCATCAGCCATAGGATCACTTACGCGATTATATTCGCCTAAGTTTCGCTTTTATAGGAAAATCTACAGCGCTGGCCATCCGGCACAGGCCGGATGGCAACGTGTAGGCTTCAACCGATCAGCAAGGTGAAGTTGAAATAATTCTTGTTGTCGAAGGAGCTGATGCTCTTGGTCTTGGATTTTTTGCCGTTGAGCTCCGCCCAAATCTCATAGTCGGTGCTGGTCGAAAGCTGTCCGAAGCGGAAGCTGCCAGCATCGTCGGCGATGAAGCTCTTGATGGCAAGGGTCCGGGTGTCCTTCAGGTACACGATGGCACCTTTGACGCCCGCACCGTCCTTGGTTTCGACTTTGCCCTCTACAAGCCTCTGTACAGGGCCGTGCTGTTGCGCTGCTGCCATGGTGCCGCGAAGCGCCATACCGGCTGGCAGGATGCCCAACGCGATGGCGAGACCGACTACAGCAAGCTTGTTTCGTTTGAGGCTGAGTGGAAGAATCGCCCGGCGCCAGGCACCGGGTTTACTCATCCTCATCCTCGTTATCATCACCGTGCAGATCATCCTCATCGTCATAACCTTCCTCGTCCACTGGCGCAATCTCCAGTGGATCGCTTGAGACGACCTCTAGATCGGTGCCGCACTCATCACACTGGATGATCTCACCTTCTTCGACATCTTCCGCGTCGATATCGAGCGGATTGTCGCATTCTGGGCATACGACTGACATAAACCTCTCCCCCTGCCATAGTTTCGAGCCGCCTTCGCCTTGTACGATGGAGCCAGCGGCTGCCAAAGCAGCTTTCACTAGTTCTAGCGGGACGCTTGCGGCTCGTCAACACCTTAGTGTGGACGGCTGGCTGGAAGATGAGACGGAGATTACGAATGAACCGGATGTTAGGCATCGGAGGCATGCTTTTTGGCATGGCCACAACCGTCGTTTGCGGGGCCCAGACAGGGGGCCAGACAGGGGGCCAGACAATGGCCACTGGAACCCCAGTCGGAGCTCCTTCGGCCGATCCGGCCATCGCCGCCGCGCTTGCCGGCATCTCCCCGGCCCATGTTCAGACGGACATCGCGAAGCTGGTCAGCTTCGGTACGCGCAGCACCCTCTCCAGCATGGATACCGATCTGCCGGCGGGGCAGGGGATCAACGTGGCGGCGGACTGGATCGAATCGGAGTTTCGCTCCATCTCCGCGCAGTGCGGCGGATGCCTCGAGGTCAAGCGTGACGAGTTCACGGAGCCGGGAGGCAATGGGCCGCAATCCCGCATCCCGAAGCCGACGAAGCTGACGAATGTCTACGCGATCCTGAAGGGCACGTCCGCCGATAAGGCCGCGCCCTGGGTCCTGGTCACCGGCCATTACGACTCGCGCGTGACGGATGTGATGGACTCGCATTCCGCCGCCCCCGGAGCGAACGATGACGCCAGCGGTGTAGCCGTGTCGATCGAGTCGGCCCGGGCGCTGTCCAGGCTCAAGCTGCCGGGGACCATCGTCTTCGTTGCAGTTGCGGGGGAAGAGCAGGGGCTGAATGGCTCCAAGCACCTGGCGCAACTTGCGAAGGCCCAGGGTTGGCCGCTGGTGGCCGTGCTGAATAACGATATCGTCGGTGGGGACACCACTCCGGGCGAACTCATGCAGGACAAGACCGCGGTGCGCGTCTTCTCCGAGGGCGTACCGGCGAGTGCGACGCCCGAGCAGCAGCGGCAGATTCTCTCCCTGGGAGCCGAGAATGACTCTCCCTCGCGCGAACTTGCCCGCCAGGTCGCAGAGCTTGCTCCCGCGTACTTCAAGTCGACGGCTCGCCATGCTCCGCCCGCCGGTCCGGGCATGGCGCGGAGTCATGCGGTGCTGCTGGTGCCGCCGTTTCACCCTGTGCTGATTCTGCGCCGCGACCGCTATCTGCGCGGCGGCGACCATACCAGCTTCAACGGCGAAGGCTTTGCGGCAGTACGCTTTACCGAGTGGCGCGAAAACTTCAATCACCAGCACCAGACGCTGCGCACGGAAGGCGGCGTCGAGTACGGCGATCTGCTCAAGTTCGTCGATTTCAACTACGTGGCGGACGTTGCGCGGATGAACTCGATGATGCTCGCCACGCTGGCCTCGGCGCCAGGTGAGCCGCAGCATGTACGCGTGCTGACCACGGCGCTCGACAACAATAGCGAACTGGTCTGGGAGGCTCCGGCTTTTGCACCCCCGGGCACGACCTATGAGGTGGTGTGGCGCGACTCGGCCAGCATGCTCTGGACGTATGTACAGAACGCAGGATCGGCGACGCGCATCCAACTGAATGTCAGTAAGGACAATGTGCTCTTCGGCGTCCGTTCCGTCGATGCGGCCGGACATCGTTCTCTACCCGTACCGCCCCTGCCCGCACGGCAGTAAGGAAGTTGCATGGCTTTTCGTTCGAACAGTCCCATTATGCTCGCGTTGCCGCCATTTCGCGGCGTCACGCGGCAGATCATCCTGACGACGCTGATCGCCTTTTTCGTAATGCTGGCGCTGGCGCTTTTTTTGCGGCCGGTTGAAGCACTCTTGATGGACCATCTCATGCTGCACCCGGATGATCTGCGGCATGGCATGATCTGGCAGCTTGTCAGCTGGCCCTTCATGATGGACGGCATTCTCAGCTTGCTGCTGGCCCTGCTGTCGATCTGGTTCTTTGGCTCAGCGGTGGAGGACGATCGCGGATCGAGCTGGTTCAAGGAGTATTTCCTGGTCGCGACGATCGGCGGCGGCCTGCTGATCACCATGATTGCCTATGTTCTGGGACCGCACGTCCCGGCTTTCGATATCACCCACCGGGCCTCAGGGCTCTGGCCTGCCGTGCTCGCGATCATGCTGGCGTATGCGCGCTTTCATGCGAATGAAGAGATTCGTTTCAACTTCATCTTCAAGCTCAAGGCCAAGTACCTGGTAGCGATCTACCTGCTGTTTTATCTCGTGATCGCGCTGATCGGCGGTGACCGCTTCGGCGCCCTTACGGCACTATGCACGGCGCTCTGCGGCTATGGATACCTGATGCTTGCGCCGAAGCGCGGACTGAACTTTGCCGTGTCGGAGAAGTGGTTCCGGATACGCAACTCCCGCTATCGCGCCAAGCGTCGCCGCGCTGCCAAGAAGTTTGCGGTTTACATGCGCGAGCAGGGCAAGGATGTAAGCATCGACCCGAGCGGGAGATATATCGATCCCGATGGAAATGCGCGGGACCCGCACGATAAGCGGTGGATGAACTAAAGCGTTGAGTACTGGAATAGCGAGCTGATGCTCGAAGACAATCACATTCGAGCCGTCCGGTATCCTCAGCTAAAAGCACTTTGAATTCATTCAGGATCAGAGGCTCGGCCAGGCCGGAATGCCCAGCTCTGCATTCTTCCTCATGGAGAGATTCTCATGCCATTGTTTACTGTGACGATGAAAGCGGGCAGGACCGCTGACGAAAAAAATGCAATCTCTCGTGCCATCCATGCAGCAAGCGTCAAAGCGGGATATCCCGAGGACGACATGTTCCAACGTTTTCTTTGTCTTGAGCCGGACGACCTGAAAGTCGATCTCAACTATCCCGGTTTGCCAAAACCCCGGACAGAGAAGATGTTGATGATCGAGGTTCTTGTGTCGTCCGGGACTGACACCGCCAGGAAGACGCGTCTGCTGGCAACCTTGGTCGAAGCGCTCGCTGATGCCGGCACTGATCCGAACGATGTGATGGTGTTCTTCGGCGAGATTGATCGCGCCAGTAGCTCCTTCGGGGGCGGCCGGCTTGCGCCACCAGTCGCAACCGCCTAGTCCGGTGAGTCGTTAAACTGCTTCTGAAGCGAAATCGAACCGTGCAAACAGTTTGTTGAGGCACGGAGCGGAAGGGCACGGTTTCAACCGTGCCGTAAAAGCTCGAGTCGAAGGCCCGTACCTCTCTGCCGAAGGCTGGAGTGAAGCCCGCAGGGCACAACGACTGAATTGCCTTCTTTGGTCGTGGCGAAATCGCCCACCCCAGCCACGGATACATCCCTGGCGAGCCTTGCACAGTTTTGGCGGCACCGAAAAAAGCAATTCAGTCGCTCCGGCTACGCCTTCGCTCCAGCCTTCGGCAGAGAGGAAGAGGGCTGCGGTTTCACTTGTACGGCCCGGCTGAAGCCGTGCCCTTCCGCTCCGAGCCACAGCAAGCTATGTGCACGGCTCAATCTTTAACCCAAAATAACAATTAGAGGACATGCCCTAGAGCAAATTTCCTGTAGATGTATAGCGAAACCGCGACATTTATGACCGTTTTTCCCCAGAAAAACGGTGCTGCACGCCCGATTCAGCTTCCCAGTAACAGGAAATTTGCTCTCATGATGGTTGGCAGACCCAAAGTGCCTGATCTGTCGCTAGCTCCTCGTTACCGTCCTCAGACTCAACTCCCGCATCTGCTGTTCGCTGACTGGCGTAGGCGCGTCCACCATCAGATCGATGGCCTTGGCCGTCTTCGGGAAGGCGATCACCTCGCGCAGCGATGAGGCTCCGGCAAGGATCATGACGATACGGTCGAGGCCCAGCGCGATGCCACCGTGTGGCGGTGTGCCGTACTCGAGCGCATCGAGGAAGAATCCGAAGCGTGCCCTGGCCTCTTCGTCGGTCATGCCGAGCGAGCGGAAGATCTCCGCCTGCACGTCCTGGCGATGGATACGGATCGATCCCGAGCCCAGCTCTGTGCCGTTGAGCACGATGTCGTAGGCAAGTGCGCGGACCGCGCCCTTATCGTTCACGAGACGGCCGCTGGTGATGTCGTCCTCGTGCGGTGAGGTGAAGGGATGATGGGCTGCGTCCCAGGTCTTCGCCTCCTCGTTCCACTCGTACATCGGGAAGTCGGTGACCCAGAGGAACTTGAAGTCGGCGGCGGTGCCGGTCTGCGTGAAGAGGCCGTGCTTGTCGGCGTACTTCTTCGCGAGCTCCAGGCGCAGCGCGCCAACGCGCTTCCAGATCCATTGAGGATCGTGGTTCCACTTGGCAGGAGTACCGGGCTTCGGAGTGATAACGACGGCCAGGTCTTCGGTGGTAAAGTTCTCGCCGTTGAAGACGATCTGCTCGGCGGTAAGCTTCGCGGCAATCGCCTCCGCGAGGGGCACGAAAGCCTCGTTCGTCCGCAGGCGGGAGACGTCGAGGAAGTCGAGCCCGCAGTCGCCGAAGCTGCCGCGAATCTCATTGACGAGGGCTTTGCGGGCGGTTCCGCTGAGTTCGCCCACCCGGGGGATGGTGAAGCCTAGCACCGGCAACGCAGGATCAACCTTCAAGGTCTCGCGCAGCTCAGCCGTGAGTTCGGTGGAGAGATCGACCATCGCGGGCAGACGCATGTCGGGCTTGTCGATGCCGTACCTGGCGATGGCCTGGTCGTAGGTCATCTGCACGAACTGCTGATTGCCCAGTTCAACGCCTGCGGCCTTGAACGCGGTCTGCAGGAAGCCTTCGACCACGCGGAAGATCGTCTCCTGCCGCGGGAAGGTCATCTCCAGATCGATCTGGGTGAACTCGGGCTGGCGGTCGGCGCGGAGGTCTTCGTCGCGGAAGCAGCGTGCGATCTGGAAGTACTTGTCGAAGCCCGAAATCATCAGGATCTGCTTGAAGATCTGCGGCGACTGCGGCAGCGCATAGAAGTGGCCGGGGTGTACGCGGCTGGGTACGAGGTAATCGCGTGCTCCCTCGGGCGTGGACCGCGTCATGAAGGGAGTCTCGATCTCGAGGAAGCCCTGTTCGACGAGGAAGTTGCGGATAGCCATCGCAACGCGCGAGCGCACTGCGAAGTTCTTCTGCATCTCGACGCGGCGCAGGTCGAGGTAGCGGTACTTCAGCCGCACCTCTTCGTTGGCGATGGCGTCTTCGGCAGGCGAGAACGGAGGCGTCTTCGCCTCGTTCAGCAGCAGCAGCTCACTGCCGACGACCTCAATGTCGCCGGTTACCATGTTCGGGTTCGCCAGCCCCTGCCCGCGCACGCGCACCTTGCCCGTAACGGCGACGACGTACTCCGACCGCGCGGCTTCGGCCTTCGCGTGGGCTTCGGGGGAGGCTTCCTTGTCGAGCACGATCTGCGTAATGCCGGTGCGGTCGCGCACGTCGAGGAAGATGAGATTGCCGTGGTCGCGGCGGCGATTGACCCAGCCCATCAGGGTTACGGTTGTGCCTGCGTCGGAGGAGCGCAGCTCACCGCACATATGGGTGCGCTGCAGGTTGCCTAAAAAGTCGAGTGTCACAATTTATCTATTGTACGAAAGACTGTCACGCCTTCGGCCAGCGATAGTGTCCGATAGCGCGATGCGGGCTAAAAGTGAGGAGGGAGGACTCTTCCGCACCGTTGCCCCAGTTGTGCACGACGCGTGTGCTGAGCAGGCTGTCGGCGACCACGATGCCGATATGCGGGAACCGTGCGTTGAGCCGCCAGGTGAGAATGTCGCCGGGAGCAAGGGGTGAGGGGAAGGCATTGCCCGCGGCTGCACCGGAGGAGTGCCAGAGTTCAGAGCCTGTGCGCCGCCAGAAGGCCTCCAGGTTGAGCACGCGGCGATGGTCGATGTTGCTGTCGGGATGCGTCATGCCCCAGGTGTGGGGGTAGGCGGCGAAGCCGCGCAGCATGTCTTCGTGGACGAGCTTTTGCAGATCGAGTCCCAGGCCATCGCGCCCGGCACGGACCACGACATCGGCGCATACGCCGGTTGAGCGGGGAACGTCGCCGCCGGGGTAGGGAATGCGTAGGTAATGCGGGTCGTAGCCGGTCGTGACTCCAACCTGATTGCGTGCGGCCTGGGCGAGGCGGGGGCCGGGTTTCGAGGGAAGCGCGGGAAGCAGACCCGTGGCAAAGAGGCCGCTGATAAAGCTTCTGCGGTACATGAAAAGCAGCTTAGTGGAAATAGGAACGAGGGCGAATGAAAATTCGAACAGAACCAGGCAAAATAGATGTCTTCCTGTGTTCTTGTTCAGCCCACGAAGGCGTCATCCTGAGCGTAGCGCCTCGCGTTTTTTGCGAGGTGCGGAGTCGAAGGACCTCGAGGGACTTTATCTTGCCCAAGAGGTTGGGACCTTTTCCACCCCGAAAGCTCAGGCTCGAGCGTTTGAGGTGGAAAAGGTGCGAAGAGTGAAGGCAAGACGACGACCCTCGGGGTCCTTCGACTCCGCGTCCCCAAAGGCTGGGACGCTTCGCTCAGGATGACGCTTCTGTGGCGATACTAGCCACGCTCAGCATCCGCGCGACGTTCCGCGAAGAGTTCCTCGACGAGATCGTGCCCATAGACATTACTCTTGCGGAACATTGCCTGAGCTTCTTTCAGGATGGCGGCGGCTTCCTCTTCTGAATATTGGGGTGGCGGCAGTTCCCTGGGCCCGGCTGTAGCTGCTTTGATCGCGGCATCCAGGACAAAGCTGCTGACTGAGCGATGTTCGCGGGCCGCAGCCTCCGTGAGTAGACGGTGCTGCTCCGGAGTGGCGCGAACACCGAGGGGCTTGCGTGCTGGGGCTGGAGCGCTCATGTCTACAGAGTGTAGACGGGGCAAGGCGGCCTAATTGACAAATTCGGAGGAGAGAATGACGAGATACATGAAATAGCCGGGTGTCTGGCTGTCAGGGCAGCGATATACCGCAGTTCCTCCAAGTAGATGTACGGTGATTGCGGCCAATTCCCAACCCAAATATTCCGTGTTCTCTATAAAGAGTGAAGTCAGCCTATCCCATTGCTTTTCTTCACCAAACTGACGAATCTCGTCCATGCGATTTTTGCAGGATTTAGGAAGATTCGTGTTTCCCCATGACCACTCCCAAGAATCACCTTGAACCGAGCCAACCGCTTGGATATTGCAAATTACCTTCGCCTTCCCGGCTTCGGAAAAAGTCAGCGTCGTCTCTTTCAGTGAATAATCCCAGCGAGGCCAGACGTTGATTTTGTATTTTTCAAGCCAGAGGTTGTTTTGCGTTATGGACCTGTGAACGCAATCATGGGCAAACTCTTTGTACTCATCCTGTAAACATGCTTCGCAAAGATGCCGTACGTGATCGCTCATAGTGCTCCGATCAACTCCGCTCTTGAGATTTTTCTCTGTTCGCCCGTCGCGAAGGATTTGACCGTGAGAATATTCGTCGCGACTTCGTCTTCGCCGAGGAGGATGATGTGGCGGGCGAGCTTGTCCGCGAAGCCGAAGCTCTTGCCGATCTTGAAACTACCGTCGCCGACCTCGACCGAGAGTCCCTCGCGGCGCAGTTCGCGGGCGAGTTTGAGAGCGGCAGGATTCTGCGCTATGCCTAGCGGAGCGATATAAACATCGAGCTTCGGCTCTGCGGGCGCGATGCCGCTGGCAGCCGCATCGGCTTCGGCCTGAGCCTGCAAGGTGAGAATCAGGCGATCTTCGCCGATGGCAAAGCCGATGCCGGGAGCCTTCGGGCCGCCGAGCATCTCCGAGAGCCCGTCATAGCGTCCGCCGCCGAGCAGCGCGTTCTGCGTGCCGAGGCCGGTGGTCACGGTGAATTCGAACGTGGTGCGAGTGTAGTAATCCAGTCCGCGTACCAGACGCGGATTCACGTGGTACGGCACGCCACAGGCGTCGAGCGCGGCTTTTACCTGTTCAAAGTGCTCGCGCGATTCCTCGCCGAGGTAGTCGGCGATCTTCGGCAGGGCGTTGATGATCTCCTGGTCGGCCTCTTCCTTCGAGTCGAGCACCCGCAGGGGATTGGTTTCGGCGCGGCGCTGGTTGTCAGGGCACATCTGGTCCTTTACCGGAGCCAGCGCCTCCCGTAACGCCACGTTGAAGCGTGCGCGATCCTCGGCGTTGCCGACTGAATTCAGCTCCAGCTTCCAGTCACGTATGCCCAGCTCGTCGAGCAGGCTGGCGAGCATCTCCAGCACCTCGGCGTCGCGTAGGGGAGATTCCGCGCCGGAGGTCTGCGGTCCGATGACCTCCGCGCCGATCTGCCAGAACTGCCGATACCGTCCGCGCTGCGGGCGCTCGCGGCGGAACTGCGGCCCGATGTAATAGAGCTTCTGTAGCTGGCCTGTCTCGCCGAGCTTGTGCTCGATGTACGCACGCACCACGCCTGCGGTGGACTCGGGCCGCAGGGTCAGGTTCTGGGCTTTTTCGCTGGCTGCGCGGGCGCGGTCCTCCCAGGTGAACATCTCCTTCGAGACGATATCGGTCTCCTCACCGACGCCGCGTGCGAACAGTTCGGTGGCTTCGAATACCGGGGTGCGGATTTCGCCGAAGCCATAGCGCGAAAACACGGCGCGGGTGGTGGCTTCGACGCGATTCCACAGGGGGGTCTGGTCGGGAAGGAGATCACGCGTGCCGCGCACGGCCTTGATGGTGGGCCGCGGCGCGGGCTTGTTCTTGCTATCAGTCATAGACCTTTAGTCTATCGAAATGCCTGGGGTCCAGGGTCCAGGGTCCAGGGCTCAGGGGGTAGGGCTTAGCGCGTGCCTTCCGGACCCTGAGCCCTGAACCCTGAACCCTGCGCCGTAGCTTCCTCAATCTCGCGCGTCTGGATGCGTGCGTCGATCAGCAGTCCTACACCGATGCCGAATGGAATCAACCCGACCGCTGCGCCGCAGAGCACGTTGCGCTCCTGCAAGACTGTGGCGAGCGTGATGAAGAAGAGAATCAGTCCAAACGCAGTGCCCAGCAGGACGATGCCTCCACGGCGTACATTGCCGCGCCGGCGGGTGCTGTCTACGGAAGGTTTGCCATGGATGATGGCCAGTTCCTCGGTGGTTGGGGGGATGGGTACACCCCTGGCGATCGCTGCCAGCCGCTCCTGGCTCTGTATCTCGCGAGTGCGCACACTGGACCAGATCCCGGCGACGGCAATCCCCAATCCAGTCAGGCAACCGGCCACAGGAATGACAAACGGGCTGTTCATAAACTCCGAACTCATTTCCATTACCATCTCACTTCTCCTTGGGGCCGTGGCGTCCAGCGCCGCAGCCGAATTCTTATGCCCCCTTCGACTGTGGACCCCTCGCAAAGTTTCATTGCCGCGTGTGAAACTTTTGGCGCATCCTGAAGTCTGACCCGGTTCAGACACGTGCGCGCCGATCTCTCATCTCCGGAGAACTTTGAAGCTCTCGTCCGCGAACACCAGGGGCTCGTCTTCCGCACGCTTACGCGCATGACCGGTTCGGGGCCGCATGTCGAAGACCTCGCGCAGGAGGCGTTTTTTCGCCTCTACCGCGCTCTGCCGGACTTTCGCGGCGATGCGACGATCTCTACCTACCTCTATCGCATCGTCGTAAACCTGGCGCAGGACGAGTGGAAGCGCCGCCGCAAGGAGCGCACCCACCTGGCCTCCGAGCCACTTTCTTCGGAGGGAGAAGAGGAGTCGACTGGGTGGATTGAAAACTTTGCGGGTGACAGTCTCGCCAGCGAGCACGCCCGCACCCCCGAGCAGCGGCTCTCCGATGCTGAAATGCAAAGCGCGGTCGATGCCGAACTGCTGGCTCTGCCCGAGATCGAGCGTTCGGTGCTGGTGCTCTATCACCAGGAAGAATGCAGCTATGAGGGCATTGCCGTGGCTCTCGGACTCCCGATCAACACGGTACGCACGCACCTGCATCGAGGGCGCAAACGGCTCAGCGAGAGACTGCGAAGCCGCCTGGCCGTGCAGCCGCATCCAAAAGAAGGCAGTAGCAACGGCCCTGCGACAGGGGCGATAATGGCAGGGAAGGCATGACGACGAGCACACACAATCCGCAAGAGGAGTTCGAAGCAGCGATGACCCGCGCTCTGGAGCGCAGCCCCGAGCTGCCGCCCCTGGCGATTCCCATGGACTTCGCCGCTCGTGTTGCGGCCTCGCTGCCGCAGCAGCGCACCGCTCGCCCTGCGGTTCGCGTGGGACGCATCGCTGCCATAGTTGCGATGGTGGTGCTGGCGATTGTTCTGTTTGTGCTGGCTCCGCATGCCTCGCCGAGCTTTGCCAGCTTTACATTCGATATCGAACTGATCGTCCTCGCGCAACTCGGCGCCATCGCCTACTGGCTCTCCACGAAAGCGGCTCATTCTTAAAATTATGCGCAGGGAGAGTCGGGCGAATTCGACGTCGCACTTCTCCTATTCGTACTAAAGCAGTTTTCTTGTAGGTATGAAGTGCCTTTTCCAGCTTCACTACAGAATTGTCATCTCGACCGGAGGCGGCGTTTTTTGCCGCCGTAGTGGAGAGACCTGCAGCTTGCCAGCGCGGGCGATATTGCCTCCACTAGCAAGCCTGCAGGTCTCTCCACTACGCATGACATAAAGCCGTCATGCTTCGGTCGAGATGACAAGGTAGAGGAAGTTGGGGGATGCTATACACCTATACGGAAACCGCTCTAATCCGCAATTCCAGGATTCGGCGGATCGATCCCCAGGGCAGTCGCCAGTGACGTCAGGTGATCCTGCTCCTGCATCAGAATCTCGCGGATCTGCTCGCTCAGGGCGAACTCATTGAGTTCATCGGCCTGCTTTACCCGGCGGCGGTAGTTGCGGATCGTTTCGACTTCATTGTCGAGGTCGAACTTGAGCATCTCCGTGGCCTTATCGCTGGTCTTCACGGGCTTGGCTGTCACAGCCGGCTTGCCACCCAGATAGTCGATTTGGTCGGAGAGGATCAGTGCATGGTCTAGCTCTTCCCTGGCGTGGACGGCAAGCTCGGCGGCGATGTTCATGTAGGCCGCGCCTTTGAGCACCTGGGAGTAGTTCACATAAGCGATGACAGCCTGAAACTCGCGTTGCAGGTCTTCGTTGAGCAGGTCGATCAGTTTCTCGCGTGTGATGGAGTGCGTCTCTTTTTCCTTAGGCATAACTGCTTTTTCCTCTCAATCGTCTCTGGGCGTGCTTTGTTCCTGTCCTCTCAGATGCAATGAAGACACGAACCGTAGCCCGCAGGGTAGAAGTGCTGTTAAGCGCTGGATTGGGGAGAAGTGTGCTGGTTCTTAGTGCGTGCCATCAAGCTGTTCTTATCGTGGAGCGGAACGGTGCAAGCAGCATGTTGAGGCATAGATCGGAAGAGTATGGCTTCAGCCAAGCCGCTAAAGCCGCGTTCAAAGGTTCTTTCCGCATTCCCTGGTATCTGCGATCCTGCAGCAGTTCTCCACTGCTGGCTGGAATTGCTATGTCGGATGGATCGCAGCGTGCGGAAGATCGTCATCGAAGGTGCAGATCTCATGTTTGAGCAAAGCCCAGATCTTAGCCCCAGATCCCCCTGGCATTATGCCTATTTAATGGGTTGCGTGATGAAATTATGTAAGACCATCGTTCGCTTTGAAACGAATCATTTGATGGGCGCTTGTTCTCCTCCGTCTATCGGTCGCAGTTTCTGTCTATACTCTCGTGCGATCGTCGAAGCTATAGCTAATGCGCCCAAATTAGGCGTCTTTCTCGGCTAGTTCCGTTATGCACTATTTCGATTGAGCCAAGATGCGATGCATCGTGAGAGAGGGGCGAGGTTTCTTCCTCACTCGGTGTCAGCCCATCACCGCAGTTTCATTGACCCGCGCTTGGTCTCAGGAGCAGCTTCATGTCCGGTTTTCGTCTCACATCGTCTAGACACAATGTCAATTTGTGGATAGTACCGCTCAAAATGTCTCTCGCAGCCGTAGCCCTGTTCGCGATCACGATCACGCTGGATATGCTCGCTGCCTATCATGTAATCCACATTCCAGATTGGTTCACGATGGGCGGCATCGACGATGCCCGGGCGATTCTAAGCGCGATGCTGGGATGTGTCAGCACGGTGTTGGCTCTCATCTTCTCCGTCGCTCTTCTGGTGTTGTCCATGGTGGCGAATCTGTTCGGCCCACGCCTGCTCTATCGCTTTGTACAGGACTGGGTGACACAGGCCTGCATTGGCCTCTTCATGGGAGCGTTCATCTACGTGTTTTTGGTCTTCCTGGTTACACACCAGGATGAGCACACTTCGTTCATCCCACAGGTGTCATTGATTACAAGCTGGTTCCTGGTCCTGTCGGCCTTCGGCTTTCTCGTCTTCTACAGTCACCGCGTCGCAGTCTTGATTCAGAATCCAGATGCCATTGGACGGATCGTCGACGACCTTCGCCGCGCAGTGGAACTCGCCGCTCCTTACAGCAAGAGCGAACTCCACCTTCATCACCTGGACGCCTCTGAAACGCATCTGACCATGAGCGACAAGGCACCCATGCTGAGCCCTGCGAGCGGTTACCTACAGGAGATTCATCATCAAACGCTGGTAAACACAGCTGCGAAGGCAGGTGCGATGATATCTGTCCCCTTCAGACCGGGGCAATTTGTGCTGCAGGGCGAGACTCTCGCTTTCATTTCTCCGGCATCGAAGCTGGCATCTCTCACTCCTCTGATTTCGCGCAGCATCACGATGGGACGTCACCGTGTCCTGTCTCAGGATTTGGAGTTTGGTGTTGCTCAAATCGTTGAGATTGCGATTCGTGCGCTAAGTCCGGCAATCAACGATACCTTCACGGGGATAGCCTCCGTAGATCTGCTCGGAGAGGCCCTGACGATTCTGGCCGAGGCCCCGCAGAGGAGCGGGCACTGGTTCGATACAAACGGAAAGCTGCGTCTTCAGGTACGTCCCTTGCTCCTTCCACGTCTGGTTAAACAGGCTTTCGATCAGATCCGTCAGGCGGCGGCAGATAACCCTGCGGTTCTCATTCGCCTGCTTTCGACCCTCGAACGACTCGCGCCGAAGCTGCAAGGAGTTGAGGATCGCAATGCACTGGTAGAGCAGGCGGCTGCCGTTTGGGAAACGGCGAACACCAGACCGTTGGTGACAATGGACCGCGAAGACATCGAAGCGGCCTGGAAAAAGACTCAGACCAGATTTGCCACCCTCGAAATACGTGAGACGGTCGGCTTTGACGTCAGACTTTAGATGATCTCAGCGGGAACATTGAGGTTCAGCAAGTCGGAGAGAAGAAAAGTCTAGACAGCCGAGAGAGAACCTCTGCGGCCCGGCTGAAGCCGGACCCGTCAGGGGCTTGTCTCAGGAATCTATTTGCACGGCTCAATCGCCATCTCGAATCGTTCGATGACACTACCTAGTCCGTCAGCGCTTCCCCTGGAGGCATGAGCACGAACTCGCAGGTCGCGGTGCAACTCAGGATGCCGCGGCGAATCAACCTTGCCTGGCTGTCCGCCGGAATGGCGGCTTTGAAATCGAGATGTTGGATGGCGTCCGCCATCGATTTCAGTCCCTCGTCTCCGTGTATGAAACGCACTGTTTCGGTACGTTGTGCTGAAAATTCGATCTCGAAGGTTGCCAAGCCTTTCTTCGGGACACTGATGTTCTCCAGCATGAAGGTGCGCGCCTTCTGCAGCGCAGCCTTGGCATCTCCTCCGTCGGGACGGATGCCCGTCTTTGCCAGAGCGGAGAGCCGGTTGGAGATCAGCCGCAAATCCGCGTCCTGATTGTCTCCGGGCTCGCCGTTTTCAGCCAGGTGGTAGATGTTCGCCGCTTCTGCGGTGTGGCCCTCTTTTTCGAGAGCCATGCCGAGATGATAGCCACACTCCATGGACATGCCGTTGCGCCAGGCCGCACGCAACAGCGGTTCGGCCTGGGCGGTTTTGTCCTGGTCGAAGAGGATCCATCCCGCCGTGTCCCACGCGGCAATAAGCAGCGAGGAGCGGGCGAGTGCGTCATGGGAAGAGCCCGCATGGCCTGTCGATTGATCTGCGAGGATGGCCAGCGACCGCTGCGCTGCTTCGTCGGCCAGTGCGAGGTCGAGGGCGTTGTCGGCCAGTTCATAGGCGGAGTCGTTCAACAGGCCGGCATCGTCGCTCTTATTGGCGACCTCTTGCAGCAGCACCCCTGCCTCCTCTTTCTTCTCATCGTGCAGAAGGACCCTGGCCAGCATCATCTTCAACGGCAGGCTATCGCCATTGGCTGCGATGCTGGAGCGCAAAGAGGCCTCTGCACCGGGATAATCCTTGTCGGACATGAGAAGCGAAGCGAGCCTCTCCGATCCCCATTCATCCCCGGGATGTTGCACCAGCAGCAGATGCAATGTCTTGGTTGCGTCCGCCGCACTGTGGCGCTGCATCTGGAGGTCGGCCAGCAGCCGATAAGGTACGTCCTCTGCGGGATGCCCGGCGATCTCGCGGTTGTAGTCGGCCATCGCCTCATTGACCTTGCCATATTGCGCGGCAAGATACCCGTAGTTGCTCCATAGATAGGCCTGGTTGGGATTCAATGCCCTGGCGGCGTCGAGTTTCTCATGGACCTGGTCCCACGATTGAGACTGCTCCAGTTGAATGGCCTCCTGGATCAACTTCGCGGCATCGTCGTTGTACTCGGCGGCGGCATGGCCGCTGCCGCCAGTGCGAAGGAGCTGGATGTAGGTTTCACCTTCCATGCCCGCGTCTTTGTACCACTTCTGATAGCTGCGCCAGTCGGCGGCTGGAATCTTGTCGGTCAGCACCTCGAAGCGGCGGTCTGCGATCACGGTTCCGTTCTCAAACTTGTAGGTCTTGTCGAGCGTCGCAAAGGCTGTCTTGGCGTGGATGGGCGCAGGCAACTCGGCGTCCCAGCCTGCGGGGAGTTTCATCACCGCATGTGCCGTTTCGACATGGGGGTTTCCGAGTTCGATGGGCAGGATGGGCAGGTTCTTTTCGTCGACGGGGCCCAGCTCGATCGGCGGAAACTGGGGAACGATCCTCAGATTCTCCCAGTCTCCGGCCTTCTCGCGCTCGTAGTCGTAGGCAACATGAAAAGGAGAGGTGGTGTCATCCGGCCGCGAGAACTCCGCGTGGGTCACTTTGCCGGCATAGCCAATCGCATAGGAGATGCGCTGCATCAGCTCGTCCCACTGCGCCGGGGATACGGTGCGGACCGCCTGCCGATAGGGAATCTCGTTGTCGCCGCGGAGGTCCATCACGATATGGGAGTGCGAGACCCCTTTCTCGTCGAGGGTGCCGGTAGCCACGAAATGATCTTCGAGAGGGAAGGGCGGGTTCTTGGGTGTGGTGGCAAGATAGGCGTCGCCGGTGGCGGGGATGACCAGGGCCTGTTTGCCGCGCAGAACCGGCAACAGCAGTTGGTACGGCGCTACCTCGGCTGTGGCGTCCAGCCAGACCGGCTTGCCGTTCACATGCGCGACTGTGATGACGTGGTTGAACCAGCCAGGAGAAGGCAGGTCCGGCGTGAACGCAACGTTGGCTCCAATCAACGCCGCATCGGAGGAGATGCCGGCGGCGGAGAGCATTGCGGCCTGTAGCGTGTGCTTGTCCTTGCAGTCGCCGTACTGGTTGCGCAGGATGTCGGAGGCCTCATGCGGCTGATACCGTCCAACCCCAAAGGCAACGCCGATGTACCGCACCTGCGGTGCGACGAATCCATAGATCGCGCGGGCTTTTTCATCCTCTGTGGTCTTGCCTGCGGTGAGTTCGGTGACGCGTGCGCGAACCTCATCGTCAGGCGCGATTCGCGTGCCCTCCATGCCGCGATACCACGCTCCCACCTCCTGCCAGGTATGGAAGTTCGACCAGGCGATGTGCGGCAGCGTAGCTCCATTTTCGGTGGGAGGATCTTTCTCCATGCGCAGGAGTTCGTTGTTGTTTTTGCCGGCGACAGGGAGCAGTTGAGAGCTCTGCCAGCGGTAGACGTGTTCGTCCGCCGTCTCGGTGCTCGTCGCCTTATACTTCGGGCTCCAGACCTGCACATAGACGGAGGCGGGTACGTGGAGCTCGACGCTCTCCTCGAGCACCACCTTGCCCAGGGACGGAGTGAAGAAGATCTCCTCCCCCCAGAAGTGGCCGGGCGCCTCCGGATGCGTGCGCAGGATTCTCACCTTGTACTCCAGGTGGTCCCCGGCGCGCAGACTGCGCACAGGAATCTGATCTTCCTTGAGGTCGCTGTAGAAAGGCGCTTCCCGCGTGACGGCTGCAGGCAGCTCCTGCGCGTCTGAGGGCGGTGTTTCGACGATGGTTCCATCGGCCCGGCGAACGCGGACGTAGTCGATCACCACGTGTTCAGAGCTGGAGGCAAAAGGGAGGGGAAGCACACTCCAGCTTTTGACCGCAGCCTCATCGCGTATCTCTACGACGGCGGAGAGATCTTTTGACCCGGTGCCGTCGGCGGCATAGCGATAGACGCGGTCCATCTTTTCGATGATGGAGGATTCATGCGTGTAATCGGGCTTTGCAGGCGGCGGGGCGCTGGAAGAGGTGGGCGCTTGTGCCGAAGCGGACAGGGCGCAGCAGAGTGCGGAAACAAGGGCGGACGAGGCGAGCGGACGTCGATTCTTCATTACGTAGACAGAAGACCTGTATCCGAAAGATACACGCAAGAGTAGAGATTCATAGCGAAGCTGCGCCAACCCGGGACCGCGCACTTCCATCCCATAGAGAGTAGAAAGCCAAGGAGCTCCTCATGCTCGGAAACCATAGCCCAGCCCTGAACCTTGCCGTCCGCGATCTTGAAGTGGCGCGCCGTTTCTATGCCGAGACCCTCGGCCTCACGCAGGTCTCGGAGATGGAAGGTCTCATCGACTTTCGCTCCGGCAATGTGATGCTCTATGTCTACCAATCCGAGTTTGCAGGGACCAACCAGGCGACAGCCGCCACATGGTCCGTAGGAGAGGAGATCGAGACGATGGTCGCCACGCTGAAATCGCGCGGTGTCTCCTTTGAGCACTACACGAATATCCCCGGCCTTACGGTTCAGGGAGATATCCACGTTGGGGGGCAGCCGGATGGCAGCGCGGGAGAGTTCAAGGTCGCCTGGTTTCGCGATCCGGACGGCAATCTGCTGTGCCTCACCAACGGGCGCTCCGCCTAGCGCAACGTATCTCAGAATCGAATTGTTCTTGGGACGAAGTTGGACTATGCAAACAGTGCCGCAGCAAGCTGTTTGCACTGTTCGATCTCGAAGTTTGATAACACACCCCAGGATCTGTGCCGCGCAATGCATTCGGCGTATCCGCCTGCTATAGCGTCGTCTGGGTTTCGGCGAGGTAGGTCTTGGTGTATTCGAGATAGTTTCGGGCATAGCCTCGGATCATCTCGAAGTCGTTATCACTGATCGCCCGTCGCACCTTGCCGGGAACACCTGCGACAAGGCTGCGCGGCGGAATGACTGTACGCTCCGGTATGACAGTGCCGGCGGCGACGATCGATCCGGCACCAATATGCGCGCCGTTCAGGATGATGGCGCCGATACCGATCAGGACGTCGTCTTCGAGCACGCAGCCGTGCACGGTGGCGTTGTGGCCGATGGTCACCCGCTCCCCGACGATGACCGGATAGAGACCCTTCATGCCGTGAAGCACGGCACAGTCCTGGACGTTGGACCCGTCGCCGATGCTGATGGAGTGTACATCGCCACGCAGCACGGCATTCATCCAGACGCTGGCGTTTTCGCCCAGGGTTACGTCTCCGACCACCTGGGCGGAGAGATCGACATAAGCGGATGCAGGCACTGCGGGATGATGTCCTCGATAGGGTCGGATCATGAGTACAAGTCTAGAGAGGTTTCGACTTTACCTGTTACCCCCGGAAGAGCGTGCAGGTGTTTTTCCTGAGGGGAGACCATGCGCGCCGCTATCTCCCCTGTAGGCGCCTGAGCCGAAACCGCCGCAACGCCTTCGATCCTAAATTGAAGAAAACAATGAGAATAGCTGAAGAAAAGGAGACGCGACTCCTAAATCGTATCCCTGAGCAGGGCCTTTTGAGCGCAAAGAAGAAGTAGCAGTTAATTGCAGTAATTGCATTTCCTTGCACTTTCCTGTGGCCAGACAGGTCGAGTACAGATATGATAGTGAGGCCCACTTTGGCAGGTCTGGAGGTGTATACAACTTGGCAGAAGTTCGCGTTCAAGAAGGCGAACCCCTTGAGAATGCACTGCGCCGTTTCAAGCGCAAGGTGCAGACGGAAGACATCATCAAGGAGGTCAAGCGTCACTCTTTCTACCTGAAACCAGGCGAGAAAAAGCGTGTAAAGGAAGCACTCGCACGCAAGCGCAATCGGAAAAAGGTTCGTAAAGAACAAGACTAATTTCAACGCAGGAAACAGGGACCAGCCAGCATAAGGCTGGCCCTGGTTTTGAAAAGTAGTGAAATCGTTTTCAGTGCATAACTGATGTAGCAAGTAAGGGAGGAGATGCAGGTTGCATCTCCTCCTTCTCTCTATCCGGATGGCTTGAACCTGTGCCGTCCTTACCGTTCATCGGGCCCCGTCGTCGACATGTAATCGATATGCAAACCTAGGCTTGAATCCGCATTCGGGGCTCAACGATCTCCGGACGCGCTTCATCCTTATCCCGCACGGTGGGAGAAGGCGCAATGGAATTCATCGATAGGCTCCTGAAGTGCTGTGATTGCGGCAACGAATTTGTTTTTACCGCCGGCGAGCAGCTTTTTTTCTTCGACAAACAGTTCAAGAACGACCCCAAGCGCTGCAAGCTCTGTAAGGCGAAGCGAGCTGGTCTGGGACGATCTGCGAACCCGGACGTGGCGGCGGCAGCGGCGTTGCCGTTATCCCGCACCGAAACACGGACCAAGTGCTCGGCTTGCAGTATCGAGACCACCGTTCCGTTTAAGCCGACCCAGGGGCGACCCGTACTTTGCCGTTCCTGCTTCCAGTTGAAGCGTGTGCCTTCAGCGGTGACCGCGGTCACGAATATGGATTCCCCCGCCAAACAGATTGCCGAAGCCAGTGCTGCTCTGGAAATGGCAGTCGCGGCGAGCGAGTTCGACTCCCCGTTCACAACATCGGTCGGGGTTGGCAATCTCGCTGAATCGTCAGCCTCTGCCGAACTGTTATCGGCTGCGGCCAAGGCGGCACAAGCCTAGTCTTCTCTGGTTCATAGGATGTCCATCAGGACAGTGGTTCTATGATGTCCAGTAGGACAGGCAACGTGCACCCGGCTTCTCTCCCTCAAGACGCGGACCTCGTTCGCGGTCGCCGCACTCTCGGCGACTTCGAACTCGTATTTTGTTCTGACGGCAGCTATCTGCTCGATGGTGGTGCCATGTTCGGCGTTGTGCCGAAGACGCTCTGGCAGAAGCGCACTCCCGCCGACGAGTTGAACCGTATCCTGCTGGGATTGAATACGGTCGTCGTCCGGACGGGCCAGCACGTGGTGCTGATCGAGACAGGCATCGGCAATAAACAACCGCCCAGGATGCGTGAGATCCACGCGAACCAGGAGCTTCTACCGGCCTCGCTGGCGGCTGCTGGTGTGCGTCCCGATGAAGTGACACATGTGATCAACACGCATCTGCACTTCGACCACTGCGGCTGGAATACGACTCTGCACCTCGATGGCTCCGTGACACCAACGTTCCCGAATGCGCGCTACTTCGCCGCGGCGGGAGAGCTGGAGCATGGACGGCTGCAGCTCGAGCGCGATGCGGTCAGCTATCTCGGGCCGAACTACGATCCTCTGATTGCCAGTGGCCAGCTCACGCTGCTCGACCCGCAGGGCGCGGGTGAATTTACCCCAACGGACCCACGGCTGGATGCTCCGCAACCGCTGCCTCCGGTTACGATTCAAACCTCAACCGAGATCGTCCCCGGTGTCCGGGTCGAAGCGTTCCCCGGCCACACGGCGAGCATGCTGGCCGTGCATCTGGAGTCTCAGAGCGAACATGCGTGCTACATCGGAGACCTCATTCCGACGCATCATCATCTCGATCCAGCGTGGGTGATGGGCTATGACCTCGACCCACTCACCTGCATCGCTCAGCGGAAACGGTTTCTGGCGCAGGCGATCCCCGAGCGCTGGCTGGTGCTGTTCACGCACGACCACCAGGTTCCGGCGGCGTATGTGGAGTGGAACGAGAAGGGGAAGCCGGTGGTTGCCGGATAAGGCATACGAATTGCACGCACCCCATGGAAAATTCGTTTTAGGGCATGTCCTCCAATGATGCGTTATTCAGGTTCGGTTGTTGAGGCAAGAACCGGAAGGGCACGGTTTCAACCGTGCCGAAAAGTCGAGATTGAGGGATAGTACCGCTCTGCCGAAGGCTGGAGTGGAGGCGTAGCCGCAACGACTGAATTGTTTTCTTTTGGAGCGTCAAAACGGTCTGGTATTCATCCTCGGAAAGCAAGGGGCGGGGGCGATTCCTTTGGCGGCATCGCCGGCACGCAAGGAGGCAATTTGGTCGCTGCGGCTGCGCCTTTACTCCGGCCTTCGGCAGAGCGGAAGGGCTTTTCGTCTGGCTTTTTGCGGCATGGCTGAAGCTATGCCCTTCCGATTCGTGCCTTAACCCGCGATTTTGGGCCTAGCCACGGTTCTGGCCTTAGCCACCGACTCTGGCCTCAACCACTGACAACGACGGCCCGTTCTAGGGGAGCTCTTTGCGCACGTAGATCCTGAATTGAAACGGCATTTCCGGCCTGTGCCAGAAGTGGTTCGGAACGTCGGAGTGCCACTCGGACTGCTCCCGATAGTTCTGATCGAGGTCCGCGGCGAAGGCCGGCCATTCGCCCAGCTTTTTGAAGCCGCGCGGGTCCCAGAAGCAGAACTGGTTCGTCACGACCAGAACGCGCGGTTGGGCTGTCTTGTAAGCCGTCCAGAACGCGGCGCGGTAGCGTTCTCTCTCTGCGGAGGGATCGGTGAACAGGTAGCAGTCGTAGAGGAAGCCGGTGCTCTGCGGGAGGCGCATCTGGTAGAGCGTTCCGATGCAGCCGCCAAAGGTATCCAGGCATTGAACCTGACCGGAGAGCTGGTCCCTGCTGGCTACGGCATCGAGTTGCTCTGTGAGGGCATTCTGAAAACGCGTTACGCCGGAGAAGGTGGTCGTAAGCCAGGCAAATCGTGGCGCAAGAAAAAGACAGCCCAGGAGACAGGTCGCTATCGCCAGGAATCGATGTATGCCCTTGCTGAACAGGGCATCGTCCAGATCCAGCCCGATCAAGACCAGCAGGATCGCGAGCTGGGGATAGCGCTGGTAGGTGAAGCCTTTTCCCTGCAGGACATAGGCGAGGAGCGTCCCGAAGACCCCCACCAGCAAGGCGGCCCGTTCTGCCGTGAGAGCCGGACGTCCGATGAACTGAAGGACGACCCAAAGCAGGCAGAGCGCCGTGATCGGCGACAGGCAATGAGCGAGCAGAAATCCCAGAGACCTGTCTCCGAGGCTGGCGTGGAGGCGAATCAGGGGTAGCGCGGACGTCCAGAAAGCGGACAGAGCCCCATGAGATTGCAGCCAGAGCAGCGCACAGATGCCGGGGATCGCCATCCCTGCGAGTGCGACTGCGATTCCCGGTACCAGCTTTTGCCCGCGTCGATACCGGACTGCTCCCACCAGAAGCAACAAGAGCCCGCTAAGCGGCAGCAGTATCGGCTTGACGAGGAATGAAGCGCCGAGGCTGACTCCGAAGAGCAGGAGCATCCGGAGCGGGCGCTTGTCTCGCAGTGCGGCAAACAGCGCGACGTAGGACCAGAGCAGCAGGACGGCGATCAGCAGATCGCGCTGCCCGCCCTCTTCGAGGCCATCCTGAAGATGAACCAGGGCAAAGGTGCAGCCCGCCAACAGCGCAGCGAACCAGCGGTTGCGTCCGGCCAGGAGAAAGCAGGCGCCGAGGGCCGCTCCCAGCAGGGTGAAGTCGTAGATGCGCCAGGCGATTGCGCCCTCTCCGAAGAGGGCCATCGCCGCTGCTTCAAAGGCATACGTCCCCGGCAGGTTGATGTCGGCGATGTCCTTGTAGGGCAGCAGGCCGTGGTGCATCAGGAACACGACGTAGTGCATCAGTGAGGCGTCCCCGATCAGGGGCCAGTGCCTGCTGGCGATGACGGCGGTCAGCAGGCTGAAGCAGAGGGCCGCGCCGCAGAGGATTGTGATCGCTTTATTTGAAGATGCGACAGGCGAGGTGTTTTTGTTGGTGAATTCATCGTTCATCTTGTCGTCCCCCCTGCAGAGGCGTCATCCTGAGCGGAGCGTCCCGGCATTTTGGGACGCGAAGTCGAAGGACCCCGAGGGATGACCTCTTGCCGATATCTCTCAGACCTTTTCTACCTCAAGCGCTCGAGCCTGGACCTCCGTGGTGGAAAAGGTCCTGAGATTATGGGTGAAAGAAAATCCCTCGGGGTCCTTCGACTGCGCACCTCGCAAAGTGCGCGAGGTGCGCAGTCGAAGGATGACGATTTTTGGGGAGGCTGAAGAAAACATGGAGCTACCCCTTGGCGAGGCGTTTACGCACCTGTCGAGCCAAACCCTGCGTTGTTGCGTGGTGTTTCGGCGAGCGTGTTGGTCTCTGCAAAGCTGGCCTGAATGCGTTCGACGATGCGGAGCTGCGCGATGCGGTGGCCGGGTGCGACCGTCTGGGCCTCAGGCGCGAGGTTCGTCAGCACGATCTTGAGCTCGCCGCGATAGCCCGGATCGATGACGCCTGCCAGTGTCGTGATGCCACGCAGCGCGAGTCCTGAGCGATCTTCGACCAGTGCGCCATGCGTCGAGGGAAGCTCCATCGCGAGCCCTGTCCGCACGGCCTGCGTGCTGCCCGGCTGGCCCACAGGAGCCAGCGTTGCGGCTTCGGCGGCGAAGAGGTCGGCAGCCAGGTCGCCATAGGGGCCGGCGTGGGCGTAACGCGGAAGCTGGGCCGCTGGGTGAAGGCGTTGTACGAGGATCTTGGGCGAGTTTCTGGTGTCGTTCATCTGTCGATAGTCAGTGTCGCACGTCGCTACTTCTGGTTCACTATGTCGGTGGAGTTGTCGTCCAGATTCCGGTCGATGAGCTTGTTGTAGGGATCGATTCCAGCGCGCGTCGGTGGCTCGTCCACGAGGAACTCGAAGGTCTGCCGTCCGCCGGTAATGCGTTCCTTGCGGACGGACAGCGGCTTCTCCTCGCCCTTCTTGCCACTGAAGACGCCGACATCGATCAGGTCGTTGAGGGAGGCAGACGTCTCGACGCCGTTGCCGTCGGCGTAAGCCTTCTTCCCTTCGACGACCAGCGTGACCTTGTATTTGCCGTCGGGTGTCTTCTGCGAGGTCGCCTGGAGGGTCTTGTTGTCGTAGAGGGTGATTTTTTCGAAGCTGTCGTCTATGAAGTACTGCAGGTCGGCAGGGGTCTGGGCCCGCAGGGCAGCTTCGAGCATTCTTGTGTCCGGGTAGGGGCCGGACTGTGAGTCGTCGGCATTGGCGTAGCGGTACTGCATCAGGAAGTTATGCAGCGCAAGGTTCAGTTTGTCTTCGCCGATGTAGTCGGAGAGCGCGTAGAGAATGAGGCTGCCCTTCTGGTACCAGACGTAGGACTCGCGCTGTACCTGCCCAAGCGGCGGCTCTTTGCGCGTCTCGCCGGAGCGTCCGCGCAGATAGCCGTCGAGTTCGTGGGACAGGAACCTGTGCATCTGCGCGTCTCCGTACTTTTTCTGCGCCACGCGCAGGGCAGAGTATTCGGCAAGCGCTTCGGACATCATGTTCGACCCGGCCACGCGGCCGCCGATGAGTTGATGGGCCCACCACTGGTGCGCGAGTTCATGCGCGGTGACGAAGTAGGTGAAGTCGATGTCCTTCTTCGGGTTGAGAACACGGGAGATGAAGAAGGTTTCGGTGAAGGGCGAGGTATTCGGGAAGGACTGGGCGAAGCTGCGATAGCGTGGGAACTCGATGATGCGGAACTGCTTGAACTGGAACGGACTGTAGTTGGCCTGGTAGTAATCGAGCCCCGCGCGCGCGGCCTGCATCATGTCGTCGACATTCCAGGGATGGTGGTAGTCGTAGTAGACCTCAATGCTGGTGCCCTTGTAGTTCTCCTTCTTCACCGTGTAGCGGCCGGAGATGTACGAGAAGAAGTCGAGGATCTTTACATCGCCCATGTCATAGGAGAAGTAGTGGCGGCCATTCTGATGCCAGTCGCGCTGCAGGTAGCCGGGTGCGAGCGCGATCTGATCGTCGGGTGTGCTGACCGTCGTGCGATAGCTGATCCAGTCGGAGCTGGGCGTAAAGAGGTTGGTTACGCTGCCCTCGGGATCGCCGCGCGGCGGCAGGTCTTCGAGCAGCGGCAGTTTCTCTTCGCGGCGGCGGCGAGGATCGTCGATCTCTACATCGTTGCTGTAGCCGATGGTTGGAAAGTAGCCGGAGTCAAAAAACATGCCGCTGTAGGCCAGTTCGGGCCGCTCGCCGCCATCGCGGAAGCCGTGCGATTGATATCCGACCTTGAAGGTCATGTTCAACTTTTCGCCCGGCGCGAGCGGCGTTTCGAGTTGATAGATCGAATAGAGATCGCGGAAAGAACTGCTGATGTGGTGAAACGGCCGATCGAACTGCACGTCTGCTACTGACTGCCTCTGGTCGGTGATGTGGATCTGCTGAATGGGGTTCGGTGTCTTGTTCTGCAGCACAAAGTGGCCGGTGCCGGAGAACGAACGGTGATAGGGATCGAGATCGATGCTCGCATCGACGGCGATGATCTTCGGCTGTGGGAAGTGCTCGTACTTCTTGAAGTCGCGTTCGTACTGCGCCTGGAAGTCGCGGAGCTGCTTCTGCGTATAGAAGGTGTTGAGGACGTGCGTGTTGTAGAAGTACCAGCTTCCACTGCCGATAACGAGCAGCACGAAGAGCCCTAGTGCCGGTGTCAGTCCTGGCAGGCGGTGACGCGCCTGGCCCCAGCGCGCACGCCAGCTATCCTCGGCGCCGCGTCGCGACAGCGCGATAGAGAGAACGGCAAGAAATGCGAAGATCGAGGTCCAGTAAACGGTTGACCATGCCAGCGCCGCTACAAAGTGGCCGTAGCCATTCATGTCGGAGTAGGTGTACGCGGGGCTCTGCGTGGGAACGAGCAGCGTGTTCTCAATGTTCCAGCGATTGAGAATGGGCTGCATGATGAAGATGCCCAGGACGATGGCGTGGCCGAGAAATTTGTTGGAGACCACCGTCTGCACGAAGAACGCGAGCAGGGCGATTCCCATCACCGAGGGGAAGACGATGAGGAACAGCTCCTGGAAGTACTGCAGGAGGTCATACTGATGGAAGCCTGAGAAGGTCTGCATGATCAAGCCGCAGAGCATGACCAGGAGCAGGAGAACTACTTCGACGAAGGCCAGCGCGAAGAACTTCGAGAGCCAATCCGTTGTCTCGCGCATGGGCAGTGCGTCATGGATGCCCGCAAAGCGCGTATCCCGTTCGCGCCACACCAGCTCTCCGGCATAGATGGTCGCCACCACGAAGAGCAGAATGACTGCGGTGTTCTCCACGGACTGCAACATCAGGAACGTGACGGGCCAGACATTGGTCTCCTGCGCATGTCCTGCGAAGTAGCCGTTGACCAGGGCAAAGAAAGCGATCAATACGCCGAGTGCCCAGAACAACAACTCATGGGTGATGTTGGAGATACGCAGGCGTGTCATCGAGACAAGTTGCGTGAACCAGAGACCGCTTCCGAAGTTCTGCTGCACCTGTGGCATCTGTGCCGCCACCAGAGAGCGCCGTGGCTGAAGCTCGGCGTCTTCTTCGCGCTTGGCCTTCGCCGCTCGCCGTCCCTGCGACTTCGCCGTCAGGGCCTCGACGGACATCGGGAAGAATTGATAGACAGCACCCAGTGACACAAAACCTATGGCGATCCAGAGCAGCCGGTTGTACAGAAAGACGCCGTTGCCTGTATACGCGGACCAGGAGAAGAGCTGCGAGTTCTTCTCCGCGACTGTCCAGTAACGTGCAATGACGCTCGCAAGCTGCAACCCGATGGGGTCGAGAATGCCGGACCAGAAGTGCTCGAGCGACTGCGTCGCACTGAACACGGCCTGCAGCAGCAGATAGATCATCAGGACCGCGATGCCCTGCAGATAGACGATGACAATCTTGCGCGAGAGCGCGGCCACCAGGAAGAAGATCGAGCCGAGAAAGAAGATCTGCACGACCACGATCGACAGGAACGGTTGCAGGTACCACCAGGCATGACCGCTGACGATGCGGGTGTGATCGGCCCAGGGCATCAGCGATCCGATCGCTTCGCCGAAGACCATTCCCGAGAACACGAAGACGCAGGTGACAAACGATCCCGCCCAGCGGCCGCCGAGATATGCAAACTTCGTAATCGGCTTTGTAAAGATCAGCTGGAAGGTATCGCGTTGAAAGTCCCGCAGGACCGATGTGCCGAAGATGGCGGCGATAACAATTGTCCCGAACAACGTGAAAAACATGTACAGGATGGTGTTTGAGAACGGTCCATTGAGAAGCTGTTTGCCGTTGCCCGTGGTGATGAAGTCCTCAGCTGCGACGGAAAGGAAGCTGAAGAAGAACCACATCGCAAAGTACACGTACGTCGACAGGCTCTTCAGCCGGACCTTGAGCTCGAAGGAGAAGAACTCCCAAAAGAGTTTCATCGCGGATCTCCGTGCGGAAAGAGGTTAGTTGGCTGCTTTGGCTGCAGACTGGCTGGACAGGTTGAGGAAGTAAACGTCCTCAAGACCGGAATCCACGGCGCGGAAGCCTTCGCCGGGGGCGCTGTCGGCGTACACGCGAATCTCGTGCTGGCCTGCGACCAGGTGGCTGGAGATGACGCGCAGCTCGGATTCCAGAGCGCGCAGCTCGTCATCGGTGGCAACGACCTTCGACCAGATCTTGCCGTTCAAGGCGGCCAGCGCCTCGCTGGGTGCGCCTTCCAGCAGCAACTCTCCGGCGGCGATGATCGCCATGCGCGGGCAGAGTTCGCGAACGTCTTCGACGATGTGCGTCGAGAGAATCACCGTGACGTCCCGGCCAATGGAGGAGAGCAGGTTGAGGAAGCGATTGCGTTCGGCGGGATCGAGCCCCGCAGTCGGCTCGTCGACGATGATGAGCCGGGGCTTGCCGAGCAACGCCTGCGCGATGCCGAACCGCTGCTTCATGCCGCCGGAGTAGGTGCTCAGCGCCTTCTTGCGGAACTCCCACAGGTTCGTCTGGTTCAGCAGGGCTTCGACGACCTCCTTGCGCTCGCCCGCGTTGGTAATGCCCTTCATCACCGCAAGGTGGGAGAGCATGTCCAGCGCCGACATCTTGGGGTAGACCCCGAACTCCTGCGGCAGATAGCCGAGCGTCTGGCGCACGGCGTCTTTCTGCTGGAGTACGTCGATGCCGTCAAGAAAGATGGTGCCGCTGTCGGGCTCCTGCAGGGTGGCGATGGTACGCATCAGCGTACTCTTGCCTGCGCCGTTTGGACCTAACAGCCCGAACATGTTGTTGCCGATAGTGAGCGAGATGTTCTTGAGAGCGTGAACACCATTCGGATAGGTCTTGGACAGACCTGTGATCGTAAGCGCCATGCGAGAAGCCCCTGACTCGGTGAGGGATTCGACTGCTACTACGGTGTTTGAACTCTATCACCTGTGGGTTGGGGGTTCGAAGGAAAGTGTCTTTCTCGGATTACCCATATCTTGTCATCTCGACCGAAGCATGACGGCTCTATGTCATGCGCAGTGGAGAGACCCCTGTATTTTGCTCGCGCTGGCAGTATTGCCCGACGTGCGCGGTGTGGGTGATCGATACACCCTCGAAATACAGGGGTCTCTCCACTACGGCGCAAAAGCGCGCCTTCGGTCGAGATGACAATCTATGGGTAGGTTTGAAAAGAGCCTTCTATCGCTATATGGGGTTTGCCACAGCTTTACGCGGTGTCGTCGAGCGGAAGAGGTACACGGACAGGACGGCGATGATGGGCTCGATGGGGTGCCTGAACCGCGCCTGGATCACGACCATGTAGTACACGAGCGGCGTCAACAGCAGGACGCTCGCCATCAGCCAGGCTCCGGGAACTCTTCGTTTCAGCGCGAGGGCCAGGCCGAGCAGTCCGGCAACGCTCAGGAAGCTGTAGCTGAAGATGCGGCCCACCTCTTCCGAGCGATGCTTCTGCTCGGTGTGGGGAACCCCGAACCAGAAGAACTGAATGCGCTGCAGCGTGTGGCGCAGAAACACATCGGGATGCGCGCGCAGCGTCGCCTTGGCCTGAGCGCCGCGCATCTTGGCATAGTTCAACTCTCCCATTTTGGCGTAGAGCTTGAAGTCGGGATCGCCGCTCCAGAGGGGCACGGTGGCTCCCCAGGGAAAGGCGTCGTGGGAGGGCAGCGAACTCTGCCAGAGCTCGACGCCGAAGTTGGAGCGCGTCGGCACAAAGGCGTGAAAGGCACGCTCGTTACGCACGATCCACGGCATCATCGTTGCAACGATGACGATACAGGCGAGGGCAGCGCCGGCGACGGACTGCATCAAGGGGTGATGGGATTGCTGGTTCTTTTGCGGCCACAGGATCCAAAGAATCCATACGGGAAGGCACAGCACCAGGGAGGCATTGGAGAGAGCGGTCAGCCCCCAGAGCAGCCCGAAGACCGCCCAGAGTACAAAGTCGCGGCCCGGCCTTGGCGCTACCTCTTCAGGTTCGCCGATGTGTCGCAGACGGAGGCAGAAGACGAGTGCCCAGGTAAAGAGGCAGGCGGTAAGGGACATCTCCCACAGCCAGTGGATGGCAAACTGCAGGGCCGCCGGATAGACGGCCCAGAGCCACGCCGACCAAAGCGCCATGGGTGCAGCCTTCGTCGAAGCGCGGCGGGCGATGCCGTAGGCGTCAAAGCAGCGCGCTGCGATCTCATAGAGTGCCGGTGCGATGGCGGCTGAGAGGGCGCTGTTGCACGCCATGATGAAAATGGCCGCGGCATTCGTGTAGACGCCGAAGAGTCTGAAGCCCAGGGCCATCAGCAACGGATAGAGCGGTGGAAGCCATGCGGTGGGGCCGGAGGGGCCGTTGAACGGGCTGCTGTAGCCGCGGCCCAGAACGAGGGAGCGCGCGATGCGGCCGGCCTCGAAGCCGTACTCCCAATGGTCGTGGGTGGTGCGGATGCGATAGGTGTGGCCAATGAGGATGCAGGCCATCCGAAGTGCGAAACCGACCCAGAAGATGACCCAGGGGGCGCGGAAGTTGAGGCGACGGATGGTGGGCTCGGGCATGGTTGGCAATAGGGGCGATTATATCGGGGAGGCTGTCTTTGCCGTTGCTGTTGCCTTTCTGGTTGTCATTCCGAGCGCAGCGAGTGAACCTGCTGTCTCCCGTTCTTCGTTCGTACCACCCGAAAATATGTGCGCTGGAACTGGAGCTTGATTTGGGCTAACGCACAACGCCTGTGGTGGCACTGGCGAAAAGCGGGAGACAGCAGGTTCACTCGCTGCGCTCGGAATGACAACCAGAAAAGCAACAGCAACAGCAACAGCAACGACAACGACAAGTGCCTCTCTGCACAATCTGCTCTCTTACGAGAGCCACTTCAGCAACCGGATGATCCCCATCGGCGCGGCCTTCGAATGCGCCGATACGTCCGTGCGTTCGTGGATGGCGCGGCGATGTTCGCGGTAGTACTCGAAGGAACGCAGCAACATCTGCTCGTTCGTAAACGTCGGCGTCCATCCCAGCTCGCGGCGAATGCGGGTCGTGTCGAAGATGAAGTTCTCGGCGATCATGCGGTAGTGGTATGGCCCAAGCGGAGAGATGTTCAGCTTGTGCGCGAGCTTCATCATCGCAATCGTCGGGGCCTTGGGCAGGGAGGCCACGCGCGATCGGCTCCCCGCGGTGCGGATCACGTTCTCGTACATGCCGCGCATCGTCGGCACCTGGTCTGACCCGATATGAAACAGGTTCGACCCGGCATAGTCGAGACATTGGAGGCACGCCGTGGCGAGGTCCTGCGCGTAAATGAACTGGTAGCGGTTGGAGCCGTCCCCTACCACCCATACCTTTTTCCCATCATCGATAAACTCGAACAGGATCGCGAGCAGACCCAGCCGGCCACTGTCCATGATCGTCGGACAGCGCAGCGTGATGACCTGTAGCTCCGGGTGTTCCGAGCGCAGCGAATCGAGCTGCTTTTCTGCAGCCAGCTTCGAGTGGCCGTAGAGCTCCACGGGCGCGGGCACTTCTTGTTCTGTTACTTCGCGCGCCAGACCCTCACCCCACAGGCAGTTTGTCGAGATGAAGATGAACCGCGTGACGCCTGCGGCCAGCGCGGCCTCGGCCACGAGACGGGTGCCGTCTACGTTGGAGCTCCAGAGCAGGTTGTCATCCTGGACATCGTGCGCCAGCATGGCGGCGCAGTGGAAGACGGCTTCGAACTTGTGCTCGGCGAAGGTGCGGGCGAGCAGGGCTGCATCGCGGATGTCGCCCTGAATGCTGGTGAGCGCGGGGTGGGAGTCTGCGTCGGCGACGAGGTCGATGTTAGTGACGGCGAAGCCTTCGGCGAGGAGACGGCGCTTGAGGATGCCGCCGAAGAAGCCGGAGGCGCCGGTGACCAGAAACTCTTTGCGATCGTTCACCGCGCCGCCTTCCGTTGCAACTCGGTACGCGGTTGCGTCGACCGAAAAAGATAGACCGCCAGCACCGCGATCAGCGGCTCCAGAGGATGCCGAAACCGTGCCTGCATGGTCACGAAATAGTATGGCAGCGGGACGAGCAAAAAGGCCAGCGCCATGGGCCATGCACCCGGCGCACGTCGTTTCAAGGCGAGGAGGAGACCAAGCAGTCCGCAGGTGCCAAGAAAGCTGTAGCTCAACAGCCGCAGGTACTCAAGCAGCGGATGTCCCTCGGGGGAGTGGGGGGTGCCATCCCAGAAGAAGATCATGCGGTCGCGAATCCGGCGCAGGAACTCTCCCGGATATGCGCGGATGAGGGCTTTGGCCTCCTCGCCTTTCGCGTGCCCATAGGCCACTTCGCCCATCCGGACGAAGCGCTGGAACTCGGGATCGCCGGGCCAGAGCGGCATGGCTGTGCCCCAGGGGAGGGAGCCGTTCCCAGGCTCTACCGACCTGAACAGTTCGACGCCGAAATTGCCGCGCGTGGGGATGAAGGCGTGCAGCGTGCGCTCGTTGCGGATGATCCAGGGCGTAAGGGTGGCAGCAAAGATGAGGCAGGAGAGAACGGCTCCGGTGAGTCTGGGGTAGAGGGTACGGCGGGCCTGAATCTTCGAAGGCCAGAGCATCCAGAGAATCCATGCGGGCAGTACGAGCAGCAACGAGGAGTTGGAGAGGGTGACGAGCCCCCAGAGCAGGCCGAAGACGGCCCAGAGCCCTAGGTCGCGGCGCGGTTTTGATGCCTCCTGCTCGCCGATGTGCCGCAGGCGCAGGGCGAAGACGAAGGCCCAGGTGAAGAGGCAGGCGGTGAGCGACATCTCCCAGAGCCAGTGGATGGCGAACTGCAAGGCTGCGGGATACAGGGCCCAGAGCCACGCCGACCAGAGTGCTACGGGGGCGGCTTTTTCGGAGGCGCGGCGGGCGAGGCCGTAGGCGTCGAAGCAGCGGGCCGCGATCTCATAGATGGCCGGCGCGACGGCGGCGGAGAAGAGGCTGTCACAGGCCATGATGAAGAGGGCCGCGCCGTTCGTATAGACGCCGAAGAGCTTGAAACCCAGCGCCATCAGCAGCGGAAAGAGGGGAGGAAGCCAGGCCGTGGGGCCGGAGAAGCCGTTGAAAGGATTGGCGTAGCCATGGCCCTGGACGAGGGAGCGGGCGATGCGTCCGGCCTCGAAGCCGTAGTCGAAGTGGTCGCCAGTAAGATGGATCCGGTAGGTGCGGCCGATGAGGATGCAGGCCATCCGTAACGCGAATCCGGCCCAGAAGATGACCCGGGGGGCGCGGAAATTTACGGGGCGGATGGAGGGTTCGGACACGGTAGGCAACGGGGTCGATTATATCGGCCAGATGAATAGTTGTTGACCTGGACCCCCATTTCCCGATAAACTCTTGAAGTTTGGCGATGTAGCCGGTGTCTTCGGCTACAGGGCCGGTGGGTAGCGGCTGAGATACAGGCTGCGAGGCCCAATCCGGCCGGGCGAGCCCCGCCCTCCTGACAAGACATTCAGTATTTCTGAGGAAAGCCGAGCGGGACATTCTGCGCTCTGGCGATGAGGTTTCAAGTTATGTACGCAGTCATTCGCACCGGTGGAAAGCAATACCGCGTGGCCCCCGGCGATACCGTCCGGATTGAGAAGAGCGAGCACGAAAACGGCACGCTGGAGTTCTCCGACGTTGTTGCTGTCAGCGGCGAAGAGGGCAAGTTTGAGCAGGATCTGGGCGGCGCGAAGGTGCTGGCCGAGGTCGTCAGCGAAGGCCGTGGCGACAAGATTCTCGTGTTCCACTACAAGCGCAAGAAGCAGTACAAGAAGCTGCAGGGCCATCGCCAGAGCTTCGTTGAAGTCAAGATCAACGAGATCCTCGTCGGCGGCAAGAGCTTCAAGGCTGAAGCCAAGTAAGTACACCCTGGGGCTGGCGAACAGCAGGCTCTCAGGTTGGCAAATAGGATTCGCGGCTTTAGCCGCATGATTTCAGAAGCGCGGGCGCGCCCCGGCGCGAAAGAGGCACTGTAATGGCACATAAAAAAGGTCTAGGAAGCTCTAAAAATGGTCGCGACTCGAACGCGCAGCGCCTCGGCGTCAAGCGCTTCGGCGGCGAAACCGTCACCGGTGGATCGATTCTCGTTCGCCAGCGCGGCACACCGCTGAAGGCCGGCAAGAACGTCGGTCGCGGCAGCGACGACACGCTCTTCGCCAAGGTCAGCGGCGTGGTCAAGTTCGCCGATCGCGGACAGCTCGGCCGCTTCGTTTCGATCGAGCCGACCATCGCAGCGTAAGTTCTCTCAAACTTCAGTTTGAAAGCGAGGGCCTCGCATCCTTTCAAGGATGCGAGGCTTTTCGTGTTTCATTTCTGTCTTTAGGCGGAGCCGGAGGGTTGTTGCCTTTGCCTTTCTTGTTGTCATTCCCGCAGGGAATCTGCTGTTTGTTCGTACCACAGCAGTGCTTCGCGGAGGCAAAGAGGGACAGGGCAGGATTTGAGCGGTGCTTCCTTCGGTACGGCCTCGCAAATATCGGTGCTACTCCGACAGACAGCATATTCCCTGCGGGAATGACAACAAGAAAAGCCAAAACAAAAGCCAGCAGCCCCTCTATTTTGGGCGGTCCTGTGCGCACCGCCGACTTTTAGGCTAGACTAAAAGTAATCAAGATGCCTGAATCGCATGCCAATTCGTCCGGTAGCAGCGAGAATGTATCGTTTGCCGCTGATATCGCGGTTCAGGATGTTGTACTTTCGCCGGCCTCCGTGGCTGCGATGACACCCGGCGGCAAGGGCCGCAACTCCTTTCGCAGTAATCAGATATGGAGCTACTTCGGCCCTGCGTTCGTGGCGTCGGTGGCCTACATCGATCCCGGCAACTTCGCCACCAACATCCTTGGAGGCAGCCAGTTCGGCTACCGGCTGCTGTGGGTGCTGCTGTGGTCGAACATCATGGCCATTCTCATCCAGTACCTGTCGGCGAAGCTTGGCATCGTGACCGGGCTGACGCTGCCGCAGAACTGCCGCAAACACTTTGGCAAGAGCATCAGCGTCCTCCTATGGTTCTGTGCGGAGATCTCTGCCGTTGCGACCGATCTGGCGGAGTTTCTTGGTGCTGCGCTGGGTCTCGACCTGCTGATCGGCCCGGCGCTGCAGGCACATGGCTTCTCGCCTACGGGCTCGCTATTCGTTGCGGCAGCCGCGGCGACGGTGGCGGTGTTCGGGATCCTCGCGCTCGACCTGGCCGGCTTTCAGTGGCTGGAGCGGGGCATCATGGCCTTCGTCGGTGTCATCGGCCTGTGCTACGGCTTCGAGGTTTTCCTCGTGCATCCCGACTGGCACCGCGCCTTCGTGGCGACGATCCTGCCGACCTTCGATCCGCACGCGATGAGCGGTTCGGTCTACGCGGCGGTGGGTATGCTGGGCGCTACCGTAATGCCGCACGTGATCTATCTGCACTCGGCGCTGGTGCAGCCCCGGTTGAACGAACTCGCGCCGTCCTCCGGCGAACCGAAGCCCGGTATTCTGCGGCAGTACCTGCGCTTTGAACTGATTGATGTGTTCGTGGCGATGAACGGGGCCTGGCTCATCAACTCGGCGATGATCGTCATGGCGGCGGTGGCGCTCTTCCACGGACCGAGTGCGTCGCCTACGATTCAGGATGCATATCACACGCTTGGGCCGCTGCTGGGTTCGGCGGCGGCGACCGTCTTCGCGGTGGCGCTGCTGTGCTCCGGGCTTTCGAGTTCGACGGTCGGTGTCATGGCCGGTCAGGTGATTATCGAAGGTTTCCTCGATATCAAGTTCCCGATCTTTTTGCGGCGGTTCATCACGGTCGTTCCGGCATTGATCGTGATTGGTGTTGGATGGGACCCCTTGAAGATTCTGATCGGCTCCCAGGTGCTGTTGAGCTTTACGTTGCCGGCGGCACTGATTCCGTTGCTGTTGCTGACCAATCGCGAAAAGGTGATGGGCGACTTCAAGAGCGCGTTCCGCATGCGTCTGGCCGGCTGGACCGTGGCGACGATCATCCTCGCGCTCAACGTCGTGCTGCTGGTGCAGTTGGCGATGGGGTAGTGATTCAAAAATTATCTCGTTTGTTGAAGAAGCAGAGTTCCCGATAGCGCGAAGCGCAAACCGTGACGCTTTAGCGTCGCGGGACGGAGGGAGCCATGGCCTTTAGGCCACGGAATCAGGGGCAGGCAAGAGTTGGGCTTTAGCCCCGGGCCTTTTGTTCGCAGCCGAAAAAGCACACGGGCCTGGAGGCCGCATTCTCGCCCAGTTACCTCGACCGTATGCACGATAGTTTTATCGTGCATACCCCTTTGGGGCTTGGAGCAGTTGCCTGTTTCGAGCTGAAATACCCTCCATCGAGTGGATGAACTTCGGTTTCTTCTAAAAAAGAAAGGCCCGCCGTTTGGCGGGCCTTTCTGCTGGTAGCTGGTACAAGAAGCCGATCAGTGCGGATGTTCCTCATGACCGGCCTCTGGACGTGCTGCGGGGGCTGGACGTGCGGGTTCAGCACGCGGCGCAGCCTGCGGACGTGGGGCCTCACGCTGTGGCTGCGGGCGTGGAGCTTCACGCTGTGGTTGGGGACGCTGGGCCTCAGGCTGAGGACGTGGCTGTTGCGCGGGGCGTTGTTGCTGAACCGCACGCTGCTGCTGTTGTTGTTGCTGATTGTGTTGCTGCTGCTCCTGCACGTTACGCTGCTGTTGCTGCTGCACATTGCGTTGTTGCTGCTGTTGCTGGTTGCGCTGCTGCTGTTCCTGCACATTGCGCTGCTGTTGCTGCTGTTGATTGTGCTGCTGCTGTTGTTGCAGATTACGTTGTTGCTGCTCTTGTACGTTGCGTTGCTGCTGTTGCTGGTTATTGTGCTGTTGTTGTTCCTGCACATTGCGCTGTTGTTGCTGTTGCTGGTTATGCTGCTGCTGCTCCTGCTGATTGCGTTGTTGCTGTTGCTCTTGTACGTTGCGCTGCTGTTGCTGTACCTGCTGCGGTCCGCGCAGGTTGTTGGCGGGAACGCCGCCACGGTTCTCTCCCGGCCTATTCCCCTCTGGCCGATTGCCGATTGCGGGCTGTACACCGTTCGGTCGGGCAAACGCTGTCTGCGCTGGACGGCCATGGTTCTGGTTGAAGAACTGCTGCTTGTTCTGTGCTGCCTGCTGATGGATCTGTGTTTGAGCTGCTATCGGGCCGACATGGCGTTCGCGCATCGCGGCGATTTCAGCGGGGCGTGGCTGCACGTTGATGCCACCTCGTCCACCGTTGTAGCTCACGCGGTTGTTGTTGTTGACGATCACCGTACGGTTGTAAACGTTACGAATGTTCACGACGTTGACGCGATTAACGGCACGGTTGTAGTAGAAGTCGTTGCCGTGCCAGTAGCCGCCTTCGTAGCCGCTTCCGGTGTATCCAAAGCCATAGTTGATGCCGCCATAGAAGCCGACATGCTGGCCCCAGTAGCCGCGATTGAAGCGGTAGTAGCCGCCGGACCAGCCCCAGTAGGGAGGTGTCCAAAGCGCGCCGTAGTAGGGCGGCGGGCACCATACGCCGGGAACCCAGTAGTAGCCGCCAGTGCCCCAGCCCCAGTAGCCGGGCGTCCACAGATAGTTCGGCTCAGGAGCTTCCGGCTGGTCATACTCGGGCAGCGGTGGTGGCGGCTGGTCGGACTGGACCATCTGTTCTGTGTCCTGTGAGTTGTCGTAGCCCTGTTGTGAATTGTCGTAGCCTTGCTGCGAGTTATCGTAAGCCTGCTGAATGGGGGCGGGCGCCTGTTGGGCCTGCGGGTAGCTTTCCGATTGCTGCTGCGGAGCATAGGAGGAGTTGGAGCTCATCACCTGTGTCGACTGTCCGCTGGATTGTCCGCTAGAGTTCGAGCTATTGGTGGAACCACTTACTGGCGCCTCGTTAGCGGCGGCCGGATCGGGAGCATTGGGGTCTGAGGCGGCATTGTTCACAATGGGAGCGGATCCCTGGTTGCCATGGCAGCCATTGACACCAAGGGCAAGGCTGGCAACCAGGCCAATCGCGCCCAGGCTCCGCAGCCAATATTGGGTAGTCACGTGTGTCTTCATCGTTCCAAATCTCCCGCGTTCCCTCAAAAAACGTATAGAGGGCAACGCAACTGTAGCAACTGTATGAGATGCAGACGGATGATACCGCGTCCACATGAAAGGTGATATTGCTCCCACAAAAATCTCTCGCGTAAAATGTCCATATGCCGAGTTGCGCTCATCTCAAGCGCTTTCGTCGTGGACGCCACGACCGCGGACGCGCCTAGCTGCCGTTGCTCTCTGCTACCCTCGTTACGATTTATCGATTTTGTTGCCGCCATCGCCTGCAGCCTTATACAAGCGAAGCCGCGGCCCAGTTGCTCGGGAGCTTCCTGCCAATGTGCGTGAGCTCCCCAGCCTGCCAGCTACTCAGCTAAGGAGAAGCCACGTCATGCCGAACACCACCCACCCCAACAGCTTCAACGCCGCCGCCACCCTCACCTCCGGCTCGCAGAAGGTTAACTACTTCCGACTGAATGCATTGACCGACACGAATCTCACGCACCTGCCGTTTTCCCTGCGCATCCTGCTTGAGAACCTGCTCCGCTGTGAAGACGGCAAGACCGTCACCGCGGACGACATCCGCTTCCTCGCCGACTGGGACCCGAAGGCGGAGCCCTCGCGCGAGATCGCCTACATGCCGGCCCGTGTGCTGATGCAGGACTTTACCGGCGTGCCTGCCATCGTCGATCTCGCCGCGATGCGCGATGCCATGAAGCAGCTCGGCGGCAATCCCGAGAAGATCAATCCGCTGCAGCCGGCGGAGCTGGTCATCGACCATAGCGTACAGGTGGACGAGTACGGCACGGCCAACGCCTATGACCTGAACGCTGCGCTGGAGTTCACGCGCAACCGCGAGCGCTACGCCTTCCTGAAGTGGGGACAGACGGCCTTCCGCAACTTCTCCGCCGTGCCGCCGGGCATGGGCATCTGCCACCAGGTCAATCTGGAGTACCTCGCCCGCGTCGTCTTCACCACGCAGCCGGATGCAGATGGCAATATCACGGCCTATCCCGATACGCTGGTCGGCACCGACTCGCACACGACCATGGTGAATGGCCTGGGCGTGCTGGGTTGGGGCGTTGGCGGCATTGAGGCCGAGGCGGCCATGCTGGGCCAGCCGGTGTCGATGCTCGTGCCGCAGGTAGTTGGGTTCAAGCTGACGGGCAAGCTGAAGGAGGGCGCAACCGCGACCGACCTCGTGCTGACCGTCACCGAGATGCTGCGCAAGCTCGGTGTTGTAGGCAAGTTCGTCGAGTTCTACGGCCCCGGCATCAGCGAGCTTCCTCTGGCCGACCGCGCGACGATCGCGAACATGGCTCCTGAGTACGGCGCGACCTGCGGCATCTTCCCGGTCGATGCCGAGACGCTGAAGTATCTGCGTCTGACCGGCCGCAGCGAAGAGCACATCGCGCTCACCGAAGCCTACTTCCGCGAGCAGGGCCTCTTCCACACCCCGGACGCGCCCGAGGCGCACTACTCCGTAACGATCTCGCTGGACCTTGCGACGGTCGAGCCCAGCGTCGCCGGGCCGAAGCGTCCGCAGGACCGCGTGCTGCTCTCGCAGACGCCCGCGAGCTTCGCGCAGCAGTTGCCCGCTCTGCAGGGGCCGAATGCCAATAAGGCCACGATCCGCCAGATGGTTCGCTGGGAGGGTGAGGGCGGTCTGGCCTCGGCCAGCGGTGATCTGACGAGCTCTGTGGGTGCCTCTGCGCCGGTGGTGCCGGAGGCGGTCGCGGTGCTGACGACGACGCATGACGAACCTGCAGTTCCGGGCGGTGCAGTCTCTGTTACCGAGACCGCGCACTCCGTTCAGGCAAGGTTCGGCGTCAATCCTGATAAGTACCTTGTTGATGGCTCCATCGTCATCGCCGCGATTACAAGCTGCACGAACACGAGCAATCCCTATGTGATGATGGCTGCCGGCCTGTTGGCGAAGAAGGCTGTTGAAGCCGGTCTGAGCACGCCGCCGTGGGTGAAGACCTCGCTCGCGCCGGGTTCGCGCGTGGTGACGGACTACTACACGCGCGCCGGGCTGCTGCAGTATCTCGATGCGCTGCGCTTCCAGGTCGTCGGCTATGGCTGCACGACGTGCATCGGCAACTCCGGCCCGCTGCCGACCGATGTGTCGAAGGCCATCGAAGAGCACGGCCTGGTGGCGGTGTCGGTGCTCTCGGGCAATCGTAACTTTGAGGGCCGCATCTCACCCGAGGTTCGCGCGAACTACCTGATGAGCCCTCCGCTCGTGGTGGCCTATGCGCTGGCCGGGCACATCTCGCACGACTTCGAGAAGGATGCGCTGGGTAAGGGCAAGAATGGCCAGCCGGTCTATCTGCGCGACATCTGGCCTTCGCAGAAGGAGGTCGCCGATACGGTGGCAAGCTGCATCGACTCGACGATGTTCCGCACGCAGTATGCGACGGTCGCGGACGGCGATGCCAACTGGCAGAACCTGAAGTTCCCCTCCGGCGATACCTATGGCTGGGAGCCGGATTCGACCTACATCCGCAAGGCTCCGTACTTCGACGGCATGCCTGCAACGCCCGCGCCGGTGGACGACATCTCCGATGCGCGCGTGCTCGCGGTGCTGGGCGATTCGGTGACGACGGACCACATCTCGCCTGCTGGCTCGATCAAGCTGAACGGCCCGGCAGGGAAGTACCTGACCGAGCATGGGGTGAAGCCTTCGGACTTCAACTCCTACGGCTCACGGCGCGGCAACCACGAGGTGATGGTGCGCGGCACGTTCGCGAACGTCCGCCTGCGCAACAAGCTCGCTCCGGGTACGGAGGGCGGCGTCACGCGGTTGCTGCCGGAGGGCACGGGCATGAGCATCTATGATGCTTCGGTCGAGTATGCCAAGCGTGCAACACCGCTGGCGATCCTGGCGGGCAAGGAGTACGGTTCCGGATCGTCGCGTGACTGGGCGGCAAAGGGCCCACGTCTGCTGGGGATTCGCTTCGTCATCGCGGAGAGCTACGAGCGCATTCACCGCTCCAACCTGGTGGGCATGGGCATTCTGCCGCTGCAGTTCCAGGAGGGAGAGAGCGCGGAAGGCCTAGGCCTGACGGGAGAAGAGATCTTCACGCTGGGTACGCAGCCCGGTGAGTTGAAAACGATGCTCGATTCGAAGTTTGCGCAGGGCAAGAAGCTGTCTGTTGTTGCGACGGATGCTAACGGAACGAAGAGCCAGTTTTCCGTTACCGTGCGCATCGATACGCCGCAGGAGATCCTCTACTACCAGCACGGGGGAATCTTGCAGTATGTGCTGCGGCAGTTGGCGGGGAAGGCGTAGCAGCGCTTGTTGGACATGACGCTTCTTGCACGTCAGGAGGGGCGGAGCCCCGCGATCATACCAGCCCCGGGCAACGCCCGGGGTTAGGTGCCCGCAGGGCACTCCAGGGCCGGAGGCCCGGCGTCATCCCACAAACTCTTTTGGGGTACGATTGCAATCTTCTGGAGCTGGGAACGTATGCCGCACACGCTCGGGGTTATTTACATTCACCTGATCTTCAGCACCAAGGATCGCGTTCCGTGCCTGGAGGCTTCGCTCCGGCCTCGTCTGTTTGCTTATCTGGCTACTTTGGTGCGTGACCAGGGCTGCGAGTGTCCGCGGGCTGGTGGGGTAGCCGATCATGTACATCTCGCTGTTCGACTTTCTCGCACCATTTCCGTAGCTACATTGGTTGAAGACGTTAAGGTCGCATCTTCAAAGTGGATCAAAGCCCAGGCCCCGGAACTTTCTAACTTCGCCTGGCAACCCGGATACGGTGTATTTTCGGTTGGACCGTCGGATTTGAAGGCACTGTTGGCCTACATCGACAAACAAGAGGAACACCACCTGAGGAAGACCTTCGAGGAAGAGTTTCGTATGTTCCTCGCTAAATATGACATTACTTTTGACGAGCAATACCTATGGAAATGACCCCGGATGAAGCCGGGCCTCCGCCCCTTGTTTGTGGCTATTGATTTCGTGTTTGCAAGAAGGTTTTGTATTCATAGACGTATTTCTACAACTGTCATCTCCGCAGGCCCCTGCTCTCAATAGCCCCACTGCCGTAGCATGGAAGAGATGGCTATTTCTACAGAACGCACGATGTACCTCCCCGAAATTCTCGCGCACACGCGCACTGTTGTTGCGGAGCGCAAAGCCTCTGCTGATCTGCGCGCGCTGGAGCAGGCGGCGAGCAACCACACCCCACGCGGCTTTGCGAAGGCCCTGCGGGCGAAGGCCCAGAGCGGGCCGGCGATCATTGCCGAGTTGAAGAAGGCTTCACCGTCGAAGGGCTTGATCCGCGCGGACTTTGACGCGGCGATTCTTGCGCCCCAGTTGGAAGCCGGCGGTGCCGCGGTGCTCTCGGTGCTGACGGATGAGAAGTTCTTTCAGGGCTCGCTCGAAAATCTGCGCCGGGCTTCGGCGGCGGTGAAGATCCCGTGCCTGCGTAAAGACTTCATGGTCGACGAGTTCCAGATCCTCGAAGCCCGCGCGAACGCCGCTGACGCGATCCTCCTGATCGTTGCCGCGCTTACAGATACCGAACTCCGCACGCTGCGCGACTCCGCAAAACAGCATGGGCTCGACGTGCTGTGCGAGGTCCATGACCGCGAAGAACTGGATCGTGCCCTGGCGCTCGATTGCGAGTGTGTCGGCGTGAACAGCCGCGATCTGCGCACCTTTGAGGTCTCGCTCGACCGCGCCTGCGAACTGGCGACGCATCTTCCCGCAAGCGCGGTGCGCGTGGCCGAAAGCGGGATTCATACCGTGGCCGATATGCAGCGCCTCCACGCGGCGGGCTATGAGGCCTTCCTGATCGGGGAGTCGCTGATGCGCAAGCCGAACCCCGGTGAGGCGCTCGTGCATCTGCTGGAGGGCTAAAATACCCCATACGGAGTGTGCGCCATGGCAAGCTCGGTTCTTGTTCCAGTCCGCGAGTACCTGCAAACGACCTACCGGCCCGACCGCGACTACATCGATGGCGAACTGAAGGAGCGGAACGTGGGAGAGCAGCCGCACGCGCATTTGCAAGGCATCATTTCTGGCATCTTTCGGGAAAAACCAACGATATGGGGTGTGCGAGCTCTTCCTGAGCAGCGGATTCAAGTCTCTCCGCAGCGCTACCGCATCCCTGATATATGCGTGATTCGGAGCACCGATCCCAAAGACCCGATCATCGGTTTTGCCCCTCTGCTCTGCGTCGAAATCCTTTCGACGGATGACTCTCTCGGAGAATTGCAGGAGCGCGTCAACGATTATGCAGGCATGGGTGTGAAAGACATCTGGGCCATCGATCCATGGAAGCGGCTGGGTTATCAGGCCTCTAAACAAGGCTTTACGCAGCCCAGCGACGGCATCCTGCGTGTTGTTGGAACCCCTATCGAAGTTTCGCTTGCTGGAATCTTTACGGAACTGGACGAATCTTAACCTTCGTCATGTTCATCAAGATCTGTGCCAATACGAATCTCGCCGATGCCCAGCTCGCCGTCGAACTGGGGGCGGATGCCGTCGGTTTCGTCTTCGCGCCCAGCAAGCGCCGGATGACGCTGGAGCAGGCGGGGAGTATTGCGCGTCTGCTTCCCTCCAGTGTGGAGAAGGTCGGTGTCTTTGCGACCGACGATCCCTATGAGGTGGAGCACTTTATGGCTGCCTCGGCGCTCACCGTGGCCCAACTCCATAACGAGTTCGACCAGGGAATGGTGCAGGCTTTGTCTGGGGAGTTCGGGGGCAAGCTGAAGATCATTCAGGCTGTGTCGTATGAGGTGAATGCGACGGAGCGCGAGGCTGCGGATGCTCGCTTTGAGACGACGCTGAGAGCTGTGCTCGCGGAGCCTGCAATCTGGGCTGTGCTGCTGGATGCGGCGAAGGGCGGGGTCTCGGGTGGATTGGGAACGACCTTCGATTGGGCGCATGTAGCACCGATCGTACGGCGGGTGTACGAGAGCGCGCAGGATGGGAAGCACGAGCTTCCGAAGCTGATCCTAGCGGGTGGATTGCATGCAGAGAATGTGGGGAAGGCTATTGCCGAATTTGCGCCGTGGGGCGTGGATGTGGCCAGTGGCGTTGAGGCGGCGCCGGGACGCAAAGATCCTGCGAAGTTGAAGGCGTTTATTGCGGCAGCGCGTTAAAACGCAAGATCCTTTGCTTTTCTTGTTGTCATTCCCGCAGGGAATCTGCTGTCTGTTCGTACTATGGCAGTTTTTTGTGGCTGCAGAAATGGACAGGCACGCTTCAGTGTTATCTCGCAGATATCGGTGCTGCAAGGGCAAACAGCAGATTCCCTGCGGGAATGACAACAAGAAAAGCAAAAGCAGGAACAAAAGTACGACGCACTTATCTTGCTTCTTAAAGGGCAAGACCTGCCGTTTGGCAGGCCATGTCGGTTCGGGACTTCTAAACCGCTTACTTACGAGCGATGAACGCTTACAGTCCTGATGTGCGCCTGAGGGGTATGTGTGTGAACGACCGGTGTACGGTCATGTACCTCAGTAGGCGTATGCGCGAAGGCTACAGCGGGGGCCAGTGCCAAAGCTGCTGCAACGATGATGCGAAATGATTGAACTTTCATCTCAGCACCTCCTAACTGCATATAGGACACACCAACGGGGGTGAAAGATTCAGAAATTGCGGTAGGGGTTGCTTGCCCCATGGACTTCCTCGGGTGTACGTTAAGAAAACTATGCATTTCTGCTTCACGCCGCGATTTACTCCCTCCTACCGCTACTGGCGCACCGTAGCGGCATCGGCGGAGTAGTCTCGCGGGACCCAAGCGTTACCTGCGATTCTCAAGATTCCCCGAGCCGCGACCGCCAAGGTTGCGGCTTTTGTGTTTGTTACGACCGACTTTTGACGAAACTACGAAGGACACCGCGATGAGCTCGACCGCAATACCCACGATTACCTCTGCAGCGCCGGTGAGCGCGACCCCCGGACGCTTCGGCATCTACGGCGGCCGCTATGTGCCGGAGACTCTGATGGCCGCTCTGCTGGAGCTCGACCACGCGTACGAGCTGGCCCAGGCCGATGCCGCGTTCCACGCAGAGCTGGATGGCCTGCTGAAGGACTACGTTGGCCGTCCTACGCCGCTGTACTTCGCCAAGCGGCTTACAGAGACCCTGGGTGGAGCGAAGATCTACCTGAAGCGCGAAGACCTGCTGCACACCGGCGCGCACAAGATCAACAACGCACTTGGGCAGGCCCTGCTGGCGCGGCGCATGGGCAAGCAGCGCATCATCGCCGAGACGGGCGCGGGCCAGCACGGCGTCGCCACGGCCACGGTGTGCGCGCTCTTTGGCCTGGAGTGCGTCGTCTACATGGGCGAGGAAGATATGCGGCGGCAGGAGCTGAACGTCTTCCGCATGCGGCTGCTGGGCGCGGAGGTGCGCGGTGTGGCCTCGGGCTCGGCGACGCTGAAGGACGCGATCAACGAGGCCATGCGTGACTGGGTTACGAATGTTCGGACGACGTTCTACATCCTCGGTTCGGCGCTGGGCTCGCATCCTTATCCGACGATGGTGCGCGACTTCCATCGTGTCATCAGCAAGGAGAGCAAGCGGCAGATCCTGGAGCACGAAGGCCGTCTGCCGGATGCGATCGTCGCCTGCGTGGGCGGCGGTTCGAACGCGATCGGCGCATTCTACGAGTACATCCCGGAGCCGAACGTTGCGCTGATAGGCGTAGAGGCCGGCGGTCGCGGCACGGCTCTCGGCGAGCATGCGGCGCGCTTCCAGAAGAACGGCGGCGGCATCCCCGGCGTGCTGCAGGGCACCTACAGCTATGTGTTGCAGGACGACGCCGGCCAGGTCGCGACGACGCATTCGGTGTCGGCAGGTCTGGACTACGCCAGTGTCGGACCGGAGCACGCGATGCTGCATGACTCGGGCCGCGCGACCTACACCAGCGCTACCGATGCCGAGGCTTTGAACGCGGTGAGCGTGCTGAGTCGCACGGAGGGAATCATCCCCGCCCTGGAGTCGGCTCATGCCGTTGCCGAAGCTCTCAAGCTCGCTCCCAAGATGGGCAAGGACAAGATCCTGATGGTGAACGTCAGCGGGCGCGGAGACAAGGATATCGGGATCATGACGCGTGAGATGAACTTGAGCGGCGCTGCGGCGCAGAAGGTGAGCGCGTAGGCATGCCCATTACTTTTCCAAACAAACCCGGTCTCGTGATCTACCTCACCGCAGGCGATCCCGACCTTGGCACGACGCGCGACATGGCGATTGCTGCCATCGACAACGGAGCTGACGTCATCGAACTCGGCGTGCCGTTCAGCGATCCGTTGGCCGACGGTCCGGTGATTCAGCGCGCCAGCGAGCGGGCCGTCGCCAAGGGCACGCGCCTGACCGATGTGCTCGTGATCTGCAAAGAGATTCGTGCAGCGCGGCCGCAGGCGGGCATCATTCTCTTCAGCTATCTGAATCCGGTTGTGCGGTTGGGCATGGCAGCCTTTGCCACGGCCGCAAAGGACGCCGGTGCGGATGGTGTACTGCTGACCGACATGATCGTCGAAGAGGCCGCTGAGTACCTGGAGGCGATGCGCACCAACGATCTTGCCCCGGTCTTTCTGGCTGCTCCGACAAGCCCTGATGAGCGTCTGAAGGCCATCGCCGAAAACTCGCGGGGATTTGTCTACGCGATCTCGCGCGTGGGGATTACAGGTACGCAGGCCGAGCTGGCCAGCGACGCGGAACAGCTTGTGAAGCGGCTGAAGCAGTTTACGAAACTGCCTATCGCGCTGGGGTTCGGTATCTCGACGCCGGCGCATGTGCAGACGGTCGCAGGCTTTGCCGATGCTGCCGTCATCGGCAGCGCCATCGTCGGGCTGGTGGAAAAGACTGCGGCGGCAGAGGCCCCGCGGGCCGTTGGAGACTTTGTTCGCAGCCTGCGGAAGGGAACAACCGGCGCATGAGAATCGCCGCAAACACGTGTACAGACACGTATCATGAGGAGGGGCCCATGTCGAAGAGACTGCAGTGCCCTAACTCATCGCGAACCTCTGGTTTGCAGCTCGAGGAAACATGGAAATTGCTGACTGGCGCAAGAAGATCGATCAACTGGACGAGCAGATCGTCCTCCTGCTCTCCGAACGCGCTGCCGCTGCAGTCGCTATCGGTCAGCTCAAACAGAAGAGCGCGTCCCCTATCTATGAACCGCAGCGCGAACAGATCGTCTTCGACCACGTGCGTAAGGTCAACCCCGGCCCCCTCACAGGCGCGCAGCTCCAGGACCTCTATGAGCGCATCATGGACGTCATGCGTTCACTCCAGCGCCCCGCGAATCCGGATGCAAAGGCTTAGCTGTAAAGATTTTTCGCAGCCCTGTTTTTCTATGCTGCGACGCAGTACCCCATTCCAAGCAGTCAGCAAAGGACTCCAGTGATGATCGTCGCCATGCAGGACCAGGCCACCGATGAACAGATTCAAAGCGTAATTGAACGCATGGTGGAACTCGGCTTTAACGTCCACCGAACCACGGGGGAGACCCAGACCATTCTTGCGGGCGTGGGCACTCCTGAGCACTTCGAGGTCACTGAGTTCCAGGTGCTCCCCGGCGTTCACCAGGCGTATCGCATCTCCTCGCCGTACAAGCTGGCGGGCCGTGGTTTCCGCCCTGAGGGCACGCGCGTCACATTTCCTAACGGGCTTGTGGTCGGCGGCGACGAGGTCGTCATCATGGCCGGGCCGTGCTCGGTCGAGAGCAGCGAACAGATTCATCTCAGCGCGAAGCAGGTGGCCGCCGCCGGCGGGCAATTCCTGCGCGGCGGCGCGTATAAGCCCCGCAGCTCGCCGTACAGCTTCCAGGGCATGGGCGTCGAAGGCCTGAAGCTGATGCGCGAGGCGGCCGATGAGAACGGTCTGCTGGTCATCACCGAGGTCATGGAGATCTCGCAGATCGAAGCCATGCTGCCCTACATCGACTGCTTCCAGGTCGGCGCGCGCAACATGCAGAACTTCAACCTGCTGCGCGAGCTCGGCCACGTGCGCAAGCCCGTGCTGATGAAGCGCGGCATCTCGGCGACGATCGAAGAGGTACTGCTCTCGGCGGAGTACATTCTCTCCGGCGGCAACTACGACCTGATGCTCTGCGAGCGCGGCATTCGCACCTTTGAGACTGCGACGCGCAACACGATGGACATCTCCGCGATTCCGGTGCTGAAGAAGCTGACCCACCTGCCGGTGTTGGGCGATCCCTCGCACGGCGTAGGCAAGCGCGATCTCGTACCGGCGATGGCGCTGGCTTCCGTGGCTGCCGGAGCGGACGGCCTGCTCATGGAGATGCACCCCAATCCCGACAAGGCTATGTCCGACGGCGCGCAGTCGCTCTTCCCGGACCAGCTTACGAAGCTCGTTGAAAAGCTGCGTCTGCTGGCTCCTGTGGTGGACCGCACCATTGCGCCGGCTGTAGCGAAGGTGCACGCGTAAATAGGTAAAATTTAGATAAGGAGCGATGCTATGCCAAAGATCTCCGAAGCTGAAAAGAACCGCCGCCACCGTATAAATGAGAGCGTGCTCGGCACGAACGCGATGGAGGGGCTGTATCCGGATGCAGAGACCCTGGCTTTATTGCAGAAGTACGAAGACGGCGAATTGACCGGAGAACAGCTTTCCTCTGCTTTGAATGAGCATGCGCTGTCTTTGGTTGAGGCCTCTCGTCTCGCTGGTGCTGCGTAAATTTTGCGCAGCACGGGGTTCGAGAACGATCCGCAATCGGAGCGGGGTAGTAATTGCCCCCGCAATCGCTTCGGCTATACGTCCTATTCAGAGCTGTATCGCGTCGAGGCAGCTTTCTGTATTCGACGTGGGCATGAATTGGAACAGCGTGTCATTGATGGCAAGTTTGACTCTGGGCATCTGCGCAAGATTCACTGGTTTCTCTTTCGCGATATCTTTCCATGGGCTGGGGAGTTTCGGGTCGTCATGATTGCTAAACCGGGCGGAGCGCCCTTTGCTCCACCCGTGAACATTGCTTCAGCCCTCGCGGAGGCACTCGAAAAACTCAAGCAGGAGAACTATCTGCGTGGCCTCGGTCGAAGTGCTTTTGCTCACCGTGCGGCGTACTATCTCGGCGAGATCAACGCGATCCATCCTTTCCGCGAGGGTAACGGACGTACGCAACGGGAATTTATCCGCCAACTTGCAGGCGTCGCTGGGCATCCTCTGTCGTGGGCTGGCTTTACGCAGGAGCAGATGGTAGCGGCGTCGATTTTGTCGCACACGCGCGGCGACAACGCCGAACTTGCTACCATCATCGAAACCTCAATGAAGCAGGCCGCAGAGCCTGACAGCAAGGATTAGCTTCATGCATCGTATCGTCGTTAAACTCGGCACCAATGTCATCATGCGTCCGGACGGCAAGGTGGCGCTCGGCTTGCTCTGCGGGCTGGTGGAGCAGATTGCGGCCCTGCGCGATCAGGGAATGGAAGTGCTGGTGGTCTCCTCCGGCGCTGTCGGCCTGGGCGTGGAGCGGCTGGGTCTGTCGGCTCGTCCGACGGTCGTGGCGCAGGTACAGGCCTGCGCCGCCATCGGCCAGTCGCGGCTCATGGCTCTCTATGGCGATGCCTTCGACCGTCTCAGTTGTCCCATCGCGCAGGTCCTGCTCACCGAAGACGACTTCCGCGATCCCGTGCGCCATGCCAATCTGCGCGCCACGCTCGATGCGCTGCTGACGCTGGGTGTGATTCCCATCGTCAACGAGAACGATACGGTCTCGACCGTAGAGCTCGATCGCCCCACCGAGTCCGCGCCGCGCGAGAGAATCTTCGGCGACAACGACAAGCTCTCCGCTCTGCTCATGAAACACATCAACGCCGACCTGCTCGTACTGCTGTCGGATGTCGACGGACTCTACGACCGCGACCCTTCAGACCCGGGCGCGAAGGTGCTACGTCTGGTAGGCAGCGTCGACGACCGTATCCTGGCGCTGGCGCACGGCAGCAACGGCCGGGGCCGCGGCGGCATGACCTCGAAGCTCGAATCGGCGCGTATCGCGCTGCGGGCAGGCAAACAGGTGGTGATCGCCAACGGACGCACGCCGCAGGTGCTGGAGCGCATCATCGATGGCGAAGCCCTGGGCACTCGCTTCTCTCCGGTGGGGCAAGAGGTCGCGGAATGAGCGAGGCTTCTGCGTTCTCTGTACGCGCGACAGCCGAGGCGGCAAAGCAGGCCTCGCGCACGCTTGCCCCGCTCGACGAGCCGCGTCGCAACGCCGCGCTTGAGGCGATGGCGCAGGCGCTTGAGGCCGCAGGCGCGGAGCTCTTCGCGGCCAACGCGGAAGACCTTAAGATCGCCGAGTCGATGAGCGGAGACGAGAAGCTCTCGCCCGCAACGCTCTCGCGGCTCAAACTCAATGAAGCCAAGTTACGCGAGATGGTCGAGCAGGTGCGCTCCGTCGCGGCGCTGCCCGATCCGCTGGGCCGCACGCTCGATGCGATTGAGCTCGACGACAGAAATCCCGGAGATGTGGCGGGTACACAGGGCCTGCATCTGCAAAAGCTGAGCGTCCCGCTCGGTGTACTGGCGGTGATCTTCGAAGCCCGTCCCGACGCTGTAACGCAGATCGCCGCGCTGGCGCTCAAGAGCGGCAACGCGGTCATCCTCAAGCCCGGCCGCGAGGTCGAGCGCACAGCCTCAGCCCTGGTACGCGTTTTGCGCGAGGCCATCGCCAAGCAAGGTTTGTCTGCCGATGCAATCTCGCTCGTGCTCGGGCGTGAGCGCGTCAACGAGCTGTTGGGCATGCACGGCCTTGTTGACATGGTGATCCCGCGCGGCAGCAAGGCGCTGGTGGAGTACGTGCAGGCCAACACGCGTATCCCCGTGCTGGGCCATGCGGAGGGTGTCTGCCATATCTATGTCGATCGCTGTGCCGATGAAGCGCTTGCGCTGCGCGTCATTGCCGATGCCAAGATCGACTATCCTGCGGCCTGCAACGCTGTTGAAACGGTTCTGGTACATCGCGATATCGCGAAGGACTTTCTGCCGAAGCTCGCGGCGCACCTGGGACAGCGTGGTGTTGCGCTGCATGGGGATGAGGCGACGCGCGAGCTGCTGGGAGCTGGTGCTCCAGTAGAGGACTGGCACACCGAGTACGGCGACCTGGCGCTCTCGATCGGCATCGTCGACTCGCTGGAACAGGCCATCGATCACATTCACGCGCACGGCTCGTCGCACACCGAGAGCATCCTTACCGAGGACGATGCCACGGCGGAGCGCTTTCTGCGCGAGGTCGATGCCGCGGGTGTCTTCCACAACGCGTCCACACGATTTGCAGACGGTTTCCGCTACGGTTTCGGGGCGGAGGTCGGCATCAGCACCAGCAAATTCCACGCGCGCGGTCCCGTCGGGCTCGATGGCTTGACGACGTACAAGTATGTTCTGCGTGGGCAGGGACACGTTGCCGGCGACTATCGTGGCGCGAATGCCCGGGCGTTTACGCATCGACGTTGAGAGGACCGGGTTGGTCTGAAGAGCTAACGGCAGCGAGTAGATGAACTGTTTTTTGCCGTTGCTTGTTTCTCGTCGTCATCCTGAAGCGTAGCTGAAGGACCCCCGCATTTGGTGCCACCTTTGCAGTCCGAGCCACCCCAGAATGCGGGGGTCCTTCGCCGTTGGCTCAGGATGACGGCGAAAAACAAGCAACGACAACGATGATGACAGCGTGCTTTTGAACCGACAGCTACACTAAATACCGATGTCCACCCGCATTCTCATCCTCGGAACAGGCCTCATTGGCGCGTCAGTTGGGCTGGCGCTCAAAGCTGCCGCGCCCGACAGTAAAATCCTCGGCTGGGACGCAGACCTCGCCGAACTCGCAAAGGCGCTCGAAGTCGGAGCTATCGACGAGGCCCTCCCAGCCCGCGAAGCCGTGCTCGCTCCGGACGCAGCCGATATCTATCTGCTGGCGACGCCGGTTCTGCCTATCCTCGACTGGATGCAGAGGCTCGCGCCTGTGTCGAACGAGCGGCAGCTTGTCACGGACGTCGGCAGCACCAAGCTTGAGATCGTGGAGCTCGCGGCAAAGCTCTACAACCAGCCGGGCAAAGCGCGCTTCCTGCCTGGGCATCCGATGGCGGGCAAGGAGTCCGGTGGCGCCGCGCTGGCCGATGCCGAACTCTTTCGCGGCGCAACCTGGCTCTTCACGCCTGTCGATCAAAACGAGTGCGCACTGGAAGCGCACTGGCGCGCACTGGTAGCAGGCATGGGCGCGCAGACTCAGGATCTTGGGGCCGAGCGCCATGACGAAGTCTGTGCCTGGGTCTCGCATCTTCCGCAGATGCTCTCGACCGCGCTGGCCGGGCTGCTGCAGGACACCTTCAGCGCCGATCCCGACGGCCTCGCTGCCGTGCAGGCCATTGGTGGCCGAGCTCTGCGCGAGACCACGCGCCTCGGCTCAAGCCCTTACAGTATGTGGCGCGATATCGCACTCACGAACACCGAGCCGATCGCGCAGACGTTGCACGCCTTGGAGCAGCGCCTCGCGCACCTGCGAGAGAACCTGCGCACGCCGGAATTGCGCGAAGAGTTCGCCACGGCGAACCGCTTCCGGGCTACGAAGAAGTCCTAGGTTATTCACCGAGCGACCCCTCTGGGTGCCCCATTCTTGACAAGGCTTTATGTCATGAGTGGGGTGGCGAGGAGATGGGGTATGCCTCAGGCCTGGCCTCGTGGCCGCCCATTCATGCGCAGAGAACGCGCATGAATGGGGCACCCGGCACTTGCTCAACACAAGACTTATTCACTCACCTCTGAGTCAATCCGTTCTTTCTCTGGCTAAACTGGATGCCATGAGCGATGACCTTCATCAGCCCACCGAACGCGCAGCGTTGAAATCCAGATACGCCCTTGTGCTGCTGCTGTCCCTGTCGGCGCTCTTCACCCTGACAGGGTGCAAGGGCAAGGCCACCGGTACGGCGACCCTCAGCCGCGAGTCGAAGAACTGGACGATGCACGTCAATACCTGCCAATCCGGCCAACGCCAGCAATACTTTGGTGTGGGATTCTTTGACGAAGCGCAGCCGCAGACAGGCGGCCGCATCGCGCTGCCGGAGGACGGCGAACCGCACGTGGTGTTGAATGTGCCCGGCACGGACTTTGCCGTCCGCTACAACAAGAGCGACTGTAAGGTGTGGGACGTCGATGTTCAGCGCACCAATTCCAGCTACAACGACATCTGGGCGATGGAAGGCCACGCGCGCTTCGACTGTGAGACGAGCGAACCCGAGTCGCACGCCACAGGCGATCTCAAGTTCGATTCCTGTCATTGAAGCGGTGTTGCCGATCTCATGCCGTGTTGCTAAGCAACAACATAGCCGCAGCTGTTCGAACCTGAATGTCAGAACAATGCTGTTGCATCCAATCCTTTCGCCCATCCCCGCATCTGTATCCTCAGAGGCAGTTGAAGAAACCCCATGACCGTTCCTTTCTGGATCACCAAGCTGCGGCAGTTAGAGCGTCTCGTTCGCGAGAGTCACGCGCAACCGATGCAGGGCCAGCCGCAGAGGCCTGTCGAGCCCGCAGCCGGGGAGACGGTGATCACCTTCATCGGCCACTCGTCGTTTCTGCTTCAGATCGCGGGCTCCGCGATCCTCATCGACCCGGTCTTTGCGACTCGTCTTATCCTCCTGCGCCGCCAGCGGCATCCCGGCGTTCAAGTGCGAGACCTTCCACGCATCGATGCGGTGTTGCTTACCCACGCGCATATGGATCATCTCAATCGCCCGTCGCTGCGGGCGGTTACGCGCGAGATGCGCCGTCGCAAGCTGCCTGCGCCGATGGCGATTGTCCCCAACGGTGTCGAAGACCTGGTTCGCGACCTCGGGTTTGCTCGTGTCGAGGAGCTGGGGTGGTGGCAGTCTGCCGAGTTGAACTCCCTGCGCATTACGGCGACGCCCGCGAAGCACTGGGGCGCGCGTTTGTTCAACGATACTCATCGCGGCTTTGGCGGCTACTGCATCGAGGCTCCGGAGTCGCCGCGCCTCTATCACTCGGGCGATACAGCCTTCTTCGGCGGGTTCACCGAGATCGGCCAGCGGCTGCGTCCCGACATCGCCCTGCTTCCCATCGGCGCCTATTATCCGGACAGCTATCGCGCCGTCCACACCAGCCCCGAAGAGGCCCTGCGAGCCTTCCTCGACCTCGGCGCGCAGACGATGGTGCCGATGCACTACAACACCTTTCGCCTCGGTCGCGAGCCGATGGACGAGCCGCTCCCGCGTCTGCTCGCCGCTGCGGCAAAGGCGGGTGTGGGCGACCGCATCCACCCGCTCGCCGAAGGCGAGAGCTGGAAACTCCAAAAATAAATAACCGCACAACCTAACCGCGCCATCAACTGCCTGTCTAATGGCGCAGATGAAGAATATCGAGCAAGAGGCGATCCGGAGCATCCTTGCCGGCGATCGGGATGCGTACCGCGTCCTGATGGAGCGTCATCTGCCCGCCGTTCTTCGTGCCACCTTGCGCATCACCGGGAATACCGTCGATGCCGAAGAGGCCGCGCAGGAGGCTTTTCTGCGCGCTTACAACAAGCTGCCGGAGTTCCGCGAACAGGCGGCCTTCGGAACGTGGGTGTATCGCATCGCTATGAACTGTGCCCTCAATCTCGTGGAACGCCGCAGCCGCGATCTTGGCTGGAACGCCGTTGCTCTCGACGGCGAACCCCGAGCAGGAGACCTCGCCGTGTCGCACCAACCGACGCCCGAGGCTGCGCTGCTTGACCGCGAAGCCGTTTCGCAGCGCGAGCGTGCCATGCAGGCTCTCACGCCGATGGAGCGCACCGCGTTCGTTCTGCGGCACATGGAAGAGCAATCGCTCGATGTGATTGCAAAGGCTCTCGGGGTGCCTGTGAACTCCGCGAAACAGGCGGTGTTTCGTGCCGTGTCCAAGCTGCGCCGCGAGCTTGCGCCCGCGCGGTCTGTTCCGGCTGTTTCTATTCCTGCTATGTCCTTGGTAAAGGAGCGCCGATAATGCCCTTCGATCCAGAACGCGACGAGACGCAGTTGATCGCCTATCATCTCAACGAACTTTCGCCGCTGCGGGCGCGTGCCGTGCGCCGTGCCCTGGAGCGTGATCCCGAACTTGCGGCGGAGTCTGAAGCGATTGCAGCAACGTTGCGTGCTTTCAAAAGCCATGGCCCCCTGCCTGTTGTCGATGAGGACTTGCTCGAAAGAAGCTGGCAAAGTTTGCGGCCCTCGCTCGCGGTTTTGACTCCCGCGAAGCGCAGCCGCAGCCTGCGTTGGGCTTTTGCCGCGGGTGCGGGCTGCGCTGCGATGATCGCGATGGTCCTGGTGCTTTGGATGTCACGCTCTCCGGTGTCGCGGGTTCCAACTGCAGGAGTTACCGCGCCGGCGTCTTCGCCCTCTACGACTGCGTCGAACGCGGCCGTGCCCGAAGTCATTGCGGAGTTGCACCAGCATCATGCCGAGCCGCGACGCTATAACAACCGTCCCGGTCCGCTGACGACGGAGCCGGCCGATGCGATTGCCGGCGATTCCGGGATGGCCGCACACCTGGACTCAGCCGAGCGGTTGTTGACCGAGGTAAGCCACGAAGAGGGACCACTGCCCCTCGAGGCACGCTCCCAGGTTCATCATCTGCTGCTGCAGAACGCCGTCTATCAGCGAACGGCGCAGGAGCGCGGTGATTTTGCCGCGGCAAACGTGATGGACGATCTGGGCCGCGTGCTCATCTCTCTGGACGCCGAGCCCCAGGCGTCGGCGCGTGATGCGGACGCTGTCCGTCTGCAAGTGAAGATGGGCAGTGTTCTGTTTGACCTTCGAATTCTTCACCACAACGAGCGCGCTGCCGATTAGCTCTTTTTGAAAGGACCTTATGATGACCCGTAAATTCTTCACCTTCGCCCTTGCCGCAATGCTGCCTATCGCCGCGCATGCTGCTCCCTCGTATGCACAGACTTCTGACGCCGCACCGGCTGTTTCATCTTCACCTTCACCGCGGCCTGTACAACGCGACCCGCTCTACAACGAGGGGATGAAGGCCATGGATGAGGGCCGCTGGGCCGATGCGGCTGCGGCCTTCGATAAAGTGGCCGCGAAGAATCCGGATGGCTCAGACTCCTCTCTCTACTGGAAGGCCTACAGCCTGGACAAGCTGGGCAAGCATAACGAAGCCAGCGCGACCTGCGACCAATTGCGGGTGTCGCAGCCGAAGAGTTCATGGAACAGAGAATGCATGCGGTTGCGCGTACAGCTCACCATCGATACGGAGATGCTTAAGTCCCATACCCTGGAGCGTTCAGGGCGCGAGGCGGAGCGTTCACGGGTCGATGCGCAACTGGCCGCTATCACCAGCGCGGATACGTATCCGGCAATGATCACCCTCCAGGGGGTGGAGCCGTTCGATGTGGAGGACCTGGGAAAGCCGCGACAGCCGATCGATCCCAATGACGATATCAAGCTGCTTGCGCTGAACTCACTGATGCGGCAGGAGCCGGAGAAGGCGCTGCCGACGCTCCGCACGTTCCTCTTCTCCGACAAACCGATCGAGCTGCGGCGTCGTGCTCTCTTCGTGCTGGGCCAGAGCAAAGCGCCGGGGGCCCAGGAGTTATTGACGGAGATTGCTACGAAGAACACGGACCTGGCTTTGCAGCGTGCCGCCGTGCAGACGCTCGCTACGATGCATGGCAAGGAGGCTGGGCCGGAGCTCGTGAGCATCTATCGGGGTTCAACCGACCGCAGCGTAAAACAGGCGGCGCTGAGCGGGTTGTTCATCGCCAGGGACGCTCCGGGGCTGGTCGATCTCGCGCGCGGGGAGAAGGACCTCGAGATGAAGCGGCAGATCGTGTCGCAGCTCGCCCTGATGCATGATCCTGCTGCGACGGCCTATATGGAAGAGCTATTGAAGTAGGAAGATCGAGGAGAACTGCGATGCGAGTGTCGATAGAGAAGAGATAGCGCTTTCTAGAGGGGTGAGCTTTTAGTTCGCTGAAAATGAGGAGAAATGGCGCGAAGCGCGTTCCCTGACGCTTTAGCGTCAGGGAGACGGAGGGAGCCGTAGCCTTTAGGCTACGGAAATAGAGGCTTAGCAAGATGCGGCCTTTAGGCCCGGGCCTTCTTTCGGCTGCGGGCAAACGGCCCGGGGCTAAAGCCCGATTCTCGCCTGCCCTTGATTCCGTAGCCTAAAGGCTACGGCTCCCTCCGCCCCGCGACACTGAAGCGTCACGGTTTGCGCTTCGCGCTATTCCTCCTCATTCTTCATCATTCAATGAATGAATGACTCTCGGCACCAGTTGCATCTGCGGATGTCCGGCTGTTTCGATTTCAGGAGATCCGTCAGCACGACCGTTATGATTTGCATGGAACGAAAAAACTCTCCGACATCTTTCTGGAGCATGTTCAATGCAGATTGCAGGCCTGTCCCTACAACGCGCACGCGGAGCTGGTGCCGCGATGCTTCTTACGCTTTTCACCGCTGCAGCGTTGAGCGCCCCTCCGCGTGTCTATCCCACCGGGGTCACGATCTACGACCCGTCTCGCGCGTACAACAGCTTTGTCGGCTTCAGTGGTCCCGACGGCATCATGCACCTGATCGACATGGACGGCAACGAGGTTCACCGTTGGCCTCATCCGGGCAATCCCGGAGAGGTGATCGACCCGAAGTTGATCGGCGGCCAGCGGGGACACGTGCTGTTGCAACTGTCGGATCTTCAGGACAGCCGTGGCGGCATCTTCACCAACAAGACGGTGGGTGAGCTCGATTGGGGCGGCAAGACCGTCTGGGAGTGGGGCTCGCAGGCTCCCGGCGGAGCCGCGCGGCAGAACCATGACTGGGCGCGTCTGGCCAACGGCAACACCTTGTTGCTGGTCGCTGTGCCGCGTGCGGTGCCAGGGCTGGGCCCGAAAGAGATTGGCGACCAGGCGATCTACGAGGTCACTCCTGAGGGCAAGGTCGTGTGGAGCTGGACTGCGGGAGATCATCTCAAGGAGTTCGGCTGGACGCCGGAGGGCATGAACTATCTGCGCGAGCGTATCGCGCGCAATCCGCCTGAACCCTATGGGTATCTCGAGATCAACGACATGCAGGTGCTGGGGTCCAATCGCTGGTTCGACGCGGGAGATAAGCGCTTCGATCCCGAGAACATCATGATCGATACCCGCAAGGGGAACGTCGTTCTCATCATCGAGAAGAAGACCGGCAAGGTGGTCTGGCGGCTGGGGCCAGAGTTTCCGGGCAGCGAGTACTCTCCCGATCAGCGCATCATGAAGAAGGATCTGCCGCGCCCCGTGGACCAGATCTCCGGCCAGCACAACGCGTACCTCATCGCGAAAGGGCTGCCTGGCGCGGGCAATCTTCTATTGTTCGACGACGAAGGTGGCGCTGGCTTTCCTCCGGCTGCGCTGGGCATCTATGCGGGCTCGCGTATTTTGGAGATCGATCCGGTCAAGAATCAGATCGTCTGGCAGTACACCGGAGCGAACTCCGGGCGGCCGGTCTGGAGCTTCTTCAGTTCTTTTGTCAGCAGCGCAAGCCGGCTGCCGAACGGCAATACGCTTATCGACGAGGGGATGTACGGGAGGCTGTTCCAGGTCACTCCCGAGGGCGATATCGTTTGGGAGTACGTGATGCCCTATGTGGGCCGCTCGACGGTGGACGGCAGGCCATTTGCGAACAGCCTGACCTATCGGGCGCAGGCCGTGCCGTATGACTGGGTGCCGGAAGGCACGCCGCATGCGGAGAAGGCGGTGAAGGAGTTGGATGTTACGACGTTCCGGGTGCCGTGAGAAGCGCTGCAATCTGTCTGGCACTTGAATAGTCTTTACTCCGAGTATCGGTTCAAGAAGGAGCGCTTATGACACAACTGGATCGCATTACTCAGCAGCCGGAAGTTATGAGCGGCAAGGCGTGCATTCGGGGAATGCGTGTCACTGTTGGGATGATCGTTGGGCAGATTGGCGCAGGTTATAGCGTTGAGGATGTTCTCGTGAACTATCCCTATCTTGAACGTGAGGATGTATTGCAGGCCCTGCGCTACGCGGCGCGACTTTCGGGAGGGCGTGAGAGCCTGCTTGGATGGCCAGTTCGCTATAGCGCGAAGCGCAAACCGTGACGCTTTAGCGTCGCGGGGCGGAGGGAGCCGTAGCCTTTAGGCTACGGAATAAGGGTCAGGCGAGAATCGGGCTTTAGCCCCGGGCCTTTTTGTCCGCAGCCGAAAGAAGGCCCGGGCCTAAAGGCCAATTCTTGCTAGGCCTCCAAATTCAGGGGCCTAAAGGCCCCTGCTCCCTCCGACTCCCTGACGTTGAAGCGTCAGGGAACGCGCTTCGCGCGATAGGGCCACATTGATTCTTCAACGAACTAAAGACTCACCACGCGAGATCTACCTTCGCCCTCGCGCATTCGGCGCCGGGGGCGGATAATGTGCCTTGCGCTTGGCGGGCACCACTGGACCGGGGCCTTCCAAAGGAATCTGCCGGTGCATCGCGACGGCCTCGGCCATGGCGAACTTCAACGCTGGAAGACCTTCGCCGCTGACGGCGGAGATCGTATACAGCGGCAGCTTCTTGCGCTTGGCCATGGCGGTCAGCTTCTTCAGCTTGTCCGGGTTAGCGACGTCGGCTTTGTTCGCGACCAGGATCGTCGGCTTGGCAGCCAGCGCGGGGTCAAACGATTTGAGCTCGGCGGTGATGACGTTGTAGTCCTCTACCGGATCGGGCCTGCCGCTGGCGTCCGAGACATCAATCAGATGGACGAGCACGCTGGTGCGCTCGATGTGCTTGAGAAACTGCACGCCGAGTCCGGCACCGAGATGTGCCCCTTCGATCAGTCCCGGCATATCCGCGACCGTGAACGACTGCTCGTACGGCGCATCGCCGACCTGCACGACGCCGAGGTTCGGTTCGAGCGTCGTAAAGGCGTAGTTGGCGATCTTGGGCTTGGCGGCTGAGAGGCGCGAGATCAGCGTCGACTTGCCAACGTTGGGATAGCCGACGAGACCGGCATCGGCCAGTAGGCGAAGCTCCAGCCTGTAGTTGCGTGCCTCGCCGGGACGGCCGAGTTCATGCTCCCGGGGCGCCTGATGGGTAGAGGTCGCAAAGTGCTGGTTGCCGCGACCGCCGCGGCCACCGCGGGCGATGACGATCTCTTCGTTGGGGTGGGCGAAGTCGTGGACGAGTTCGCCGGTGTCGTCGTCGTAGAGCAGGGTGCCGACGGGGACTTTAAGGACGTTGTGCTCGCCAGCGTAGCCGGACATATTGGAGCCGAGGCCGTGACCGCCCCGCTCGGACTTGTGCTCCGGGTTGAAGCGGAAGTGGACCAGGGTGTTGTGGCTGAGCGACGAGGTCATCAGGATGTCGCCACCATGGCCTCCGTCGCCGCCCGAAGGGCCGCCACGCGGAACAAACTTTTCGCGCCGGAAGGCCATGCAGCCGTTGCCGCCATCGCCTGCTTTAATCCGGATTCGTGCTTCATCAATGAACATTTATTAACAGTGTATCGGACTGGGTATAAGGGCTCTTTTGCGACAGGTAGGGGCAGCGCAGAGAAGCAGTTGCTTTTGTTCTTGCTTTTGCTTTTCTGGTTGTCATTCCGAGCGTAGCGAGCGAATCTGCTGTCTCCCGTTTTTTGCTAGTGTCGCCACAGACGTTGTCCGTCAGTTCAAACCACGCCTCGGTTCCGGTCCACGTATTTTCTGGGTGGTACGAACGAAGAACGGGAGACAGCAGATTCGCTCACTACGCTCGGAATGACAACCAGAAAAGCAAAGACAAGAGCAAAGGCTCCCCATGCGCAGAGGTAAGTTGTTGATGCGAAGCGAGTTGTGTCCCCAGTTTCAGGCTTTAAGCCCGAAATCGTCACCGCAATTTTATTGCGGGTAGCTCTGAGGCGGCTGGTAGACTACCTTTACACAAACATTTGGACAATTCTGCTATGGAAAATCCGACCTCGTTGCGTTCGTAACGCATGGCGGAGAATCTCGATGCAGAGATCCATTTAAGAACCACATTTGCGGGGCCAACCGGCTTACAGAACACCGAAGCAAGGCTGATCCGGCGACCGCATAACCTTTCGAGGAGGGCTCATGATCTGCACAAAATTCAATCGCCGACTGGCGCTATTCTGCGCTGCGGCGGCACTTGCCACTGGCGGTGCTTACGCTCAGTCGACAACCCAGGGTGCTATTTCCGGTACAGTGTTCGATTCAACCGACGCCGCGATTCCCAGCGCGACCATCCTGATTCACAACGACGCCAACGGATCCGACCTGACGGTCAAGAGCAACGAGAGCGGCATCTTCCGCGCCCCGCAGCTGGCTCCCGGCACCTACACCGTTACGATCACCGCTCCGAACTTTGCGCCTGAGAAAGAGAACGGCGTCATCGTTGAGGTGAACGAAGTCACGTCAGTCAATCCCCATCTGACCACCGGCCAGACGACCCAGGCGGTTGAAGTTACAGCGGATGTCCCAGTCCTCAAGTTCGATTCCGCCGAGTTTGGTGGTCACCTCGACAACAAAGAGATCGAAGCGATTCCGGTTAATAACCGCCGCTGGTCGACCCTTGCACTGACTACGCCAGGCGTTGTGAACGATTCGAACGGCTTCGGACTGCTCAGTTTCCGTGCGATTCCGTCCGTGCTCAATAACGTCGAGATCGATGGCGCCGACGACAACCAGGCGTTCTTCTCGGAAGAGCGCGGCCGTACCCGCGCCGGTTACTCCACCTCGCAGGGTGCTGTTCGCGAGTTCCAGGTCAACACCGGTGTCTATTCGGCTGAGTTCGGCCGCGCCGTGGGTGGCGTGGTGAACTCGGTGACGAAGAGCGGTGGCAACCAGCTGCACGGCGAGCTCTACTTCTATAACCGCAACTCGAGCCGCTCGTCCTTCCAGCCCGGCGCGTCCAACACGGTATTCAACTCGGCAACCAACCAGTACGTCACCTCGCCTTACCGTCCCAAGGACAACCGCAATCAATATGGCTTCGCCGTCGGCGGTCCGCTCAAGAAGGACAAGCTCTTCTGGTTCTATGCCTTCGACGCCTATCGCCGTAACTTCCCCGGCACCGCCAAGGCCAACAACCCCGGCAGCTTCTTTGTCTCGCCGGATGCAGCTCTGAGCACGGGATACACCTGCAGCACGGCGACCGGAGCGATCACCGCTCCTGCCAATGCCGCTGCTGCAAGCGCGACGGACAGCGCAGCCTGCCTGCTGGCTGCACGTCTTGGTTACAGCTCCTACGCAGCGGGCGCAACGGCTTACAGCACGCAGCTTCAGGCCCTGCTTACGGACCTTGGCACTGTGCCGCGCTTTGGTAATCAGCTCATCAACACGCCTAAGCTGGACTGGCAGGTCAACGACAAGGAACACCTCAGCGTTCTCTACCATCGCCTGCGCTGGGACTCGCCCGGCGGCGTGCAGACGCAGGGAACCAACAATTACGCGATCGACAGCTTTGGCACGGACTTCGTCAAGCTGGACTACACGCTGGTCAAGCTCGATTCGCTCATCACGCAGAACTTCACCAACGAAGTTCGCTACCAGTATGGTCGCGAGTTGAACGACGAAGGCCTGCAGAATCCCAGCGCCTATACCAAGGCGAACCTGATCAACAGCACCGGCCTGGCTCCGGAGGTTGCTCTGAATACGGGCATCGGTTTCTTCCTGGGCGAGCCCTACTACTCCTTCCGCGTTTCCTATCCTGACGAGCGCAAGTGGCAGGTTGGCGATACGGCTACCTATGTCTGGGGCAAGCACTCTATCCGTTTTGGAGAGGACATCATCCATAACTACGATCTGCAGAACAACGTCTATGAAGGCAATGGCTACATTACCTATGGTTCTACAGTCAATTATTTCTCGGACCTGATTTCGAAGGGAGAGAGCTGCGATGCTTCCGGTAGCGGTGTTGGATCGGCTAAAAGCGGTTTCTATCCTTGCTACTCGAGCTATGCTGCAGGCTTCGGTCCGTCAACCTTCGACCTGGCCACGCTCGACTATGGCTTCTTCGCTCAGGATGACTGGAAGCTGACCCCTCGTTTGACGTTGAACCTCGGCGTCCGCTATGACTACGAGGCCATCCCCAGCCCCTATGCGAACCTGAGCGGTACAGCCGCCGGCACGCTGCCCATCACGACTTCGCATCCGAGCGACAAGAACAACTTCAGCCCTCGCCTTGGTTTTGCCTATGATCCGTTCGGTCTCGGCAAGACGGTGGTTCGTGGTGGCTTCGGCATGTACTACGGTCGTATTCCCAATGCGGTCATTCTGAACGCGTATCTGAATACGGGCTCTGCACTCTCCCAGTCGACGCCGAGCTATTCTTCGACAACGGCCAATGCTCCTACTCTGCAGACGCCTCCTACGGGCCCTGCTCCAGGAACAGCCAGCGCGTACTACCTGGACAAGCATCTGCAAAATCCCTACACGGAGCAGTTCGATCTTTCCGTGCAGCAGAACCTGGGTAACTCCAACGTAATTTCTGTCAGCTACCTGGGTACGCTCGGACGCGAGCTCCCGAACTACTTGAACTTCAACCTCGACCGGACCAAGACGTACACGATCAACTACAACGTCGTTCCCGGAACGAATGGCACTTGCGGTCCGGTGAGCTGCGGTTCTTACGCGGTCACAGCCTATGCCGGTAAACAGCAGACTGGTACCAAGTCCAGCACTTATAACAACATTCTGATCAATCCGAACTTTGGCAATGTCACCGACGTTGTCAGCAATATCAACTCCAGCTACAACGCACTTTCGCTCGATCTAACAAACCGCACGTTCAAGTGGATTACGTTCGATGCGAACTACACCTGGTCGCACGCTCTGGACTTCAGTGCAAGCGGCTTTACGGCGGCGAGCACGGAGAACTGGCTCGATCCCTATGCCAATCCGCGTGAGAACTATGGCAATTCCGCTCTGAATGTGCGTCACCGTGTTGTGGGTTGGGCAGTGTTGAATGCCCCCGGCATCCATGGCGACAGCGCCCTCAGGTATCTCGCGAACGGTTGGTCGATCAAGCCGCTCGTTCAGATGCAGAGTGGATTGCCATACTCCGCAGTTACAACCGGTACGACTCCTAACCAATGCTATGGAGTCAACTGCTATGAGGCTGCTGGAAGCGGCATCGTAGGAACGTCAGCGGCGTCCTCCTACCTGCCGTTCCTGGGACGTGACACCTTCCAGCTTCCGCGTACGATCGTCGTCGATCTGCGGGCGCAGAAGGAGTTCACTTTCGCTGAGCACTACAATCTGCAGTTGATCGGCGAGGCATTCAACCTGGCCAATCACCAGAACGTTACTGGCGTAGGCACTACAGGCTATGCCATCTCGACCGTACAGGGACAGACCGCGGCAACGACCGTCAACAACCTGACCTATCAACCGTCGTTCGCCGCGGTCTCCAGCGTGAACTCGAACTACGCTTACAGTCCGCGTTTGATTCAGCTGGCGCTTCGCCTCCAGTTCTAACGGTAGTAACTGCTCCTCTCAAGGGCGATGGCTTCGGCCATCGCCCCTTTTTTGTCTATGCGAAGATCTTCGACAGAATGCCCAGCAGCTTTGTGGGTGGCAGTCCATCGGAGTAGGTCTTCAGTACGAGCGAGCGCAGTAGCGGCGTTCGCATCACGCGAAACCCACGTTCCGGTTGCGCATAAAACGACTGTGCCGCGCGACGCGAAAAGGCCAGGGTCTTCTGCAAGGGTTGCAGGCGTCGCGCATACTCTTCGGTGAGGTCTGTAGTGTCGCAGGCGAGGATCGCCTCAGCTGCAGCCTGTCCGCTTACGATCGCCGAATAAATGCCTTCTCCGGTCAGCGGATCGACGAGGCCGGCGGCATCCCCTGCCAGCAGCACGCGCCCACGCGGCACATAGGCCTGTCCGCCCATGCCAAGAGATTGCCCCGTGATATTCGGGAGGGTTGTGATGCCGAGTTTTGCGTTTGTGTACTCGGCCAGTAAGGCGCGTGTCACGCTCTTCAGGCAGGCATCTCCCGTGGGGGTTGGCGCGAAGACTCCGACACCAATGTTGACATGGTCGCCCTTGGGAAACAGCCAGCCATAGCCGCCGGGTAGAGGAGCAAAATCGAAGACGAGATCCTGCGGTGTATCGCCGCCGGGAAGAGCTATGGGCAGCATCGCGTAAGGGACGGTGGCCTCCAACGCAAACCCGCGCGCATACCATTGCGGCTCAGCGGGTAGTGCCGCAGCCCTTACCTCTTTGCTGGTGCGCAGCCCCTCGGCGAGCCGTCGTGACTGTCCATTGGAGCCGTCGGCGCCAATCACCACGGGAGCTTCCACTGTCTCGATGCCGGCTGCGGTCGCTATGTCGATCTCTATCCGATCTGTCTCCTCGCGCAGCGCAACGATGCCTTCAACCTTGCGCAGCTCCGCTCCGGCAGCGAGTGTCTGCTGCAGGCAGAATTCGTCGAAGCGTTCGCGCACGGCCATGGCGCAGATGGGATCGCGGGTTCGCACCAGGACGCGCCGCGCGGTGCGGGATGCGATGTGTCGCAGCACAATCTCGTGGCACACGCGTTCGACGACCGGCTCGACGGAGTAGCGCAGAGCCTTCAGCGTCTTGCGTGTGAGTCCGCAGGCGCAGGCTTTATGGCGTGGAAACGTGCGCTTGTCGAGCATCAGGACGCGCTTGCCTGCGCGGGCAAGGTCATAAGCCGCAGAGCATCCCGCTGGGCCTGCGCCGAGGATCAGGACATCGTAAGAGAGCATGATTTGTGTTCAGTTTAGAGCCTGTTGAGCCAAACTGAACACAAATCATGCGGTTTGAGGAGGGCGCTATGTGGGAGCGGTCAGAAGTTGTTTCATTCAATTGCGCGAAGCGCGTTTCGTGACGCTTCAGCGTCACGGAGACGGAGGGAGCCGTAGCCTTTAGGCTACGGAATAAGGGCCAGGCAAGAATTGGGCTTTAGGGAGTGTCTGACGAATCGGAGATAGTGGCTTTTGTTTTTGTCTTTGCTTCTGAGATAGGTCCGGGCTTCAGCCCGGACATTCAAGACAGGCGATAAAGGGGCTTCAGCCCCTGGGATAGGCTCTCCTCTCGGCAAGCAAAAATGCCAAGGGGGAGGAAGGCTTGTCCCAGGGGCTGAAGCCCCCTTCGTATTGGTCCCGTAATACCCGGGCTAAAGCCCGGGCCTATCTCAGAGACAACAGCAAAAGCGTACTTGTCGATTCGTCAGACACTACCCAGCCCCGTTCGATCTCTTCCTCGAAGCTGACCTGCGACACCACCTCAAACAATTATGCCGTCAATTCAAGATGCATCTCTTCCGCAAGCAGTTGGTAAGACCGCAGCCGCGCCTCATGCGAGTGCGTGATGGTGTTCACGATCAACTCCTTCAAATGCAGCTCTTCCGCCAGCGAGCGCAGTCTTGCGGCGACTTGTTCCGGGGTGCCGACGACGTAGCGCGGCCATTCTCCCTCTTCCGGGGCATCGAGGGTTCCGGCTGTAAACGACAGCAGCGGATTGGGCGCTGTAGGAACGGCGCCCAACTCACGCAGTGCGTCCTCGGGGCTGGCGACGGGACGGCGGTCGTCCATGCGAATGCGGCGTTGCAGCAGGCGTACCGAAGCATGGAGATACTTCGCCTCCTCCTCGGTAGGCGCGCAGATCACGCCGATGGCCAGTGTGGCTTCAGGCTTCGTGCGGCTGGAAGAGGCCTGGAAGTTACGCTGGTAATGCTCGATGGCCTGGCGCGTCGCGATCGGGGAAAAGAAGTGGGCGAAGGCGTAGGGCAAGCCCTCTTGCGCGGCTGTCACCGCCGACCACATCGACGAGCCCAGCAACCAGATGTCAGGCGCGCCGGGTGCATCGGGAGCGACACGGATGTTGCGGAAGGGATGATCGTCCGGAAAGCGCTCGGGGTGCAGAAAGGCTTGCAGCTCGGCCAGCTGCTTGGGGAAGTCGTCCGTCTGGGCTCCCTGCCGGTTGCGCCGCAGCGCGTAGGCTTCGAGCTGTCCGCCGCCCGGTGCGCGCCCGATGCCGAGATCGATGCGTTCGGGAAACATCGCATGCAGGGTGCGGAAGACTTCGGCTACTTTCAGGGGCGAGTAGTGCGGGAGCATGATTCCGCCGGACCCAACGCGAATCCGCTTCGTCGCCCCGGCAGCCCGCGCGATCAGGATCTCCGGCGCAGTGCAGGCGAGCAGATCCATTGCATGGTGCTCGGAGTACCACAGCCTCGTATAGCCGAGCCGGTCGACATGCTGCGCGAGGTCGAGCGAGTTGGCCAGCGCCTGGGCAGGCGTCGAGCCTGCAAGGACAGGAGATTGGTCGAGCACTGAGAGGCGAAGGGTGTCGCTCATATCCATTGGATGAGCGAACACAGGCTCTGGACGCGAGGTGTTCGCTGTGGAGCTGTGAATGGGAGGACAGGAGCAAAAGCTCTGCGACGTTCGCATCCTGTGGGCGTCCAATCTTCATTGGGCTGTAAACTTGCCGAGAAGGCCAGAAGTCCAGCGGAGGAGCATCGTGCGCGCGAAGCAATGGGCAACGTGGTGTGCGATGTTCGTGCTGCTGGCTTGTGCCGGTTCGGCGCGGGCGCAGTCTGAAGATTCCGCCGGAGATCCTGGAGATTCTTTAGACGCGCTGCGACAGGGGCGTCTCACCATCTGGGTCCTGAGGCCGGCCTCCGGACATCGGCCAAGGGGCGCGTCCGCCGGAAATCGTGACCAGGCGGAGATCACCTACCGCGAGCAGAGCGCCAGCAGCTTTGGCCAGAGCGCCAGCGACTATGGGACAGCCTCCAGCAACTATGGAGTGGCCTCCAGCAGCCCCACCATCAGCGCTGAAAACGCGATGCCCTCCACGGATCAAAATACGAACGGCAACACCGCAGGCACTCCTGCGGACCCGTCCAGTAAAGCGAGCGACTACAAGGAACAGACTGCCGGGAGCTTCGGCCAGCCGTCCGGCAGCTTTGGCACGGCCTCGAGCAACCATGGCCAGACTGCAGGCAGCTATGGACAGACGGCAAGCACCTACGGCACCGCCGCGAGCAATCATGGCCAGACTGCGGGAAGCTTCGGGAACTCGCTGAGTACGATCGCGCAGGCCGGAACGAGTGCCGCCAATGCGCCAAAGCCGGATCCTTTACAGGAAAGGCTTGCAGCTGACCTGCAGGATCTCTTTCCGGAGCTTCAGGTCCAATTCGTCGATGTGTATGTGGACGATCTGAAGGACGACCTGGCAGCCGTCAAGGGAACGACAGCCTATCCGGATCTGCTGATCGGACCGCTGTCGGCGGAGTGGTGGAGCGGGCTGCAAGGTCGATTTGGCCTGGCAATGCTGCAGCCGGCATCCTTCCTGGCGGATGGTTTGCCCTACGGAGAATCTTTTACCCCGGAGTTTGCAATTCTTGCCCGGGCGCCGCACATGGAGACCGCAAAGGCCTTTGCGCTGTGGATGAGCGAGGGAGATAGCTGTGCGGGTTGTGTGCAGCAGAGTTCGTCGAAGCGGTCGCAGGACGCGGCGGACGTAGCCGTAAGCGCGATAGGACATCTGCTGCGCGGAGAGAACCTGGGTGAGGCTGCCGACCCTTCCATGGCGGATTTTTCGCCGCGGCTGGGGCAGGGATTGCTGGCGACGACCGGGAACGGAGTGGCCGATGCCGGGGCCGTTCGTGTCGAGGTGATACAGGCTTCGACGGCTGAGCGCCTGGCGGTTGTGGCGCTGCGCGTGATGGTCTCGTCGGACAGCGTCTTTGGACTGGCCCACCCTTTGGTGGTGCTGCGCCGGGCGGACAGCGGGGCCTGGAAGGTTCTGCATGTGTCGCTGAATCTGCCGGAGGTAGAGCAGCAGAGCGAGCGCCTGGCTCTGGCAAATACCAGCCCCCCGGCAAGAGCGGAGCGGCACGCTGGAGTGGTGGGCATCTCGCAGGCTTCTCCGGCGGATGGCGATTCGCGTCCCCCGGTACCGGAGCTGTGGTGGGATAACGGCGGCGGCGCCGGGCTGCAGGTAGTGGAGTGGCAGCGGTCGCGCGGCGGTTGGCTGGACTCGCACCTCTATCTGGCTCCGGACCACAACCCCAAGCTGCAGACGCGGGTCACCGCGCAGTTCGCCAGCAGCCAGGGACGATATCGCTGGCGCGTGTGGAGCGTAGGCGCTGAGGGCGAGATGAAGATCAGTCCCTGGCGCACGTTGAACATTCTGCCGAAGTAGTCGTTGCCTGTTTTTCGTCGTCATTCGCTATTCTCGTTACAACGATGAACCCTTCGAAGAACGAACCCACGGCCATCCAGAATCTGCTTTCGGTTCGCGACCTTCGTATCGCCTTCTCCGGACGCGAGTGCGTGCATGGCATCTCGTTCGACCTCGCGCACGGCGAGACGCTCGGCCTGGTCGGTGAATCCGGTTCGGGCAAGTCGGCGACCTCGCTGGCGCTGCTTCGGCTTCTGCCACCCAGTGCGAGTGTGAACGGCAGCATCGCCTTCGCGCCCACGGGGAAGGAGCCTGAAGACCTGCTCCATCTGCCGGAGGAGGCCATGCGCCGGCATCGCTCCCGTTCGATCGCAATGATCTTCCAGGAGCCGATGACCGCGCTGAATCCAGTGATGAAGGTTGGGCAGCAGATTGCCGAAGCCTTGCTGGCACATGCTCCTCGCACCTCGCGCCGCGAGGTCCGGGAGCGCGTGCTCGAAGCCATGCGCGAGGTCGCGCTACCCGATCCCGAGCGCCGCATTGACGACTATCCCCACCAGTTCTCCGGCGGCCAGCGCCAGCGCATCGTGATTGCGATGGCGCTGATCAATAAACCGCGCCTGCTGATCGCGGACGAACCGACGACCGCGCTCGACGTCACCGTGCAGGCGCAGATCATCGCGTTGCTCAAACGTCTGCGGGCGGAGCACAATCTGTCGATGCTGTTCATCTCGCACGATCTCGCGGTAGTTTCGCAGGTGGCCGACCGGGTTGCCGTCATGCAGCACGGAGCGATCGTGGAGCAGGGCAGCGCGACGCAGATCTTCACGCATCCCCAGCATGCCTATACCCGCAGTCTGCTGGCTTCTGCGCCTTCGATGACGACGCCGCGCGACCGGCCGCTGGCGACGGTGTAGGCTTTGAGTTGCGAGCTGTGAGTCGCGAGTTACGAGTCTCGCAACTCGTAACTCATCACTCGCAACTCGAAGCTTAAATCGCGTATGCAGGGGCAGTCTCTATCCCTATCTTGCCGCTAATGGAGTAGACTGACCCTTCGTCTCATGCGCGTTCTCATCGTCTCTGACATTCACGGCAACCTTCAGGCACTTGAGGCCGTGCTCGCTGCGGCTGGAGCCTTCGACGCTCTCTGGAACCTCGGCGACACGGTCGGCTACGGCGGCAATCCGAATGAGGTCATCGACCTGATTCGGCCGCTGGCAACCGTGAACGTGCGCGGCAATCACGATCGTGTCTGCTGCGGCCTCACCAGTTCGCAAGGCTTCAATCCCATCGCCGCGATGGCCGCGGACTGGACCCACCGCAAGCTCACGCCGGAGAACCTCGAGTGGGTGCGCTCCATGCCCCAGGGGCCGGTGCGCGCGAGTTCGCGGGCGATGTGTGCCCACGGTTCGCCGCTGCATGAAGACCACTACATCATCTCCATGCGCGACGCCTGGACGCCGCTGCAGCGGATGGAGACCGAGATCACCTTCTTCGGCCACACCCATGTGCAGGGAGGCTTCTCCCAGAGCGAGCAGGAGTGGGAAGAGGACCGTCCCCAGTACCTCGAACGCGATACCCCCGAGCAGGTCACGATGGAGGTCCCCGTCGGGACGCGGCACCTGATCAATCCCGGTTCGGTCGGCCAGCCCCGCGATGGCGACTGGCGCGCAGCCTATGCGATCTACGACGACCAGGCCGAGTGCATCACCTTCTGCCGCATCCCCTACGACGTCGCCGGAGCGCAGGCAGCGATCCGCAAGGCCGCCCTGCCGGAACGTCTGGCAGCACGGTTGAGCGAAGGGCGATAAGACAGAGTGTAGAGAGTAGAGGATAGAGTGTAGACGACAGCCTCCCCTCGAACGGGCAGCGAATCGTCAAGGCGAATCGCGTCTACACTCTATCCTCTACTCTCTACACTCTGCTTTTAAAACAGTCTCCCCAGCGTAAAGGTCAACTTGTGCTCGTTGTGGTCGCCGACCGAAGGGGCGATGGTGATGACGCCGAGCGGAGTCTCCGCGACCAGGCCGAAGTACACGTCCTGGCGGGTGATCGGTAACGCATCCGGGGCACGCATCTGGCCGGCCTCATAGGTCAGGCCGACATAGATGCTCTGGCCGAGTGGCGCGGGCAGGGTTGCGATTCGCCGCAGGTAGCCCGGGGTGATCAGGAAGTAGTCGGTGCCGCGATACTGGTCGATGGCGCTGGCGCTCAGACGCAGCGGTCCGCCCAGCGTGTAGCGGAAGGGTTGTGCGACGTTGCGGTTGAACATCGTTCCTCCTTCACCATTGGCCAGCACGATGTTCTTTTTGCCGATGGTGTGCGCGAACGAGATCTGACCGAAGAGCTGCGGGGCGCTGGGGCTTCCCGGTGTTGCGTAGAGGTAGCCCAGGTCCGTCACGACGCGCACGCCGAACTGCGGTACCAGAGCCCTGTCCTGGGAGTCGTAAACATAGCGGATGCGCGCCGTCTGCGAGTTGCCGCTGTAGTTCGGCAGGCCGTCGGAGCCGGTGGTGGTCGTCCATTGCACGTTTTGGAACTGCCAGCCGGCACGCAGCTCCTGCTGCTTTCCATCGCCCCAGCCAATGTCCGCACCCGTTCCGGCGAGCTGCGACTGGCGCTGCGAGAGCCGCGTCGAGCCGCTGTAGATGTAGAACGGTTCGCGTGTCAGGTTGGCGCGAGGTGCGGCGAAGAGGCCCTTCCAGTTCAGCTTGCGGTAGTACTCCGTTTCGACCCGGGTCAGGAAGCCGAAGTCGATCTTCGCGCGCAGCTCCGAGCCATAGCCGCCGAAGTCCTGGTCCAGCAGGATCGTGCTGATCGTGGCGCGGGTGACGCCTCCAGTCTGTGCGGCGAGATTCAAGCCCAGATCCATGAACGGCGGCCCTGTCTTCTTGTCGCTCACCGTTACCAGCAGGATGGGCCGCGTCGAATCGGGGGAGTCGTAGCCGACGGTGTAGTCGGCGTCATAGCGCCCATCGCTGCGGACGTCGGCGAGCAGACCTTCCACCTGGTCGGTGTTGACGGGCTGATTCACCAGGGGCCCAAACTTGCGCTCGACGGCTTCCTTCACCGATTCGTTCGGCGCTTTGATCTTGACCAGCACGACCGAGCCTGCCGGACCGCGCTCCTTCGCGCGGCGGTGAGCGAGGTACTCATCCCAATCGGCCTGGTTGAGCGCATACTTCAGCAACTGGTCCTTTTGCGATTCAGCGGCGTCGTAGCCGACCCTTGCCAGCTTGGCGGTCTTCAGGTAGTCGGCCTGGCCGAAGCCCGTAATTTCGGGCATGATGACGACATTTGCCAGCTTGCGGTCGCGGATCTCATTGGCCTCGATGCCGACCGAGAAGGCCCGCTGCAACACGCCCAGGATCGAATCCAGATCGCCTTTGCCGACGGGCTGCAGCGGCAGGCTGACGGCGAGGATCACATCCGCCTTCATGGCCTTCACGTCGGCGGTCGGCAGGTTCTCGAGGATTGCACCATCGACGAACTCATGCCCGTCGAGCTGAAAGGGGCGGAAGACGCCGGGGATCGAGGCCGAAGCCCGCACCGCGTCCTGCAGCGAGCCGCGTGCGAAGGTGACGGTCTTGGCGTCGTTCAGGTCGGTGGCCTGGCAGCGGAAGGGGATGGGCAGGCTGTTGAAGTCGGTCTGGTCGTTGTAGCGCAGGAACTCCTTGTCCAGCAGCTCGTTCAGGCCGGTGTCGGTCAGCAGCGAGTTGCGAAAGGAGACCCCGTGCTTGAGCCCGACGGTTACGGCGTTGGGGATCTCGCGGCTGTCTTCGCGGCGGCGGAAGCTGCGCGACGAGAAGGCGGAGTCGATGCGGAAGACGCTGGCGACCGACTCGTCTGTCATGATGTGCGTCATCTGCTCGGTGGTATGGCCGGTGGAGTAGAGCGCCCCAATGATCGAGCCCATGCTGGTTCCGGCGATGACATCGACCGGGATATGGTGCTCTTCAAACCACTGCAGCACACCGATATCGCTCATCGCCAGCGCGCCGCCGCCGCCCAGGGCTACGCCGATGACCGGGCGATTCTTCGGCAGGTCGATCGGGGGGACGGAAGGATCGACCGGGCCAAGCTTCAATTGCCTGGTGCTGGCCGAATCCTCGCCGGCGCTGGCAGGCTTGGATGACGATTTGGAGTCCTGCCCGTGCGCGACTACACCCATGATCAGGGCCATCGCCAGCAGGGTAGCCGGGCGTGCCCAAAGCTGTTCCAAGGTCGTTCTCAAGGTCGTTCCGTTTCTGCCCCAGTCTTAAAACACACTGGGGCACACCACCTGCTGGTATGTGTCCTTAGACGCACGATGAAGACTACGCGATGTAAGCCAGAGGGGGAACCATCATCGAGTCAGATAGATATCCCCGAGGACGCCTTCGTCGTTGCCTTTGCTTTTCTTGTTGTCATTCCCGCAGGGAATCTGCTGTCGTCTCTGCTGTTGCCTTTCTTGTTTGTCATTCCGAGCGTAGCGAGCGAATCTGCTTCCTCCCGTTCTTCGTTCGTATTACCTGGGAAACTCCATGTCTAAAGCCGAGGGACCGTGACGTTTGAGGTGGAACTGGCAAAAAGCGGGAGAAAGCAGATTCACTCGCTACGCTCGGAATGACAAACAAGAAAAGCAAAGACAAAAAGCACATTGCAGTCGGAGTGAGAGTAAAGCCCCAAAGGGGCGGCCTATCCCAGTCCAAGGGATAGACCGCCCCTTTGGGGCTGTGAAGCATCTCTGTTATGCCAAAAGGCAGGAATCTACCTACCGCGTATATTCCTGAAACAACGAGGGAAACTGCTGCTGAAGCGCCCCGATCTTCGGAATATCGCACACCTGGATATACGGGTTGTGCGGGTTCTTGATCGCGTAGTCCTGGTGGTACTCTTCGCCGCGGTAGAACGCTTCCAGCGGAACGATCTGCGTGACGATCGGCTTGCCGAAGATGTGGGCTGCGTCGAGCTGCTTCACGTAATCCTCGGCCGCCTTCTTCTGCTGGTCGTCAGTGTAGAAGATCGCTGACCGGTAGCTTGTGCCGATGTCTCCGCCCTGCCGGTTGAGCTGGGTGGGGTCGTGGACCACCGAGAAGAAGATCCGCAGCAGCGTTCCGTAGCTCACCTTTGCAGGATCGAAGACGATCTCCAGCGCCTCGGCGTGGCCGGTCTCCGTGCTGCAGACGGTCTTGTAGTCGGCGGTCTCAGCCGCTCCACCGGAGTAGCCGACTGTCGTCTGAATCACGCCTTTAACCCTCTGGAAAACCGATTGAACACCCCAGAAGCAGCCACCGGCGAAGACCGCCGTCTCGTGCTGCCCGGCCTCCCAGCCGCTTTCGGGCATTGCTATATCGTGCAGGGGGGCGGGGATGGGTTCTTTTCTAGATTCGATAGCCATTGAACATCTCCAGTCTGTGCTGCCTGTCATTGGACGCAGGAGGCCTGTATCTCGATGCGAAGGGCCCATGTTCCACGTGGAACCATGGTAGTTAACCCCACCTCAAGCGGGCCTTGAGGTGTTGCTTCAACTATAACATTCTAAAAAGGTTGTATTCCTGGATAGATGTTTGCAGGTGATCGAAATTCGTTGGGCAGACATCGCCTCTCCCCTGGGCTAGCTGGCTCGTTTACATCGCAGATCATTTAGCGAAGCTTGGCAGACGCTGATTGATGGAGGGATCTGTAGGTATCCCGTGGGTCGCATAGCAACACGGAGTTGTCCATCCCATGATGCCCAAATTCAGAGCCCGAATTCTAGCAATCGCATGATTTGGTATAGACCCGTGCACAACAATCTCTCGGGTACGAATCGCATCCCGTGCTGCCGCCATGGCCTGGTAAGACTGGTCGTCTTCTTTGAATTCCAAAGTCCAGTCGTATTCCTCCACTCCCAGTATTGTGGCCATCGCCATAGGAGAGTGAACGTCTACGAGGTCATCCTGAGGAATGACGGCGGCGTCAATTAAAACCTGTCCTGTCTGCGGTGAATAGAAGTTAGCCCCCGTCGACCCATAGATGTGCTTCGATGTCGATGTCGTCGAAATGAAATAACTGCCGCCCTGTTGGGCGGCGCGCAGGTGGCGTACCACCCCATCTACAAAAGCCGCTGAGTTGGAATTCGGCGTACGGCCATCGCGGGACCGAAGTCCTGCTTTCAGTAACTCGTCATCATTGGCACTGAGGTTTCTGATCAGAAACCGCGGTATGAAGATTCCATAACGATCCAGAACATAGTGGCGATTGTTGCCGCGATGCTCGAAAACATCAGGCAGATCTTCTTTTCCTTTATATATTCTTTTGAACCGCGCCTCTTGCTTATAGACGCGCGCCACAAGCACCGCGCCCTGGCCGAACTGATCGGCCACGGAAACGACTGTCACATTTCCTACAGGGACGTACACCATTATCATCTCCGGATGCATCGCTTTGAGCTTGATTTTGATGTCGTTCAGCAGCGATTCCACGGTTACTCCCTGAGCGATTGTGCCAAAGAATCTTCCCGGTTCGTATTCCTTTCCACGGAATCTGTCCTGTTCGTATTCTGTAAAGATCGGATCATAGACATCATGTCTCCATTTCGACCTAAAGTAGTCGTATTTCTCTTTGCGCGCCGCCGCATTCTTTTTGCCTGGGAGCTCTACTTTCTTTACGTTGTCTAATGTCGGTTGTCCGGCGGTCAGCTTCTCCTGATACTCCGCGGCGGCGCCCTTCAGTCGCTCCTCCATCTTCTCGTAGGCTGCGCGCTTGTGGTCGCGGTATTTTTGGAAGATTTCTTCATGAATGAGGAGCTTAGCGTCGTTGATTGAGTTGGGAGACAAACGGTTACTAGCTCCCCTACCCCCATAGGGTAAAAGCTCGAGGACAACGCGTTGGGTTTCCATAGGTTCCTCCTGCAAGAAACGAAGCCAAATTTCCTATTTGGACATCATTTATAAATTCTCAATACGTATAACTCCGCTTCAGAAGTTAAATTCCCGATCGGCTCGATCTCGCCGAGGGAAATTTCATCGTTTCGACGGGGTATAGGTTCTCACTTGCCACCCAAACTGCTCTTGAAGCGAGGTCGAGCGCTATCAACTATTGTTGAGGCACGGATTGGACGGGATTGGCTTCAGCCAGGCCGAAGGCCCAGCGTCTAATACGCCTGCCTCGTTGCCGCAGACCGGAGTGGTGACGCAGCCATAGCGACTGAATTGCCTTCTTTGGTGAAATAGACGACGCTGGCCACAGTGCTGGGCCTAATTGCTTTCAATCTGCGCATAGAGATTGCTGAAATTGCCAACTGCCAGCACGTTACCCCGTCCCATGAACTGCAGATAGCCCGCACCGCAGATGATGGGATGCGTGGAAGTCGAAATAATTCCACCAGATCGCATTTCGTCAAGGTCTGTTTCAGGTCTTCCAGTTTTAATCGGTATCCCCGCCGGGAGGGAAATCGTGACGTCGAAACTTAGGAGCTAGCCCGGAGGCCAGCCTAAGTGCCTTCCTCCCAACAGATGCACGTGCAGATGGTCGACGGTCTGGCCGCCGTCGGGGCCGGTATTGATGACTAGCCGATAGCCGTTTTCGAGCCCCTGCGCCTGGGCTACTTCGCCCGCGGCGGACAGAAGCTGGCCCAGCATCGCGGCGTCTTCCGTGGTGGCGTGGGCATGCGAGGCGAGGTGCCGCTTGGGGATCACCAGCACATGCACCGGGGCCTGGGGGTTGATGTCGGGAAAGGCGAGCACCTGCTCGTCCTCGTGCAGCCGCTTTACGGGGATTATTCCGGCGGCGATCTTGCAGAACAGGCAATCGGTCATCGTGTGTTGACAGTAAATAGTCGGCAGGGGAGGGTCAAGGTTTTGCGAATCGACGTTGTTTTTGTTGCTAAGACTGACCTACCCCAAACGTTGTCATCTCGACCGAAGGCGGCGTTCTTTGCCGCCGTCGGTCGAGATGACAACGTTTGAGGGTAGGTCAGTCTTAGAGACGCCTCTACCTCTTGAAGTACTTCGGCTCCATGCCCGGGGCCCAGGGATCGTAAGCCTTGCCGAAGGCCGCTCGACGTCCGACCGCCGGATGGCTATAGATCCAGAACTCCACGAACGGGTTGGGGTTTGGGTCTTCCAGCGAACTGTCGCCCAGCACATTGAAGGCGTCCTTTACGGTCGTCTGCGGGTCGGCTACGATCCCGTGAATGGCCTCCTGCCCGTATACATCGGCGGCGTGCTCCTGCATGCGGGTCAGGCTCTCGGTTACAGGTTCCACCAGCGTATTGAAGATCGTAAACACCAGGAGCAGCACGACGAGTGCGCCCCAATCCGCCTGGGAAGGGATTCTCCATTGCCTGCCGAAGTACGCAATCGCCCAGCGCACCAGGAAGAACGCAAGGTACAGCCCGACGAAGAGCCCGAGGAAGGTCATGACGATGCGGCGCAGGATGTGCCCCAGCACGTAGTGGCCGGACTCGTGTCCAAAGATAAAGAGGATCTCGTCCGGCGTGCCTTTGGCGAGCGAGGTGTCCCAGACCACAACACGCTTGGAGTTGCCGAAGCCGGTCACATAGGCATTCATCGTTGTCGTCTTGGCGCTGGCCTTCATCAGGAACATGCGTTCCGGCGGGATGTTCATATGTCCGCGCTCGACGACCTTCTCCAGTTGGGCCACCAGCGCCGGCTGCGACTGTTGCAGCGGCTCGAAGGTATTGAACAGCGGGTCGATCACCAGCGGCATTCCATAGATGGCGATGATCGTCAGGGGCATCATCACCGCCCAGAACGCCAGCCACCAGGTGCGGGGCAGCGAGCGGATGATCCACATCAGCAGCGCGCAGAGCAGGAACTCGCCGAGTAGCGTAACGCCCCAGCCCTTTGCCAGGTCACTGAACCAGCTTGACCAGCTCTGGATGGAAAGCCCGTACTGGACGGAGAGCCGATGGCTGTAGAGGCTCAACGGCAGGTCGAGCAAGGTGTTCGCGATACTGAACAGAAAGGTGAAGACGAGGCACTCCTGCCAGAAGGCCAGGACCCACCTGCCCTGTTCGCGCAGACCTCCGCTCGAGCCCAGGGCGCGACTGCGCATCCAGGCCACAACTCCCAGCCATAGCAGCAGGGCCAGTTGAACGATGCTCCACACCGCATTCAGAAAGTGCAGTGTAATTCTCACTTTTGCGAGGTGCTGTGCCTTCGCCAGCTTGTCCGGCGAGAGCGAGTAGTCGGGGAGATTGCCGTGCCGAGGGGCTGCGGTCATCTCCTGTTGCGCGTAGACGTTCGCCGTATGCTCGGCTGGGGTCTCACCGGCTCGTGCAGAGATTGCAAAGGGAAATAGAAGGCAGAGGAACACAACGTGCCGGAGGAGGTGCATCAAAATCCTTTCGTAGTGTTTTGAGTCTGCACGATGGTTCGAGACGCCGCAAGTTGCGCCGGCCGGTCTTTCGTGAGCAGCGATGATCCTGGTCTTTGAGTCCTTGTTTGTTTTCATCGTCAGCACACTTTTGGACGGGCCAGGAGCTAGAAAGGATACCGGTTTCAAACGTGCCTTTCGGTTCGTGGTCCGTCCAAGAGTGTAGATACCGCGAGCGAACATCGGCATCTTCGGTACACTCTGCTTACGATCCTTCGTTCAAGAAGCGGGCTTTCTTTGACACCTCCGATTTATCCCAAATCTTTATTTCGCCGTCATCGTTCTATTTCGTCCCTGGGGCTGGCCGCGTTTGTACTGGCCACCGGAACTCTCACGCAGGCAAGGGCCTCAGACCCCAAACCGGGCGATCCCGCGGTTGCGACGAACCCTGTGTTGATGCAGGCGATGTCGGCTGAACTGAATCGCGCGATGTCCTCGCTGGGCACGGCTGCCGTGTCGGCCAGTGCGACGCCGCAGCCTCGTCCGTACTTCCTCAGCTACTCGGTGGCCGACGCTGAAAACGTCAACATCACCGCGCAGTACGGCGCGATTACGAACTCGAGTGTCCGGCATGCGCGCATTGCCGACGTGCAGGTGCGGCTCGGTTCGCCGGACCTCGACAACACGCATGGCGACCATCGCACCAGCGCGCTGACCACCATGCCGCTGCCGCTCTCGGACGATCGCGGTGCGATTGAGCGTTCGCTCTGGTTCGCGACCAATCGCGGTTACGGCAAGGCGCTCGATGCGCTGGAGAAGGTAAAGACCGAGCAGCAGGTGCGCGCGAAGGAAGAAGACTCTTCGGCGGACTTCTCCACCGAGAAGCCGGCGAGCGCCGATCTGCCCCCTGCACCCAAGCTGGAGTTCGACCGCACTGCCTGGGAGCAGCGTCTGCGCGAGATTACCGCCGTCTTCCGCGGCTATCCGCACATCTTCTACGACACGGCATACATGCAGACCTCGCACGAGACGGACTACTTCGTCTCCAGCGAAGGCGCACACGTGGCCGCGCCGAACCAGGTCGCGCGGCTCGTCGTAGTGGCTCGCACCCGCGCCGCCGACGGCATGGACCTCTTCCGCGTCGAGACCTTTGAGGCCGATACGACCGGCCATCTCCCCGACCAGGCGACGGTGTTGGCGAAGACTGTCGCGCTGGCGAAGAATCTCGACGATCTGCGCTCCGCTCCTATCACCGAGCCCTACAACGGCCCGGCAATCCTCTCCGGCCGCGCGGCCGCGGTCTTCTTCCACGAGGTCTTGGGGCATCGGCTCGAAGGCCAGCGCCAGCGCGGCGACGAAGAGGGCCAGACCTTCACCAAGCTGCTGAACAAGCCGATCCTGCCGAGCTTTCTTTCCGTCGCGGACGATCCCACGCTGAAAGAGTTCAATGGCCATCCGCTCAGCGGCCACTACGCATTCGACGACGAAGGCCAGCCAGCACGGCGCGTGCAGCTGGTCGACGACGGCGTGCTCAAGACGTTCCTCATGTCGCGTCTGCCGGTGGCGAGCTTCGCGCAGTCCAACGGCCACGGCCGCGCCGAGACGGGCAAGATGCCCACGGGACGGCAGGGCAACCTCATCGTGACCTCGACCAAGACGGTCTCCGACGCCGAGCTGCGCGAGATGCTGAAGGCCGAGGCGAAGAAGCAGGGCAAGGCCTACGGGTTGTTCTTTGAGGACATCTCCTCGGGCTTCGCGGTCACGACACGCCGCTCGCCGCAGGCCTTCCAGGTGATCCCGCTGGTGGTCTATCGCGTATACGTGGACGGCAGGCCGGACGAGCTGGTGCGCGGTGTGAGCATCGTCGGAACGCCGCAGGCCGCACTGAACCGCATCGTGGCGACGGGCGACCATCAGGACATCTTCAACGGCGAGTGTGGCGCGGAGTCGGGCACGATTCCCGTCAGCGCCGTAGCCCCGGCCATGCTGGTGAGTGAGATCGAAACCCAGCGCCAGGCGCAGGGAACGGCGCGCCCGCCGATCGTTGAGCCGCCGCCACTGGGTGACGCAACGGATGCTCCGGCGACGGATGCTCCTGCTGCAACGAAAGGGGGCCGCTAATGTTCAAGAAACAATTGGCAAAGATTTCGACGCCCTCGGTTGGAGGGGTTTCGTTAAGGGCACGGCTTCAGCCGTGCCGTAAAAGTTCCGCCACGAATAGGGCTTTAGCCTCTAAGTCAATGAGGGCTGCGCTGCTTCTGGCCCTGGGTCTATCGTCGATTGCAGCCGTAGCCCAGACGGCACCCAACACCTCCGACCCGCTCCTCACCGCGATGCAGCAGGAGCTCGCGCGCGAAAAGGCGCTGCTCGTTCTGCCCGGCCTGCAGCGGCCCTACTTCATGGAGTACCGGCTTGAAGACCTGCAGACCTACGAGGCCGTCGCGAACTACGGAGCACTGACTGGCGAGAACGAGAATCGTCAGCGCATCGTGCGCGTCGAAGTACGCATCGGCGATTACACCACCGACTCCAGCTCTTCGCGTGGAGACGGCTCTCTGCAGCTCGCCCCCAACGACAACGATCCCGCCGCGCTGAAGTACGCGCTCTGGACCGCGACCGATGAGGCCTACAAGAATGCCTTGCGGGCGTACTCAGCCAAGGAGGCCGCGCTCAAGCAGTTCCAGAGCGCGCCCACGGCCAACGACTTCACTCCCGCCAAACCCGTCACGCTGATCGAGCCCTTGAAGACGCTCGAGCTGGATCGCGAGGCGTGGAAGCAGCGCATCATCGAAGCCAGCGGACTCTTCCAGACCGCACCCGAGGTCCGCAGCTTTGCGGCAGAGGTGCAGTCCTCAAGCGCCAGCATCGATGCCGTGATCGTGAATCGCTATACGGTGAACACCGATGGCACGGTGCTGCGGCATGGCTACGCGGGCTACACGGATTCGATCAATGTGGGCGGCCAGGCGGCGGACGGCATGCAGCTCAGCCGCAACAACGGCTCCTCCGCGGCCACAGCTGAAGGCCTGGAGAGCGCAGAGGCTCTGCGCAAGCGCACGATCGCCAATCTCCTCAGCTTCAAGGATCTGCGCGAGGCCCCGGTGGTCGACGCCGAGGACTATCACGGTCCCGTGCTCTTCTCGGGCGATGCCAGCGCCGATGTCATCAACCGGCTCTTCGTGCCGAACGTCGAAGCCGATCGCCCCGACATGGGCACCACCGCACGCACGCAGGGAGCGTACCAGTCGAGTCTGCGCACGCCGGTGTTGCCGTCCTTCCTCACGGTCGTCGACGATCCCGGCCTGCATACCTTTGAAGGCCAGTCGCTGGTCGGTGCGTACTCTGTCGACGATGAAGGTGTTCCGGTGGCGCCGGTGACGGTAGTCGACCACGGCAAGTTGATCGATTACCTGCTGGGCCGCGAGCCGGTGAAGGACTTTCCTGAGTCGAACGGCCACGGCCGCGCGGCTCCGGGACAGGCGGCGCACTCGCGCGCCGGCGTGGTCGTTGTGAAGTCGACACAGTCGTTGTCGGCGGCGGAGATGCGCGCGAAGCTGCTGGCACTGGCGAAGGAACAGGGCCGCGATGTGTACGAGGTGGAGACGCTCGGCGGGGAACTGTCGCCACGACTGCTGTATCGCGTGTCGCCCATCGGCAAGCGCACGCTGGTGCGCGGAGCGGTGTTCGACGAGCTCGATCAGCGTTCGTTGCGCAGCGGATTGCTGGCAGCGGGTGGCAAGCCCTGGGTCGCTCAGACCCTGAGCCCCGTGCCGGAGACTACGATTGCGCCGAGTCTGTTGTTCGCCGATATCGCGGTCAAGCGTGCCAGCGAACAGCAGCAGAAGCTGCCGTACTATGCGCCGCCCGCGATTGGGGATGGGCAGAAGTAGTGGGTGTTGTTGCTTCTGAGATAGGTCCGGGCTTTAGCCCGGACACTCAAGACAGTCGATAAGGGGGCTTCAGCCCCTGGGATAGGCTCTCCTGTCCGCAGGCAGAGATGCCAAGAGATAGGAAGGCTTGTCCCAGGGGCTGAAGCCCCCTTCGTATTTGTCCCGTCATGCCCGGGCTAAAGCCCGGGCCTATCTCAGAGACAACGGCAAAAGCGTAGAAGCCTCACGCTGAGCTTGAAAGATAATGGACATAAGGCGGTAGGTAACTTTTGAAGAGTTGGATTGAAATCTCAAGCGCGAGGCTGGCGGAGAACTTTCGCGCGGTACAGGCCGTTGCAGGTCATGGCGTGGAGGCACTCGCCGTCATCAAGGCCAACGCCTACGGGCACGGCGCGACGATCTGCGCCCCGGTACTGGTGGAGGCCGGAGCCCAGTGGCTTGGTGTCAGCGACGTGGCGGAGGGCGCGGTGGTTCGCGCGGCACTTCCGCATAGCGGCATACGCGTGCTCGTCATGTGCGGCATGGAGCTGGCGGACGCGCCTGCCCTGGTGGCTCACGGTCTTACGCCTGTCGTCTGGACGCCCGAGCACGTTGCTGTCTTGGAGCGCGCAGCGCGCTCCGCAGGGCATCGCATCCAGGTGCATCTTGAGGTCGATACCGGCATGGGGCGACAGGGAGCGGCTCCCGGCGAAGACTTGGCGCGCACGCTGGAGGCTCTCGCCGGTTCGCGGTGGGTGAGCTGCGAAGGCATCATGACGCACCTGTGCTGCTCTGAATCCGCAGGCGCGGAGATCACCGAGGAGCAGCGCGAACGGTTTGCCCTGGCGCTAGACCAGGCCCTGGCTGCGGGCGTGCGCCTTGAGTTCGTGCATCTGGCCAATACCTCGGCGGTGGATGAGGGCAGCACGATGGCGTGGATTCGCGATACGGCCAAGTCGCTCGGCGCACGCGCGATGGTCCGCACAGGCTTTGCGATCTACGGACATTGCCTGGAGATCGAAGGCAATATCCATGCGGGAGCGCTCGCGCCAAAGGTGTCTCCGGTGCTCTGCTGGAAGACGCGCATCATTGGATTGCGCGACGTCGCTGCCGGGGTAACGGTGGGCTATGGCGCAACGTTCGTCGCCGTGCAGCCGATGCGCCTGGCGCTGTTGCCGGTGGGTTATGCCGATGGCTATCGCCGCGCCGCTTCTTCCGGGGTGGGCGATGGCTGGGTGATGATCGCGGGCCAGCGTGCGCCTGTCGTGGGCCGTGTGTCGATGAACCTGACGGTGGTGGATGTCAGCGGCCTCGCGGACATACAGGAGGGGATGGAGGCCGTGCTGCTGGGAGAGGGCGTTACCGCCGAAGACCAGGCCCGCTGGAGCGGCACGATTGCGTATGACATTCTGTGTGGCATTCGCGCGAACTTTGAGCTGCGGTAGTTCAAAACTTCACGGGCAAGCGAAGCGCAATACGCAATATTATGCTCTTTACAGCATAATGCGTATTAGAGCATAATTAATTCATGAGTTGGAACGCCTACTTCCACCCCAGGTTCAAGACAGAGTTCGATGAGCTTCCGGTGGCAGCGCAGGATGAATTGCTGGCCTTGCTCATACCTTTGCGAACATATGGCCCCACTTTAGGCCGTCCTGAGGTGGATACCCTCAAGGATTCGAAATATACAAACATGAAAGAACTGCGGTTTAAGGCCTCTGGAGGAGTGTGGCGTGTTGCTTTTGCCTTTGACCCGGAGCGGGATGCCATTTTGCTGATTGCGGGTGATAAGTCCGGTGTTAGCGAAAAGACCTTCTACAGGAGGCTGATTGATAAAGCTGACAGAAGATACAAGGAACATCTCGACAACCTTTAGCCAATGGAGAGACTACCCATGCGTGGACTGATTGCAGCAGATGAAGTAATGGCTTCGCTGCCGAAGAATCGGCGGAAGGCCATTGAAGCAAGAGGGGCCGAGCTGCTCGCGGCGGTTGAGCGGCGCATGACTCTGGGAGAGATGCGGAAAGACCGTAAGATCAGCCAGGCTGTTGTCGCCGAGGCTTTGGGAGTGGGCCAGATGCAGATCTCGCGCCTCGAAAAACGTAAGGACCCGCGTCTGTCCACGATGCAACGTACGGTAGCGGCCATGGGCGGTCATCTGACCATGATCGCAACGTTCCCAGACCAGGAACCGATCATCCTTGTCACCTCTCAAGTTACAGAGAAGAGACGCCACTCCAAAAAGAAGACGACGCGGACGGCACGATAGAGCAAATTTCCTGTAGGTGTATAGCGGAACTACGACATTTATGGCTGTTTTTTCCCAGAAAAACGGTACTGCACGCCCGATGCAACTTCACGGTAACAGGAAATTTGCTCTAATCCCTCTTCCTCTCGAATACTGCAAGGGCCTCCTTCTACACCCGCCGGAACGATAAACTGGAACCATGCTTTCTCAGCTTTACGCCAAGTGGATGTACGCATGGGAGACCGCGCTCACCACGCGCGATCAAAACCGCATCGAGCGTCCGCTGGAGTGGGGCTTCGACTATCTTGCCGATTTTGGCGGCGAAGAGGCCGAGCAAAAAGTCGCCTCGGGTGAACTCACCCCGCTGGCGGCGATGACCGCACTCAACGCACGTATCGCTGCCGATCCGCACAGCTTCTTCGACTACGCCACACCCACCGACTTCCGCATCGAGCAGCGCTACCCCGAACTCTTTCCCACCAACGTTCGTCCTGAGACGCTCGAACAGGAGCGCGAGTACCAGCGCCAGGCTGAGGTCGGCGAGCTGCGCCGCGAGCCCTTCCTGCGCTTTACCTCAGCCGTGCGCACACCTTATCCCGAGAACGATATGGTCAATGCGCGCTGGTATCCGGCGGAGACGGGTAACAAGAAGAAGGGATCAGGAGAGCGTAGGCCAAAGCAGGCGATGATCGTCATGCCGCAGTGGAACGCCGATGCCTTCTCGCACAATGCCTTCTGCACGATGTTCAATCGCTTCGGCATCTCCTGCCTGCGGCTGTCGAAGCCGTACCATGACGTCCGCCGCCCGCTGGAGCTCGAGCGCTCCGACTATGCGGTCAGCTCGAACATCGGGCGCACCATGTCCGCCTGCCGCCAGGCTGTTGTGGATATTCGCAGTTGCATCGACTGGCTGCAGTCCGAGGGCTACGAACAGATCGGCGTGCTGGGCACGAGTCTCGGCAGTTGCTACGCGTTCATCGCCGCGGCGATGGACCCGCGCATTCAGGTCTGTGCGTTCAACTACGCGTCGACGTGGTTCGGCGATGTCGTCTGGACGGGGCAGAGCACACGCCACATTCGTTCCTCGTTCGAGCATGCAGGACTCACGCAGGACCAGGTTCGGCAGATGTTTCTTGCCGTCAGCCCGATGTCGTACATGGCGCAGTTCGCGGCGACACCCCGGCATACCCTGGTCGTCCACGCGACGTACGACCTGACGTTCGTGCGCGAGTTCTCGCTGGAGGTCCTGAAGTCCTTCGACGCCCACCAGATCGAGTACACCTCCAAGGTGCTGCCCTGCGGCCACTACACCACGGGCGAGACGCCGTACAAATACCTCGACGGCTGGTATCTCGGGTCGTTTGTGTGGAGAACGTTCAAGCAGTTGGGGCAGGGGAAGTAACCAGAGCTGACGCCTATCTCAGGCCGTGTCCTTTGAAGCGGTGGGACTTACACAGGCTGCGGAAAAGTCACGATAGCAAGAAAGTCCTGATCTTTAGGACCAAGGGCCCGTTTCATCCCAGCCTGGGGTGAAGCGCAGCAGCGAGCGGTTTTCGCTCGCTGCAAGCGTAGCCCCAGGTAAGGAGCCAAAGGGAAAGCAGAGGGCTGTAAGCCCGATTCATAGTGCCTGCACAGAAAGATGAGTCGGGCTTACAGCCCTCAACTTCTTCTCCTCCACAGAACCTGGGGCTACGCTTCCCGAGCCATCACGCTGTCGCGTGCTGACTCGGGTTTGCTTCACCCCAGGCTGGTATGAAACGGGCCTTTGGCCCTAAAGATCAAAGCGCGGACTTTTCCGCAGCCTGTGAAGCCCCGCCCCTTCAAAACCACCAGAACGCCAGCGAATGGCACCCACGAACCAGCGTAAAATTAACAAATGCCTATCGACCTGAACGCACCGCTTGCGGTCGCCGACCCTGACATTGCAGCCCAGATTGAGAACGAGGTCGTGCGTCAGCATGACGGCCTCGAGATGATTGCCAGCGAAAACTTTGTCTCACGCGCCGTGCTCGAAGCCGCCGGTACCGTCTTCACCAACAAGTACGCCGAGGGCTACCCCGGCAAGCGCTACTACGGTGGCTGCGAGTTCGCCGACGTCGTCGAGAACCTGGCCCGCGACCGCGCCAAGCGGCTGTTTGGTGCGGATCATGCCAACGTGCAGCCGCACTCCGGCTCGCAGGCCAACGCCGCCGCCTACATGGCGCTGATCCAGCCTGGCGACACCATTTTGGGCCTGGACCTCGCCAACGGCGGACACCTGACCCACGGGCACAAGCTGAACTTCAGCGGCAAGCTCTACAAGGTGGCGGGCTACAAGGTTCGCAAGGACACCGAGGTCGTCGACTATGACGAACTCGAAGCGCAGGCCATCGCCGAGAAGCCGAAGATGATCATCGGCGGCGGTTCCGCCTATCCGCGCCAGTTCGACTTCGCGCGCATGCGCCAGATCGCCGATAAGGTCGGCGCGTACTTCGTCGTGGACATGGCGCACTTCGCCGGCCTCGTCGCCGGTGGAGCGCATCCGTCGCCCGTGCCGCACGCCCACATCGTCACCACGACGACCCACAAGACACTGCGCGGACCGCGTGCCGGCCTGATCCTCTGCCAGGCTGAGTTCGCCGCCGCCGTCGACCGCAGCGTCTTCCCCGGCCAGCAGGGCGGTCCGTTGATGCACATCGTCGCGGCCAAGGCTGTGGCCTTCAATGAGGCGTTGCAGCCGGAGTTCTCGACCTATGCGAAGCAGACCATCGCCAACGCCAAGGCGCTGGGTGAGGCCATGCAGGCCGAAGGCTTCCGCATCGTCTCGGGCGGCACGGATACGCACCTCATTCTCGTGGACGTCTTCGCGAAGGGCATCCTCGGCTCTGAGGCCGAGTCCGCTCTGGGCGAGGCGGGCATCACGGTCAACAAGAACGCGATCCCCTTCGACACCAACCCTCCGATGAAGCCGAGCGGCATTCGCCTGGGCACCCCGGCGCTCACCACGCGCGGCATGAAGGAAGAGCAGATGCGGACGATCGCCAAGTGGATCGCCACCGCGCTCGAGCACCGCTCCGACGCCGCCAGGCTGGCCGAGATTCGGGGCCAGGTGGGCGAGCTGGCGGAGCAGTTCCCGCTATACGGCTGGCTGCGCGCGTAGGCTTTCAGCCTCTTCCGTTGCTTGTTTTTGTCGTTGCTGTTGTTTGTTTTTCGCCGTCATCCTGAGGCGTAGCCGAAGGACCCCCGCATTTTGTGGTGGCACCACCAAATGCGGGGCCCTTTACTGTTTGGGCTGACTTCACACCAGCCTATGCGCTACATTCTCTTGGTATATGGGTTAGCCTTTGTACTGTTACAAAGAGAGCCGCTATGTTCTGGATCATCATTCTCGGTATCGCCACTGGCATGCGCACGATGACGCCGCTCGCCGTGCTCTGCTGGTTTATGGCCCTGGCCCTGCTGCCGGTCGATAACTGGACCTTCTGGGCCGCGAAGATCGTCTCCGTGATCATCTTTACGCTGTGCGCGCTCAGCGAGTACTACATCGACACGCTGCCGCAGACGTCCAGCCGCACCAGGATTCTGGGCGTGTCCGCGCGGCTGATCGCTGCCGCACTCGCGGGTGCGATGGTCGCAGCCTCCTTCCAGGAGCCGCTCGCAGGCGGTATTCTCTTCTGCTGCATCGGCGCGCTCATCGGCACCTATGGCGGCTATCACCTGCGTATGTATCTGGCCCGGCGCGTAGGCCGCGATCTTCCTGTTGCCCTGGCAGAATCGGCTCTGGCCTTGATCTTTGCCGTAGTGGCCGCGCATCGTATTCATCTGGATATCAAAGAAGCCGCAGCCGCCGCCCGCACGTTCTTCTAGCGCTTGAGTTTCTAGATCGGTGAAGGATAACGCCTGTTTGGCACAGCGCGAAGCGCATTCCCTGACGCTTTAGCGTCAGGGAGACGGAGGGTAAGGGAGGCAATCGCCTTTAGGCCCCTGAATTCAGGTGTGGCAAAGGTGTGGCCTTTAGGCCCGGGCCTTCTTTCGGCTGCGAACAAAAGGCCCGGGGCTAAAGCCCGATTCCTGCCAGCCCCTTATTCCGTAGCCTAAAGGCTACGGCTCCCTCCGTCCCGCGACGCCAAAGCGTCACGGTCTGCGCTTCGCGCCCATTGGACCTCTCATTCTTCGACGAATTAAGAGCCCATTACACTAGCGCGATTTCACCGTGGGTGTTTTATGCCGAGCACTTCTAAACCCGCTCGGCCAGCACAATCCGCGGAATGCCCGCATAGTCGTCCACGAAGCGCACGTTGCTCCAGTCCGCGAGCAACTCCTCCAGTGCTGCCCGCTGTCCGAACCCGATCTCCATGGCGAGCAGCCCGCAGGAGCGCAGGGCGGCATGGGCCTGGGGGATCAGGCGCTGGTAGATCGCAAGCCCGTCGTCACCTGCAAAGAGGGCGCTGTGAGGCTCATGCTGCACCACTTCAATTTGCATCGTCGCGGCATCGCCAAGGGGGATGTACGGAGGGTTGGAGACGATGGCATCGAACGGCGGATAGTGGGGAAGAGCACTGCTCAGGTCTTTGAGTAGATCGTTGCGCAGGAAGGTGATGCGTTCTCTGCATCCCAGGGCGTGCGCGTTCTCTTCGGCGACGGCAAGCGCTCCCTCGGATTGATCGATGGCCACAAGCGCGACTCCTGCGAGATGCGTAGCCAGGGCGATGGCAATAGCGCCTGAACCGGTTCCGACATCGGCTATTCGCAGCATGCGGCCATCGTGAAACTGCGTCGCCCAGAGGAGAACGGCTTCGACCAGGTGTTCGGTCTCGGGGCGGGGAATCAGTACCTCCGGTGTCACCCGCAATGACAGGCCGTAGAACTCCTGGACTCCGGTCAGATATTGCAGAGGTTCGCCCATGGCGCGGCGGGCTGCAAGTCCGAGAAAGGTCTCCGCCTGCGCGGCCTCGAGCTCTTCCTCGGGGTGCGCGAGGAGCCACGCCCGGGGACGTCCGAGCACATGCGCGAGCAGCGTCTCGGCATCGCGGCGGAGGATGCGGGCGGAGGTTTCGGCGAGGGCGTCACGAAGCGTCATGAGATAGCTCAAGGATAGATGAGCGGGTTAGGTGTGAAGGCGAAGAATCGGTGCGGGGTGCCGGGTGGCCGCGGCATCTGTCGTTGATTTTGCTTTTCTGGTTGTCATTCCCGAAGGGAATCTGCTTCCCGTTCGCATGATCTGTGGGGTGTTGATGGAAGCAGTGTGGGCACAGAACTAAGCCCTGAAGGGGCGACGCTATCCCAGCCCAGGGCGTAGCCCTGGGTATAAGCCATTCCGAAGAGTAGAGGGCTGAAAGCCCGATCTATCCGGGTATTACCGATAGGTCGGGCTTTCAGCCCTCTATCTTCCTTTCACCTCTGAGCCCAGGGCTGGGATGGCGTCGCCCCTTCGGGTTTAGTCTTGTGCCTGTTCCCACATCGTTCAAGACACGCACCTGTTTACGGCACATAACGTCGCCACTCATCCGATTCCGCAACCCGCTTGATGACCGCATTGCGCTCCCGCAAGAGGTTGCGCATATAACGGCGCAGCACGAAGAACTCAGCCAGCAGGCCACCTTCCAATATTGGCGCGGCAAAGCGAAACTCATCCGTCATCTCGGTACGCGGCGAGCCGTCATCTGCGGGCTGAACCTTGCGAAAGAAATGGTCATGCTGCATGGAGCGAAACGCTCCGCGCAGCATGGTGTCCTGAAAGTAGCGCGGCGAGTCGAACGCCGTAATCAGGCTGACCAAAGTCTGCCGCACAAAGAAGTGCCGTGCGTGCCACGTCACCTGTTCGCCCATGCCGTGAAGCCCTGTGGGAGTGTCCGCCGTAGCTTGTTCTCCAAAATGAATGTTGTCCAGCAGATGCACTTCGATGGAACGCGCGAGATCGAAGACGCGTTCAAGGGGAGCGGCGATCACCGTGACTTCGCGCAATTGCACCATGTGCCCGATGGTAGCTGCCCGGACTCGTCTTCGGAAAGAGTCCGGTGTTGGACACGCGCTCCGGAGACTGGGGACAACGTTAAGCCCCACAGGGGCGACGCTACGTCTTTGCCCTTGCTGTTGCCTTTGTTTTTCTGGTTGTCATTCCGAGCGTAGCGAGCGAACCTGCTGTCTCCCGTTTTTTGCCCGTGCCACCACAAACGTTATGCGTCCGTTTAACCCGATCTTCCGTTCTAGCCCACGTGCTTCTGGGCGATAGGAACGAAGAACGGGAGACAGCAGGTTCGCTCGCTGCGCTCGGAATGACAAACCAGAAAAGCAAAGCTAGTCCAACTGTTGCCCTTAGCTCTTGGGGAAGCATTTATTAAATCGCCCTAACAAAGCCAAGAGGCCAGCCGTTTTTTGAAGACATAAAGAACTCATAAGCGAATTAAGAATTCATAAGTAAACCATATGTGTTTTTTGGATTTCATTATGCCGCCATTATGGCTGCGGGGCTTTCATAAGACATACGCCGTCAGTCGTGCTGACAGATTGGAGAACCCCCATGGCCTCGTCTAGAGGAGCCATACAACCCGCTTCGCCGGTAGTTTCGCATTCTTTGTTGTGTTTGCATTTGGAGGCAGTAATCTTGTTGGAGCATCAGGTAGAAATCTCGCGCAAAAGGGATCAATCAAATTCCTTTTCACTTCGTAAATTAGTATTCAAGCAGCGCCATTTATTGAGCGCCCTCGTTATTCTGTTCGGGATGCTCTTCATGGCCTCCCCCCAGGCAACTGCACAGTCCACCTTCGGAAGCATTCGCGGACTTGCCCTGGATAACACCGGCGCCGCCGTGCCGGACACGCAGATCACACTGCATGACATCGATAAAAATACCGACCGTGTCGCGAAGACCGATAACACCGGAAGCTATACCCTCGAGAACGTCCTTGCCGGCAGATATACCATTCGCGGACAGCACGAGGGTTTCGCTGAAACGACGGTCAACGGTATTACCATTGCAGCCCGCCAGGACCTTCGTATTACTCTCACGATGCCTGTTGCGACACAGGTAACTGAAGTTCAAGTAACCACCTCGGCCAACCATATCAACACGGAAAACGGAATCATTGGCGATTCGAAGGGAACCGCCGAGATCGGCCAGTTACCACTCAACTTCCGTGCCTCGACTACCAGCCCGCTCGCTTCGTTAGAGACCTCTCCGAACGTGCAGCAGGACAGCTCGGGCAACGTCGCCATCGGTGGCGCAACCGCAAACCAGATCGGATTCTCGGTCGACGGTATTTCGACGGCGAATATCTTCAACAGCGCTGCTGGAACCAATCCTTATCCTTCGCCTGAAGGTATCGGCGAGCTCAAGGTCACAGCTTTCAATAACAATGCAGAGTTCTCCCAGGTGGCCGACGTAACCTTCACCAGTAAGGGCGGAACGAATAATTTTCATGGAAATGTCTTCGAATATCTTCAGAACGACGCCCTCGACGCCCGCGTACTGAACTTTACGGAGAAGGCACCCAAGCACTTCAATACCTTTGGCGGCAGCATCGGCGGCCCGGTCATTATTCCGCATCTTTATAACGGCCACGATAAGACGTTCTTCTTTTTCGACTATGAAGGTAACCGGAGACGGACTTCGCAGGCAGAGCAGTATACCGTGCCTGACGCGCTCGAACGAGCAGGTAATCTGTCGGAGTTCGGTCAGACGCTGAACAATCCGGCGACGGGGCAACCCTATCCGGCAAACACGAATATTCCGGTCAGTCCCTTTGCCTCGGCACTCCTGAACCAGTATTATCCTTTGCCGAACGATCCGGCCGGTAATGGTTTCAACTATCAGACGCTCGTTCCGATCCCATCCAATACAGATGGCTTCGATGCTCGTGTCGACCAGGTTATTACTTCCAAGCAGCAGGTCTATGCTCGGTTCAATCGGAAGAACCTTACGGTAAATACTGTAAATCCGCTGTTGCCGAACGATGTCGATACGGAGCATGACCGTAGCTTCCTGGTTTCTCATAACTACATCATCAGCAGCCAGTTGTTGAATGAATTCCGTTATGGTTTCACGGATACGATCCTGTCTCCGAACTTCCCCATTGAGGGTGCGGCCGCTATTCAGGGCTTGAATATTCAGGTCAATGGCAACCAGGGCGTCAATGTTTCAAACCACCCGACCGACCAGGGCTTTCCCACCATCGTATTTTCGGATGGGACCGGTTTCACTTCGATTGGCAGAGACCACGTTGGTCCCACGCAATCTACAACCAAGCAGCTTGCGGATAATCTGACCTATAGCAAGGGCAAGCACACCATGCGTGCCGGTGTAGATATTCGCTGGGTGCGCTTTGCCGTGCCGGAGATCGAGACCCCTTCTGACGACTACGGTTTATTTACCTTCAATCAAGGTGCTTTTACGGGAAATGCCTTCGGCGATTTATTGCTGGGTGCTCCTAATACGACTTACTTTGCCGTTACAGGACCACGTGACGATGCAGGTGGAATGCAGACAGGTGTCTATGCCCAGGACCAATGGCAGGCAAGCGATCGCCTGACCATCAGCTACGGTCTCCGTTGGGAACTGCTTCCCCCCTTTGTCGACAAGAACGGAATCCAGGCTAACTTCGACCCGAACTATGCTGGTGTAGGTGCGAATGGCCAGGGTGCCATCATCGTCAACAACATCCTGTTGAATGGACTTGGGCCAGCTCCAGCCTTCCTGGCATCGTTCAATGCTTGTGGCTTGGCTAATGTCAATCCTAACTACAACCCTGCTACCTGCACTCCGGTAGTCACCAATCAGCAGGATGGCCTGGCCACAGGTCTCCGGCAGACATACTTCAAGAACTTCGATCCGCGCATCAGCCTGGCCTATCGTCCCTTCAGCGACAATAAGACGGTGATTCGCGCCGGCTTTGGTATCTTCACGGTAACTGCCCTCGGTCAGCTTCAGAACAACAACGAAAGCAACCCGCAGGCTGTTGTGAACACCTGGCAAAATAACCCCACTGGAGCCAACGGCAAGCCGACAGGTATGCCTATCTTCACCTTTCCGCACGTTACACCGCCGAATGCAGGTCTGCAGTTTGGTGGTGGTGAACTCGAACAGGCTACCGATCCACACTATCGCGATGCCCAGTCGGAACAGTGGAACCTTACGGTTGAGCGCGAGCTTACCTCCTATACTTCGGTTCGTGTGAGCTACGTAGGTATGAACTCCTACCGCCTCCCCGTTACCGTAAATTTGAATCAGACAAAGCCCAGCTCGACGCCCTACAACTTTGCCAATGCTCCTTTCCAGAACTGGGGAGTCATCTTCTCTACAGAGAATCTGGGTTTCCAGGATTATCAGGCGCTGGAGTTAGAAGCTTCGCACAAAACGTCGCGCGGGCTGTCCTACCAGGCGAACTATACCTGGGCGCATAACGTCAGCGACGGCCAGGGCGATGCTCCTACTACGTTCCAGGGCGAGACTCGCTACGGCCTTGCGGACCTGAATCGTTTCGACATCAGTGCCAACAACGGCAATGTGGTTGGAACGCGCCGTCAGCGTCTGCTGGTCACGGGTTCGTATGAGCTGCCCTTCGGCAAGGGCCGGCAGTGGATGGCTGACTCTCGTGCCCTGAGCACTATCCTCGGTGGCTGGAACGTAAACACGATCACGTTGCTGGAAACGGGACCCTATTTGACCCCGACGGACAGCGTCAACGACGATCAGACCAATACGGATCCGGCTGGAGACGGTTCGATTGTCCGTCCTGACCGGGTTGGCAATCCTCGTCAAATGGGTGTAATTGCAGCGAATCCAAGCTGCAAGCCGACGCCCGGAACGTTATTCAACCTATGTGCCTTTGCCCCAACACCAGTAGGTGCAGGACGCATCGGTAATGCAGGTGTTGGAAGCCTTGAAGGGCCTGGCACCATTGCAGTGAGCGCAGGTCTGGCTAAGGTCTTCGAGATTCGGAATAACTTGCACCTCCGCTTCGAGTCGACCTTTACCAACATCCTGAACCACACCAACTTCGCACCGCCAGTGACGAACATCAGCGAACAAGGTCAGTTTGGCGTACTGAACGCACAACAGACGGCGGAAAATGCCGGCAACCGTACAGGCCAGGTCGCTCTCCGGCTTGAGTTCTAAGGAGCACTTGTAGAAGAAAGAGCGGTTGGTATCGGGTGGGCCGGGATGCAGAGATGTCATTCCGACCCGCCCGATACCAGCCAGCCTCTAAATATTCTTTATCAATCCTTTATCTTTTCTTTATGCGTACCTAGCTACCCTTGTCGATGGCGCATCTGCACCCGAACGCTTTGGGCTGCAGTCGCCATCGGAGAGGTATGAGAGACCAGGCCCCGCGATTTACAAAACTCGTTTTTGTAACCGCCCTACTTGCTTTTAGTGTTAATCCTTACGCACGCGCCACGGAGATTCCCGAGGGGAATCTTCAGCCGTATGCCACTGCTTCCGCGGCCCTTCTGCAGGCAGCCGCCGATACCGCTGCCCAACACCAGGCTGAGCTGCAAAGCGGCAACTTCTTTCAGCGGCTAGGCCGCTTCTATGCCGATGACTGGACAGGAAAACTGCCCTCCGGCCCAGCACCAGCGCGCCGCGCCCTCGAAGCGCCACTCGACTCGTCGCCCTTTCCAAACACGGACTGGGGTTACGGCGGCTCGCCGGACATCGGTGCTCCTGACGGCAACGTCTATCCGCTGATGACCGCGCTCAAGCTGCAGAACAGCCGCACCAAGATCTATGGCTGGGTCGCGCCAAGCTTCAATGTCAGCACGTCGGGCACGAATAACTTCCCCGTCTCGTACGACATCTTCCCCAACCGCATCGAACTCAACCAGGCGGTGGTCTACCTCGAGCGCCTGCCGGATACGGTGCAGACGACACACTTCGACTTCGGCTATCACCTTACGGCGTTCTACGGCATCGACTATCGCTTCACCACGGCGAAGGACTACCTCAGTCAGCAGTTGCTGCAGAAGAATCGTCGCTATGGCTTCGATCCCGTGTTGGAGTATGCCGATCTGTACTTCCCGGTGAAGGATGGACTGAATATCCGAATCGGACGTTTTCTTTCTGTGCCTGGCATCGAAGCGCAACTCGCACCGAACAACTACAACATGACGCACTCGCTGCTCTATACGATCGACCCCTTTACCGATACCGGCATTATCGGCACGCTGAAGCTGAACAAGCAGTGGATCGTGCAGTTGGGGCTTTCGGCAGGACATGACGTTGCGCCATGGTCGGACGATCGCAAGCCTTCGATCATTGCGTGTCTCGACTACTCGACCAGCAGCAATCACGACAACTTCTATGCCTGCGCCAACGGTATCAACGACGGCAAGTACGCGTACAACAACCTGCAGGACTACGACGGCACCTGGTACCACAAGTTCAACGCGAAGTGGCACATGGCGACTGAGGCCTGGTACATGTATGAGCGCGACGTGCCCAACGTGGCCGGCAATGTGGCTAATCCCGCGCCGACGGAGCTTGGCGCTAACGGTGCCTTCTGCGCTCCCAACGAGCCGTCCTGCAATGCCCCGGAGTATGCGGTGGTGAACTACATCAACCGCGAAGTGAACTCGAAGCTGATGTTCGGTTTCCGCTCGGACTTTCTCGACGACAAGAAGGGCCAGCGTACCGGTATCGCCGGCAAGTATACGGAGAACACGTTGTATGCGACGAAGTACATCGGCAGCACGATCATGCTGCGGCCGGAGATTCGTTTCGACCACTCGTGGGACCACCTGGGCTATAACAACGGCACGGCGCGGAACCAGTTCTTTGCGGGTATGGACGTGATCTATAAGTTTTAGCCAGTCCGCAATGGCTTTATTTCTGAGACAAGCCCAGGCTAAAAAGCCTGGGCTTGTCTCATTAGAGGCAACCGCAAAACCGCTGGATCTCTTCAGCTTTCAAAGAGATTCCAACAGGAAAAGCTGCATTTCGCTCCTACTGACAATCTTCTTACACAATTGAAACATCCTGCGCAGGCGCAGAGCGCTACACTGCGGTCAAGATGATGACTGCTCGGCGTATGTTGGGCATGGTGACGATGGCAGCTACCCTGCTGGGTGTGGGGTCTGGAGGCGCACTCACCGCGCAGACCTCGGGACCTCAGACGCCGTTGCAGCTCGTGAAGACGATGATCGCCAACGAGCGCGAAGCCTCGAACGATCATGCGCGCTACGAGTACATCTCCAACGAGAATTCGGACCGTACCGGCGGGCATCTGTGGGCGGAGCGTGTGGTGGAGACCTACGCTGGCCGTGTTCGTCTTTTGCTGGCCGAGGACGGTAAGCCCCTCTCCGCGGATCGAGTCCAGCGGGAGCGCGCACGTCTGACTCGCATCCAGGAGCATCCCGAAGAGTTCATCCACCACGAGCAGAACACCCGCAACGAAGAGAAGCGTGCGCGCGAGATGCTCGACGTCCTGCCCCGTGACTACACCTTCGACAACGTTCGTCTGCAACAGGGCGTCTGGTACATGGACTTCCACCCGAACATGCAGTACTCGCCCAGTGGCATTGAGGAGCGGATTCTGCATGGCATGGCTGGCCGGATCGCCATCGACGCCCATGACCTGCGGCTGATTCACCTTGAGTTCCACCTGATCCAGGACGTCGGTATCGGCTTCGGCCTGTTGGCGAATGTGCATACCGGAACGACCTTCGTCAGCGACCGTCAGATCGTCGATGGGCGCTGGCACACGCTGCATGTCGCTACGGAGGTCCGCGGGAAGGCGGCGCTCTTCAAGACGATCGATTACAACCTCGATCTCCGGCGGCGTGACTTCAAGGTTCTGGATCAGAACATTACGGTCCCGCAGGCAGCGGCCCTGCTGCTGCGCTGAAGCCGGTTGGGAACGAAGGCTGAGTTTCCCCGGTCGCCGTGGCCGTGGCTGTCGCTGTTGCCCGTTTTTCGCCGTCATCCTGAGCCGTACCGGGGTCCCCGGCGAGCGCGTACTTGCGCTTGCTGGGGTCCTGAGCCTACGGCTCAGATGGTATGAAGAGCGGCGTACCTTCCTGGTACGTGCTCGAGGCACAGATAATCCATCCGGAGGAAGATACGCCATGCAGACCCACGTAG
>NZ_JACHIO010000015.1 GCF_014203225.1 Granulicella mallensis | reverse complement strand
GCCATGAGCACGAATAGAAGTCTGTACGCAATCTGTTCGCAAAATACCCCTGGACAACTACGCCTCTCTTCATAGAAGGATGACGACGAAAAACAGGCAACAACTTTAAAACCGACCTACGCCGTAGCCACTAGTTCACGCGCCAGCCGATTCAGCAGGCTCTCCGGATCGGACGAAAGCCCTGTGCGTACAGGCGAGATCTGAATCACCGCGCTGCGTGGCGCTGTCAGCCAGTAGAAGCGTTCCTTCTTCGACAGGCGCGCAATCGGCCCCGCGGCAGGATCGCCCACGCAGATACGGCAGATCGCCTGCAGGTGCCGCTCCACCATGCTCACATCCAACGCAGGCCACAACGCGCGAAGACGCGCCTCATTGACCTCGATGCGCGCACCGAGAAAGTTCTGCTCCGAGGAGTAGACGATCACCCCCGCATTCACGAACTCGTCCCGATCGACGCGGGGAACCACGCGTACTGTCGCGTAATTAAACGAGTTGGGAACGGGCATGGATAATCTCCTGTTCAAAGATATTCGACGCTTCGAGCCGCCGAAGTAAAAAATCACGATACGCCTCGCGCCGTTGCGAGGGAGTAACCTCATCGCTCTCCAGGATCAGCCACTCGTCGGGAAGAAGCCGCAGAATCTCGTTCAGCTTTGTCTCCGTCAGGCTCGCGTGCGCCGTATGGGAAGCAGCCGCGATGTCGCCGGCCCAGCGCAGGAGAATGTGTTCGCGAATCGGCTCAAACGTTGAGACAGCTTTTTCCTTCGCAGTCGGCCAGTTGTGATGAAAATACAGCGAGGCTCCATGATCGATCAGCCATAGCGTCCCCTCCGACAAAAGGAGGTTCGCATTACGAGCCGTGCGATCGACATTCAGTACAAAGGCATCGAGCCAGACACAGAGAGAAGCTATCGATGAGGAGGCTTCATCGCCCGCCGCCGGATCGAAGGTCGTTGCTCCAGGCAGATATTCAAGACCAATGTTCTGACCGACAGAAGCCTTCAGCAGATCGCGAATCTCTGCATCCGGCTCATTCCTTCCAAGCGCAAAATCGATCTGTACAAAGACAATCTTCGGAACGCGCAGGCCCAGCAGGCGTGCGATCTCTCCTGAGATCAACTCGGCCACCAGCGCCAGAGCCCCGTGCCCCGCGCCGCGAAATTTGACGACGTACATTCTGCTGTCGTCCGCCTCCACGATGGCAGGCAGCGATCCGCCCTCTCGCAGAGGAGTTACATATCGTATGCCGTTGACGCTTCGAAGCATGGGCCTAGTCTATCCCGCGTGGAGGACGCATCTACTTGCTCTTGTTGCTTTTGCTTTTCTAGTTGTCATTCCGACCCTGAGCGAAGCCGAAGGGGAGTGAACCTGCTGTCTCCCGTTTTTCGCCAGCTTCGCCACGGACGTTATGTTTTGGCACAAACGATAACATTTCGGCCTTGACCTCTATGTTTTGGGCAACACAAAGAGCGGGAGACAGCAGGTTCACTCCCCTTCGGCTTCGCTCAGGGTCGGAATGACAACCAGAAAAGCAAAAGCAACGACAGTGCCACAGACGCTACCTGCACGAAAACGAACCTTCCCTGCAAAAGCCGCACGGTTGACAGCAAATCGCTGTCCTCTCCCTCTGCCGACGATCAGTGTAGAGATATGAAGTATCCCGGCCTCAGAAGCGATCCTCGGCAGAGGCAATGTTCCGGCTGTACCATCAGCGTAGATTCCCTGCGGCAGACCAGTGGAATCGGAGATATTGAAACGCTGCGATGAGGTTGTCATGTTGAGATACCTCAAATCTTCCAACACCGGCGAAGGCCATGTTCACGCCTTCACCCTGATCGCGTGCGTTTCCTCGTTATTGGCCCTTGCAGCAGCGGCAGAGTGTCATTCAGCCGTCGTGGCGTCCCATGCGGCAGCGCCTCTTCTCCCCTCGCTTGTGTATGGCCTGGTTCTCTGGGGATGGTGGGGCGTAGTCGCTTACTGTCAGTGGATTGGATTGCGGCGTTGGCCGAAGGCCTCGTTCCTCTCCTGGCGCTTACTCCTCCTTCATCTTGTACTCGGTACGGCGGTCAGTGTCGTGCACTCTTACCTGATGCAGGCGACCGTCGCCTGGTGTCTTCGCACGTGGCCCGGCTTGTACCAGGCAGGCTATGCCGAGCTGCAGTATCTCAACCTGGGCCATTTCAGTCTGGAGCTTCTGCTCTACGGCTTCATCCTGGGAGCCTGTCTTGCCGTTCATCTCTATCTGAAGTCCCAGGAAGATAACCTGCGTTCCATCGAACTGGAGAAGCAGTTATCTACGGCACACCTGCGCGCGCTCCAGATGCAGATCGATCCTCACTTCCTCTTCAATACGCTGAACACCGTGACCGCGCTGGTTGAGTTCGATCGCAAGGACGAGGCCCTGGAGACTCTGGGGAGCCTGAACACTCTTCTGCGCACAACGCTCGCCAGCAATAGCCCGGAGAAGGTGCCCCTCGGCAAAGAGTTGCAGATGATCGAAAGCTATCTCGCCATCGAACAGGTGCGGTTCGCCGACAGGCTTCGCGTAGACGTGCGCATAGAGCCCGACGCGCTAAGAGGCCTGGTTCCCTGTTTTCTCCTGCAACCGCTGGTAGAGAATGCTATCCGCCACGGCATCGCCCACTGCAAAAGTGATGGCGTCGTCGAAGCCTCGGCAAGACGCGAGGGACGGCACCTGCAACTCCGTATCCGTGACAATGGTCCCGGCAGCAACGCGCCGACAAAACCAGGGCACGGAATCGGGCTCAGGAATACGCGCGACCGGCTTACTCATTTCTATCGCGACGATTACGCCATGAGCGCGAACGCCCTTGCAGAAGGCGGCTTTGAGGTCTCCATCAAGATTCCCTACGAGCTCGCGGTATGAGACTTAGAACCGTCATCGCCGACGATGAGCCACTCGCCCGGGATCGGCTCAAAGCCATGCTCTTCGGTGAAACCTCTGTCGAAGTAACGGGCGAGTGCCGCAATGGGCGAGAGCTTGTCTCGCTGCTCAAGTCCGAACCGGTCGACCTGCTCTTTCTGGATATCCAGATGCCCGGCAATACCGGCTTTGAAGTGGTGGAACAGATTGGCATTGCGCGGATGCCTCCAACGGTCTTCGTCACCGCGCACAATGAGTACGCCGTGCGCGCCTTTGAGGTCCATGCCCTCGATTACCTGACCAAGCCGGTGGAGCTACAACGCCTCCAATCGGCCCTGGAGCATGTGCGCGAACGCATTGCTTCGAAAGCCGCCTTGATCACGCAGGAGCAGATGCAGGCTATCGCCTCCAGCCTCCAACGGGTAGAGGTGCCGGCCGAACCTTATGTGAAACGCCTTCTTGTTCCGAACGGGGCCCGCGAGACGATCGTTCAGGTAGCCGACATCGATTGGATCGAAGCCGCCGACTATTATTCCCGCCTGCATGTGGGCCCCAAAACTTACATGCTGCGCCAGACCGTCAAGCAGCTCGTTGATTCTCTCGACCCTGCGCGCTTTGTTCGCGTTCATCGTTCGACGATTGTGAACATCGATCGGGTGAAGGAGATTCTTCGCGAGGGTCGCGCGGATCTGTGGGTTGTATTGACAGACGGACAGAGGCTCAAGATGAGTAAGGCGGGGTGGGAGAATTTATTGACTACGGGCACGGCGCGAAGTCTTTGATCCCTATCCGGTGCGGGCATAGCGTCGTGAGTCATTTGTTTATTGAAGAATGAAGGTCTGTCAGCACAGCGCGCAGCGCGTTCCCTGATGCTTCAGCATCAGGGAGACGGAGGGAGCCGTAGCCTTTAGGCTACGGAATTCAGGCTTGGCAAAGATGTGGCCTTTAGGCCCGGGCCTTCTTTCGGCTGCGGTAAAAAGGCCCGGGGCTAAAGCCCAATTCTCGCCTGCCCTTGATTCCGTAGCCTAAAGGCTACGGCTCCCTCCGCCCCGCGACGCTAAAGCGTCACGGTTTGCGCTTCGCGCTATGGGGTAACGCTGGTTCCTCAATGAACGAATGACTCATCACACTAGAGCCAAAGTGCTCTATTTACAAAGCTGCTTCCGCACGGAGCTGAGCAATTCGTCGGAAAGCTTCGGATTGCTTTTCTTCACGGCACGGGACAACATCAATGAGCCCACCAGGCTACTCAGCAACGCTACGGCTTGTTGCCGTGCCTCTTGTTTGTTTCCGTCCATCCCGGCGGCGAATATATCAAGATAGGATTCAATTCCGCCGGCAAAAGCTGTTTGAACCTCTTTGCCATTGCGGGCAGCATCGGCTGGCAGCGCCGCTGCCGGGCACCCTCCGGTGGATGAATCGCGATACGCCGGACTGAGGTATTCCGCGATCACTTTCTCAAAGCCTTTCTGCGGACTTCCGGCTGAGGCAAACTTCTCCGATAATCTTTGCGCGGAGTTTTCGAAGGCACACGCAACCGCTTCAGCCGCAAGCTCCTCTTTGGAATTGAAGTGGTTATAGAAACCGCCGTGGGTAAAACCAGACTGCTTCATGATGTCAGCGACGCTGACATCTTCCATGCCGTGCAGCTTAAACATCCGCGATGCGGTTTCAAGGATGAGCTGCCGATTTTGTTTGGCTTGTTCGCCGGTCAAACGCATGTGATCTGCTCCGCGTGAAAAACAAATTGCCCGCTTGACAATGATGACGGTCATCATTGTTAATGTCAACATATCAATAATGGTCATCATCATTATTGGAGTGATCTTATGAGTGGTTCTCTGCAGGGCAAAGTAGCTGTGATTACGGGTGGTGGTGAAGGGATCGGACTGGCATCCGCAAAGCGGCTTGCTACGGAGGGCGCGTCTGTCTTCATCGTAGGCCGTCGTCAGACCATTTTGGACGCGGCCGTCGCCGAGATCGGTGGCGACGTGACGGCTGTGCAAGCCGACGTGTCCAAGCCTGCCGACCTCGATCGGGTTTACGAAGCGGTTCGCGCGTCGAAGGGCAAGATCGACATCCTGGTGGCGAACGCCGGTGTTCAGACAAGAGAACCCCTCGGGTCGATCACGGAAGAAGCAATCGACTATCAACTGGCCATCAACTTCAAGGGCGTCATCTTCACCGTGCAGCAGGCCCTGCCGCTGTTGAACGACGGCGCGTCGATCATCCTGACATCGTCCGCGACGGCCGTGAAGGGCATTCCCCAGCGCACAGTTTATTCCGCGACCAAGGCCGCGATCCGTAGCTTTGCACGGACCTGGGCTAACGAACTCAAAGCTCGCCGCATCCGCGTCAACGTCTTCTCCCCAGGACCGATCCTGACGCCTTTGCTGCAGCAAACCTTCGCCGATCCAAAGGTCAAGGAAGCCTATATGACGAACGTCGTCGGCGCAGTTCCGATAGGCCGCGCGGGCGAGGCGGAAGAGATGGGAGAGGTCGTGGCTTTCCTGGCGTCCGACGCGGCCAGCTATATCAACGGAGCTGACATCCAGGCCGACGGCGGATTCGCGCAGGTCTAAGGTGTCTTGATCTTTAGGGCCAACGGCCCGTTTCATCCCAGCCTGGGGTGGAGCGCAGCAGCGAGCGGTTTTTAGCTCGCTGCAAGCGTAGCCCCAGGTACAGGATCAACTCGAAAGCAGAGGGCTGTAAGCCCGATTCATCGTGCCTGCACAGAAGATGAGTCGGGCTTACAGCCCTCAACTTCTACTCCTACGCCTAACCTGGGGCGACGCGCCCCGAGCCAGCACGCTATGCGCGCTGGTTCGGGTTCGCTTTGCCCCAGGCTGGTATGAGACGGGCCTTTGGCCCTAAAGATCGGGTCGCCTTCTTCGGTGGATACATGCATCCGAACGACCATCGCGCATGCACGACAATGGCTGCGGTTATAGTTTTGTCATGTCACTCTACCCGCGCGTCGTTCTGCTTATTGCCATCTTCATCGCAGCCTGTTCTCCCAGCCTGGAGGCACAGAACGTCCCGCAAAAGGAGCAGACCCAGCTTCTGACCACCGCCAGGTCGCAGTACTACAACCTGCGTGCAGCGGGACTCAAAGGTTTTTCCTGCAACGCAAGCGTAGATTGGGACGCACTTTTTACTTCGATCAATGGGAAGACACCACCCGCAGACGATCCGATGGTGCAGTATCTCCAGGGCTCCCATCTGTCTGTTTCTTCAGACCTGAGCAGTCATCCGAATATCTCCTGGGTAAGTGCAGGCACACCTCCTAAAGATCGCGAACAGAGCGCCAATCAGTTAGTCAACGGATTGAAACAGACGCTTGACGGGTTCTTTCAATCCTGGATGCCAAGCCTCAACGGTACGTTGATTACCCTGACCCCATCGTCCGTAAAAGCCACGGCCACAGGCTATGTGATCGTCGACGGCGCCAGCAAAGCTATCGATGAACTGACCCTGGATAAAAAACTCGTTATCCATCACCTTTCGACCACATCAGCAAAAATCAACGGAGAGTTGGATACAACCTACACGCCTTCCGCCAAAGGCCTGCTTCTGACAAAACTCGACGGCACCTACCAGGGGTCCGCCGATGGGCCTGCAACCCATGTAACGATGTCAGCCACGTTTCAGCCAGTCGAATCCTTCCAGCTACCAGATTCGCTCTCGTTCGTTGTTGCGAATGTAGCGACCTTCAAGATGCGCCTTGTCGATTGCACCGTTCAGAAGTAACGGGTCCCAATGAAGCCCGACTAAAGGACGGACTTTATTGGGAGCAACGCCTTTGCCAACTGGCTTCGGCAAACACTTTGCTCTTGTGCCCTTGATCAAGCAGCATCACTGCGGAGTCTGTAAACGCTGTTCCGTTGTCGGCTGTAACGGTATGCCGCTCCAGCCTTGAGTTCCCCTCGAAGGAATTATCTTTGAATTCCACCAGAAATTTTCCGCTTCCCAGGCTTCGGGAGCGTTGAAAGAGCCCACCTTCCGGGTCCATAAGCACCTGTTTTTTAGACTTGTGCGCAACGTGAGGAAAGAGATTTACATATTCCAGTGAGCCGCAAAACTCCTCTTCTTTCGGCTCCAGTTTGTTTCCGGAGCCATCCGTTATCTGCACCAGCCATATACCTTGCTTGAACCGTGGATATTCCGGTCCCATGGATGAATCCTGCGGCAGGGAACCCTTCCGCGCGGCCGCATGCACAGGCACCATTCCATCGTGCTTAACGCTGAAAGGCTTTGCGGAATATCCTTGAAACAATACCGCGATCAGCGCAAGTAGAGCGATTACATGCAACTCGATACTGTTACCGGGAAAATCCATATCAATTCCCCATGGTCCATTTGAAAAGGTTCTTTGCAGGCGTCGTGACAGCGATCGCTGTACGCGCGACTCATCCTGCTGCCATGAATGAATCGCGCGTACAGCCCTCCAGGCAAACCACCCAAAAGACTCAGCCGGCCTCCAGCATGTGGGCCTGCTTCTCCTTCAACTCGCCCAACAGCCGCTCGACTTTTTCGTCGCGTTCCAGCTTTGCAAAGTCGTCTTCCAGCGTGTCGTCTTCGAGCATCTGTTTGCCGGCGTAGTTATGCGCTTCGGCGCTCTGGATGCGGGCTTTGACGCGGTCAAGCGCCGGGCCTCGACCGAGGCTTACAGCCACCTGCTCCGCCGCCTCACGCGCCGTGATGGCCTTGCCCGCCATCTGCGCACGGCGATGCTGCGCGATCAACAACACACAGTGGGCCTGCGTCTCTTTCAACTTGCCCTGCAGCTTGTTGTACGTCATGCGCATCCCTTCAACCTCTTCGGTCTGCTCTTCGACCTGGTGCAACAGGTCCCCGGACATCTTCTCGTGGGTCAGGGCACGGTCGAGCGCGGCACGGGCCAAGTCGTCCTTGCCCTTGGTCACCGCCAGCTCCGCCTTGGAGCGCCAATCCACGGCAGTCTGCGACTGCTCCTTGCTCTTCTTTTCGAGCAGGTGCTTGTCGGCGATCGCAATTGCTACCTGCGTCTTCAGTTGGAGTAACTGATTCTCCATATCGAGAGCCAGTTGCTTCAACATTTTTTCGGGGTCTTCGGCGCGGTCGATCAGATCGTTCACGTTTGCGCGCAGCAGGGTTGCTACTCTTTCCATTAGCGATAGTGCCATGACGGTTCTCCTTTTCTTCTTTGCTTTGAAAGCGCAGGGCTTGTGGTCCCGCCGTAAATCTGTGGCGTGCTTGCGTCATTCCCTCAGCGGCTAAAGCCGCGCCGCAGAGTGTAGTTACTTACGTACGGCCTAAAGGCCGTACCCTTCAAAACAACTTGTATAAGCGACGGCGCGAGAGACGTTTGTCTCGCGCGCCGTGCCGGTTATTCACTCTTGCGATCACCTTCGATCGTGGGTGGAACATCGGACGTGCCGCCGTTCGGGCGCTGCGTCATCTGCTTGATGTTGCCCATCAGGTCGCTCATCTTCATGCCGCTGAGAGCCTCGAAGAGCGCGGGTACCTGCGCTGCGATCTCGGTCATCTCACCGGTGAGCTTGTGCGCGCCGACGTTTTTGCCGTCGCCGGTGGACACGATGGTGATCTTGTCCACCTTGCTCAGAGGCTCGCTCATGGCGCGAACGACATCCGCCATGTTCGTGATGAGTTTGTCGACGACCGCAGCCTGCGACCACTCCTGATAGGCCTCGGCCTTGATGTTCATAGCCTTGGCTTCCGCCTCGCCCTTCTGGAAGATGATCGAAGCCTCCGCTTCACCCTGGGTACGGATGGCCTGAGCCCTACCTTCCGCCTCAGCGACGATGCGCGCCTTCTCGGCGTTCGCCATGTTTCCAATGCGCTGCGCCTCGATCTCCGACTTCTTCAGGACAGTCGCGATGAGTTCCTTCTCATTACGCAGGATCTCGGCCTCCTGTACCTTGACCTGCGCTTCCTTCTCGATCTGCTGCACCTTCACCTGCTCGGCGATGACCTTCTGCTGCATGACGTTGGTCTGCAGCTCATACGCCTTGTCGGCCTGCGCCTCCTGCCGGCGGGACTGTTCGGTGAACGTCGCCTTCTGGATGTCGAGGTCGCGCTGCGCCTCGGCCTGTTTGCCCAGCGACATCGTCTCGGCGAGCACTCGCTCCTGGTCGGCGGCAGCCTTGGCGACTGCAGCTTCTCTCAGAGCGATTGCGCGGCGGATCGCGGTGTCACGCTCGGCTTCGGCCGTGGCGATCTCGGCGTCGCGCTTGATACGCGCAATATCGGGACGGCCCATGTTGGTGATGTACTCGTTCTTATCGCGTACCTCCTTGATGGTGAAGCTCACGACTTCGAGCCCCATCTTGCTCATGTCCTCGGCGCAGGTGGCGCGCATGCGCTCGCCCACCATCTCCGGCTCCTTCACGATCTGCTCGACCGTGAGCTGACCGATGATGCCGCGCAGGTGGCCTTCCATCACGAGACGAATCAGGCCCTCGCGCTCTGCGGGTGTCTTGGAGAGAAACTGCTCTGCCGCCGTCATGATCGACTCGTTGTCCGAACGCACCTTGATCTGCGCGACGGCTTCAACGGTTACGGCAACACCCTGCTTGGTGTAAAGGTCCTGCGACGGCGCTACGTCGAAGCTCATCAGCTCCAGCGACAGCATCCGCGAGTGCTCCACCACCGGGAAGATCAGCGCGCCGTGGCCCTTGATGACCTTCGGCCCGCGAAAGCCGTAACGGATGACTGCTTCATTCGGGCCGGCTTTGCGAAACATCTTCGCCATCAGCCCCATCAGCACAAGGGTTCCAAGAACGATTAACCCACCGACAACTATGTAATGGTTTTCCATCTCCTGCCTCTCTCAAATCAGGTTCTACTTCTTATGGACCGATCAAGTTCTACGTTTATGTCCCAATCACGTTTTACTTTTTATGGCCCGACCGGCTGCACTGTTTCGCGCAGTCCGGCTTACTGCTCCTTGCTTTCTTTCTCAAGGTCACGGCCCGGCATCTCAGCCAACAAGCCGTGTTCAAATTCGTCCCATCGCCGCACATAGGCGATGCCGCGCGCGTAGCGCATCACGATCACCTCGGCGCCGCGCTCGATGGCGATTCCATCGTCCGACCGCACGGGAGCACTGCGCCGCGAGCCGTTCTGCGAGTACAGAATCTCGCCGACGCCGTGCGCGGGAACCGCTCCGCTCAGGCGTCCGATGACTCCGGTCATCTCCGTGTCGGCGGGCTCCAGCGTGCGCTCATGGGGCATCAGCACTCCGACGAGAAACCAGAAGACTACCGCCGCCCCCACGAGGCCACTGATCGCCGACAACAGCAGCACCAGCGTGACGCCGAAGACGTTCGCACCGTGCAGCAGGTAGCCCGTGCCGCCAAACCAGCAGAGGAACGCCATCAGGGTGAACCCGTTGATCGGTGAGAGTGCGCCACCGCCCGTGTGGCCCTTCACTCCAAGGTGTCCGCCAAAGTGAAAGTGCCCTATGTGAAGGTGCATGCCGCCGGCGAAGAAGGCGATGAAGCTCAGTACCAGCCCTACGCCGAAACACGTCAGATAAATCGCATTCCAATCCCATGCTGCTGTCATCGTCCCTCTCCTTACTTCGTACGGGGCCCGGACTTCTTCTTCGTGACACGCTTACTTACACTTGCGCTCTCTGCGGCTGGCTCCACCAGGGCCAGCGGCCGCGTTGCCAGCTTTGGCACAGGGCGCAACAGCTCCAGCAGACGCTCTGCCAGCGACGGCGTCTCCAGCACGCTTTCAAGCAGCAGCAGACAGCCGCGTGAGTCCTCATGCCGCGCCACGGCCAGCAAGGCTCGCCTCAGCTCGGGGTCGCGGCGAAAACGCTCCGCGCCGCCGATCAGCCAGAGGTCGAGCTTGTCCTCCAGGCCGCGCAGGTCGCTGAGCAACTCGGCGTGATAACCCTCGGGGTCATCGACCAGATAGCCGGGATGGACCTTGAAGAACTTCGCCAGCAGCAGCCGCGAGGTGTTGGTGAGGTGCGGTCGGGCGCCGCTTTCGATCTGCGAGAGATAGCTCTGGCTGATCGACTCTTCCATCTCCGCCGCGATCGCCTTGACCAGTTCGCCCTGGGTCATCGCACGGCCCAGACCGCGCAGGCTGCCTTCGACCTCGCGCAGGTACCGGATTTTGTCGCACAGTTTCATTTCTTACTCTCCGTGTATTGCGGATTGCAATAAATGTATTGCATATTGCGATATGTGTCAAGAGCGCATACATCGAAGCCAGGACCAGTCGATTAAGAGTCGACTGGTCCTGGCTAATTTGCGCGAAGCGCTCCCTGACTCTTCGCGCAGTTGCGATGGCACGCCCTGGTGTTTTGAGGAATCGCCCAAGGATGGGGTGCCTCGACCGATTGAAAACCGGTCAGCGTGCTCCGCGGAGATGCCGCTTTCCTTTCGCCATGCTGTCTTACAAATTTGCCTTCTTGTAAGAGCGTTCGGTAGAGTCGGAGACGCAGATTGAAAGACCGTAAGATCGTAAAGACCCTTAGGAGTTCCGCCGTGCCCTGGTTCACTATCGAAGAAGACGCCCTCTCGCAGCAGCAGATCGCCGAAGCCTGCACCCGCCTGCTCGCCGAAGCCCGCACCCGCATCAACGGCGACCTCAAGCGGGTCCTGCTACTGCCGCCCGATCTTACGCGTGCGCACTCCGGCGCGGGCCATATTACCGAACTGCTCTATCGCGAGCTCGATGCAGCAGGGGCGCACGTCGAGGTCATCCCGACGCTGGGACAGCATGTGCCGCACACCGAGGCTGAGAACAAATGGATGTTCGGCTCGATTCCGCACGAGCGCATCTTCGCGCATGACTGGCGCAATGGCTGCACGCATGTCGGCGTGGTGCCGGGAAGATATGTGGACGCGACGACCGGCGGCGCTGCTGACTGGGATATCCCCATCGACCTGAATACGAAGCTCATGACCGAGCAGTGGGACCTGGTCATCAACGTTGGGCATGTAGTTCCGCATGAAGTGCTGGGCTTTGCGAACCACAACAAGAACTACTTCATCGGTGTCGCGGGCAAGGATACGATCTGCGCCTCACACATCGCAGCCGCGGTGTATGGCATCGAGAACAACCTCGGCTGCCTGGTGACACCGTTGCGCGCGTGCTTCAACTACGCCGAAGAGAAGTACATGAAGAACGTTCCCGACTGCTATATCCAGATCGTGATGCAGCGCGACAAGGAGAACAAGCTGGTGACCAGCGGGCTCTTCGTCGGCGACGATCTCGAGACCTATCTGCAGGCCGCGCGCCGCAGCCGCGAACAGAACATCACGGTCTTCGACAAGCCGATCAAGAAGGTCGTCGCCGTAATGCAGGCTGACGAGTTCCGCGCGACCTGGGTGGCGAACAAGGCCGTCTATCGCACGCGCATGGCGATCGCCGATGGCGGTGAGCTGCTCATCCTCGCACCGGGTGTTGAGCGCTTCGGCGAGCAGCCCGAAGTCGACGCGCTGATCCGCAAGTATGGTTACAAGGGCACGCCTTACACACTCGCGCTCTACAAGACAGAAGCCGACATGCAGGCGATTCCGCACGGCGTGGCGCATCTCATCCACGGCTCCAGCGAGGGCCGCTTCACCATTACCTACGCGCCAGGCCACCTGACGAAGGCGGAGATCGAGCAGGTCGGGTATAACTATGCCGATCTCGCCGAGATGCAGGCGCGCTACAACCCGGCGACGATGAAGGAAGGCTGGAACACGATGCCGGATGGAGAAGAGGTGTTCTATATCTCGACGCCTTCGGCGGGGCTTTGGGCGACGAAGGATAAGTTGAATGATCCGCATCGCCGTGATTTGAGTAGCCCGGAGCAGTTAGCCGAGGCGGAGAAGGCAGCGCAGTAGAAGGTTGTTGCTTTTCTTGTTGTCATTCCCTTCCGGAATGACAACAAGAAAAGCAAGGGCAAAACAAAAGCGACTGTTGCAAACACCACCATGATGAACAAACCACCACACGACGAAGCACGCACCTGCCTCCGCAACCTCCTCGCGCAGCATGAGCGCCTGATGGTGGCGTACTCCGGCGGCGTCGACTCGGCCTATCTCGCGTGGGAGGCGCACGAGGTGCTCGGCGCGAACATGCTCGCCGTCATCGCCGATTCGCCCAGCCTGCCGCGCAAGGAGTTGGCTGCCGCCATCGCCTTTGCCGAGGCCCATGCGATCCCGTTGCACATTCTGCAGACGAACGAGATGGAGCGCGCCGACTACGTGCGCAACGATGGTCAGCGCTGCTTCCACTGCAAGGACGAGTTGTTCGACGCCATGGAAGTGCTGCGTGCTGAACTGGGCTTTGCCACCATCGCCTATGGCCGCAATACCGATGACAGCGGCGACTTTCGTCCCGGCCAGAAGGCCGCGGAACAGCATCATGCAGCCGCTCCCCTGGCCGAGGCTGGATTGGGTAAGCAGGTGATCCGTACCCTGGCGCAGGCCGCGAATCTAAGCGTCTGGGACAAGCCCGCCTCGGCGTGCCTGTCGTCGCGTCTGGAGTATGGCCGGCCCGTAAGCCGCGAGGCGTTGCTTCAGGTCGAGCAGGCCGAAGATGCGCTGCACGAGCTTGGATTTTTGCATGTGCGGGTGCGGCATCACGGGGAGCTGGCGCGCGTCGAGCTGGATCGCGGCACGCTTGCGCAGGGGCTGACGCTGACAACATTGGACAGCATCACCGCAGCGGTTCGCGCGGCTGGATTCACCTATGTCACGCTCGACACGCAGGGGTATCGCTCTGGTTCGATGAATGCCCTGCTGCCCGTGGAAATGCTGATGGGAGCGCGTTCCAGCCATGCGTCGTGAGGCCGTGCTCGAGCTGCTGCGGCAGCTCGAAGCCAATAAAACCACTCCCGAAAAGGTCGCCGACAGGCTAGCCTCATTGCCCTTTGAGGATCTTGGCTTCGCCAAGCTCGATCATCACCGGTCGCTGCGTTCGGGGATGCCGGAGGTCGTCTTTGCCGCCGGCAAGACGCCGGAGCAGGTTGCGGCCATCTTCGGGAGGCTCGCTGCGAGCGGCGTGAGCGTGCTTGCTACTCGCGCCTCGCAGGAGCACTTCGCCGCCGTCCATGAAGCCGTGCCTGCGGCGCAGCACCACGAACTTGCGCGCTGCATTACGCTGGCCCAGAACGCTCCACCGGTGCAGGGACGCGTCGCAGTCCTCTGCGCGGGCACCAGCGATCTGCCGGTTGCGGAGGAAGCCGCGGTGACTGCGGAGATCTTCGGGGCCGAAGTGACACGCATCACCGATGTGGGCGTGGCTGGGTTGCAGCGTCTGCTGGCGCAGCTCGACAAGCTGCGGGCGGCCGATGTCATCGTCTGCTGTGCGGGCATGGAAGGCGCGTTGCCGAGCGTGGTGGGTGGGCTGGTTGAAGCACCGGTGATTGCCGTGCCGACGAGTGTCGGCTATGGGGCGGCGTTTGAAGGCGTCGCGGCGCTGCTGGGGATGCTGAATGCCTGCTCGCCGAATATCACGGTGGTCAATATCGACAATGGGTTTGGCGCGGGGTATGTGGCGACGTTGATTGCTCGCGGGCCACGCAGTTCGCGCTAATTCGGCTGAGCGTCCAGGCTGATCTGGCGCCGGATGCGGTAGCTCGAGGGTTCACCACAGGTTGCCAGGTCGGCGTCATCGCACGTCCGCTCCAGGACATCTACAGGGTTGTCCATGGTGGTGGAGAGGATGCGGCCCGACGGCAGCGAAATCTTGATGTCGGCTTCAAAGGTCTCGTGACCGATGCCGGCAATGTACTTCCCCTCCTCGGTCTTTTCCACCTGCACCCAGTTGTTCGGCGTAGAGCCGACGGGCTTGAGCATCCACGCAGCGGGCAATTTGAGCTGAAGCTCCGCGGGAGGAACGTGGCGCACGATCAGCATGGCCGTGTGCGTGGCCTCGTCGACCGACTGCAACGTGATGTCGAAGTCGATAACATCCTGACCGAGAAGAACACGAGTGCCGTACGCCCAGGAGTTGGGGATGCTGCGTTTGACGAATACATGATCGCCCACATGGATAAGGCCTTTTTGCCGCATCGCGAGCTGGACATCGGCGTAGAACGTGAGCAGGTCAGCAATGGGGCCGATGAGTGCCGGCTGCACCGTCGTGAGGCTGGGCATGGCAAGACGGTGGCCCGGATCGAGGGAGACAGTCTGTTGAAGCTGTTGGCTTTCGGGAGAGAGGGTGAAGGTTTCGCCGTTGCTATGTACGTCCGACCAGTGAAACTGCTCGATGAAGTTTCCCGAGGCGTCCTTTATGACGAGTCCCGTTGCGAGAGCATCGTACCGGCGGGTGGAGGAATGGCCTTCGTTGATGCCGTGCATTCTGTAGACAAGGCGTTCGCCTGGTTCATAGTGCCGGGATAGCGTGGATTGGGTCGCAGGAACAACTACTGTCTGCGAGAAAAGCGGAAAAGGCCCTGACAGCGTAAGACAAAGGACGAGTCGAGCGAAGTGACGCACAGAACTCCTTTGATGGCTTTACAGGTATTTACAGGCCGCCGGTCGGTCCGCCACCGAGTTGTGCCATGGTCGTCCGCAGATACTTGTGCGGGTTTACCGCCGTGCCGCGAACCTGGACTTCGTAGTGCAGGTGCGAGCCGGTCGCGTGGCCGCTGTGGCCGACGAAGCCGATGACCTCGCCCTTTGCCACTGTCTGGCCTTCGGTCACGTTGTAGCCCTGCAGATGGCCGTACACCGTAACGATGCCATTGCCATGGTCGATTTCGATCTCACGGCCATAGCCTGAGCCCATGCCTGCTTTGATGACGCGTCCTTCGGCAGGAGCGTGCACCGGTGTGCCATCGGGGGAGCCGATATCGACTCCCTTATGGAACTCGCCAATGCCCATGCCCAGCACAGGATCGATGCGCTCGCCGAAGCCGCTGGTGATCGGCCCAAGGATGGGCCACATATCGGGCATGTTGAACAGGTTCGAATCAGCATCGAGACCGGCAAAACCGTTCAACGTGCCACGAGCACCAAGGCTCTGATCAAGTCCCTGTCCCAGGTTCCGTGCCGCCAGGCCCTGGGCAGCCGTGCTCCGCAGAGCGTAAAACGTGTCGAGCGACTTGTAGTAGTTGTCGTCCGTGAGATCGGTGGAGTCATCCTTCAGCGGAGCCTTCGCGGAGTCGGCAACAACGGTCTTCGGCGTGTGCAGGCCGTGCGACAGCATGAATTTGCCCGCCGTCAGACCATAGATCGCGGAGACCTCGCTGGCCAGGGAACCAAGGCTGGCCGCCTGCACATCTTTCTCGTGCGCGGTCTTTTCGAGGTGAGCGTAGTCCTTGCGGGTAAGCGCCAGTTCATCGCGCAGGCGGTTAGTCGTCTCGGCCTTGGCCAGCATCCGGGAGTACGAACCCGCCATGCCCGCGATGGTAAACATACCGACGATGGCCGACGCTACGAACACAGTCACGTAGCGCATAGGAATCAGGACACGGTCTACCGTGCCGTTCTCTCCGCGTGTGACGTATACGATGTAGCGCTTCTTCAAAACGATGACGGCCTCGAACCCGAACTCTTGAGGTGAGGAACAAATCACTCGGAGGCCGGAGATTATTGCGACTGCAATCGCAGTTTACACGACTGGGGTAATCCTTGAAACGGCTTTGAAAAGCTCAGGCCCGCTTTCAGGGATACCGCAAACCAGCACTCCCTATTCTAGGGGAGTGGGACTCTTGCGGCAACCCTGGGTTGGTCACGGGCATCTCAAATGCGGCTTTAATTCCCGCATTCCGACAGCGGAGCCAGGTGCCGCCCAAACTGATGGAGAGCGTGATCGAGCGTCTTCTCGGTCTCCGCAAACGGTTTGCCGTCAACGACGACCGCTTTTGACGTGCCGCACACCTTGAGACGCTCCCCTTGATTTCCCGTAACCTGTTGCAGCAGAACAGGATCGCCGTACAGGGGATCGCCGCCGATCAGGACGAGCTGCAAGTCCTGCGGGGTGGAGTGAGTGAGGGTCCAGTAGGCGTCCTGCCCCTCTTTGCGGACCACCAGGAGGTCTGCGGCATGATCAGGAGCGAGGGAGCCGATCTGCCCCGACAACCCGGCCAGCTCCGCCGCGTTGGAGGTGGCCATCAGGACCAGGTCGCGCTCCGTGAACGGGGCCGGAGACTGCCCCTGGTTCCAGACCGAGGCATAGTTCAGCTCCCCGAGAAGGCCGTCGCTGCCGGTCGGACTCCAGTCCGGGGCCAGGGCCATGCGTACGCCCGCGGCCCGTGCGGCGGCAACGTTGGCGGTATCGCCGTAGAGCTCGATGTTGCTTCGCGGAGACCAGATGAAGCCGACGCCCTGCTTCGCCATCTCCGCAAAGTTTGCAGGCTTCAGTGCAACGCCATGGATGAGCGAGACGCCGGGCCGCAGCAGGCCGCGTCCCCTGAGCTGCATGAACTCACGCGCGGCCGAGGCGTCGTTCGGCGCTCCTTCCGCCACGTGGATGAGCAGCGCACCGCGGGGCTGGGCTGAAAGCGCTGCTGTGACGTCAGCCAGCTCCTGCTCGCTCATCTGGAAGGGAAAGACGTTGTAGATGATCTTGCCGAAAGAGCCCTGCAACTCCGGGTCGTAATCGAGGGTCCGGGCCAACCCTTTCACGCAGGGAGAGGGCAGGCTGCCGGTGACGCTGGTCTCGCCTTCGGAGATCGCTTTGACCTCCGCGTAGCGCTCCATCTCGCACTCCAGCCCTTGCTTGACCAGGGCGTTGTGGGGCACTGCCATCAGCACGCTATAGGCGGGCTTTTGCTGCCAGTCATAGCGGCTGCCGAACTCCTGAACCGGCTTCCAGCGCGGGAAGATATTCCAGGTAAGGTGATTGTGCAGATCGATCAGGCCAGGCGCGATGATGCCTTCCGTACGTACGACCTTCGTCCCGGCAGGCAGTTTGACGTCTGCGCCCGAGGCGAGAATGCGGCCGTTCTGGATGAGCACCGTGCCCTGCGGGATGACCTCCTGCGGCATGACCAGGGTGCCCGTCAGCGCAATCGGATTCTTTTGCGCGTAGACAGCAAGCGGAACAAACAAGAGGCAGAGGCAGGCAGACAACAGGGACAGTCTTCGGTGCATAAGTCCTCAAAGGGAAGAGTCTGGAGAGATCGCGGCAGCGTGCCTGCGAGTCTATCGTACGACTGCGGGTCGTCTCCTCCGGCGTCGAAGTTCAGAGTGCGTCATCAAGCCACATCCCAGATTTCGCCAGATTTTTTTTTGAAGGGGCGGGGCTTCAGCATCTGTGGAAAGTCCCTATTTGATCTTTAGGGCCGTTGGCCCGTTTCATACCAGCCTGGGGCAAAGCAAACCCGAGACGGCACGCGATAGCGTGGTGGCTCGGGGAGCGACGCCCCAGGTCACGTGCAGGAGTAAGAAGTTGAGGGCTGTAGGCCCGACTCATCATGCCTGCACGATGAATCGGGCTTACAGCCCTCTGCTTTCTTGTTCATCCTATACCTGGGGCTACTCTTGCAGCGAGCTAGAAATCGCTCGCTGCTGCGCTCCACCCCAGGCTGGTATGAAACGGGCCGTTGGCCCTAAAGATCAAGACGCTCTTCTCAGCTAAGGGTTTCCGTAGCCTGGAAGCGCCGCCCCTTCAAAACAAAACTTGCGAAGTATCCTGAGAAGACATGCCTCGCATCTCGCATCCTCGGAGTTCGTCAACGCCCTTGCACGAAGGCGGCGAACTCGCCCTGATTGAACGCATTCGCCGACGGACTGGCGGAGGAGCGTCAACGGCCTTGCGTCTGGGCATCGGCGACGACTGCGCGATTCTGCGTCCTCGTGCGGGAGAAGATCTGCTGGTGACCACGGACTTCTCGCTCGAAGGCCGGCACTTTCGCCGCGATTGGCACTCGCCGCAGTCGATCGGGCATCGCACCCTGGCGCGGGGATTGAGCGATCTCGCGGCGATGGGCGCACATCCTATGGCTGCGTTTCTTTCGCTGGCCCTGCCGCGTGCCGTGGCTCGCGATACAGACTGGCTCGATGGCTTTCTCGATGGACTGCTGGAACTCGCCAAGCAGCATGGCGTGCCGCTGGCAGGTGGGGACACCTCAGAGTCGCCCAGCGAACAGGTGTTGGCCGACATCATCCTGTTAGGCTCTGCGCCGCGAGGACAGGCGTTGCGGCGCTCGGGCGCTCGCGGGGGAGATTTGATTTATTGCACCGGGGCACTCGGCGGTGCGGCGGCGGAGTTCGCGCAGGTACAGGACGGACGTGGAGGAAAGACCCAGACAGCCTCGTCGATGAATCCTCATCTCTTTCCTCAACCGCGATTGGCTGCGGGACAGGCGCTGCTCCGGCGCAAACTGGCGACGGCCTGCATCGATACCAGCGATGGAATCTCAACGGACCTGGCCCACCTGTGCGAGGCCTCGGGCGTAAACGCGGAGATCGACGCAGCCAACCTTCCGCTGCATCCTCTCGCGCAACCACTGAAGCCTGAAGCAGCCTTGAAGGCGGCGCTGCATGGCGGCGAAGACTACGAGCTTCTGTTCACGGCCAAAGCTTCGGTAAAGATGCCGCGCAAGCTGGGCGGCGTGCCTCTTACAGTCATCGGGCGTGTCGTCGCTAAGAAACGCCGTGCGCCTCAAGTGACCTTGATTGCAGCCGATGGCTCGCGTTCCGCGCTTGCGCCGCAGGGCTGGGAGCATCTGCGATGAACGCGATCGTGCACGAAGAGTTTCCTCATACGTGGTCGGTACAGGTATTGGCGGCGCCTCCACTGATTGCCCCGGCAAGGCAGTTCGTCTACCCGCTCTACGTGCCCGGCGAAGAGGATGCCATGGCCCGTGGCGCGCTGCTGTTCAACGTGAAGCCCGCGGCCGGCGGAGTCTTTCTTGCCACCTGCGCGCTGGGGTTCCGCGACCCCTCGCTGCCCTCCGGCGTGTTCGCCTGCCCGCGCGGCGATGACCTGCTCGCGGTTGCCGGAGGCTATGCCTATCTCGTCGACACGCTGCAGCCGGAGCGCTGCCTGCATCTGCCGCTGCGGCCTGTGACACAGATTCTTGCCGCTCCGATTGAAGGCCTTCTGCTGCTGGCAGGCTTTCATCACGTTGCAGCCGTCGGAAACGAGGGATTGCTGTGGGAGAGCGGACGCCTGAGCTGGGAGGGCGTGCAACTTGGCGAAGTCGCAGACGGAAAGCTGCACGGCAGCGGATGGAATATGCGAACGGATCGCGATGTTCCCTTTGCTATCGATCTGCGGACCGGAGAGCATACCGGTGGCGGCTTCACACCGTAGTGCGGGGATGGATTCAGCTAAGAGCTATGAGGAGCTCAGCGAAGAGAGGCTGTAGAAGCTCAGAGCTGCATCGCCTTGCTCGAGAACGCGTGTGCGGACAAGGTTTCCGTAGCTTTCCGAGAGTGGCTTCTTGCGGGAGTGCTCCGCGATGACGACCGCCCCCTCGGCCAGCAGCGTCGCTTGATTTTGTGCGAGGAAGCTCAGGGTTGTGCTGTAGTCTTCGGCAGCCTCGTAGGGTGGATCGAGGAAGACAATATCCGCTACATGCAGATTTTTGACCATCCCGTGCAGGAGACGTCCGGTACTGCGGTCTTCAATCGCATAGCCACCCTGGAGCCTCAACGCTGCGACATTGGTACGAATAGCAGTGACAGCAGCAGGAGCCTTCTCGGCGAACCAGCAGAACTGTGCGCCACGGCTCAGGGCTTCGATCCCTACGGCGCCGGAGCCCGCATAGAGGTCGACGAAGCGAGCGCCCTCAATACGCAGCGCAAGAATATTAAACAGAGTTTCACGGAGCCGGTCGCTGGTAGGACGCGTGGCAAGCCCTCGTGGCGACTGCAAAACTCTTGACCGAAACTTCCCACCGATAACGCGCATCGTCTCCGAGGATACAGCGAGCCTACAATGGAGGCTATGCTGCGTTTTTCGTTTCCGGTTGGCCGGTTCATGGGTGTCGACCTGCGAATCCACATCTCTTTCGCGGTGCTGCTGGCGCTGGCAGTGGGTTATTCCATCGCCGCAACCGGCAGTCCGCTACGCGGCTTTGGCCTTTGGCTGGCGCTGGTATTCGCTGTCGTGGTGCGTGAGGCAGCGCGAGCCATCGTAGCGGCCTACACTGGCATGCACCTGCGTGCCCTGTTTCTTCTGCCCGTCGGCGGTGTCATGGCCATGGCTCCGCGCGAAGACGGCGCTCCTGGCCCAACGCAGGCCATCGTAATGGCCGCGCCGCTGGCCAACTTCGGCATGGGCCTGCTGCTGCTGGGGCTGAGCTACTCCATCGATCCGCATGTACCGTTGCTGGCGCAGCCCTGGATCTCCATCGGCCACATCCTGCGCAGCTTTGTGTGGACGCAGTTCGCGATGGGTGCGGTCAACCTGCTGCCCACCGCAGCCCTGCCTTCGACGCAGATACTGCGTTCGCGCACGGCCGGTGCTAACGCCGCTCCGGCACCGCGGGCGGCAAGGCCTCCCTTTGGATTGGGCACCGCGCTCGCGATTGCGATGCTGGTGGCCGGCATCGTGCTGATGAATCTATGGATCTTCCTGTTCGGCTGCCTTGCCCTGTTCGGAGCCCAGATGCAGGCTCGGCAGACGCTCAACGCCAACGACGACACCATCCTGGTAAGGGATGTCATGCTGACGGAGTTCACTCTGCTGTCGAGCTCGGACACCTTGCAGGGAGCGCTCGATCGCACCCTGCACAGCCTGCAGGACGTCTTCCCTGTCGTGCGTGGAGACCGTCTGGTGGGGTCGGTCTCGCGGCAGACGATTGCGGACCACCTGCAGGCGACGGGAGACAGTTATCTGCAGGGTGTCATGACGCGCGGCCTGCAACTGGCATCGCCTTCGGAAAAGCTCGTGGTCGCGCTGCGGCGGGCAGGCTCTCAAGGAGCGAGTGAATTTATTCCCGTGGTCGAAGACGGAGCGATCCTGGGCATCCTTACGCCGCAAAGCCTCTCGCGCGCGGTGCAGCAGATGAAGCTGACACGCCCGGCCCGCGAGGCACAGGAGCGGTCGTGAGTGAAACAGCGAGTCAGCAAGTCAGCGAGTCAGCGGGTCAGCGGGTTGGTGAGTCGATAGACAAGCCGTTGGCGCCGGGGCTTTATCTGGTGGCTACGCCTATCGGCAATCTTGAGGACATTACGTTGCGCGCCCTGCGGGTGCTGCGTTCGGTGGATCGCATCGCCTGTGAAGACACGCGACAGACAGCGAAGCTACTGGGCCACTTTGGGATTCGGACGCCGACGGTGAGCTATCACCTGCACAACGAAAATGCGCGGGCGAGCGAGTTGATCGAGGCCCTGCGAGCGGGTGGCCGTATCGCCGTCGTCAGCGACGCCGGTATGCCCGGCATCGCCGATCCCGGCGCGACGATTGCTGCCGAAGCCATTGCGGCGGGGATCGATGTGTTTCCTATTCCCGGCGCAAACGCCGCGCTGAGCGCCTTGATCGCCAGTGGGCTGCCCTCGGAGCATTTCAGCTTTCATGGATTCCTGCCGGCCAAAGAAGGCCAGCGGCGGTCGGCGCTGGAGTCGCTGCGCTCTGCCATGGCCCACGCGGAAGAGGCGACCACGCACATCGTGTATGAGACGCCGCACCGCATCGTCGATGCCCTGGCGGACGTTGTTGCGGTCTTTGGCTCGGAGAAGCGTGTCACCCTGGCGCGTGAGCTGACCAAGCTGCATGAGGAGTTTCTTCGTGGCACGGCCTCAGAGCTACTGGCGGAGCTTCGTTCACGGCCCAGCGTGCGCGGCGAGATGGTATTGCTCCTTGCGGGGGAATCGGCGGGAGGGGCCTCGGAAGCTGAGGCTGCAACGGGGCAACCGACACTGGCCGAAGAGGTCGCGGCGATGATGATCGGCGAAAAGATCTCCGAGATGGATGCGCTTAAGCGTGTGGCCAAGTCTCGCGGGATTGGCAAGAGCGAGGCCTATCGGGAGTGGCAAAGGGCGCAGACGCGGCGACGGTAAAGCGTTCGCGCCGAAGTAACCTATGGGTTACAGTATGCACTGGCATCCCAAATCGACGGGAGTGATTATGGCCATATATACAGAACCATTCAATGTCGCAGACTATCTGACCGATGAAGAGACAATTTCGGCTTACCTGACCGAAGTGTTAGAGAGCGACGACCCGCGATATATCGCAAAGGCCCTTGGTACGGTCGCGCGTGCCCGTGGCGGCATGGCGCAGCTCGCCAAAGATACAGGCATTTCACGAGAAGCTCTCTACCGTGCACTGAGCGACACAGGCAATCCAGAGTTCGGCACGGTACTCAAAGTCATGCACGCACTCGGAGTTCGCCTGTCAGCTTCAATCGCGGCCTAAACCGTCTACTCGCGGCCCTTGACCCGGTCGTACATGTAGCTGTCGCTGGTGGTCCCCAGGGCCTCGTTGTAAAGGGTCTGGGCGCCGGCGGCTTCTTTCAGCTCTTCGCTGAACCTGTGGATGTCGCGCAGATGGTCGGCGGTAGCCGGAATCTCCAGGCGGCTGGTCTTGAAAAACTTCTGGTAGCCGCGGTCGAGCAGACGCGCGATCTCGCCGCCGAGCACGAAGCCCGGCCGGGAGACGATGCGCAGCGGCGCGTCCTTGTCCGGCCCCTGGGCGATCTCCGCCGCGCAGCCGTACTTGCTCACGCGATACGCTCCCGAACCGTGGTTTGCACCCGCACCGGCCGGTGCGACATCAAATCTCTCGTTGCCGAGGGAGGACAGTACTTCATCGAAGGTAGGTAACTTTTTTGTCTTTGCCATCGGATCTTCAGACCTGCAATCTCGTTTTGCCGCAGCGATCCTTGGGTTGCAGACCGGCGGAGTTCCATTAGACTCAAATCAACTGTCGCACATCGGCACCAGCGGCTTCAATCGCAGGCCGGAAGAAGCGACCGAATAAACGATTAATCATGACCTCTGCACCTGTAAAAACTTTTGGAACCACGATTCTCGACCGCATCGGCAACACGCCGCTGGTGCGGCTGGACCGCCTGACGCAGCACCTGCCGGGCGTCCAGATTCTGGGCAAAGCCGAGTGGGCGAACCCCGGCGGCAGCGTAAAGGACCGCGCAGCCTCGGCCATCGTCTCGGATGCCCAGCGCAAAGGGCTGCTCACCCCCGGCAAGGCCCTGCTCGACGCCACCTCGGGCAATACCGGCATCGCCTATGCGATGCTGGGCGCGGCCCTGGGCTTCCCTGTCGTGCTGTGTATGCCGTCGAATGTCTCGCCGGAGCGCAAGCGCATCCTGCATGCCTATGGCGCTGAAATCGTATGGACCGATCCCGCTGACGGCTCCGACGGCGCGATTCGCCAGGCCCGCAAGCTGGCCTCCGAACAGCCTGACCGCTATTACTACGCCGACCAGTACGGCAACGACAACAACTGGCGTGCGCACTACTACGGCACGGCCAACGAGATCTGGCAGCAGACCGAAGGCGCGATTACGCACTTCGTCGCCGGACTGGGCACCAGCGGCACGTTCATGGGCACCACGCGGCGGCTGCGCGAGCTGAATCCGAAGATCAAGTGCCTCTCCATGCAGCCGGACTCGCCGTTCAACGGCCTCGAAGGGCTCAAGCACATGGAAACGGCGATCGTTCCGCCGATCTACGACCCGCACCTGGCCGATGCCAATATCGCGATGTCCACCGAACGGGCTTACCTAATGGCCAAGCAGCTTGGCCGCACGCAAGGCTTGCTGGTCGGAGTATCGGCGGCAGCGGCGGTGGCGGCCTCTCTGGATGTCGCCGAAGCGGAGGCCAAGGCCGGCCGTGAGGCAGTGATTGTGACCATCCTCTGCGATTCGGCGGACAAGTACCTGTCTGAACGGTTTTGGACGGAGAAACAGCATCCCGAGTCTTCGGAAAATCTAGGGGGCGACACAGAATGAGCCTGAAGCTCTCGCAGCAGCTCTACGACGAACTCCGCGCCCACGGCGAGGAGACCTATCCGCACGAGTGCTGCGGCATCATGCTGGGCAAGACCTCGGACGAGGGCCTTCACGTGGCCGCCCTGGTTCGCGCGGGCAACACCCGCACCGACTCCGCGCACAACCGCTATCACATTGCTCCACAGGAGCTTATCAAGGCGCAGCGCGAGGGCCGTAAGGCCGGATACGACATCGTCGGCTTCTACCACTCGCACCCCGACCACCCGGCACAGTGGTCACCGACCGACTTCGCCGAAGCCCACTGGTTCGGCTGCAGTTATGTCATCACGGCGGTCGAAAAGGGCGCTGCAAAGATCACCAACTCCTTCCTGCTGACCGGCAAGGGTGAGGACGACAAGGCATTTGAGCCGCAAACCATCGCGGTGGAATAGGCGATAATCAAAGTAATGACGATCAATATCCCCACACCGCTGCGTGCTTACACCGACAAGAAGGAATCTGTGTCGGTAGAAGGCACGACCGTCACCGAAGGGCTTGCCGCGCTGGTTGCGGCGCATCCGGCCATGCAGCAGCACCTCTTTACCCCCGAGGGTAAGCTGCGCTCCTTCGTCAATGTCTACCTGAACGACGACGATGTTCGCTACCTTCCGGCCAAGGAAGAGACCGCCGTCTCGGCGACCGACGAACTGACGATTATCCCTTCCATTGCCGGCGGTTGTTGTCGCTAACCAGCGCGAACACCCCACCCCCCTCCTTCTACCCATCGAATCGCAAGCACTACTGAGAGCATCTGTTCTCTGTAGGCCTTTGCTTTTTTCGGTCATTCTGAGGGAATCTGCTCTCTGGCGACCGTAGCCAGCTAAACTTGAAGGACACCATGAACGCTACACTCGAAGCCCCCGAAACCGCTACCGAACTCCCGAAGCTCTCTAACGAAGAGATCGCCCGTTACTCGCGCCACCTGATCCTGCCCGAGGTGGGCATGGAGGGCCAGCAGAAGCTGAAGGCCGCGAAGGTCCTGTGCGTCGGCACCGGCGGTCTGGGTGCGCCGATGGCGCTGTATCTCGCCGCCGCGGGTGTGGGCACCATCGGGCTCGTCGACTTCGACGTCGTGGACGAGTCGAACCTGCAGCGCCAGATCATCCACTCGCAGGCCACCGTCGGCATGCTCAAGGTCGACTCCGCCGAGGTGATGCTCAAGGGCCTGAACAAGAACACGAACATCGTGAAGCACAACACGATGCTCACCAGCGCCAACGCGCTCGAGATCTTCAAGGAATACGACGTCATCGCCGACGGCACCGACAACTTCCAGACGCGCTACCTGGTCAACGACGCCTGCGTCCTCACCGGCAAGCCCAATGCTTACGGCAGCATCTTCCGCTTCGAGGGACAGGCCTCCGTGTTCGCCACCGAGGAAGGCCCCTGCTATCGCTGCCTCTACCCCGAACCGCCGCCGCCGGGCCTGGTGCCCTCCTGCGCGGAGGGTGGGGTGCTCGGCATTCTGCCGGGTCTCGTCGGCGTTATCCAGGCTACCGAAGTGATCAAGCTGATCCTCGGCATCGGCGAGCCTCTGATCGGCCGTCTGCTCCTGGTCGATGCGCTGGGCATGGGCTTCCGTACGCTGAAGCTGCGCAAGAACCCCGACTGCCCGGCCTGCGGCACTCACGAGATCAAAGAGCTGATCGACTACGACCAGTTCTGCGGTATCCCGAAGCCTACAGAGACCGGCCCGCTTGAGGTCTCCAGCTTCAGCGCCGTTGCCAATCTTCCCGAGGTGGAGGGCATTCCCCAGATCTCCGTCGAGCAGTACAAGGCTCGTCTGGATGCCGGCGATAAACCGTTCCTTCTCGACGTGCGTGAGCCGCATGAATACGCCATCGTGGATATCGGAGCTCCGTTGATTCCGGTCGGCCAGCTTGCCTCGCGTATCGGCGAACTGACGATCCCGAAGGACACCGAGATCGTGGTTCATTGCAAGTCCGGTGCACGTTCGCAGCGGGCTTCGCTCATCCTGAAAGAGAACGGCTTTACCAATGTCTCCAACCTCGTGGGGGGTATCACCGCGTGGGCGGAGAAGATCGACAAGTCGTTGCCGAAGTACTAATTCGCCAGGCTTAAAAGCAAAGGCCCTCACGAGGTGAGGGCCTTTGTTTTTAAGCCTAATGTGATGAGTTGCGAATAGCGCGAAGCGCGTTCCCTGACGCTTTAGCGTCAGGGAACGCGCTTCGCGCAATGGGACAGCGCACCTTAAGTCAATTGCAATAATGACATCCCTTGACGCAACCAGACGCCGATATCTGACCAGCCAATCCTGCTAGTCCGTATCCGGATCATCCACCACAAGGATCTGCAGGCACAACGGCGGCTCCAACATGAAATCCATCGTGCCAATCTCCGCAATGGCCTTATCGAGCGTCGCACTGTTGCAGGGCTCGGTGGTCACCACGAACGGCAGCCTGTCGCCGCCGAATCCGCGATGCTGCAGGATGGAATCGATATTGACTCCGAACTTCGCCAGCGCGCCTGCTATCGCCGCAACGATGCCCGGCCTGTCCGCCACGACGAAGCGCAGGTAGTGCGGCGCGATGACACCCCCCGAAACCTCGACCTTCTTTGCGGGCAGGCGGACGGCATGACTATCTTCGGCCACTGCGCGCACATCGCTCATCACGGCAACGGCGGTCGGATGGCCGCCAGCTCCGTGGCCGCTGAAGACCACATCGCCGCCGAAGCGACCACTGGTGACTACCATGTTCTGTGTGCCATGTGACCACGCGATAGGCGAGTTCTTCGGTACGAGCATCGGGCCGACACGGGCGCTAATTCTGTCACCGTCGATCTGGGCACGCGACACCTGGCGCACCGTGCAGCCAAGCTCCTTCGCGTAGGCAAAATCGACAGCCGAAATCTGGGAGATGCTCTGCGCGGGAACCTCTTCGGGATTGATCTCGGCACGCAGCGCGATCCGCGCGAGGATGCACAGCTTGGCGCGGGCATCGAAGCCATCGACATCGGCCGAGGGATCCGCTTCGGCATAGCCCAGCTTCTGAGCTGTCTTCAGCACCTCCTCGTAGTCCGCGCCGGCCTCCATCGAGCTGAGGATGAAGTTGCACGTCCCATTGACGATGCCGCTGATGCGCGTGATCTGGTCACCGCTCAGTCCCTGCGACATCCCCGGAATGACCGGCACCCCGCCCGCTACCGCCGCGCCGTAGAGCAGTTGCACGCCCTTGCTCGCCGCAAGCTCAAAGAGTGCCGCCCCGCGATACGCGATGAGCTGCTTGTTGGCTGTTACAACATGCTTGCCTGCATTCAGCGCCGAACGCAGCCAGCCTTCGATGGGATCGAGCCCGCCCATCAGTTCGACGACGACATCTACGTCCGCTGCTTCGAGCACGTCTTCGACGCGCTCCGTCCACACGGCATCGGCAGGCACAAACCTTGCGCGTGCATGCGAACGCTTGCGCTCGACGTCGCGATTGAAGATATGCGTAATGCGCACATCCTGTGCTCCCGAGGCAGCGAGCACCTCGGCGAAGGAACTTCCGACCGTTCCAAAACCGAGCAAACCTACGCGCAAAACCTTCTCCGTTGTTCCGTTACCGTTTTCCTGCTCTGCCGTCATTTTTCTCCCTGAATTCCGGTAATCAATAATCCACTTTGAACGGGCTCTTCTCCCACACAACGAAGCTCTCCCAGGCCTGCTCGGGCAGCATGCAAACAATAGGAATCGTGCGCTCGCTCAGAGGCTTCTTCACTTCTTCGTAAAGGCGAGAGTCGTCGAACCCGACCTTTGCTGCATCCGCCGCGGAGTTGCCGTAGTAGATGGCACGGCAGCGCGACCAGTAGAGCGCGGCCAGGCACATCGGACAGGGCTCGCAGCTTGAGTAGACGTCGCAGCCCTCCAGTTGAAAGTGCCCCAGGGCCGTACAGGCATTGCGGATCGCAGTGACCTCGGCGTGCGCGGTTGGATCGTTCGTCGCCGTCACCTGGTTGGCGCCCGTGGCGATCACCTTGCCGTCTTTGACGACGACGGCTCCAAACGGGCCGCCGCGGCCGCTGACAACGTTATCGGTCGCAAGCTGAATAGCCTGCTGCATAAACTCAGGACTTCCCTGCATCGATTCGTTTCCATTCAGCCCCTGAATCCTAGGACATGGAGCAGCATGTAAGTAAGTTATAAGTGTAGAGCCGAAAGAGGGGTATTTGCGCGGTTTTCACCCAATGAAAACCACATTGCAATATTTTTTCGATGCCCAGGTAGCTGCGATGCTGCTCTAATCAGCCTCATGGTACATGCTCTCCATTCGCGACGCGTCATCACCCCCCAGGGTCTGCGCGATGCAGCCGTCGTCATTGACGGTGATTGCATCGCCGCTATAAAGCCCGCCTCCGAGCTCGCATCCGATATACCCGTAGAGGACCTGGGCGACTTCGCTCTGCTGCCCGGCCTCGTCGACACCCATGTCCACATCAACGAACCCGGCCGCACGGAGTGGGAGGGCTTTGCCACGGCCACTCGCGCTGCGGCGGCCGGTGGCTTTACGACGATCGTCGACATGCCATTGAACTGCCTGCCCGAGACAACGGACGTCGATGCCCTGGAGACGAAGCGCAAGGCCGCTCGCGGACAGTGCCTGGTCGACTACGCGCTCTGGGGCGGAGCGGTCGACGGCAACCAGCACGAGCTCGAGCCGCTGGCGCTGGCCGGGGTGCCCGGCTTCAAGAGCTTCCTGATCTATCCCGGCTGCGACGGCTTCACCGCCATCGACCGTGCCAACCTGGAGCTCGCGCTTCCGCATATCGTCCGCACCGGGCTGCCGCTGCTGGTGCACGCCGAGCTTGAGCCTTCCATCAACACCGCCGTCGCGCACCTCAACTCCTCCGGAGCCGACTGGCACCGGTACGCTACCTATCTCGCCTCGCGGCCGGATGAGGCAGAGCTTGAGGCCATCGAGATGCTGCTCGAACTCTGCCGAACCTACAGGTTCCGCCTGCATATCGTGCATCTCTCCACCGCGAAGGCTCTGCCGATGCTGGCGGCAGCCAGGCGCGAGGGCCTGCCGGTGACGGTGGAGACGTGCCCCCACTATCTCCACTGCGCCGCCGAGGAGATTGCCGATGGAGCCACGCTGTTCAAGTGCGCCCCGCCGATTCGCAGCGCGGCCAATCGCGAGGCGCTATGGGAGGCTCTGAGCGAGGGGACGATCGACCTGATCGTAACCGACCACTCCCCGTGCCCGCCCGCTATGAAGCGGCTTGAGGCGACGCAGCTTGGCGAAGAGACCGGGCGGTTCGACGAGGCCTGGGGCGGCATCGCGTCGCTTTCGATTGCCTTGCCCCTGCTCTGGACAGAGTGCGAGCGGCGTGGGCTCTCGCTCCTGCAACTGGCCGAGTGGACCTCGGCCGCGCCCGCTCGGCTCGCGGGACTGAGCACAGAGGTCGGCTCCATCGAGCCGGGCAAGCATGCGAACCTCGTCGCCTTCGATACGTCTGCGAGCTTTACTGTCGTGCCTGAGCTGCTGCACTATCGCCATGCGATCTCGCCCTACATGGGGGAGACCTTGCGCGGCGTGGTGCGCTCCACCTGGCTACGGGGGGAGCGCGTGTTCGAACGGAGCCATTCCGGGCCCGGTGCGTTCCCTGCCGCCCTGCGCGGGCGCGAGTACTCGCTATCCTGTTCGCTCACCTAGTTGTTGCCTCAACGCCTTTGCAGTAACCCTAAAGAGGTTGAGGCTGCGGCTCAGTGAATCTGAATTGCACTGTAACCTTTGGCGAAGAATCGGCTCCAACATGCATCGCTGCAAGATCCGGAGGAGACGTATGCTACGAAGGCAGTTTGGGATTATGCTCACGCTCGGCTTGTTATTTGGTTCTCAACTCTCTCTAGCTCTAGCTCAGACACCGGACATAGGACAAAAGGCGCCGGATTTCGCCTTATCCACGCCGGAAGGCAAGCCAGTCATGCTCTCCGGCTTCGCGGAGAAAGCATCCGTGGTGTTGATTGTTTTGCGTGGATATCCCGGTTATCAATGCCCTTATTGTGTCCGTCAGGTTCACGACTTTGTGGAGAACGCCGGTGGGTTTGCAAGCGCTGGCGCACAAGTACTACTGGTTTATCCGGGGCCCCCTGCCGAACTCGACCTGCATGCAAAAGAGTTTCTGGCCAAACAGAATCCTCTGCCCGAAAATATCCATCTCGTCATTGACCCTGACTACAAATTCACGAATCAGTATGGCCTCCGTTGGGATGCGCCGCATGAGACTGCTTATCCTTCGACCTTCCTGATCGATCGTCACGGTAGGGTGTTCTTCCGCAAGATCAGCAGCGGGCACGGTGATAGAACGACCGCTGCGGACACCTTGACGGAGTTGCAGCGGGCGGAATCGAAGCGTTGACCAAAACCGGGGGGCACATGGGTGTAACGTCCATGTGGCCGCCCCGGACACCTTTCTCGTCACGTCTCTGTCTGTCCTTGTCTTTGCGCCAGTCTATCCTCAGCTAGTACGTTGGCTGCTGCATCTGGATTTGCAGATCCTCGAAGCTCTTAGCTGACTTGCCCCGCGGGGTTTCGATCAGCCAAGAGCTTCGAGGATCTGAGCAGAGAGAATCGTGGCCAGAGAGAGTGTGATGATGAGCCAGCAAAGTCCCGTCAATCAAACGCTGGAAGACTGGAACCGCCTCGAACAGGAGACGGCGGCCAAGATCATCCTGCCCTGCAACGGTTCGCTGGCCTGGGCCCTCGGCGTCGTGAACCTCTATCCGTTCGACACGCCAGAGGAACTCCTTGCCGCCTCCGACAAGGTATGGCTGGCGCTGCCTGAAAAAGATTGGCAGCAGGCCTTCGACTCGCACCCACGCATCGGCGAACACAAGGCCAAAGCCGCGACGGCCCAGAGTTTGAAGTGGTCTGCAGGCGAACAGAGCGCTGCCAATCCCGACACGGCAACGCAGGAGGCGCTTGCCGCAGCGAACCGGGAGTACGAACAAAAGTTCGGCCGCATCTTCATCGTCTGTGCCACGGGCAAGAGCGCGGCGGAGATGTTGGCTATCCTGCAGGCACGGCTGGCGAACGATCCGGCGACGGAACTGAAAGAAGCCACCGAGCAACAGCGCCAGATCACCCAGATCCGTCTCCGCAAGTGGTTGGGCATTGCATAGTAAACTTCCTGCAATCCGGTGACTTCTTCTTATGGGACTTTCAACACATATTCTCGACACCTCCATCGGCCTCCCCGCGGCGAATGTCTCGCTTGCGCTCTCGAAGTTCGATGACGGCACCTGGCGCGAGATCGGCCGCGACCAGACCGACTCCGATGGCCGCTGCAAGACGCTGCTTGGCGACGCGCCGCTCGAAGCTGCTACGTACAAGATCAACTTCGCGACCGCGGAGTACTACTCGGCACAGAAACTCATGGGCCTGTATCCCTGGATTGAGATCGTCTTCGCCGTGGCCGACCCGGCGCAGCACTATCACATTCCTCTGCTGCTGACGGCCAATGGCTACACCACCTATCGAGGAAGTTAAAGAGGACACAGATGCCTGTAAAACTTGTCTCCAATCGTTATGGCAAATCGCGCGTACGACTGATGCGTGTGACCAGGCATGAGCAGCATCACAACCTTGACGAGTGGACGGTGCAGGTCCTGCTCACCGGCGACTTCGATACCGCGCATACTCTCGGCGACAACGCGAAGATTCTTCCAACCGACACGATGAAGAACACGGTCTATCACGTCGCGCGAGAGTCGAAGGCCACCAGCATGGAGGACTATGCCAAGGAGCTCATCGACTTCCTGCTGGGGCGCAACCCGCAGGCCGAGAGCGTCGAGGTCAGCGTCGAGTCCACGCTGTGGAAGCGGCTTACCGTCGATGGCCAGCCCTATCCGACGGCCTTCATGCGCGGGTCGGACGAGAGGCAGACCACAACGGTCTCGCGGCAGCAGGGTCAGGCCTTCGCAATTACCAGCGGGCTCGAGCGGCTCACGGTGCTCAAGACCGCGCAATCCGGCTTTATGGGCTTCATCAAAGATTCGCTGACGACGCTGCCCGAGACCAGCGACCGGCTGTTCGCCACGGCCGTCAAAGCCGAATGGCTTTACACGAAAGCTGCAATTGAAGCAGGCATCGACTTCAACAAGGTTCGTGGCCACCTGCGGGACATCCTCATCACGACCTTTGCGAAACACGATTCGCTGTCGGTGCAGCAAACACTCTACGCCATGGCCGAGGCGGCACTGCATCACACCGACATCATCGACGAGGTTTACATGCTGATGCCGAACAAACACAACCTGCTGGTCGACCTGGGCCGCTTTGGGCAGGAGAACCCGAATCACATCTTCGTTCCAACCGATGAGCCACACGGCACCATCGAAGCAACCGTACGGCGTGTCTGATAAAACGGTGGGCCATGACGAACCAGATTATTTCAACCCGTGCTGCTAAAGTGATCGCCCGATGCCGCGAGCTGGCGCGTATCAGCGACGTTCCCGGCGAGACGACGCGCCTGTTTCTTTCGCCCAAGACGCGTGACGCGCACACGCTGCTAACCTGGTGGATGCGCCAGGGGGGACTCGAAGCGCGCCTCGATGACGCCGGCAACCTGCGCGCGGTTCGCCGCTCCGCCAAGACCGATGCGCCGACACTGGTGCTCTTCTCGCACATCGATACCGTGCCCAACGCAGGGGCCTTTGATGGTCCTCTGGGCGTACTGCTGGGCCTGGCGGCGATAGAAGAACTCGGAGCAACGCCGCTTCCCTTCCACCTTGAACTCATCGCCTTCTCGGAAGAAGAAGGGGTACGCTTTGGCTTTCCCTTTCTCTCCTCGCTGGCGGTCACCGGCCAGTTGAGCGCGGAACAGCTCGCACGTACCGACAGCGCAGGTATCTCCGTGTCGCAGGCTCTTCGCGACTTCGGCCTCGATTCCGACCGCATCGCGCAGAGCTGCCCTCTCGCGCCCAATACCTTTGCCGCACTCGAGGTCCACATCGAGCAGGGCCCTGTGCTCGAAAGCGACAACGCCTCGTTGGCCGTCGTCGAAACTATCGTCGGACAGTCGCGGCTAAATCTGACCTTTGAAGGCCAGGCAAACCACGCGGGCACGACGCCGATGCCGCTGCGTCACGATGCTCTGGCGGCTGCAGCGCAGTGGATCGTCGAAGTCGAACGCTACGCCTCCGACCACACACAACTCGTCGCCACCGTTGGACGTATCGAAGCCCTGCCCGGAGCGATGAATGTTATCCCCGGCACGACGCACCTCACACTCGATGTGCGCCATCCGAAGGACGAATCACGCCACGCAGCCGTTGCTCATCTGCTCACGAAGGCCGAGGCCGCCGGAGCCCTGCGCGGGGTCAGCGTTCGCGCGAAGCTGCTGGCGGAGCAAAAGGCCGTGCCGATGGATCGCGCGCTCACCGTGCATCTGCACCAGGCCGCCGAGCGCACCGGGCACGATGCGAAGCCGATGTTCTCCGGCGCTGGACACGACGCGATGATCCTCGCTCCGCATGTGCCGACGACGATGCTCTTTGTGCGTTCGCCCGGCGGCCTCAGCCACCATCCGGGCGAGAGCGTCCGTGAAGAAGATGTCGAGGCCGCACTGGCTACTGTGCTTAACCTGCTGGTGCACCTGAAGCCACACGCAAAACATTAACTCCAACCGCTTAGAATCGGACACCATGCACAACCTTGGACACACTCGCAGTTCCAATCGCCGCGATCACCTGCTGCTTACGCCGGACACCTTCATCCGCACGCCGCTACCTGGGCTCAGCGGGGGCCTCGCCATCGTGCACGTCGCACCCCAGGCGGGAGCGGCATTTACGCAGATGACCGTCGAGTTCGAGCCCAAGGGCACGCTGACGCAGGGGCCAACGCAACGGTTGATCTACGTGCTCGAAGGAGAGCTCACGCTCGACGAGCCCGGTAAAACCGAGCCCCACACGCTCGTGGCCGGCGGCTATGCGTACTTTCCGACCGACTACCCGCACACGCTGACGGCCGTTACCAAGGCTCGCGTCGCGGTCATCGACAAGCCCTTTCTCCCGCTCGATCCAGCCGATCAGGAAGCGCTCGAAGTCCCTTATCCGTGGTTCCTGATCGGTCGCGAGCCGGAGATTCCCGCGACCGCGCTCAATGGCGATGAAGACCTCCAGGTGCGCGCTCTGCTACCTGATTCCATCTCGTTCGATTTCGCCTGCAACACCATGACGTACGCCCCCGGAGCCTCTCTCAACCAGGTCGAAGTTCACTACATGGAACACGGCCTGCTGATGCTCGAAGGCGGTGGAATCTATCGGCTCGGCGATAGCTGGTATCCGACGTCTTCGGGCGACTTCATCTGGATGGCACCGTATTGTCCGCAGTGGTTTGGGGCCATCGGCAAGAAGCCTGCGAAATATCTGATCTATAAAGATTTCAATCGGCATACCCTCGTCTAATACCTGACAAAAAATATGACGCTGACCATCAACACCGACCGCCTCCTTCGCGAACTCGACCAACTCGCGCTCATCACCGATTGCCCGCCGATACAGGACAGGCCGCTGCCCGGAACCACGCAGGCCGTGACACGCATCGTGTTTACGCCGCGCGACCTTGAAGCGCGCGCCTGGCTCAAAGAGCTGGTTCTCGCCGCTGGATTTACGGTGCGCGAGGATGCCGTGGGCAATACCTTCCTGCGCTGGGAAGGGACCGACCCGGGCCTCGGCGCGGTCGGCACCGGATCGCACACCGATGCGATTCCATATGCGGGCATGTACGACGGAACGGTCGGAGTTCTCGGCGGTCTCGAGGCCATGCGGTCGTTGAAGGAGTCAGGTTTCATCCCTAAGCGCGCGATTGAACTGCTGATGCTCACCAGCGAGGAGCCCACGCGCTTCGGCATCGGCTGCATCGGCTCGCGGCTGCTCGGCGGTGTCATCGATCCCGAGGCGGCCGACAGGATGCTCGACCGCCTGCCTGAGACCGACGCCTCTGCGCCCACCGGCCTTACGCTTGCAAACGTGCGTCAGGCCGCGGGCTTTCACGGATCGCTCGCCAGCGTGAAACTGCCTATCGGGCACTATCACGCGTGGGTGGAACTGCACATCGAGCAGGGCCCGCTGCTGGAGCGCGAAGGGATCGAGCTGGGTATCGTCACCAACATCGCCGCACCGGCGAGCTATCGCTATACAGTCGAAGGTTTCGGAGGACATGCCGGAGCACTCTTGATGCCTGATCGCCGCGATGCCCTGTGCGCCGCGGCCGAGATGATTCTCTCCGTCGAGCGGCACGCACGCGCAGCCAACACGAGCTCCGGCGGCGTCGATACCGTCGCCACCATCGGCATGGTCGGCGTGTATCCGGGTGCGGTGAATTCAGTGCCCTCGCGCGTCACCCTGATCCTCGACCTTCGCGATACCGATGTTGCGCGTCGTGACGGTGTGCTGAGCGCCTTCCACGCGGACATCGCAGAGATCGAGCAGCGTCGCGGAGTCAGCGTGCAGGAAGAGATCGTCAATGCCGACGCTCCCGCCAGGAGCAGCGAGCACATCGTCGAAACGGTCGAGGCGATCTGCAAGGCAGAAGGAGTGGGCTACAAAAAGATGGTCAGCCGCGCGTATCACGATTCGAGTTTCATCGCTGCGGTCGCACCCACCGCCATGCTCTTCATTCCCAGCCGTGCGGGCGTCTCGCACAAGCCGGACGAGTACTCCACACCGGAGTCCATTGCGGTAGGCACGCGGGTACTGGCGCTGGCGTTGGCGAAGCTTGCTAATGAGTAGTGTGGTCGCATCGCCGATCATTCAGAGGGATGCTTTCAGGTTCGAGTCACGAGTTTCGAGTGGCGAGAGATTCGACGCTGAAATCCCCATGTACGATTAAGGTGTGAACCCTTCGCGTGCAGCCTTCCTTCTTGCCTCTGCCCTGACCTTCACTTCGATAGGTCTCGCCCAAAGCCCTGCGTCTTACGATCCGCTGAAGACCTTCGCGCCGCTCACGCTGCCTGATCCTGTGAACTCGTATCGTTCGTCGAACGGCGCGCCGGGGCCGCAGTACTGGCAGAACCGCGCGGACTATGAACTGCACGCAACCATCGACACGGCGAACAAGGTCCTGACCGGCACCGAGGTCATTACCTACACCAACAACTCGCCGGACACCCTGACCTCGCTCTGGCTCAATCTCGAGCAGAACACCTATCGCCAGAACTCGCGTGCGGCGGCCTTCGCCAGCAGCGGACGGCACGCGCGCAAATCGACGGAATTCACCGAGGGATACACCCTGGATTCGGTCGAAGTGCAGCCCCTCGGCAAAGCTGCCGTGAAGGCGCAGACCGTCGTCAGCGATACGCGCCTGCAGATCCAGTTGTCCGAAGCGTCGGCGCTGCCGCATGGCGCAAAGATTCGCGTCCTGATCCACTACAGCTACCCCATCCCCGGGCTCTTCGGCGGACGCACCTCGTGGGGCATGGCGAAGCAGGGCGAGATCTACGACCTCGCGCAGTGGTATCCGCGCCTGTGCGTCTATGACGACCTGCACGGCTGGGACACGCAGCCCTATCTCGACAACGAGTTCTACCTGGAATATGGCAACTTCGATTACTTCGTTACAGTGCCCACCAATATGATCGTTGCGGGCTCCGGCGAACTGGTGAATGCGACCGAAGTTCTTTCCAAGCCTGAACTGGCGAGAATCGCAGAGGCTCGCAAGAGCGACAAGACCGTAATGATTCGCACCGCGGAGGACGCAGCGGCAGCCGTTGCCGCCAAACCCAGCGGGACGAAGACGTGGCACTTCGCGATGGAGAACACCCGCGATGTCTCCTTCTCCGCCTCGGCTACTTTTCTTTGGGACGCGGCGCGGATGAACATTGCAGCCGGTGCCGGTCACCCCGCACATGCGGCGCTGGCACAGAGCGTCTATCCCGTGGAGAGCGCGGGCGATGCGGCGTGGGGGCGCTCCACCGAGTACCTGAAAGATTCCGTGGAGCACTTCTCCGCGCGCTGGTACCCGTACCCCTATCCCAATGCGATCAACGTAGCCGGTTTCTCCTCCGGCATGGAGTACCCGGCGATCCTCTTCGACGGCATCGACGACAAAGGCAAGGAGCTCTTCTGGATCACCGCGCATGAGATCGGCCACACGTGGTTTCCGATGATCATGGGCTTCAACGAGCGCCGCAACGCCTGGATGGACGAAGGCTTCAACACCTTCATCGACACCTTCGAGTCGGATGAGTTCGAAGGCGGCATTGATGGGCCCAAGCGCGACTCCGAGTATGCTCCCGGCGGCGGAGCACCCGCCGACGAGATCGTGAAGGTGCTCGCCAACCCCGCCGCACCCATCATCCTGACACGCGCCGACGCTATCCAGGAGAAGTACCGCCATTCGGTGACGTACTTCAAATCGGCCTTTGGCCTCACCCTGCTGCGCGAGGACATTCTGGGGCCAGAGCGGTTCGACTTCGCGTTCCGCAGGTTCATTCGCGACTGGGCGTTCAAGCATCCCTCACCCTCTGACTTCTTCCGTGCCATGGAATCCGAAGGCGGCGAGGACCTCAGCTACTTCTGGCGGGGCTGGTACTTCAACAACTGGCAGCTCGATCTGGCGGTTACAGACGCACAGTATGTCGATGGCGATCCCGCCAAGGGCCTGCGCGTAACGGTCGCCAATCACGGCCAGTTGCTTCTCCCCGCGACGTTGCGGATCGAACGCGAAGGCGGCCAGCCCATCGATGTAAAGATTCCTGTCGAGACCTGGATGCAGAATACGACGCATACCTTCCTCGTCGACACGACCACGCGCGTTACCGCTGTAACCCTCGACCCGGAGCACAAGATTCCCGACAGCGATCGCAGCAACAACACGTTCGCTGTGCCCCGGTAGTTTTGCGAAGCAGGCAAAGAGGATCAGCACAAACGAATCGGCGGGACATGGCTTCAGGCGTGTCCCGCCGATTCGTTTCTCCAACCGTGAATTGATCGGGGCAACCCAAGCCAATCGCCCTCCATTCGGAGTAAGCTTTCCTGTTGCGTGCGAGTAAGCGGCGCGGCACAGGAGAACACGCCCGATGAGCAACCTGCACTATCAATCCGGCTTCGGCAATGAGTTTGCGACCGAGGCTCACCCCGGCGGTCTTCCCGTGGGCCAGAACGCGCCACAACACGCGCCGCTCGGCCTCTACACCGAGCAGTTGAGCGGAAGCCCCTTTACCGCGCCACGACATCTCAACCGCCGCACCTGGACCTATCGCATACGGCCCTCGGTGATGCATCCCCCTTACACGCGTCTCTCCAACGGGCTTGTGCGTTCAACTCCGTTCAACGAGGTCGAAACGACGCCCAGCCAACTGCGCTGGGACCCCATTCCCCTCCCGACGCAGCCGACAGACTTTCTCGATGGCCTGACGACGCTGGCGGGCAATGGCGACCTCTCAATGCACTCCGGCGTCGCGATCCATCTGTATGCGGCGAACAAGAGCATGACGGATCGCTTCTTCTACTCCGCGGACGGTGAACTGCTCTTCGTGCCGCAGCTCGGCGGCCTGAGGCTGCACACCGAGCTTGGCATCCTGGACATCGATAACGGCGAGATCGCAGTCATCCCGCGTGGGATCAAATTTCGGGTGGAATTAGCAGGCAAAGAAGCGCGCGGATATGTGCTGGAAAACTTCGGACAGCCGCTACGCCTGCCCGACCTCGGCCCCATCGGCGCAAACGGCCTGGCAAATTCGCGCGACTTCCTCACCCCGGTCGCCGCCTATGACGACCGCGACGGAGCGAAGTTCGAGGTAGTAGCCAAGTTCCTCGGCAACCTGTGGGTTTCGGAGTTCGATCATTCACCGCTGGACGTCGTCGCGTGGCACGGCAACTACGCGCCGTACAAGTATGACCTGCGGCTCTTCAACTGCGTCAACACGGTGAGCTTCGACCATCCGGACCCTTCAATCTTCACTGTACTGACCTCTCCGAGCGAATTGCCTGGCACGGCGAATGTCGATTTCGTGATCTTCCCGCCGCGCTGGATGGTGGCCGAACATACCTTCCGTCCGCCCTGGTTCCATCGCAACTTCATGAACGAGTTCATGGGCCTGGTGCAGGGTCAGTACGACGCCAAGGCCGAGGGCTTCGTCCCCGGCGGCGCTTCACTGCACAACTGCATGTCCGGCCATGGACCGGATGCCGAAACCTTCGAGCGCGCGAGCCAGGCGGAGCTGAAGCCGGTGAAACTCGACGGCACGCTGGCGTTCATGTTCGAAACTCGCTTCGCCTGCCGCCCGACAAAGTTCGCCATGGACACAGCCATGCTGCAACACGAGTACTACGAGTGCTGGCAGGGGCTGAAGAAGAATTTTCAAGGCAGGAAGTAGAAACGGGAAACAGCTAGTGTGGTGAGTCGTTAATTCATTGAAGAACCAGCCTTACCCCATAGCGCGAAGCGCAAACCGTGACGCTTTAGCGTCGCGGGACGGAGGGAGCCGTAGCCTTTAGGCTACGGAATAAGGAGCAGGCAGGAATCGGGCTTTAGCCCCGGGCCTTTTCTCCGCAGTCGAAAGAAGGCCCGGGCCTAAAGGCCACATCGTCACTAAGCCTCTATTTCCGTCGCCTGAAGGCTACGGCTCCCTCCGTCTCCCTGATGCTGAAGCATCAGGGAACGCGCTTCGCGCTGTATTGAACAGACCATTCGTCTTTAGCGAATTAACGACTCACCACACGAGAAGCAAACAGCAGGTAAGAACAGCGAAGGCCTCCCATGCAGGAGGCCTTCACTGTTTGCTGTTTCCTACTTCCTTTTTCCTGCCTCTAGAAGTTGAACGAGGCTTGCAGAGCGATGCGCCGCAGAGCGCTGTTCGTGGTGTAGGGGTTGCCGGTGATCTGCGTCGCCTGACCAAAGTTCGCCGAGGAGAGAGTTCCGTTCGGGGTAGCGAGGTTTTCGTTGTTGAACAGGTTCTGCACCTGCAACCCGATAGCCAGGTTGTAGCGCTTGCCGGTGCTGGATCCTCCACCGCCGCCAAACCCGCCAGGACCACCGCCTGGAGCACCACCACGACCGCCGCCACCGCGATTGCCACCACCACCGCCGTTACGATTGCCGCGGCTGCTCCCATCGGAGCTTCCGCCGCCGCGATTGACCACCGTCGACGGTCCAAAGCCGAAGGTCTTGGTCAAGCGGAAGTTGAAGGTAAAGAGACCGCCGCCGGTGCAGGAGTTGATCGGAGCCTTCACTGCTCCGGCAGGAGCGGTTCCCGGTGCGTAATCCAAGAAGGTTCCGCAACTGATCGTCTTAGCGCCCGGCGTGCCCGGAGCCGCGAGGTAGGGGCGATCGTTGAAGATGCTGTCACCGTTGTCGTCGGAACCCGTGGTGATGTTATACGGGTTGCCGCTCTGCGCGATCATAAACGGGCTGAACTGGATGAACTTCGGCAGCGTCACCGAGCCGGCCATGAATAAACGGCTCTTCACGGAGAAGGTCGTGCGTCCATAGTCCGCCGCGATATTGCCCGGCGTCGTCAGGAACGCACCCGCACCCGAGGTATCGCCGTGCGCCGAGTTCAGCGAGTAGTAGCCAAACAGCGACAGCCACCTGGTCGTCTGCACATTGCCATTGATGACCAGTTGGTTCTGGTTGAACACACCTTCACTGAAGTACTGATAGTTCTGGCTGTTCAGCTTCTGGGTAGCTACATCGAATCCGATGTTCTGCGTCGCCAACTGGTGCACTCCCTGCGAATGCAGATAGTTCACCGAGATCTTGCCGATGCGGCTTATCTGCTGGTCAGCGCCGCCCGCGAACTGCACGATGTACGGCGTGCGCAGGTTATTGGCCGCAGAGTAAACCGTCTGGGAAGAAGCAGAGACGCCCTCGATACAGGTAGCGATCTGGGACGCTGAAAGAGGCGTTCCGGGGGTTCCCGGAGTGCAACCGACTGGGATCTGCGCACTGCCAGTCGTATTGTTGAGCGAATATACCGTTTCGTTCGTGCCGTTCTCCTGCTCCAGGGTCAGGATGTTGGTCTGAGAAAAACGGTCATAGAACAAGCCGAAGCCGCCGCGCAGCACCGTCTTGGGGGCACCATTGCCGCCGAACAATCCATACGACACGGAGACACGCGGTGCGAAGTCGTGATGATCCGCAAGATGGTTCTGCGTCTCATAACGAATGCCATAGCTGACCGTCATGTTCTGACGCGCCTTCCAGTCCGTCTCCGCATAGAGGCCGAGGTCCGTGAAGGTATCGCCGATCTTATGGTTGTTGACCTGGGTGATCTGAAACTGGCTGGGGGTGCCGAGCTGATAGGCGGCCAGGCTGGTGTAGGTGAACGTGCCGTTGGTATTGCTCTCTGTGTCCAGCGCTTCGCGTGTGGCACGCAGGCGTCCACCCATGCGGATGAAGTTCTTCTTCAACTGCAGTGATGTGTAGTTCTGAACCTCGAAGTGGTCCTGATGGTCGGTGCTGCTCTGCCCCGTGGATCCGCCGGCCTGGAGCGTGCCTTCAACATTGAGATACGGCGCATTGCTGAGAGCGGTTGTCGCTACATGCTCGCGCTCGTACTCGAAGCGGGTCTCATTGATGAGCCGCGAGCTGAAGTTCTGCGCGTCGCTCACCTGCAGAATGTTGCTCAGGCTGGTGTTGTTATTCCCGGCCGAAGGCAGCGTGAAGTTTCCGATACCTGCGTTGGTGGCATCGTTCTGCACATACTGGTACCGCGTGGTCAGTACGTTCTTATCGCCCAGTTGAAGATCGAGGCGCGGATTGATGTCCGTACGCACCTGGGGATAGTACGTCGAGGTCTGGAACGCAATGATCGAACAGCCGATCTGTCCCGGAGCGCAGAGAGTCGTCGTGCCAGGCAGCGCAAGAATGTTCACGTTGGTGAACGAGTCGTCCTGAATATTGCGGTGCGATCCGCCGAGGGAGTAGGTCGCGCTCTTGCTGATCGGTCCCGTCACACTCCCGAACATAAAGAGCGTGTGATACGGCGGCTGAACCGTGGTCACGAGTGGATTGTCCGAGTTGAACTGCGAGGGATCACCGTTGATCTGAAACGAGCCGTGCAATTTATCCGTGCCGGGCTTGGTAAACACCTCAATACGCCCGTAACCCAGCTTGTCGAACTCCGCCGAGAACGGGTTCTGGTTGATGCGGATCTCGCGAATGGAAGACTTGGGCGGCAACTGGCCACCGGTAAAGCCGTCGACATAGATCTGGCCGCCGTTGGGTCCGGCGGAAGGGCCGGCCAGCGCGGAGAGCTCCGACGAGAGCTCGTCGGGATCGTCGGAGAGCGCGTCGAGGTCCTTGCCTGTGATGATCTGCGCGCTCGCGTTGGAGTCCGGATCGACGCTGAGCTGCATGGCATTGGCTTCGACGTTGATGACCTGCGTCTCCTCACCGATCTTCAACTGCGCATCGACAGTCGAGCTGGCCACCGCGGGGACCTTCAGATTGGTCATCGAGTAGGAGGCGAAGCCCTTCATCGTAACCAGGAGCGTATAGCTGCCCGGCGCGATCGTGACGCTATAGGTGCCATCGCTGCCCGACGTTGCCGTGCTGGCGCTGCCGTGCGCCGGCGTCAGGGTGATGGTTGCACCCGGAATCAACTCGCCGTCGGGATCGGTGACGATTCCATGAACTTTTGTGCCCCCTTTGGCGGCAGGCGTTAAGGTCGCAGTAATAGGACCGCTCGAAGGGGCCTGGGAGGTTTGAGCCACACCCGGCAGAGCTGTCAACGAAAACACAAATGCAAATATCAGCGCCTTGCGCAAAAACATCATCACTCCTAAAAGTTCAAAAAAACTTACACCTCGGACATACGCGGCGGCAGGTCCGTTATCTCAATGCGTTTGTTCTATCTGCCGCGTACGGCATAACGGTCTTACTGGGGTCCACCGCCACCTTCTGGCGCCCCACCCATGCTCCAGGGAGACAGGGTCATGGCTTCGCCAGCCGGCTGGGCTGCAAGAATTGACTCAACACCAGCCAGCAGCGTGACGGCCGTTGCCTTGCCCGGTTGGGACGCGGTAGCGACGATCATCACGGCCTCTCCTGTCTTCAGACCGGCAAGTGTCTCTGTCGGCAGGTGAGAGAGCATCTGCGAAAGATCCATTCCGGCACGACCGGCGCGGTGCTCTCCACTTTCGGCAGGAGGCTGAGCTCCACCGACGTTCTTGGCTCCGGCAGCTCCAGCTCCAGCGGCGCCGCCGCGCAACCGCGCAGCCATTCTCGCCGCAGCGTCCGGTGGGATACGCCGCACATCGCTGTTCGGGGTGACAGCAACCGTCACCATCTTTTTCGTAGTGAGGTCCTTCAAGGTCAGCGTACCGGCGGCGCTGTCGAGCGATGCGATCGTACCGGAGAAGTTACGGAACGATCCGGTCACAATCTCGTCGGCGGTGATGCTGCTGCCGTCAGTTGACTTCGTACCGCGAACACGGAGCTGGTCGCCGGGCTGAATGGCTCCAATAGAGCTCGCCACCGCATCCTCAAAACGCACCGAGCCTTCTGCGTAGCGTCGAACCACTGTTGCCGGGGCCGTCTGGACGGTCAATATCTTCAGGCCGCTCGAGACCGAGATCGTTCCCGCCGACGCATTCACAGACTTGACGATTCCGCCGCCCCCCTGGGTCCACGCGGCGGACTCCGCGGCATGCGTCTCCGCAATCGCGGCGGACTTCATGACGATGATCCGCTGCGCCGTCAGCGACGTGCCCGCATCTCCAGCCGTTCCGGTAACGATGACCTTGTCGCCGACCGCGATATCACCCAGATGCGCGGGCGTGGCGGACTTCAGGTCGTGGCTGCCGGGAGCTACTTCCAGGATGTTGGCAGCCGAGGGCACGGTGACCGTATAGTCCTGGCCCGTCGTCGCCGTTACTGTCAGATCTGTAGCCGTCGTGGCTTTTACCGTGCCGGTGGCGTGCGGAGCGGCGGCCGGGGTCTGCGCCCCAGCACTTGCGGAGCCAAGCACTCCGGCCAACGCCAGCATGCCTGTTCCCAACCATGTCCTTGTTTTCATGCCTGACGTCGCTTGCATCGCGTAGCTCCTAACGTACCCGGCGGTTGATGAACCGCCGACACCTAATCCAAATCAAAAATCATGTGCAGAAAGAAAAGCGTACAGAGGTGTCTACTCTTGATACGCACCAGCACCGCGAAAGTTTCTAACCTCTATCGAAGATATAAAGCTATTTTATGGGAGCCAAAACGACTTCACGGCCCCCTGAAAGGGCCGTGAAGGCAATTTGCCGGAAAATGGGGCTCGGCGACGAGCTATTTACCAGTGAGATTCCCTGGAGTCGCCATGCACTGCCAGTTCTGCCGCGAGTGCGCGCCATCGCAAAAAGGCCGCTTCTCGCTCAGGCCGCAACGGCAGAGGCTGACTGCCGGCTTGCCGGTCAGGTCCCATTCCTGGCCATCGGCATCCTTCAAAATGATGTGACCTTCTACCCGCAGTGGACCATTGGGCCGCACCGTAATATGAACCGCTTCTTCTGCCATTTCTAAAACCCTCCGTGTAAGCCCAGAATAACAGGGGCACCCATGCGGATATTATTCGACGCTCTCCACCATAACCTCGTCGACAAAACACCAACCCCAGCTTTCATCCGGCTCGATAGACCGCATTACCGGATGCTTCGTCGCATGAAAGTGCTTGGTCGCGTGCTTGTTCGGCGACGAGTCGCAGCAGGCAACATGGCCGCAGACGAGACACTCGCGCAGGTGGATCCAGTAGCTGTGCATCTTCAGGCACTCTTCGCAGCCCCTGGTGGATGAACGCTTGACTGGTTTCAGATCGTCGAAATGATGACAACTCATGAATCCCTCCGGTGGTTACAAACCAGCTTTTGCTGTTGTTAGTTTTTCGTCGTCATCCTTGAGAGAGCGTAGCGAACGAAGGACCCCCGCATTCTGGCGTGGTGGCACAGACGCAAAGCGCACTACAAGCATTGGTGATGTCTCTCCTGGCGTCCGTGGTGGCATCCAATGCGGGGGTCCTTCGCCTATGGCTCAGGATGATGACGAAAAACAAGCAACAACAACTCTACGCCAGCGCCAAACAGTCCCGCTGCGCCTTCAACAGCTCCTCAATCCCCACCGCAGCTACGTCCAGCATCTCGTTCAACTGGGCGCGCGTGTAGGTTCCACGCTCGGCCGTTGCCTGGGTCTCCACCAGGCCGCCATCGGCTGTCATGACCACGTTCATGTCCACCTCGGCACGCGAGTCTTCCTCGTAAGCCAGGTCCAGCAGAACACGCCCATCGACGATCCCCACCGAGGTGGCCGCCACCATCTGCTTCAGCGGCGACTCCTTGAGCGAACCGGACTGCACCAGTTTGCCCAGCGCCAGCGCCAGCGCCGTGCAGGCCCCGGTGATGGCTGCCGTCCGCGTTCCTCCATCGGCCTGCAGGACATCGCAGTCCAGGATGATGGTGCGCTCGCCCAGCAGGCGCATATCGACCACCGACCGCAGGCTGCGGCCGATGAGCCGCTGAATCTCGTGAGTACGGCCACCGATCTTGCCACGCTCGGACTCGCGGGCCGTGCGGGTCAGCGTGGCGCGCGGCAGCATGCCGTACTCCGCCGTTACCCAGCCGCGGCCGGAGTTGCGCATCCATCCCGGAACGCCGTTTTCGACTGTGGCATTGCACAGTACGCGGGTATGACCCACCTCGATCAACACCGAACCCTCTGCCGTGGCAACAAACCCCGGCGTTAAACGCAAAGCACGGGCCTGGCTGGCAGCCCGCCCACCACTACGGAACAACTCTTCTTTTTCCATTCCAGCCATTATAGAAACCCTGCGGTTGTAAAAGCCTTGACGCAAAGTACGCAAAGGGAAAAGCGCTGTTTCCCAGGGCGCGTCATCGAACGTTGTTCCAGCTCTTCGCCTGATTGCCCGCTTTGAAGGGGCGGGGCTTCAGCCCCGCCGTTGAAGCAGCGTCTAAAGCGGCTTCAGCCGCGGAGGGAACGATGTCAATCTAGCGAGCGGCTTTGTCCATTGAATACCTTTGGCCTGCTCATCAAAGCCTGCCTTTCCCCAACCAGGCAGGCACTCTTGCAAGCGGAAGAGTACTCGCTTGCCCCAGCAGCCATTCCCTCAGTGACTAAAGTCACTGTATCCAGTGGCTTCTAACGGCGGGACTGAAGCCCCGCCCCTTCAAAACAAAAACTTGAACTCTGGCCCCGCTCTCAGGCTCAGCTTGAACCTTCGAAAGGGTGACACGCCCTGGCACCCTTTGCGTCAAGGCATCTGGAAATAATTCACGTGCTGATAACATCTCGCGCGAACACCGCACACTGCCGGGTGCGCCGCCCCCCCGACGCTGTGTACAATCGCAGTCGAAATCGAACCTTGAGGGGTACTGCCCATATGACCATCACTCCCGGAAAACTCGCAGGCCTGAAGGCCGTCTCCGACGCGCGAGGCGTCATTGCCGCCGCCGCCATGGACCAGCGGGGATCGCTGCAGAAGTCGCTGGCCAAAGAACGCGGCTCAGCCGCCGACGCACACGACCTCGAGGTCTTCAAGACCCTCGTCACCGAGGTGCTCACCAAGCATGCCTCCGCCATCCTGCTGGACCCCGAGTTCGGCCTCCCGGCAGCAGCGCAGCGCAACGGCAAGGGCCTTCTGCTGGCCTATGAAAAGACCGGCTACGACTCCAATACTCCGGGCCGCCTGCCTGACCTGCTCGATGTATGGAGCGTGCGGCGTCTGAAGAATGCCGGAGCCGATTGCATCAAGATTCTGCTCTACTACACCCCTTTCGAGAAGCCGCACATCAACGACCTGAAGCATGCGTGGATCGAGCGCATCGGCGATGAGTGCCGGGCGCATGACATCCCCTTCTTCCTCGAGTTTGTCGGCTACGACGCCGACGGTGGCGACGAAAAATCCGTCGCCTATGCGCGCAAGAAGCCGTCGATCGTTGCCGGTGCCATGACCGAGTTCTCCAAGCCCCAGTACGGCGTCGATGTGCTGAAGGTGGAAGTGCCCATCGTGATGGAGCATGTCGCGGGCACTAAGGCCTTCAAGGGCGAGAGCGCCTACACCCGTGCAGAGGCCCTGCAGCACTTCCGCGATGCGGCAGCCGTCACCGAGAAGCCGTTCATCTATCTCTCGGCCGGTGTCTCGAACCCGGTGTTCATCGAGACCCTGGAGCTCGCCGGTGAGTCCGGTGTCGCGTTCAACGGCGTTCTGTGCGGCCGCGCGACCTGGAAAGATGGCATCCCGATCTACGCCGTAAAGGGTGAGGCCGCGTTCCGCGACTGGCTCAACACGGTTGGCGTCGAGAACATCGAGAACGTGAACAAGGCGCTCACTGCAGCCACACCTTGGACGAAGAAGTTGAACGTCACGCTGTAGAGAGCATTATCAAATCTTGTCCCAGAACTTTGGCTTTGAAGGGGCGGGGCTTCAGCCCCGCCGTTAGAAACCGCCGGATTCAGTGACTTTAGTCACCGAGGGAACGATACCTGGGCAAACCCAGGCGCTTCTGAAGAGCAAAGAGATTCCAAGGGGACGGAGCCACTGCTCCAATAGACATCGTTCCCTCCTCGGCTGAAGCCGCTTTACGTCCTGTGTTGTACCAACGGCGGAGCTGAAGCTCCGCCCCTTCAAAACAAAAGTTCGGCCGAACCTTCGAATAAAGTTTCGATGACACGCTTGTTAAGGGCACGAGTTTAAAGCCTGTCCCGCGTGCAGTCGAACGGGTGCCGTAAATGCTTTCAACGGCTTGGTCCGGGCTGCAGGTTCAAGGCTGTCTCCAGTTCCTGACAGGCGCGATGAAGGCGCAGGGCCGCCAGCACCTGCCCGCTCAGCTTTCCGAGGAAGGCGCTCAGGATGAGGCCAGCCACGAAGCATGCGGAGCCGATGAGATAGGTTTGCAAGGGAAAACGAAAGTCGTCGGGGATGTTAGTGAAGAAAAGGGCCAGGACGGATAGGGCCAGGAAGATACCCACGGCAAGGGCGCCGGCGTTGCAACCGCACTCCTGGACGAGCGGAGTGAGGCGTTGCTCCCAGGCCTGGCACTCGGCTGGAGAGAGTTCAGGAATCCTGACTAAAACTCCTGGCTTGAGAAAAGGACGCAGAATGGCTTGTGGGCGGAGAAGCATGCGCAGGTCTGCCGGCCTATGTACCACGTAAGGCACGGCGGGCTGCCCGGAGCGAAATGCCTTGATATCAGACAGGGTCGGCAGGCTTCCGGATGAGGGGAATCTTGCCGGTCCCGATCTCGAATTCGTGCTGCTGCAAGGGCATGACATACTCTGAAAACCTTTCTTCCATCGAATGATTGAGCACTTCCAACTTTGTGCAGAGCGGCCTTTTCTTGAGAGAACAGCCACTCCGTCCCGGTGATTTCTCTCTGCACCGATTGGAGAACCACTGCAATCCTGCCTGAGCCGATTTGCAAAAAGCACAGCACGGCTCAAGCAGATTCCTTTGTCCCTTTGTCCAGCGGTTACCTGGGCGGCGGCGGGTTGGAATTGGAATTGCAGTCGTCGGACGGGATAGCGTCGTCTGCCTGTGCCGTGGTGTAAGGGCCTGGCGAGCCGACGTTGCCTGTCCGGTTGATGCTGGTGGTGTAAAAGATCTCGTTGTTGCCCAGGGAATCGTCGGTGACCCAATTCCCCTGGACAGTCACGATGTCGCCGGGACTGAGACCTTTCCAGGCCTTGACAACAGGATCGTTGGCGTTGGCAGCGGCAGCGATGCCTTCTCCGGCCGCTCCGCCGATGACGGCCCCGGCATAGGCCACGACGGCAGCAACGATAGCGGCGATGATGAAAGCAATGATCAGGCAGAGCAAATAGAAGAACCCGGTGGCGGTACAACCGATCGCGATGCCCACTGCGGCTGCAGCCAAGTAGCCGAGGATGACGCCGCCGATGGCGCCAACGGTGACGCCGACCAGAGAACCGATATGGCCTCCGCAGGCAGTCTCGCTCTTGACCAGACAGGGGAGCATGGCTGCGCCCGCATCGTCGCAATAGACCCAGAAGGAGTCATCGGTCACATAGTGCCAGTACGTCGACTTGACCACGACATCGAAGACGCCGGCTGGGCCCATCGCGAAGGGGGCGAGGATGTCAACAGCCGTAGAGTTCTCGTCGGTGGTGTCGTTGACGATGCCCGAGAAGCAGATGTTCGCTCCCTTGGGAACGGAGCGGATGCAGCCATCTGCCTTGAGCACGTAGTAGAGGACGAGGGTAGCGATGCTGGCAGCACCCGCGGCTCCGCCGGTGAGCGTGGAGAAGCCGAGTGCGGCACCGCTAGCGCCGACGATCCCGTTAATGATGGGAATGCCGTTCGTCCAGACATAGACCAGAGCGCCGCCAATAATAGGCGCGGCTACGAAAGGCCACCAATCGAAGGGAGTAGGAATATTGCCGGGCTGCTGGGCGCCGCAAGCTGGAGCCATAGTACTCATCGCGCACCTACCGTTCTCAGGGCGCCGGCGTCACCGCAAAGGATGCGGCAGACGAGCGAGCCCAGGGCTGCTCCGAGATAGGCACAGACAGCCAGCGCCAGACCAGGATTGTGGATGTGGTAAGCCAGCCATCCGAGCAGAACGCCGGTGACGACTCCGATGTAAAGGGCGAGTAGAAAGACTGGCTTGACGGGTAGATGGCTAACCAGGCAGATGAACGCCGCGGTGAGAAAGGCGGCGATGAGTGCGACGACGAGGCCATCCATAGCCAGTTGGGCAAAGGTGGCGTGAAAGACGGGGTTGCCGCAGCAGTTGGATTGCGTGTTCACCAGGGAGACAAGCACCCCGACAAAGCCACCGGCTATCAGACCCATTCGCGTACAAATTCTTGTGTTCATAGGTGACTCCTTAAGCGTCGAAGAGGATGGCGATGTTAATTCCGCCCAGATAGACTCCGCCGATCGTTGCGAGGACATCGACGCCCGCGCTGACCAGGGTTCCGGAAGGTGAGGGCGGAACGGAAGAGGGTATGTTGATGTGGACCATGACGTCCTGTTGCGCACCGGCAGCCAGGGTGAGGGTGGAGGGGACAACGGTGGTCCAGGGAGCGACCTGTGCCGGGCCCGTGGTGAGATCAATGGTTTGGGTTGAGCCGGTGGGATTGCGAACCGGAACGACGAAGGTCCTGGAGCGGCCTGTGCTGGTTTGAAAGCCATCCATGGTCTGTTCGCCGTTGTTGTTGTAAGGATCGGTGTCGTAGGGATGAACAATGCTGACGAAGATGCCGTAGCGGCCAGCCGCGGTAACGACTGGAGGCGTGGGCCACGAGAGCGTTGTCTCTGCACCCGCATAGCCCGCTCGGGCCAGATTGACGAAGGTCGAGCCAATGGCGGTGCGCGGCATGCCGATACCCCATGCGCTCCAACTGAGATCTATGCGGGTATTGTTTGCCGAGGTCTCGGAGGAGAGGTTGCGCACGGTCGCCGTAAGGATGGGGATGGGGCGCAGCGGCCAGAGGTCCACGGTATTGAGATCGGGACTATTGAAGGTCGGAGCTCCACCCGTGGAGAAGACGAGTTGCTGATCGTAGGTAGCGGGATCAGGATCGTGGACGATCTGTTGCGGCACCTTCAGGCAGCAACCGCTGCGGCTTTTAGGACGAGCCGAGCAGAGGGACCACCTCGAACTTGAGGCCGCATTTCTTGAAATTTCGGCAGCATTTTCCATAAACATCCTCCTCGGAGATTTTTTCTACCGTTCTCGGAATACCTGAAACGAGATTTCGGGATGCAGCAAAGAAGACCGTTTGAGAACAAAAAAGAAGTCATACCCTTGCTTCCATTTCGTTTACCCGCGCAAAAACATACCGCCAGTTAGCCAGGAATTGAGAACCAGATTCCTGGAATCGGGAGAGAAGAAGGACACGGGTTGAAACAGAAATACGAGCATTGACGCTTCGCTTCCCGCTTCATATCTCGATAGTGTGGGGCGTAACGAAAACGTTACAAAAAAATCTGCCAGGGGATGATCCTGTCATCCGATCGAATCGACAAGCACTCTTCGCTACCGTGTTTACAAGACTGGTTATCCAAGACTGGTTAAAAACAAACTGCCCACTTTGTAAGTGAGCTCCTGTACTTAAGATGAATCAGGATTGTGACCGGAAGGGGTGTGACGGATTCAGAGGGATACACCCTGTCGGACTGCATAAAGCGGATCACGAAGAGACCATGAATTTATTCATACAAAACTCCTCAGAAAACTTGCGCTTAGGCGATACACTCGTGACGCGTAGAACAGAAATCAGTGAACGGCGATTGCTAACTTATTCCAATTTATTTTTATTGAGGATTTCTCCTTTCTTCCCATGCAAGCCTTTTTTCGTGCACTCTCTGCCTTAGCTCTCGTGCTCTGCCTCTTCTGCACACTGCCTCTCTCCGCCCAGACCTACACCCCGAAGCAGATCCGCATTGAAGGCGCAGGAGATGCCGATACCGCCAATCTCCTTCGCATCGCCGCCCTCAAACCCGGGACGCTTTCAAAACAGGAGATTGAAGCCGCGCTACAGCGAATCGCGGACACCGGCATGTTCACCGACCTGAGCTATACCGTGAACAGCGACGCGCTGGTCTTCAAGCTGACCGCTGCCGCAGCCAGCCAGTCGCAGCCGGTGCACTATGCCAACTTCACCTGGTGGCAGCCCGCCGAACTCGAACAACTGGTTGAAGCACGCGTCCCCCTCTTTCACGGCACGATGCCCCTTAGCGGAAATCTCCCCGACCAGGTAGAAGCGGCTCTCACCGATCTTCTGCGCGAGAAAGGCGTCGATGCGAAGGTAACGGCGATGCAGACTGCCGGCGGTCCCGATGGATCGATCGCCGCCAACACGCTACTCATCTCAAGCCCGCAAATCGTTCTGGGCGAGATCCATCTGCAAGGCGTATCGCCTGCCCTGGCTCCAAAGCTCGTAGAGGTTCAACGCGCGCTCTCCGGGCAAGACCTTGATCTCTACGAGACCTCCAAGGCCATCCGCGACAACATCGCCGACCTCTCTCAGGATGCTGGATATCTCGACATCGCGACAGATCCTCCGGCCTTTACCGTGCCTCGCAAGGATGGAAACCGGTTTGTGGTCGATGCCAGCACAACCGTACGCGAAGGGGAGATCTATCGCGTTGCCCAGATCGATATCCAGGCTGCTGCTCCTCTTTCACACGCTGAGCAGGAGAAGACCACGGAGATCAAGGTGGGAGATCCTGCCTCACCCATGGCCTTGCGGATCGGGAAGGGTTTGCTGCAGAGAGCGTATACGGACCAGGGCTTTCTCGATGCCGTGGTCAAACCCAGCGCGAACAAGAACAGCGCCGCACATACCGTTGCTTATTCCTTCGCGATTACAGTAGGTGAGGTCTATCACCTTGCCGGCGTGGACAGCTCCGCGCTGCCCGCCAGTCAACAGTCTGCGTTCGCACACGACCCCAAACTGAAGGCCGGTGTGTTGGCCGACCGGGAGGTCCAGCAGGAGATCTTCCGCACACTGAAAGATCAGCAAGCACTGAAAACGACCAGGATTGCCGAGCAACGCGACCGAGCCCATCACACGGTAACCTTTATACTGACATCCATAATCACCAAGCCTTAATAGGTTTTGCGTACAGCCAGGCATTCCATTACTCTGAGCCCACCCATGCCACGTTTCAGCCTTGCGACCATCGTCCTGCTCCTTGCGAGCGTTCCTGCCTGCGCGCAATACACCTCCGGAAAGATCATCTTCAAGAACCCCGGCAAGAGGGCCCAGGCTGACCTGGAATCCGCGGCTGGAATCCATAGTGGGCAGAAGGTCTCGACCGCGAATCTGCAAACTGCGGCACAACGGTTGATCGACACGGGCTACTTCGACGATGTCGGCGTAGGCGTTGAGGGTCCCTCGGGAGCGCTCGCGGTCACCTTCACACTGAAGCCACTGGACCCGCAGCATCTGTCCGCGACCGGCTTCGAAAACTTTGTCTGGCTCACGCCCGAGGAATTGACAGCAGCGCTGCACAAGGCCGCTCCCCTGTTCCAGGGTCAGTTGCCCGATGCAGGCAATCAGCCGGATGCCATCAACGCCGCCATTCAAGAGGCACTGGCTGCGAAGGGTGTGACGGCAACTGTGATCCACGAGACACTCGAACCTTCCACCGCGCAGCCCCTGCGAGTCGTCGAATATCGCGTTGACCGTCCGGGAGTGCATATTCACAGCATCGCGCTGCAAGGGACTACACCTGCCATGTCGAGCGATGTAGACAAGCTCGCCCTGAAGCTGCACGGCGCGGCTTACAACGAAGGCCTCGCCGGTGAAACTACAGCCAGCGTTTTGCTCAAGCCGTATCGCGACGCCGGTTACCTGGATGCAAAGCTGGTCCATGTAAGCCGGACGATCGCACAGCCGGAATCCTCCGGCGTCGAGGTGGACCTTAGCGCAACGGTAGAGGAGGGCACGCCCTACCATGTTGGGACTTTGGCCTTTGCGGGAACTCCGATCGTCACCGCCGATGCGGTACTGTCCACGGCTAAGCTGCATCCCGGCGATATAGCCTCACGGAAGTTGCTGCTGGATACACTTGCTCCAATAGACATAGCCTACAAACGCCAGGGCTACATGGATGTCTTCGTCGAGCCGGGAGCGACGCTCGATGCCGCCGCGCGCACCGTGAACTACAACGTTACGGTTGTTCCGGGCGAACAATACCACCTGCGTAGCGTGACGCCGCTGAACCTCTCGCCCGTCGCGCAAAAAGACTTCGATACGGGCTGGCGCATGAAGCCGGGCGATCCCTACGATGCGGAGTACATCAAAGGCTTTCTGAAAAACAACACCGCGTTGCAGGCGCTGAATGGGTACTCAGCAGGGTTCAAAGCGTCTGCCGATCCGCAGACGCATCTTGTCGACCTTACGATTACGTTTGTGCGTGGTGCGGGGGCTCGTTAGTAGCGAGGAGCTTCACACCTGTTATCCCAACAGGTACTTTTGCTTTTGTTTTCTGGTTGTCATTCCTCTACTAATTGGGCGAAGGTGTCTCGATGTGATCGATGACAATTGTATCTACCGGGCCTTTTGTCGATTCCAATTTCAGCCCGAGCTGTTTCTGAAGCGCCGCAAAGATAGAAGACCCAGGAGCTTCTGGCAGAAGGCCAGTCCCTTGTTGGCTACTACCAGGAGGGGGATCCTCATCGGCAGCCCAATGCAGGCTAATATCATAGTGACCCGTAAGTCCTGTCCTATCGACAACGGTGCGATCTAAATTCGCTTCGTCACGTAACATCCGAGCCAAACTCGCCATGGAACAGTATTGGACGACCAGGGAGTTGGGTTCGCTTGCTTTTACCAGGCAATCTACCCCTTTGATCGAGGTAAAAGCGCCTGACTTCGACTCCTGAAGCTTAGAGCTATCCTTTGCGATGACCAACGCATAGATTGGAAGATCTTTGGCTTCATGGTGGGCGACCAACTTGAAACGATCCACTAAAAGCGCCTGCACCATACTTCTGCGCTGATCCAGATTGAGTTTCTGGAACTCAGCTATATCTGAATTGCCCACCTTCGCCTCGATGTCATACCTTGCAGAATTGGCCCAATCAGGCAATCCTGAAATCAGATCATCATTGAAGATTCCGTAGGCACGCTCAATAAATCTCCGTAGAGTGATCCCTGGAGCATTGACCCCGTCGGTTCTATAACTGAAATTCCAAGCGTGTCCGTCATTATTCTTGTGGGGTCTAACAGAAACGACCTCGAAGGTAAGCACTTTAGCTTCTGAGTTTGAGATCTGCTCTTCAGACGAACTTCTTGCTGCATTTACCTGCCCAGGCATGACCGAGACGGTGGCCATCCATGTAGTCACAAGGAGCAATAACTTCCTGCTGTTACTCGCAAAGAGTTCGGCCACGGTACCTCTTTCTCAACATTGACGCCGGAGGGACGGGACCTGACTCAGCAAGCCAATCGAAGGTTGCCTCAAAAAGAATCCCAAATCTAAGATCCACACAGTCTGCAATTGCTCACCACTATATGTAATTAAATGCACCTGCTTATCAATAAAAGCCTTACTATCTAAGTGCGCAACGGAAGAACTACATCCAACTCAATATCCCCCTACCATTACAATGCAACATAACACTCTATTCAAGATGCACCCCGAAAAGCGAAGAAATACTCGCTGCAGTATCGGAAGTATAGTAGCCATCAAAAATATGCTCTAGCTCACCGTCTCGCGAGAACACAAACGTATCCGGGGTAAGGGTCAATTTAAAATTGATAGGCAATTTCCCCTCATTTACAACATAGACAGGAAAGTTGAAAGGGGAGGATGCCAAATATTGATTAATACCCTTGGCCGTCAAAGAAAGACCCACAAAATCATAACGATCATGTTCAGCTGCGGCTAAATTGAATATTTTCTGCTTGTTCCTGAGACACCATACGCACGTAGGTGAAGACATAGAGCACAGTTAGACGGTTCTTTTGAGAAAGCGATAGGACCGCATCATCCCCGTGCAGAGAGGAAACATTTAGCGAGCTAACATAAGTACCAAGCTTTGGAGCATCTGGATTAACTATAGACATTGCTGGCATTGAATGATGCCATTTGACGGCTAAAAGGCCTAACGTCACGTTTCCAGCGAGACTTACGGCGAAAATTACAGTTGGAACTGCACTTCGAATCTTTTGCCAAAAAATCGCCATGCTACTAATCTCCGTCGACCATCAGCGATGGTTGGCTATAAACCAATGAAAAATCGCCGCCACAAGCGGCGAGCGATCTCACCAGAAAAGATTCAACTGGATAGATAGGCAGGCGAGAATTCAATCCGCACACCTGACTAAATTCTCATGCTGCATATACAGCGGAGACAATGCGATGGACAGCCCATATCCCTGTATAGGCTGTCCATCGTTCATTAGGCTAGAGAAATAGTTCCCTTATTGCGGTTGCTGCGGCTGCGGACAACTGCTGTCATCTACCCACGCACAGTTGCCACCGCCCTGATCTGTGCATCGTTGCCCACTTGAACACTTTCCTGGCGAGTATGTGCCGTCACAAGAACAATTGGCGCTGGCAAGCACGGCTGAATTGTTTCTATACGCTAGACCAGCAAATATTGCTCCAGCAACAGTTGTCATCAGCACAACTCTTCGGATCGATAGAGGGAAAGGCTTGGACACAACCATGTGTTTGTATATCCTTGTAAAAAGTTGAAATTCTCTACGGATAACTTGTACGGCCCCCCCTCTTTTGTCAAACAGTTTTTTTTACAGCAATTTTCACTAAGACGGGAGCTGTGTCCAGTCTCTCATCGCCCACAACACCGCGCTACGACGTTCGGCCAGCTACCCGTGCAAGCTTTCAGTCCTCAGCCGATCCACAGATGCATATGGTCGATCTGACGATCACCTTCACGCGCTGGTCAGAGTATTTTCACCAAGAGCATAGTGGATAAAGTGTGCGCTGCAAAGGACTGTTGCTTTTGCTTTTCTTGTTGTCATTCCCGAAGGGAATCTGCTGTTTGTTGGGGACATCGCAAAGACACGGGAGACCAACACCAGCGCGGACACATAGAACATGTGGTCCTACGAACAGAAAGCAGATTCCCTCCGGGAATGACAACCAGAAAAACAAAAAGCAAAAACTTCGACACTCTTTGCGAAACTGCCCCATTAAAACCCTGTCGGCCGCTCCGACGCTACTCCAAACGCCTGCTCCAACACCATCCCCGCCTGAGCAAGAGTTCCTTCCTCGAAGAGCCTTCCGATCAGCGTCACTCCATACGGCACACGGCGCGGGGTCGCGAACTTCGGCAGAGGATGCTTCGGGTCGGGAGCCCAATCGCTGCGGGCCTCGGTGATCTCCACAAATCCTGCACGCAGCGTCAGCGAGGGATGCCCCGTAAAGTTCGTGATTACCAGCGCCTCATCGCGCAGCGACGGAACCAGCAGCACATCGACCTCGGACATGACCCGCGCCATCTCCAGCGCGACCTTGCGGCGTAGCCTGTCGGCCTGCACGAAATCGACTGCGGAGAGAAAGCGCGACTGACGAAACGTATTCGGCCACGCATCCGGAACCTGCATCTTCAACTCGTCGAGCTTATGGCTGAGCGTCAACTCCTCGAACGCTGCCGCCGATTCGGCAAAGAGGATGATGTTGAGCGAGTCGTAGGGCCAGTCAGGCAGCAACACCTCCACCGGCACCATGCCCAGCTTCTTCACCGTCTCCAGAGCCGCGCGATCTACCGCAGTTGCCGGAGCCTCCTTCATCCACGCTGGGAAATACCCCACACGCAGACCCGATACGCTCTTCCCTGCTGCAAAGTCCAGCTTGCTGGGCACGCAGGCGTCGTCCTGCCCGTCGGGGCCTGAGATCGCGTTCAGCACCAGCATCGTGTCTACAACTCCGCGCGTCATTGCTCCGAGCTTGTCGCACGTCCAGCTCAGGGTCATCGCGCCGGTGCGGGGAACGCGGCCATACGTGGGCCGCAGGCCCGTCACGCCGCAGCGCATCGACGGGCTCACGATGCTGCCCTGCGTCTCGCTGCCGATAGCAAACCCTACCAATCCCGCCGCCACCGCCGAACCCGGTCCAGCGCTTGAACCCGAGGCTCCTTCTTCCAGCAGCCACGGATTCTTCGTCTGTCCACCGAACCAGACATCGTTCAACGCCAGCGCTCCGAGGCTAAGCTTCGCTACCAGCACCGCGCCCGCCTCATTCAGGCGCTGGGTCACCGCCGCATCTTTGGCGGGGATGCGGTCGCGATACGGCTCAGCGCCCCAGGTCGTGGGAATTCCTGCCGTATCCAACAAATCTTTCGCGCCCCACGGAATCCCGTGCAGCGGCCCGCGATCATGCCCTGCGGCGAGCTCCGCATCCGCCCTGCGCGCCTGCTCCAGCGCATGATCCGCCGTCAGCGTGATGACGCAGTTCAACTGCTTGTTGTGCTTCTCCAACCGGGCTAAATAAATCTTCGTCAGCCGCTCCGACGTGATCTTGCGCTCATGGATCCAATGCGACAACTGCAGCGCCGACGCAAAGGCAATGTCCTCATCATGTGCTGGAAGCGATGCTCCTGTCGTTTCGCCAAGCTGAAACTTACCAGTAGCAACGGCTCCAGCCTGCGGCGCAGTCAATACCGGATTCCACACGGTCGCGGGCGCAATGGCCTCTTCGATGGCTACTTTGCGTGGGCCGACCCGCCGCTCGTACACAGTCGCCATCGACTGCTGCCAGTTCCCCGCAGCCTGCGCGCGGTCGGCAGGTGTCAGCTCTACCTGCACGAGCTTTTCAGCCGCCGCGAAGGTTTCCGGCGATACAGCCGGGCCGACCGGGGGTGCTGTACCGAACGCCGGAGGAGCTCCCGGTGTCTGTGGAACCTGAGCAGCCTCAGTGGTTTGCGGAATGATAGCGGCGGCCAGCAGGCCCAGTGAACCCTGGGCAAGGAACTCTCTACGGGATCGTGACATTGTGCTCCTAAGGAGCGGCTTCGGCTTTACTCGTTACACTGGAAAGCTTGTAAAGATGGTTTTCCTGGGGGAAAACCATGCAAACAGTCTTCGCCCCTGTAGAGGGCTAAGCCGAAACCGCTGGATCCGCCGTCAAGCGGGTATGCCAGATATACCATCGCCGACGCAACTGCGAAACTGGCCCGGATTTAACCCCATATCACGCCCAGAGTGCAACAATAGAGAATTATGATTTTGAACCCGATTCCCGAAGCGCTCACGTTCGATGACGTGCTGCTCGTCCCCGCTTACTCGGACGTTGTTCCCGCCCTGGTGAGCACGCAGACGCGCCTGACCAAAAACATTACGCTGAACACCCCCCTGATGTCCGCTGCCATGGACACCGTTACCGAATCCCGTCTCGCCATCGCCATCGCCCAGCAGGGCGGCCTTGGCGTCGTCCACCGCAATCTCACGATCGAGCAGCAGGCCGGCGAGATCGACAAGGTCAAGCGCTCCGAGAGCGGCATGATCGTCGATCCCGTCACCATCGATCCCGAACGTCCTATCGCCGATGCGCTCGAAGTGATGCGCCGCTACAAGATCTCCGGCGTGCCCGTAACCAAGAACGGCAAACTGGTCGGAATCCTCACCAACCGCGATCTGCGCTTCGTCTCGCGCACGGACATTCCTATCTCCGACGTGATGACCAAGAAAAACCTCATCACCGTTCCCGTGGGAACGACGCTCGAAGAGGCCGAGAACATCCTGCACGAGCATCGCGTGGAGAAGCTGCTGGTCGTCAACGACGCCTACGAGCTCAAGGGCCTGATCACCGTCAAGGACATCCAGAAGAAGCTGAAGTATCCACACGCCAGCAAGGACGGCCAGGGCCGCCTGCGCGTGGCCGGTGCCATCGGCGCTACGGGCGATTACCTCGAGCGCGCCGCGGCACTGATCGAGAACCGCGTCGATGCTCTCGCGATCGACTCCGCGCACGGCCACTCTTCACGCGTGTTGGAGGCCGTTGCCGAGGTCAAGAAGCGCTTCCCGGATGTCGACCTCCTGGCCGGCAACGTCGCAACCTACGCCGGCACGATGGCACTGATCGATGCGGGCGCGGATGCCGTCAAGGTCGGTATCGGACCAGGTTCGATCTGCACCACGCGCATGGTCACAGGCGCAGGCATGCCGCAGATTACGGCCATCTCCGAAGCCTATCGTGCAGCCAGCCAGCGCGGCATCGCGATCATCGCCGATGGCGGCATCAAGTACTCGGGCGACGTGACCAAGGCCATCGCCGCGGGCGCGAGCGTCTGCATGATGGGCTCGCTGTTTGCAGGCGTCGACGAGTCTCCAGGCGAGACGATCCTCTACCAGGGCCGCAGCTTCAAGGCCTATCGCGGCATGGGCTCTCTCAGCGCCATGGCCCAGGGTTCGGGCGAACGCTACTTCCAGAGCAAGGACGATCTCAAGCAGGATGGCAGCGAGCGCGTCTCACTGACCGCACGCGAGGCTCCGAACGGCGGCAACCGCCTGGCGAAGTTCGTCCCCGAAGGCATCGAAGGCCGCGTGCCGCATCGTGGCCCTCTTGAGGCGATGATCTACCAGCTCGTCGGCGGTCTGCGCTCCGGCATGGGCTATCTCGGCTGCGGAACGATCGAAGAGCTCCAGACCAACGCCCAGTTCATTCGTATCTCCGGCGCGGGCCTGCGCGAAAGCCACGTCCACGACGTAGTGATCACGCGCGAAGCTCCGAACTATCACGTGGAATAGAGCAGAGTGTAGAGAGTAGAGGATAGAGTGTAGAGAAAACCGGAGCGCCATCGCACTTCAAGCTTTCTCTACGCTCTATCCTCTACTCTCTACACTCTGTTTTTCTGCACTCTGCTTTACTCGCTGCCGCCGTCCCACACCATCGCTTCGAAGCGATGTACTGTGCGGAAGCCTAGTTCGTCGTAGAGACGGCGTGCGTTTAAATTCTCTTCAGTCACGGTGAGGGAGAGCGAAGTTCCTCCGCTTCGTTCCAGCTCGCTTGCGCATTGCTGCATCAGGATGCGTCCCAGACCAAAGCCGCGCAGCTCCGGTGCAACGCAAAGCTGCGTTACGTGGCCGGTATCGGAGCGCACGCGTGAGCTGAGTACCATGGCCTGCAGGCGGCCGCTGCGTTCGTCGCGCAGCACCCAGGAGTTCGCGGCATCGAAGGCGCCGCAGCCCGGAAAGCGGACGATGTTATGCAGAAATCGCAGTGAGCCGTGCGCGCTGCGATATTGATCGTTGATATGGCTGTCCATGTGCCCCGCATAGGAGCGATGGATCAACTCGGCAGCCGTTTCGTAGAACTCCGGCTGCCAGGGTTGCAGCTTCAACGATGCTGGCAATGCCGGCTGAGGGGCAAGCGGCTTCGACTCTGCGAAATCCTGTTCCATAAACAGCCGGGGAAAGCTGTGAAACCCTCTCGACAGATACGGACTGGCTAGCGCGCCCAGAGGGAACATCAGTAATTGTGATTCGATGCGGTCGACGCCGGGCGTCGCCTGTAGCATCTCGATGAGGTGATGCAGCAGCGTCTCGCAGACAGGGTTGTTGAGCGTCCCGCTCTCGCCGAGCGCATACGTATCGCCGATCACAGCCTTGGCCGCCTCGAAGACGCAGAACGTATAGCCGATGACGCGGCCCCCATGCAGAGCGACGAACCCCGGCAGCACACGGCTGTCGAGATACTGCAGCAGCAGCTCCATCGAGTTCGTATAGTCCCAGCGCAGCCTGCTCTGCCAGCGCTCACACTCGTCGAACAGCAGAGGCCGCAACTGCGCCGCTGAAAAATGGCGCAAATCCAGCACTTCGATCTGAGAGCCGAAGGTGGGAGCCCCGAAGATCTGAGCGCTGGAGGTCATGTTAGGGGCAATCGTCTCACACTGCCCCCGCGTGTGTCCGTGCAAATCGGCGAATCGATGGGATAAGGAAGTCTCAGGGTCAACTGTGCGGATAGATCTTGTAGACGGAGAGACCCTGTGTCTCATAGAGAAAGAGCTGCTGATAGACGCGGCCCTGTACCAGGGAAGGAATCTGATCGGCCTCGCGCGTGGGGATCACCAGCACGTGCTCTTCGTCCGGAATGCCGTCCGTATCGTAGTGGACGACGTTCTGGTTGCGATAGAAGGCCAGGCCATAGTCGAGGTCGCGGCGAACGTCCTGTACGGCAACCACAGGAATTTCAGGAGCAGCCTGCTGGATCTCGCGAGCCAGAGGCCGTGCCGAGTAGTTCAGATCGAGTACGCGTCCGTTCAGCTTCAGCAGGAAGAAGAGCAGACCCGCCAGAGGAATCAACGTTACGGTGCGAACATGGCGAACCCCGTAACGCTGCACGACGAAGATAATGAGCCATGCCGCCAGCACGCCAAGCGCAGCGGTCCAGACAAAGGTCTTCGCCGCCGGAACGATGCGCTGGTAGACCATGTACTGCGGGCACAGCAGCAGGACGAACGTGAGAAGGCCGGTCAGTCCGGCATGCAGGCTCAACAGCCACGAGGGAAGACCGGCGCGGCGAGTGCGAAAGAGATAATCGCCGGTGAGAATCGCCAGTGGCGGGATCGACGGCAGAATGTACCCTGGCAGCTTCGACTCCGCAAACGAGAAGAACAGGACCGGAAACAGGGCCCATAGGACGAGGAATTCAGGGAACGCATCGCCGGCGCGGGTATGGCCGAGATAGCGCTGCGGGTTATGCCGCACCTTCCACTCTGCGATAGAGACCTGGACCGCATCGACCAGAGCGCGGATGGCCAGCGCCGTCCACGGCATAAGCCCCAGGATCAGGACCACCAGGTAGTAATAAACCGGCTGGTGATGCTGGTAGCGGTTGGTCGCAAAGCGCTCGAGGTTGTGCTCGATAAAGAACTGGCGGAAGAAGCTCGGGTTGCGCCGCTGCACCGCAATGTACCAGGGCAGCACCATCGCCAGGTACAGCAGGATTCCGGGCAGCCAGATGGTGCGCCGCAGCGCCGACCACTCGCGACGCAGGCCACAGAACAGCACCAGGATGCCAAGCATCAGGAAGGGAGCAACCGGACCCTTGGCGAGCGTGGCCGCCGCCCCGAAGAAGTACAGATCGAAGAGCCAGAACTTCTTGCCGGTCTCATACCACCCGTACCAGCCGAGCATGCCGATACAGAAGGGCGCGGCGAGCTGCATGTCCGTGGAGGCCCCACGCGCGAACGAGAAGATCGCCACGGTCGAGACCATGATGAGTGCCGCGTCCAGGTGGCCACCGGGCCGGAATCGTCGCAGGTGCAGGAACGCCAGGAAGATCAGGGCCGCCGCGCCGGAGGCAGAAGGCAGCCGCGCCGACCAGTCCGAGACGCCAAACTCTTTGAAGAAACCCATCGCCCGCCAGTAGTAGAGCGCGGGTTTCTCCAGCCAGGGCTTGCCGTAGAGGATCGGGGTCACCGTTCCGCCCATCAGGCAGACGTAGGAGGCGTGAATGTCCGTGGGCCGCAGGCTGTGCGGCGTAATCCGGGCATGGACCTCGTGGCAGTCCTCCGAATGCGCGGCGAGCATCTCGCGTGCGATCTGCGCGTAGCGTGGCTCATCGGCGCCGACCAGCCCCAGTTGATCGCCACCGAAGTACGGCATGAGACAAAAGAGCAGGAAGTAGCCGGATACGCCCACCAGGACGATGAGCTCCCAGATCGTACAGCCCCACTGTGTGCGGGCGAACTCGCGCAACCATCCCGGTCCGAAACGGGAGGTCAACCCCTTGCTGCGAGGGACCAACGCTTCGAGTTGTGGAGTATCCGTCAAAATTTCGTCAGAGTGCTTTGAACCGACTGGAGGTTTGCCATGGGCCTGCCTTCAGATCGAGTCCGGGACGAGATTTAGGCTACCAGACTTCCCTGTCTTACTGGAATCTCAGTGAACAGGCTGCCTGCGATCCGGCCGTAATTCCGCCACGATGCGCTCGATCGCCTCATCCAGGGGGCCATCCAGAGTGCATCCACTGGCATTGCGATGTCCGCCCCCACCGAATCGTTCGGCTACCTGCGCGACATCGACTTCGCCTTTGCTCCTGAGACTTAGACGGAACTCCTTCCGCGAGGGAAGCTCGCGCAGAAATACCGCGGCATCTACCCCGGCAATGCCGATCAGGTAGTTCACCACGCCTTCGCAGTCCTCAACCTCTGCACCGGCGCGAGCCATCTCCGCCTGCGTAACCCAGCTCCAGGAGACGGGACCCTCGATCTGCATGTTGCCGAGCGCCGCCCCCAGCAGCCGTATCTTGCTGGGAGGATTGGAGAAATACACGGCCTGCGCGATCCTGTTGGCATCCGCCCCACGCTTGACCAGGTGCTCGACTAGGGCAAAGGTGGCGGCAATGGTACTGGGATAGGTGAACGAACCCGTGTCGGTCAGCACCGCCGTATAGAGGCAGGTTGCCATGTCCGCCGTGATCTCGGTGCCGGAAGCGACGGCGAGATCGTAGATCATCGCCCCTACGGCGCAGGCCTCGGGATCGATCCAGTTGAAGCTGGCAAAGGTCTTTCCGCTGAGGTGATGGTCGATATTGATCGTCAGCCCGGCTCCCATGCGGTCGAAGGCCTGGCGTTCGAAGCCGGTGCGCTCAAAGCCGTCGCACTCGAGCAAAATAGCGGCGTCCGGCATGGGGGTGGCCACCGGCAGCGCGACCTGAATCCGCTCGACACCCGGAAGCCAGCGGTAGATGACGGGAATAGGGTCTGCAAAGGCGACGGTGACGCGCTTGCCCATGCCGTCCAGCAGGTGCATCAGACCCAGTGCCGAGCCGATGGCGTCGCCGTCAGGACGGGCATGCGAGGTCACGACAAAGCTCTCCCGTGCATGAAGCAGGGACAGCAGTGCGGCGATCGAATCCTCGTGGGCCATTGATCTGTGGACCATTGATCTTGGGATTAGTCCTTGCTCTCGGGCGGTGCAGCCGCGGCTTTTTTCTTGGCCTGTTTGGCGCGACGCTTCTCCATACGCCCCAATAGTTCGTCCATGCGGGCATTGATCTTCTCGGAGCGGTCGATGGCAAACGTGATCTCCGGCACATGACGTACCCCCATGCGATCGCGAATCTCGGTACGGATGAAGCCGCGCGCGGTCATGAGACCGGCGAGGGTATCCGCTTCGTCCTTCTCGTTGCCGGTAACGGCGATGAAGACACGGCAGCTCTTCCCGCCCGGCGCGAGGACGACCTCGGTGACGTGGCAGGGGGCGATTCGCGGGTCGCTCAACTCGCCTTCCAGCATGGCGGTGATCTCTTCTGCGAAGGTGTTGACGACGCGGCCCCGGTGATAATCTCTTGCTCTTTGTTCAGGCATGGCTAGCCAAGCAGAATAGCACTTTTGGAGGCGATTTCAGCATAAGTTCACGAGAGGACAGTGTGGAGCAGCATCTGGCAGGTTATTCCGTCTGAGTATCCGTCTCGGCATCCAGCGCGTCCAGCACGACATCGCTCTCCAGAAAGCTATCTACGATCTCCGCGCCCAACCCTGCGGCCAGACGCCGGGCGGCTTCCTCAACCTCGCGGAGCTGCCCCGCCAGATAGGCCGGCGAGCCCGAGATCGCCGCAATCCCAAGGGTTGCGCGGTTCCAGACGACGGCTTCATCCAGTTCTGCAACCGAGATATTGAAGCCGTGACGGAGCTTGTCCTTCAAAGAACGGACGACTTGTCGACGGTCTTTCAGGGACTGGGCATGTTCGATAGCGAGTTCGAGGGTGAGAGTAGCGATGGGCATGGCTATGTGCTGAGGACAGCAATGCGAGCTTCGATCCACTTGCGGAGGACATCCACCGTTTCGATGAAGCGGCCCCGTTCCGCGCTTGTAAGCTCTTTAGCCGCGTCGTAGCGAATCAACACCGCGTAGGGTTGCAGATCATCAAATTCGCATGTCAGCGCAGGAAGGATTTCACCTGCATTTTTCAATTGGGACTGTAGCTTTTCGAGTTCATGCGTGAAGGGATAGACCTCGCCTCGGGCAGAGATGAGAGCCTTCATCAACTTTTCGACCGCCTGCGACGCGTGATATCCAAAGCTGGTGCTAGGCAGCGGATAGTTCAGGCACTCGCGATCTTCCGCTGACTTGAGCAATAGCAGTTCGGCTTGGGGATCGATTGGCATTGCGTTCGTAAAGAACTACTCCCTCTCTGTCGATGTAGCTGTGCACGCTATTGATCGAGCGACAGAACTTCTCGTGGCGTTCGCGCGAGTAGACCAGCAGGTCGACCGACATACGACGGCCTTCGAGCGTATGGTATGTCACCTTCTGGGTATCTTCCAAAGATTCGACCATAACGGCTAGATCCAGGTCACTGTCTGCGCGATGGTCTCCGCGGGCGCGCGAACCGAACACTACGATTCGCAAGGGATCCGCAGCCTCAATGATCCGCCGGACGGCTTCCTCGACGCGTTCTTCGGTCACACCCCAGTCGGAAACGGGGGGGACACGAGCAGCAACGGGTTGGGTAGACACAGCCATGGAGCCTCCCTTTCCTGCTCACTATGTTATTCGACGCCAAACCCCGCTGACGCCCCCGCCTTGAATTTTCTCGGTTTCCGTCCTACACTCGTTAAAGCAGACGAATTTGTTCTGCCGCTGTAGCAGCCGTGAGCATACCGGAAAGTGGCGGAAGAGAGGAGTGGGCGAGAGCCCACTTTTTGTTTGCTCTAAATATGGTTTTCGCGGAACGGTGACAGCATCCGCAAACCCAAGCACCACAAGACGATCTATGGCCCTGCAGTTAGAGACAATTCGCGCCACCGCCGACCGCGTCGCGGCCTCGCACAGCCTTGAGGTCGTCGACCTCGAGTTCACTGGCGGGTCCAAACATCGCACGCTTCGGGTGTTTCTTGAAAAAGATGCCGCCGCTCGCGCTAAATTTGCCGCCGAAGCCGCATCCAACGAAGAAGCCGGACTGCCCAAAGGTGTCCGAGTAGAGATGCTCTCGGGCGTGACGCATGAAGACTGCGCCAACTTTGCCCGCGATTTCGGCACCGTGCTCGACGTGGAAGATCTGATTCCCGGCGCGGAGTACACCCTTGAAACCAGCTCTCCTGGCCTGGAGCGCAAGCTGCTGAAGGCCGCTGATTACGAGCGGTTTAAAGGCAGCTTGGTGAAGGTGCAGACATTCTCGCCGGTCGACAGCAACCGGCACTTTACAGGACGGTTGATTGCTTTCGAGGGTACGAATCTGACCCTCGATCTGGCTGCTGTAAAGCAAAAAGGTAAGGCAAAGAAGACTTTAACGGCGCAGACCGTCGAAATTTCGTTAGCGAACGTAGAAAAAGCAAACCTGGTAGCAGAGATTTAGGCAGAGAGTCCGTCGGTAGTCCGCTCTCCAGTTCTCAGGAGAGGCGGATCGGCCTTCAACTGACGACTTGGAACTGACGACTGAGAACCCAGAACGAAATACGGAAGAGAAACGAGAAGACGAATGGCTAGTCCCCTGTATCAATCGATTGAGTTGTTGAGCCGCGAAAAAGGCATCGATCCGGAGATCGTAGTCGGCGCCGTGGAAGACGCGATCGCCCTGGCGACGCGCAAGTATTACAAAACCGTAGAGAACATGCGCGGCGAGATGGACCGCGAAACCGGCGAGATCCGCGCGTATGTCTTCAAGACCGTCGTGGAGACCCCCGAACTCGTCGAAGATGCCGACAACCAGCTTGCCCTGGAGCAGGCCCGCGAACTCGCGCCCGAGGTTGAAGTCGGCGGCGAACTGCGCTTCTACAAGGACACCACCCCGCTCGGCCGCATCGCCGCACAAATGGCCAAGCAGGTCATCTTCCAGAAGGTCCGCGAAGCCGAGCGCGATACCGTGTTCAACGAGTACGCCCACCGCGCCGGCGAGATCCTGACTGCGACCGTCAAGCGCCTGGAGCCGATGGACGTGATCTTCGACCTCGGCAAGGCCGAGGCCCGCATGCCCAAGCGCGAGCAGTCGCGGCTGGAGCAGTTTTCGGTCGCCGAGCGCGTCCGCGTGGTGTTGTTGCGTGTGGATCGCGCCGCCAAGGGCCCGCAGGTCATCGTCTCCCGCGCCGCGCCGGCACTGGTGCAGTCGCTCTTCCAGAGCGAAGTTCCCGAGATCTACGACGGCACGGTCAGCATCCGCGCCATCGCCCGCGAAGCCGGCGAGCGCACCAAGATCGCCGTCGTCTCCCGCGACAAGGACGTCGACCCGGTCGGCGCCTGCGTCGGCATGAAGGGTATGCGCGTGCAGTCGATCATCCGCGAGTTGCGCGGCGAGAAGATCGACATCATCGAGTACTCGGAGGAGATCACGACCTTCGCCGAGAAGGCTCTGCAGCCCGCCAAGGTCTCGCGCGTCTCAATCACCGACCTGGCTGAGAAGCAGCTCGAAGTCATCGTCGACGACACTCAGCTCTCCCTGGCCATCGGCAAGAAGGGCCAGAACGTCCGCCTTGCGGCCAAGCTGCTGCAATGGAAGATCGACATCAAGAGCGAAGAGGAGAAGCGCCAGGAGGTCGAGCAGCAGATGCAGGCCATGACCGGCGGTCCTTCGACGCCGATCGAACAGGTTACCGAGCTGGGCGAGTCCGTCATGGAGAAGCTCATCGCGGCAGGCATCACGACGGTCGAATCGCTCGCCGATATGACCGCCGAAGAGCTGGGCGAGGTCCCGGGCATCGGCGACAAGACGGTCGAAAAGATCGCCGTAGCCGTTCGCCACTACTTCGGACAGTACGAAGAAGGCGAAGAACGGCCAGTTCCCGCCCCCGTCGAGCCTGCCCTGGTCGCCGGCGAGGAAGCTGTTGCCGCTGCTGCTGCATCCGATGAAGCAGGAGACACAATACATTCCATGAGCCAGACACCGGAAGAGATCCTTGCAGCAGAAGCCTCCGATAACGGCGGGGCCGAGGAAATCAACGAATTTTCAACCGAAGATATCGCAAACCTTGAGGATGAAATATCCGACAGCGACGCAAATGATGCCAACGACGCTCGCGAAGAAGGCATCGAACTGGACAACGACACCGTAGATGAGCTGGTGGATCAGGCCCAGGAGTTTTCCGACGAAGGCATCGACGATGGGCGCGACCGTGGTTAACAGCTGCGATTCACGCTCACAAAGCCTGGCCGGCGACGCTTTTCGTAGAGAAACGTCGTCGGCAATGGCTACAAATTTGAAATTTCAAGGGATAATAGCCTTGAACCAACACCTACTCCGACATGAGGCTGATATGAACAGCTAAGCGCGCAGTGGAACTGAAAAGGGACGGATGAGCAAAGTTCGAATTAACGATCTTGCACGGGAACTGGAAGTAAAGAGCAAACCGATTCTCGATGCTCTGATAGCGGTAGGCGTTACCGAGAAAAAGACGCATTCGAGCTCCATCGAAGAAGATGAAGCTGAGAAAGTTCGCGCGTACTTCAATCGTGGTGCACGCTCCGCAGCGACAAAGCCTATGGCCGAGACTAAGCCTGCCTTCAATCTCGCGAACGTCTCCAAGCCCGGCGATGCGCTGAAGGCTATTCTGGAGCGCAAGCAGGCTGAGGCTGCCGCAAAGGCTGCCCCACCGCCACAGCGGCCCGCTGTGGCAGTGGCCGCTCCCGTTTCCGCAGCCCCTGTCGTAGCCGTAGCACGTCCTGCAACACCGCCCCCTGTGGCGGTTGTCGCCGCTCCTGCTCCTCCGGTTGCAGTCGTTGCGGCCCCACCACCTCCGACGCCGACGCCAGCCCCCGCGCCCACACCCGCGCCTGCTGCGACAACCCCTCCGGGCGCTCCAGCCCCACGGCGGATCGTTCCCCTGCCCCGCGGGGCAGGTCCTGTCATCGTGGCTCCGCCTCGGCCCGCAGGCAGTCCCTTCGTATCCAGACCTGCTGTCGCGACGCCAGCACCTGCGGTGGCTTCCACGCCGCCTGCCGCTCCGGTTGTCGTGCGACCCGCTGCCGTTCCCACACCGCCACCGGCCCCCGTGGTGGCAGCAGCTCCTCCTGTGCAGCCTGTCGCACCTTCCTCTGAGCCAGAGCCAGCAGCCGTACCAGCAGCCGTCGTAGCTTCTGCAACTGCAGAAGCTGCCGCTCCCGTTCCCGAGGCAGCACCTGCGGCTCCCGCAGTTCCGGTTCGCCGCGTCGTCATGCCGCAGACCGGTCCCCGGCCCAGCTACACCGCTCCGGCGGTGATGCCCGGTGCTGTCCGTCGCCCCATCTTCGAGCGTCCGCGCCCCGGCAGCGGTCCTGCGGGATCTGGCGGCCCTGGTGGTCCCGGCTCTCGCCCAATGGCTCCCGGCGCACGGCGGCCGATGCATCCCACCCGTACCTTCCCCGGCGGTCCCGGCGGAGGCCCTGGTGCTCCGGGTGCACGTCCCGGCTTTGCTCCCGGTGGCCGTCCAGGCTTCCCTGCTCGTCCCGGCTTCGGCCCACGCCCCGGCGGTCCTGGTGGCATGTTGCCCCCGGCGGAAGGCGCTCCGGCACCCGCTCGTCCGGCTCGTCCCGGCCAGCGCGGCCGTGGCGGTCCACGCTACGAGAAGAACAAGGAAGTCGCCCTCAAGGGCTACAACCCACGCTTCGGCGCGCCCCAGATTCCGATGGGCGAGGTGCCGATCACCAAGACCATCACGGTCACCGAAGGCATCTCGGTCAAGGATCTCGCTGAAAAGCTGGACATCCGTGGCAAGGATCTCATCGCTACCCTGCTGATGAAGGGTGTCATGGTCACCGTCAACCAGTCGCTCGACGGCGAACTGGTCAAGGAGGTTTCGCGCCAGTTCGGCGCCGAAGCCACCGTGATCACGGTGGAAGAACAGCTTGAGAACGAGGCCATCGAGGGCTTCCTCGAAGACACCTCGAACATGGTCGAAGTGGTTCGCGCTCCGGTGGTCACCATCATGGGTCACGTCGACCACGGTAAGACCTCCCTGCTCGACGCCATCCGTTCCACGGACGTGGCAGCAGGCGAAGCCGGCGGCATCACCCAGCACATCGGTGCCTACAAGGTTCACGTCACCAAGCCCGACTCTCCCGCCTTTGGGCGCGAGATCGTCTTCCTCGATACCCCGGGTCACGAGGCCTTCACCCGTATGCGTGCTCGCGGCGCCAAGATCACCGACATCGTCGTGGTCGTGGTCGCAGCCGATGACGGCGTGATGCCCCAGACACTTGAGGCGATCGACCATGCCAACGCGGCGAAGGTGCCGATCATCGTTGCGGTGAACAAGATCGACAAGCCCGAAGCGGATCCGAGCAAGGTCATGATGCAGCTCGCGGCACGCGGTATTCAGGCCAAGTCGCTGGGTGGCAACACCGAGTTCGTAGAAGTCTCCGCGAAGAAGCGCCTCCACCTCGACGACCTCGAGGAGATGATCTGCTTCGTCGCCGACAGCAACGAACAGAAGGCCCAACCCGAGCGCCCAGCGGTCGGTACGGTCATCGAAGCCAAGCTCGATCGCGGCCGCGGTGCGGTCGCCTCCATCCTGGTGCAGAACGGCACACTGAAGATCGGCGACAGCTACATCGTCGGCAACACCTTCGGCAAGGTTCGCGCCATGTTCAACGATCGTGGCCAGGCCATCACCGAAGCCGGTCCCTCGACTCCGGTCGAGATCCTCGGACTCGAGTCGATTCCCGATGCGGGCGACACGTTCCTCGTTATGGCGGACCGCGACAAGGCCAAGGGCATTGCGCAGTACCGCAAGATGAAGGAGCGCGAGGCGCAGCTTGCCAAGAGCTCGCGCGTGTCTCTCGAAGGCCTCGCCGAACAGATCAAGCAGGCAGGCGTCAAGGACCTCAACCTCATCCTCAAGGGCGACGTGCAGGGCTCGGTCGAAGTACTGGCCGACTCGATGCAGCGCATGTCCACCGAGAAGGTACGGGTCAAGGTGCTGCACTCGGGCGTCGGTGCCATCACCGAGTCGGACGTGCTGCTGGCCTCCGCGTCGAACGCCGTCATCATCGGCTTCAACGTGCGGCCCGACCGCAAGTCGGCCGAGGTTGCCGAGCGCGAGAACGTCGAGATTCGTCTGCACTCGATCATCTACGAGTTGCAGGACGAGATCACCAAGGCGATGTTCGGCCTGCTCGAACCGGTCTACAAGGAGAACTACGCTGGCCGCGCCGAAGTGCTGCAGGTCTTCAAGATCACCAAGGTCGGCCAGATCGCCGGCTGCGTGGTCCGAGACGGCATCATCAAACGCGACGCCCAGGTACGCGTGCTGCGCAACGGAGAAGAGGTCTGGAAGGGCAAGATCTCCTCGCTCAAGCGCGTCAAGGACGATGTCAGCGAAGTGCGTCAGGGTGTCGAGTGCGGTATCGATCTCGCCGGCTACAAGGACATCAAGTCGGGCGACATCATCGAGGCCTTCACCACGGAGAAGCTGGCTGCCGAACTCGGCCAGAACTCTGCGGAAGCCAAGAAAGAGCGCGACCTGGCTGCCCTGAAAGAAGCCAAAGACCGCGAGAACGAAGTAGCCCGCGCTGAACGGGAGACCGAAGCCGCTAACGCGTAACTCATCACCGCATCAAGCACAAACAGAAAGGCCGGGAGCGATCCCGGCCTTTCTGTTTTTACCAACGATTTGAAGGGGAACTCCTGGCCGGGTGCCACATTCATGCATCAGGCGTTCGTTTCCGACCAAGTGTGAAAGGTCGTGTACCTAATTGACCGTGGATTGTCTTCCATTTCTAGTGCTATCTGCACTATATCGGGTTCCATATCTCCTGTTTTCTGCCGCTCGCTAAGTGGTTCTTCATCCTTCACTCCGATCAGGTCTAGAGCAAGATAATCCATAAGCTCTTTTGCTTTTTCTCTGAATTCAAGTGGGTCTGATGCCCACGTAAGAACATTTACGAAGGCCCCGCTCACGTTACCGCTTAAGATTTCTGACCCCGGACGTGGTTTCACTGCCACCATCCCGATCCAAACACTCTTTTCAGTGCTCAGCTCCATAGTTTGCCCCAATCTTTATCCTGGATAGTTATGGTGCGTGCTGGCAGTTAGCCGGGTGCCCATTCAAGCGCGTTCTTTGCGCATGAGCACACTGGCACCGATCCGCTGCCATCCCAATTATTCGGAGTACGTGTGGGTGCCCGCTACCCGAACGTTCACGGCAATTAGATTGGTCCATCACCCGAAAGAAATGCTTCTATGTCGTGAACAGAAACATCCCATTCAGAAATCTTATTTCCTTCTTCGGTTACCACTACTCGATCCTGTATGTACTGGCTCAACTCAGAGACGGAGAAGTTCTTTGGAAGCTGGCGGTACTGGAGGAGTTGGTTTTGAAGGTGAGCCCATTCTCCATCTCGGTATACGCGCCAAATCTCCATATTTGAAGAGGCTTCAGGGTTGTCGTATGAAACCACTAGAGCAACCTTACGACGTCCACCGAGCAGCGCCCCTAGCTCCAGTTTCCAATGAGATTCGTAATCCGCCTTGCTCCATAAAGACAGATTCGCCAGGAAATCTTCTGTCGATCCGTCCAGGATTAAGCATCCCGGCTGTGCCGGGATGCTTGTGTCGTCATAAGGATACTCAAGTTCTTCGTTAGTAAAACCTATTGAAAACATTCTTACCGTCCGATTCAGTTGAAGTTTATATTGGCGGTTGCGAGCCGAACGCCATTTCTATCCGCTGCCTCAAACACTTCGCCTGCTGAGTGGCTCGTGTTCGAAAATGAGAAGTATGCCGGAGCCTCGTAGGTCAGTACATTGAAGTCATGGTAGCGGCGTCGCTTGTATCGCACCTAGCGAAAAACCCCACATTGGCGCCACTCCTCCAATGCGGGGGTCCTTCAGCTACGCTTCAGGATGACGACGAAAAACAGGCAAGAGTTTCTACATAACTTCCCGGGTAGATAGAGAAGGTAGTCGATGCGAGCTCTTGAACTCATCGTGGTACCCGAACTACTTCGTCTTACCTTTCTTGGCTTTCTTCGCGGTTGTGCTCTTCGGCGCGACTGTCTGAATTACCAGGTTCCCCACCGGACTGCCGAGCCCCGTGCAGGCGTCCCAGCCGGGGCCGGCGGAGAAGCTGCCGTTGTTACCCTGTGTGATGTCACGAAAGGCCTTCTTCGCTCCGGCGGCATACAGCGCTGGATTAACGAATCCTGCAGCCACTTTGTTCTGTGCGTTGGCCAGCGCAATCAGTCCCGCCCACAGCGGTGCTACGGCACTGGTGCCGCCGATCACCGTCGTCTCGCTGTCCACGCGAATGGTATAGCCCGTCGAAGGATCAGCATCTCCGGAGACATCGGGAACACCGCGGCCTCCAGCGCTTGTTGTGGGAGCGGGGACGCTGGCGTTCTTCTGCCACGTCGGCAGCGCGAAGACCGTGCTGACGCCGCCGCCGGTCGCGCCTTCGTCGTTGGACGTCTCGTTCCACACCACCTCGCTCGTAATTGTCGAGCCGGAGCCTACTAATTTCGTTCCCCCGCAGGCCAGCACATGCGGAGACGACGCCGGAAAGTCAACGTTGTCTCCCGACGCGCCGTCGCTCGACCCGTTATCTCCAGCCGCCACCGTAATCGTGACGCCCACCGCCGCTGCCGCCTGGCATGCCGCGTCGAGCGCGGTCATCGACTGCTGCGTCCAGCTCGACTCAGGCCCACCCCAGCTGATCGAGATCACGCTCGGCTTGTTCACCGAGTCATGCACCGCTGTCGTAATCGCGTCGATGAATCCCTGGTCTGTATTCGTCGTGAAGTACACCGCGATCTTCGCGCCTGGCGCCACGGCCGCGCAGACTTCGATGTCCAGCATCACCTCGCCATCCGCTCCATTGGCGTTTCCTGGCGTGTTCTTTCCGCCATCGACCGGAACTGCAATCACCGTTGGCGCAGGCAGGCCCAGCGTCTTGAAGTACGCCGTGAGATCCGCCGCGCGATATCCTCCACCAAGCTCGATGATGCCGATCGTCTGGCCCGTGGCCGTGGCTCCGGCGGGAAAGCCATACAGCTGCGCCACCTGCACCGGTGTGTACGAGACGTTCGTGGCACGCGGCTTCGCGATACGAAAGTGGGGCTTTGCCTGCGGGCGATTGTCGAGCCCGAGTACCGCCAGGACGTGCCCGTCTAACTCCGCCGGAAGAGAGATCTCTCCCTCACGCAGCCGGAACTTGCCCTGCTCTGTCGTGTGCTGCACCAGCGAGATCCCAAACGCTTTCTGCATGGCAGCGCAGGTTCCGCTGAGCTGCACCGTGCAACGGCCAGGCTGGGTGATCGGTTCGACCGTAAGACCGAACTCCTTGGCAAACGCCTTCACGAGTCTCACCGAGGCAGGGTCCGCGCCATGTCGCGCGGCAAACTGCGCACGGCTGAGACGAGCGTCCAGCTTGCCCAGACGCTTCGTGTCAAGCGGCTGCTTCGGTGGGACGATGAGGGAGACCCGAATGCGTCCGGGGGCTGGTACCGTCTTTACAGACGTGCTGACCTTCGGGGTTTTCGCGGCTTTGGGATCTCCGGCCGGGACAAACGGCTTCCTTTCGCTTCCCGGTAAAAGTACGCGAGATTGCGAGGCGAAGCGTGATGAAGTGGGCATGTGTTCCTCCTGGCTGGTTGGATGCGTTCAGGCGCAGGTTGTAGAGTGGCTGTTGTTTGTTTTTCATCGTGGCTAAAAACAAACAGCGGCAAGGACAAATGCAACGGCTAACAACAAGAACAGATGAGACTGCTTTAAGATGACATCCATGAACCTCGACGCAATCCAATCCGCTCTGCGCGACCACAACCTCGATGGCTGGCTGTTCTACGATCACCATCACCGTGACCCCATCGCCTACCGTATTCTTGGACTCGACACACAGATGTTCGTCTCACGACGCTGGTATTACTTCATCCCGGCAAAGGGTGAGCCGCAAAAACTGGTGCACCGCATCGAATCCGGCAAGCTCGATGCCGTGCCCGGCGCGAAGCATGAATACTCGTCATGGCAGGAGCTGGAGCGCGAACTGGCGTCGATGCTGAATGGCGCGAAGAAGATCGCCATGCAGTACTCGCCGCGCAACGCCATCATGTACGTCTCGATGGTCGACGCCGGTACGGTCGAAGTGTTGCGCGCCATGGACAAAGAGGTTGTCAGTTCCGCCGATCTGGTCAGCCAGTTCGAGGCCGTGCTGAGTGAAGAGCAGATCGCGACGCACTACGCCGCGCAACAGAAGCTCGATGGCGTACTGACCGCCGGGTGGAAGCGCATCGGCGATGAAGTCCGCGCCGGCCGCAATCCTGATGAGTTCAGCATCATCACCTTCCTCAACCAGGGGATGGAGCGCGAGGGCCTGTGGACCGACCACGGCCCCAACTGCAGCGCCGGGCCGAACTCCGCCGACTCGCACTACGAGCCCTCGCGAGAGAGTTCCCGGACTATCCGCAACGGTGACTTCGTGCTCATCGACATCTGGGCGAAGCTCGCGAACAGGCCCGAGGCGATCTGGTACGACATCACCTGGACCGGCGTCGTCGGCCGCGAGCCAAGTGACCGCGAACAGCTCATCTTCAGCACCGTACGCGATGCCCGCGATGCCGCCATCGCCACCGTGCAGAAGGCCTACACCGAGAACCGTGCCATCGCCGGATGGGAGGCGGATGACGCCGCCCGCAACGTGATTCGCAACGCAGGCTTTGGAGAGTGGTTCACGCATCGCACCGGCCACAATATCGCCATCGAACTGCATGGCAATGGAGCGCACCTCGATAACCTGGAGACGCACGACGAGCGCCTGCTGCTGCCCAACACCTGCTTCTCCGTCGAGCCGGGAATCTACTTCCCCGGCGAGTTCGGCGTGCGCAGTGAGGTCAACATGTTGACGCGCCCGGGCAATGCCGTGGTGACGGGGCCGATGCAGCGGGAGCTGGTACGGATTTGAGGTTGGGGCTTTCGACCATGAGTCGTTAGTTCGTCAAAGAACCAAGACCTTTCACAACAGCGCGAAGCGCAAACCGTGACGCTTTAGCATCGCAGGACGGAGGGAGCCGTGGCCTTTAGGCCACGGAATTAAGGGCAGGTGAGAATTGGGCTTTAGCCCCGGGCCTTTGGTTCGCAGCCGAAAGAAGGCCCGGGCCTAAAGGCCACATCTTTGCTAATCGTCTATTTCCGTAGCCTAAAGGCTACGGCTCCCTCCGTCTCCCTGACGCTAAAGCGTCAGGGAGACGCGCTTCGCGCAATTCGATGAAACATGCTAATCGGCTGTGAAGTTCTTGGGGGCTATAGAGTTCCCGGACAGCCTCTCGCTGATAGAATCAACACCGATGGCAACTGACGCACAGCGCATAACGCAGCGAGTTCCCGGCGAGCGTTCCAACATGCCGGTGATCGCATTGGTACTCGGATGGCTGATTCCCGGAGCAGGACATGCAATCCAGGGCAAATGGATGCGCGGCTTGCTGCTCTTCGTCTCGATCCTCGGCATGTATCTTATCGGGCTGGGCCTGCAGGGCAAGATCTATGTGCCCAATACCGGCGATATCCTGGATATCCTGGGCTTCATCGGGCAACTCGGTCTGGGCTTGCTGTACATGCTGACGCGCCTGTTTGGATGGGGTGCCAGCTCCGTCACCATTACGCTGGGTGACTACGGAACGAAGTTCCTCGTCGTGGGCGGACTCCTGAACATCATCGCCGCAGTCGACGCACACTCGCTGGCTAACGGAAGAAAGGCGTCGTAGGAAAATGCTCACACACTTCAGCGCCGTTCTGCTCTTCTCTCTCTTTACGTCGGTCGTCTTCGGCATTACCCAGCGCACAGAACCCAAGATGATGGTGCGTTTCGGGGCTTATTGCTTCGTGCTCTTCGTCGGCGCAACGATCGTTGCGAGCTGGCTGATGTGGGCGATCAAGCACTAAGGGCAGGTTGCTATTCATCCTCATTCAATTTGATTTGTCAGGCATGTCACCCCATCGCGCATAGCGCGTTCCGTGACGCTTCAGCGTCGCGGAGTCGGAGGGAGCCGTAGCCTTTAGGCTACGGAAATAGAGGCTCAGCAAAGATGTGGCCTTTAGGCCCGGGCTCTCTTTCGGCTGCGAACAAAAGGCCCGGGGCTAAAGCCCGATTCTTGCCTGCTCCTGATTCCGTAGCCTAAAGGCTACGGCTCCTCCGTCTCCGTGACGCTAAAGCGTCACGGAACGCGCTCCGCGCAATTCGAAAACACACTCTAAGTCTTGGGGAATTCCTCTACCGCTCGCTTGCGAAATCCTTCTACTGCGGGAAGGAACTGCCTGGGCTGCTGGAGCCTGGACTGCCAAAGGAACTGGAGCCGCCCGTGGGGCTCGATCCAAAAGAGCTGGTGCCTCCGGGACTCGTACCGCCCGTCGTCGAGCCTGCGCCTGAGTTCGGTTGGCCGCTGGTCGCGCTCTGACCGAAGCTGCTGGCCGACTGCGAACCGATGCCTCCGCCACCCATCAGGTTTGCCATGGCATAGAGCTTCTCGATGCGCGGGTCGTACCAGAACTCCCACGTCTCGTAGGTAGTCTGCTGATTCGGATTCAGAATGGAGTTGCCCGAGCGCGACGGGCCGACACCGTAGATCACGCCACCATTGCTATCGCCAAATATGCCACCGCCGCTGGAACTGCTGGTGCTACTGGAAGAACTGTTGCTGCCGCTGGTACCTGTAGATCCGCCAGCACCTGAACTTCCACCACCAGTGCCTGAGGCTGTACCTGCACCGGGCGAGGGGGCAAAGCCAGCACCCAGTGCCGGAACCGACCCACCCGGCGTGCCGCCGATGCCCGAAGCCAACCCTGCCGCCGATCCCAGGCCCCCTGCAGCCAATCCGGCGAGCTCCTGCCCGAACGGAATCTTGATCGTCGTCTTCGGCTGATGAATCAGCCGCCAGTCAGATTTCCCGGTCAGGGGATCGATGTACCTCTGGCGCAGGAAACGGACGGTCGTGCTCTTCTCCAGGGCATCCATGGACGGCGGATAGGAGGTGCACTTGCACGAGCGCTGATAGAGCCGGATCGCCCGCACATACTGCTCGGCACGACGCTCGCTCTCCAACTCTTTGTCGCGGCGCAGATCGCGCGCGACCACAGGAGCGGCGACCGACAGCGCAATCAGGATCAGCGCCGCCATCACCACGACGGCCAGCAGCATGAAACCGGCTTCGTCCTGCCGCCTGCGATCGAGTTGGAGTGTGGGCTTCATCAGTTCATCTGCAAAGGAAGCGTCTGCGTGTTGTTGTTCTGCAGGTCCATCACCTGGATGGAATTGGCTGCAATACTGACGATCTTATACTTGCGCCCGACGATATCGCCCTGCGACGCAATATAGACGTCCTCACCTTGTAAAAGGAAAGCCTGCACCAGGCTGTTCGCGTGCTTTACCGTTCCGAAAAACTTGAGGTTGATCGGCGGACAGGTGGGCGGGCACGTCGGCGGGGGTGGCGGAGGTGGGGGTGGAAGCACCGGTCCCTTGTTGGCGGGGCGGGCAGAGAATTTGCTGACGGCCATCGGCGGCGGGGGCGGCGTATAGAGCGCCGAGAAGATGTTGCGGCCGGTACCCGAGTATTCCAGGCTCTCGGTGCGCAGCATGGCTGTCTGATCGAGTGTAGGGTCGAGGCTCGAAGAGGTGCTCGCCAGCTTCGTCGCGGCAACACCCGGAGCGTTGCCACCCGGCACAACGGGCTGCGCGCTGGAGCCTGAGGCCGAAGTCGAATGAGCCCCCCCGGCGGGCACAATGACAGGCGGCGCGGCTGGAGGAGGCGTGCCTGACCCGCCAAAGAGCTGGATGCAGGCGTAGATTACGCACCCAAGCGCCACCGCGCCCAGAGAGGTTGCCGCAATTGTCTTCTTGCGATCGTTGGAGGTGGCCTTCATCGCTTCCCTCCCCTGGCTGCGAAGTTCGGGGTTGCAGGGGCTGTGACAGGCACAGGTTCAGGCTCAACTGCGGATTTACTGTCATTGGGGATCGGCAGATCCGCAGTCATATCGTCACCGTTCGGCTGGCGCAGCCAGGTCGTCAGGCGGATACGCAGATTCACCTGCCCGGTCTGCTGGCCGGTCAGGTTGATGCCGTTGATGACGAAAAACATCTTATCCCGCTCCACGGCGTTGATGAACTGCACGATTGGGCGGTAGTCGCCAGAGACGCTGGCGTCCACATGCATCTCGGTAAGAGCGTCGGCACCAGAGAGCGCGGGAGTATAGGAATATTGCGCGCGACTCCAGCGAACACCCTCGCGATGGGTCAATGCACCCACCTCGGCAGCCACCTGCGAGGTGGCGTACGGCAGGCGCTTCGCGTAGAACGCGTCCGCCACCTTGGTTGAGTCGACCAGCTTCGCGTCGAGCCCGCGCAGCGGCTTGGCTTGAAGCTCGGCAGTCTTCAGCGCGATGCCCTGTTGCGCAAGGGCTTCCTCGTTGTGCGCCTTCAAGGCCTGTCCAACGAGAACGAGGTGGATGATCAGGTAGAGATCGAGGATCACCAGCACCGCAACGCCGGCGTAGTGAAGATTCATCGTCGTAATCAGCGCGCGAGCCCGTGCGGTAAGTTGCGGAACCTGGCGCAGGAAGGACGACTGATTTGGAGGAACAATAGCGGTTGTACTCATCGCGCACCTCCCTGCTGCGGAATCAAAGGATGCGCCGGTTGCCCGGTTGAGGGCCGCGGAGCGACATACGGTTTCAGCACAACACCGTCATGCGGGCCAGGCTTCACCGTGTGAGACTTCGCATGCGTACCCGCCCCGCCAACCGAAGTCTTTGCGCCGGACGCATCCGAGCTATCTTTCGCGGCTTTGGACTTGGTATAGGTCTGCCCTTCAGGCAGAGGGTTGTAGTTGGCGAGAATCTCAAACTCGACACCAGGCGTCACCCCGGCCAACATGGGAGCTCCGTTCCCCTCTTTGGCCTGCGAGTTTTCGCTGCTCAAATGCGGCGCGAGAAAGCGCTTCGAGCGCTCCAGGTTGCGCACCAGCAGGATCGCTTTGTCGCGGTCACCGGAGACGCGGAGCCGGATGATGACATCCCCCTCGGCCGTCGGCTGCGGTTCGATCGAGGTCACCTGCACCCCCACCGGAAGCACGGTTTCGAGATCCATCATGACCGCCGTCCACGAGAAGCTCTTGCGCAGAAAGACTGCGTTCAGGAAGTGCGAGCGGTCAAGCACGGCAGCGTTCACCGGCTGGTGCATGCGCCTCTCGTTATTCTGCTTCTCCTGCTGCATAGCGACAGTACGATTGACCAATCGGTTCATCTGCACCTGGGCGCGATCCAGGTTCTTCTGCAAAGAGTGGGCGGTAATGACAAGCCCCACGGCAACCAGCACGAGCACGCCCATCAGGATACGCAGGCGCAGGAAGAACGGCCGAAGTTCGACAAAGGGCCGCGAAGCGAGATTGACGGAGATACGCATGATTTAGCCTCGCAACGCTCCCGTCACACCTGCCAGCCAGCCTCGTGGAACTGCAGCCGTAACCGCCTCGGACAGCAGGTCTGCAGGCTCGACCAACTCACGCACGCGCAGGCCCTCGGCTTGCGCCAGGCCATGGTCCGCGAGGATACGGGTGAGCGCATCGCTCCCCAAAGGTCCGGCGCTCAGGATGCCTGACGGCATCGCGGCCAGCGTGTCTTCAAAGTAGGCAACCGCTACGCTGACCGCCTGCGCAACCTCTTCTCCCAGCACGATGGGGGCGGACAGACCAAGGGTAGCAAGAGGTTCATGTGCCACAGGCTCGCTGGCATAGGGATTGCGGCCATGCTCCGGCAGCGGCTCCTGTGCTGCCCACTCCTCGGCAGTTTCATAGACATCCACCAGAGGAAGCGGGGGGATCGTTGATTCGAAGATCTCGGAAGGCAGATTGGCAGGAACCCCTACCGCGGTCTCCTGTAGGTCGACGCTGCGATGCAGCATCAGGATTCCGCTGCGCACGATCGCCGCCGTTACACCGAACTTGTTGGCATTGACCAGGAGGACAGGGTTCTCGTCGTCGACGGCGGCCAGCGCAGCCAGCGTACTTGGAATCACAGCGCCCGGCTCAAAACCGGCCTCGCGCGCGACGGACTCATACTCGCTGAGCACATCGCGAGGAATCGCCACCGCCAGCACACGCACGATGGTCTTACTGGTGCTCATGATCTGATAGGTCACCATCGCGTCATCGGCGTCGAAGGGCAGCATCTTTTTCAGGCGAAAGCGCACGATGGGCAGCGCATCGGCCAGGCGCGCGGGCAGGGTGTCGAAGTCCAGCAGCAGCACGCGGACGGCGGCATCGGGGATGACCACCGTAATATTGCCGTCGCGAGAGTGGGCACGTTCGCCGATGCTTTCGAGGGTGCGGCGAATCGCCTCAACGACGGCGACGCGGTCAGCGATATTGCCGGGCTTGAGGCTGGGGGTAACCGCACCGGCTGCAAGCTCCACTCGGGCCACCGCCGCAAGCGGGCTAATCGCCTCGACCGATCGAGCAGCAACGACGCCCTGTGCGGCGATCTCGCAGGCCACACGCGGACGGGCTCCAGAGGCTTTGGGAAAGAGATTCATTGAGACTCTAACTAGAGTACCTTGCGGGGTGGATTTAGTGGCAACGCTATGCGTGTTGGACGTATCGGAACGGACAGGGTTTAGCGAAAAATGCAGCTTCCCTCAATCAAATTAGTGGAGAAGAACAAACAACAGCAAAATTTGACGCAAAGTTCGCAAAGAAAAGAGCCAAGTTTCGCCACGACGCCCGTGGCGAAACTTGGCTTCCCTTTGCGAACTTTGCGTCAAAGCCTTTAACGATGCTGCCCTACCGCCCGGTCTCGATAAACGTGACCTTGTTGATCTCTTTCAGCGTCGTAATGCCGTCGCGGACACGTTCCAACGCCGAGTCGCGCAGGAATGCCATCCCCTTGGCCTTGGCCTTCTTACGAATCTCCGACCCAGGACGCTTTTCGAGCAGCATCTCGCGAATCTCATCGTCGAGTTCCAGCAGCTCGTGGATCGCCGAACGGCCGCGATAGCCCGTTCCACCGCACTCAATGCAGCCGGGGCCCTCTTTGAAGACGACGTCGCGCCACTCCGAGGGTCGCAGTCCGTTCTCTTCGAGCTGGGCATCGTTGTAATGCACATCCTGAACGCAGAACTCGCAGACCTGGCGCACCAGCCGCTGGGCCAGGATGCAGTTGAGCGCGGAGACGAAGTTGTACGGCTCGACGCCCATGTTCAGGAAGCGTCCCAGCACGTCGACCACGTTGTTCGCGTGGACGGTCGTAAACACAAGGTGGCCCGTGAGCGCGGAGTTGATGGCGATCTGTGCCGTCTCAGCGTCGCGGATCTCACCGACCAGGATCTTGTCCGGGTCATGACGCAGAATCGAACGCAGGCCGCGGGCGAAGGTGAGGCCCTTCTTCTCGTTGACCGGGATCTGCGTGATGCCGCGAATCTGGTACTCGACCGGGTCTTCGATGGTGATGATCTTGTCTTCTTCCGACTTGATCTCGTTGAGCGCGGCGTAGAGGGTAGTCGTCTTACCCGAACCGGTCGGCCCGGTCACGAGCACCATGCCGTACGGCTCCTTGATGTAGCGGCGAAAGCGCGTCAGGTCCTTCTCCGCAAAGCCGACGACATCGAGCGACAGCTTGGTGAACTTCTCCGACATCGACTCTTTATCGAGTACGCGGAGCACAGCGTTTTCGCCATGCACAGTCGGCATGATGCTGACACGGAAGTCGATGAGGCGGCCCTTGTAGCGGACGCGGAAACGGCCGTCCTGCGGAACGCGACGCTCGGCGATGTCGAGCTCGCTCATGATCTTGATACGCGACAGGATCGTCTGATGATGCTCGCGCGCGATCGGCGCCATCGCCTGCTGCAGCACACCGTCGATGCGGTACTTGACCAGCAGCGAGTCGTCGAAGGTTTCGAGATGGATATCCGACGCGCGCCGTTCGAGTGCGGTAAAGATCGTCGTGTCCACCAGGCGGATGATCGGCGAGATATCGTCGTCGGCCGTCAGCTTTTCGATCGAGATGTTCTCGTCGGCGTTCTCTTCGCTGGAGACGACGTCGAAGGCCAGGCCTTCGGTCGCCTCGTCCAGCACGCGCTGCGACTGCTCGGTCTTCTTGAGCAGATCGGTAATCTGGCTGAGCGTCGCAACCCGGGTGACAATCCTCGTTCCCAGCAGGCCGGAGATCTCGTCGATGACCATCAGCTTCGACGGGTCGGAGAGCGCGATGGACAGGCGTCCCTCGCTCTGCTCCAGCGGCACGAAGCTGTAGCGGAACATCAGGTCCACGGGCACGGACTTGAAGAGATCGTGCTGAATCTTGAAGTTCTTCAGGTCAACGAACTCCGCATGGTAGCGGCGCGCCAGCATCTGCGCGCGCTCGGCCTCGGAGAGAGCATCGTTGCTGTAAGGGACAGCGACAGGGATGGTTGCCATAAGGATTGGACTCGCTGAATTGAATTTCGTGGGGACTTCTTTGTCTATCCCGTACCGTTCAGGCTGAAGATCGGCTCGTACAGGGCGATCATGATCACCACGACGACCACACCCATCACGATAAGGATGACGGGCTCAATCATACTCATAATGGCGGCGAGGCTGGTTTGAACGTCCTCTTCGAAGAACTCGGCGACGGAGTTCAGCATCTGCGGCAGCGCGCCGGTGCTCTCGCCGACTTCGATCATCTCGATCGCCAACTCGGGAAAAACTCCCGTTTTGTTCAGGCTGGAGGCGAGGCCCTTGCCTTCGCGGACGGTTTCGACCGAGCTGTAGACCGCCTTAGCGATCTGCCGCGAATCGATGGACCGGGCCGCCGTCTCGAGACTTGGAACCAGCGGCAGGCCGCCGGTGAGCAGCGTCGAAAGCGTACGCGAAAACAGGCCGACCTGATACTTTAACCAGACCTTGCCGAAGATCGGCATGGCCACGCGAATCTTATCGATAGTCGTGGCACCGGAGTCGGTCTTGGACCAGCGGACGAGCAGGTAGCCGATGAGGATCAGGACCGGGAGGATATAGAGGCCGTAGTGCTGCACATCCTGTCCCAGCGCGAGCATGAAGAGCGTCAACGCGGGCAGCTTGGTGCCGAGCTGGTCATAGAGCTGCGCAAAACGCGGAACTACGAATGTAATCAGGAAGATAAACAGCCCGATCACCATGACGATGAGGAAGGCCGGATAGATCAGCGAGGCCTTCAGCTTCTTGCGGAAGGTCAGCGAGACGCGCTGGAAGTCGAGAAAGCGCTGCAGGACCTCTTCGAGGTTGCCGGAACGCTCGCCGGCCAGCAGCGTCGTGGTGTAGACCAGCGGAAAGCTGCCCTGCGCCTCAAAGGCCGAGGAGATGGACTCACCCGTCTTGATGCGGGAGGTGACATCTTCCAGCTGGGCCTGGAAGCTCTCTTCTTTCTGTCGTTTAGCGAGCAGGTCCAGCGAGCTGAGGATCGGCAGGCCGGCGCGGATCAGCGTGAGGAACTGCTGATTGAAGACCAGAAAGATGTCGAGCTTGACCTTCTTCTTGCTGCCGCTGTTCAGCGCGGAACGCGCTTTGACGGAGTAAACCAGGTAACCCGCCTGCGTAAACCGCGCGCGCAACTCCTCGGCGGTAGCTGCAGAGTGAGTCTGCTCCTGGACGCGGCCACGGTCGTCGGCGAGTTTGATGGTGAATTCGGTCATTGCAATGAACTGTCTTTACAGCTTAGACGGTCGAGTCTTGATTTGGCACATCGAGAGTTTAATGGGAGGCCGAAGTAATTTGGTGAATCGATAGTTCAATGAAGAATGGGGCGCGAAGCGCTATGGGGCCACACTCATTCACCAACTAACCCAAAGGATTCAGGATTAAAACGACAGACGGCCTCGCCGTGGCGAGACCGTTTGTAAATCCAAAATTGCGAACCAGCTACACGCTGAAGCTCGAACCGCAGCCGCAGGTGCTCTTCACCTGGGGGTTCTCGAACTTGAAGCCGGCGGCCTCAAGAGTCTCCACGTAGTCCACTGTGCAGCCGTTCAGGTACATCGCGCTGGTCGCATCGATGAAGACCTTCAGGTCGTCGAAACGGACAACCTTGTCCATCATGCCGGAGGCGTTCTCAAACGACATGGAGTACTGGAAACCGGAGCATCCGCCACCGACAACACCGATGCGCAGACCGGCAGGAATCGGATCCTGCGTAGCCATGATCTCCTTCACCTTCACGATAGCGGAGGGGGTCAGGACAACGGGAGTCGAGGGTGCGGGAGCGTTGACGACCTCGGGGGTAACGGCGGCAGTAGCCATGGCTTTCATCTCCTTACGGGTGGTTTGCGGATGGGAAAAGCACCCATACACAAGATCCAATATCAAGTGTAGTCGTCAAACAGTGCCCCGGCAAGAGCATCGACGTCACTGAGGGGATTGGATGCCGCAAAAACCAGGAGGATGCGCCCTATCCGGCATCTCACGGAAACGATGTATTTATCAGGGTAGAATCGGGCCATGCGACTGCTGGATGCCCTGGCTTCGGCCTTCATCAACACCTTTGGCATCACCCAGCCGAGCGAGCAGACCCGTCGCCACGCCTCGTGGTTCATCCTCGGGCTACTGGTGATCGCCCTGGCGGTGGTCGTCGCCGTCGGCATGGTGCTGTACCACTTCATGCACAGCTAAAAAAATTCCAGCCAATTTAGCTTTTCCAGGCGTATAGTTTCGGGTCAAGCCCTGCCTACCCTCCGGCTGCGTGTCTCTAACGGAGCCGCCCGGTATCCCGGACCAGATTGTCACATACAGTTCTGGGGGAAAATACCATGGATGCACTTCAGATTATGATCGCCTTCTGGAGCCTACTGGTCATCGGCTTTATCGGCCTGATGATCTACCGCGCCCACCTTACGCATTACGAAACAGATCAACTCTTCCTCAACGAGGAGAGCGGGCCATCCTCCCTTCACCGGGAGAATGACGAGATCATTCGCCGTGTCAACTTCATTCAACCCATCTGCAAAGGTGTCGGCGGAGTCACCGTATTGATGACCCTGCTGATCATCGGTGTCTATGCCGCTGAAGTGATACCGACCATGCACTTCTAAACGAAAACATTGGACGATTGAAGAAGGGCACGGTTCTACCATGCCCTTCTTCAAACAGATTGCCGTTTACGCGTTATAGGTAGACGACGAAACCCTGCCGCCGCGGCCCGTCCAGTTGGTGTGGAAGAACTCGCCGCGCGGCTTGTCGGTACGCTCGTAGGTGTGCGCGCCGAAGAAGTCGCGTTGTGCCTGGAGCAGGTTCGCCGGCAGCCGGGCCGTCCGGTAGCCATCGTAGAACGCCAGCGCCGTGGAGAACGCAGGCGTCGGAATGCCCAATTCAATCGCGACCACCAGCGCCTTGCGCCAGCTTTCCTGGTACTTGTTCAGGACGCCGGAGAAGAAGTCGTCCATCAGCAGGTTCTCGAGCTTCGGGTTCTTGTCGTAGGCGTCCTTGATCTTGCCGAGGAACTGCGAGCGGATGATGCAGCCGCCGCGCCACATCAGCGCCACGCCGCCCATGTTCAGGTTCCAGCCCTGCTCCTTGCCCGCCTCGCGCAGCAGCATGTAACCCTGTGCGTAGCTGATCATCTTCGAGCAGTACAGCGCACGCCGCACATTCTCGATGAACTCCTTCTGGTCGCCGGTAAACTTGCCCGCAGTCGCAGGGCCGGAGAGGATCTTCGACGCCTCCACACGCTCGTCCTTCAAGGCTGACAGGCAGCGCGCAAAGACGCTCTCACCGATCAGCGTCACGGGCATGCCCAGGTCCAGCGCGGAGATCGCCGTCCACTTGCCCGTGCCCTTCTGTCCTGCCGTGTCGAGAATCTTGTCGACCAGCGGCTGGCCATCCTCGTCCTTCTTCCCGAAGATGATCGCGGAGATCTCGATCAGGAAGCTGTCGAGTTCGCCCTTGTTCCACTCGGTAAAGATCTCGGCAAACTGGTCGGCCGTGAGGCCCAGGCCGTCCTTCAGCAACTGGTAGGCCTCGCCGATCAACTGCATGTCGCCGTACTCGATGCCGTTGTGGACCATCTTCACGTAGTGGCCCGCTCCGCCTTCGCCGACCCAGTCGCAGCAGGGCGTTCCGTCTTCCACCTTGGCCGCAATGGCCTGGAATATCTCCTTCACCGCAGGCCAGGCCGCAGGATCGCCGCCAGGCATGATCGACGGGCCGAAGCGCGCACCCTCTTCGCCACCCGAGACGCCGGTGCCGATGTAGTGCAGCCCCTTCGCCGCCAGTTCTTTGGTGCGGCGGTTCGAATCGGTAAACAGCGAGTTGCCGCCGTCGATGATGATGTCGCCCTGTTCGAGGTGCGGCACGATGCTTGCGATGGTCTGGTCGACCACATCGCCGGCCTTCACCATGATCATGACGCGGCGGGGCGACTTGAGCTTGCTGCACAGCTCTTCGATCGAGTGCGCGCCCTCTACCTGCGTTCCCTTCGCCTCGTCGGCGAGAAACTCATCGACCTTGGACGTGGTGCGGTTGAAGACCGCCACCTTGTAACCGTGGTCGTTCATGTTCAGGACAAGGTTCTGTCCCATCACCGCCAGGCCGATCAGGCCAATGTCACAGTTTGCGCTTGCCATCAGATTCTCCTGCCCGTCTGCCATGAGTGGCCGGGCTTGTTGTCTTGATTGATAGGTGTAAGTGCTCTCTGCATCCTAGAGAAGAAGTAAGACTTCTGTCTATTCCGGTAAGACAGGCGAGCGGCAATACGCCACAGAATCTCAGCGAACGCCACACACCGTTGGATGCCGTTGTGCCGCACCCTCTATGAAACCGCTTTACCGTAACTGTTCCGAACAACGAATGTAAAGGCGCATGTTTCTACAGGAACGAAAAAACGCGCTGTCATCGGCAGAAACATCCTCGCGATACACTTGCGCCATGATTCGGCGACCTGTGGGTGTAGTGGTTTCAGCAATTGTGCTCAGCCTGGCAGCTGCAATGTTGTGCCTGATGGCGGGCATATCGGTACTGGGGACTGTCATGGCGCGGCATATGCCCGTAACGGTGGAGGCTCCAGGCATGGCTTCGCAGCCCGGCTTCCTGCTGGGCTTCATGATCTTCGCCATACTCTTTTATCTCGCGCTGGCGGCGTGGGCCATTGCCACGGTTGTGGGACTGTTCCGCATGCGGAGCTGGGCGCGCATCTCGATCATGATCATTGGCGGCGGCCTGGCGGCGATCGGCCTCTTCTCCACCCTTATGAGCATGGCCATGCCACACATCATGAAGTCCATGCCCCCGACCCCGGGAGCAGACCCGACCATGATGCGTATCGTCTTCATCGTCTTCGCGGTGATGTGGCTGCTCATAGCCGCTATCGGCCTGTGGTGGCTGGTGTACTTTGCATTGCGCAACACACGGGAAGCCTTTGCCCAGGCTAAAGATCAACAGGGCCTGCCAACGACGGGCACAGGCATGGCTGCTGCTTATCCTGCTCCTGCCTATCCCCCACCCACATCGCCGCTCACTGATTTCACCGTTGCACGCCCTCTTCCCCAGGAGCCGCTTCAGGTGCCGCTCATAGTCCCGGCAGAGATGTATCCGCAGCCCGTCACAGCGGCTCCGCTACGGCCCGCATCCGCACGCCCGATCTCGATCACCGTCATCGCTGTCCTCCTGCTTCTCGGACTTGGCGTAACGCTGATCGCAGCGTTGCTGCCCTTTCCCGCGTTTCTCTTCGGCGTGATCTTATCGGGCTGGACAAGCCATGTAACGTATCTGGTCCTCGCCTGCCTTTCGGGATTCGCCGGCGTTGGCCTGCTCAAGCTGCAAAAGCCCGCGTGGATGCTGACTTTTGCGCTTTATGTCGTTGGACTCTTGAATGTTCTGACGATGCTGCTGCCCAGCGCTCGCCAGCGGCTGCTCGACTACCAGCAAATGCTGTCGCACAAAATGGGCATGCCATCGACCGTCTTCAGCCAGAACCCTGCCTTCATGAACATCTCTCTTTCCCTAAGCATGGCCTTCGATGTGCTCGTCATCGCAACATTGATGGTGCTGCTGTGGAGAGCTCGCGGGGCCTTCGAGCCAGAACCTGCACGCAGCAACGATCACGCGGCAGAATAGCGGCCCAGCTCCTTCACCATGCTGCAGTCCCTCTTCAGGGCGAGCAGGGCGGCGTCCGCGTTGGCGGCATCCGTAAAGCGAAAGTCCACATAGAAGACGTACTCCCAGGGCTTGCCCGGCACCGGTCGCGACTCGATCTTGGTGAGATCGACGCCCGCCTCGGCGAGCCGCTGCAGCGCGGCCACCAGCGTGCCGGGACGATGCTGAAGAGCAAACGCGACGCTGAGTTTATCGGCCTGCTTCAGCCCTCCGGGACGGGGAGCGTCCGCTCGCTGCAGCAGATGAAAGCGCGTGTAGTTCTCGGTGTGATCTTCAATGCCCGCAACCAGAATCTCCGCGCCGTACTCCTTTGCGGCAAGCTCCGGAGCGACGCCCGCCGTATCGCGCAGGCCCTTCTCCATAATGTGTTTCACACTGCCCGCGGTGTCGTAGAACGGCAGTGCATGGACCCTGTCCAGCGTCGCGAGGTAGTGACGGCACTGCGACAGCGCTACCGGATGCGAGAGCACGGAATGAATGCCCGCCATCCGGACGCCCGGAGCGACGATCAAATTGTGCCGAATGCGCAGCAGGCTCTCGCGGTCAATGCGGACGGGATATTCAAGCAGCAGATCGTAGTGCTCGGCGACCGAGCCATGCAGGCTATTTTCGATCGGCAACACGGCCCCATCGACCTCTTTCAACAGCACGGCTTGAATGACCTCAGCCGATACACTGCAGGGCACGACTTCCACGGCTCCCAGCATCGCCAGAGCAGCCATGTGGCTGTTGGAGCCGCACTCCCCCTGGATGGCAATACGTTGTATCGACGGGGTTTGGGGGCGAGACGTCTTGGAAATTAGCGGCATGGGGCAACCCCTGAAAAATTCGGCATTTAACTATCTCCTGCCGAAGGACAACCTCGGCCCACTACCCGGCAACTTACCATAACGTGCGCCGGTAAAACTGCCGGCGTCGCAACGGCTAACGATTTATCGCCGTCACGAAAAATTCCAGGAGACAAACATCATGCTTTGGACTATCACGATCGTTCTCGTCATTCTCTGGCTTCTCGGATTCGTTGGATTCCACTTACTTGGCGCATGGATCCATCTTCTACTCGTATTAGCCGTGATCATTCTTATCTTCAACCTGCTTTCGAGCCGCAGGGGTCTCTAGTAATACCCAGCATCCAGTTTAAGACCAGCCGGGGATGAGCGCGAGTTTGTGGCCTTATCCCCTCCAGGATTTTTCAACGAAGGAGCACTGTTATGAGCACAACTACAAGCGATAGCACCATCAAGGGTAAATTCGACGAAGTTGCCGGCAAGATCAAACAGGGTGTCGGTGAAACCTTCAACGATCAGAAGCTGGCCAACAAGGGCACAGCCCAGCAGATCAAAGGACATGCGGAACAAGCCTGGGGATCGGTGAAAGAAGCGGCCCACGACACGCATGAACGCAATAAGCCGGCGGCGGAGCAGACAGCGCATGATGTTCGCGAAAACCTGACCTCGGCTGCACGGAACGTGAAGGAAAGCATCCAGAACGCAGCCGACAAGCACAAGAATCGCTAGGGCTTGCCAGAGCTTTGGATAAACACAAACTGAAAGGGGGCATGGCCAAAGCCATGCCCCCTTTCAGTTTTCAATCTCTAAAGCTTGCTTTGAAGGGGCGGGGCTTCAGCCCCGCCGTTAGAGGCCGTTGCTTACAGTGGCTTTAGCCACTGAGGGAATGATGCCCGATAGATTTGATGGCTAGATAAGCCGCATTCCCTCCGCGGCTGAAGCCGCTTTAGAGGTTGTCACAACGGCGGGGCTGAAGCCCCGCCCCTTCAAAGCAAGATCTGGAACAAAGCTTTGATGACATTACCTCAACGGCGATGGAGCACATCGGTGGCGATGAACACAAAAAACACCATCGAAATAATCCCGTTGAGAGTAAAGAAGGCGGCATTCATTCGTCGCAGATCGTGCGGCGCAATAATGGCATGCTCATACGCAAGCAGCACGATCACGAGAACCATGCCCACCAGCGCGATCATTCCCAGCCCAAACGCATGGAGCAGGACAAACAGGAGCACAGCCATTCCCAGATGCATGAGTCGAGCGATCCAGAAGGCGCCTTCAAGACCAAACGCCTGGGGCACACTGTTCAGCCCGGCCTTGCGATCATGCTCAAAGTCCTGGCAGGCGTAGAGCACATCGAAGCCGCCTACCCAGAGAATGACGATCCCAGTCAGCAGCACGATCCGCGGCGACAGCGAGCCTCGAACCGCAATCCAGGCGGCTGACGGAGCGATTCCCAGTGCCAGTCCCAATACGACATGCGACCAGCGCGTAATACGCTTCATGTAGCTGTAAGCCAGCACAACGATCAGAGCGACCGGAGCAAGCTCCAGGGTCAGCCGATTGAGCATAGCGGCACCGAGAAAAAATACGCCCGCCGCGAGGATCGTGAAACAGAGAACGAACGACTTGGACAGCTCCCCCTTGGGGAGCGCCCTGGTGGCGGTGCGAGGGTTTGCGGCATCGATCTCGCTGTCTGCCAGGCGATTGAAGGCCATCGCCGCACTGCGCGCTCCGACCATGCAGACGACGATCCAGCAGAGAACGCGAAGCGAAGGCCACCCACCTGCGGCAAGAACCGCACCCGTCAAGGCAAACGGCAGCGCGAAGATCGAGTGTTCCCACTTGATCATCTCGAGCGTGACACGTGTGCTGCGAAGAACATTTTCCATTGTTTCTATCGTAATTGGTGAGGGGCATCACTCGCTTTTCGTCGTCATCCTGAAGCGCAGCCGAAGGACTCCCGCATTGTGCACAGCGCTAGATGGAGCGAAGTCTGCCTATGCAGGTATGGCAGTCACCATTTGCATGAACCCGAGGTTCACGTGGTGGCACAGAATGCAGGGGTCCTTCGCCTACGGCTCAGGATGACGACGAAAAACAAGCAACGACAATCACACTACGTGCTTCAGATAAAGTCTTACCGGCCCGCCTGCTGGCCCGCAATCTGCAAGTGGTTTTCGACCGAGAAGACTCCCGGAACGCCATTCGCGCGAATACCTGCGATGTCGTGGTCCATCTTGCTGTCAACCACGCCGTTCAGCGTCACGTGCCCATTGACGACGGTAATTCTGATCGTCTTTGCAGGGTCCAGAGCGTACTTGTTGAGCGCAGGATGGCCATAGATTGCCCGCGCCTCCGCGATGCGAATGCGGTCGTCCATCGGAGAGACCGGAGCTACTTCCAGGTTGTCGATGATGTCACGCACTCCGGGGGTATTCGCCACGAGGCTAAGGGCTGAATCCTTATCGGTAGGTCCGTACACCATGCCACTCAGCGTTACGACGCCATGGTCGACGCCCAGGTTGATGTTGTTGTACACCGTCGTTCCGTAGCCCACCCGGTCATAGACCAAAGCCTTGCCGAGCTTCTCTCGCAGCGCCCCATCGCTGATGTTTTCCGGCACCGCAACTTCGATCCTGTTACTGACCGCAGAGGCGTTCTTCGCGTGATTCGCCTTGCGATCGGCCTCTTCCTTATCACTGAAGCGCTCCACCCGGCCACTGAGTGTAACGACGCCATTGTTCACCGCTACATGCACGTTGCTGAATCGCTTGTTGCCGAGCGACTTCTGGACCTCGGCACTAATCTGCGCATCGGCGGGCGACTGCGCATGGATCATGGTGGGTGCTGCGAGCAGGATGCTCAAAACAGGAGAGAGGATAAAACCGATTCGAGAGACAAGTCGCATAAGAAAGATACTCCGGAAAACTGCGAAAAGTAAACAGCTATGTAACTGCCACTGCGCAACATTAGATGCCTAAGAAACACCTGGCGAGTAAATATATTCCAATACGGGGTAGAAATCACGTAAAGAGGGAGTGTGGGCTGTGGGGATCATAGAGGCGTGTCATCAAATTGCGCGCAGCGCGTTCCCCGATGCTTCAGCATCGGGGAGGCGGAGGGAGCCGTAGCCTTTAGGCTACGGAATTCAGGCTTAGCAAAGATGTGGCCTTTAGGCCCGGGCCTTCTTTCGAATGCGCACAAAAGGCCCGGGGCTAAAGCCCGATTCTTGCCTGCCCCCTTATTCCGTAGCCTAAAGGCTACGGCTCCCTCCGTCTCCCTGACGCTGAAGCGCCAGGGAACGCGCTGCGCGCCATCGGATGGCGCCCCCTAGCGATAGCGCTTGCGGATCTTGTAGACGACCGAATACACGCCCGATTCGTCGCGGGTTGCGACGATCGATTTGTTCTCGTCGATCTGATACTGCACCTGGATCAGCTGCTGGGCGCTCTGGTTGACGTTCGTCGCGAACACCAGCGTGAGTTGCTTGGAGAGCGGCTCCTGAACGGTGATGCGTGCCGCCGAGTTGCCGAGCGTCCCTACAAAGGCCGGGTCGATCTTGAACGAGCCCGCACCGAAGAGCTTGCCCACACGGTTCGAGACCGTTGCATTGAGCGCCCCGCCGAGCAACGCACTGGTGGTCGGGTCGGTTCCGGCCTGCACCTGCTGCTCCTGGTAGAGCTGCGCCTCCTCCTGCGTTCGTCCGAGGGCGAGCAGGTTGAAGATATCGGCTTCAGCCAGCGGCGGCTCGGAGCGATAGGTAGGCTTCAGGTTCGTCGTCGTGCCATGCAGCCCGATCGTGAGGTCGTAGTTCTCGACGCGTGCGGTGGCATCGAGGTCGATCGTCGGGTCGATGCGCACGGGATTGCTGAAGTAGATGTTGCCGCGCTCGAGCTCATACTTCGTCCCCGCAAAGGTCGCGCTGCCGTCGGTGATCTGGATGCGGCCGAGCACGCTGGGCGTTCCAAGAGTACCCCGGAGAGTGAGATCGACGTTGCCCGCGAGCTTCGCGTAGGAGTTCTGGAAGTCGAGCTGCGGCGCGCTGGTGACATGGACATCCAGATGAACCTTGTTCATCGCAGAGTCCGGATCGGGCGGCGCTTCCACTCCGCCCGACCCAGCGAACGCGGCAAAGTCCATGTCCGGCCCGATGCCAAAACGAGTAATCAGCACCGAGCCGGAGAGCAGCAGAGACTGCTGCGTGCCCTGCAGGCGGAAGTTCGCATTCGCCGTCGCGCTCATGCCGTAGAGCCGCACCCGCACGTTATCGCCGGTCGCGGTAAGGTCCGAGAAGAGGCCCTTCTGATAGCTGATCGATCCACCCAGCTTGAGCTGCCCGCCCCCGGTCGTCGCAGTCAGATCCTGCACAGTCAGACGGTTCTCGTTGAAGACCATCGATCCATTCAGATTGCTCAGACCGTTGGGAATGCCGTCCATCGCGAGGTTCACGTTCTGGAACTGCACATTGCCGGTCAGCGAAGGCTGCTTCAACCGCCCATCGGCAGCTACCTTGAACGTGACCTTGCCCGAAGTAATGAGATTGGGGTCGAAGGTGTGCGCAATCGTCATGCTGATGTTGCCGTTCGCATTCAGCTTGATCGCTCCCCCCATCGGATTGTCGTCTCCGAAGACCTGCAATGTCCCTCCGGCATGGAGGTCCGTGTCCTGCCCAACGATGTGCAACTGCTCGACCGAGACGACCCCGTTGCTCAGGCTTGCGCGCAGAGGCTCTGAGGTCTTCAGCTCGACCCCCTGGAGTTTGAAGTCGAAGGTGCCGAAGGCAGCCGTGCCCTGCAGTTGCAGCGGCTTGGCGGCAGGACCGTTCACGGTGACGGTGCCATCGATGATGGAACTCGTCTGAACCAGGCCCGGCGAGAACAGGGACATCGGCCTGGAGACATCGAAGCCGGTGAACGTGAGCTTTGCCTGGGTCTGATAGTCGCCCTGCAGCGACGTCTGTCCGTTCGCCGCCACCTGGGCTCCGACCATGTGCGAGGTCAGGTCGTAGTAGACGGTCGAGCCCGTGCTGTGGGCCGTTAGATTGAGCTCACCCAACAGCTTGCCCTCGACCGTGATATTCGCCACCGCGAGCTTCGCCTGTAGATTCGGCTCCAGCATTGTGCCATCGACCGTGGCGTCGAGCGAGAGCACGCCGTCAGCATCCGTATTCGCCTTATGCACGACATCGAGCTTGGAGAGCTGCAGCTTATCGCCCTGCACATGAGCATTGATGTGCTTGCTCGTCAGGTTGTACCCGCCACTTCCTGTAACGGTCATGCCATGAGCCTGCACCAGGAAATGAGAGGCATTGATCTGCTGCCCCTGCGCGGTCGCATCGACAGAAACAGTCTGGTAGTTCTCTCCGTACGCCGCACCGTTGGTCAGTGTGACATTGCCGCTGCCATGCAGGTCTTTGACGGTTCCGGAGAGGTGGGCATTGATGTTGGCGGTCCCCGTAACAGGAACCTTGCTCTGCTGCCCGGCGATCTGCAACAGGTCGGCCACCTGGGCGTTGGCCAGCTTCACGCTGGTATCGATGCCAAGATCGTCGTCCCATACATAGTCGACAACGCCACGCCGGGAGACGACCTTCCTCGGCTCAAACGTTCCGGTTACATTGAGCAGAGCGGTCCCGCGTTTGATGGTGGAACTGGCGATGGCGACGCCGCTGTTGGGCGAGTACTCAGCATCGGCGATGGCGGAATCGATCTGCACGTCGGCGGCGGTGCCCAGTTTGACCTCAGCGTTATTCGCTACGAGATGGCCCTTTACGTCTAGATTGCGTATCGCGCCCCGTGCGGAACCGTTGAAGTCCATGGCCCCATGCAGCACGACAGGAATTGCAGCCGTGCCCTTCTTGCCGTTGGCTTCAAAGCCGAGCGTCTGCAGCAACTGGTCAAACTCGCCAAGATCGCGTGCCTGCAGATTGACCTGCAGGGAGGTAAGCGGATCGCCATTGTTGACGCCCAGTATTCCGTTGACCTGCAGCACGGTGGCGGGCGTTTGTAACTCGAGATGCGTAATGCTTACAGACTCCGGGCGTCCGTCATAGTGCGCCAGTGTCTGGCCGGTCACAGGAATGTTCGAGAGCGCACCGCGGCGTGCAACGTTCGTCGGTGCGAACTTCAGGTCGCCATCCACCTGGACGGTCTTCGAGACGTCAGGGTCCGTCCCGCCCCACTGGACCTTGACCGGCCCCGTTACTCCGGTGTCGAAGCCGAGATCGCCATAGTGTTCGGGCGCGGTGATATCCATAATCGTGCGCAGCGGGATGCGATCGATCGTAGCCGTAACGAAGGCGCGAGAGCCGCCTGGAGTCGCACCCAGCCAGTTCTCGATCCGCAGCTCGCCCTGCGCGCTGCCCCCACCGGGCAGAGAAGCCGTGAGCGAAGACAGCAGCATCTGTGCCGGAGTGAAGTGCATTTGAGCGGCGCCGTTGATGTCATGCAGCCGCACATATTCATTGCGATAGCCCACGTTATGCAGCTTGACCGCGCCCACTAACAGATAGCCGGACTTGCAGTCAGGATCGGGTGGCTGCAGCGTCGCGGTGGCCGGGGCCGGGGTCTTGCTATGCCGCTGCCAGAAGTGCTTCTTGGGCGCGGCCGGAGGCGGGACAACGCAGTTGCGGCCATGCACGTCCAGATCGACCGAGCCCCCGGTCAGGCCCTCGACTCCAGTAAGAAAGCCCAGCTGTTTGATCTCCACCGAGCCCTTTGCCTGGACCTGCCATGCGGGCTTGTTGAAGTGTTCCAGGAGCGCGTTCGCGGTGAGGTGTGTCGTCGCACCGGTGCGGAAGTCCAGGCTCTGCAACTGTGCCATGTCGCGCCCGATCTCGGCGGTCAGATGCAGCTTCGATTGCACCTCGGGCTGCTTCGCCATCTTTGTGCGCAGGTCCGCGAGGTCGACCGTCGCACCGTAGTGGTCGGACGACGCGATGTAATGCACCTCAACATTGAGGTCCTGTGCGGCAAGGTCGAACGGAATCGCGCGATCGTTCAAGACAGCAAGTCCGTTCGCCAGCTCCACCTTGCCGGCCTGCAGGTCGAGCAGGGTGTCCTGTATCGGCTCCGTACTGGTGCCCTTGCGCTTGGGGACAGGCTGATTGGTCTTGCCGTCCTTGTCGATGATGAGATGAATATGCGGCTGCTCGACGCGCAGATAGTTCACACCCACGTGCGACTGCGGCCCCTTGCCCACGATGTGCGAGAGAAACGTGTTGATGCGCAGACGCACAAAGATCTTGTCCGCGGAGAGATAAGGGGCTTCCCCCGGGCCCTCCGTGCCGTGCAGAACAAGCCCGTCCGCCTCAATCGCCAGGTGCCAGAGACTGAAGGAGAGATGGCCCAGCTCGACGCGAGCGCCGGTCGAATCCTCGATCACCTTGACGACCTCGCCCCCAACCCGGTGCTGAAAATCATCCGTCGTCGCGTAGAACGAAACGCCCACCACCAGCAGCACGAGGAGCAGCGCCAGCGAGCCGAAGATCCACCCGAACATACGGGCGGTGCGGCTGCGCTTTGGAGCAGGCGAGGAAGAGACTTCGCCGGTAGAGGGTTTCGGAGTCTCGCTCATGGCGCCCCCTCTTCCGGATGCAGCACCACCACACTGCCCTGCGCGCGCAGGCTCCTCAGCCAGTCGCCCAGCAGGTTGGAGACCTCCTGCTGCAGCAGCACCTCCTGGATGCGGCTGGAGATCGACTCCAGGCTCGGCGGCGTCGCCTTCTGCCTGGCGTACTCAGGCAGCAGCATCTTGTCGTAGTAGTCCTTGATCTCTTCAGGCTTGATCTTGATGCCCAGGCGGAAGCGCTCTTCGATAAAGCGCAGCACCTCCATGCGCGACCGCCAGCGGTTGATCAACACTGCTTCGGTAAATCCATTAGCGGCAAGGAACTTGTTCCATCCGTCCGGCGTCTCGCAGTTGTAGGGCTTGCACGCCGGAATATTCTTGCGCAGGCTGTCGAGATCTTTCCTGACCTGATCGTCCGTAATGGGATCTTCAGGCTGCAACTTCAACTGCTGCAGGATGAGGCTTCGGTTGATGAGGCGCTCGATGGCGCGGTCGCGCGAGGTATCCGCATTCGGATTACGGTACGGCTGGAAGACCTGCAGGCGAATCTCTTCATTGACATCGCTGTCGAGAATGAGATCGCCGTTCACAATAGCCACCACTCGGTCGAGTGCCATCCCCTGCGCGAGGGGCATCTGCGGCGCGACAGCCTGCGGCTCCGGCGCGGTCACGGGAACGGAGTTCTTCTGTGCTGTGCTTTGAGCGCGCATCGTTCCCGGCAGAACGCACACCGCCGCAATCACCAAAAGGCGGAGACGAAGGCTGTCGGGTTGGCGTGTGCGCGTCATCATGGTTTGAAAACGATGTTTTAGAAACTCTGTCCGATGCTGAAGAAGAAGTTGAAGTGACTCGCCTGGCCTACATAAGGGAGAGCGCCGGTGTAGTCGTCGAAGACGGGATACACCGGAGGATTGAGGTTATAGCTGAAGTCCACACGAATCGGCCCAACGGGCGTCTTATAGCGAACGCCAAGGCCGATCGCGTGCGAGTAGTACTTGAAGCTGCAGGTGCCCACGGCATTCGCCTGCTGCTGCCGCTCATTGTCGCCCGGCGTTCCGGGAGGAATCGTTACATTCCTGCAGGTCTGTTCGTTCGGCTGATGAAAGTTCTTGATGCTCTTGAACATGTCTCCGGGATATTGGAAGACGTTCCCCATATCGTGAAAGATGACGAAGGAGATGCTGTCTCCGACCAGCGGAAGCGTCGGTGGAGGAAGGCGCAACTCAACCGTATTGACGACCACCCCCGAGCCGCCGACGGGATACCCGGTCGTAAGATCGCGCGGACCGGCGGCATTGATTCCAAAGCCGCGATGCGACGTGGCACCACCGGCATACAGGCGCTCCGGCAGTGGAACGGCGTTACAGGTTGCGTTCGTCTGCAGCAGGATGCCCGCGCAGGCCAGATTGCTGACACCAATCTGGCCGCTGCCCACGCCAGCCGCGTTCGGGTTCAGACCAAAGGAATTCTCGAAGCCGATACGCGTGTTGCGCGCCAGCACATACTTCCTCTTGCCGAAGGTGTAATACGTGGACTGCGAGGCATCGACCTTATTGAAGTCGGTATCCGAGCCGAACTTCGACGAAGCAATAAATTCCTGGATCGAGAAATACGTGCCCTTGCCCGCATCCAGGGGGCTGGGATCGCGCGTGTCATGGAAGTACGTAATCGCCGGTCCACCGACACGCACCGGCTCCGACAGTTGAGGGATGAGGTTGGGCGTGACTTCGAGACTCGCCGCATCGACCGATACCCGGCGATATTGGAAGTCGTAGATGAACGTATCGGCCTTGCGGAACTTCTGCGTCAACCGCACATCGCCCTGCAGCGTGGACGAAGCAAAGGTGGTGATGTCCTGCACGTTGGAGTAGCCGCCGGAGAGCGTCGCGGTGTAGTTAGGCTTGCCCAGCAACTGCGGAGTGTTCAAGCTCAACGTCGCTACTTTTTCCAGCAGGCCGTACGTTGTATGCAGCGTGAGCGATTGCGTTGTACCGCGCAGATTGATACGCGAGATATCCAGCGTGCCGCGAGGGCTGACACCGGCCTTACCATTCTGCGCGGCAGTGCCGGCACTGCCGCTCGTACCGGTAATGGTTCCAGGGGCGATTCCACCGGGAACCACACCGGGAGTTCCGGTCTGTGCCTCAAAGCCGAAGCCGTAGGTCACATCCCATCGCTTGGCCTCGGTCAACTGCACCAGGACGTTCTTCATCGGCGCATTGCCCGTGGGGTTCTGCACCTGGGCGTTGACTTCATTGAACAGAGCAAGGTTGTAGAGCTTGCGCTGCGTCTCGAGCAACGCCGCCTGATCGAGAGAACCGCCTGCATGGACAGTGAGTTGTTTCTGCACCACGGACGGCTTCGTATGCACGATGCCTGAGAGCAGCACCTGGTCGATGAAGACCTGCTGACCTTCCGTCACGTTCAAGGTAACGTTGGTCCTGGTCTTGTCGGCCTCTTCGACTCCCTGTGCGATCTCGATCTTCGCGTGGTCGAAGCCATGTGCGATGTAGTAGTGCAGCACCGCATCGCGATCGCCCGATAGAGTGATCAGCGAGAAGGGCTGCCCCGTCTGCGCGTTCAGCAGCGACTGCACATCTTTCTGGCGCCCTGCGTCCACTCCGGAAAACTTGATCGCGCCAAACTTCTGCTGTGGGCCTTCGACGATATTGAAGGTCACGCGAATCTGCGCAATCTTCGAGTCGGGCCCTTTCTCAATGTCCTTGACGTCGGCAGTTACCTTGGCCGCGCTGAATCCGTTGGCACGATACAGCGCAAGAATCGAGTTCGTATCGGCGGTAACCAACTGCGAGCTATAGGTTCCATTGCGCACATACGCATCGGCCTTCTTTACCCGCAGGCGTTCCTCAATCACATCCGTCTCGAAGTATTTATTTCCCTTCAGAGTAACGCCCGTTACCCTATGGCGCTGTCCCGGTGTCACGTCGTACTGCACGGTCACATTGCTTGTTCCCGCACCAAGGAGCTGCACCTTCGTCTGCGCATCGAAGTAGCCTTGCTGCTGGAGGTAGTCGCGAATGTTGAATGAGCCTTCATTGAGCAGGTCGTTATCGACCGCGCCTTCCTCGAAGACCGGAACCAGCAGATGCGTGCGCGACCTCGACAGCTTGACGCCGTTCACGATCACCTTGACCAACGGGCCCTGCTCCGCCGCGAAGTCGTAGTTCAGCCGCTTGGTCGGCGAAACATAGGTCTGGCCCTGCAGACTGACCGTGGCCTCGAGGCGGTTCTGCTTCTGGTAGTACTTCCGCACATCCGAGAGTGCCGTACTGGTCGTCTCGCGGCCAACCTTGGGGCGGCAACTCTTGTTGAACTTCGCAGCGATCCATGAGCAGTTGAGATGCCCCTTCTGGCGGAACTCATCGGTCGTGATCCCCGGCTCCTTGCCTCCGACGGCAACATCGCCCACCCGCGCCTGCGGTCCGGTCTCAATCGTAAAGGTCGCATTGACCTGGTGGCCGGCATCATCCGTCGTCGTAGCGACCTTCACGGTGGGCTGGTAGAAGCCGTTTTGGGCCAGCGTCTGTTTCACGCCTTCAACGGCGGCGGGGATCTGCGCCTCGGTATAGGGCGAACCGGGGTCGAGTTTGGTCGCGAACTCCAGCAGCGAAGTCAGCCGCTCCTGATTGACGCCGTGAATCTCAACTCGCCCGACGTAGTAACGGGCCGTTCCGACATAGATGAGCGTCAGGCTATTGCCGTTCGTCAATCCGTTGACGCCGATGTCACGATAGCGGCCGCTCGCAAACAGACGGCGCAGATCATTCTGGACCTTCTCCGGATCGAGGGGCTGTCCGGCCTTCTGGGTCAATTCCGCGAGGATGGCATCCTTCTCACCGAAGGTCACACCATCGAAGCGAATGGCTTCCACGTTGACACCACGCTTCTCCCAGATGCTGGTAGCCAGTGCCGGAAGGGTATTGGTCACACTCGCACTGGCCTGCGGATTGGCGGTGGCCTGGGCAGTAGCCTGGGGTACGGCCGGAGATACAGCCTGGGGAGTTGGAGCGTCGGGAATTGCCGTTGCGGTCTGCGCGCCCGCGCCGGTCAGCAGGGAAAAGCCCGTGACAGCCGCAAGACAAGCGTTTCGCAAGGCTCTCCTGCAAGCCGCCCCGCGCGGGGTGAGCCGGACATCCTTGCTCACGACACCAACCTCTGAACCCGCCAATGCCGGCATCCCCTCGAAAAAAATACTCTACTGTAACCACCACGAAGTAAGGCGCCATGCTGAGCCAGACTCGTCCGGAGATGTACTACAAGGAAGCAATCGCGATACGTCTGGGCTTCATTTTACAGATGCCAAAAGCGGCGCAAGAGTTCGCTCGCCTCCACGACCTCAACCTCCCCCCTCGTATACTGCGAAGGATGGAAGTTATGGCAAGCGAAGTCGATGCTACGCCAACCGGCCCGCCGATTGAAGATGCCGAACGCTACTCGCGGCAGGTGCTCTTTCGCGGCATTGGCGCGGAAGGCCAGAAGAAACTACAGCAAGGTCACGCCGCAGTCATCGGCGTAGGTGCCACGGGCGCAGCCACGGCCGGTCTGCTCGCCCGCGCCGGTGTCGGCCGCCTCACCCTGATCGATCGCGACTTCGTCGAGCCCTCCAACCTGCAACGTCAGGTATTGTTCGACGAAGACGACGCCCGCGCTGCCCTGCCCAAAGCCGAGGCTGCCAGACAGCATCTCGCCCGCATCAACTCCGGCATTGAGGTTGACGCTCAGGTGGCCGATCTCGTTCCCGCCAACATTGCAGCCCTGCTCGAAGGTGCGAATATCGTCCTCGACTGCACGGACAACTTCGAAACCCGATATCTACTGAACGACTTCTGCGTCAGCGAGGGCAAGCCCTGGATCTACGCAGCTGCGGTAGGCTCCTACGCCGCCACGATGAATATCCTGCCTCAGGAGACAGCCTGCCTCGCCTGCATCTTTCCCGCAGCCCCCTCCGGCAACGTCGAGACCTGCGATACCGCCGGAATTCTCTCCACGGCGGTCAACCTCGCCGCCTCGCTCCAGACCACCGAGGCGTTGAAGTTCCTTACCGGCCAACCGGAGCTTATGCGCAGGTCCCTGCTCTCCTTCGATCTCTGGACCGGAGAACGTTCGGAGATCGCCACCGCGCATCCGCGCAAGGGCTGTGAGGTCTGCGAGGCGCGCAGCTTCCGCTATCTCGCGGGCGAAGGTCGTCCTCACATCACCCTCTGCGGACGAAACTCCGTGCAGATTCACGAGCACCACCGTCCCGTGGACCTGCTTGCGCTGCGCGACCGCCTTTCGCCCCTTGGCAAGGTGCGCTCCAACGGCATGCTGCTGCGTTTCGAACGACCGCCGCATTCGATTACCGTCTTCCCGGACGGCCGCGCCCTGGTGCAGGGCACCACCGATGTCGGGCTGGCACGCTCTCTGTATGCGCGTTTTATCGGGGTGTAGCTTCCTGCTATGGGCCGTGCCCGGTATCGAGTCTGGAGATACAACCCACCCCCCTATGATGTAGTCCAATTGGCAGAACACTCGGAACTTACCGCCGCTTGCTATAGGCTGGAAGCAAGCGTTCCGGCGTAGATCGAGTGCAAGGACCGGACACTTACTTATGGGAACTCAAGGCTTTTCGACGATGCAGCCAAAACCGAATCCGGGTTTGTTCAAACGAAACCCACCTATCGCCGGCGAGGCTGACGCCATCGAGCGCGCAAAAAATGGCGACCCTGATGCGTTTTCCAAGCTTTACGCACTTCATAAGCGCCGTGTCTACACCCTTTGCCTGCGCATGCTCGGCAATGTCTCAGAGGCCGAGGATATGACGCAGGAGGCGTTTCTGCACCTATTCCGCAAACTGGGCAGCTTTCGTGGAGAGAGCGCCTTCTCAACATGGCTCCATCGCTTGACGGTGAACCTGGTACTGATGCACCTGCGTAAAAAGGGACTGCAACTGGTCTCGCTAGAAGAAACGATCAATCCTTCCGAGGAGGACGCTCCCAAGCGCGACTTCGGCTCTCGCGACCCGCAGCTGGCGGGTTCCGTGGACCGGGTGACGCTGGAGCGCGCTGTCGCTTCCCTGCCTCCCGGCTATCGTATGGTCTTTGTTCTGCACGATGTCGAAGGCTTCGAGCATAACGAGATCGCAACCATGCTGGAGTGCTCGACCGGCAACAGCAAGTCTCAGCTCCATAAGGCGAGGCTGAAGCTGCGCGAACTTCTTCGCCAGCCCGATCGGCTTCCGCCTGTTGAAGGCCTGAAGGAGGTAGCACTGTGAGCGACCTCACGAACGTCAACTTCGACACCATGACCGTAGCGGAGTTCGAGGAGTATCTTCCCGACCTCTTCGCCACCGGGGGCGGCAAAGTCAGCGAAGACCCACGCTTTACAAAGTTCCTCGCAGCCAACCCCGATTGCGCCGCCCTGGTGAGCGACCTGGAAACGATTGCCGAACATGCACGCAGTCTCTTCGAACCGACCCACGAACCGAGCGACTCCGTCTGGTCGAACATCGCGGACAAGCTGAAAAACGGCATCGTCGGCGACGAAGACGGAATCAACGGCACTGAACACTTAGCGACCGAATAAATCCTTGCAGGTGCGGCAGCAAAAGGCCGCACTTGCAAAATCCAACCCCACGCTGTACCTTGTTCTCGATGACGATGCACTGCACCTCCGCCCGATTTACCTATTGCTACTGGTGGCAACCAGCGGCCCGGCGGACGTGCGTGCTTCTCTGAGCGAACCCAGAGAAACGGAACGAAATCCACCGAGCCGCAACCCTAACAGGTTGCGGTTTTTCTTTTGCCCAAACCCGGTTCCCCAAAAACAAGATACGGAGACGACAATGACCGCAACAGCCGCTACGCTTGAAGCAGTGCCCGAACCCACTCCAGCCCGATCCGTGCCCTCTGCGGCACACCACCCCGCCCCGGCCGGCTATGACCGTATCGTCTTCACCGGCTTCATGGGCTCGGGCAAATCCACCGTCGGCGCGCTGCTGGCCGACCGGCTCGGTTGGACCTTCCTCGACCTGGACACGGAGATCGAGCGGCGCTGCGGCCTGACCGTGCCGCAGATCTTTGCCCAATTGGGTGAGGCACACTTTCGCCGGCAGGAGACGGCAGCACTGGCCTCCGTGCTGGGCCGCTCGCGCATTGTGATCGCTCTGGGCGGGGGCGCCCCCGAAGAGCTCGGCAACCGGCTGCTGCTGGAGCAGACTCCAGCGACAGCGGTGGTCTTTCTGACCGCGCCCTTTGCGACCCTCTACGACCGTTGCCAGGTGCAGGCAGCGACGCCAGGCGCTACGGAACGTCCCGTGCTGGCCGACCGCCAGAAAGCCGAGGCCCGCTTTGCGGCGCGGCTGAAGCACTATGAGCGCATTGCGGACTCCACGCTCGATACGACTGCGTTATCGCCCGAAGCGACCGTTGAGGCTGTGTTGAGAGCGTTTTCGCAAAGCTAATGGCTTTTGCTTTTCTGGTTGTCATTCCGAGCGGAGCGAGCGAACCTGCTTCCTCCCGTTCTTAACTCGTGCCCGTTCAAACTATGCAATCTTGGTTTTGCCCATATTTTCTGGGCAGTACGAACGAAGAACGGGAGACAGCAGGTTCGCTCGCTACGCTCGGAATGACAACCAGAAAAACAAAGGCAATCTGCCACCGTACGATAGGCTATAGCCTCATACACCTGGCAGACTGATCCCCGCATCTAACTCACAGCAAACAAAAGGAGCTTCGCGCTGATCTCACCGCCACCCGCCGCACAACCGCTGCCTCCGGAAGAGCAGCAGCTCACGCCGAAGCAGGTGCGCGAGTCCCGTGCAACGCGCAGCAACATCCTTTTCTTCTTCGCAGTTTTGATCGCGCTCGGTCTGGCGTGGAAGCTGCTCAACGTGCTGGAACTCGTCTACGTGAGCGCGCTCTTTGCGGTAGTTCTGATGCCGGTCGTACAGCAGATCATGCGGGTCAGGATTCGCGGCTGGAGCCCCTCGCGCCCCATCGCGATCGTCGTATTGCTCGGGACCGTGCTCTTCGCCCTGACGTTGTTTCTGATCGTCGGTCTGCCGCCCGTGGTGCATGACATCCAGCGCTTCGCCGCCGATCTGCCCAAGCGCATCCCCGACCTCGTCGCCCGGCTGCACAAGCTGCCGATGGCCGATAAACTGGGCGTCGATTCCCTGGCCCAGCGTTCGGAGGATCTTGCCTCCTCGGTCGCAAGCTATCTCCTCGCCTCGCTTCCACTCTGGATGAAGCGCATCCTCGATATTGTTACCGCCTTCATCCTCTGCATCTACTTCATGCTTGAGGGCGAATACGCCTACTATTACTTCCTCTCTTTTTTCACTGCCTCCGAGCGCACGCGCCTGGCCAAAACGCTGATCACGGCCGAGCATCGCATGAGCAAGTGGCTGCTGGGGCAGGGCGCTCTGATGCTGATCCTCGGCATTACCAGCATCTGCGTCTTCGGCGCACTGCATGTGCGCTACTTCGTTCTGTTGGGCGTCCTGATGGGACTCTTCAACATCATTCCCGTCGCCGGCGGCGTCATCACCATTCTGTTGGTGGCCAGCGTGGCCGCGCTCGACTCCTGGTCGAAGATGCTCGGGGTCTTCATCTTCTATGGGATCTATGTGCAGCTCGAAAACGGCTTCCTGACACCACGCATCATGAAGACCAGCGTGAACCTGATGGGACTCTCCGTACTGGTCGCATTGCTGGCCGGCACAGCTCTGGCAGGCATCCCCGGCGCACTCGTCTCCGTGCCGACCGCCGCCCTGATCGCCGTGTTGATGGACGAATACTTCGTCAAGGCGGACGGAGAGCAACTCGCCCGCGAGGCGGAAGCCACCGAAGCCATCGCGGCAAAAGCCTGATTGCAACCGTCCCGATGACGCTTCTTCCTCCCCACAGAAGCGTCATCCTGAGCGAAGCATCTCGCGCTTTTGCGAGGTGCGCAGTCGAAGGACCCCGAGGGACTCTATCTCGCCTATGACGCCAGGACCTTTTTCAGCACGAACGTCCAAGCTCGAGCGCTTGAGGTAGAAAAGGTGCAAAGGGTATAGGCAAAATTACAACCCTCGGGGTCCTTCGACTCCGCGTCCCCAAAAACCGGGACGCTACGCTCAGGATGACGTCTCTGTGGTGGGATAAAAACACGACCATTTTGAGTTGAGGCCACGACATTTGCGGTATTACTTGCAAATACGATCGCCGCGACCAGAGACATTTTGTCGACAAACAAGTGACATAAATGCGGCAACCCCATGCCCGCATTCAAAGTAAAACTGTATCTGTCGTAGAACCCCGCTCACCCCCGAGCTCGTCCGGACGGGACCGCCACGGGCCATCGTCCTGAAGGGATGCCAACGCAATAAGGAGAATTTTCAATGAAGTCCAGAAGATCGCTTCCTCTCCTTTTAGCCCTGGGCATGAGCGTATGTGGACTCTCTATGAACTCCCAGGCGGTGCCAATTGCGAGTAATGGCACTGGGACGTCCGGGATCAGCGTTATGAGCTATGGGGCTACGGGAGATGGAATCACCGACGACACAAAGGCCATCAACTCGGCGATGACAGCCTGCACCAACAAAACGGCTCCAGCCAACGGCTGCGTCTTGTATTTTCCGGCGGGCATCTACATCACGACAGGGCTTGCCCTCCAATCGTTTGTGCACATGAAAGGCGATGGCTGGGGAACCTCTGTCCTCCGGCTCAAACCGCACACCTCCGCGGATGTTCTTACAGTTCCGGCTGGAACTTTCAACTTCAGTGTTTACGGATTAACGCTTGACGGAAACTCCGCAAAGGGTGGATCTGGAAACTGCTTCTCTACCGCTACAACCCCAACTGGTCCGGTGGAGTGGAATACTGCGAATAAGCGAGCGGCTTCTATCAACGTCCAGAAGTGGGGACATATGGAAGAGGTGATGTTTACGAATTGCTCGGCGGACGGCATCCACATCAACGCCTATAACTACATGCTGTTCTTCGATAACTTCTACATTTTCAATAATGGCTCGTACGGCATTTATACCCAGGGAACGAACAGCAGCTTTTCAAACTTTCAAATCGAGCGTAGCGGTACAGCCGGAATACATGTCGCCAACGCCAATAATAGATTTACCTCCGGAGAAGTCATCTGGAATGGATCGGCCAACAGCACCGAAGCGGCAGTCTATGTATCCGGAGGAAGAAATATCCTCACGGCTGTTGAAGCTGAAGATAACTACACCAACGGATTTTTCGACAACGGCTCCGACGATGAATTTATTGGGTGTATCTCCGATTCAAACGGCTATGCACGAGGAAATGCGAATGCCTCTTCTTCGACCGCTAGCGGATTTATTCTTGACGGGACGGGTGGAGTCTATATCGGAGATAAGGTAACGAGTTATCGTGGCCGTCTCCCCGATGGAAAATTCCCCACCCAGTGGCCTTACATCCTGAAGAATGCAAACCAGGCAAGAATCGACATTAGCTCCGATAGCACCAACGAACCGCCGCCTACGGTCTCTGAGGTACCGCAAGCAGGATCGTCCATGGCCGGGCATGTAGCTTGTATCAAGTCAGCCGGGCCTCCTGTAGTGATTGGGTTCTGCTCCAAAGTGAACAGCTCCACAGGCGCTTGTACCTGCAGTTGAAACCATCACACCCGGCAACGCTCGACGTACTGCCCTGCGGCATTGGAATGGTATGAGGACACTTGAATACTAGCGCTACAACTTTCGAAGCAGGCAGCACAACGGCGCAGCCGACCCTGTTCCTTCCGGCGCTGATCGGATTCTTTTTCTCCTTTCGCATCTTCTCCGTGGTCCTGACAGTGCGTGTCCTGCAGCAAGACCCTCAAGTCGGGGTGGCCATCAATCTTGGTGTTAATTTCCTGTTGTTGCTGCTCGTCGTGTTTCAGACATTCGGTCCAGCACCTAGAACCCTGGGTTCCCTCCTGCGATTGCCCTGCCTCTTCTGGGTCCTGTTTTTTCTTGGATTCTCCGGCTGCAGTCTGATCTGGAGCGTTGCAGACTCGTTGCCGGCAGCGGCGGCTTTCTGGGGTGGGATGGCCGCTGACTGGGCGATGGTGATTCTGCTGCTTCGCTCAGGCTCTATTTCAGAGGTATCTTCCAGCCTCATGAAAGGCATCGTCTACGGGGCCTGCTGCGTTGCCCTGGTGGCATGGATCTTGCCAGCACAATCGGACCTTCGTCTTGGCGACGAAGACCTCCTCGGCCCCAATGCCATTGGCTATGCCTGCGGCTTCGCGATGTTTTTTGCGGAGTATTTGATCCTGGTACGGCGCGAGAAAGGACCCTGGAAATTTTCCTTAGTCTTTCTGGGCATCACGCTTCTCCGCAGCCTCAGCAAGACCACCATCATTGCTTTCATCGCGAGTGGAATCACCCTGTTGCTTCTGGATAAGTCGATCAGCCGAAAGACCAAGGTCATCGTGATTCTTTCGCTCATCGTTATCTTTATCTTGTTTTCGAGTTTATTAGTCTCCTACTTTTCGGACTATACCGACACCGGCACCGACACTGGAGATCAGGCGGAATCCCTTAGCGGCAGGCTTGGAATATGGGCTTACATCTTGAACGAAGCGGTGGATAAACCCTTGATCGGGCATGGATTTCATTCTGTCTGGCACGTAATCCCCCCTTTCTACACCTCTCAATTCGAGGCCAGGCACGCGCACAACGAGTTACTGCAGCAGTTCTATGCCTATGGCGTGGTGGGCATCGTCATGTTGATCGGCCTTTATGGCAGCTTCTATCGCCAGATCAAAAAACTGCCCGCCTCTCCGCTAAAGGCCATGCTGTCCGGGTTGCTGGTGTTCGTCCTTATCCGCGGCATTGCCGATACCGAAGCCTTTGATCTCTCGCTTCCGCTATGGGCAATGACCTTGTTCTCCGCCCTGATGGCGGAAGCCATGCTTTCACCGTCTCAGCTCGATTCCTCCGGCGCAACGCTCCCGGTTTCGAACTTACCCGTACAAACTCTGTCTCCCGGCTGAATCGGCTGAATGATTGAAAATGATCAGGGGAGGACGCTCTCCTAAGTTGGAAAAGAGAGAGGCAAAAAGATGTTCGCGAAGGAAGCCATTCAGAGAGCGCTGCAGCGCCTGAGACTGTGGGTTGCCGGGGACACCCTGCAGCTCATGGGACGCATGGCCAGTTGGCAGGTCCGACCACGGCAAGTGATCTCCTCGCTTCGTGACGTCGAATTTAAGGTGACTTCACAGTGGGGAGAAGACGGCATCATCGATTGGCTGATCGAGCGCGCCCAGATTCCTCCTGCCTCTCAATCCTTCATCGAGTTCGGAGTGGAAACCTACCGTCAGTCCAATACTCGATTTCTCCTGCAAAACCGTAACTGGCGCGGGCTCATTATGGACGGCAGTCCCGCCGTGGTCGCCGCCGTGAAAGAAGACAACCTCAACTGGAAGCATGACCTCACCGTTCGGGCCGCCTTCATCACGCGCGAGAATATCAACGACCTGATCTCAAGTGCCGGGTTCAGAGGCGACGTTGGGCTGCTCAGCATCGACATCGACGGCAACGACTATTGGGTATGGGAAGCCCTCCACGTCATCCGGCCCATCATCTGCATCTGCGAATACAACGCGGTTCTGGGAGACGTCCACCCCATCTCGACGCCCTATACCCCCAGCTTCAACCGTACCCAGGCTCACCACAGCAACCTATACTTCGGAGCTTCGATTGCCGCGCTCCGTTCGCTGGCGGTGAAGAAGGGATACCGTTTCGTCGGTACAAACTCCGCAGCCAACGACGCTTTCTTTGTGCGTGAAGACTATGCGCAACGATTCGTGGACAGCTCATTGCAAAATATCCAGGCGCTGCCGTCCTTCGTTCGCGAATCCAGGGACGAATCCGGGCAACTGAACTATATCGGCGGAGTCGGGCGGCTGAAGCTGATCTCGGCCTTGCCCGTGGTCAACGTGGAGACAGGTAAAACCAGCAGACTCAGCGACCTGGAGTCGGTCTACAGCCAGGAATGGCTGGAGAGCATGACCGGAACAGTCGAAGATTAGTCCTGGATTCGCAGTCGAATCTGCGGCGGTGGCACAGGCGGGAAGCAGATTCCCTTCGGGAATGACAGAAAGAAAAGCCTAAACTGCCTTACAGGCCTCGAATTTCTCCCAAAACAGGTTGAACCGCGAGGAAGCTTCTATGTAACCTGAAATAGAGGACTTCCACGTCTCCTTCTATATGCAGCTAGCTCTCAACGCGACCTTGACGAATGTGGAAGCTCCCGAGCGCACTGGCTCGGAGCTTGACGATATCGATGCCCTGGTGCGGACCTATCGCCCACGCCTGCTGCGCTTCGTAACCTTCGCCATCGGCGACGCGGACCTCGCGGAGTCCATCACGCAGGACTGTTTCCTCAAGGCCTACAACGGCCGCGCCAGCTTCCGTGGCGACTGCGCGGTCAATACCTGGCTGACCAGCATCGCCATGAACCTCATCCGCGACCAGCAGCGACTGCAGAAGTTCCGCTTCTGGCGACAGGCGCGAGCGACCGCAATCGATGTCAACGAGGCCGCAAACTTTCTCCCCAGCAAAGAGTGCTCCGCCGAATCACGCATCCTGATCAAGGAGCAGACCCGGCAGGTACAGGCCGCGCTCGAGCACCTCTCCGTCAACCAGCGCAGCATCTTCCTTATGCGCTTTGCCGAAGACATGGAGCTGGCCGAGATCGCCGCAGCCATCCACATGCCTCTCAACACGGTGAAGACGCACCTCCATCGGGCGCTGAAGTCCGTGCGGGCCCAGGTTGGAGGTTCACGATGAACTCCACCCCGCACCTCTCCGAAAGGGAGATCGACAGTGTGCTGATCGGCGCACCTGCCGCCGGGATAACGGCCCACCTCTCCCAATGTGGACATTGCCGTCAGCGTGTGGCCGAAGCCAGGGTACCGATCACTCGCTTCAAAGCTGTCACCCTCTCCTGGAGCGAGCGCCAGTCGGCCACCCTGCCGCTACGGTCTTCGACGGCTGGTTCCATGACCTGGAAGCGTCGCGCAGCCCTGGCGGCGACCGCAACCGCCGCCCTGCTGATCGGTCTTGCTATCCCGCTGACGAAAAGCGAGCTACAGTTTGCCCCGGAATCAGCCGGGCATAGAGCTGGATCTTCAACGGCAGAAGTAGCAGCGGTTTCGGCTCCGGCACTATCAGCCACGATGAAACGGAACTCCGCTACAGCCCAGGCGGCTACGACCGACGTCGCGGATAACGAACAGGACGAGCAGATTGCCCGCGATAACCAGATGCTCCAGAACATCAATCAGGCTCTGGATAATCCCGTCGAATCGCCTGCCGACGCCTACTCGCTACAGCCTGTAGACGGCCACCAGCAGGCAGCGCCCCTCACAGAACTAAATTGATTTAGGGTTGAAGGATCGCTCTTGACCTCGCTCCGTCATCTTCGGCATCTCATGCTCGCCGGCTTCATGCTACTTGCCTGCATGGTCCTGCTCAGTGCCGCCCAGGCGCACGCGCAGGGCCGTGGCGGCGCCAGGGGCGGCATGATGGGTATGGGGGGAGGCCGCATGGGCGATCGCGGTCTGACCCCCTCCGCAGGGAGTCAGACCATTCATCGTGGGCCCATGCTTGCGCCACCCGGCCGCTTCTGGGACGACAAGAAGACCGTCAAAAAACTCGACCTGCGTCCCGAGCAGCAGAAACGGATGGACGATCTCTTCAACTCCAGCAAGGACAATCTGCTTTCGCTCTACAACAATCTGCAGAATGAGCAGCAGCGATTCGGTTCGATGTCCCGTGAAGATCTACAGGATGAGAACAAGGTCTTCGCGCAGATTGACCGCGTAGCCCAGGCCCGTGCCGATCTGGAGAAGGCCAACGCCCACCTCCTGCTGCAGATTCGCAAGGAGCTGGATCCACCGCAACTCGCGGAGCTGGATCACGAGATCGCCAGTTCGCAATAGGCGCCGATGTGTCTGAGCAATAGCTTAGCAAACAGTTTGTTGAGGCATGGAGCGGAAGGGCATAGCTTCAGCTATGCCGCGAAAAGCCGCGCCAAAGGCCCGTACCACTCTGCCGAAGGCCGGAGTGAAGCCCGCAGGGCGCAACGACTGAATTGCCTTCTTTAGTCGTGGTGAAACCGCCACCCTCACCACAAATACATCCTTGGCGAGCCCTGCCCAGTCTTGGCGGCACCGAGAAGAGCAATTTAGTCGCTCCGGCTACGCCTGCGCTCCAGCCTTCGGCAGAGTGGAATAAAACTGCGCCCAACTCCTGCGGCCCGGCTGAAGCCGGGCCCTTTCGGATCTTGCCTCACGATGCGATTTGCACGGCTCAATTTTCAACCGAAATACTAATTTGATGACACTAGCTGTTCTGTTCAGACAGCGAACGCCCAAGCATCTGGATCGTCTTCCTTAGCCAGATATGCGCCGCATCCGTGTTCACCCTGGGATGCCAGACCATCACATACTTGAAGGAATGCATCGGCTCAGGCGGAACGAGGAGTTTGATACGGCGGTCCCTGGCGTAGGCCTGCGCAAACCTGCGAGGGACCGTTGCGATCAGCTTCGTCTGGGGAACCGAATGAATCGCAGCGGAGAAATAAGGGACCTGCATGACTACATTTCGTTTGTGTCCGAGAGCCGCCAGCCTATCGTCCGGAATGGTTTGCGAGTCTCCCAGCGTGCTCACGCCGATGTGCTCCCCTTCCAGATATTGCTTCAGCGTAAGTTTCTCTCCGCGGCCGCGGCTGGCCGACACCACGCAGACAAACTCCTCTTCATATAGCTCCATCCGCTGTAATGGAGATGGAATCTTCACTTCCTCGGCATCGAGAACCAGGTCGAGACTGCCGCGGGCCAGGGCTTCAAATCGATCGGGCCGCCATCCCATCAGTTCGAAGGCCACCTTCCCCGCAACAGGCAGAATCTCGCGGCACAGGAGAGGAGAAAAAACAGTGGCGGCCTGATCAGTGACGGCGATGCGAAAGCGAGCGACTTCTTTTGCCGGATCGAACTCGCCTCCGCTGATCAGGCGATCCAGCCGAGGCAGCATGACTTCAAGCTCCTGCATTAGCCGCTGCCCTTGTGGCGTCAGTTCGTAGGATGTGGTGGTCCTGACCAGAAGATCGTCATGAAACAGCTCTCGCAGGCGCTGCAGCGCACGGCTTACCGCAGGTTGGCTCAGGAGCAGCCGCGAAGCCGCCCTTGAGACATTGCGCTCTTCCGCCATGACAGCAAATACCACCAACAGGTTGAGATCGGCTTGACGTAGTTGTGTCAGACGCATAAAGGATATTAGCACTATGCATTGGACTTATACCCGGTAGCGGCGTCAGATGGTTTCATAAGCGTTGCGGAAAGCGACGCAAAGGAGAAAGTCATGGCAAAGATCGCAATCGTAACCGGGGCATCACGTGGAATTGGTCGAGTGATTGCCAAGCGTCTTGCAAAGGACGGTTTTTTTGTCGTTGTGAACTATGCAGGCAGCGAAAGCAAAGCACAGGAAGTCGTCAGCGAGATCGTCGCAGAGGGCGGCACAGCAGTCGCACTACAGGCCGACATCTCGAAGCCCGAAGAGGTACAAAACCTGTTCGCAGCGACCAGGAAGGAGTACGGGCAGATTGATGTCGTCGTGAATAACGCAGGCATTATGGCACTCTCGCCCATCGCAAAGGGAGATCTCGAGGTCTTCGATAAGACGATCCAGACCAACCTGCGCGGCACCTTCCTGGTCTTCTCTCAGGCGGCACAACACATTGCTGAGGGCGGCCGCATCATTGCCTTCTCCAGCAGCGTGCTGCTGAAGTCCTTTCCTACCTATGGCGCATATATTGCGGCGAAGGCGGGTATCGAAGGCCTGGTCCACGTTCTCGCGAATGAGCTGGCCGGACGCAACATCACGGTGAATGGAGTAGCCCCCGGACCTACAGGAACGGAGCTCTTCCTCAACGGCAAGAGCGAAGAGGACATCGCACGGCTGCGCAACCTCTCTCCGCTGCAGCGCCTCGGCGAGCCGCAGGATATCGCCAACGTGGTGTCGTTCCTCGCGGGTCCGGACGGCGGATGGGTCAATTCGCAGATTCTCAAGGTCAACGGCGGCTTCGCGTACTGATAGAGCTCGCCGCACAAACGCAAATGCAACTTAGAGGAGTGAGGTTATGAAAAGCGTAATCGTAATTACAGGAGCATCCAGCGGGTTTGGCGCACTGACCGCCCGCGAGCTGGCAAAGGCCGGTCATACAGTGTATGCCGGCATGCGTGAGACAACAGGGCGGAACGCCCCACAGGTCGAAGAGGTCCGTACGTTCGCAGCCGAAAACCATGCGGACCTGCGGGCCGTCGAGATGGATGTACAGTCCCAGGACTCTGTGGACAAGAGCCTGCAAACCATCGTCGCGGAGCAGGGCCGGCTCGATGTCGTGATTCATAACGCAGGCCACATGGTCTTCGGGCCAGCCGAATCCTTCACGCCGGAGCAGCTCGCGCAGCTCTATGACATCAACGTCCTGAGCACACAGCGCGTCAATCGCGCTGCTCTGCCAGTGCTTCGCAAGCAAGGCACCGGTCTCGTACTTTGGATCGGGAGCACGAGCACTCGCGGCGGCACGCCTCCGTATCTCGCACCTTACTTTGCGGCCAAGGCCGGTATGGACGCCATGGCCGTAAGCTACGCGGGAGAGCTCGCTCGCTGGAACATCGAGACCTCCATCATCGTTCCCGGAGCCTACACCTCCGGCACCAATCACTTCGCTCACGCAGGACACCCGAACGACAAAGAACGCTTGGCCGAATACGACAAGGGGCCGACCGCTGGACTCGACAAGGAGATCATGGCCGGCCTGCAGAGCGTTTCGCCTGAAGGCGCCGATGTCATCGAGGTCGCACAAGCCATCATGCAGGTCGTGGACATGCCCTTCGGCACGCGCCCTTTCCGCGTACACATCGATCCAGCCGATGACGGCGCGCAGGTAGTAAACGCTGTCGCCGATCGCATACGCGTGGAGTTCCTGAACAGCATTGGCCTTAAGGATCTTCTTAAGCCGACCAAGGTCCATGGGAACAAGTCCTAAGCAGACGCTGGCCTGTTCCCAGGTCTCTGGACGATCCCACATACCAGCCGTCAGGAGGAGAGATGTCTTATCGTTACCGGATCACCATTGAAAATCTCGACCCACTTCAGAGCCATCGTCAGGAGGAAGAGAGTCTGCAGTTCTGCGCCGACAATCACGATCCTCTGCTCGATATCGTGAAGGCGGTTCAGGCGAAACGCCTCCTCGACATAAACAGATCGGCATCGCTGGCGATTGGGCTCAAGCTCCTGGGCGAGATCGTTCTCGCAAAGAGGAAAGATCCGTTGTTCGCTCCCCTGGTGCTGCCGATTCGTAACTTCACTCAACAGCTCAAGAGTCTTGAGCCAGTCAGCAACACTACAAAACCATAGCGCCGCACCACAGTGCTCCACCCGTGACGATCATCTCCATGGGTGGGCACCGAGTATCACTACAGGTTTCCGCGACTGGCCTGTTCGCGCTCGATCGCTTCAAACAACGCCTTGAAGTTTCCCTTGCCGAAGCTGCGGCTTCCCTTGCGCTGAATGATCTCGTAGAACACCGTGGGACGGTCCTCGACGGGACGCGTGAAGATCTGCAGCATGTAACCCTCGTTGTCACGATCGACCAGGATGCCCAGCCGCTCCAAATCATCGGTTGGCTCATCAATCTTGCCGACGCGCCCCTGCAGCTCCGTATAGTACGAGTGCGGAACGGTAAGAAACTCCACGCCCTGCTGCTTCAGCCGCGAGACCGTATCGAGGATGTCGTTGGTCGCAAGAGCGATGTGTTGAACTCCAGGGCCGCCATAGAAATCGAGATACTCCTCGATCTGCGACTTGCGCTTGCCCTCGGCAGGCTCGTTGATCGGGAACTTTACGTAGCCGTTGCCGTTGGCCATCACCTTCGACATCAGCGCCGAATACTCGGTCGAGATATCGCTGTCGTCGAAGTGCTGATACAGCCCGAAGCCCATCACGTCTTCGTAGAACTTGACCCAGTCGTTCATCGAGTTCCAGCCGACGTTGCCGACGCAATGATCGATGTGCAGCAGCCCCACGGGCCGCGCGACGATGTCGTCCGTCACCGCACGATAGCCGGGCAGAAACGGCCCCGTGTAGTCGCCACGTTCGACGAAGGTATGCAGCGTATCGCCATAGGCGGCGATGCTCGACACCACTGCGCGGCCATGCTCGTCTTCCAGCACCTGCGGCTCCTCGACGCTGCGCGCGCCACGCTTAGTCGTCTCTTCCCACGACTTGCGGGCATCATCGACCCACAGCGCAATCGAGCGCACGCCGTCGCCATGCTTGGCAATGTGCTCCGCAATCTCGGTATTGGGGCGCAGAGGCGTAGTCAGTACAAAGCGCACCTTGCCCTGCTGCACAACGTACGACGCGCGATCGCGGCGTCCGGTCTCAGGTCCGGCATAGGCAACGAGCTTCATCCCAAACGCCGCGCGATAAAAGTATGCCGCCTGCCGCGCATTGCCGACAAAGAACTCGACATGGTCGGTGCCGCGCAGGGGCAGAAAGTCTTCGCGCTGCTGTGTGGTTTCGGGGACTGGGGCGAGGGTAGTGCTCATGGTGGTCTCTCCGTGGTGCGCCGGCATGCTCCTATAAGATGCATCCGGCGCAACAGGTGAGGATATGCCAGCCCAGACAACTCTGGCTAGCGTCTTAAATCTTTCGCTCGTTGAAGAATCAATGCGCCCCATAGCGCGAAGCGTAAATTGTGACGCTTCAGCGTCGCGAGACCGAGGGAGCCGTAGCCTTTAGGCTACGGAATCAAGGGCAGGAGAGAATTGGGCTTTAGCCCCGGGCTTTTTGTTCGCAGCCGAAAGAAGGCCCAGGCCTAAAGGCCAAATTCTTCTTGGCCTTGAATTCAGGGGCCTAAAGGCCCCTGCTCCTCCGTCACCCTGATGCTGAAGCATCAGGAGCTAAAACTTCGCCTTAAGAAACTCCCCGACTTCGGCATACTCGGTCTCAGACAGACGGAAGTTCACCGCCGGAAGAACCCCTTCCACCTGCTTCGCATTGCGCCCGCCAACGATAGCCGCCGTAATCGCGGGGTTATGCAGCGTCCACGCAATGGCGACGACACCCGCCTCGACGCCATGGCGCTTGCCGATGGTTTTGAAGAGCTCCGCAAGCTCAAGATTGCGCGAGAGTTGCGGCTCCTGGTAGTTCTTGGCGTTGCGGCGGAAGTCGTCCTCCGGCATCTGCGCAACGCGCTCTTTGGTCATCGCCCCGGTAAGCAGGCCGGAGTGCATCGGCGAGTAGTTGATGACGCCGATACCATGCTTCAGGCAGAACGGCAGAATCTCCGGCTCAGCCGAGCGGTTGATCGCGGAGTAAGGCGGCTGCAGCGAGGTGATCGGAGCGATCTTGAGAGCGCGCTCCATCTGGGCAACACTGAAGTTGGAGACGCCGATCCAGCGCACCTTGCCCTCACGCTGCAGCTCGGCCATCGTCGTCCAGCCCTCTTCGAGCTCTTCGTCAGGAACCGGCCAATGGATCTGGTAAAGGTCGATGGCCTCCACCTGCAGACGGCGAAGGCTCTGCTCCACCTCTTCGCGGATCTTCTTCATCGTCTGCACGATCTTGCGATCTTCGCCCCAGGTCATGGAGGACTTGGTAAAGACATAAGGCTTCGCGCTGGTGGACTTCAGGGCTTTGGCAACCGTCTCTTCCGAGTGGCCGAGGCCGTAGACGGCAGCGGTATCGATCCAGTTGATACCGGCGTCGAGCGAGCGGTGGATTGCGGCAATGGAATCCTGATCATCCTGCGCGCCCCAGCCGTACTGCCAGCCGCCTCCGCCGATGGCCCAGGCGCCAAAGCCGATCGCGGTGAGGTGAAGGTCAGAGTTGCCGAGTTGTTTGGTGTTACCGAGCGGTGTGGTCATAGACCATTGGACGCCGCGGCTCACGCAACGGACGCATTGGCAGCAAGAATCTGGCCGATACACGAACCGAGTTCTAGATACGGCATACCCTCGCGTTCGCAACGCGCGGCGAGAGTGATCTCGTCCCCATCCTGAAGCCAGGCACGATGTTCCCCATTTGGAAGAGCGATGGATTCCGTACCGTTGCGGGTAAGCTCAAGCAAACAACCTGCGGACTCGCGTTGCGGTCCGGAGATCGTGCCTGTTGCCAACAGATCGCCGGGACGCAGATTGCAGCCGTTGCTGGTGTGGTGTGCGATCATCTGCGCGGCGGTCCAATACAGCCCGCGTGCGTTTCCGCGACTTACCGGCATCGGAGCAAGTCCAGCCGCGCGGCTCGCCTCCGTGCTCAGCAGCACCTCTATTTGTATGTCGAATGCGCCATGCTGCTGATCGGCATCGTCCAGAAGATACGGCAAGGATTTCGGATCGCCCGGCTCACGCGCCGCAGGAGCAACGCGGAAGGGCTCTAATGCCGCCATCGGGGTAATCCACGGCGAAACGCTGGTCGCAAAACTCTTGCCCAGGAACGGCCCCAGCGGCTGATACTCCCACGCCTGCACATCGCGCGCGGACCAGTCGTTCAACAGCGTGACTCCGAAGAGATGCTCGTGCGCGTTTGCTATCGAGATCGGCTCTCCCAGCGCATTGCCCTGCCCAACGACAAACGCAAGTTCAAGTTCGTAATCGAGTGCCGCACTCGGCTCGAACACAGGCTGTGCCTCCTGATTCGTTGGACGACGTTGCCCCCAGGGTCGCCGCACGGGTGTTCCACTAGCTATCACCGATGAGGCGCGGCCGTTGTAGGCAATCGGCACATGCTTGTAGTTCGGCAGCAAGGGATTGTCCGGGCGAAAGAGTTCGCCGACTCTCCGCGCATGATGCAGGCTTGCATAGAAATCGGTGTAGCCACGCGGATCGATGGGGAGAACCAACTCAACCTCACTCAGCGGAACCAGCAACCACTCCGCGGCCGTCCGAGCATAGCCATCGGCACTCAAGCATGTAGTCAGCGTGGCACGCAACGCCTGCCATGCCTCCGGCCCCTCTGCGAGCAAATCATTCAAAGTGGACTGGCTACAGGCGGCACGCACAGTGGGAGCAAGTCCCTCAAAAAGCCCGTGTCTTACGCACGCCTCCAGGTCGAGCAACCAGTCCCCGATCCGTACACAGAGGCGAGTTATATCGTCCTTGCGAAAGGCACCGTACGGCAGATGATTCAAGCCAAAGCCATGCGGCTCGTTTGCACCGTCAACCCAACTGAGCATGGAACCTCCATCGTTTCTTCAGCAAGTCAGCAAGTCAGCAAGTCAGCAAGTCAGCAAGTCAGCAAGTCAGCAAGTCAGCAAGTCAGCAAGTCAGCAAGTCAGCAAGTCAGCAAGTCAGATTAGATCGTGGGTTGGTAAATCAGTGAGCCAGAAAGTCCGTGAATCCGTGGGTTAGTAAATCAGTGAGCCAGAAAGTCCGTGAATCCGCGGGTTACGAAACAGGCGAAGATACAGGGCCAAAGGCCCGGCTCATCCCAGCCTGGGGTGAAGCCCCAGGTATGCCGCACCCCTATGAAGCTGAGGGCTGTAAGCCCGGCTCATCCAGGAGCCACTGGTGAATCGGGCCGACATAAGTTGCCGCAAAAGTCGTTGCGCGCTACAGCGCGTTACCTCTGACGCAGAGCGCGATGCCAATGTTTGCGGCGCGCTCTGCGTCATTACCTCAGGGGCTAAAGCCCAATTCGTGGCAGACTTTTACGGCACGGGTAAACCCGTGCCCTTAACGAAACATGATTCACCGGACTTATGATTCACGAACCTACTAATTCGCTAGCCTTCCGCTTCACTGACTCACTGACTTGCTAACTTGCTGACTTGCTAATTCGAAAACGTCCACGTTGTCTCGCTGTGATACGTCTGCCCCGGCTTCAACTCCGTACTCGGAAAGTCCGGACGATTCGGTGAATCGGGATAGTGCTGCGTCTCAAGACACAACGCACTGCGCTTCACATACTTCACGCCGCCCGGCCCAATCAGCGTGCCGTCGAGGAAGTTGCCGCTGTAGAACTGAACTCCCGGTTCCGTCGTCTCGACCGTCAACACACGCCCGCTCTTCGCGTCATAAACTTTGGCCGCCGGCCGCAACACGCCGGCCTTGCCGCGCAGGACGAAGTTGTGGTCATAGCCCTTGCCATGTTTCAACTGCTCGTTGTCCGCGTCGATGCGCGAGCCCACCGTCTCGGGCTTCGTAAAGTCGAAGGGCGTTCCCGCAACCGGCGCAAGATTGCCCAGGGGTATCGACGTCGCATCGATGGGCGTGAACTTGTCGGCGTCGATCGTCAGCTTCTCATCGAGAATCGTTCCATTCCCCGCGCCCGCAAGGTTGAAGTACGAGTGATTGGTCAGGTTCACGACGGTGGGCTTGTCCGTGGTCGCGCTGTAGACGATGCGAACCGTGTTCCCCGCCAGCGTGTAGCGCACATGCGCGGTCATCGTGCCGGGAAAACCCTGGTCGCCGTCCGGGCTGACGAGCGTGAACTCCACGCCTTCGGGAATCTCTTTCCCCGTCCAGTTGCGGCTCGCAAAGCCATCGGGGCCACCGTGCAGGGCGTTCGGAGCGTTGTTGATCGGAATCTGGTACTGCTTGCCTTCGAGCGTGAACTTGCCCAGCGCGATGCGGTTCGCATACCGTCCCGGCACGCTGCCGAAGTAGCTACTCGCATCCTTGAGATAGCCCTCAATCTTGTCGTATCCGAGCACGACGTTCCCCATCTTGCCATCACGATCTTTGGTAGCAAGCGAAACAACGCGCGCGCCATAGGTCATCACCCGCATCTCAACCGATGGATTCTTCAACGTATAGATCTCGACCGCGGCACCATCCGGCAGTTTTCCAAAAGTGCTATGGGTAACGGAGGCATGGGCGATGGCAGTAAACGTGGTGCACAGCAAAACAGCGCAAAGCAGCTTCATGAGGGAGCTCACCAACAGAGTAGGATCACGGCACGCCGCACACGGTAGCGCGCCATCATGCGCCACTATACGCGAGCACAGCATGGCCGCACATCCTGCGTCTTTCGAAGCCTGTAGCCAGTCTCAATAAGAGCGGTTTAGTCTATTGAGCAAACCCGAACGCCCGCCTTGCCAGGCGTCATAACCATCCCATCCCACACACTGGAGTTCTCTTTGCGCCTCTCACGCCCCTTGCTTGCCTCAGCGATCTTCCTGCTCAGTCTCTCGCCCACAATCCATGCCGCCGCTCCCGATCATTGGACAGGCACCTGGGCCGCCGCCCCCACAGGCGCTACAAATCCCGACGGTCAATTCGGCGCGGATGGCACCGATGGAACCACGCTGCGCGAGATCGTACACATCTCCCTGGGAGGGTCTGAGTTCAGGGTCATCCTGACGAACGAGTTCGGCAAAGAGCCGCTGACCATCAACGCCGCCACGCTGGCACCAAGCACGGGCGGTGGAAGCATCCTTGCCGGAAGCTCCGTACCGTTGACCTTTGGCGGACACAGCTCGGTCATCATCCCTCCGGGAGCACTCATCGTGAGCGATCCCGCTCCGCTGAAAGCTGCGGCTCTGTCGGACCTCGCGGTCAGCCTCTATCTGCCAACCCAGCGAATGAGCCAGTTGTCCGCTCACTCCTACGCCGATCAGACGAACTACGTCATCCCCGACAACTCCGTTGCCAGCGCCAGCCTGACCAGCCCCAAAGAGGTCTATAGCTGGGACTTCCTGAAGGGCATCGACGTGAAGACCGAGGCCGACGGCGCAGCCATCGTGACCTTTGGAGACAGCATCACCGACGGCGCACACAGTGCACGCGACAAGAACCTGCGCTGGCCCGATGTGCTGGCACAGCGCCTGCAGGCCGATAAGAAGACCACGAAGCTCGGCGTACTGAACGAGGGCATCGGCGGCAACCGGATTCTGCACGACGTATCGGGGCCCAGCGCTCTCGCTCGTTTCGATCGCGATGTGCTGTCCCAGGCAGGCGTAAAGTACCTGGTCCTCCTGGAGGGCGTCAACGATATCGGCCACGCGACCGACCCGGCGAAGCCCTATGACGTCATCACCGCCGACGATCTGATAGCAGGCTATACGCAGATGGCGCGCCGCGCACACACGCACGGCATCAAGGTCATCGGAGCCACGTTGACACCGTATGGGGGTGCAAAGTATTCCTCCCCCACGGGCGAAGCGATACGTCAGGCGTTGAACCAGTGGATTCGCACGACCAAGGAGTTGGACGGCTTCGTTGACTTCGGCAAAGTAACGAGCGATCCGGCGCACCCGGATACCTTTCTTCCGGCGGACGATAGCGGCGACCATCTTCACCCAAGCGATGCAGGCTATAAAGCCATGGGAGAGAGCATCGATCTGAAGCTGTTCACCAAATAGCCATACCTAACGGAACATGCACGGATCTCTACATCCATTTTTATCCTGCGAACGACAAAAGGCCTGCAGGAGACATCTCCCGCAGGCCTTTTGTCGTAATGCGAATCGCTTACTTGAGCTCGTAACCTGCGAAGAAGTAGCCGATCTCAAACGCCGCGGTCTCTTCGGCATCGGAACCATGGATCGCGTTCTCGCCGATCGAAGAAGCAAACTGCTTGCGGATGGTGCCTTCCTCAGCCTGCGCCGGATTGGTCGCGCCCATGAGCTTGCGGAAGTCGGCGATGGCGTTGTCCTTCTCGAGGACCATCGGGTAGATCACGCCGGAGCTCATGAAGTCGGTGAGTTCGCCGAAGAAGGGACGCTCGGCATGCACGTAGTAGAAGCCTTCTGCCTGCTTCTTGGTGAGGACGATCTTCTTGATAGCGAGAAGCTTGAAGCCGGCCTTGCTGATCTCGGCGAGGATAGCGGCGGTGTCGCCTTTGCGGACGGCGTCCGGCTTGATGATGCTGAAGGTGCGCTGTGACACTTGATTCTCCTTAGTTTTGACTGCTCTACCAGTGTAACTGGACACGCGTTACAGCCGGATGACCCGCCCTTTCGCAAGACGCGATAAGAACGAGCCACCCGGCTGGTGTTTTCCTGTTTGCGGCGAACTAAGCCTTGCCCAGCAACCTCGCCATCGCGTCGCCGATCTCCGCCGGGCTCTTCACCACGGTGATCCCGGCCGCGGACATGGCTGCCATCTTGCTCGCGGCCGTGCCTTCACCACCGGAGATAATCGCCCCGGCGTGTCCCATGCGGCGTCCCGGAGGCGCTGTCTGGCCCGCGATGAAGCCAACGACCGGCTTCTTCACGTGCTGCTTGATGAACTCAGCGGCGGCCTCTTCAGCCGAGCCGCCGATTTCGCCGATCATGATGATGGCTTCGGTTTCAGGGTCGTCATTCAACAGCCGCAGCGCATCGATGTGGGTCGTCCCGATGATGGGATCGCCGCCAATGCCGATGGCCGTTGACTGGCCGATGCCACGCTGCGTGAGCTGGTACACCGCCTCATAGGTCAGCGTGCCGGACTTCGAAACGATGCCGACCGAACCCTCTTTGTGAATACGGCCGGGCATGATGCCGATCTTGGCCTTACCCGGCGAGATCACGCCCGGGCAGTTCGGCCCGATGAGTCGCGACTTCGAGGTCTTCACAACCTCCCAGACCCTCACCATGTCGAGAACCGGAATGCCTTCGGTGATGCAAACCACCAGTGGAACACCCGCAGCCGTAGCTTCGAGAATTCCGTCCGCAGCAGCCGGTGGCGGAACGAAGATCACCGTAGCATTCGCACCGGTCTCCTTCACCGCTTCTTCAACGGTATTGAAGACAGGCCAGCCCTCGTGAGTCGTACCACCCTTGCCGGGAGTTACACCGCCCACAACCTTCGTGCCATACTCCGCGCAGCCTTTGGCGTGAAACGTACCTTCACGACCGGTAATACCCTGCACGATCAACCGCGTATTTTTATCGACGAGAACTGACATTAGTTGACTCCCTTCGCTGCGGCAACGGCCAAATCAGCAGCTTCCTTCATCGTTGCGCCGACTTCAAACTTCAGACCGGACTCAGCAAGGATCTTGCGGCCCTCTTCTACATTGGTTCCTTCAAGCCGAAGGATGATCGGAAGCTGCACATTCAACTTCTTGGCTGCGGCAACAACGGCTGTCGCCAGCACGTCGACGCGCAGGATGCCGCCGAAGATGTTGATGAAGATTGCTTTTACGTTGGGATCAGAGAGAAGGATGCCGAAGGCATTTTCAATCTGCTCCTGGTTCGCACCGCCGCCGACATCGAGGAAGTTCGCAGCCGAGCCACCGGCGTACTGAATGATGTCCATCGTCGCCATCGCGAGGCCTGCGCCGTTCACCATGCACGCGATGTTGCCGTCGAGCTTGATGTAGTTGAGCGCGTGCTTGCTGGCTTCGACTTCGAGCGGATCTTCCTCGCTCAGGTCGCGCAGCTCCTTCAGATCCTTGTGGCGGAACATCGCGTTGTCGTCGAAGTTGATCTTGCAGTCGAGTGCGAGGAGCTTGCCGTCCTTGGTCGTGATGAAGGGGTTGATCTCCATCAGCGTCGAATCGGTCTCAATGAAGGCCTTGTAGAGGCCGAGCATGAACCTTACCGCCTCGCCGATCTGTGCAGGCTCAAGGCCGAGCTTGAACGCCAGCGCGCGGGCCTGGTAGGGCTGCAGGCCGATGGCCGGATTGACGTACTCCTTGAAGATGGCGTCGGGATTCTCGTGCGCGACCTCTTCGATCTCCATGCCGCCCGCCTGCGACGCCATGAACACGACCTTCGATGAAGCGCGGTCGAGCACCAGTCCGAGATACAGCTCGCGAGCGATGGCCGAACCGGCCTCGACCAGCAACCGCTGCACCTTCTGTCCGGCGGGGCTGGTCTGGTGCGTCACAAGCTGCATGCCAAGGATGCTCTTCGAGTACCCGGCAGCCTCTTCAAGCGAGCGCGCCAGCTTGACGCCGCCGCCCTTGCCGCGCCCACCCGCGTGGATCTGCGCCTTGACGACGACAACCGCGTTACCGGCGGAGAAAAGCTGCTTGGCGGCCGCATCGGCCTCTTCGATCGTGGTGGCCATCTCTCCATTGGGTACGGCGACGCCGTACTTCCGGAGGATCTCTTTGGCCTGGTACTCGTGGATCTTCATGTGCGCTCCAGAATGCAACCATTCGCTGCTTGGCAGACCCAATCATAGTAGCGAGTGCCGGAAACGCGGAGCAAACCAGTGCGACGATTATCGGAGCCGCCGCGCGAAAAGCAACAATCGCGAGTAAAAAACACCGTTATTCACGCCTCACTAACATTGTCATCTCGACCGGAGGCTGGTCTGTTCAGTACAGCGCGGAGCGCGTTCCCTGATGCTTCAGCATCAGGAAGACGGAGGGAGCCGTAGCCGTTAGGCTACGGAATTCAGGCCTAGCAAAAATGTGGCCTTTAGGCCCGGGCCTTCTTTCGGCTGCGAACAAAAGGCCCGGGGCTTAAGCCCGATTCTCGCCTGCCCCCTATTCCGTAGCCTAAAGGCTACGGCTCCCTCCGCCCCGCGACGCTGAAGCGTCACGGTTTGCGCTTCGCGCTGTGGGGTAACGCTGGTTCTTCAACGAACGAATGGCTCAACACACTAGCTGCTTTTGGTAGGCTCAGAAAGTCATGTCGATTCAACACGAACTGCGGCGCATCGTCGAAGCGCGCGAGACCCTCTCGCGCGGCGAAGCCCTGATCCTGATGCAACGCATCCTCGACGGCGAGGCCACCGACGTCGAAATCGCCGCCCTGCTCGGCGCTCTAGCCGGTCGCGGCGAGACCGCCGAAGAAGTCGCGGGCTTCGCCTCTGCCATGCGCGCGGTGGCAACTACCCTTCCGCTCACCGCAGCCGAGCAAGCCTCGCTGGTCGATACCTGCGGCACCGGCGGCGATGCCAGCGGCAGCTTCAACATCTCTACCGCCGCCGCCCTGGTAGCAGCGGCAGCAGGCGCAAAGGTCGCCAAGCACGGCAATCGCGCCATTACCTCACGCTGCGGCTCAGCCGACGTGCTCGATGCCCTGGACATCCCAACCACCCTCGCGCCCGAAGAGGCCGCCAACGCCCTTCGACAGCACGGATTCTGCTTTCTGCTGGCCCCCTCGCACCACCCCGCCATGAAGGCCGTCATGCCCGTCCGGCGAGCCATGGGCGTGCGCACGGTGCTGCATGTGCTCGGCCCCTTGCTCAATCCCGCAGGCGCCCGACGGCAGGTCATGGGAGTCTACTCGGCCCGGCTGGTTCCGCTGGTTGCAGAAGCCATGACGATGCTCGGCATTCAGCACGCCTTTGTCGTGCACGGCGATGGCGGGCTGGACGAGCTGGCCCTCAGCGGTCCCAGCGAAGTAGCCGAGGTGCTCTACGGCGAGGTCCGGCAGTACGTCGTCACCCCCGAAGACTTTGGGCTGCGGCGAGCCCCCCTGAGCGCCCTTGAAGGCGGCGACGCAGCCGCGAACGCCCTGATTCTGAGGACGATCTTCAGTGGCGCACCGGGGCCACATCGCGACGTCGTGCTGCTGAACGCCGCAGCCGTGCTGGTTGCCGCAGGCCGAGTCAACGATATTCGCGAGGGAGTAACAGTAGCGGCGCAGACTATCGACTCAGGCGCTGTCACAAATCTGGTTGCGGCGCTGGCCCAGTAACCCTACACTGACTCTCCCGAGAGGTAACCGAACATGGCCGCACCGAACCAACCGCTTCCCTTCTCCGAATCCATGGTGACGACAGCGCTGGAGCTGCCGGGCTATCGCATCGTCGAAAACTTTGGCGTGGTGCGAGGCATCGTCGTACGCTCGCGGTCCGTGTTTGGAACCATTGGAGCAAGCCTGCAGACCATCATCGGCGGAGACATCACGCTCTACACCGAGCTCTGCGAGAGAACCCGCGCGGATGCCTTTCATCGAATGATGGTTCACGCCGCCGAACGTGGCGCAAACGCCATCGTCTCCACGCGCTACGATGCCAACGAGATCATGCAGGGCGTAAACGAAGTGCTGGCCTACGGCACGGCGGTACGCGTAGAAAGAATAGGCTAACGAAATGGCACGAGTTACCGGTATTGGCGGCGTCTTCCTCCGCTCACGCGATCCCAAAGCACTGGCAAAGTGGTACGCCGAGAACCTGGGCGTGCACCTCAGCGATTTCAACGGCACAGCCTTTCAATGGAGCGACGAAGTTCCCGCAGGCACGGGCATGACGGCCTGGTCCGCGTTCCCAGTGGACACGCAGTACTTCGGCGAAGGCCAGCAGGCCGCGATGATCAACTATCGTGTCGACGATCTCGACGCCCTGATCACAGCACTCTCCGCAGCCGGAGTCTGGATCGATCCGAAGCGCGAAGATCACTCTTACGGTCGCTTCGCCTGGATCAAAGACTGCGATGGCAACCGCCTGGAGCTGTGGCAGCCGTTGGCCAGCGAATAAAGTCTGTAAGCTCGACGCATGGCCGATATCACCCAGCAGCCAAGACGATATGCCCCTCTGTGGTTGATGGGCATGTCGAACATGACGCTTGGCCTGTTCGGCGGATTTCTGCTCGTGCCGCTGCCCCAGATGCTCGCCGCACAGGGTGTGCCCGAGGGCTACATCACAGCGATCGTCGCGGCGTGTCTCTCGCCGGGGTTCTGGGGCTTTGCCCTGGGCCCCCTGCTCGATGTCCGGTTCTCGCGGCGGTGGTACGCGACCCTGTTCGCAATCCTCGCGGGGGCCATCATGGCCGTCGCCATCCTGTCACAGCACCACATGCGGACGCTGGAGACGCTGCTGATCATCGGCTACGCCTCGGCCATGCTGAGCTCCAATGCGCTCGGCGGCTGGCTCGGAACGATCGTACGCCGCGAAGACGAGGCCCAGCTCAGCGCCTGGACCCAGGTGGGAAGCTATCTGGGCTATGCCCTGATGGCCGTCCTTCCCGGCGAGCTCTCCCGTGTACTGCCCCCCTCTGCTATAGCGCCTCTGTTGGGCACGCTGGTCGCATTGCCCGCCGTGATCTTCCTCTGGATGCCGGTGCCTCTCGAAAACCTCACCCAGGCCAAGCGGCTCGCGGCAAGCTTTGGAGCCTTCGGGCGAGAGCTGCTGACCCTCTTTAAACGCCGCGAGGTCCTGGTGGCGCTGCCCTTGTTCCTGCTGCCGACAGGATCGTTCGCCATGACCAACAACCTCGGCGGCATAGGCCAGGACTTCCACGCCAGCCCTCAGTTTGTGAGCCGCATCAGCGCGCTCATGCTCATGCTGGCCGGCGCGTTCGGCTGCCTGATGCTGCCTCTGCTGGCGAAGAAGATACGGATTCTGCCGCTGTACTTTGTGGTCGGCATCGCAGGCGCGCTCTTTACCCTGAGCCTGCTGGCGCTCCCCCATGCCCCGGCAACCTTTGCCACGGCCATCCTGGGAGAGAACATCTTCCAGGCACTTTCTTTTTCGACTGCTGTGGCCATTACCTTCGATACCATCGGACGCAACAACCCTCTGGCGGCAACGCAGTTCGGCCTGTTGACCTCGGCAACGGCCCTGCCTATCAGCTACATGGGCGCGCTCGACGGCTGGGCCTACGGCCACGGCGGTCTGCGAGGGGAGCTGCGCACCGACGCCCTGGTAAGCCTCGCAGCCTGCGTGGCATTGCTGCCGCTGGTGCGGTTGATGCGCAAAGGGTAAGCCTTGTCTGTAACTTCATACAGACACACAGAACCGCGAGCTAGTATGGGCATACCCAAACTACGCTTACAGCCACCTCCATAAGCGCTCCTCCCCACGAACATCTCTCACCGCACCAAAGGAGATTTTTCAATGAGCATCCTCACCCTCAAAGATGGAAACACTCTCTACTACAAAGACTGGGGCACAGGTCAGCCCATCGTGTTCTCGCACGGCTGGCCGCTGACCGCAGACGCCTGGGACGCACAGATGCTCTTCCTCGGCCAGCAGGGCTATCGTGTCATCGCCCACGACCGGCGCGGCAACGGCCGCTCCAGCCAGCCCTGGGACGGCAACGAGATGGACACCTACGCCGACGATCTGGCGGAGCTGTTCGAAGCGCTCGACCTGAAGGACGCCGTGATGGTGGGCCACTCGACCGGTGGCGGTGAGGTAGCGCGCTACCTGGGCCGTCACGGCAGCAAGCGCGTCGCGAAGGCCGTGCTGATCGGCGCGGTGCCTCCGCTGATGCTCAAGACAGCCCAGAACCCCGGCGGCCTTCCGATCGCGGTCTTCGACGGACTTCGCGCAGGCGTCGCGGCAGATCGGTCGCAGTTCTACAAGGACCTGACGCTGCCCTTCTATGGCTACAACCGCGAGGGCGCCAAGATCTCGGAAGGCGTGCAGGACAGCTTCTGGCTGCAGGGCATGCTCGGCTCGCACAAGAGCCAGTACGACACGATCAAGGCCTTCTCCGAAACCGACTTCACCGAAGACCTCAAGAAGATCGACATCCCCACGCTGGTTTTGCACGGCGATGACGATCAGATTGTGCCCATCGGCGCGGCCGGCCTTCTGTCCGCAAAGATCGTGAAGAACGCCACGCTGAAGGTCTACCCCGGTTATCCGCACGGCATGTGCACCACACACGCCGACGAGATCAACGCCGATCTACTGGCCTTCATCAAGAGCTAAAACACACACTGCCGTTGCTCGTTTTTCGCCGTCATCCTGAGGCGTAGCCGAAGGACCCCCGCATTCGTGCTGCCACGAATGCGGGGGCTTCAATTTGTTGATTGAGGCAAGAATTGGAAGGGCATAGCTTCAGCCATGCCGTGAATAGCAGGCCAAAGACCATACCTCTCTGCCGAAGGCCCGAGTGAAGCCCGCAGGGCGCAACGACTGAATTGCCTTCTTTTGCAGTGGCGAACAAGCCACCCCAGGCACGGATGCGCCCTTGGTGAACCCCATACAGTCTTGACGATACCGAGGAAAGCAATTCATTCGCTACGGCTACGCCTTCGCTCCAGCCTTCGGCAGAGTGGAAGAGATGTGCGCCCCACCTCTACGGCCTGGCTGAAGCCAGGCCCTTCCGATTCGTGCCACAAGAAGCTATTTGCACGGCTCAATCTTCATCTCGAATAGCAGTTGATGACACCAGAACACCGGCAAAACAAACAACCACTACCCAACCGCCGGCAGCTCCAACTGCTCCGACCCGAGCTCATCGGTAAAGGGCGAGAAGTGCGCGCGGCAGCGTGCCTCGTACAGACCTGCTGCCCCGACGACGACCAGCTCCTGGCTCTGCCCCAGCCTCTGCGTATGGATCGCCGACGCCCCGCAAACCATGCAGACAGCCGAGAGCTTCGTAACCTTGTCCGCAATGGCCATCAGGTTGGGGACCGGTCCAAAGGGCTCCGCCGCAAAGGTCGTATCGAGACCGGCCATCAGAACACGCTTGCCCATGGCGATCAGCTCGACGGCCAGGGGAATAATCCCGTCGTCGAAGAACTGCACCTCGTCGATCCCCACGACCTCTACCTCCGAGAGCTGCGGATACAGGTCCTCGCGCAACCGCTCAACGGTGGCGACGGTCGTAGCCTCGTGGGTCTGCGCGCTGTGCGAGGCGATCGCGGTGCGGTGATAGCGCAGGTCGATGTCCGGTTTGTAGCAGGCTACGCGCTGGCGAGCGATGCGCGCCCGCTTGAGGCGGCGGATCAGTTCCTCGCTCTTGCCGGAGAACATGGGGCCGGTAATGACTTCGAGCACGCCGGGAGGCTGTGTTTGCATGGGCTGGCGGAGGCCTCGTCAATCGATTGGAGTAAACGCTTTGGATTATCGTAATCGCCACGAAGAGCCGGCGCAGTGGATAACCCGTCGGTAAAACACACTCAGGACTGGCGGCAGAACTTTACAGCGTTTATCTTTGTCTCCTCGATAAGGCGTATTCTGTCGGTACTTCTGACTGGAGGCTGTGCAATGCGTTTTAAAATGCTGGCGGTTTGTGGGTTAGTGGCAGGACTATCGGTAGCTACGGCCCAGGGGCCCAAAGAGATTAAAGTTCCAATCAAAACATCCACCGGCGAAGACGCCGGCACAGCCACCTTCAAGACGTCGAAGAAGGGTGTGAAGGTCAAGATCGACCTGAAAAACCTGCCCTTCGGACCTCATGGCGTCCATATCCACCAGACCGCCTCCTGCGAAGGTCCGGACTTCAAGAGTGCTGGCGGCCACTTCAATCCGGACGGCAAGAAGCACGGCTTCGACAACCCGATGGGCCACCACAACGGCGACCTGCCGCAGAACGTGTCGGTCGGCGAAGACCACACCGGCACCGCGACCTTCGTCGTGACCACGATCTCGCTCGATCCGGCCGCTCCGAACTCGCTCTTCGCCAATGGCGGCACCTCCATCGTCGTCCACGAGAAGGCCGACGATATGAAGACCGATCCCAGCGGAAACTCCGGAAATCGCATCGCCTGCGGGGTCATAAAAAACTAAAAAACAGTAAAGCGGTGAACAGAAAACAGTTATAAGCTGGTTGCACCCCTCCTTTCGCTGTTTTCTGTTCCTGTTCGCTATTTTCTGCTGTTAAGGGGAACCATAGCGACAGGTGTTGCGTATCACTTCACATGGCAACGGCGACGATTCCGGCGATCTTCGAACAAGACAGCCGAATTCTGCTGGGGGCGCGAATTCTGCGGCGCGAGCCGCTGACACCCCCATCCGGGCGCAATTCCCGGCCGGAGCATTTGCCTTTGCAAGAGATACCTATGACGGAAGCGCGACTGCCCCCCCAGGATCCAGACCCGCAGCGGGAACCGCTTCCGCAAGTGCAGGAGCAACGCGCCGCGGCAGCAGCAGAACAGGCCAGGCTGGCCGAGTTGACGGTACGGTGTCTGCAGGGCGACGCCGACGCCTGGGAAAAATTAGCGACCGGGCAGCATCGCAGGATCTACGGAATTTGTTATCGTTTCACCGGGTCGGCAACCGAGGCCGAGGACATGACGCAGGAAGTCTTCCTGAAGATGTTCAAAAACCTCGCCAGCTTCGACCCTACCAAAGGTGGCTTTACAACCTGGCTGACGACGCTGACACGCAATCTGCTCGTCGACAGCTATCGCCGCTCGCGGATGGACCGCGTCAGCGACTCGCTGGACGAGACGTATGACGGCGAAGAGGACGGGCCCTCCAAAGCGGAGAAGCTGGCTGACACGCGACCCGGGCAGGAGCATCATATGGCCGGGTTGGAACTTCGGGCTCAGATTCAGCAGGCCTTGGCGCAGGTGTCGCCGGACCTGCGCGAGGCAGTAATTTTGCGCGACCTCGAAGATATGGATTACAAGGAAATTGCAGAGATTCTCGGCGTTCCGCAGGGCACGGTAAAGAGTCGCATTAGCCGCGGACGCAGTGAACTCGCTAAGCTTTTGAAACGTATAGAAGGGCAGGTGATGTAGGGTGGCAAACATGGGCCAATTCGATGAGTTTGACAACAGCAAACCGATGGCGTGCGCCGTGTGTGAGGCGATGTGCCCGGACGCAGTGGACGGCACGCTCAACGAGGCCGAACAGCGGGCATTCGACAAGCACCTGGCGGGCTGCACAGCCTGTGCCGAAGAACTGGCCGAGGCGCAGCGCGGAGCCGCATGGATGGCGATGCTCAAGGGCCACACCCCTGAGCCACCCGCCGCCCTCCTGCAAAGGATCCTGGCAGAGACGACAGGAGCGGCTCAAGCGGCCGCGGCCTCCCCGGCTCCTGACCTGGCCCCTGTCTTGGCTCCCAGCCCGGCAATCACGCCTTACTACGAGGAGCCCCTGCAAGCCTGGCCTCCCCGTACCGCAGCCCAGACCGGCGGCAGGTTCCTGGCCTTCCGGCGCAAGTTGGCCGATCTCTTCTCCTTTGAGAATGGCAGCGCAAGCTTCCAGCCCCGGCTGGCGATGACCGCGGCCATGGCCTTCTTTTCGATCGCCCTGACGCTGAATATGACCGGCGTCCGGTTGAGCGACCTGCGTGCCGATAGCCTGCGGCCTTCATCCCTGCGCCGAACCGTGGCGGATGCCGGAGCTTCGGCGGCACGCTCCTTCCAGAATCTGCGCGTGGTGTATCAGGTGGAGTCACGCGTCAATGATCTGCGCAACAGTGAGTTCGGCAACGATACTCAGGACGACACGCAGACCCCTGGCACCCTGGATAGAACGCACAGGTCCAGCGACAAGACACCGGACTCCAACCAACAGGCTCCCGAAAACAAACCGAAACAGGATGTACCCCAGGGCACAAGCAGCCTGCAACGCCCCAGGATCCGCTATGCAACATTCGAGAAAGGAGCCTAGCCATGTTCGACAAACCTGACGAGACAACAAACGAGAGCCAGAACAACGAACGGGTAGGCTTCTGCCAGGATTGCGGTCGTCCCCTGACCCGCGAGACAGTACGAGTCGTAGGCTCGGGCATCTTCTGCGAATCCTGCCTTGAGGCGCGCCTCTCAGGCTCACCTCAAGCCACGGGTTCAGCAACCACCCAAAATCCAACCCAGGCCCCATCCCAGGGCCCAGGCACGGCAGTTCCTCCTCCAGTGAGCCCCCTTCCCAGCGAACCCAGCCCTCTGCTGGCATGGCTCCTGGGACTGATCCCCGGTGTTGGCGCCATGTACAACGGACAGTTCGCCAAGGGCATCGTCCACCTGATCGTCTTCGTGGTGCTGGTCTCTCTGGCCGATAGCGTCAACGGTATCTTCGGACTCTTCGTAGCGGGCTGGGTCTTCTATCAGGCGTTTGAGGCCTATCACACGGCCAAGGCACGCATCGAGGGCACGCCCCTGCCCAATGCCTTTGGGTTCAATGACATCGGCGATCGCATGGGCTTCGGCAAGAACTGGCCTGGAAGCGCCACACGTCCGCCAGCCACTCCGGTCACAAGCTGGACACCCGGTCAGCCCGCCGCCTCGTCGCCCAGCACGCCTCCCTCCTGGGCAGGCTATGTCCCCCCTACGCAGTTTGGAGCAGACGCAGCCGCACAGCAGGCGGCGACAGCCGAAGCTACGGCAGAAGCCATTCGCCAGCAAGCCTATAGGGACACCGGCTTCGCCGCAGCTCCGCCGTACGCGCAAACGTATACCGGTACTGGCACAGGTACAGACACGCCCGACGTCGCCGCCCCTCCAGTCGCCCCTGCGCGGCGATTCCCGACAGGGGCCATCTGGCTGATCGCTCTTGGCCTGGTCTTTCTGCTGGCCAACATCGACTCTTCCTTCTTCCATATCAGTGGCCGCTGGCTGTTCCCTGTGCTGCTCGCAGGCCTCTCTATCTGGGCCTTCGTCCGCCGCCTGGGCTGGCTGGGTGGCGTCAACCGCCTGACCGGCAGCGGCCTGGCAAGCGCTCAGTTCGTCTGCATGCTGCGCGGTCCGGTCATGCTGATGACTCTTGCCATCCTCTTTGCCCTGCAGGCAGCCCATGTATGGACGTTCGGGCAGACGTGGCCGATCCTGGTCATTACCTTCGGTGCACTCCTGCTGTTGGAACGCTCTGTCGGCCGTCCGTCCTACGTCCCTCCTGTTTCCAGTTTCATTCCCGGAACCCCGCAGACCTCCGGCTACGCAACTCCTGTAACGGAACCCCGCGTGCCACACTGGCCCGCAACGGACGACTCGACAAAGGGTGGACAGTAAAATGAGCTCCTATCCGCCTCCTCCTTCCGGCCTGCCGCCGTATCCGCCGCCCTATAACCGCAACGACTGGAAGGCTCAGCAGCGTGCCATGAAGCAGCAGGCCCGCCTCCAACGCGCCCAGGCCCGGATGCAGCGCACTCAGACCCGCCTGCAGATGCGTGCCCAGCGCCGCGGATCGATCGTTGGGCCCCTGGTGATCCTGGCCGTCGGCATTGTGTTCCTGCTCGTCCAGACCGGTCGACTCTCCTGGGCGCATGCGCTGGACTGGTACGCCGGATACTGGCCGTTTGTAATGATCGGCGCCGGCCTGATCCTGCTCGCCGAGTGGGCGCTGGATCAATACCAGGCGCAACACAGCAGCGGCCCGGTACGCGGAACCCGCGCGCTCGGCGGCGGTGTCATCACGCTCCTGGTGATCCTCGCGATCGTCGGCGCCTGCTCGCGGGCCACCAAGCGTGGCATGGAGTGGAAAGAGCGCGCCCTGGGACATGGCTTCACCAACTGGGACCATGCCTTCGGCGATCGGCATGATGCAGACGACTCGGTGACAGGCACCATCCCCTCCGGCGGAATGCTTACCATTCACTGCCCGCACGGCGACGTAACAGTGACAGGCACCAGCGACGATGGACAGGTCCATGTGAACGTCCACAAGCAGGCCTATGCGTGGAGCGATAGCGACGCCGAGAAGAAAGAATCTCAACTGCAACCTACACTGAAGCCTGACGGAGCCAATGTCCTTCTGGAAGTGCCGGATGTAGCGGGCGGACAGGCCGACCTGACAGTCGATGTCCCACACAACACCATGCTCTCCATCACGGCGGGGCGCGGCGATGTGGAGGTGTCGGATATCCACGCCAATGTGACCCTCACCGCCAATCACGGGCAGGTCGATCTGAATGGAATTAACGGCGCCGTTCAGACCCATGTCAACGACGACGATGAGAGCGTATCGGCACACAGCGTCAACGGAATCGTCACCGTCGAAGGACGCGCCGGCGACATTACGGCCACCGATATCACGGGCCCGGTAACTCTGCGCGGAGACTTCTTCGGGACGACCCACCTGGAGCACATCAACGGAGCGATCAGCTTCCAGACCAGCCGCACCCAGTTCCAGGCCGCACGGCTTGACGGCGAGTTCGAGGTAGCAACCGGACCGGAGCTACAGGCCGATCAGATTCTTGGCCCCGTCGTGCTGAACACCCGGGAACGCAATATCACCCTGGACCGCGTGCAAGGCAACGTGCAGATTACCAACCGCGATGGTTCGGTCGATATCACCAACACCTCTCCCCTGGGACAGATCACCATTACGAATCAGCATGGTTCGGTGAGCGTCGGAGTTCCGGCAAACGCTGGATTTGAGCTGAACGCCCAGACGAAAAATGGCGATATCGAAAACGATTTTGGGTTGGCCCCAATGGAGAAGGAAGAAGTTAATATGCTGCTGAAGACGGTGGGCCATGGCGGTCCCCAGGTAAAGATCAACACCAGCGACGGAGACGTGACCATTAGCAAAACCACCGTCGCTCCCCTGCCGCCCACTGCACCTATCCCGCCTCGCATTACGGTCACTGCCCCCGGAGTCACCGTACTTTCGACAGGTCCCAAGGCGCCCAAGGCACCCAAAACTCCGAAGTCGCTGCGTGCTCCCACAACACCACCCCAGCCACCGGCAGCTCCTGCACCGCCTTCGCCGGGGTTCTGACCTGGGAGCAGTTTCCATATAGTTGTAGGGTTCTTTCACAATGAGAGCCCCAGGATCTCAAGGTCCTGGGGCTCTCACTGTTTGTAGCCATCGCATCAAATCTTGTCGTAGCTACCCTCGGCTTCACGCCACCAGCCATTAGCAACACAGGTGTAGAGAAGCATGGGGACCAGCAGCATGAGATAGAAGTAGCCGTCGACCAGCACATTGAGCAGGACAAAAACAGTCAGCGCGACGATGCTCCACCGCAACGTGTCCTCGAGAGTCGCGCAGCCTTTGCGGATGACGCAGTAGAGGAAGATCGCGATCATCAGGACCGCCTGCAACCTCAGCAGCTTGTCGGGCCGAATCAGGTACGTCACCCAATACGACAGGTTGATAGGCATGGCCTCGGCATGAGGCATCAGCCCCCACTGCCCAACCGTGTTGTTGGCGATACGCCGAGTCGCCGAGTCCAAAAATGGCCCGGCGACAGCCAGTGCTCCAAGCGCTCCCACTCCTGTAAGTTTGGCCGACTCCAACCAGCCACGACGACGGAACGCGTTAAGCAGGAAGAATGGAAAGAGAATCCAACTGAACTGGTAGATCGCCATGCTGACGCCGAAGACAAACGCTGCCCAGGCAAAGTGGCGGCGCTGCATGAGGACAAAGATCGCGACGAGCGTAAACCAATGCGGCTGCAGGTAAAGCTCGTGGCGATACTGCAGAAACGGGCACAACAAAAAGAGTCCAAGGAGTGCCGCCACCTCGCGTCGCCGTTCAACCTTCGCGGCCCAGAAGACGAGCACAGCACTGCCCACAACGTAGGCAATCGACCCGAAACGAATATCGAGATGGGCCGCAACGAACGGGAAGAACGCCACGAGCATTCCCGGAAGATAAGGGAAGTTGTAGATGCGATCGCCTACGTACATCGTCGCGTAGGGGCTGAGGTGATGCAGCAGGTTTGTATCTGCCCACTGGATGACAGGCAGCATATCCGAGCGGAGGTAGTTCAAAGGAAAGCTGGTGATTGCCAGCAGAACTCCTGCGATATACGCCGCAAGCACGGCACCAAAAATCAAACCGCCCTGTGCGCGGGGCTTCACCATTAAAACTGTGAGAAGGATCAGCAGAGGGATGAAGACCGCAAGCACCGCGAACGGATGCAGCCGATAGCCTAGCGGCGCAAAGTGGTGGCACTCATAGAGAAAGAGCAGGCCAGCCAGGATCTCAAAGAACAATGCCAATTGAAGAGCCCGCTCCGTAGACCACCAGGCCGTTTTACTCTCCGAACCATGGAGAAAGCGCCAAAGCAAGACCAGGAAGCCGGCCGTAAACGGTAGCAGGAAGAGCTGATGCGCCACTCCAATCGGGCGCCCGGACCAGCCATCGCCGACGAAATTGATCATCAAGAGCAGCGCCGTAAACCAGCCGGCGCGACGGCGTTCCATCGGGGCAAGTTGGGTCACAGGCATCTCTATGCGGCGAGGATTTGGAGCCAGAGGTAACTCTCCCTTTGAAATAACGCGCATCGTGGATTTGGATGCCATTTCTCCGGGAGAAGACGGCACGCACGAATCCCCATCGCGTTACAAGAATTGGAGAATTACCCATAGCCCCTGATTGTAATCAAGCCACAGGTAGAACCCGCCACCGTTACCAGCGAATCCCCATCGTAAGCGGAATATAAGTGGTGTGCGGGGTGGGCTTGTTATCGATCCATGTATAACGGGCCTTCCGCATAGAACTTGGCGTCGCTGTTATCGGACACCTTCAAAGCTATGCCTGTACCGAAGTTGACTCCCCCGGCATCGTTTGCCTCGCCGGTGTCTCCATCAGAGTTGTCGCTCGTCCGATAGAAGCCTCCACCGCCAATGACGTAGGCCCCAACCCGATCCGTCGCGAAGTATTGGAACTTTGGGTCGGCCGTGACGGACCAGATGTGAAGGCTACCCGAAATAGGAATTGTGTTCGACAGCTTGGGCTGGGGTGGTTGAAGCCGTACTCGCCCAGCAATGCCAAGTGGCGATTGAAGTTATAACCGGCACCCATCATGTAATTCCAACCGCGAGTCTCAGACTGGCGCGCTGCTCCCATAGCCAGATCCCAACCGCCTCCAAACTCAAGGACAAGCTTTTCAGATCCGTCAGCTGTCCGCCAATGACTGTTGTAACCAGGCGGCGGAAGCTGTGCAGAGGCGGGAAGAACAAGAACGCACAGAAAAGCCGCAATAAGAAGGTAGAAACAAGAGCGAAGCGTCGAAACAAACATGGAACAAGTGTAATGCGACGTGCAAACGCAGAAAAGCCCACCACAAGGGTGGGCTTTCCAGAAATAATGCCGGCGATCACCTAATCTCCCACACACTTACGCGTGCAGTACCATCGGCCCAACGAGGCTTAACTTCCGTGTTCGGGATGGGAACGGGTGGGACCCTCGCGGTAAACTCACCGGCAAACTTTAGAAAGATGCGCCGCAGCGCGATCGTTCACAACTGAATAGATTGAGCAGACATTTACCAAAAACGTATTTCTTAGTTATATCTCTATAACTACAAAGCTTGTGTTGAATATTCTCTAGAACAATGTGACTAAACATTGCGCAGAGTAAATTCTATGGACAAGCCGAACGGGCGATTAGTACTGGTAAGCTACATGCATTACTGCACTTCAACCTCCAGCCTATCAACCAGGTGGTCTTCCTGGGCCCTTCATTTCCCTTACGGGTTGGGAGATCTCATCTTAGAGCGTGCTTCCCGCTTATATGCATTCAGCGGTTATCACAACCGAACTTCGCTACCCAGCCGTGCCATTGGCATGACAACTGGAACACAAGAGGTTCGTCCATCCCGGTCCTCTCGTACTAAGGACAGCCCTCTTCAAATCTCCTACGCCCACAGCAGATAGAGACCGAACTGTCTCGCGACGTTCTGAACCCAGCTCACGTACCGCTTTAATAGGCGAACAGCCTAACCCTTGGAACCTTCTACAGCTCCAGGATGCGATGAGCCGACATCGAGGTGCCAAACCGAAGCGTCGATATGAACTCTTGGCTTCGATCAGCCTGTTATCCCCGGCGTACCTTTTATCCGTTGAGCGATGGCCCTTCCATACAGAACCACCGGATCACTAAGGCCTGCTTTCGCATCTGCTCGACTTGTAGGTCTTGCAGTTAACCACACTTATGCCTTTGCACTCGACGGTCGATTTCCAAACGACCTGAGTGTAGCTTCGCGCGCCTCCGTTACAATTTAGGAGGCGACCGCCCCAGTCAAACTACCCGTCTTACTATGTCCCTCTTCCCGATAAGGGAAGGAGGTTAGAATCACAACACTCGCAGGGTGGTATCTCACCGTTGGCTCCACCGAACCCAAAAGTCCGGCATCAAAGCCTCCCACCTATCCTGCGCAGCAAGAGCCGTAACTCACAGTAAAAGTATAGTAAAGGTGCACGGGGTCTTTTCGTCTAGCTGCGGGTAACCGGCATCTTCACCGGTACTACAAGTTCGCCGAGCAACTCGTTAAGACAGTCGAACGATCGTTACTCCATTCGTGCAGGTCGGAACTTACCCGACAAGGAATTTCGCTACCTTAGGACCGTTATAGTTACGGCCGCCGTTCACCGGGGCTTCAGTTCGAAGCTTCGAGCTTGCGCCCTAACCTCTCCCTTTAACCTTCCGGCACCGGGCAGGAGTCAGCCCCTATACGTCGTTTTAGACTTTGCAGAGACCTGTGTTTTTGTTAAACAGTCGCCGTTCGCGTTTCACTGCGGCCCCCCTAGGCTTGCACCCACGGGGGCGACCCTTCTCCCGAAGTTACGGGTCTAATTTGCCGAGTTCCTTAACAAGCTTTCACTCGAGCGCCTTTGGATATTCTCCTCGTCTACCTGTGTCGGTTTGTGGTACGGTTCCCAATCTTTCTCCTTAGAGGTTTTTCTTGGCACCATGAAATCAGCAGCTTCAAGCCCTACGGCTCTGCTTTACGCCTCACTGTTAAGCTTCTCCGGATTTGCCTAGAGAAACCAGCTTCACGCGTATCGAACCACATAGCCATATGTGGTCCTGCTTATCCTTATGCGTCACCCCATCGTCAAACGAACTATTGGGAGGTCCGGAATATTAACCGGAAATCCATCGCTTACGCCTTTCGGCCTCAGCTTAGGGACCGCCTAACCCTGAGCGGATTAACCTTCCTCAGGAAACCTTAGACTTTCGGCGGGAAGGGTTCTCACCTTCCTTATCGCTACTTATGCCGGCAGGGTCTCTTCTCTAATGTCCACGTATCTTCCCAGTTACGCTTCATCCACGAGAGAATGCTCTCCTACCACGCACACTCAAAAGTGTGCATCCGCTGCTTCGGTATATAGTTTTAGCCCCGTTGTATTGTCGGCACCGGACCGCTTGACCAGTGAGCTATTACGCTTTCTTTAAAGGATGGCTGCTTCTAAGCCAACCTCCTGGCTGTCTGAGCGTTCCGACTTCCTTTCCCACTTAACTATAATTTTGGGACCTTAGCAGGCGGTCTGGACTGTTTTCCTCTCGACTGTGAAGCTTAGCCCCCACAGTCTGACTGCCGTGCTGGTTGTAATCGGCATTCGAAGTTTGGTTGGATTCAGTAAGCCGGAAAGCCCCCTAGTCCATCCATGTCTCTACCACCGATCCAAATCACACGACGCTAGCCCTAAAGCTATTTCGGAGAGAACGAGCTATCACGGAATTTGATTAGCCTTTCACCCCTACCCTCAGCTCATCCGAGCTTTTTTCAACAAACACCGGTTCGGTCCTCCAATGGGTGTTACCCCATCTTCAACCTGGCCAAGGGTAGATCATCCCGCTTCGCGTCTATTCCTGCCAACTGAATCGCCCTATTCAGACTCGCTTTCGCTGCGGCTCGCTCACGCTTAACCTTGCTGACAAGAATAACTAGCCGGCTCATTATGCAATAGGCACGCGGTCAGACATTCCCCGAAGGGCATAGTCCTCCCACTGCTTGTAGGCACACGGTTTCAGGTACTTTTCACTCCCCTCTCGGGGTGCTTTTCGCCTTTCCCTCACGGTACTGGTTCACTATCGGTCAGAAACGAGTATTTAGCCTTACGGGATGGTCCCCGTGGATTCAAGCAGGGTTTCTCGTGCCCCGCCTTACTCAGGTACCTGCTTCGAGTCTGGATCAATTTCGTCTACGCGCCTGTCACGCTGTTTCGGGCTGGTTTCCACACAGCTTCGACTATCGACCAGATTGGTAACTCTACTGTTGCAGGCCCTACAACCCCCGAATTACCGAAATAATACGGGTTTGGGCTGTTCCGAGTTCGCTCGCCACTACTATCGGAATCGAGGTTTCTTTCTTCTCCTGGAGGTACTGAGATGGTTCACTTCCCTCCGTTCGCTTGCTCCTACCTATGTATTCAGTAGGGCATAATATGGGTTTGCCATATTGGGTTTCCCCATTCGGAAATCTCCGGATCAATGCCTATGTGCGGCTCCCCGAAGCTTATCGCAGCTTGTCGCGTCCTTCATCGCCTGTTTCTGCCAAGGCATCCACCGTGCGCCCTTAGTAGCTTGACCATAGAATTTACTCACACGCATCAGATTGAAAACCTCTGACCGTAAGCCAATAAACCTACGTTGTTTAGTCCGCCTGAACGGTCAACTTCGATCACAACTTGCGGATCTCCATCGCCGTTCCAAAAATATTCTAAAGACACTCAACACTGTAATCAGCTCAAGTTATCGAGACTACCGATAACCCAAAGCTGCTCAGCCTTGTAGTTATATTTACCCAATCTATTCAGTTGTCAAAAATCGTCTGCGGCAACAAAGTGTTGCAACGCTACGCGCTCTGGAGCGCGCCTGAGACATGCTCAAGGATCAGAATCCGCAATGAGCGGAAACTCAACCTCGAACAGGTTGCTTCATAAAAACCTTAGAGAGTTTGGTGGAGCTGACCGGGATCGAACCGATGACATCCTGCTTGCAAAGCAGGCGCTCTCCCAACTGAGCTACAGCCCCACTTCGTTCAGTATAACCGAAGAATAGAAAATGGTGGGCCTGGGTAGACTCGAACTACCGACCTCACCCTTATCAGGGGTGCGCTCTAGCCAACTGAGCTACAGGCCCGGCATTGGCGAACAGCTTACGCTGCCGACATGCTTACTCTGTCGCCCGGCCAACGATTCCGAAGAATGATGACGCGGGCTCTTGAGCTCTCTCGAAGGTTTTCGAGGACACAGTTGAACGTGCTATCCAGCTACGCCGGATATGACCATCGTTGTTGATTCATACGACAAAGAGAAGGTTGAGTTCAGATTCCCCATCTCGCACTCTACCGACCAAGATCGGCTTTGCTTGAGGGAGGGGTTGTCTGGCCTTTCGCACTCATCAGGTAGCACCTTGCGGCGGCCTGCTCGCAATCGCGAGGCTGAGATTGATTACCAGAACGTTCTCTCTTAGAAAGGAGGTGATCCAGCCGCAGGTTCTCCTACGGCTACCTTGTTACGACTTCACCCCAATCATGAATTACACCTTGGGCGGCTGCTCCCTTGCGGTTAGCGCACCGACTTCTAGTGCAACCCACTTTCGTGATGTGACGGGCGGTGTGTACAAGGCCCGGGAACGTATTCACCGTGGCATGCTGATCCACGATTACTAGCGATTCCAGCTTCATGGAGTCGAGTTGCAGACTCCAATCCGAACTGAGGCCGGCTTTTTCCGATTAGCTCACCCTCGCGGGGTTGCAGCGGTTTGTACCGGCCATTGTAGCACGTGTGTAGCCCTGGACATAAAGGCCATGAGGACTTGACGTCATCCCCACCTTCCTCCCCGTTATCCGAGGCGGTTTCGCCAGAGTGCTCAACTAAATGGTAGCAACTGGAGATAAGGGTTGCGCTCGTTGCGGGACTTAACCCAACATCTCACGACACGAGCTGACGACAGCCATGCAGCACCTATATACAGACCCATTGCTGGGAGACGATATTTCTACCGCTGTCCTGTACATTTCGAGCCCAGGTAAGGTTCTTCGCGTTGCGTCGAATTAAACCACATGCTCCACCGCTTGTGCGGGCCCCCGTCAATTCCTTTGAGTTTCAGCCTTGCGACCGTACTCCCCAGGCGGATTGCTTATCGCGTTAGCTTCGACACGGTAGGATTGGGTACCCACCACATCAAGCAATCATCGTTTAGGGCTAGGACTACCAGGGTATCTAATCCTGTTTGCTCCCCTAGCTTTCGTGCATCAGCGTCAGTTATGGTCCAGTGAGCCGCTTTCGCCACAGGTGTTCCTTCCGATATCTACGCATTTCACCGCTACACCGGAAATTCCACTCACCTCTCCCATACTCAAGCCCGACAGTTTCGCATGCAGACTTCGGGTTGAGCCCGAAGATTTCACATGTGACTTATCAAACCGCCTACGCACCCTTTACGCCCAATAATTCCGAACAACGCTTGCCCCCCTCGTATTACCGCGGCTGCTGGCACGAAGTTAGCCGGGGCTTCTTCTCTCGGTACCGTCATTATCTTCCCGATCGAAAGGAGTTTACATCCCAAGGGATTTCATCCTCCACGCGGCGTTGCTGCGTCAGGGTTTCCCCCATTGCGCAAAATTCCCCACTGCTGCCTCCCGTAGGAGTCTGGACCGTGTTTCAGTTCCAGTGTGTCCGTGCGCCCTCTCAGGCCGGATACAGATCATCGTCTTGGTGGGCCATTACCCCGCCAACTAACTAATCTGCCGCGACCTCCTCTCCAAGCGCATTGCTGCTTTGACTCGTAAGTGTTATGCGGTATTAGCCCAGATTTCTCTAGGTTATTCCCCACTCGGAGGTAGATAAGTCACGTGTTACTCACCCGTGCGCCACTGTACTCAGGACCGAAGTCCCTTTCTCGTGCGACTTGCATGTGTTAGGCACGCCGCCAGCGTTGATTCTGAGCCAGGATCAAACTCTCGTTTAATCTTGGTTTGCTCTGCCTTCTAGGACAGGGGTCCGAAGGCTCGAGCGCTCCGCTCGCTCGAAAGGAGCGGAGGTAATAATATAGTGAGAATGACCCAACCAAAGGTCGTTTCATCTCACGACTGGCACGTTCAACTATGTTGTCAAAGATCCTGACTGTTCTCGCCTAAGCGGACAGTTTTGGATCAAGGACCAACTCTGGGCAAAGCCACAGGTTTGTGTCCTCGAACTTGATTGCGCTGTGTTGTACTGGGGAGATACCGGGAGTGTTTCTTTATTCACCGGCCTCGCTGCAGTGTTTTGCGCGAACTTTTTAAGAGTATCAAAGTTTCGTTCGCTTGTCAACCTCTACCCTCAACTTTCCTTTTCACCCTTTTGCTCTTCTCATCAGAACCCGTCAGGGCGTGGAGAGCGGGGCGACCAGATAGCGAGGAGGTCAACCAAAAACAGCACAAATTCTCAAAAACATCTTCACAACCCAACAAAGGGCCGCGGAGCCTAAGCTCCTGGATATATCAATTGCAGTGGCTTGGGTTTGTGTCGGCTGGCTCAACTGAGCTCTTACTACCGCGATCAAACGCTTGGACTGCGCTCCGACTTGCCGTCAACACCTCAAATGGGCTCTGGCGCGAAGCTTTACTTCTTATTCTCGTACCAACCCAGAGTATCGCATCTTCTTGCTTTGCGCAACCCCTAAGTTCATACTTTCTTTATTTCCACCTTGTTGCCCTCAATACTTCTAAGTGGCTTCGATGCAAGGCTTTAGCTCTTACTTCAGTACCAATTCAGTGTATCGCATCTTTCTACTTTGCGCAACCTCTAAGTTGATACTTTCTTTATTGCTACTGCGTTACCTCTTTGTTGCCATCGCGTTACAACTGCGACTTGTTGAGATTAGCAACGATCCAGGCCTCATGCAAGGCGGATCGCTGTGGATTCCTGTGGACTGCTGTGCATTTCTCGTCTTTATTGCTACTCGCAGCCTTCAAAAACTCTCATTTCCCCAATGAAAACGCGATTAACTAGAATTCGAACAAACTGCCTAAAAAACTCCCTCACGCACTCAAACAAGGGCTCCGATAGAATCCGCATCAGGTGTCCCATCCATGGAAGCAACTGAAATTCACGAATTTACCCAGGAAATGCACGAAGCCAGCAAGGGAGACACGCGGTATATCTCTTTGATCATCAGTATTCTGGCAGTATTGGTCGCAATGGTTACAGTTCTGGGCCATCGCACACATACCGAAGCCGTACTCCTGCAGTCACGCGCGGCCGATCAGTGGAACGAGTACCAGGCCAAGAAGATTCGCCAGGGACAGATCGGCATGACCTCCGATCTGTTGTCTCTCCAGCCCAGCTCGAACAGTATTGCTGTGCAGCAAAAGCTGAACAGCTATAAGGCGCATATGGAGAAGCTGGCCGACGACCTCATTGAAGAACAAAGGAAGGCCGAAGATCTTGAGCATGAAGTAAACCGCGCCGAGCGGCGTGCAAGCCGTTACGATCTGGGTGAAGCTTTGCTCCAGATTGCGGTCGTGCTCTCGTCGATTACCCTGCTGACGAAGCAGAGGATCTATTTCATGCTTGGACTAGGCCTGGGGATAGCCGGACTGCTGTTGGCAGCCTCGGCACTCTTGGTTCACTGAACAGGGCTTCGCTGGAATCGCTTAGAGACTGCTGGGTTTCGTCAACACGCCCAGATCAACGAAACCATTGACGAAGTACTGTACGGCTAGCGCGACCAGTAGCAAACCCATAATGCGAACAAGGATGCGAATCCCTGTATCCCCGAGCATTCTGGCCACACGATCCGCACTGCCAAGCACTAGATAGCAGATTGCCGCCGTGATGGCGATCGCCCCAAAGATCGCAATCATCTGCCAGTGCGTCTGCGCCTGGCCGACCAGCACCATCACACTGGTGATGGCTCCAGGACCGGCCAGCATCGGGATACCCAGCGGTACGATGCCAACATCGTCTTTCGAGGAAGCAGCCTGGGTTTCGCCCGGGCTCTCCTGCGTAGGTGAGCGCTTGGCTTCGAGCATGTCGAGGCCGATCAGCAGAAGGATGATTCCGCCCGAGATCTCAAACGCCGGGAGTGTAATCCCAAAGATGCGGAAGATGTACGTGCCTGCAATCGCAAACGCTGTCAGGATCACGAATGCAGTCAGCGAAGCCTTGCGGGCAGTACGTGCACGTTTAGCGGCATCCTGATCGGCCGTAACGGCCAGAAACGTCGGCAGCGCAGCAAACGGATCGACAAGGAAGAAGATCGAGCTAAGAGCAAGCAGCGAAAAGCGGACATAGGCCGACCCTTCAAAGAGGGAGAGCGAAGCTGCATGCGGGACGATCACTCTGCAATTCTTTCACGAGTCGGCAATGCGCAGGTCGGGAGTCTGCTCGTGCGAACGCATACTCGCGTCGCACGAGCCAAAGAGAGGAGTTCATGCACCTTCGCGAATCGTCCAGCGCTCTTTGAGATTGAGAAAAAGCGACTCGTAGAACCTGAAGCTTAGCCAGGCGAGCAGGAAGGTTGCGGCCAGGGCAACCACCGCAACGACACGATCGCGATGCGCCCACAACACAGAACTCAGAGGTTCATGATGCAGGACAAGATAGGCGCAAAAGCGGTCAACAAGAGAGACATAGAGCATGTGGAAAATATCGTGAAATACATAAGCGCCATAGCTAATGCGTCCCATCCAGCGCAGTGGAGCAAGGTTGAAGACACGATAGACCCATGTACCGGGCTGAAGCGCCAGCAGAATCAGCAGGCCCGACAGAATTGCGATGACGCTAAAAGACCAGGTGTGCAGACTCGCGGGGTAAGGATACGGATGCGCTCGAAAATGGTGCGCCGGAGTAAAGACGAAACAGAGCAAGACAGCGGTGAATGCTATCAATGAGGCAATGCGCGCCCGACGCAGTAAATCCGTGGCATATGGCCCGCGAAGGAGAAGAGCCAGGAATCCGCCCAGCAGAAGATTATCCATGCTGAAAGGTGTGGCATGGCTCAAGACTTCGTGCTGGAGAAGCCAAGCTGGAAGCAGATGTTCCGCCAGGATTCTCGCCAGGAGACAGATTGGAATAGAAGCTGCGCAGATCCAGAGAAGCTTGCGCCGATCTCGAACCCAGAAGACGATCCACGGCCAGATCAGATAAAACTGCTCCTCTACACAAAGGGTCCAGAAATGTCCGAGATAGACAGGCGTGTAAAAAGTCGGACGAGCCGCAAAGAGCTGAAAGTCCGCTAGCCGCTGCAACGGATCGCCCTCAAGATAAGGGTGAATCCAGCCGGCAAAATTCCCCAGGTATGCAGGCCAAAGAACCCACAGCCACGTCCATTGCCAATGGACCAGTGGGTAAAGCAGCAGCAAAACAGCAAAGATCCCGTAGTAAAGAGGAAAGATTCTTAGCGTACGCCGAACGTAAAAATTACGTGCGCGATGCGGGCTGTCGCGTGTATCGAAGAGAATGCCTGTGATCAAAAATCCGGAGAGAGCGAAAAAGATATTAACGCCTGCCCACCCCCATGCGATGTGGAGGTAGTGAAAACAGAAGACCATCAGAAAGGCAATCGCGCGGAGGCCATCGAGCCCAGGGTAGAAGGCTCGGTTCTCGGGTATCGTGCGTTCTGTATTGCCAGAAACCGGCAATGAATGCGGCAAGCTAAGGAACCCCCTTCGGAGTCTTCTTGGTTTATGCCAGGCCGAGGGTACGGCTGTCGGCCATGAACAATTCAAAGTCTTCGCCTGGAAAAGCGAGACACACTGTGTTCGTCACAAAGACACAGCCGTTACCGCTGCGGCCTCGGAGGTCCATGGAGCGGCAACGGTAAAACCCAATAGGAACAAGAGTGGAATAACCTGAAGCTGACCCGCCAGAAAGACAGGCAACTTTCCTAACAAGTCTACGGGCAGAAGCAAAATGAGCATGCAGACAAGCGCACCCAGGACAATAGATGAAACAGGAGGACCAGACTCACTCCGATAGCCAACAAACGTAGCTAGCAGAAGCAACAGGGGCAGGTACAGGTGAACGAGCGTGTATTCGTAGGAGACAGGCGGAAACAGGATCATCGCAGTCACAAGAAACACAAGTTGGTTGATCGACGGCAGCTTGCGTACTCTCAGAAAAAACGCAATCGCCATGAACAGACCGGCGATCAGGTAGTAGGGACGCGTCAAGCTGGCTAGGGACATGTTGTGCTGGATGGCCAGCAACTTTAAAGGAGAAAAGAGAGAGTGATCAAACCCTATCTCTGTGAAACGAATTTGTTTGACATAGCCCCCCTGGAACCCTGCGACGCCAGCGGCAAAGCCATCCGCTGCATACCCGATGGATGGGCCGGAAAACCAGAGCGCGAATAGCGTCACCACGGTACAGGATGCAAGTCCGGCAAAGAACGGGCCGTAGGCCTTCCGTCGCGACAGAAACAACCCCAGCAGAAGGACTGGATACAGTTTGACGGATGCGGCGATTCCAAACAGCACAGCAGCAAGATAGAGTGCGCCTCGAAAGTAGGCCAGTATGCCGATGGCAATAACGATCCAGACGATAAGTTCGATATTGCCGCGCTGCATAAGAAATAAAAAGGGAAAGCTGAAGAGCAACGACGTCGCGACAAAGAGGCCACTTCTGAAAGGAGATCGCAGAAACCGTACACCCAACAGCCAAAGGCTGCCAATCGTCACAAGACTTACAAGCGCTGAAAGCCCCACATAGAGATATCTCGAATGCGGGATGATTTTATAAAAGAAGTAATAAATCAGCGCTGCCGCCGGCGGATAGGCAAAGGTCGATACCTTAGGATCAGAGGATTTCGCAAAGAACGCAGGGGTTCGGTATAACTCGAATCGCTGGGCATACACCGTAATATCCGTAAGGGGCGAATCCAGAAGCGGCTTTGCCAGCGGATCATAGCCGTGCCGATGGGCTATCGCGCAGATCACCCAGAGCAAGCTGGCGATAACACAAAAGATCCACCACACACCCAGGACATTACGAGGCACAAGCGTCTCTTGCGAAGGAATCTCTGCGGACATGGCCGAAAGTATATAGCACGCCCAAAAGGCTCTGAAGAATGCCCTCCAGCAAATTCCGCCAGGAAAAGAAGGGGGGCAATTGCAACAACAGTTTTCGCTTATATCAGCCGGACGATGCCCACTCTCCAAGTTCCCCTCTACAATAGTGGTGAAACGCGGAGGAGATTGCTGAAGCACTCCTCCATCAAAGGAGTTTGATGCTATGCCGCTCGAAACGACCACAAACATCTGGCACAACGGCCAACTGATCCCCTGGGAGAAGGCCAACATTCACGTGATGAGCCACGTGATCCACTACGGCTCGTCTGTATTTGAGGGCATTCGCTGTTACACGCAGCCTGACGGCGCCAGCATCTTTCGCCTGCACGAACACATGAAGCGGCTTATCAACTCCGCCAAGATCTATCGCATGCCCCTTCCCTACGATGTCGAGCAGTTGAACAGCGCGGTGATCGAGGTCGTCGAGGCTAATGGTGTAGCTCCGTGCTACGTTCGGCCCATTGCATTTCGTGGCTACGGCGAGATCGGCGTCAACCCGCTAAAGTCGCCGGTTGAGGTTTACATCGCGAACTTCCCCTGGGGCAAGTACGTTCCCGGTGACGGCGGCGCGGATGTCTGCATCTCGAGCTGGAACCGTCTGGCGCCCAACACGATGCCCTCACTCGCGAAGGCCGGCGCAAACTATATGAACTCGCAGCTCATTCGTATGGAAGCCGATATCAACGGTTATTCGGAGGGCATCGCCCTCGATGTGAACGGCTATCTCTCGGAAGGTTCGGGCGAGAATCTCTTTATCGTGCGCGACGGAACGCTGTATACGACACCGCTGGCGAACTCGGTGCTGAACGGCATCACGCGCGACTCGATCCTGGTGCTGGCACGCCAACTGGGCATTCCCGTCGTCGAGCAAGCCCTGCCGCGCGAGCTGCTTTACATCTGCGATGAGGCCTTCTTCACCGGCACCGCTGCGGAAGTGACGCATCTGCGCTCTGTCGATCGCATCATGGTCGGCGACGGCAAGATGGGCCCCATCACCAGCGCGCTGCACAAGGCGTTCTTCGATGTGGTGAACGGACTTGCGCCGGATCGCTATAACTGGCTGACGCCGGTAAAGGTCCGCGAGGCCGTTGTAGCTTAGTCTCGCGAACGCAATACACGAAGGGCAGCCCAATGCGGCTGCCCTTTTCCCTTGCCTGAAACAGGTAGGTTGAGTCCCCCCATGCACCTCTTCGATCCCACCCATCCCCTGTCATCTCGACCGAACGCGGCGCTCTTTGCCGCCGCAGTGGAGAGACCTGCAGGTTGTTCGTACCGGCACCATCGTCTATGCGAGCAAACTGCAGGTCTCTCCACTCCGCATGACGATAAAACCATCATGCTCCGGTCGAGATGACATTTCTGTGATGGTTCATTCCTGCACCACACTATGAGGAAATGTTCTAAACCACCGTAGTTGTAGAACTATCGGCTCTCTGGGTCTCAGGCTGCGGATCGCCGCTCGTAATCGGGCCTACGGACGCTGCAAGCTTGTCCCAACCCGGCAGCTCCTGCGAACCGACGATCAGGCGTACACCATCCTGAAACTGCACATAGGTATAAGCCCACTGGCGAAAGACGGAGAGACGGTTGCGGAATCCGATAAGAAAGAAGATGTGCACGACCAGCCACGTAAGCCAGGCCATAAAGCCGCTCCAGTGCGCATGGAACGGCCACACAATACGGGCTACCGCAGCCTTGCGGCCGATCGTCGCCATATCTCCCTTGTCGAAATAACGGAAGGGCTTTTGCGTGTCGCCTTTGCCTTTAAGAAGCAGGCCGATGCGTTTGGCCGCATAAGCGCCCATCTGCATGGCAGGCTGCGCAACACCCGGAACCTGCTTGCCGTCCTGCTCAAAGTGCGCAAGGTCGCCGAGGACAAAGATCTCAGGATGTCCGGCAGGATGCAGATGGTCATCGACCATAACGCTGCCTCGTCTGTCCGTTTCAACTCCTAGTATCTTTCCCAGCGGCGAAGCCTGCACCCCTGCCGCCCATAGAGTGCAGACGCTCTCTACCCGTTCGTCGCCAACCATGACGTATCCGGGCTGAATATCGGAGACGTGCGCGCCGGTTCGTACACGCACGCCGAGCGCGTTGAGCTGCTCCACGGCCTTCTTCTGCAGGTCTTCAGGGTAGGCGCCAAGAATGTTCGGTGAGCCCTCCAGGATCAGCACCTGCGCCGTACCCGGATCGATATGGCGAAAATCCTTCGTCATGTAAAGCTTGGCGATATCGGAGATGGACCCCGCGAGCTCCACCCCGGTGGGCCCGCCTCCGACGATCACGAAGTTCAACGGCGGATGCGATCCACTCTCGAGCTTCTGGCGCTCAGCCAGTTCAAACGCCAGCAGCACGCGACGGCGGATCTCCGTAGCATCTTCGATCGTCTTGAGCCCCGGGGCCAGCTTCGCCCACTCGTCTTTGCCGAAGTAGCTGTGCGTAGAGCCGGTGGCCAGGATGAGGTAGTCGTAGATCAGCACCGCACCGCTCTTCAGCATGATGTGGCGTTCCACCGTATCAAAGCCCGTAACCTCATCCATGATGACTTCGGTATTGGTGTTCTCGCGCAGGATGCTGCGGATAGGTTGAGCAATGTCCCCCGGAGAGAGCACAGCCAATGCCACCTGGTAGAGCAAGGGCTGGAACGTATGGTGATTCTTGCGGTCGACGACGGTGACATCCACCGGCAGCTTCGCCAGGCCCGCTGCCGCATTGATGCCGCCAAAGCCTGCACCCACGATAACGACCCGCGGTCGTCTGCTTGTACCCTGCTCTGCCATCGCCGTCTCCCTCTCCTTCGTAATCTGTCTCTAGCTTACGATGCTGCACCAGCCCCCTCTGTCGCACAACATGCTGGAAAGCTGGCTCCAGTCCTCCTCAAACGGTGGGGCTCTCAGCTCCAAAAGCCCCTGCCAGGCGTCCCTCTCTTCGATAACCGCTCGTTTTTGCTTTTTCTTGAGACATTTCCGGGGTGTCTTGACGACAGGCGTACCCTGGCTGCTCTAGTGTTTTTGCATCCCTTCCGAGGGTGGAGGAAACCATGTCTGCGGCAACAAAAAGCCCTTTGGCTTCAACTCGTATTCTGACTACCAACAAACACCTGATCCGCTGGGTCGAAAAGATGGCCGAACTCACGCAGCCGGCAGCGATCCATTGGATCGACGGCTCCGCGGAAGAGAATGAGTATCTCTGCCGTCAGCTCGTCGACGCAGGAACCTTTATCAAGCTGAACCAGGAGCTGTGGCCCGGATGCTACTACGCTCGCTCCTCTCCGAACGATGTCGCGCGCGTGGAGGACCGTACGTTCATCTGCTCGCTGTCGAAGGACAACGCCGGGCCGACGAACAACTGGGAAGATCCGTTCGTCATGCGCAAGAAGCTGAAGCAGCTGTTTCGCGGAGCGATGCGCGGCAGAACCATGTACGTTCTGCCCTATTCGATGGGGCCCATCGGCTCGCCGATGTCACAGATCGGGGTGCAGCTCACGGACTCTGCCTATGCCGTGGTGAACATGCGCATCATGGCCAGGATCGGTGCTCCGGTATTTGCCGAGATCGATAAGGATGTGAAGCGCGTCGTCCCCTGCATGCACACCGTCGGCGCTCCGCTGACGCCCGGTCAGCAGGACGTGTCCTGGCCGCAGAACGACACCAAGTACATCGTTCACTTCCCGGAGACGCGCGAGATCTGGAGCTACGGCTCGGGCTACGGCGGCAATGCCCTGTTAGGCAAGAAGTGCTTTGCCTTGCGCATCGCCTCCAACATCGCTCGTGATGAAGGCTGGATGGCGGAACACATGCTCATCCTCGGAGTGGAATCTCCCCAGGGAGAAAAGACCTACGTAGCCGCGGCGTTCCCCTCCGCCTGCGGCAAGACCAACTTCGCGATGATGATTCCTCCCGAAGGCTTCGACGGCTGGAAGGTTTGGACCGTCGGCGACGACATCGCGTGGATCAAGCCGGACGCCACAGGCCAGCTCCGTGCCATCAACCCAGAGGCAGGCTTCTTCGGCGTAGCTCCCGGCACCAGCGGCAAGACCAATCCCAATGCCATGGCGACACTCAGCCGCAATACGATCTTTACCAACGTCGCGCTGACGCCGGAAGGCGGCGTCTGGTGGGAGGGCATGACCGACGAGCCGCCCGCCGAGTGCCTCGACTGGCGTGGCGAGCTCTGGACGCCGGAGATTGGCCGCGAGACGGGCAAACCTGCCGCACATCCGAACGGCCGCTTCACCGCACCCGCCGTGCAGTGCCCAAGCATCGACCTGGCCGCCTGGGAGTCGCCCGACGGCGTTCCCATCTCGGCCTTTCTCTTCGGCGGCCGCCGTGCCACGACCATCCCACTGGTCTTCCAGGCCTTCAACTGGTCATCAGGCGTCTATCTCGGTGCGACGATGGGCTCTGAGACCACTGCGGCCGCTGGAGGCGCGCTGGGCAAGGTGCGCCGCGACCCAATGGCGATGCTTCCCTTCTGCGGCTATCACATGGGTGATTACTTCCGGCACTGGCTCAAGATGCAGCGCGAGCTCTCCGTCACGCCGCGCGTCTTCCACGTCAACTGGTTCCGCAAGGACGAGAGCGGTAAGTTCCTGTGGCCCGGCTTCAGCGAAAACATGCGCGTCCTCAAGTGGATCGTCGATCGCGTACGCGGCCGTGCCCAGGGCAAGGAGACCTCCATCGGCTGGACACCGCACTACGAAGACATGAACTGGAACGGCCTGGACATGCCTCGCGATCGATTCGACGAGTTGCAAAAGGTAGACCGTGCAGCCTGGCGGCACGAGGTGATGGGACACGAAGAACTGTTCCTCGCTCTGCATGACCATCTACCACCGGAGATGATCTACGAGCGCGAACTTTTGATCTGCAGGTTGTAGTGCCCTGCTTTCTTACATATTCATCAGAAGCGTCATCCTTCGACTACGCACCTAGCAAAAATCTCGGGCCTAATCGAATCAAAACAGCTAAGGGCCCCTGTTCTACAGGGGCCCTTAGCTGCAATCACAAATGCAAAGACAAATTGCGTAGTCGAGGAATTAAAGCGTCAGGATAACCGGGCCATCGTTGGTAATGGCAACCGTATGCTCGAAGTGGGCGCTGACACTGCCATCGGTTGTGATAGCGGTCCAGCCATCCTCAAGCACCTTTACCTCTGCCGTGCCAGCATTGATCATCGGCTCGATCGCCAACACCATGCCGGCCTTCAGGCGAGGCCCCTTGCCGGGGTCTCCGAAGTTAGGAACCTGCGGGTCTTCGTGCATGGACTTGCCGATACCGTGCCCGACAAACTCGCGCACAATGCCGTAGCCTTCTTTTTCGCACATGCTCTGTACCGCGTGGGAGATGTCAAAGAGACGGCCGCCAACAACAGCCTTGTCGATGGCCGCATAGAGCGAGGCCTCGGTAACGCGCAGCAGCTTGGCAACCGCAGGGCTGAGCTTGCCGACCGGATAGGTCACAGCACAGTCAGAGTAATAGCCATCGACGATGACGCCGCAATCCACGGAGACAACATCTCCCTCGCGCAGTGTACGCCGCTCGCTGGGAATGCCGTGGATGACCTCTTCGTTCACCGAGGTGCAAAGTACCGCCGGATACCCGTGGTATCCCTTGAAGGCAGCCTTCGCTCCAAGCTCTGCGACCTTGGCTTCAGCCGCGCGTTCCAGGTCCATGGTGGTCACACCGGCGCGAACTACAGACTTCACAGCCTCGTGCACCTTGCGCAGGGCAATGCCGGAGATGCGCATCTTTTCGATCTCGGCAGCGGATTTGATGAGAATAGCCATAAATTCAGGGGTGGAACGTTGAAAGCCGTACGCAGAGAGGGAGCATAAGAGCTCTCCTCTTTCAAACTTTATTCTCCGTTTTCCGGATGATGCCGAAGCTTCAGAAGCGCGGCACGGATGCCTTTTGTCACCTCATCAACAGGACGATCCCCATCGACCTCGGCAAAGCGATTTCCGTGTGAACGATAGTATTCGATGACAGCCGCCGTCTTGACCCGGAAGGTCTTCATGCGCTCATGAAAGACCTCTTCCGTATCGTCAGCGCGCTGTTCGAGCTTGCTGCCATCGACATCACAGATGCCTTCAACCTTGGGCGGAGTGGTGTAGATGTTGTAGATGCGCCCGGCGGGAGAGATACGCCGCCCGGTAATGCGCTCCAGCAGGACCTTTTCGTCGACAACAATATTGACCGCAACGACCGGCAGCAGGTAGGCAACAAGTTGACCGTCGAGCCACTCCGCCTGGTTGAGCGTGCGCGGAAAGCCATCCAGGATGTAGCCGTGCTGGGTATCAGGATCCTGAAAACGGACCGCCACCATCTGGTTGACGAGATCGTCAGGAACCAGCTTACCCTGGCTCATCAGCTCATCGGCCAGCATGCCAAGCGGCGTGTGATTGCGCCGATGCTCACGCAGCAGATCGCCGGTAGAGATCTGAGGGATGTTGAACTCATCCATCAAACGTTTGGCCTGTGTGCCTTTGCCCACTCCGGGTGCCCCGAGCAACAGTACAGGGCCGGGAAGGAAATCGCTCGCGTTGGGAAGGGGTTTAGACATAGGACTCAGCTTTGATGAAGAACAAGGGTGAAGAGGTTCATCGTTCTACCTTGAAGAATCACAAAGGATGAACGAACAACGTAAGAACCCACGCCCAGACCTGCAGACGTGGGTTCCTGCGTCAAACGAGTTTGAAACTACCAGCTACGGCGGCCACGAATACGCCCGGACTTGGGCGTAAAGCCTTCGTAGTGGCGCATGATCAGTTGCGATTCGATCTGCTGCACCGTATCCATGGCAACACCCACAACGATCAGCAACGATGTGCCGCCGAAGTAGAAGTTAAGGCCAAGGCCATTGGTAGTCCACGTTGGAAGGGTATCGAAGAACTTGCCAACGAGCCACAGATGGTTGAAGTGGATACCGCTGACCAGCATCGTCGGAATGATCCAAATAATACTGAGATAGATCGCTCCAACCAGTGTGATGCGCGTCAGCACATCGTTGATGAAATCGGAGGTGCGCTTGCCTGGACGGATGCCGGGAATAAAGCTGCCGTACTTGCGCATATTGTCCGCGATATCGTCCGGACGGAAGATGATCGAGATGTAGAAGTACGCGAAGAAGATGATCGCCGCAATCGAGATGAGTTCATACCAGGGTTCAGAGGGCGCGAGGTTCCGGAAGACGGGCCCCAGGTATTTGCTATCGCGGAGAGGAACGCCGAAGACATTGACACCCTGCAACAAGAGCGGGAATGACAGAATTGAGCTGGCGAAGATGACCGGCATCACGCCACCGGAGTTCACCTTGAGCGGCAGAAAGCTGGAATCCGGTGCAGCCATGCGGCGACCGACCATACGCTTGGCTGACTGAATCGGAATACGGCGCTCAGAGCGTTCTACATAAACAATGAAGGCCACAACAGCGATCATCAACGCGATAATCATCCCAACCGCAATGGGAGTAAAACCACCCCAGACAGCTGTATGGGCCTTCTCGTAGAGGTCCTCCACACCGCGTGGCAAGCCGACGACGATACCCGTGAAGATCAGCAGCGACATACCATTGCCAATGCCACGCTCTGTGATCTGCTCACCCAGCCACATGATAAAGGCGGTGCCGCAGGTCAGAGTGATAACGCACAGTGGAATGAACTGAGCACGGCTGACGTTGACCATCGACTGGCCGGCCTGCGTGCTGGTCAAAGTAAGAGCGATGAAGAAGCTCTGCACAACCGCCAGAACCACCGTGACGTAGCGCGTCCACTGGGTGATCTTGCGGCGGCCAAGCTCGCCTTCCTTCTGCAGCTTCGCCAACGGCTCATAGATAACCGTAAGCAACTGGAAGATGATCGACGCCGTAATGTAAGGCATGATGCCCAGCGCGAAGATTGTTGCCTTGCGCAGGTTGCCGCCATTGAACAGATCGAGCAGTCCCAGAGCCGAGCCGGAGTTCTGATTGAAGAACTGCGCGACCATGTCGGCGTTGATGCCGGGCGTAGGAATATGTCCACCCAGGCGGTAGATCGCGAGCATCCCGAGCGTAAAGCCAATGCGATTGCGCAGGTCGCGGATACGGAAGATGTTGAGGAATTTCTCGAGCATCGTGGAAGAAGGCCTTAAACCGAATTTCGGATTTCGAAGCTTCAGGCAGAGTACCGCACACTGTTTCAGCGGAACCGATCTCTGCTGGGGTTCTTGAGAAACATTCTACGCGGAAATTCGCGTTCACATAACAAGGCCGGGGCTCATGCCCCGGCCCATGAACCATTAGGCAGCGGAAACAGGTTCGCCAACAACGATAGCCTTACCGCCGGCAGCCTCGATAGCCTTCAAGGCAGCCTTCGAGAACTTGTGCGCATGCACCGTGACAGCCGACTTCAGCTCGCCGTTCGCGAGGACCTTCACCAGGCCGTTGCGCTTCTTCAGAATCCCATGCTCGGTGAGCTTCTCGAGGGTGAGTTCGCTCTCGTTCAGCTCGGCGATGCGGTCGAGGCCGAGGACGGCGTATTCGACGCGGAAGATGTTGGTAAAGCCACGCTTCGGCAGGCGGCGGTGCAGCGGCATCTGGCCGCCTTCAAAACCGCGCATCAGGCTGGAGCCCGAACGCGAACCCTGACCCTTGTGACCGCGGGTCGAGGTCTTACCCATACCCGAACCCATACCGCGGCCAACGCGCTTCTTGTTTTCATTCGCCTTTTTGGGCGCTTTGAGATTGCTGAGATTAAGTGCCATGATTTCCTCGCTAACGCCGGCTGGTAGCCGACTCGCATCTGTTGCGGAGATGTCAGTTCTCCGTTCCCGGTTCTCAGCTTCTTTGCATTCTCACTGACAACTGAGAACCAACCACTGAGAACATTTCACTAGTCGACGATACGGACGAGGTGAGGAATCTTATTCACCATACCGCGGATCGACGGTGTATCTTCGCGTTCGACAATCTGATTCAGGCGCGTGAAGCCCAGGCCCTTGACGACGAGCTTGTGCTTGACCGGCGTGCAGATCTGCGAGCGGAAGTACTGGAGTTTAATCTTGTTTTCGGCTGCCATTGTTCTTCTCCGTTGAGGGAGAGGATGGAGTGAAGAGGATAGAGTGTAGACCAAATCTTTCTCTACTCTCTATGCTCTATTCCCTACCCTCTGCATTTCTTAAAGTTCGTCGACTGACTTGCCACGCAGAGCGGCAACTTCAGCGCGATCGCGAAGCTGGGTGAGCGCGTCGAAGGTAGCCTTGATCACGTTGTGCGGATTGGCCGAGCCAAGGCTCTTGGTCAGCACGTTCTGCACACCGGCAGCGGTCATGACGGCGCGTACCGTCTTGCCGGCGATGACGCCCGTACCTTCAGGAGCGGGCTTCAATAGAACTTCACCCGAACCGAAGTGGCCAAGCACCTGGTGCGGAATCGTGTACTCCGTCAGGTTGACCTTGATCAGGTTCTTCTTCGCCGCTTCAATGCCCTTGCGGATAGCCTGGGGCACTTCCTTGGCCTTGCCGGAGCCGTAGCCGACCACGCCTTCAGCAGCGTCGCCAACGATGACCAGCGCCGCAAACGACATGTTCTTGCCGCCCTTGACGACCTTGGTGACGCGGTTGATGGAGACGACCTCATCCTTGAGGTTCATCCGGTTGCCGTCGAGTCTCTTCTTCGTAACCATTATTTTCCTTAATCCTTCTGGCGCGGTGCGCCTGACAGCAAACCTTAGAACTCCAGCCCGGCTTCGCGAGCAGCATCGGCCAGCGCCTTGATGCGACCGTGATACAGGTAACCGCCACGATCGAAGACCACCTTCTTGATGCCCTTCTCCTGAGCGCGCTCTGCGATCAGCTTGCCGACAGTCTTTGCGGCTTCAACGTTACCGCCTGCGGTCTTGCCCTCACCCTTCTTGCTGATGGTGGAAGCCGAGACGATGGTGGTGCCGGTCGCGTCGTCGATGAGCTGCGTGTAGATGTGGTTCAACGAACGATACACGTTGAGACGGGGACGCTCGGCGGTGCCGGAGATCTTCGCACGGATGCGAAAGTGCACGCGCTGGCGAATGTCATTGCGTTTGCGGAGATTGATCATGATCTTTCCTTCCTAGTAGCGTCGCCTCAATGAAGACGACGTTCGGTGAATTGCTGAGAGGTCAGGGCCAGGGTTCAGGGCCCAGAAAGCATCGCCTTCTGAACCCTAGACCCTACGCCCTATTACTTAGCGCCCGTCTTTCCGACCTTCTTCTTGAGCTTCTCGTCGGAGTAGCGAACACCCTTGTTCTTGTAAGGATCAGGCTTGCGCAGCGAACGCATGTCCGCGGCAATCTGGCCGACCTTCTGGCGATCGATGCCCGAGACCGTAACATGGGTCTGCTTGGGGTCGATGGCAACTTCGATACCGGTAGGCAAGGGGAACTCGATGGGGTGGGAGTAGCCGAGTGTGAACACGACCATATCCTTGCCCTTCATCTCGACGCGGTAACCGATACCGACAACGTCAAGCTCCTTCTTCCAGCCATTCGTCACACCCTCAACAGCGTTGAAGACGAGAGCGCGAGCCAGCCCGTGGACCGCAGCGTGCTTATCGTCAGGGCGCTCGACAGTAAGAATGCCGTCCTTCTCGGAAAGCGTGATGCCGTCGGGAATCAAAGCGTTAACTTTGCCCTTGGGACCCTCGACAACACAGATGTTGCTCTGCATTGTGTACTTGACGCCCTTAGGCAGCGTGATGGGCTTCTTGCCGATACGTGACATTTCAAAATCCTTTATGGCTTGCGAGTCGCGAAGAGTTTAGGCTTCGTTCCACTGCAGCCGGCGATCATGGCTCGCCTTGGGCCTGGGCCAAAGCCCTTTCAAACTTGTACGGGCAGCGGTGAGCCAAAGCCCACCGCTACCCCGGGAACTACCAGACTTCTGCGAGGATTTCGCCGCCAACACCTTCGCGACGGGCCTGACGTCCGGTCATAACACCCTTGGGGGTAGTCATGATCGAGATGCCGAGGCCACCCTGGACGCGACGAATCTCGTCCCTGCCCAGGTACACGCGGCAGCCGGGACGCGAGATGCGCTTGAGGTCGCGGATCACCGGCTCGTTGTTCGGGCCGTACTTCAGGTACACGCGCAGAACCTTCTGGCCTTCTTCTTCGGCGGCCTTGTAGTTTGCGATGTAGCCCTCTTCCTTGAGGATGCGGGCAATCTCAGTCTTGAGCTTGGAGGCTGGAGCGTCGAGCTTCTGGTGGCGAGCACGGTGTGCGTTGCGAATGCGCGTGAGGAAGTCTGCGACTGGATCGGTAAGGTTCATCGTTTTCCTTTCATCCCCCGTTCGCTCCGGACTGATCAGCCAGGAGAACCTGCGGGAATGGTTGTGGCGGTTCGCTTTGCAGCGTGTCACGCCGATATTTGTCTCACCCTCAGGGAGGGCCGGGGCTGAAGCCCCGTTCCACACCTAAAGCCCAAGGGACCGATGTCCATTGTGCTCTTAGGTGGAAGCGATTGCGCAGCTTACCAGCTGGACTTGACGACGCCCGGAATCTCGCCCTTGAGCGCAAGACCACGGAAGCACAGACGGCAGATACCGAACTTGCGCAGGAAAGCGCGCGGACGGCCGCAAAGCTGGCAGCGGTTGTGCTGGCGTGATTTGAACTTCGGCGTGCGGGCGTCTTTGACGCGCTTTGCTGTAGTAGCCATAACTTTTTACTCTCTCTATCTTACTGCAAACTTATCGAAACGATTCGAGGCCGAAACCTCTACAGCCTATGCACCCTGGCGGAACGGCATGCCGAAGTGCTTGAGCAGTGATCGAGCGCCATTGTCGTCCAATGCGGTCGTCACGATGGTGACGTTCATACCCTTGGTCTTGTCCACCTTCGCGTAGTCGATTTCAGCGAAGATCAACTGGTCGCGCAGGCCGAGCGTGTAGTTGCCGCGTCCATCGAACGACTTGGACGAAACACCACGGAAGTCACGTACGCGGGGCAGAGCGATCGAGATGAGGCGGTCGAGGAACTCGTACATCGTATCGCCGCGAAGGGTAACCATCGCACCGATCGGCATGCCCTCACGCAGCTTGAAGGCCGCGATGGACTTCTTCGCCTTGGTGATGACCGGCTTCTGACCGGCAATCGCGCCGAGATCGGCGAGCAAAGGATCCATGATCTTGACGTTCTGTGTCGCTTCGCCAAGACCCATGTTGATCACGATCTTCTCGAGCTTGGGAACCGCCATGATGTTGTCGAGGCCAAGGTCCTTCTGCAGGGCCAACTTGATCTCGCTGTGGTACTTCTCTTTCAAACGTGCTGCCATGTGGCTTCTTCTCTTTCTCCACGGTTCCGGGGTAGCTTGCGCTGTGTACCGTTTCGTGGGGTGCTCAATTGGAGATGTCAGCTCTCCGTTGTCCGTTCCCAGAAGATCATTTCGCCCTCACTGACAACCGAGAGCTCACTCCTGAGAACTAATTTCTTACTTCTTGGCCTTCGCCTTTTTCTCGACCTTATCGGCAATCACTACGCCGTTGGTACGAGCAACGCGGGTCTTCTTGTCACCTTCGACCTGGTGGCCGAGACGAGTTGCCTTGCCTTCGCTATCGACCAGCATCACGTTGGACACGTGGATCGGAGCTTCCTGCTCGGCGATGCCGCCGGCAATATTCCGCTGCGGGTCGGGCTTGACGTGCTTCTTGATCATGCCGACGCCTTCAACCAGCACGCGCTGCTTGGCGACGATGACACGCAGGACGCGGCCCTTCTTGCCCTTGTCCTTACCGGCGATGACGACAACCTGATCGTTGCGCTTGATGCGAATCTTGCTGGCGATGATCGGCTTGAACTTGCTTGGCATAACGACTCTCCTGCCTCGGCGATCCACTACCGCGGAGCCGGAATCCGCTTTATTGCGCCGCAAACCAATGCGGCGCGAAACTAAATGACTTCGGGAGCGAGCGAGACGATCTTGAGGAACTTCTTCTCGCGGAGCTCACGGGCGACGGGACCGAAGACGCGCGTGCCAACCGGCTCCATCGCATCGTTGATCACAACAGCCGCATTCTCATCGAAGCGGATATACGTGCCGTCGCGACGGCGATATTCCTTGTGCGTACGGACGATGACCGCCTTCACGACCTTGCCCTTCTTGACGGTGCCATCGGGAGAAGCTTCCTTGACGGCCGCCGTAACGACGTCGCCGAGACCGGCCTTCTTACCGAGACCGCCGCCGAGCGGCAGAATAACCTGGAGCTTGCGGGCGCCGGAGTTGTCGGCGACGGCAAGGATGGTGCGCATTTGAACTGCCATGGTAGATCTCCTTGCAGCAGCGGGAGGCCTGGGCCCCGCGCGGAAACTTGGTAGTGCATCGAGGCTAGAATCAACCCCTCAAAAACAAATCGATTACGCCTTCTGGATGGCGTTCTCGGCCCGCGACGGCTTCTCGTCAGGCAGAGCCGACAAGGACGAGCGGCGAATGATCTCCTCAAGCGACCAGCGCTTGAGCTTCGACAGAGGACGTGACTCGCGAATGCGGACGACATCGCCCACACGTGCTGAGTTCTGCTCGTCGTGCGCGTAGAACTTCTTGTTCGACTTCATCACGCGCTTGTACTTGGGGTGCGCCTTGCGCATTTCGATCTCGACAACGATGGTCTTCTGCATCTTGGTCGAGACGACCTGGCCGACCTTCTCATTGCGGCGCGGTGCGGCCTGCTCGGTCGCTGGCGCGGTAGTTACGGTGGTATCGGCCATGGTTATTCCTTCCCTGCCTTAGCGGTGGCGAGCTGACGCTCGCGAGCGATGGTCTTGAAGCGAGCAATGTCAAGCTTGAGGCTACGGATCTTGCTGACGCCCTCCTGCTTGCCGAGGCTCTTAGCGAAACGGATGCGGAAGAGCTGCTCAGCGGCCTTGGCCTCTTCGCCCTTCAACTCCTCTTCACTCAGACTGCGGATCTTTTCGAGTTCCATAATGACTTCCTTCTATGTTGTTGCCACTGCAAGCGAGGTAGAACAGATTCCTTACGGCGCTTGGAGCAGGCAACCAGAGATGCAAATAAAAGCTACTTAGCGGCCACTTCGGGCTTCATGCCGGGGCGGACGACGAAGGTGGTCTTGAGCGGCAGCTTGTGCGCCGCGAGACGCATGGCTTCCTTCGCAAGCTCAACCGGAACGCCTTCCATCTCGAACAGGATCTTGCCCGGACGAACGACGGCGACCCAGTGATCCGGAGCACCCTTGCCCTTACCCATACGGGTTTCGGCAGGCTTCTTGGTGATGGGCTTGTCCGGGAAGAGACGCAGCCAGACCTTGCCGCCACGCTTGATGAAACGCGTCATGGCGATACGAGAGGCCTCGATCTGGCGGTCGGTGATGTAACCGCACTCCAGAACCTTGAGACCAAAATCGCCAAACGAGATGTCGGAGCCGCGCCACGCCTTGCCGCACATGCGGCCGCGCTGCTGCTTGCGGTATTTAACCTTCTTGGGCAAAAGCATGAGGAATTCCTTCTAACGTCCGCGTGATGTTGCAATGAAACGTCCGCGAATGGGTCGGATGATTCAGCCGGGGTCTCTGCACTGGAAGTAGCCGCGCAGACTCGGGGCCGAAGCTTGTTAAGTTTACAGGAAATTTGCGGACTTATCCAGCCCGCAAATCTCCCGCAAAGATTTAGAACGCGCCGGTCGTGACAGGAGCCGGTTCGCGACGCTTCTTTTGCTCATAGATATCGCCGCGATAAACCCAGGTCTTGACGCCGATGATGCCGTAGGTGGTGTGCGCCTCGGCAAAACCGTAGTCAATGTCGGCGCGCAGCGTGTGCAGCGGCAGACGGCCCTGGAGATACCACTCCGAGCGTGCGATTTCGTTACCGTTCAGGCGGCCCGAAACGCGGACCTTGATGCCCTTGCAGCCGAAACGCAGCGCCGAATCGACGCTCTTACGCATCGCACGGCGGAACGAGACGCGCTTCTCGAGCTGCAGCGCGATGTTCTCGGCGACGAGCTGAGCATCGAGCTCCGGCTTGTTGACCTCGAGGATATCAATAAAGACCTCGCGGTTGGTCCGCTTCTGGATATCGGCCTTGAGCTTATCGATCTCCGCGCCCTTGCGGCCGATGATGATACCCGGACGCGCAGTGCGGATGATGAGGCGCAGCTTGTTGCCGGGGCGCTCGACCTCGACGGAGCTGACGCCGGCGGCCTTCAGCTTCTCGCGAAGCTCTGCCTTCAGCTTGACATCCTCAACCAGCAGCTTGTCAAAACCGCGCTCGGTGAACCACCGCGACTTCCACGGTTTGTTGATGCCGAGTCGGAATCCATACGGATGGACTTTCTGTCCCATAGCTTCCCTTTACCTGAGCCATAGCCGGTTGAGCCGGCGCGGCTGATACTGCAAATTACCTGTTAGAGAGAATCAACCGGTTGCTTTCTAAACTTCAGTCAACCGATTGCTTCTTGAAATTCCCGTTGAACTACTTAGCAGCAGCCTTCTTCGCTGGAGCCTTCTTGGCAGCAGCTTTCTTGGCTGGAGCCTTGGTAGCGGCCTTCTTCGCGGCGGGCTTGCCGGCAGTCTTCTTCGCCGGTGTAGCTGGAGCCTCAACGTTAGCCGTTGCAGCGGACTTCTTCTCCGCTACGGTGATGATGATGTGCGAAATGCGGCGCTGGTAGCGGAAGGCGCGTCCCATTGGAGCAGGGCGGATACGCTTCATGCGCGGGCCTTCGTTCGCGATGGCCGTCTTGACGTAGAGGTTATCGACGTCGACGTCCAGGCCCTGCTCGCCGGAGAGATACACGGCATTCTGCACTGCCGAACGCAGTACCTTCTCGACGATCGGGGACCAACGCTTGTTGGTGAACGCGACCGTGTTGATAGCGGCCTCAACGCGCTGACCCTTGATGAGGTCGAGCACGAGCTTGGCCTTCTGCGGACTGCCGCGCTGGAATTTGGCCTCGGCGCGGAACTCGGGAGCTTTCGGTGCTGTTACTTTTGCCATTGCTGATCCTTAGAACAAAAAGCAAACGCCTTTTGTCGAAATCTTTTTTACTTCGCCTTCGCTGTGTCGCCAGCCTTCGCGGAGTGGCCCTTGAAGGTGCGGGTAGCCGAGAACTCGCCGAGCTTGTGCCCGACCATGTTTTCGGTGCAGTAGACCGGAATGAACTTGCGCCCATTGTGCACAGCGATGGTGTGACCAACCATGTCGGGATGGATGGTGGACCGGCGCGACCAGGTGCGGATGACCTTCTTGTCGTTGGCGGCGTTCATGGTGTCGATCTTCACCATCAGGTGAGCGTCGATGAACGGGCCTTTCTTTGTCGAACGTGACATTTGAAACTCCTGGGTACTCGATACAACGAATCTCGTGAGGAGTTCCGAGACTTGGTGTTTGCCCGTCTGCATCGCCTTGGCGATGCTCCTCCGGGCTGTGAGTTACTTCGTGCGACGCTGAACGATGAACGTGTCAGTGCGCTTATTGTTACGAGTCTTGTAGCCACGTGTCGGCTGGCCCCACGGCGTAACCGGGTGACGGCCGCCTGAGGTCTTACCTTCACCACCACCGTGCGGGTGATCGACCGGGTTCATCGAGACGCCGCGGTTGGCCGGGCGAATGCCCTTCCAGCGGTTGCGTCCAGCCTTACCGATCGTGACATTCTCATGATCGGTGTTGCCGACCTGGCCGATCGTCGCCATGCACTCTACGAGTACCTTGCGAGTCTCGCCGGAGGGCAGCTTCAGGAGGGCGTAGTCGCCTTCCTTCGCGATCAGGTTGACCTGTGCGCCGGCCGAACGCGCCATCTGCGCACCCTTGCCAGGACGGAGTTCGATGTTATGAACGATCGTACCGGTAGGGATGAACTTGAGCGGCAGGGCGTTGCCGATCAGGATGTCGGCCTCGGGGCCGCTCATGATCTTCTGCCCAACCTTCAGCCCAACCGGCTGAATGATGTAGCGCTTCTCACCGTCCGCGTAGTTAATGAGCGCGATGCGCGAGCTGCGGTTCGGATCGTATTCAACGGTCGCGACGGTGCCGGGGATACCGTACTTGTCGCGCTTGAAGTCGATGAGGCGCAGCTTCTGCTTGTGGCCTCCGCCCTGGTGGCGGATGACCATCTTGCCCATGTTGTTACGGCCGCCGGTGCGCGGCTTTACAGCCAGCAGCGGCTTATACGGCTTGTCGGTCGTGATGTCGTCATTGACCAGCTTCGTCTGGAAGCGGAGGGTCGGCGTAATCGGACGGAAACTCTTAATCGGCATGGTGCTTCTTCCTTTGCCTGCCAGGCGCATATTGGTCTCGCGCCTGGCCTGGATCGTTGTCAGTTCTCAGTTGTCAGCTTTAAGTCGATCTTCTTCAGAACGGAGAACTGACAACTCGTACTAAATCTCTGCAGCGAAGTCGGGAACCTTCTCGCCGGCCTTCAGGCGGACATACGCCTTCTTCCAGTCGGGGAGGAAACCAGCGAACTTGCCACGACGACGCTCTTTGCCTACAACGTTGGCGGTGCGAATGCTCGCAACCTTGACGTTGAAGAGGTGCTCGACAGCCTGCTTGACCTCGGTCTTGCTGGCATTGGCGGCAACCTCGAATACGAGCGAGCCTTCAACTTCACGGCTCGTCAGGGCCTTCTCGGTAATGAGCGGACGACGAATGACGTTATAAACGGTAGGCATTATGCAGCCTCCTTCTCAGCGTGCTTGCGCTTGGAAACGGACTTCTTCAGCGTCTCCTGCAGGGCCTCGATCGCGGCCTTCGAGAAGATCGCATGCTCATACTTGAGCAGATCGTAGGGGTGAACCTCGGACGAGAGCACCAGCTCCACACCCTGAAGGTTACGCGAACCGAGATAGAGCTTCTCGCTGAGCTGCTGCGAGGTCTCTACCAGGAGCGCGGTCTTCTTCGCTTCGAGCTTGTTCAGCGCGGTGCGATAGAGCTTGGTCTTGCCTTCGCTCACATCGAAGTTCTCAACCACGGTGAACTTGCCGTCGGCAATCTTCGAAGCGATAGCCGAGCGCAGAGCGCCCATCAGCTTCTTGCGCGGGAAAGCATACTCATAGCTGCGCGGCTGAGGTCCGTGGACCGTACCGCCGCCACGCCAGAGGGGAGTGCGGATCGAACCGACGCGGGCGCGGCCCGTGCCCTTCTGCTTCCACAGCTTCTTACCTGCGCCGGAGACGAGCTTACGATTCTTGGTGGCGTGCGTACCCTGGCGAAGGCTGGCGCGATAGTGCTTGACCGCCTCCCAGAGCAGAGCCTCGTTTACTTCTCCCGCGAAAACCTCGTCGAGCTCGAACTCGCCGACCTTGGCTCCCGTGAGATTGACTACGTTGATGTTTGCCATCTTCTTCTCTCTTCGTGCGCACCATCGATGCGGTGCGCCTTAACTTTGTTCGTCTGCTGTATCGGTCTATTCCCCGAGCAGAGGTTTACGAATGCTTACTTCTTCTTGGGTGCTGCTGCCTTCTTGGAAGCCTTCAACGCGTCCTTCGTAGCGGCACCGGCAAATCCACGACGCTCACGCGGAGGAGCAACGGACTTCGAAACGAGAACATATCCATCACGAGCTCCGGGAACCGCGCCCTCAACGAGGAGAAGGTTGTCCTCTACGTCGATGCCGCGAATGCGGAGGTTGCGAACCGTCACCTGGTTGGTGCCCATGTGGCCAGGCATACGCTGACCAGGGAACACGCGCGAGGGGAACGACGAAGCGCCGATAGAACCCTGCACCTGGAACATATGACCGTGCGACTTGGGACCGCCGCCGAAACCGTGGCGGCGAATGACGCCCGCAAAACCACGCCCCTTGGAGTTGCCGATCACGTCGACAAAACGGGTCTCATTGAAGATCTCAACCGTGACGCGATCGCCAGCCTTCGGCGCCTCTTCACCCTCTTCAACGAACTCGATCTGAACTTCGCGGATCTCCCTGACAGGAGGCACATTCGACTTCGCGAAGTGTCCGGTCATGGCCTTGTTGATCTTGGAAGCCTTGACGAACTCAACGAGACCGATCTGGGCGGCGCTGTAGCCATCCGTCTGCTGGGTCTTGAGCTGCGTGATAACGCATGGGCCAACCTTCAGCACCGTAACCGGGTGAATATCACCGCGATCATCGAACAACTGCGTCATGCCGATCTTCTTACCGAGAATTCCTGTAACTGACATACTTCCCTTTCCTCATCATGCTGCGTTGATCGCGGCACTGTAGGTACTTCTTTTTTAGCGAGTCGGCCAGTCAGCTTGCTTCGCGTCAGCGAATCAGCTTTTAGGCTGACTTGCTGACTTGCTGACTTGCTTATTACTTGGTAACCGTCTTGATCTCTACGTCCACACCCGCCGGCAGGTCGAGCTTCATGAGCGCGTCGACGGTCTGCTGCGTGGGCTCAAGGATGTCGATCAGACGCTTGTGCGTGCGGATCTCGAAGGCCTCGCGCGACTTCTTGTCGACGTGGGGCGAGCGCAGAACGCAATACTTGTTCTTCATCGTCGGCAGGGGAATCGGTCCCGCAACCTGTGCGCCGGTGCGCTTAGCCGTCTCGACGATCTCGCTGGTGGAGACGTCCAGGACGCGGTAGTCATAAGCCTTGAGACGGATGCGAATGCGCTGCTGTGCCATGTTGAACCAATATCTTTCTATGCTTTGTCAAAAAGCACTTTATTCAAAGAACGCCTGGAGTGACTGCCGGCCGTCGTACCTCTTGGCGAACCGGCAGTCCTCGTTATCTGTATCCGAGAAGCAAAACCTTCTTATCGAAGAGTCTTACTTGATGATCTCGGAGATGGTACCCGCGCCGACGGTACGACCGCCTTCGCGGATTGCGAAGCGCAGGCCCTTCTCCATCGCCACCGGGGTG
>NZ_JACHIO010000014.1 GCF_014203225.1 Granulicella mallensis | reverse complement strand
GTGGGTCTGCATGGCGTATCTTCCTCCGGATGGATTATCTGTGCCTCGAGCACGTACCAGGAAGGTACGCCGCTCTTCATACCATCTGAGCGAAGTCACTCGCGCACTTTGCGAGTGACGCAGTCGAAGGACCCCGAAGCATCTCGTCTTACCGATATAGCTCAACCCTTTTCCACCACAGGGGCCAGTGCACAGGCTCTTCCTGTAGCAAACATTTCGAACGCTACGGATTCATCTTCTCGTGCGCGGTAATCATCTTCCATCCCCAGGTTTCCGCAAGGTCTTTAAACTCTGGATTAACCGTACGGATCAGATTCAGCTTCTTGTCGCGTCGCCATCCTTTGAGTTGCTTTTCCCGCGCGATGGCGACTCGGATGTCCTCATGTCCTTCGAAGTAAAGCAGACGCTTGCAGCCATGGGTTGCAGAAAAATCTTCGAATGTACCGTTCTTGTGTTGCATAATGCGCAGGTACAAATTGCTCGTGACTCCTATGTAGAGCGTGCCTGTAACGCTGCCGAGGATGTAGGTATAGCCGCCGGACACGGCAAGATGCTAGCAGTTTTATCGTCACTGCCGGAGATGATCACTACCCACCAGCACACGAACATTTGCGGTCGAAAAGGTGTGAGGTGCATGGGGAACATAGACGCTATCGGGGTCCTTCGACTGCGTCACTCGCAAAGTGCGCGAGTGACTTCGCTCAGGATGACGTTTCCGTGGGGATGTGAAAGAACATGATTAAGTCGGTGTCCCGATTCGTCGCCCTAATACCCCGCAGCCTTGCCGAAATGATGCCTCTTGTCCTGCCCACCCATCAGCACTCCGGTCTTGGGATCGACCGCGATCAGCTCACTGTCTCCCCACTGGCCGGCGCTCTTCTCATCGAACTCCGCCTCGCGCTTCGTGATGTAGCCCGCGGCCTTCATGGCAGCGATAGGAGCCTGGGGAAAGGTCTTCTCGAACTGCAGTACGTCCGGCAGGTATTGATGATGAAAGCGCGGTGCATCGGCCGCGGCCTGAACATCGAGGCCGTTGTCGAGCACGCTGATGAGGTCGTTGGCCACCGTGGTGATGATCGTCGAACCGCCGGGCGAGCCGAGCACGAGCCGCAGCTTGCCCGGCCGCACCACGGACGAAGTCGTGTGGCCCAGGAGCTTGTGATAGGTGTAGCTCGAAGGCTCGCTGACGATGGTCGGCGTCATGGAGCTGAGCGGACGCTTACCCGGTGCGATCGCGTTGGCCGGCCCCTGGATCAGCCCGAAGCCGTTGGGGACACCCATCTTTGAGGCGAAGTCGTCCATCTCGTCGTTGAGCAGGAAGCCGAGGCCGTCGACGGTAACGCCGGAACCGAAGCCGAAGTTCAGCGTGTAGGTACTCGACACGGCGTTGCCGTCAGCATCGACGACAGAAAAGTGCGTGGTCTGCGGCGACTCATGCGGCTGCGCCTCGGGTTGTGGCGGCTCGGGCATGAAGCCTGCCGGACGCACCAGGGTTGCGGAGGGCGAAGGCTTGGTCGGGTCGATCGTCTTGCGCCAGGCTTCGGCATACTTCGGATCGGCCATCTGCGCGAGCGGCATGGTGTTGAAGTCGGGGTCGCCGAGATAGTCGCCGCGATCCATATACGCGCGGCGGAAGGCTTCGGTAATGAGATGAATCTGCGCCGGACTGCGGTCCGGCCCGACCTTGGGCAGGTCGTAGCCGCTGAGGATGTTCAGGGTCTCCAGCAGCACAATGCCTCCGGAGCTGGGCGGAGGCGAGGTCAGCACCTCATAGCCGTGATAGTGGCCAACCAGCGGAGTGCGCTCCTTGACCTGGTACATCGCGAGGTCCTGCGCGGTGATGAGGCCGTTGTTGGCCTGCTCGAACGCGGCGATCTCCGCGGCCATCTTCCCCCGGTAGAAGTCCTCCGGATCAGCGGCGATGCGTTCGAGAGTATGTGCGAGCTCGGGCTGCCGGAAGCGCTCGCCAGCCTCGTAGAACCTGCCGTTGCGCTGAAAGATGCGGTACGACGCCGGGAACTGGCTGAGGAGGCTGCTGTGCAGCGTGTGCGCCTCTTCGTCGGTGAGCACGTAGCCGTCGCGCGCGAGCTTGATAGCCGGTTGCATCACCTTCGCGAGGCCCAGCCGGCCATATTGTTTCTCCGCATAGGTGAGACCGGCGACGGTACCGGGAACGCCGCTGGCCTTGGAGCCGACCGTGCTCATCTTCGGAATGACGTTCCCCTGCGCGTCGAGATACATGTTGGTACCGGCGGCAGCGGGAGCCTTTTCGCGGTAGTCGAGGAAGTGCGGCTGTCCGTGAGCCAGAGCTTTGGTGCCCGGGCGAATGAGCATGAAGCCTCCGCCGCCGATGTTGCCGGCCGCCGGGTGCACCACCGCCAGGGCAAAGCCGACGGCAACCGCCGCATCGACCGCATTGCCGCCCTCGCGTAGGATCTCCACTCCGGCGTCGGTAGCGTCATGGTGAATCGTGACGACCATCGCGTGCTGGGCGGTTACGGGTGCTGTCTGGGCAGCGGCAAAGGGTAAGGCAAGCAGTGTGCAACTGAGGGCGACGGAAGAGATTCGTGCGAAGTGGGCCATGGCGTCTCCGTGAATGCAACTAAGGATATCTTGACGTCCCTATTCAAGGTTCCCAAAGAGCTGGTGGTAAAGCCCCCTTCGCTGCAAGTCCCTATGCCGTGAGCTGCCATACGCTGTAAAACCTGTTGTGCCCGGTCCTGACAGGACCGGGCACAAGACCTGGAGGCGTTTTGGCAAATCTTTACCGAGGTGCCGGGGTCTCAGCATCCGCCAGCGCATACGCGGTAACGGCCATAACCGCTGCGCTTGCGGCCAGATTTTTGGGATCGACCTTGTCGAAGGTGTCGGCTGCCGTGTGGTGATATTGGAAATAAAAACGTGGATCACGGGCTGCAGTGAATCCCGGTACGCCTTTACTGATCAGCGGCGCGACATCCTCTCCAATTTCGTCGCCCGGAGTGATCATGCTCGCACCGATTGGGTCTAAGACCTTCGCGAGAGGCGCCAGATATCCTCTGAGAGCGGCTACTCCGCTGAACGTCAAACCAATGGGGTGGTCAGCTCCAAAATCCTCTTCCAGAACAGCCACGTGCGAACCGATCTCAGATTCATGATCATGGGCGTAAGTGAACGCTCCTTGTGCACCCGACTCCTCTCCCATCCAGGCAACGAATCGCACTGTCCGGCGAGGGTGGATTCCAAGTTTCGCCAATAGGTGAATCGTCTGCATGGACATGACGATTCCGGTTCCGTCGTCAATAGCTCCGGTGCCCAGATCCCAGGAGTCCAAATGGCCCGAAACCATGACGATCTGTTCGGGATGTTCGGTTCCCGGCCAGTCGGCAATGACGTTGTAACTTGGCACGTCCGGCAGGATCTGAGTCGTCAAGGCCAGGTGCAAGGTCAGTGGTCCTTGTTTTACCAGGGTAGCAATCAGGTCGGCATCCTCAGCAGCCAGAGCTGCCGACGGAACCTGAACCACATTCTTCGCATAGAGAGTCTCACCTGTGTGTGGCAGCCTGAAGTCCGCACTGCCGACGGACCGGACTAGTACCGCAGCAGCGCCTGCAGCACCGCCTGCGGTGGGCCCCAGGGCTCGGTACAAGACGCTTTGCTCATAGGCGGCGATTCCCTGCCCCGCTGCCGCAAGCTCCTTGTCGAAGGGGCGATTGAAGACGAGGATCTTACCCTTCAGAGAGCCTGGACGAAGAACTTTTAGCTCGGCAAAACTGTTTAGGACCACGACCTCGCCTGTAAGCCCCTCTTTCGGCGTAGGCGGGCTCCCGCCAAGGGCGGTCACCACTAGTTTTTGTTGTGTACCTGGAACTCCTCCAGGCCATGACGTGAGAGAGGCCAGCTCTTCACCACGCACCCAATGGGGAACCATGGTCTTTTCGAGCGTGACCTTCGCGCCAAGCGTGCGCAACTCTTCGGCCACCCAGTCGACAGCCCCCTGCGCCTGGGCAGAGCCCACCAGACGCGGCCCAATGTTGTTGGCCAGGTGGTCGAGTTCGTTATAGGCATAGGGATCGGTAAGCGCCGCATCGCGAATACGGCCCATGGTTGTCAATTGGTCTGCGGTCCATGCTCCGGGAGCATCTTCTGAAAAGTGCTGGATCATCGACAAAATACTGTTGTCAGGCTTTTGAGGCTCATTTTGTTGTGCCCGCAAGAGTGAAGTGGAAACGGTGATAAGACCTGCTGCTAAAAGGAAGCGCGAGCTTCTGGAAACGAAAGACATGATCGTGGTGTTCCACTCCTGGATAGATTCTTGGGGCAGGCCTGTGTGCGGCAAAACCGCTTATTACGGGTAACCCCGATATTGACACGGGTAGCGAATTCATTTCGAACGGAAACCGCAGAGCTGCAAAATGGAAGCAGAGGGCTTCGCGATCGATATACCGCTTACCCCTGTGACCGCTCTAGGTATAGAAACCACGAGGAACGCAAATATTCCCCTACTCCCCAAATTAGTAGGGGTACCCGCTTTTGTCCGTGAGCAATCTCATCACCCAACGAAGAAGTTCTAGCTAGAGCATTTGCCCTGTAGGTGTAGAGCGGTGCCTCGATTCTTATGGGCGTTTTCCCTAATGAAAACGCCACTGCACGCCCGCTTCCGGATTCCCGGCAACAGGGAAAATGCTCTAAACCCACAACACCGGCTGCCGGATCGGATAGTTCCTTATAATCTCGGGATCGGTCGGATCGGGATCGAGCTTGCGCCAGAGCTCGAGATACTCTTCGCGCCCGCAGGCCACGCCACAGAAGAGCAACCCCGGCGAGCGGACAGGCCAGCTCTCCCAGTGCTGCACGTCGTGCGGGTAGGGCCACTTCTCCTTGTCCGCCAGGTATGGCTCCAGGAACTCGGCGGCCTTGCACATCCCACGTCCATCGGGGAGCGAGAAGCGAACCATCTCCTGCTGGCCCAGCGACCAGCAGAGCGCCGCCGCCGCGTCAAAGTTGAAGATGGAGTAGCCGTAGGGCTTGGTGCGGGCGAGCTCGCGGGGAAAGCTGCCGTTCGGAGCCATCTGCATCGGCAGTTGCACTGTCTCAAAGCGCTCGCGAATCTCCGCGCGGGTGTCTTCGTCGCCGTCAAGGCGGGCGAACTCCGCCGCCTGCAAGGCCCAGCAGATACCGTGATTGTTGGTCGCATCCCGCTCGCGCATGCCCTTCTCGCTGGTCTTCATCCAGAGAAGATAGTCACGGAACCAGCCTCGCAGGTCGGCCCACTCCGCAGGCGAAAAAAACTTCCGCAGGAAGCCGGCGGCGCGGGCGACCTCGACCAGATGCAGCGTGTCGATGATGCCGTAGCTGCGGCCCGTCGGGCCTCCGTTTCGCACGCCCTGCGAATACTCGAGGTTAGGCTTCATCCGCGTGGCCGGCGTGACGAACCATGCCAGCAGGTGCGCCGCGGCAGCATGGGCGTAGTCTTTACGCTTCGTGAGGACGTACCCGGCAGTCAGCGCGGGCATCGCCTGGCTCAGGCGAATCATCGCCCGGCGATGGTCCTGGAAGTTGTCCGGATTGCTCTTGCCGTCGATCTCTTTGTAGGGACCGGCCGGATTCGCCGGGTTGGGCCAGAAGTAGTCGGCCTCGGAGAAGAAGTCGTGCGGCCCAGCGGGGCTCCTGGAGGAATGAAAGGACGTAATCGTCTGCGGAGCCTCCGGCAGCCAGTGATCGGCGAGACGCAGGACGCGGTCATGGTCGGCGGCGGCCACCATCGCGAAAGGACTTTGCTTCGTGGCGGCCAACGCAAGATGTTGACTTGAAAGGGCAGTGGCTACGGAAACGGCGCAGAAACGCCTCCGGCTCATGGTCGATGGGGGCATGGTCATAGGTCTACTCCGCTCGTTCTTCCCAATAATTTTTCATACTCTTCAGCAAGGTGATAGCGCCGCGTTTTTTTAGCTGCATCCGCAGTTACCAGAAAGCCCTCAAGAACCCACCGCTGACAAAGCGCCGAAGCTGTACGCTGCTGGAAGCCGAACAATACGGCAACGTCCCTCGCAGTGATCGCTCGCGAGTCTTCAAAGAGTGTAAGGGCCTTCCGTTGCTTCACATCCAGATTACGCAACAGCCGGGACTGATCGCGACCGCCTGCCGCAGACTCGCGTTTTGCCTGTGCGTGCACCTTCTCGAACGAAGCCGCCATGCCCTCAATGAAGTAGGCCACCCAGGCTGTAACGTCAGCCTGCGCCCGCCCCAGGTAGTAATTGTGTGACGGGCCAAGACTCAGAGCTTCGTAATAGGCTTTGAGGTCTCGTGCGTAGTACTCCTCCAGCGCGTAGAGTCCCTTTAGCCCATAGCCCCCCCGGTGCAGGATCAAGGTCGTCAGAAGACGAGCCGTCCTCCCGTTGCCGTCATAGTACGGATGCACCGTCGCAAACTGATAGTGCACCAAAGCAGCCTTCAGCGGGACGGGAAGCTCATCCTTCAGATTGATCCAGGAGATCAGATCCTTCATCAAAACTGGAACATCGCTAGCCTCCGGCGGCACATAGACCATGTTGCCGGTTACGCTGTCTCGAATGACGTTCTGCCCATCGCGATACGGCGTTGGCCTCACGCGCGTCTTTCCTGAGCCCATTACCAGGGCGTGCAGGTTCTGCACCGCCGTCTCGGTCACCTCTTTGGGGTTGTTGGCAAGCTGCTCTAGCTCATCGAGGGCGGCATAATAGCCACGCACCTCGTCCTGATCTCGCTCACGACCGGGAAAATGCTGACCTTCGCCGATCACCTGCGCCACCTGTTCCTGGGTGAGCAGATTGCCTTCGATCATGGTGGAGTAGTGAGTCGAAAACAGTCGCGCGGTCTCCCGCAGATTGGCAAGCAATCGAGGAGTAATGGGCAGGTCTTCTATCGCCTGCTTCATCGCTTCAATGCGCATTAACCCGCCAGCCATCGCCGGTGTAATGCTGAAGACGGGTTGAAAGCCATGCTGCTCGATTGGCATTTCATATCCTCACAGAGGGGCTTTGGCGTGCCGATAAAACGTTGTTACTGTGTTTTTATTTTACCGATAAGATGCCGATAAAACGATGTCGTCTCGGAGGCTAAACATGAGTCTATCTATGTCAAGTTTCATGCAACTTTAAGACTATAGTTGCGTCTAAAGAATACGTGAGCCGGCGTGGACTCCGGTTCACATCTTTTAGATTCTCTTGCAGAATGAACAGTTTACGAGTTTTCCGCAACATCCCGACTGTGGCGTACCACCAGCGCCAGCACGACGAGCAGCAGCACGTCGAAAAACCACAGTGTGTGGTTGAACAGGCGTGGAGCAAGAATGGCTCCGAGGATCGCCCCTGCCAGGAAGCTGGCGACGATCAACGCCAGCTTCCGGAACTGGCGCAGGCCTGTCTCGCGATGGCTGGGAGTAAAGGCATCGTAGAGGCCTTCGATGGCTGCGCGCAGATTGCCACTCATGAAGGTCGAGTTGTAGGAGTAGGTGTCGGCGGTTCTGAAACTGGCCGTCTGGTACGCGGCAACCACCGCGAGCATGGGCACGAAGACGCCGTCGGGAAACGAGCCCGGCAACCACGAGGCGAGAAAGAGCATGCCAATCTCGCCCAGCAGACCGATGACGATGGCGTGCCGTTTGAGAGTGCCGGCAAGCGCCTTGGAACTGAAGACGCCAACGACAAAGGAGGCGAGCAGTACCAGGTGGCGACCGGCCTGCGCCCAGTTGTGCTGCAGTACAGCGACGCCAAGGAAGATGCCATTGCCCGTCATGGCAGCAGCGAAGACGTGGCCGTGGTTGAGGTAGACGAAGGCATCGAGACCGCCGCCGGTACAGGCCAGAAGCATAGCCACAGGCAGCTCCCCGGCAGCGCGAAGTTCCCGGTCGGATTGAGTTTCGGGTTGCGAGAGATGGGAGTTCGGCTCGGGCATGTGTCGAGAGTAGGATACGGCCCAAGGATGGGATGACAGAGGTTTTGTTGAGCTCGCGGGCAGAGAGTTCGAGAGCTACGAGAGAGATTGATGGAGGAGAGAACAGATGGCTATCAAGTGGGACAAATTTACAGTGAAGTCGCAGGAAGCGATCCAGGGAGCGCAGGGTCATGCCGCCGAAAACGGCAACCCTGAGGTATTGCCGCTGCACCTGATGGCGGCCCTGCTGGAAGACAAAGAGGGAGTGGTGCTGCCGGTGCTCGAGAAGGTCGGCGTGCCGGCACAGCAGTTGCTCGCGCAGGTGAATGCCGCCATCGACAAGCTGCCGAAGGTGCAGGGAGCGTCGCAGCCGGGGCTGGGCAGCGCGATGCAGAAGGTTTTGGATGGCGCGTTCAAGGAAGCGGAGAACTTCAAGGACGACTACGTCTCGACAGAGCATCTCCTGCTCGCGCTGAGCGCGAGCAAGGGTGAGCCCGTGCAGACAGCGCTGGCTGCGTTTGGCGCGGACCATTCGGCGATCCTGAAGGCCTTGCAGGCCGTGCGCGGCTCGCAGCGTGTGACCGACCAGAACCCCGAGGGCAAGTTCCAGGCCCTGGCGAAGTATGCCAAGGACCTCACGGAGCAGGCGCGGCGCGGCAAGCTCGATCCTGTGATCGGGCGCGACGAAGAGATTCGACGTGTAATCCAGGTGCTCTCACGGCGCACGAAGAACAATCCGGTCCTGATCGGCGAGCCCGGCGTTGGAAAAACAGCCATCGTCGAAGGGCTGGCACGGCGCATCTTTCAGGGCGACGTGCCGGAGATCCTGCGCGACAAGCGCGTGATCTCGCTCGACCTGGGCTCGATGCTGGCGGGCGCTAAGTTTCGCGGTGAGTTCGAAGACCGTCTGAAGGCTGTGCTCAAGGAGATCGAAGAGTCCAACGGACAGATCATCCTGTTCATCGACGAGCTGCATACCCTGGTAGGTGCGGGCGCCGCCGAGGGGTCCATCGACGCGAGCAACATGCTCAAGCCAGCGCTGGCACGCGGCGAGCTGCGCGCCATCGGCGCGACGACGCTGAACGAGTATCGCAAGTACATCGAAAAGGATGCGGCGCTGGAGCGGCGCTTCCAGATCGTGTTCGTCGGCGAACCCAACGTCGAAGACACGATTGCGATTCTGCGCGGCTTGCGCGAGCGCTACGAGACGCACCACAAGGTGCGCATCAAGGACTCGGCCATCGTGGCCGCGGCGGAGTTGTCGCATCGCTACATCAGCGACCGGTTCCTGCCGGACAAGGCCATCGACCTCGTCGACGAAGCCGCGGCGGCACTGGCGATCCAGATCGGCAGCGTGCCGGTAGAGATCGACGACCTGGAGCGGCGGGCGACCTCGCTCGAGATCGAGCGCGCGGCCCTGCAGCGCGAGGACGATGTGAACTCTAAAGAACGTCTGCATGCCGTTGAGCGTGAGCTCGCCGAAGTGCAGGAGAAGGCCTCCGGCCTGCGCGCGCGTTGGCAGAAGGAACGCGGCGCCATCGGGCAGGTTGCAGAGCTAAAGCAGAAGCTGGAGGCTCTGAGGTTCGAGGCGGAAGACGCCACGCGCAAGGGCAACCTGCAACGCGCGGCGGAGCTGCAGTACGGCGAGATTCCGAAGCTGGAACGCGAGCTGAAGGAGCTGACCGCCACACAGGACGCCGGTGTCGCCGACGCCAAGTCAGGCGACAGCGCCTCGCGCCTGTTGAAGGAAGAGGTCGACGAGGAGGATATCGCGAAGATCGTCTCCAAGTGGACGGGCATTCCTATCGCGAAGATGCTCGAGGGCGAGGTCCAGAAGCTGACGCAGATGGAGCAGCGTCTGCGCGAGCGTGTGGTCGGTCAGGACGAGGCACTGGTGGTGGTCGCGAATGCGATTCGCCGCTCCCGCGCTGGTCTCAGCGACCCGAAGCGGCCGATTGGAAGCTTCATCTTCCTGGGGCCTACCGGCGTCGGCAAGACCGAGACGGCGCGTGCCCTGGCAGAGTTCCTCTTCGACGACGAGCAGGCGATGGTGCGCATCGACATGTCGGAGTACATGGAGAAGCACGCCGTGGCACGGCTGATCGGCGCGCCTCCGGGATACGTCGGCTTCGATGAGGGCGGGCAGTTGACCGAGGCGATCCGGCGCAGGCCATACGCTGTCGTGCTGTTCGACGAGATCGAGAAGGCGCATCCGGATGTCTTCAACGTGCTGCTGCAGGTGCTCGACGACGGACGCCTGACCGACTCCAAGGGCCGTACCGTGGACTTCAAGAACACGGTGCTGATCATGACCTCGAACCTCGGCGCGGGGCAGCTTTCGACCGCCTGGGCCGAGGGCGAGGATGGCTTCGCAGAGGCGAAGAACCGCGTGATGGAGGAGCTGCGCAAGCACTTCCGTCCGGAGTTCCTGAACCGCGTGGACGACACGGTTGTCTTCCATCCGCTGGGCGAGAGCCAGTTGACGCACATCGTCGATCTGCGGCTTGCGGACCTGCAGAAGATGCTCGCAGACCGCCGCATCACGCTGACGCTGACGGACGCGGCACGGACGGCGATCTTCAAGGCCGGCTACGACCGCGCCTATGGAGCAAGGCCGCTGAAGCGGGCGATCCAGCGCCTGGTACAGGACCCGCTGGCGATGCGGATCCTCGACGGGCGCGTGCTGCACGGCGATCGCGTGAAGGTCGAGGCGGACAAGAAGGGCGTGCTGGAGTTCGTCGTGGAGAACCGCGAGGCGTAAGCGTGATTCCCGCATCGCACGGCAAGAGGGTGCGATGCGGGAATTATCTTGCTTGATCGGAAGCGTCGATAATAGTATCTGGTGTAGGTAGAGTGACCATGAGCGATAACGTCCTTCAAACACTTCAGCGGCTGGTTCAGGACGTGATTGCGCCCGACGTGCGTGAATTGAAGGTTCGCCAGGACTCTTTTGAGAAGCGCGTCGAAGAGCGTTTCAATTCCGTGGAACGGCAGATCTCGTCGCTCGAAAAGCAGTCGGAAGCTCAATACAAGGGCATCCTGGCTGCCATCTCTGAGGCTAAAGCCTAGACCGAGCTATCCAATATGCAGGCTATCTCCACCCTGCGCGAGCGCGTTGCCATCCTCGAGTCGCATCGCAACTAGTGCAACATCAACCCATCTCATAAGCACCGTAACGCACCCATGCGATAAGCTTGATTCGACGCGGAATGCGTGTTCGGAGCAAGAGAAAGCGCATGGCGCGTAAGGCAATCATCATCGGAGCGGGGCCGGCAGGACTTACGGCGGCACTGGAACTTCTGCGCAAGACCGACGTGAAACCAGTCATTCTGGAAGCCAGCGGTGAGATCGGCGGCATCTCCCGCACCATCCGCTATAAGGGCAACCGCATGGACATCGGCGGGCACCGCTTCTTCTCCAAGAGCGACCGCGTGATGCAGTGGTGGATGGACCTGATGCCTCCCGACCTGGCGGACGCCGCGCCTACCGGCGTCGATATCAGCTACCAGGGCAAGCAACGTACCGTCGCAGTTCCAGCACATCTTCCGGAAGAACCGCCTCTGCGCGGCATGGGGCCGCTGCACCCGGACCTGGAAGCCCACGATGACGACGAAGAAGAGGAGACCGCTACAGATGAAGAGGTAGCAGCCACCGTCGTTGCCCCGCCGCCCGAGTCCGACGACCTGGTCATGCTGGTGCGTCCGCGCAAGAGCCGCATCTACTACCTGCGCAAGTTCTTCGACTATCCCATCAAGCTCACCGGCAACACAATCGCGAACCTCGGCCCCGTGCGCATGGGGAAGATCGGCTACAGCTACGTGATGAGCCGGGTGAACCCGATCAAGGAAGAGAAGAGCCTCGAAGACTTTCTCATCAACCGCTTCGGCAAAGAACTCTATCTCACCTTCTTCAAGAGCTACACCGAGAAGGTATGGGGAACGCCGTGCAACAAGATCTCCGCCGAGTGGGGAGCGCAGCGCATCAAGGGCCTCTCGCTGACGACGGCGCTGAAGCACTTCGTCAAGAAGGCCTTCAGCGCGCAGCCAAAGAGTGCGGAGAACGATGTCGCGCAAAAGGGCACGGACACCTCGCTGATCGAGCGGTTTCTGTATCCGAAGTTCGGACCGGGCCAGTTGTGGGAGCACGTCGCCGAGAAGGTCATCGCCATGGGCGGCGAGATCCACATGCAGTGGAAGGTCGATGCAATTCTCGTCGAAGGCTCACGTGTCGTCGCCATCGAGGCTGTAAACGATGCCGGCGAACGGCAGCGATTCGAGGGCGATTACTTCATCTCCACGATGCCCATGCGCGAGCTGGTGCAGGCGCTGAGGGTTGATGTTCCTGCCAACGTGCGCGAGGTGAGCGACGGCCTGCAGTATCGCGACTTCATCACGGTGGGCGTGCTCGCCAACAAGCTCGACGTGCGCGAACCCGATGGTGGACTTATCAAGGACACCTGGATCTACATCCAGGAGCCCGACGTTCTGCTGGGGCGGCTGCAGATCTTCAACAACTGGTCCCCCTACATGGTCTCCGACCCGACGAAGGTATGGATCGGACTGGAGTACTTCTGTTACGACACCGATCCGCTGTGGTCGATGCCCGACGAAGAACTGAAGAGCTTTGCCGCAAAGGAGCTGGAGAAGATCGGCATCCTGCGAACCAGCGAGGTGACGGACTCCCACGTGGTGCGCGTGCCGAAGACCTACCCCGCGTACTTCGGAACCTATGACCGCTTCAACGAGCTGCGCGAGTTTACCGACAGCTTCGAGAATCTCTTCCTGGTCGGCCGCAACGGCATGCACAAGTACAACAACCAGGACCACTCGATGCTGACGGCGATGGCCGTGGTGGACGGCATCGCCGCGGGACACGTGGACAAGGCTACGGTGTGGGGCATCAATACCGAGCAGGAATACCACGAAGAGAAGAAGTAACAGCAGCCTTCGCGCCCGTTACCGAAGGCAGAACGCGTAGCCATGCTTTCTTCTACGTTGTTCCAAAGAAAACCGCCGGAGAGACGTGGAAACGCTGGCTGAGCCGCATAATGTGATCGCGATTCAGAAGGCGTTTGCCTGAAAGAACGAGCGATACGGTGCTTTCGCTGCCAAGATCTTCAGCGATGTCTCGTTGTGAAAGCCCGTTCTGATCGAGAAGAAATCGCAGCACATCGATAGGGCCGGCGTCGGGTACAGGGTAGCGCTCCATTTCGTAGCGTTCTATAAGAAGCGTCAGAAGCTCGATCGCCTCTTCCTCTTCCCGAGAGGGAGTAGCCTTTGCCGTCAGGTCGAAGAGAGCCTCAGTGTATTCCGCGAGTTCCTCATCCGAGTGGATGAGGTGCGGCGCCCCTTGTCTGATCATTTCGGTTGGATTCGCTAGTGCTGTGCTCATCGTGGAACCCCTCTATCCCAGTTCGCTCGATTGTCATACTGCTTGTGCGTCAAGAAAGAGAATAACTCTGCTGGCAAACAACCTTGAACGGGCCACAACCCCAGCCCCGAAGGGGCGTTCTATACCAGCCCATGGCGTAGCCCTGGGTTATAGGTAGAGAAAGAGGCAGAGGCCTGAAGGGCCGATCTATCGGCTCTACCAACAATAGATCGCGCCTTCAGCGCTCTGTCGTTTTAACCACGTAACCCAGGGCTTCGCCCTGGGCTGGTATGAAACGCCCCTTCGGGGCTGAAGGCATGTGGCTGTCGTCGCCTATCCCTACTTATCGTTGCGATCTATGCATGCTGTAACAACATGGCAACATCTCTACGCAGGACAGGATGCTCCATCTCCGGTGCAATCTCGGCCAATGGCGCAAGAACAAAGCGACGTTCGTGCATCGCCGGATGCGGCAGCGTGAGTTCGTGCGTCTGCAAAACGACATCGCCAAATAACAGCAGATCAAGGTCGATGACACGCGGACCTTTGGGCGGCGCATTCTCGCGGTCGCGACCCATGGTGTGTTCGATCGCTAACAACCCACGCAATAGATCGATCGGCGAGAGCTCGGTTTCGAGCAGCGCTGCGGCGTTCAGGAAGCGCGGTTGATCTTCGTAACCCACGGGATCGGTGTCATGGAAGCTGGAGACCGCCGTAACTCGGCCGAGGGCTTCGAGACGGCGCAGGGCTTCCTGCAGGTTAGCGGCGCGGTCACCAAAAGGAGACGGCAGATTTGAGCCCAGCGCGATAGCGGCGGTCATGCGGTTGTTCCTGTCCGTTCATCTGGTACCTCTTCGACGCTACGTGTCTTTTGAACCACTGGCAAACCTGCCTTCGTTTGTCCCAAGTGGCAAGATATCTACTGAGAGCTGTCTTTTCGATCGGTGGAGCCCATGAGTCAAGTGCCAGATTGGTTTGAACGTAAGTTTAAGTTTTCGTTTCCGGTGGAGCTGCATCCGAATCTGCGCGCCCGTCTGCGTGGCACTCCGGCCAGGCTGGAAGAGGCTCTTCGTGGCCACTCTCACAAAAGCCTGACCGAGAAGGCGCAGGAAAAGTGGTCGGCCCAGGAACACGCCGGTCACCTGGTGGACCTCGAACCGCTGTGGCTGTCGCGCGTGGAAGATTACGTCGCGGCCAGCGAGCAGCTTACCCTGACCGACCTGCAGAACCGAAAGACCGACCAGGCGAACCACAACGCGCGCCCCTTGGAAGAGATTCTGACGGAGTTCCGCACTGCCAGAGAACGGCTGCTGAAGCGTGTGGAAGAGCTGGACACCTCGCTATGGACCCGAGCCATTCCTCACCCGCGCTTGAAGACGCCGATGCGGCTCGTAGACCATTTGTACTTTGTCGCCGAGCACGACGATCATCATCTCGCGCGAATCTGGGAGCTGATCGGCGCTGGTGGGCCATCGTTTGCGAGATAACTCGCGAAGACTTTGGGTGTGTCATCAAATTGCTCTTGGGATGAAGTTGGACTGTGCAAACAGCTTGCCGCGGCGCTGTTTCGTTAAGGACATGGCTTCAGCCATGCCGTAAAACGTCGAGCCAAAGGCCGTACCTCTCTGCCGAAGGCTGGAGTGAAGGCGTAGCCGCAACGACTGAATTGCCTTCTTTGGTTGTGGCGAAACCAATCACTCCCTCGCTACGAATACATCCCTGCGAGCCCTAGACAGTCTTGGCGGCATAGAGGAAAGCAATTCGGTCGCTACGGCTTCGCCTTCGCTCCAACCTTCGGCAGAAAGGAAGGCGGGTTGAGCCTTACTCCTACGGCATGGCTGAAGCCATGCCCTTAACGAAACAGTGCCACAGCAAGCTGTTGCATAGTTCGATCTCGAAATTTGATGACACGCCTCAGGCGTGCGAAGGCTGCAGCGTAGCGCCCACAGGCATAACAGCCGGTTTGGCCGCAGCCACCGGCTCTTCATAGCGATGAGCCAGCTCCCAGGCGGAGCGGTCACGCAGCAGACGCTGCACCAGAGCGGTGTGCATGGCATGGCCGGCGCGTTCGGCTACCACGCGTCCCCAGATGCGACGGCCTGCAAGAGCCAGATCGCCGATCAGGTCGAGGACCTTATGCCGTACGAACTCATCGCCAAAGCGCAGCGGGCCGTTCTGTACCTCGCCGCCGCCGATGATGATGGCGCACTCGTCGGAGGCCCCGCGGATCAGGCCCATATCGCGCAGCATGGGCTCATCCTCGCGAAAGCCAAAGGTACGCGCGGGCGCAATCAGGTTGCAGTAGTCCCCGGCTTCGAGATCCCCCACAAAGGTCTCGTGCCCGATGGGCTCAGGGAAGTCGATGGTGTAGTGGATCGAGTAGCCCTCACCGGGATAGACGCCGATAAACTTGCTTCCCTCTCGGACTTCGATCTCTTTCAGGATGCGGAGGTACTCACGCTTGCGGCGCTGGCGCTTGAGTCCCGCACCGAGCATAGCCGCCACATAGGGCCGGGCGGAGCCGTCCAGAATCGGGACTTCGAGGTTGTCGACCTCAACGATGACGTTATCGACACCCAGCCCGATCAGCGCGGAGAGCAGGTGCTCGGTCGTCGAGATCAGCACGCCCTGGCGCATCAGCGAGGTCGCATAGCTGACCTTCGCGACGTTGCGGCCGGTAGCAGGAATCTCGAAGTTATCCAGGTCGGTGCGGCGGAAGACGATGCCCGAACCAGCAGGCGCAGGAACGAGCCGCATGGTGACTTCCGCGCCGGAATGCAGGCCAATGCCGCTGAAATCCAGTGGACTATGGATGGTCTGCTCGAATTGGGCGTCGTTAGGCAGGTGCGGTTCCCTGATTCTTGTAACAGAACCACAGGCTACATCCGGGAACAGGGCGCTGTGGTGTGTCTAATTAGACACAGTTGAGAGATTTGGTACGGGCCGGTTGCTGGTTTTCGCCTCCCTCGCGTTAGCGTAGAAGTTATGGCGATGGCGGACATAGTAAGCGTAGTAGCAGCAGACGAGCAGCGGTTGTTGCAGCGGCTGCAGGAACTGGTTGAAGTCGAGTCTCCCAGCGAAGATAAGGCCGCGGTGGATCGCGCCGGAGCGCTGGTCTCGGGCTGGGTGGCGGAGATGGGCGGCGAGATCCGGCGGCATCCGCAGGAGGGATTTGGCAATGTGCTGGAGCTGCGCTTTGAGCCAGCCCAAAGTGGCTCTTCCAGGCGCGGACGCGTCCTGCTGCTCGGGCATCTGGACACCGTCTGGCCCATGGGGACGCTGGCAAAGATGCCCTGGAAGGAAGACGCCGGCAAGATCTTCGGGCCCGGCGTGGTGGACATGAAAGCCGGTGTCGTGATGGCTCTTGAGGCGCTGATGGCAGTAAAGGCGCTCGGAGCGGAGCGACCCGTGACGCTGCTGTTGAACAGCGACGAAGAGATCGGCAGCCCGATCTCGCGGGCCATTACTGAAAAGATTGCGCAGGAGTGTTCTGCGGTGTTCGTGCTGGAGCCCGCGCAGGGTCTGGCCTATAAGACGGCGCGCAAAGGTGTCGGAAACTACGAGCTGAAGGTTGAGGGCGTAGCGGCACACAGCGGCGTGGACTTCGAACGCGGGCACTCCGCGGTATTGGAGATGGCCCGCCTGGTGCAGACAGTTGCCGGATTTACCGACCTGAGCCAGGGTCTGACGGTAAATCCGGGAGTCATCACCGGAGGCACGCGATCGAATGTAATTGCCGCAGAGTGTACTGCCGAGGTAGACGTGCGCATCGCGAAGGCCGACGACGCAGCACGCGTGGAGAAGCTTTTCCGCGGGTTGGAGGTCACGGACAAGGCCTGCCGCCTGACGGTAACGGGCGGAATCAACCGCCCTCCCATGGAGCGCAAGGCAGGAACCGAAGCGCTGTTTCATCTCGCCCAAAAGCTGGCCGAGGAGATGGGCTTTGTGCTGGACGAAGCCTCGACCGGAGGCGGTTCGGACGGCAACTTTACCGCGGCGCTCGGTGTGCCGACGCTCGACGGCATGGGTGCGGTCGGAGCCGGAGCCCATGCGGCCCACGAGCATGTGGTGAAGGCACACCTGGCGGAACGAACCGCGCTGCTGGCCGGCATGATCGCCCAGGCAGAGTAGGTTTTATCGCTGATCTCAAAATGCTCGGGAGTCAGTGCAGGTGTAATCTCTGATTACCGTCTTTGGTCTTGGTATACAGATTGAGTTATAGAACAGACCAGTTTTGTAGGAGCTGGCCATGGTCCCTGCGCAGTTACTGTATATAACCTGGAAAATACTATGAACGATCATGGGCAACCGGCCAGACAGTTTCTAACTGAAACACCATTTTCATTGAGAATAAAATGCTGCACCTGATTTTATCCAGGTATTCACATATCTTTCCCTGCGCCGCTCTAATAATAGCTTCGGATCACAGGAAAGAGGGACTCGCAGAGATGATTCAGCCCCAACTCAATAAAACCTGTTGTTGTCAGCTATCCACTAGCTATCCATGCCGGGCATAATGCCGGGCTATCGATACCCTTCCCAAAATACAAAATATTAGCGGCACGCACAGTTTGTTTCGATCTACTCGATACGTACTCCGGGAGAAGATTATGTCAAGTGTGTCAAAGCAATTCCTGCGCCTTCTGGCGCTTGCGGCCTCCGTTGTGGCTACTACACAAACCCATGCTCAGACAGTAAGTCTAAGCACCATTCAACAGTACGCGCCTACGATTTATCTCAACGCTTACGATAACAACCATCCCACGTCGGTTGAGAATTTCTTCAGCCAGTCCAATCTCGTGGACTCCAATGGGAATGTCATCACGACTGCAGTTACTCCTGCAAGTCTTGCCGCAAATACTACTTCTACGAACTACCTTGTACCTTCCAACGGCGTTTATCCCACACCCTCCAACGACTTCGAGTCCGGAGATGCAGCCGTTGCCTCGAGTACTGCGAATATGGGGCAGGTAAACTCCCCTGTCTATGTCAAGGTCCTTGATTTCGGCACTTATATCGACATCAAATATTTTCTGTTCTATACGTGGAATGGGTTTCAGCCATTTCAGGTAGGTGTCATCACCAACTTCAAGACCGAGCCGTACAACCTGGATTGGGCCGGATTTGCGCTGCACTATGGCGACTGGGAACACGTTACGGTAAGAATCTCAGAAGATCAGTCCAGCCTTATCGGTGTCTTCTACAGCCAGCACAGCGGGAACCAGTGGGTAACAGATCCGCCGCTCGATGGCACTCATCCCATTGTTTATTCGGGATGGGATAGTCATGCGAACTACCCCACTGCCGGCATCCAGGTCAATGACGTCATTTTGAATTCGCCTGGGCTGCCTCCAGTAAGTTGGGTAAAGGTAGTTGACAATACGGCCAACACTGGAACCTTCACCGTGTACCACAAGCCAACGAACTTTTATTCCAATGGAATCAGCTGGACGCCGTGGCAGAATACCAGCCAGCTTGTTCTACTCGACAACAACGCAACAGCAGCTCAATGGCTATCTTTCAATGGTCACTGGGGACCGGCGCTGACGAGCACCATCTACGATCCGCCCAGCCTTCCGAGCGGAGCGACGACAGAGCTGGATGTTCTCGCGAAGGGTGCCAACTTTATTGGCGCACTGAGTAGCTACACGAATGAGAACGGGCCGCTCGGACCGGAGACTCAGAACTGGTATATCTCAACTGAGCCTCAGGAGTAAGTCACGAAACGCTCTGCTGAAGCCAGGTTCATTGCCTGAATATTGCCAGGGCGAAATGTATCAGACCATCAAAGCAGAGTTTCCTAAAGTAAAAGGGAGTAGGAATAAAATCCTGCTCCCTTTTCACTCTTGCCTATCTTATTTGTGGGTCAGCTAGAGTGGTAAAGCATTCGTTCATTGAAGAATGATGGGCTGTTCGGCACAGCGCGAAGCGCGTTCCCTGATGCTTCAGCATCAGGGAGACGGAGGGAGCCGTAGCCTTTAGGCTACGGAAATAAGGCATAGCAAAGATGTGGCCTTTAGGCCCGGGCCTTCTTTACGGCTGCGGAGAAACAGCCCGGGGCTAAAGCCCAATTCTCGCCTGTCCCTTATTCCGTGGCCTGAAGGCCACGGCTCCCTCCGACCCGCAAAGTACATGACCTTCAATCGCTGCCCCGGACCTGACCCCACAAAAACGCTGCACACACGCGTCAAATTACAATCACAGAGCGATGACGAAACGCTCTCCTATCCTTTTGATCCACGGCGGCGCATGGGCCATGCCCGACGATGCCATTGCCGCCCATGAAAACGGCATTCGCCACGCCCTGCGTGCCGGATGGGATGCACTCGCGCGCGGCGGCAGCTCCGTCGATGCAGTGGAAGCCGCCGTCACCATCATGGAAGACGACGACACCTTCGACGCCGGGCGCGGCTCGTTCCTGACCCGCGACGGCCGCGTGCAGCTCGATGCCCTGCTGATGAACGGCGCCAACCTGCGCACCGGCGGCGTAGCCTGCGTCGAGCGCCTGCGGAACCCGATCCAGGCAGCGCGGCTGGTGCTGGACCAGTCGCCGCACGTGTACTTCGTCGGCACCGGAGCGGAGCGGTTTGCGACACAGCACGGCATGCGGCTCGTAGACAACACGGAGTTGATCGTCCCTCGCGAACGCGAGCGGCTGATGGCCTTCCAGCGTGCCGAAGCCGCAGGCGGCCGGGACACAACATTCAGTGGCGAGGCTGCAGTCGATACCGATGCAATGACCGCAGCCATACGCACACTACCGGAAGAGTTCCAGGTAACCGACCCGACGCTCCACTCGCACGACACTGTCGGCGCGGTCGCGATCGACGCGGACGGCAATCTGGCGGCCGGCACCTCCACCGGGGGAACGCTCTCGAAGGCCCCCGGCCGCGTCGGCGACAGTTCCCTGATCGGCTGCGGCTGCTATGCCGACAACGAGAGCGCCGCCGTCTCCCTGACCGGCTGGGGCGAGCCGATCATGAAGCTGGTGCTGGGCAAGTGGGCCGTGGACCGCGTCGCAGCAGGATCGCCCCCACAACAGGCGGCGACCGATGCCATCGCCTATCTCTATAAGAGGCTCGGCGGACACGGCGGCATCATCTTGATGGGACCCGATGGCTCGGTAGGCCTCGCGCACAACACGCCGCGCATGGCCTGGGGGCTGGCGACGAGCGAAGGACATCAGTTGGGGGTTACAAGGAACGGGTGACCGCAGAACTCTTCAACGAACCAGCCGATCCGGCGACCCCGCAGCGGCGGCCTCTTACGCCCGAGGAGGCGGATCGTCTGCCCCACATCCATCGGCTACTGCTGGGCCACTACGGACAGCCCGCGCCGCGCGAGCCGTGGGACCCGCTGACACAGTTCATCTACTCTCTTCTGGCCGGACGCACCAAGACCCCTTCGGCCCACCAGGTCATGCGCGATCTCGAGCGCTACTTTCAGGCTGGCCCCGGAAACTGGGAGTCAGTCCGCGACGCCACGGTCGCCGAAATTGAGCGCGCGATTGCAGTCGTCACCTTTCCCGAAGTGAAGGCTCCACGCCTGAAGGCCGCGCTGATGGGCATCACCGAGCGCTACGGCTCGTTGACCCTGGACTTTCTCGCCCGCTATCGCACAGACAAGATCCGTTCGTGGCTGGAGCAGTTCGAAGGCGTGGGACCTCAGGTCTCGGCTGCCGTGGTGAACTTCAGTACGCTGCGGCGGCGGGCGATCTCCATCGATGCCAACCATTTAAGGGTAGTCCAAAGGCTGTGTGTCGTTCCCCGCGCGGACGCGGCGATCACCGAAGAACGCCTGATGCGCCTGGTTCCCGAGACCTGGGATGCAGAGATGCTCGATGAGCACCACTCGCTGGTAAAGCTGCATGGGCAGACGCTCTGCACGTTCTCCGAACCCCGATGCGAGGCCTGTCCTCTGCTGGATATCTGTCCTACGGGAAAGCGAAATACAGGCGAATTGAAGCTGACAGCACCCACCCCGGGAGACTGATAACCGCCCCGGAATTCACTCCTGAGCCCGGCGGTCTGCTAAAAGAATAAAAAGGTACCCCTGAGCCAGCGCTAAAAGGTACATAATTCGGCACATATTTCGACAAATTGAACGTCTGTTATTGCTCTGATTACGGTGCATTCGCATTTCGCTGGCAAGCTTTGGTACAGCACTAAAAATGTCATAGCCGCCAGGAGCTACCATGCAGGCTCAGTCAAAAGTCTCGACCAACTGGAAACAGCCGCTAGCTACAGCAGCCTTCACAACAGGCGTCTCGTTGCACAGCCATACCAGCTGCTCCGAGGAGACATTGGGCTTTATCCACAAGATGGGAGTGGCGCTGCCGGGCATGGGCAGCGTTCTCTCGTTCTACGAGAAGAGAGCTTCCGAAAGATATAGCGTCAAGCTGGATTTTGACCGTGCCAACTGGCGTCCGCCCTTGCAGCCCCGCATGGCCTATGACCTGGAAGCCAAGCAGATTCAGCGCCTTGGCCTGTATCCGCTGGTATCGATCACCGACCATGACACGCTCGAAGGCACGCTGTTGCTGCGCGCCGTACCCTCGTCGCGACACATTCCGATGTCGGTTGAGTGGTCCGCTCCCTACGGCCAGACGGTCTTCCATCTCGGCATCCACAACCTGCCCAGCGGCACCGGCACGGAGTGGATGAGCCGCTTAGAGGCCTACACCGCCGCCCCGAACGACGCCAAGCTGGTCGAGATGCTTCGCGAACTGCACGAACAGCCGCATGTTCTGATCGTCTTCAACCACCCGCTGTGGGATCTGCACAAGGTCGGTCCGGCGCACGTTACTGAAGCACGACGGTTTATGGCTGAGGTACGCGGCTGCATCCACGCCCTGGAGCTGAACGGTCTGCGCCACGCTCAGGAAAACCGCGAAGTCGGCCGCATGGCCCGCGAGCTCGGCTACCTGCTGATCTCAGGCGGCGACCGTCACGGGCTGGAGCCGAACGCCAACATCAACCTGACGACGGCGACCAACTTCAACGACTTCGTCGAGGAGATCCGCGTCGAGCGTCGTAGCCACGTTCACTTCATGGATCAGTACCAGGAGCGCTGGGAGCAGCGTATCCTGCAGTCCACATTGAATGCAGTTACCGACTTCCCACAGTTCCTCCCGGGCTGGCAGAAGTGGGACGACCGGGTCTTCCATCCGGATGCCAACGGCGAGATGCGGCAACTGAGCCAACTCTGGGTCGGCGGCGCGCCTCCGGCAGCGATCACGAATGCGATCAAGCTGGTGCGGTTGTTCGGCAAGCGCGGCGTATCGGCTCCGCTAAGCCTCGCGTTCCCCGGCGTGAACGACCTGCGGCAGGGACTGGAACTGGTTTAGCTTCAGGAACAGAAATAGAGCGGCTGGTAAGGGGTTGTTGCCCTTACCAGCCGCTTTTGATTTTGTGTTCTGCAATTGTTTTGGCTCGGCGGTGTTCTTGCTTTTGTCGTTGTTGTTGTTTTTGCACTTGCTGTTCTGGTTGTCATTCCGAGCGCAGCGAGTGAACCTGCTTCCCGCCCGGAGCAGCAACGACGCCAGCTTCACCAGCTCGCCGCAAGATCTTCCCACGTCGTATTGACCTTCTCGATCAGCACCATCTTCTTTTCGCGCGTCCAGTCCTTCAACTCTTTTTCGCGAGCAATAGCGCTGCGAACATACTGAAATCGCTCGAAGTACACGAGACGATGGATGTTGTACTGGGCGGTGTAGGTTCCAGGTCTCATCTCGCGATGTTGGCTGATACGGAGACGCAGATTGTTCGTCATGCCGATATAGAGATCGCGCGACCTGCTACTTAAAATGTAGACGTAGAAGTGGTATTCGCGGTTTTGCATCGCGGGCAGTATAGCCTCAGCGGGCGGGAAGCAGGTTCACTCGCTACGCTCGGAATGACAACCAGAAAAGCAAGTGCAACGACAACAGCAAAAGCAACGGCAATAACAAGGCAGCGACTAAAACCTACCGCCCACTACCCTTCCGGCTGTTCCCGGATATCGATATGCGTATGCGTATAGGGCCGCTTGAAGAAGGTCGTCCAGAGGTAGTTGATCGAGTAGCGCGCGGCCATTGTCAGCATGCCTTCCTTCTTCAGGCGGCGTGCCGAGGAAAACATCTTCAGCGCGAAGGTAAAGCGGACTTCGCCCACATCGTTCAGGCGGCGGGCGATGTCGGTGTCTTCGCCGTAGAAGCTGATCGCGAGATTGAATCCGCCGATCGCCTCCAACGCCCAGCGAGCGGTAACGAAGTTGCCGCCCTGCACCATCGAGCCCACGCGCAGGATATAGCGGTTCATCGCATAGGTCATCCACGCCGTCATGTAGAAGACGTGCACCAGAACGCGCTGCCGGGGTGTGAGGTCGTAGTAGAGAATCGGGCCGGAGAAGGCGGCCAGAGGACGCTTGCCGGCAGGAACCTCGGCATCGAAGGCGGCGAGAATATTGGAGACCCAGCCGGGCGTGAGCCGTGAATCGGCGTCGACGTTAGCGATCAGGGTGCCGGAGCTGGCGGCGAAGCCCGCCTGACGAGCGAAGGTAAGGCCCTTGCGGGGCTCGTCGACGACGGTAACGCCGGGATAGCGGAGCGCGACTTCTCGCGTGGAGTCCGTGCTGGCGTTGTTGACGACGATGATCTCGGTACGGCCTTCGAGGCCCTGGATCTGACCGAGAATGGATTCCAGACACGCTGGCAGGTAGGCTTCTTCGTTGTACGCCGGTATGACGAAGCTAAGTCGCATAAAGGTTAGCGTATCGAATGAATGTTGCAGTCCGCTGAATTTTGCGGGGGATGTTCCAAAAAGACTACCTCTGGATATCCATGTGGAAAAGTTCATCTTTCGCCGTATTCTGAGGAGACCGTCCCTAACAGCCGTACCACTGCCGCCAGCGGCAATCCGACGACGTTGAAGTAGTCGCCCTCGATCCGAGGAATCCACCGTGCCGCATAGCCCTGGATGCCATAGGCTCCTGCCTTGTCCATGGGATCGCCCGACGCCAGATAAGCCGCCAGCTCGTCCTCAGCGATCACCCGGAAGACGACATCAGTCGTCTCCACGTGCGACTGGTGCCCAAGCGCCCCCACCACCGCGAGCCCCGTGTGCACCTGGTGCGTGCGTCCCGAGAGCAGCCGCAGCATGCGCTCAGCATCGGCACGGTCGGCGGGCTTGTTCAGCACCTCGCCCTCCAGCACGACGGTCGTGTCTGCGCCGAGCACGACCGCTCCGGGGTTTCGCGCCGCAATTGCCTGCGCCTTCTCCAGCGCCAGGCGCCGCACGTAGTCCTTGGGCAGCTCGCCCGCGTGGCGGCTCTCGTCGATGTCCGCCGCGCGCACCTCGAACGTAAAGCCGGCCTGCGCCAGCAGCTCGCGACGCCGCGGCGAGGCCGAGGCAAGAATCAGTGGTCTCATCTCCACAGCTTACTGAGTCCGTTCCGTCGCGCTGCCGCTGAAGGGCTCGACCGAGATCTTCGCCTCCATCGTATGCGCTTCCTTCGGCTTCAGAGTCACGCCGTTTTCAGCGACGTTCGCCGTCTCGATGCAGGTCATCCCGCGCCAGCCCTCGGCCGGAAAGTCCGACATCTTCGCCGCCAGCTCCGACCACGGGTTCCACACCACCGTCGTCTTCGAGCCCTGCTTGGCCACCACCAGGCGGCGGCCAAGGTCCGGATCTTCCACGGTAACCGTCGCGGTCGTGTTCAGATACGGCCGGTCCGTCTGCTCATGCAGCGTCAGAACGTCTTCGGTCTGCTTCTTGCGCTTGAAGCCGTCGGCCTTGTCCAGGAACTCGGTCTGGCCCAGGCCGTAGATGCGCAGATGCTCCGGCTCGCCGACCGCGAGATAGGAGTGCAGGGCCTCTTCAAAGTGCATCGGCGTCCCGGCCTGCTCCTCCGGGTCCAGGTTGACGACGCTGATCCGCAGCGTCAGCGTGCTGCCCAGGATCAGCTCATAAGCCACGCGGAAGTGGTCGTAGCCGAGCCCGCGGCTCTCGTCGGTAGGCCCGAGCGTCAGGGTCAGGTGCAGGTCCTTGCCCGAAACAGCCGCGAACGCCACCTGCCAGAGCTGGGTCCGGGCGAAGCCGTGCATCGGGCCGTCGGTGCGAGCACCGGTGCGTGCGCCGAACCACGGAAAGATCACCGGCACGCCGCCGCGAATCGCCTTGCCCGGCGCGTAGTTCGAGCGATCGCTGAGAAACAGCACCGGCTTCTGCCCGGCTGGCTGCCAGTGCACCAGGTGCGAGCCCTGCAGGTAGAGCGTCGCCGTGCAGGCTTCGGTCGTAATCTGCGCACAGAGCAGTCCGCCCTTGCCCTCTGCGAAGACGAGCACGTGGGGAATGCCAAATTGGTCGTTGAGTTCGGTCAGTGTCTGCATCGATTGTGAGTGTAAACGTCCCGATGCATCCTGCGCATGAGAAAAGCGGCGAGTCATGCGGTTGATCTGTCTTTGTTTTTGCCTTTCCCTGTTGTCCCCCCAAACCGTCATCCTGAGCGAAGCAGCTCGCGCACTTGGCGAGCTGCGGAGTCGAAGGACCCCGAAACCCTGCATCCTGCCAATGCTCTTCGCACCTTTCCAACCCTTAACCCCGAGCCTCAGCGTCCACGGTTGAAAAGGTGTGGAAAGCAGAGGTCAGACAAATTTCTCGGGGTCCTTCGGCTTCGTGTCTCGCAAAAGCGCGAGACACTTCGCTCAGGATGACGGCTTTGAGGGGAATAACAACAAGAAAAGCAAAGGCTACGCATCTCCGGGGCATCCTCCCCAACCCCCTCTTTTCGCGGCCCAGCCAGCTATAATAGAGATTGCCCATGCCAGACGATCAGAACCCGCAATTGCCTTTAGGACCCGACCAAACTCCCCCCAGCCCCCAGGATGCGAACTCCAATAATCCTCCCCCTGCGGGCGGTGCTGGCGGAGACGGCCCCACCACGCCCACCGGACCCGGTGCGCTGTACATGAACTCCATCAACATCGAGGAGGAGATGCGCCGGTCGTATCTCGACTACTCGATGTCGGTCATCATCGGGCGCGCGCTGCCCGACGTCCGTGACGGGCTTAAACCAGTTCATCGCCGCATCCTCTATGGAATGCAGGAGATGGGTCTCCAGTTCAACAAGAAGTACACCAAGTCGGCCAAGGTCGTCGGACACGTGATGGGTAACTACCACCCCCACGGCGACTCCGCGATCTACGACACCATGGTGCGTTTGGCCCAGCCCTTTTCGCTGCGCTATCCCCTGATCGACGGCCAGGGCAACTTCGGCTCCGTCGACGGCGATCCACCCGCCGCGATGCGTTATACCGAGTCGCGCATGACCCGCCTGGCCGGTGAAATGCTCGCCGACATCGACTCCGACACCGTCGACTTCACCCTGAACTACGACGAATCGACCTCCGAGCCGACCGTTCTGCCCGCACGCATCCCGAACCTGATCGTCAACGGCAGCACCGGTATCGCCGTCGGCATGGCGACCAACATTCCGCCGCATAACCTCACCGAAGTCCTCAACGCGACCATCTCTCTCCTGCAAAAGGAGAAGGGCGAGACCCGCAGCGACCTTGAGATCGTACTCGAACACGTCAAGGGCCCGGACTTCCCGACCGGCGGCTTCCTCTACGGTCGCGGCAACCTGACCCAGACCTACAAGACCGGCCGTGGCCGCTTCATGATGCGCGCCAAGTGCGGCATGGAGCAGATCAGCGGCGGCCGCCAGGCCATCATCTGCACCGAGATCCCGTATCAGGTCAACAAGTCCAACCTGATCAAGCGCATCGCCGAGCTGGTAACCGAGAAGATCGTCGACGACATCTCCGACGTGCGCGACGAGAGCGATCGCGACGGTATGCGGATCGTTATCGAACTCAAGCGCGGCGCCCAGCAGGAGATCGTGCTCAACCAGCTCTACAAGCACACCTCCATGCAGGAGAGCTTCAGCATGATCTTCCTGGCCGTACACAACGGCCAGCCGAAGGAACTGCCGCTCAACGAAGCCATCTGGGCCTTCATCGAGCACCGCATCGACGTCGTTCGCCGCCGCACCGCGTTCCTGCTGAACAAGGCCCGCGAGCGCGAGCACGTACTGCTCGGCTACCAGATCGCGCTCGACCATCTCGACCAGGTCATCCGCATCATCCGGCAGTCCTCCAGCCGCGCCGATGCCCGCGAGAACCTGTTCAGCTACTTCTCGAACCGCCGCATCAACCTGCGCGGCACCGAACTGCAGGGCGTCACGCTCGATCCGGCGAAGTACGCCATCGACCTGGCCGGCGGCTCGGTCTCGGCACAGCTTTCGAACAACACGGCCGGAACGCTGATCCTCAGCTACCGCCAGATCGACGCGATCCTCGAACTGCAGCTCTACAGACTGACGCAGCTCTCGATCGACGAACTGCTGAACGAGCTGCGCGCGGTCCGCGACAACATCTCCGAGTACGAGTCGATTCTCGCCAGCGAGAAGAAGCTTCGCCGCGTCATCATCAAGGAACTCGAAGATATTCGCGACAAGTACGGCGATGCCCGCCGCACCACCATCCTCGACGAGTCGACCGAGCTCACGCTCGAAGACCTGATCGCCGATGAGCAGGTAGCGGTCACGGTCTCGAACACCGGCTACCTGAAGCGCACGCCTATCTCCACTTACCGCCAGCAGCGCCGTGGCGGAACGGGACGGCTGGGCATGAAGACGCGCGAAGAAGACTTCGTCGCGCAGCTCATCATCGACTCCACGCACGCCTATCTGCTCTGCTTCACGAACTCGGGCCGCGTCTACTGGCTCAAGGTCTACGAGATTCCCGACATCGGCGCCGCCGGCAAGGGTAAGGCGATGGCCTCGCTGGTCGACCTGCAGCCGGGCGAGAAGGTGGTGACGATTCTGCCGGTCAAGGACCTGGCGGAAGAGGGCAAGTACGTACTCTTCGCCACGCGCAACGGCACGGTGAAGAAGACCGCGCTCAAGGACTTCTCGAACGTCATGGCCCGCGGCATCATCGCGATCGGCATCGACAAGGAAGACGAGCTCATCACCGCCCGCATCACGGACGGCGAGCAGGTCATCTTCCTGGCGACGCACGACGGCATGGCGATCCGCTTCAACGAGCAGGACCTGCGCCCGATGGGCCGTCCGGCCTTCGGCAACCGCGGCATCACGTTGAAGAAGGACGACTACGTGATCGGCGCAGCAGTTACGCCCTCGCCCGAGGCGCGCAACAAGCAGCGTCTCGAACTAGCCGCCAAGACCGGTCTCACCGCCCAGGTGGAAGCCGTTCTCGACGAAGCCGGCGAGAGCGTAGCGGCCCAGCCCATGGAACTGGCAGAACCCGGCGAACTGGGCGCTCCGGTCCTCTCGGAGGCCGCAGCAGCCAAGCTGCAGCAGCTCGACGAGAAGCTCGGCCTGACGCCCTGCCTGATCCTTTCGGTCTCGGACAACGGCTACGGCAAGCGGACTGACGTTGACTCCTACCGCCTGCAATCCCGCGGCGGCAAGGGCGTAATCAACATGCGCGCCACACCGAAGATCGGCAAGGTCGCCAGCATTCAACTGGTGGACGACACAACGGAGATGATGGTGATCAGCCAGTTCGGCAAGATCATCCGCATCGACACCAAGTCCGTCCGCGCCGCAGGACGAGCCACCATGGGCGTCAAGCTCCTGGACCTCGACACCGACGACAAGGTAGCAGCAGCGATGGTCATCCCTCCGGAAGACCCGAAGAGCCCCACGGAGAATGGGGCGTTGCTGCAGTAATTAGCCATTATATGAAGGAAAAGGGGTGCGAGTTTAAACTCGCACCCCTTTTCCTTTTTTCTGCATTACCGCGCATTCGATTCAGCATTGTTGCTTATGAGCATCGGCTTGCGAAGACTTATTTTTAGAGATTAGGATTTCCTACAAGTAACTGTCATTCGCAGGAGCCAAATTGCATACAGCCGAGCAGCGCACGCCGTGGTTTGTTTATCTTCTAGTGGTGCTTTGTGTGGCGATGACTACCGCCAACATCTACTTGCTACGTGACAATAGATCTCTGCGAAGTACGAGAGCGGAAAAGTCCACAGAAGTTACTATCATGGGAAAAGTGGTGAACACAGTAACTGGCTTGGATTTAAATGACAGACCAGTCACTATTGCTACATCGGGGAAAAAAGCAACTGTTATCATGGCGTACTCTCCGGTCTGTCCTTATTGCGAGAAGAATTGGTCAAACTGGAGCTCACTAATTACTCGAGTTCCCGATAAATCTGTGGACTTTGTAACTGTAGATCTTACTGGCATGGCCACACCAGAGTTTCTTTCTAAGAAACAACCGGGACGTGCTCGGACTATCCACAAAATGGATCCTGAGGAAATGGCGGAGCTTAATCTCATTGCTACGCCGGAGACTATTGTCATTGGAAGTGACTCAAAAGTAAAGAGAGTGTGGGCAGGGGTATTGTCTGCAGATGATATAGCCGTATTAAATAAGTTGCTCATCTAAGAATTGTGAATACGTCTGAGCGCTGTGAATGGAGCACGTAACCAATTTAGGAGAGGTTAATATGAATGTTAGCCAGAAGAGCGTGATTACATCTGGTGCGGTTGCATCAGCAGTTGCCATGGTTTTCCAATTAGCAGCTTTTGCGCAGGCAACTTTGCGTACTCCAATTGAACCTCAGGCAGTTCCAACTAACTGTCTAGTCATCAATTGCAACAACGGCACCTCCTCGGGACTGTGCGAAAATTTTGGATCCATCGGTTGCCACAGTTGCAATGTCCAGAATAACGGGGCGCCTGTTGGCCAGTGCGGTGCTCATCCATAATGCATAAGCGGCCAGATAAAAGGGAGCACCTGTTGCGCCGTCACAAGTGCTCCGTGTCCGCTACTTCTACTTCGGATGAGCCTGTAATTGGGCATTTGAGTCGACGCTTCCTACCGGGAGGCTTGTTCCGCACTGGAAAGTCTCTGGGGTGGCAAGCATTGCGATACACGATGCAATGCTTTGCTTGAGCTATGCCATCTGGCATTTACCTGGTAGGCGTCTTGTCGTCGACAGTTACAAGCTCAAGAACCCTGACATCTGCCGTGTACGTACAGACATTGGCTATCTTCACCTTGTGAGATAGGACAATCATTTGCAGGATTCCCGCAACTTAAACAGTCCTGTGATGAAACTGAAAGCGTTCGGCCATGACTGGCGTCATGGACTTGATCGACCAGATCCCCTCGCCGATTAGACATCTAACGAGCTATCATTTCTCGCTTGAATGGTTGATCATCGATCGTTGCTTCGGCACATACAGATCTGCGGTCTTTCGTTAACACTGAGTTAGAAGAAAGGCGCGTTTATGATTGTTTCGAGAGGCTTCTCTCGTAGCCTTAGCAAATGCCAACTAATCCTCGCGGGGTTCTTGTTGGTTTCTGTGTCGAATGGGTTTGGCCAAGCATCTAGAGCACAAGCACCGACTACACTACACACCAAGACTTCAGTTTCGCAAACAACCGCATTCGAGGTTGCGACGGTAAGACCATCGAAAGATGGGACAAGCGTTGGTGTTCGAGTAGTCCCTAGCGGTAAAGTTTACATCGGGTTCGCCACTCTGAAGGCGCTCATCCTCGAAGCCTTTAACATTCGTCCCTTTCAAGTTGTGGGAGGACCCAGTTGGCTTGAGGCAGATCGATATGATGTTGTCGCCTTACCGCCCGCTACTTCTGAAAGAGGAGACATGGGTAAGGCTTCCACCAGAATGACCCTAAATGATGAGGAGCGAAAGATGCTCCAGACCCTTCTCGTCGAAAGGTTTGGTTTACGATTTCATCGGGAGATAACGACCGGCCCGATCTTCGTTTTAGTTAGGGGAACTAAAACTCTACAAATGAAAGAGGCAAAGGAGGATGATCTTCGCACGAGGGGATTTCACGTTAGCATGTCGGGTGGATATGAGGAGTTCGGCACTCATATTTCGATAGCAAGCCTGGTTCAAGAGGTGAGTAGCACTCTAGAGCGTCCCGTAGTGGATCAGACGGGCCTAAAGAGATTCTATAACTTTACTGTTGAAATGCCCCCTAGTGATCACGACGAGGCTTTGGCAACTACCAATCTGATGCAACAACTCGGGCTGAAACTTAAAACAGCCAAGGGCCAAGTTGAGACTATTCGGATCGAGAACGCTTCTAAGCCAACGATGAATTGACCATTGTGAATCGAAGAGACTCGCTTAGGAGAAAATAACCGCATAAGATCGCGGCCCTTTTCAAGTCCGTCTGGTCTACGCACTTTCAGTGGTGCATTGGTTGAAGCTGAGCTTGCACAGGAGCACAATGAACATCTTACAGTTTGTCTCATACAGGCGCTCTATATCGGATTTCAAAGTAGCCGACAGGAATGGATCAGCAGTAGCAACAAATGATATGACTATGGCGTGCCTTCAACATAGTGGCATCCAGCAGGTTTATGCGCTACAGTCAGATGGTCGTAAATCACAAGATGATAAGTGGTTTAGCCGTAGAGATCTTCCATCCGAGTTGCAAAATAAGATCAGCGTATGCTACCCCGATCAGCTAAGTGATATCGTCAGCAATAAACCCGTAATTGGCCTTGCCGCCTTCCCATATTTCTCTGCTATGGCTGAATGCTTTGGCGCGGTAAAAGCAAGTATTCCGGTTTGCAGTCTGGTGCATGCTATTCCCACACCCAGATTGATGGACAACTTTCTTTCGCAATACCTATTCGCTCAAGCCTCGGACTCAATTGTTGTGACAAGCACAGCAGGACGGGACGCAATCACGAATATATTTAATCAGCTTGCCGAGATACTAAACCGTCTCGGCATAAAGTCACGCCTCGCTGACATGGAAAATATAATTCACGTTTTACCTCTTGCGACAGAATCTGCAATGCTCAGAGAAGTTGACCAAACTCTTGCGAGAGATGTCCTTGGCCTGCCACAGGTCGGTCGCGTGATTTTGTATTCGGGCAGGTTGAACGCTGGGTATAAAGCCGACCTCGAACCCTTGATCCGGGTGATCGCGGATATGAGGAGGCGAGTTGGGGGCATACGGCTTCTTATCGCCGGCCATGAAGAACAAGCTGGATACAAGGAAGCTTTACTGCAAATAGCGCACGACTGTAATGTCAGCGACCTTGTGGATTTTCGACTGGACTTCCCTAGCTATTTGAAGAGATATATCTATGCTAGCGCTGACGTCTTTGTATCTCCAGTTGATAACGTGCAGGAAACGTTTGGACTCTCCGTAGTCGAAGCCATGGCGAGTGGGCTGCCTGTAGTTGCGCCAAACTGGAGTGGCTACCGCGATTTAATAAAAGATGGAATTACTGGATTTCTGGTTGATACGTGGATTGAGTCAGCTCATCAAAATGATGTAAATGTTACAGGTGCCATCAACTGGAACGCGGATGCCGAGCGCATCTTAGCATCTCGTACGATCATTGATATCGCACAAATGACAAAGCGAATAGAGCTCGTCTTAAGCTCTGACAAACTCCGCCTATCGATGGCAGCCGAGGCGAGGCGCACAGTCAATGAGAACTATACATGGAGTGCCGTCATCGATAGATTCATCGCTCTATGGGAGTCACAAATTATCGCTGCCTCAATTATGCAAAAGTCACGTGCATATCTTGATTTTGATAATGCCTTTAACGGCTATGCGAGAGCGGAGGCTAGCTTGAAAGAGGTTTATGCATATTGCCCGGAAGCTACAATTGGGGATTTAGAGCGCACAGCGAAGCATAGGTCATCAGAACGTAAGGCTCTAATAGCGGCGACGTCGTACAACTACGGCGCTTTGGTCGAGCCATTTCCAGTTGGCGAGTTGTTAGATCCGGGTTCTGCATCACACAGCATGATTGTGAATCTCTTGAAGCGCGGTATTTTACAAATTACATAGGCCAAGTAGCTGGAATCAGCTCAAGAAAGATACACCGTGATGCCTTAGTGCTGTATCTAGATCGCGTATTTATGAGCTGAACGTGACAGATTTCTAAGGGTACCGGAAGCTGGAGGGGTTTATAAGCATCGTAACTGCATCGAGCGATGCTTCAACAGACTCAAACACTTCCGCCGCTTTAGAGCAAATTTCCTGTTACTCGGAAGTTGAATCGGGCGTGCAGCACCGTTTTTCCGGGTAAAAACGGCCATAGATGTCGCGGTTTCGCTACACACCTACAGGAAATTTGCTTTAGTCTCTCGACCGCAAAGGCAATATCCGCAGTCGCGTTCTCTTCGGATCGACGGTAACCAGCGCACCCTCAGCCAGCTCAGTCATCATCTGCTGCAAGGCCTCGATGACCTGTTTGCCGATCGTGTCCGGTAAAACATCCTGTGCACGAACTTGAACGACGCTGGGCCTTTCGCCAAGTGTCGTAGCCAGAAGGAGACCGAAATCTAAATCCTGCGTAAAGACTACGTAGCCGTTTGCTTTCGCAAAGGCCATAATCTCTGAATCTGGAGCGTTCGCCATCCCGAGCGACGACCAATGCGCCGCTTCGAAACCTGCGTCTTTCAATATCTCCACCCAAAGCGGAGACATATTCATGTCGATGAGCAGCTTCATGCCTCGGCTAGCACGACCTCACGCGCCTCTGAAAGCCATGCCGCATACCGAAGGGCCTGGAGCACATCTTCACGTTCAAGGTAGGGGTACGCTGCGAGCACTTCATCCACGCTCCGCCCGGAGCCGATCAGCCCTACGATCATTCCGACCGTCACGCGCATTCCACGGATGCAGGCCTTGCCGCCCATGACAGCGGGGTTCTGCGTGATGCGATTCAGTTCTCCCATGCAATGCCCTCCCGGGTGGCGCACCCCTATGATAACGCCGCGATACGCGGCCTATGGCAACTTCCTGCTCCACACTCCCTACTTCGGATGCGAAATGGCGCGGGCTGAGGTCTGGAGCAGGAACTGGGCCTGGTCTTCGTCCACCGTGTCCAGCAGGGTGATGCCGGAGCCCTCCGACCGCAAGACCTGGGCGCGGAAGTAATACGTCTTGCCCGGCTGGGCGTTCAACCGGCGCAGGGCGATTCCATCTTCCGCCAGAGACGGAGCAGCGCCCTGGGCCCGCACGCACAGATGATGGATGCCGGGATCGACCAGGAAGGTCAGGTAGGTTTCGTTCAGAGTCGCGCCCACCCACTGGCCGTCCACGCCCACTCTCACCAGCGCCCCGCTCAGGGGAGCCCTCGCAATGTTCTCGAACAGGTACACCAGGACCTTGCCGGGAGGGACCTGCGGCGCGGGCTGCTGGGACTTGTCGGACTTCACGTCAAAGCTGGCACTCGACGGGCCACACGCAGCCATCGCCGCCGGAGTGGCCTCGCCACGCTGCTGCGCTCCTGCCGGCGTAAGGGCCAGTCCCAGGATGAAGAAGCTTACGGCTGGACGAGCTTTCATGGCACTCTCCCTGCCTTGCGCCGGGTTGAAGTTGCCTGGGCGGCGCGGTTTGCTGTCGTAGAGACGATACTGCTTTTCGATTGAGGCTGGTAAGGGGTGTTGTGGGATCACCCAAACGTTGTCATCTCGACCGAAGCATGACGGCTTTATGTCATGCGCAGTGGAGAGACCCCTGTATTTCGAGGGTGTATCGATCACCCATACTGCTCACATCGGGCAACATCGCCTGCACGAGCAAAATACAGGGGTCTCTCCACTACGGCGGCAAAGAACGCCGCCTCCGGTCGAGATGACAGCATTGGGGGTGATCTACCGTGAAGCTGTTCTTGAAGTTTAGTCGCCTGTTCTGAGGTGCTGGCTCCCTACATGGTCGGCAACACCAATGCGGGGGTCCTTCGGCTACGCCTCAGGATGACGGCGAAAAGCAAAACACTCGCACGAGACAAATAAATGACAAACCATACCGCACCCGCACTAGCCGCTACCGAAACATTTCCAATCAATCCGCATCTAAGTACATAGAGGTTTTTACGATGCAAAGGTCCTCAACTCTCCTGCTTGCCCTGGCGATGCTCTCCGCATCTGCCGCCACGTCGCTGGCGCAGAATACGGGTACAGCTGACCCCGATAGTGCTCCTGCACCACCCCCTACCAATTACGTGCAGAACCAGGCGGCTCCCATCCAGCGCACGGTCCCCAACGGTTTCCGCGCCCACAACCTGGGCAGCGGCCAGTCTCTTGAGACTACCGACGGCACGGCCAGCGCCCGCGTCATGCCCGGCGTTCTGGTTCGCGTTGGACCGAATACCGCCGTCCGTACCATCTCGGCCGACGCCAGCGGCACCGAGCTGCGGTTGGAGCATGGTCTCGCCAACGTCAGCGTCTTTCACCCCGCGGATAGCGCCCAGATCCTCGTCGACCTGCCCGGCGGACAGGCCGCTCTGGTAAAGGACGGCATCTACACCTTCAACGCCGACACCAACACCGTCCGCGTCTTCAAAGGTGAGGCCCGCGCCTACTCCCACCAGACCAACGCCACCGACAAGGGCGTGAAGGTGAAGGAGAACCACGAGGTCTCCTTCGGCTCACAACCCATCCGCTCGGTCGAAAATGATCCCAACCAGGCTCGCGCCGACCTGCTGCCGGTGCCTAACTACGCTCGCTATCGTAGCGACGATGGTGGCGACTATGGCTATGGTGGCTACCCCTATTACGGCTATGGCTACGGCTTTGGACCCTATGACTATTGGGGCTGGGGCTATCCGTACTACGGCTTCGGCTATGGCTTCTACGGTGGTTACGGCTTCCGTGGCGGCTACGGATACCGTGGCGGTGGCTACGGCGGAGGCGGCTTCCATGGCGGCGGTGGTGGCGGAGGCTTCCACGGCGGTGGTGGCGGCGGTCATCGCTAATCCCTGAACCCGCTCCAGATCCAGGTACTCACAGAAAACCCCTCTTCTCAGCAATCGCGAGAAGAGGGGTTTTCTGCGTTTGCGAACAGGCGGTGAATCCTCGATGAACGTTCGCCCGGCAGCACAACCTCGGTCCGGGGCATCCGACTCAGACGGTCTGGGGCAACTCTCCAGAGGTCCCAGGAGGATTCACACCATGGCACACGAAGCGCACAAGAAGGCAGCAGAACACCATGAGCACGCGGCCAAGGCCCACCACGCGGCAGCGGAACACCACGAAAGCGGCGATCACAAGGCCGCTCACGAGCACTCGGAGAAGGCCCATGAGCACTCGACAGAGGCTCACAAGCACTCCGCCGATGCGCACTCCAAGTCTGTCAGCAAGCAGTAACTGAAACTCCTGCACGAAAGAAGGCCGAAGACCGCGGAGAGAGGAAACAAACCCTCGCCGCAGTCTTCGGCCTTTTCAGTTTTACCGTTTGTTGTGCCGTTGCCTGTTTTTCGTCGTCATCCAGAAGCGTAGCTGAAGGACCCCCGCATTCTTGCCACCACTGACGCAAAGCAAAAACACCACTAATGTCGATGACACGCTTTGCCACCACTAATGCGGGGTCCTTCGCCGTTGGCTCAGGATGACGGCGAAAAACAAGCAACGACAGAAAGGGCTGAAGACCCAATCTATCGTGGTATTACCGATAGCTCGGGCCTTCAGCCCTTTGCTCTTCGGAACTGACTTCTACCCTGGGTTCGTATGACGTCGCCCCTTCGGGGCTGTTACTTGCCCTTATAGGGAACGTACAGCTCGGGAAACTCTTTCTTCAGCGCCTCGAGCTTGGGACGGTCACAGACCAGGATGTAGGGATTGTTCGGATTGTTGAGCGCGTAGTCCTGGTGATAGTCTTCGCCGCGATAGAAACCCTTCGAGGGCGTAACCTCCGTGACGATCGGCTTGGGGAAGACCTTCGCGGCGTTGAGCTGCGCGATATAGGCCAGGCTGATGCGGCGCTGATCGTCATTGAGCGTAAAGATCGCCGACCGGTAGGACGTTCCTACATCCGGACCCTGGCGGTCGAGCTGTGTCGGATCATGCACCACCGAGAAGAAGAGCTGCAGCAGCCGTCCGTAGGTGATCTTCGAGGGATCGTAGACGACCTCGACAGATTCAGCATGGCCGGTGGTCTCCGTCGTTACCTGGTCGTAGGTTGCCGTCGAGGCCGAGCCGCCCGCATAACCGGCGGTCGTAGCCAGCACGCCGCGCACATGCTCAAAGACCGTTTGTGTGCCCCAGAAACAGCCGCCCGCAAAGATGGCCTTCTGCTTTCCTGCGGTAGTGGCGAGAGCAACGTCGGTGGTGGGAGCGGGAACAGGGGGCCTATCGGCGGCCTTGCATCCGGCGCAGAGTGAGAAAGCGAGCAGAACAGCGAGCATCGAGTTTCGCAGCAGGTTGAAGCGGGACATGGAGACCTCCGTGGGTCGTTGTACAGATATAGGACTGTTGCGGGGCCCGAGGGGTTACAGAATCTACTGATCCCCGAAGGGGATTGAACTCGGAATGTGTTGCCTTTGCGTTGATTGTTGCTTTTGCTTGGCTGTTGTCTTCGTTTTGGTCGTCGCCCTGGTTTTGGTCATCGCCTCGGTTTGGTCGTTGCTTTGGCTTTGGTTGTTGTCTTGGCTTTGGTTGTTGCCTTGGCTTTGAAGGGGCGGGACTTCAGTCCCGCCGTCCCTGCCCTGCTGCTCGTGTGGCTTTAGCCACGGAGGGAATGCTCGCTCGGCAAAGAGTCCCTCCGAGGCTAAAGCCGCATCTCTGAACAAATCTTACGTACGGCCTAAAGGCCGTACCCTTCAAAACAGACGCTGCACCAAACACCTTCTACGCCGTATAGCTAAGCCCCAGCCCCAGCGCAGCCAGACCCTTTCTATAGGCGATCGAGCTGCGATCCGCCGGAAAATGCGCTTCCTCCTGAAGATCGATCGGCAGATCCTCCGGCCACTGCCGCTCGACGATCGCGATATCCTCCGCAAACACCTGGTGGTTGAAATCGAGCGTCGCCTGCAGCGGAGCGTCCTTATCGAAGTTCCGGCAGATCGGCACAAAGAGCTGCGTCTGCCGCGCCGAAACTGGCGACGCCGCATTCATAATGTGGAGCTGGCCATCGTTCGGGAAGAAGACCGTGAGCTTTGCCGTGAAGGGGTAGTAGACCTCGAACCGCCTGCGCCAGAGAAACCCCGGCGGGTTCAGGTGCTTGTACCCATGCGAGTAGTTGCTGACCGTGCTGATGTAATCGGCCACAAACCCGGCCGGAGTCTTCGTGATGGGATAGTCCGGCACAGCAGTGTTATCCGCCTCACCGAAGCTCTCCGTGTGGATGAACGCGAAGTGGCTGACGTCGAGAAAGCCCTCAATCTGGCGCCCTGCGGCCGCTTTGATGGAAACGCTGTTGGGCAGCACGGTGAGGTAGGCCGGGTCGTCCCACTCGTTCATCTCTGGCAGCGCCAGCGGGCCGTTGTCCACCAGCCGCACCCACACCATGCCGTAGCGCTCCTGCACTTGAAACATCTGGAGTCGCAGGCGGGGAGAGATCGCTCCGCCGGGATGTGCGGGGATGCAGGTACAGCGGCCCTCGCGATCGTAGCGCAGCCCGTGATATTTGCAGATGATCTCGTCGCCTTCAACGTGCCCCATGCTCAGCGGAACGCCGCGATGCTGGCAGATATCGCGGGCCGCGGCCAGCGTGCCGTCGGAGAGGCGATAGACCACGACGCGCTCATCGAGAAGAGTCGCCGCATAGGGCTGGCTGCCGACCTCATGCGAGAAGGCGACCGGATACCAGAAAGGCGCAAGCGCTCGCCAGTCGGACTCGGTAAAGGTGCATCCGCGGGGAAGAACGGCCTGCGCGGGCTCTGCTGAAACTAACTCAGAGGCCGGAAGGAAGCTGGTAGAGGTCGTCATGAAGCATTATGGCCTCAGGTGCAAGGTTGGATCAATCTACAGCGGCCAGGGCCTAGCTGTCGCCGTGACCGGAGAACGTCCAGTGGCGGACGGGGCCCACGTCGACATGCACAAACTGGCTGATCGGGTAGTAACCGACGCCCCCAGCCTGCAGGCTTAACGCGGCATCGCGCAGGCGGCGGGTGCGAACGCCGGGCACGCGGATGTCGATCGCCTTGGCCTCCATGTGCTGCGAGTGCTTGGCAACGCCGGTATCCGCACTGAGAGTGCGTAGATATTCATTGCTCTCCGGGGTGCGATAGCCGCAAACGACGTCGATCATGCCCTGCGGCCGGCCCAGCCGGGCCAGCAGATTGTGCAGCAGGTCGAACTCATGGGGATCGTAGTGGCTCTCATCCTCGGTCCGGTGGTCGCGCAGAAAGTGGTTGAGCTTCTCCATCGCCGCAGGAATATACACGTTGCCGATGCGGTAGACCACATCGATGCTCTCGCCGGTGTGCAGGTGGTAGAGCTTCAGCTCGTACTTGTGGCCGGCCGTGGGCAGATTTTCGCCGTCCTCGGGCAAGGTCCCGGGAGCGAGCAGGGCCACAGGCCTGAAGGCCAGTACGCGTGAGTGCATGTGCATTCGTGTGCTGCGAGCAGAGGCAGGCAGGCTCAGGCCGACCAGACCGGCGAGCGCAAGACCGGCAAACGCGAGTTTGCGTATAGGGAAGGAGAACGATGCGGGAAGGAGGCGCAGATTCAAGAAATTTAGTCTCCGGGAGAGGATGGTCTGCACTTGCAAGTCGAACCAGGCGAATGGAATTCGCTAATCGCCATTTCTCTTTTGTAATTCTAGCGCGAGAGTTGGGTTTTGTGATGTCATGTATTTGTAAAGACATTGTCAAAGTAGCTTCCGGGGCAACCTTTTGCCCTTGCCTGGCTTCGTTGTTGCCTGTTTTTCGTCGTCATCCTGAGCGGTACGCGAAGGACCCCCGCATTCTGCACGATGCCGGATGAAGCGAGCGCTGCCTGTCACGCCTGAGGTGCTTAAAAGCTCTTGCAGCGCCGGGATGCAGTGCCAGTCCCCCATGCGGGGGTCCTTCGCCGATGGCTCAGGATGACGGCGAAAAACAAGCAACAGCAACTCCAGCCGCCAGATCGTGTCTTCCCCTCTAGGCCGCTACATTGCACTATTGGAGACCACCTCAATGAAAAAGCTCGTCCTTGCGTTACTACTGATGCAAGCACCCTTCATTTTCGCTGCCAAACCAAGTTCCAACCCAGCGGACTACCCCATCCTGGTTCATGTTGTGGTCTCCAGGTTCATTTCTGGCCGAATGGGAGATGTGGGTTATCAGGAGCTTGACGCCATCATTGACGGACAGCAGGTGGAACTCCAGAGCGAAGGGGGTAGCGGCCAGGGTGTCCTTGCATTAGGAGACTACAAAGCCCAGCTTTCTAATACAAACTTTATTCCAAAACGCCTCAACGGCTACGACACCTTCGTCGTCTACCGCTTCCTACTGCCCGATGGCACCATCCGCGACTTCGACGTCGTAGGCCTGGGACCCAAAGCCGATACACCCTCTGCCCCGACGCACCCTTGACGGCGGCTGTATCATCTAAATAGACATGTTTCGCACAGGCACAAATTCGGTGAGCACCTCCCGCGTGACGCCCCCGCGTCACGACTTTGCCTAGCTGCGCCCTCCCGGTCTTTCTCCCTGTTTCCTAATTCCTGTTTCCAGTTCCCTGCCTTCGCAGGAGGAGCCGCCTTATGTTCGACCGCCTTGACCAGATTGAAGAACGCTACGAAGACCTCGGCCGCCAGTTGGGCGACCCCACCCTGGTCTCCGACCAGAAGAAGTTTCAGACCGTCGCCAAGCAGCATCGCGACCTCGAGCCCACGGTGGACAAGTTCCGCGAGTACCGCAAGCTGCGCGACGGCGTCGCCGAAGCCAAAGCCATGCTCACCGAGAGCGACGCCGAGATGCGCGCCATGGCCGAGGACGAGCTCCTCACGCTCGAGCCGAAGCTTGCAACGACGGAAGAAGAGTTGAAGGTGCTGCTGCTGCCCAAGGACCCGAACGACGATAAGAACGTCATCGTCGAACTACGCGCAGGCACCGGCGGCGACGAGGCCTCGCTGTTCGTCGCCGAGGTCTTCCGCATGTATCTGCGCTTCGCCGAGCAGCACAAGTGGAAGGTGGAAGTGCTCTCCCAGACCGACTCGGACGTAGGCGGGCTGAAGGACGTGACGGCAATCTTCGAGGGCGACAAGGTCTACTCGCAGATGAAGTACGAGTCCGGCGTGCATCGCGTACAACGCGTTCCCGCGACCGAGACCCAGGGCCGCGTCCACACCTCCGCCATCACCGTAGCCGTGCTGCCTGAAGCCGAAGAGGTCGACGTGAAGGTCGAGGCCAAGGATCTGCGCATCGACACCTTCTGCTCCTCCGGCCCCGGTGGACAGTCGGTGAACACGACTTACTCGGCGATCCGCATTACGCACCTGCCGACCAATACGGTCGTGAGCTGCCAGGACGAGAAGTCGCAGATCAAGAATCGCGAGAAGGCCATGCGCGTTCTGCGCGCGCGCCTGTATGAAGTAGAGGCCGAGCGTGTTCACCAGCTCCAGGCCAAGGAGCGCAAGCAGCAGGTCGGCACGGGCGATCGCAGCGAGAAGATCCGCACCTACAACTTCCCGCAGAACCGCTTGACCGATCACCGCATCGGGCTGACGAACCATCAGCTCGCGATGGTGATGGAAGGCCTGCTGCAGCCAACGGTAGACGCGCTGATCGCGCACTACACGGCAGAGAGATTGCGTGCAGAAGTCGCTGCCTGATTTGGGCTTTGCGTCTACACAGCGGAGAGATTGAAGGCAGAGAGCAGTCGTTTAAAACGACTGCTCTCTGCTTTTTAAACTAGCCCCCCCCAAACGCTGTCATCTCGACCGGAGCATGACGGCTTTATGTCATGCGTAGTGGAGAGACCCCTGTATTTTGCAGGTGCTTGAATCACCGTTGCGGTTCCCGGAAGGGCTCGATTGGCTTACCCCACTCTTCGCTCAGGTCCTTCCAGTCTGGATTCGCCGCAACGATCAGCCGGATCTTTTTAATGCGCGACCAGCGTTTTAACTGCTTCTCGCGAGCAATAGCCACTTGTATATCGCTGAACCGCTCAAAGTACACCAAGTACTTGATGTTGTAGCGCTCCGTAAAACTGCCGTGAAATGCGCCGTTCTTGTGTTCGAAGATTCGCTTCTCAATCGAGCTGGTAACACCGATGTACAGGCGTTTGAAGCCGCTCGCGAGGATGTAGACATAGGCGAATTCGCGCATATGGCTGAGTATCCGGCATTTTGCCAGTTCGAGCAAAATACAGGGGTCTCTCCACTACGGCGCAAAAAGCGCGCCTCCGGTCGAGATGACAATGTTTTGGGATGTTCTTAGCAAAAAGGCTACACGCACCCCATCACTTCTCCGGCAACTTCTCTCTGATCGTCTGCGCCACATCTTCAATCGACGTGTCCTGACTCAGCTCGCGCACCTCTTTGGTATTGGCCTCCCGGCTCAAGCCCATCTCGTTGGCGATATGCCGATCCATGCCCAGCACGGCAGTTATCTCCTTCTCGGTCAGCATCAGGATCTGCAGCATCAGGTGGTCGCGCTCATCCGAGCGGCGGCCCAGGCGGGTCTGCCGCATCAGGATGAAGCTCGCCACCAGGATCGACTCCATCGCAACACACGTCTGCAGCAGAGAAAACGGAACCGGGTCAAAGTGCCGGGTGTGCGGCAGAAGGTTGTACCCGATCCACAGGGCAAACACGCAAAGATGCCCCACGACGAAGGGGAGGCTGCCGACGAAGCCCGCAATGGCATCACTGACCCGCACCGCGCGCGTCCGTTGCGAGAGAAACTCCTGCTCATGTTTCGCAATCAGTTCGATGTGGTCCTGAACATGGCTCTGCGACATGGCATACGCCCCTTACCTGAATTGGATGCACGACGGCCTATCCGCTGATAATCTTCCCCGTATGCGCCGCTTGTTTCCTCTTGCGTTGATTCTTGTCGTCACAAGCCTGGCCGCCACAAGTCCGGCACCAGCCCAACAAGTCTTTACCCTACAGCAGATCCTCAGCGCACCCTATGCACTCTCGCTGACGGCAGCCCCCGTTGGCAAGCAATTTGCCTGGATAGAAAATGCCGAAGGACGCCGCAATATCTGGGTAGGCGGACCACAGGCGGCAGCGCGGCAGATCACACCGTACACCGAGGACGACGGGCAGGATATCGATGGCCTCGCCTGGTCCCCCGATGGCACCAGCCTCGCCTACAGCCGCGGCGCGGAGAACGGTGCCAGCGGCAAGCCTGCGAACCCGGCACATCTGCAAAGAACCACGCCGGTCGAGGTCTGGGTGCAGCCGCTCGCCGCAGGGCGTGAGCCCCTATTACTCGGCGAAGGCCATACCCCGCTGTTTTCGCGCGATGGTCGAAGCGTATTGTTCCTGCGCGGCGGCCAGATCTGGAGCGCCGATCTCACGGCTCCCACCACCGCACATCAGCTCGTCTTCGACCGTGGCTCCGCGAGCTCCCTCACGCTCTCCCCGGATGGAAAGCTGCTGGCCTTCGTCAGCCGCCGTAAAGACCACAGCTTTATCGGCCTCTTCGATCTGGGCACACACACCCTCCGCTTCCTCGCGCCTGGAACCGGCAGCGATCTCGCACCGAGTTTCTCTCCCGACAGCAGACAGATTGCCTGGCTGCGCAAGCCGTTTACAGAGGCGCCGGAGTTCGCGCTCAACCGCACCTCCGCGTATCCCTGGTCGATTCAGCTTGCGGATGTCGCCAGCGGTGAAGCGCGTACTCTCTACTCGCCGAAGCCCAACGAGCGCGGGAGTGTTCTGCCTCATCTCTCAAGCGGCGGCCCGCATGTGTTCTGGAGTGTGGAGAACAAGCTGATCTTCTTCAGCGAAGCCGATGGCTGGGTGCATCTCTACTCGATACAAATTGCTAGCAAAGACAAGTCGGCAAAACTTGACGAGCATGGTTCGCAGCCGCGTCTTCTTACTCCCGGAGCCTTCGAGGTGGAAGATGCCACGTTGGATTCTGGTGGACGAACGATCCTCTACACCTCTAACGCCACCGATGCGGATCGTCGTCATCTCTGGAAGATCGATCTTGTTCACGCGAACGCAAAGCCTATGGCTCTTACTCACGGTAACGGGATTGAGACACATCCTCAAATGGATTCCACCGGCGCGGCTGCGGCCATTGCTTCCGATGCGCGTACGCCATCGCACCCTGTGCTTGTGGCTACGGATGGAACGCTTGCTGCGTTACATGCTGGCGCGCTGCCGCAAAGCTATCCCACTACGTTAGTCACGCCGCAGCAGGTGCTCTTGCACTCGACGGATGGGATTACTCTCCATGCGCAGTTGTTCAAACCAGAGTTGGCGGGCAAGATAGGCAAACGTCCTGCCATCGTCTTCTTCCACGGCGGCCCTGAGCGGCAGATGCTGCTTGGCTATCCGGCGATGGACTACTACTCCAATGCCTATGCCATGAACCAGTATCTAGCCTCGCGTGGATTCATCGTGCTCTCGGTGAACTATCGTTGCGGCATCGGCTATGGAACGGACTTCCGCCAGTGCGAAGACTCAGGAGCTGCTGGTGCGAAGGAATACAACGACGTGCTCGCTGCCGCTGCCTATCTGCGCTCTCGCGACGATGTCGACGTGAAGCACATCGGCGTGTGGGGTGGGAGCTATGGCGGCTATCTCACAGCCCTGGCACTGGCGCGCAACCCCGACCTGTTCGCCGCAGGAGTGGACTTTCACGGAGTCCACGACTGGAACCTGGAAGATGACGCTGCCAAGTGGCTGCGTGGCTCAAACGCCGAGAAAGATGCGATTGCTCTAAAGGCTCGCAATAGCTCGCCGATTGCGGCGGCGGATCAATGGCGCTCGCCCGTGCTCTTTATCCACGGCGACGACGATCCCGAGGTCGCCTACGCCGAGACCCCGGTGCTCGCCGATGTCCTGCGGGCTCGCGGTGTGCCTGTCGAAGAGTTGATTCTGCCTGACGAGGTGCATGACTTTCTACTGCATCGCGACTGGCTCGCGAGCTATGAGGCGGCGTCGAAGTTTTTTGAGCGGACGCTGAAGCCTAGGCAAATATTAAAATAGGTCAGCGTGTGTGCCAGTGCGAGCCAGATAAAGATCGTTGCCATCAATCTTGTAGAGCAATAACCAATCCGGCTCGATGTGAATGTCGCGATGAAGCTTCCAGTTGCCGCTAAGCGAGTGGTCTTTATAGCTTGTCGGCAGCGGTTTTTCTTCAACTAACAGAAGAATTACCTGCCGCAGTTTTCCATGTCCTTGCCACGCTTTGCGGCTGACTTTACATCACGCTTGAATTGGGCGGCGCGTACGATCTCGCGCATACCTTAGATTCCCAGGTCCTTGAAAAGAGCGTCCGCGGAACGAAACCGCTTACCTTTCTTCTGGTCCACGGCCTTCAATGCTTTGACGGTTTTGGCGTTGGGCACACGCACCTCGAAGGGCAACGCTTTTTCTGCCGCAACACGCACCAGCATCATGCGCACGGCATCTGAGATCGACATCCCCATGGAAGCAAGTGTGGCCGCGGCATTGAGCTTGACCTTTTCATCCACGCGCACGTGAACCATCGTTGTTGCGGCCATCGTCGTTCTCCCGAGATACATCGCATCTCAATGCGCGTGGCTATGCTCATGACCATGATGATGTCCACCCGGCCCATGATGATGGTGCGAGTGGCCGTCGATCACATCCGGCTCCGGCGGCGACACGCAGCCATCGACCGTCGGGCAATCAGTCACTTCGATCTGGATCGTCGAGTGGTGAATGCCGAAGTGATCGCGTAGCTGGTGATTGATGCGCTCCAGCACAGCTTCGCTTTCAGCGAGCTGCATCTCGATGACCTGCACGTGGCTGGAGAGCGCGTGCGACTGCGAGGTCAGGCTCCAGACATGCAGATCATGCACATTCACGACGCCTTCCACACCCTGCATGGCAGCACGGATCTCGCCGAGGTCGAGCGAGCGTGGTGTGCCTTCGAGCAGGATGTGCAGCGTCTCGCGCACGATGCCCCAGGAGCTCCACAGGATCATCGTGGCGATGATGAGCGAGAGCAGCGGATCGATCCACTGCTGATGCGTGAACAGAATGGCCAGGCCGCCGAGAATGACCGCCGCAGTCGAAAGCGTGTCGCCCAACATGTGCAGGAAGACGCTGCGGATGTTGACGTCGCCGGAGAACTTCCAGAGCAGCGCGGCGATCGCGCCGTTCATGACGACACCGGCAGCGGCGACGGCCATCATCAGGTGCGGCTCCACGGTAACCGGATGGAAGAAACGCTGCAATGCCGTGACGGCGATCCAGACGGCGAGTACCAGGAGGCTGAGCGCGTTGACGAAGCCCGCCAGGACACCCGCGCGCTGATAGCCGAAGGTACGCTCATCGGTTGCGGGCCGCGTCTGCAGATAAACCGCGACGAAGCTGAGCGCGAGCGCAAGAAAGTCGGAGACGTTGTGCCCGGCTTCGGAGATCAGCGCGAGTGAGTGCGCACGCAGGCCGAAGAACAGCGTTGCAAGAATGTAGAGCAGGGTCAGCGCAAGCGAAAACTTGAGGATGCGCTGCATCGAGCCTCCGGACTTCGCGGGGACGGGCATATCTCTAGTGTAGACGCTTGGCAGAATCCGAGAGGCTCGAAGCAGCCTTCGTGAAGCGATTTGCGGCTATTGTGATTGTTGCCGTTGCCTGTTTTTCGCCGTCATCCTGAGGCGTAGCCGAAGGACCCCCGCATTTTGCACGATGCCAGATGGAGCGAACCTTGCTCGCTGCGGGCACTGTTCATCGGGGGCAGGCCCAAACGGCTGTGCCACCACCAATGCGGGGGTCCTTCGCTTACAGCTCAGGATGACGACGAAAAACAAGCAACGACAGCAGCTTTACCGCCCCAAGACATCGAGCTTCGCGCTGGGGATCTTCTCAATCTCGCCTTCGCTCAGGTGCAGGTGGTCCTCCGCCATCTGTAGCGGCAGGCGGCGAATCCACTGGTTCAACGAGAACTCCGCGAAGTAGCTGCTCCTGAAGAGCTCAAGGAAGACAAGGTCCTCCGTCCCAGTGTTCTCGATATAGTGGCCTGCCACAGCCGGTACAAAGCCAACATCGTTCGGATTGAAGTTCATCGTGCGCGCCTTGCCCGACGAGGCGAAGACCGTCATCCGGCCGCTGCCGCTAATCCAGTACTGCCACTCGGAGGCGTTCGGGTGCCAGTGCAGTTCGCGCATTCCGCCTGGCTTGATGCGCACCATCGCGCCGGAGATCGCCTTCGAAGGGGTAAACAGGCTGGAGTCCACAACCCGTACGTCGCCACTCGCATTTTCGAGCGTGGGCTTCATCGCCTTCATGCGGAAGGTGTATTCGATCTTCGACTCCACAGCCTTGCCGCCCACTGCTTTCTTATCGTCCTCCAGCGAACCCGGGACCTCTCCTTGAAAGATATACAGTTCATCGTCCGGAAGCTTGCGCACCGCGGACTCCGGCAGACCGAAGTTCTTGGAGATCACCTCGGGGGGCGTGTGTGCCAGCCAATCCGAGATCAGGAAGGTTTGATATTCAGAAAACGAGCCTTCATCGAACACCAGCAGGAACTCGCAGCCATCTGGCCCGAGGCCCTGGATCGAGTGTGGAAATCCTGCGGGAAAGTACCAGAGATCGCCTTCCGTTACATCGTTGATAAAGATCGTCCCGTCGGGATTGAGCACGGTAACGCGCGCGTTGCCGTAGATCATGAACGCCCACTCGTTGGCGGTGTGCCAATGCAGCTCGCGATAGCCGCCGACCGTGAGCCGCATGTTCACACCCGCGAGGTCGCGGGAGCTGGGCAGGTCTTTCTCCGTTACCTGGCGCGTCCAGCCGCCGTCCTGCACGCGGCGATGCGAGAGATCGAACGAGTACCAGAAGGGGTTGACGTCGCCCTTGTCAGTGTCCGGCGGCAGCTCAGAGGAGCCGTTCTGTCCGGCGATAGCTTTGTTGACGGGCCCGGGATTGCTGGCGGAATGATCCTGTTCGCCCTTGAAGATCTCGCTCCTGCTCTGGGCGAAGGCGAAGGGCGCGGAGATAACAGCTCCGGCGCTGATGGCGGCGGCTGCGGAGCCCAGAAAAGAACGGCGGCTGACAGGCTCTTTTTCTTTCATCGCTACAGTTTCGTTTTGCATGGTCGAATGCTCCTTGAAGTTGATTCAAGTCCCGGCCGGGTTATTTGTCCAATCGTATGTTTAGTTCACATTGATAGAAAAAACAGATAAGCAGATTACTTGCCACCGGCGCTCTTCTTGTCGAGTTTAAGCGCGATGCTGAGCAGCTCCTCTGCGAGCGGATCGGTGTTGCCTGAACGCATCGCCAGACCGATCTCAGAGAGCGGAGCCTTCTGCGGCAGAGAGCGAACAACGAGGCTGCGCACCTGGCGTCGCACCAGCCCCTGCGGAGCCACGGCGATCCCGACTCCGGCGCCAACCATCGCCAGCATCGTCTCCATCTCTCCTGCCTCGAAGACGACCCTGGGGCTGACGCCGGCAGCGATGAACATGCCGATCCAGCGATCGTAAAAACCCGGCGCCCACTTGCGGGCATAGGCGACGAAGGGTTCGTGCTCCAGCTCCTTCAGCGTGAAAGGCCTGCTGTTTGCCAGCCGATGCCCCTTCGGCACGACGAGCACAAATCTTTCCCGGTGAATGCGCGTAATGCTGAGGCCCTTGCTGCCGGTGGGCAGACGAAGGAAGCCTGCGTCCAGCTTGCGCTCTTCGAGCAGTGCGATCTGGTCGGTCGTGCGAATGTTCAGCAGATCGAGCGTGACGCGCGGATGGCTGCGGCGAAAGGCCAGCACGATGGAAGGAACGATCTCCAGCGCGGCCGACGCGACGAATCCAATCTTCAGATGCCCGGCCTGACCTGCGGCAACGCGCTGGGCATTGGCCCGAGCCTCCTCCGCCATCTTCAGAATGGCTTCAGCATCGCGCAGGAAGAACTCACCGGAGGGAGTCAGGCGCACACTGCGGCGCGTGCGCTCCAACAACGCCACGCCAACGTCTGCCTCCAGCGCCTGGATCTGCGCAGTCAGCGCGGGCTGCGACAGATGGAGCTTGCGCGCGGCGGCAGTAAAGCTGAGCGCCTGCGCCACGGCCAGAAATGAGCGTAGATGTTTGATCTCCATCGTGTGCATCCCAGAGCAGTTCTTTTAGAACCTGTCTAAGAACTATAGGCGAGCCAGTGGCCGTAGCCGTTGCTTCCGCCTTTGCTTTTTGCTTTTCTGGTTGTCATTCCGAGCGCAGCGAGCGAACCTGCTGTCTCCCGTTTTTCGTTCGTATTGCCCAGAAAACCGTGGGTGAAACCAAGAGGGCATAGGCTGTATCGGCACGAGTTAAAAGCGGGAGGAAGCAGGTTCACTCGCTACGCTCGGAATGACAACCAGAAAAGCAAAGGCAAAAACAGCCGAGCTACCAGACAGCCACGGTCAGAATCTTCGGCGAGCCCGCGATCCCATTCACGACATCCATTCTCAGCACCGCCTCAAAATCATGGTCCTGAAACCCTGGGCCGATACGGCGGCGAAGCTCTTCCATCTGTCGCGGGTCGACCAGAAACTCACCGGCGGCGGCCGTCCCGCTCATACCGATTCCAGCCACGATCACCTCCACCTGTCCGGTGGACTCATCATGGATACGTGCGACGATCGCGAAGTCGCGTTTCGCGTCCGCGAGTCGAATCTTCAGGTCGAGACCCCAGTCCTTCATCTCAGGGTTCTTCGCGTCGGAGATCCAGTACTCCTCCTGGTACGTTCCGGAGAACCGGTAACGCAGCGGAGCGATCGCCCGCAGCGTCCACTGGTTGTCCAGGCCGCCGATCAGCACCACCGGTCCCTGGCGCAGGTCGTCGAGCGTCGTCGTTGTGTTCAAGCGGTAGTTGGATTCCCGATTGTGCGCCGCCAGAAAATTAGAGATGCGCAGCGTAGCCAGGGCATCCGAAAAGACGATGTTCTCTCCCAGGGTCTCGTGTGCCAGAAAGCTGGAGGCTATCGGCGTGTCGGACACGGGAGCAACCGGCGGGTTGGGATGATTCGGTGTCGCTGCAGGGTCCTGGACCAGGATTCCGGCAGCGGCAGCGGTCTGGGAGCCTGACTTTTCAACTTCCATCGGCAGGCAGAAGACAACCGTCCGGCGGTTAGCCAGCAGCGGTCCCCAGAAGGCGTCGAGTGCGGAGGGGTGCATCCCGCGCCAGAAAAACCCGGCGCCCACGGCAACCAGAAGTACAGCCGCTACTCCCAGGATATACAGCACCAGGCGTTTGCGGCCTGATCTCGCCGTAGCTACGGCAGCAGCCTGCGACTCTGAAGCGGCGTTTTCCGCAGCATGGGTGTCTGTGAGGAAGGCAGCCACTCTGGCGATCGAATGTTGGTCGGAGCCGGCCTCTTTACGGGGGCGGAACTCAGGTTCATACCTGCCCGGCATCAACTCGATGCGCATCTCCGACTCGTGCGCCTCTTCGTGGTAATACTGCGCGATCCTCTTTCGGATCTCGGCGATGGTAACCCGCACGATGGGGTCCGACGCCGTATCGTAGTCCGCCGGGCGTTCGAACACGCGCACACCCAGGAGGCGCTCCTTCAGGAATTCGCCCCGGCCTTCCAGCGTCTCCTCCACGATGAAGCGGAACAACAAAGGATAGCGCCTGCTGTTTTTGAAATGGCTCGTCTCCAACAGACGGTTCATCTGTTGTCTGACCTTCTCTTTGTCTTCCTCCGTCCTTGGGATCCAAACGCTGGTCTCGTCGGCCACAGGATTCATCGCTATACCTCTTGGAAGTTGCTGCCCAGCATAGGCCAACCCCTATACCCCTGACAATAGCTCTCTTTACCTCTTCTTTACCTTCCCTCAAAAAGTGCGGATTTGCGGGCAAATACCTCTTTACCTTCCGGTGAGATACCAGATGAACCCTATACAGCCCGGAAACAGGTACCTATGATCCGTGCCGAACCAAAAGCCCCTCTTTGGATGTCGCGAACCCGTAAGGGAAACGCCCATCTATTTAACCCTCCAGCCTCTAATTCAGTAACAGAGACCCATGACTTTCGAGACAGGAAACGACATGATCGAAAATACGACCTTTACGCAACGCCGCACAGGCCAGTGCGAGAACTTCCGTCGGCAGGCAGGACGCCTGCTCATCCTTCTTACGATCCTGATCGGCGGATCGTTCTTCGGATCGCGGGCAGCGCATGCCCAGTTGACCACCGCCGACATCCTTGGAACCGTCACCGACAGCACAGGTGCGGTCATTCCCAACGCAAACGTCACGCTGTTGAACCTCGACACCAACAGTCAGCGCACAGACGTGTCCAACGCAAGCGGCGACTTCCAATTCACCCTGCTTCCGGTCGGCCGCTACTCCGTAACCGTGAAGTTATCCGGCTTCAAGACATCGACGACATCGAACCTGGCTGTAGAAGCCGGTGATCGCGCCCGCGCCGACGTCCGTCTATTAACCGGCGGCACAACAGAGACCGTAACCGTGGAGGCCCAGACTCCCCTGCTCCAGGCCGACAGCGCCACCGTCAGTTCGACCGTGACAGCAAAAGCCGTGCAGGATCTGCCCTTGAACGGACGTAACTTCGTTCAACTCATCGACCTCGTTCCGGGCGCCAATGAGGGTGCCGGCAACGGTCTCGGCAGTGGTGGCCGCCCGGACGATCGCCGCACCAACGCCAACGGCCTCTCCGTCAATGGACAGGACGAGGCGCTCAACAACTGGGTCGTTGACGGGGTTGACGACAACGAACGCGTAATCGGCACCATCGGCATCAAGCCGAACGTCGAAGGTATTCAAGAGATTACGATCCAGACCAACAGCTACGCCGCAGAGGCCGGCCGTACGGCCGGCGGCGTCATTAACATCGTCACCCGCTCTGGAACCAACCACTTCCATGGCTCCGCCTACGAGTACTTCCGCAACGATATCTTCGACGGCCGCTCCGTCTTTTCAACCACAGGAGCCAAGCCCGAACTTCGTCAGAACCAGTATGGCGGCAGCATCGGCGGTCCCATCTTCCGTGACCGGACATTCTTCTACTTCGACTACGAAGGATTCCGGGAGGTTTTGGGCTCTACTCTCACCGGCACAGTTCCCACTCTCGCTGAGTACGACGACATCAACAGCATCGGCGCGGGCAACAGTCCCGAGTCGCTGCTCTCGACGAGCAACGGAACGGCAGGCCTTCCCATCAATTCGATCGCTCTGAACTACCTGAAGCTCTTCCCGGCGCCAACAAATCCCAGCGCTGCTCCAGGCACGCCGAACTTTACGATCAGCCCCAACAGAACACAGAACTTCAATACGTACGACGCTCGAGTCGACCACAAGTTCAACGACAAGAACCTGTTCTTCGGGCGCTTTTCGTATAACAAAGTCCTTACCTTCACGCCGCCAAACTTTGGAACCGTGAATGGTCTTCAGATCAGCGGCGGCCGGTATAACTTCGACGGTCCCGCGACCGATGTAGCCCAGCAATATGCCTTTGGTTACACGCATATCTTCAACTCAAATCTCCTGCTCGACCTCAGGGCGGCCTTCACTCGGATCAACAACCTCTCACTCCCGCTCAACTATGGCCTGAATGCCGATCAGACCGTCGGTTTTCCGGCAAATATGACCGCCTTCAGCCCTTTCGCCAACTCCCTGACACCCATCTCCGTCGGCCCCTTCGGCGATATTGGCGACGGTGCTTATGTTCCTCTGCAGGACATCGACAACACCTTCCAGTACTCCGGTTCACTAAGCTGGACCAAGGGGAACCACAACTTTAAGTTCGGTGCCGTCTTCCTTCGCAGACAGGCTCGCAACGTGCAGAGCGCCTCTGCCGTTGGCGCGTACCAGTTCAATCTGCCCAGCGATAGCGACCCTGACCAATTGACGCAGCAAAATAATCAGCTTGCCTCAACCCTGGTCGGCGCCTTCAACAACCAACAGCGCAACTTCAACCTGAGCCCTCCCGACTACCGCAGCTACGAGCCGGGCGGCTTCGCGCAGGATAGCTGGAAGATCAGCCCGAAGCTGACGCTGCTGCTGGGCGTTCGCTACGACGTCTTTACCCCTTTCACCGAAGCGCATAACCATATCTCGAACTTCGACTTCCCGGAGGCGCTCACCCTGAATGCCGGAAACGTATCCTCGGCCTTGAAGATTGCCGGGGTCAATGGCGTCAACTCCCAGGTAGACATTCCGACCGACCACTCCAACGTCGCTCCCCGCCTCGGCTTCGCTTATTCCATGACGCCTACGCTTGTCCTTCGCGGAGGCTACGGTCTTAGCTTCTTTCCCGGCAACTATACCTCGAACGCCGATCTGAAGAACGCACCGTTTACCTCCGTCTATAACCCCTCCTGCCAGTCCACCATCGCCGTCCAGATCGAAATGGCCCAGAATCAATTTGCTGGCCAAAACGGGGATTGCGCGGCTCAAGGTCAACCTGGAACGCTAAACGAGGGTTTGCCGGTTCCCGCGCCTCCTACGGCAGCCCAAATCGCGAACCTGTCCACGATCCCCGGTCTTGGGTTCGTGGCCGAAGCCCCCAACTTCAAATCGGCTCTCATCCAGCAGTTCAATCTGCAGCTTGAGCAGCAGTTTGGCGCCAATGTCTTCACCATCGGCTATGTAGGCAGCATAGGCCAGCACCTGCCGGAGTCGATCGACAACATCAACCAACCCAAGCCCTTCAACGTCCTCACTAATCCAGCCGGAGCAGCCCGTCCCCTAAGCGCGACGCTTCCCAATCTGGGTGGAGTCAGCTATATCCAGAGCGAGGGCATCTCGAACTACAACGGTCTGCAGACCTCCTTCCAGCGTCGCTTTACCAGGGGGCTGGCCTTCGATGCGAACTACACCTGGGCCAAGGCCCTGGCCGACATCAGCAGCTTCTCCCAGCAGGGCGACCAGGGTTGGTCCCACGCCGACCCGACCCGCATCCGCCAGATCGAGTACGGCAAATCGGACACCGATATTCAAAACCGCTTTGCTCTCTCGCTCAACTATGAACTGCAGTACGGAAAGGAGTTCAGCGGCATCAAAAAGGCTGTCTTCGCCGGGTGGGAGGCAAATATCATCACGGCCTGGCAGAGTGGAAAGGTCTTCTCGATCGTCAATTCGGGTTCCGGCGTCGACAATCCTGTCGAAAGCGACGGCAAACAGCACGGCTTCAGCAATCGTGCATGCCCGCAAAACTGCAATAATCCTGATCGGCCCAACCAAATCGGGGAGGCTCGTCTGGCTCACAAGACCCTGACAGAGTTCTTCAACACGGCAGCCTTCGCTCCTCAACCGCTCGGAACCGTTGGAAACACCCAGCGCAACTCGCTGTTTGGTCCCGACTTCCGGCACGTCGATCTTTCCCTATTCAAGACCTTTCCCATTGCGGGACCTGTGAATGTGCAGTTCCGTGTCGAGTCCTTCAACATCTCCAACACGCCCAACTTCTATATTCGGAATAATGGCCAACCGGAGCAGCAGTTTGGCAACGCGGGCTTCGGACAGATTACCCAAGTTGATCCTAACTACAACCCCAGGGAGTTTCAGTTTGCTCTGAAGCTACAGTTCTAAGCAGACAGATACTAACTGGAAAACACGGCGAGCCGCCGATAGCCTTCACGGATCGGCGGCTCGTTGGCTTTTCATTTGATTGCTGTGATTGACTGACTAAAGAATTTTGCAGCCTGGAGCTTCTGTGTTGAATAACATCACTCGCCGCACCCTTGCCCGCATCCTGGGCGGTTCCGCCGCAGCCCTCTCCCTACCTCGTGTTGGATTCGCAACCGAAGGAGCCTCGGCCCCCTCAACGCACTCTGCCGGGACGACCCGAACCTTTCCCAGCGATTTTCTCTGGGGTTCGGCAACAGCCTCCTACCAGGTAGAAGGCGCAGTCCACGAGGCTGGCCGCGGCCCCTCGATCTGGGACACCTTCTCCCATACTCCGGGCAAGACCCACAACGGAGATACCGGCGATGTCGCCGACGATTTTTTCCACCGCTACAAGGAAGATATCCAGATCATGAAGGGGCTGGGGCTTAAGACCTTCCGCTTCTCGGTCTCCTGGTCGCGCATCTTCCCCACCGGCACCGGCTCCCCTAATCCGCAGGGACTGGACTTCTACCATCACCTGGCCGACGCTCTTCTTGAAGCCGGAATTCAACCCTTCTGCACGCTCTATCACTGGGACCTCCCCCAGACGCTGCAGGACAAGGGCGGCTGGGAGAACCACGACACCTCCAAGGCCTTTGCCGACTACGCGGGCTACACCGCAGGCAAGCTCTCGGACAAGGTCCGCCACTTCATGACCATGAACGAGATGCGCACCTTCGTCGACGTAGGCAACAGAGAAGGCAGGCACGCGCCCGGCCTCAAGCTCGATGACAAGCGTCTCGCGCAGTTGAACCACCACGTCGTGCTGGGCCACGGCCTGGCAGTGCGGGCGATTCGCGCAACGGTCAAGCCCGGCACCAAGGTCGGCCTCGCCGAGAATATCTCCGCGACGACGCCGGTCGTCGAATCGCCGGAACACATCGAAGCCGCGCACAAGGCCCTGCGCGAAGAGAATGCTTCGTTCCTCACCGTGGTGCAGGAGGGACGCTACACGGACCTTTACCTCAAGCGCCTCGGAGAAAACGCTCCCAGGTTCACAGCGGAAGAGATGGAGATCATTCGCAGCCCGCTGGACTTCGTGGGCATCAACATCTATCAGCCCATGTATGTTCGTGCGGACAATTCAGAAAAGGGCTACGCCGTCGTACCTCCTCCCAGCTCTTATCCCCACATGTTCAGCCCCTGGCTCAACGTCGGCCCGGAGGGCATCTACTGGGGACCGAAGCTGGTCCATGAGGTCTGGAAGGTGAAGGAGATGTACATCACCGAGAACGGCGCGTCTTCGAACGACCACCTCACACCTGAGGGCAAGGTCTACGACACGGACCGCGTGATGTTTCTGCGTAACTACCTCACCCAGCTTCAGCGCGGAGTATCCGAGGGCGTGCCGGTCAAAGGCTACTTCCTCTGGAGCCTGCTGGATAACTACGAGTGGGCCGATGGATACGAGAAGCGCTTCGGCATCATCTATGTCGATTTCGCCACGCAGCAGCGGACGCCTAAGTTAAGCGCGGAGTTCTATAAGCAGGTAATAGCGAAGAACGCTGTTTCCTAACTCATTTCCCTAAGCTAATGCTCTATTCATGGCGGTAAAACCCGCATGAATAGGGCATTTTAGCGTTGTATTAAGACAGGCTAGTGTAGTGAGTCCCTTATCTAAATCCATATTCAATTCCCTATCGCCGATCGTTAGCGGAAAAGGCCAGACGTTTCTATCGTTCAGCGCTGAGCGACGAGTGCGGTCGCAATCCCATCTATCTCAAATAAGATGAACTCAGTTCTCCCCATGTGCCGGGAGGAAGGATCAGTCCCGGCCGGTTTAAACGTTCTATCGATGAAGACACCTTGATGACAACGCGTTCTATCCATCTGGAACCACGCTGGCCCGCGCTGCTGGCTCTCCTTGCTGTCGGCGGTCTGCGTCTGGCCTTGCCGGAGTCTCTGTCCGTAGGGCCAGGCTGGCTCCTGATCCCTATCGTGGCGGGACTTACCATCCCTACGGTATTGGCACGACTTCATGGAGATAACCGTCTCAACCAGGTCCTGGGGTATCTGATGGTCTCCATCGTGACCGTGGACATGGTTTGGTCGTTGGGACTTCTTCTCCTAGCCCTTCCCTCGCATAAGGAGACGCCGAAAGAGCTTTTGATCTCCGCTGCTGCGCTATGGATCACGAACATTCTCGTCTTCGCATCGTGGTATTGGCGTCTGGATGCGGGAGGGCCTCGTGCACGCGAACTGCGCGGAGTTCATACCGATGGAGCTTTTCTGTTTCCGCAGATGACCCTCGATCAACAGTCGAAACGAGTCATGGGGGAGCAATGCTGGAGTCCCGGTTTTATCGACTACCTGTTTCTGGCGTTCAATACCAGCACGGCTTTTTCGCCCACCGATACTCCCGTTCTGTCATCCTGGGCAAAGGTCATGGTGATGATACAGGCACTCATCTCCTTCACGACGGTGGCCCTCCTGGCGGCGCGGGCCGTCAATATTCTTTAGCCACTTGCTTTCATCCCCCACAAGATCGTCATCCTGAGCGGAGCGCCTCGCGTTTTTTGCGAGGCGCGGAGTCGAAGGACCCCGAAAGTCTTTATCTCGCCCATGATGTTGGAACCTTTCCAGTACGAAAGCCCAGGCTCAGGCGCATGGGGTAGAAAAGGTGCGAGGGGCATGCGCAGGATTGCAACCTTCGGGGTCCTTCGACTCCGCGTCCCAAAGACCGGGACGCTTCGCTCAGGATGACGTCTCTGTGGGGGGACGTAAACAAAACGGTAGGGGTGCATAAATCCTGACCTCCTTAGGAACGAATAGAGTTGAATCGTGCGTCTTTGACATAGAGATACGTTTTGCGGGAACGCAACATGGCTTTGGTATCCTTTTCCGACGCACCGAGCAAATTCGGAGAGGAAGGTCAACAGGGCCGTGAAATTTTCCCGTATACCGCAGTTCGGTCTTGGCTTTCGGACTGAATCGGACTCGCAACCCTCCTTCGCTGCCGCCGATATCGCGGTGGGCCTCGGGACACTCGTGTTGCTGTATGTGGCCGCACGCGTAGGCGCTGAATCGCTCGTCAAGTTCAGTCCGCCGGATGTCATTCCAACGATCAGCCTGGACCCGCGCAATCTTCCGAATTACGCTGCTCGCTCCACGTTGCGAATGTTCATTGCACTGGGATTCTCAACCCTCTTCACCTTCGTCTACGGCTATGCCGCCGCACGAAGCCGGCGAGCGGAGAAGGTCCTCATCCCGCTGCTGGATATCCTTCAGTCCGTCCCGGTGCTCGGCTTCCTCTCCGTCACAGTGACGTTGTTTATTGCGATGTTCAGGGGCAGCCTGCTTGGCCTCGAAGCCGCCTCCATCTTTGCCATCTTCACAGGCCAGGCCTGGAACATGGCCTTTTCGTTCTACCAGTCCCTCCGCACGGTTCCGGCCGAGATGGACGAGATGGTAACGCTCTACGGCCTCTCCAAGTGGGAGCGGTTCACGCGGCTGGAACTGCCTTCTTCCGTGATCGGCCTGGTGTGGAACGGCATGATGAGCTTCGGCGGCGGATGGTTCTTCCTCGCTGCCAGCGAATCGATCAGCGTATTGAACCGGCAATACACGCTCCCTGGGCTGGGTTCGTATGTCGCCTCCGCCATTGCCGCTCGCGACCTGCACGCAGTCGCCTGGGCTGTTGTGACGATGATCATTCTGGTCCTGCTGATCGACCAGTTCTTCTGGAAGCCGCTGGTCACGATTGCCGATCGTTACAAGCTGGAGTTGAGCGCCGGTGAAGAACGCCGCTTCTGGGTCGTTGACCTTTGGCGTGCCGCATCCCTTCCCGCTCTCTTTGAACGCATCCTGGGCCCGTCTCTGATCAGGCTGGACCGGCTGTTCTCCAACCTCACGAGAGTAAGGCCGCACGCGGGGCACACGAGCCCGTCGAAGACTGCGGATAGAGTCTTCAACGTTGTAGTTTCATTGCTGGCCCTGGGGATGATCATTGCCGCCGTTCGCTTCATCCTTTCGAGTGTCGGCATGGCCGAGGTCGGCCACGCCGCTCTGCTCGGGCTGGCAACCGGAGCCAGGGTGCTGGCGCTGCTGGTCTTGAGCACCCTTATCTGGACCCCCATCGGCGTTGCCATCGGCTTCAATCCCAGGCTCGCGCGCCTGTCTCAGCCGCTGGTACAGATCTGCGCTTCCTTCCCGGCGAACTTCCTCTTTCCGTTTGCGACGCTCATCTTCATCCGGTTGGGAATCCACCTGAACTGGGGCAGCATGTTGTTGATGGCCCTTGGAGCACAGTGGTATCTGCTGTTCAATGTCATTGGCGGAGCGCAGTCCGTCCCCAACGATCTGCGCGAGATGGCCACCAGCATCGGCCTTCGCGGCTTCCGCAAATGGAAGTTCCTCATCGGCCCGAGCATCTTCGGTTCCTGGGTCACGGGCGCCATCACCGCTTCAGGCGGAGCCTGGAATGCGAGCATTGTGGCCGAGATCGTCTCCTGGGGACACACAACGCTGAGGGCCGCAGGCCTGGGCGCCTACATCGCTGACGCAACCTCGGTCGGCGACTGGCCGCGCATCGTACTCGGCGTTAGCTTGATGAGCGTGTTCGTCGTCACCTTGAATCGTATTTTGTGGAAGCCGCTCTATCGTCTGGCGCAAACGCGGTTCCAACTTAGTTGATCGGAGAAGCAACATGGCACAAGCCACAACCCTGTTGACGGCCGAACAGGTCTCGAAGACATTCCCACTCTCCGCAGGTGGAGAGCAGACAGTTCTTGAGACCGTCTCGCTCAACGTTGCCCCCAGTGAAGTCGTAGCACTCCTCGGACGCAGCGGCTCCGGCAAGAGCACACTACTGCGCATCCTGGCGGGGCTCATTGAACCGAGCACCGGCACCGTGACGCGTCACGGTGTGCTTCTGCGGGGACCGAACCCGGACGTCGCGATGGTCTTTCAGAGCTTCGCGCTACTCCCCTGGCTGACCGTCCAGGAAAATGCCGAGCTTGGGCTGACTGCCCGTGGAGTCTCCAAAGAGACCGCGGAGAAGGAAGCCATGCACGCTCTGCAGATGGTCGGTCTGGAAGGGTTTGAAGGAGCGTATCCGAAGGAGCTTTCGGGTGGAATGCGCCAGCGTGTCGGATTCGCCCGGGCGTTCGTCATGAAGCCGGATGTGCTGATGATGGATGAACCCTTCAGCGCCCTCGACGTCCTCACCGCAGAGAACCTTCGCGGTGAAATCAGCGATCTATGGGAGAAGGGCTCGTTCCCCTCCAAGAGCATTCTGCTGGTCACGCACAACATCGAGGAGGCCATCCTTCTCGCCGATCGAATCGTGATCCTCGGCACGAATCCGGGGCGTATTCGCGGAGAAGTCCGAGTCGACATTCCGCGTCCCAGAGATAAGAACGGACCTCGCTTTCGCGCGCTCGTGGATCACGTATATACCGTGATGACGAACCCCGAAGCGGCGGTAGAAGAGATCCCTGCGGCAACCGCGAAGCCAACGAAGCGCTTCCCCATGCTGCCGCATGCACGTTCGGGAGGCATCAGCGGCCTGCTGGAGATCATCCACGATCGCGGTGGCCGCGAGGACCTGCCGCAACTCGCAAATGACCTGCGGTTGGAGATCGACGACCTGTTGCCGGCCGTCGATGCGTCAGCTCTCCTCGGCTTTGCCAGCGTTGCGGAAGGCGATGTAATCCTCACGGACACAGGAAAAGAGTTCGCTACCGCCGGCGTTCACCGCAGCCACGAGATCTTCAAGGAACAGCTCCTCAGCCGCGTCCCTCTCACCGCAACCGTCCTGCGAGTGCTGGAAGAAAAGCGCGATGGGCGTATCGGCAAAGAGTTTCTGTTGGACATTCTGGATGAACACTTCTCGGATGAGGAAGCGGAGAAGCAATTTCAAACGCTCATCGACTGGGGCCGCTACGCGCACCTCTTCGAATACGACGCGGATGAAGAACGCCTCTATCTCGCCGAGCCGGAAGAGGACGCCACCGAACTGGATTCTCCCTCCGCTGTCTAAACGCCAGGGCGTGTCATCAAATTCGCAGATTCAAGCTTCTTTCACCCCGAGCTCCCTTCCTGAACGTTGAAGCCGTTCACCGGTCTACCATTTAGGCATGCCCCGTGTTCCCATCATTCGGCGACCCGGACCAGGATTTTTGTGACAGTCTCGGGTTGGGCCGCCCAATGGGCAAACTTTAGAGGTGCCTCCTCCATACCAACAACGGCACTGATAGTGCGCGCGACCGGAAACATGCCCGATTCGAGCATCGCGATGACCTCTCGAAAATTCTCCGGGAGAGCGTTTCGGGAGCCGAGGATGTCGAGCTCCTTCTGCACGAATAGTTTTGTTTCGTAGTCCACCGGCTGTTTGGCATAGCCGATGTAAACGACACGGCCTGTAAAGGCCACTTGCTCTACTGCAGCACGAAAGGTTTGCGGAAGCCCGATCGCCTCGATGATCACATCGGGACCTTTGCCGTTTGTGAGTTCCATCAACCTCGCGGTCACGTCATCGTATTTCGTATGGAGGATGTGCGCGGCTCCCGCCGCCTGAGCCGTATTAAGTTTTTCCTCATCCTGATCGATCGCAATCGTCTGTGCACCACGAAAGGCGGCTCCAGCAATCGCCCCTAGTCCGACGCCACCGCAACCATAAACGGCCACCACATCTTGTGCGGTTACACGGCCTCGGGCTATAGCATGGAAGCCCACCGTAAGCGGTTCCACCAGGCAGAGTTCTCGCAGGGACAGTTTCGACGAGGCGTACAGTTTGTCTTCGGGAACACGGAGCCATTCCACAAGTGCGCCATCCCGTTGCACGCCAAAGGTCTCATTGCACTGGCAAGCGTTAAACCGTCCACGAATGCAGGCCGCGCAAGTTCCGCAATGGGTATAAGGAGAAACCATGACCCTTGTGCCAGGCGCGTACAGAGAGCTTCCTTCCATCACCGTTCCAGCGATCTCATGCCCGAGAATTCTCGGATAAGAGACCATCGGATTGTTGCCTCGATAGCTATTCAGATCCGAGCCGCAGAGGCCGACCATCTCAACCTTTAACAACACGCCGTCCTCCCCGGTTAACTCGGGAACATCGACGATCGATAATTTGCCTGGCGAGAGTAGCGATAACGCTCTCATGGCTTACCCTTTCTGCAGCAGGTTCCGATCCGCTCAATCATCGTGGCTCCAATGAGAGCGAGTCGTGACCGAGTGCGCGATCCTGGTTTTGCGGCCTGCCCTGTGGCCATGCAGCGTTATGGACAGGACGTATGGATTCTGTGATCGCTGCGAGCAGATCTTTCTCTGGTTGTAATTCCAAGGCTGCGCAACTGCTTGCTACCTCTGCGGCATTCGCCATCCCAACCAGCGTGCTGGCTTTTACAGGGTGTTGAAGACACTTCCAGACTGCGAGTGTCGCTGGATCAATACTTCTCCCTCTGCACTCCGCCACCACAGACCGCGCGACCGCACGGATCGTCTCGGGAGCCGGATGCCACTCTGGAATCGGGCCACCACCAAGCAGTCCCATATGCAAAGGAGACGCATTGATCAGACCAACACCCTTTGCTTGTGTGGCCGGCGTCAGAAGAGCATCCATATCGTTTGCAAACAGATTCCAGTGGCAGTAGTTGAGGACAGAATCCACTGGATGGCTCTGCACGATTTGTGCAAGCAGACCAGGCCAGTATCCAGTGATCCCGATGAATCGCGCTTTCCCCTCACGTTTTAGCTCTGCAAGAGCGGGTAGCGTCTCATGGATAATCTGCTCAACGTCACCAAATTCGACGTCATGCGCCTGCAACAGATCAACAGAATCGGTCCGCAGGCGTCGCAGGGATGCTTCTACCTGCGACCTTATCCCTTTTGCCGAAAAATCGAAGTCGTCTGTGCCGTGACGTCCACACTTGGTTGCAAGCACAACATTCTTTCGGTGCGGTTCCAGGGCGATCCCGAGCCGCTCCTCTGCTAAGCCCGATCCATAGTAAGGAGAGACATCAAAGAAGTTGATACCCCTGTCGATCGCCGCACCGATCAACACCGCATCACCCGAACGAGACACAGGCCCAAACACATCGCCAAGGAGAGACGCGCCAAAGCCGATGGAGGAGAGGGAAACTCCGGTATTTCCGAGAACTCGATATCGCATCGTTACTGCCTGCCTCTAGGGTTAACGTTTACCTAAATCAGCCTGTTTTGTCCATCGGCCAGGGGTGAACCTGGTTCTGTTCAAGTTGATAGATCTTGGTAAGAGGAAGCCAACGTGCCGTTGGATCGCCTTCTTCATCGACGTCTTGGAAGCGGCTCATCAAACGTTCCCACTCCATGACTGCCGGATTTTCCCGATCCATCTTTGCTTTGCGCTCCGGCGTGAATCCATCCGTCGTATCCATGATCATGAACAACTGGTTTCCCGTAAGGAAGATCTGCATATCGAGAATACCGGCATCACGAATGCTCTTATGAATCTCCGGGCGTCCATGGCGATGCAACTCTACGTACTCAGCAATGAGTTTTGGGTCGGAGCGTAGCTTAAGCGTGAAACAGAATCTCTGCATGGGCCTTCACTGGATGAAACGAAATTTGTTGCCGCCCGGCTTGGGAGCCGGTCAAGATACGACTGCAGTTCGCTACAAGGGCATCATCCCGCGAACCCGGAGACAGTACGGAAATACCGTAAGAGCTTGCGCTGGTATCTGCACCTCAAGAGCCGTGTCGGTCTGCTCGAAACGCAGAGGAGTTGAATCTCCCATGAGTTGCACCTGATCGACTTTTGCGAGCCCGACTCTCAGGCTTTTGATCTTCGCTCGCCCTGCAGGTGGTTTAAAACCAAAGGCATAGAGATTCCCGCCACTGGTCGTGAAGCGAAAGTCTTCTTCCGTGAGCGGTGCGGGACGCCTTGCTTGAATTCGCGGACCTGCCTGAGCAGTCGATCCACCCTTCCAGTTGCCCGGTGCTTCTGCGGGTGTAGAAGGGCCTTCGCCCATCACCCTCCACGGATGACTTCCATAAACTCCTTCTCCATGGACACGTAACCATTCGCCTACGCTACGCAGCACCTGTTGCTGCTGTTCGGGAATGCTTCCGTCACCTTGCGGTGAAATGTTCAGCAGCAGATTGCCGCCCATACTGGACATTTCGATAAGCTCACGAATAATGCTGTCAGCAGGCCGGATCGTCATTCCGTCTGTATAGCCCCACGTGTTGCCGAGCGCGTCGTCGCATTGCCAGCCCGCTGCCGGATAGATCCAGTTTGGAGCGCGTTGAGCCTTCTCAAAATCCTGAACGCTGCCGAAGAGATAGGCCACATCTTTGGTCGCCAGGGTCGCCTGCTTCTTCCACTGGAGTGCGCGGTTGTAGTAATAAGCGGCAGCGCGCAGCTTCACGTCGTCATATTCGCGGGGATTGACCCCATTATCGAAATAGATCATCTGCGGCTCGTATTTGTCGACGAGCTCTTGCACACGTGCGAGCCAATCCTCCTGGAACTCCCTGGAGGCATTCCCTTCATTCATGTCTCCGGGGATCGGTGGGCCATAAAACCCTGCATACTTCGGATCGAACTGATCGTTTGGCACGCCGTCCGCCGGATACGCAAAATCATGGTGTTCCATTCGATGGCTGGAGACGCCGAAGATCATGCCCTGCTGCCTGACGGCCCCGGCCAGCTCGCCGATAAGATCACGCTTCGGTCCCATCTTGCCGGCGCACCAGGGAGTGATCTCGCTGTTCCACATCGCGAACCCGTCATGATGTTCCGCAACCGGTACGACATATCGAGCTCCAGCCTGCTTGAATAAGGAAGCCCATTCTGTTGGCTGATACTTTGGGACTGTAAAAAATGGGATGAAGTCCTTATAGCCGAATTTGTCAGGCGGACCATAGTGCTTCGTATGCCATTCCACGTCGGTTGTGTACATGTGACGGATGTACCACTCGTTGATGTGAGCCGGGATGGAATACAGTCCCCAATGAATAAAAATGCCGAACTTAGCTTCATTAAGCCATGCCGGGGTGACGTAGTGATCTCTCAGAGATTCCCAGGTCGGCTTGAATGCGCCATCGATCATCGGTTTTGCGGTGGCGTAGGCATCTGGCGCGCCTGCGGGAGCTCCTTTCTGCGCGAAGACAGTAGTGTTCCCCATCGCGGCCGCCATCGATGCTGCGACCGTTCCTTTGATCATGAACTCTCTCCGGGTAAGCCCGTTCACAACTTGCTCCGCCATAATTCCTTTCACGTTTGAAGCTCAAGGGTTGAGATGTTTGCGTGGATGCAGTAGATCCCAGTGCGGTCAGCTGCACTAAAAATCAAGTCGGGCGGAGAACTGGGCGCGCCGCGAGCTGTTTGCCTGTCCGGTCACGGTGCCGAATGCATTCGAACTCCCACTGGTACTGTTGGGAATCGCGCTCGAGAAGGATACGCCCGGTGAACTGTAGTCGACGTGGTTGTCCACATTGAAGAGGCTCGCTTCGAAGGTGAACTTCAGGCGTTCCCAGATCCCGAAAGCGCGCCGTAAGCTGAGTGACTCGTCATAGTTTCCTGGGCCACGCAGCCCATAGGCGTAGGTACGTGGGGCATTCCCGAGCGTATAGGCTGCAGGCACGGAAAACGCCGTGGGATCGATGTACTGAGTCGTCGAAGCCGTAGGGCCCTTTCGTCCCCAGCCACCGTTGATGCGGATCGGACCTGTGTGTGCCGGATTCAGGTTCGGCATGCAGGTGCCTCCGAACGGCATGTTGCAGCCGCTCGCAGTGATCGCGAGAGGTAGTCCCGCCTGGTGCTGAAGGATGGTCGAGAGTGTCCAGTTCTTCACCAGTTGGCGTTCGATCCAGGGCCCGCTCTTTCCAAAGGGAGCATTGTAGACAGCGTATAAGGAGATCCGGTTGGGAATGTCTACGCTCGCGCTCGGAGAACGTTCAACGTAGCCCGCGGGGATACCGTTTACGCCATACGCAGAACGGCTCGTACCGGTATCATCCATCGTCTTCGCCCAGGTATATGCGAGGCCATAGTTCAATCCCCAGCGCTGCTGTTGCGTCAATTGGATCTGGAGAGCATTGTAGGTCGACGTCCCAACGTTCCCCCAGATGTCGGAGAAGCCGTTGTATTGAGCAAAGGGCCTCAACGCCTGCCCGATCGACGCACTCGGAGAGTAGTTCGCGGAGGGCAGCTTGAACGATGGCAGAATCTTCTGCGCCGCCGCAACATTTGCCGCACTCGCTGAGGCCGTCAGCAAGCTGCCGAGCGCGTAATACTGCGGATCGAGCTGATTCGAATAGATTCCCCTTCCAATACTGGTGGGAAGGAACTTGCCGTTGGCGCCAGCATAGTCGGCGCTGAGGGTGAGCCCTTCCATCAACTGCCGCTGCAGACCGAAATTGAAATTTTCCGAATAGGGGCTGCGTTTACTGAGGTAGGGGTCGGCGTAGGTCACGGTGACCGGCGTGCTGTAGGCAGCGGTGGTGGTATAGCCAGTGCCGTAAGCAGGATCGATGCTCGGAGGAAGAGTGTAGGAAGGAAGCGCGCTATTTGTGCTGTCGAGATAGAACGCGGGAGTGATGCCGCCGTTCGTGGTGGACGGGGATGATCCTCCATTGAACCCAAGTTGGCCAGACCCTGACGACGCGTTTGCGCGGCCCCCGACACCACCACCATGTGTGAAGGTCAGGGAGAATCCGCCCCTGAGGATAGTCTTGGGATCGATCGCATACGCGAATCCAAACCTTGGTCCAAAGTTCTTGTACCAGATCTGTACTGGACGGGTGCAGTTGCAATAGATCGACGGATCGCCATTGCCACCGAATCGTAAGGCACCCGGTGTTCCCGTAACCGGGTTGATTGCGGCAAGGCTTAGATAAGAGAAACGATTTTCTGTCTCTCGCCAGGGCGTAAAGAGATCCCAGCGCAAACCAGCGTTGACGGTCAACTTTCTCGTCAGCTTGATGTCGTCCTGCACATAGGGAGAAAAGTTCATATATCGGCTGTAGATCGTGGCTGCGGGTCGGTTATCGGTGATTCCTGCGCCGTCAACAGCCCCGATGAGAAAGCTTGCATAGCCGCCGCCTTGTTTCGTGTTCAACGTCGCGCTGTTCGGGTTGAAACCCGCTGTCTCGTTGTTCGAGTAAGACAACGATAGATAGGTTCCTGTATCGATCGACGTGTTATTCGATTCCTGCCATTGCACCTCACCGCCGGCGCTAATCGAGTGGATACCTTTGACTGTCTGAAACGAGTCCACGATGTGGAACACATTCACCGGATTACGGAGCGCGGTGTCCGACTGCGTCCATGAAGTTGGAGCGTTCGATCCGCCGAATGTAGTCCGGGGAAATGAGTCGGATGCCTGTCCGGCAGGAACGTTCGTGATGCCCGCAGCCGAAGCCCACCACTTCGGGTCCGCCGCACTGGGGTTCGTATTGCCGACTCCGTCGAAGCTTCCAGCATTGAACGCATAGGTAAGCCGATTGACAGTATGATCGCTGATCGTCCACGTATCAGAGACCATAGCCGTCAGATTGTTTTGGGTGTTGCCGACAGTCGAAAGATAAGGCTGTGGCAGACCGCTCGCATCACAACATGCCGGGTTCGCAACGCGGCCACCTTCGAGGAAGAGAATCGAGATGCGGTGCCTCTTGATGAGATCGAGGTCCACCTTCGTGCTGTACCTCGGGTAGTTGAAACCAGTGTTGAACCCGCCAAGATAGTTGTTTACAAGATTGCCATTACTCGGGGTCGGCAGGAACTGCTGCATATATTGAGAAATTGGCGATAGACGTGCCGGGTCAATCACGTTTGCCTGACCCTTGTAAGAGAATTGGCCGCGCGTGCAGACGTTCGGCGTGCCCCCACACACGGTGCTCTTAGGGTCATACACAGGCTGACCGGCTGCCGCCAGTTCCGTGAAGTTGCCCTGCCGCTCAAGAACGGTTGGGACGGTCTGATAGGACGGGTTCGTTCCCGAAAGAAAGCGCGTGTTGTCGTAGGAAAAGAAGAAAAAGATCTTGTCCTTGAAATGTGGGATATAACCACCGAACGTGCCGCCAAACTCATTGTTGTGCTCCACCGGCTTTATCGGAGCACCAGTGATCGCATTGATACTGTGCTTGGCGAACGTCCCCCAGGCATCCAAGGCTGTGTTCCGGAAGTATTCGAACAAGGCACCGTGATACACATTGGTTCCCGACTTATGAACATAGTTCTGCAGACCCACACCTTGATACGCGGCAGAAACACTGCTCGTTTGGGCATTGAACTGGTCGACTGCATCCACTGAAAAGGTACTGTGAACGACCGCCCAATCACTCTGTTGGTTCACATCATCCATCGCCACGCCGTCGACATAAGTCTCGTTTAGATTGGCCTGCCCACCGTTGAAGTTGAGGACACCGCCGCTTCCGGTGACTCCAGGCGTCAGCGCTACAAAGCCCGTTGGATCTCGGGGCTGGTTTCCGAGCTGCAGAGGAAGGGCGCGGTAAGTATCGCTCTCAATCGTGCTGCCTAGCGTCGCGTTTGTCGTGTTCAGTTGCGGTGGCGCGGTCGTCACCGTCACTACGGAATCCGCAGATCCAATCTCCAGCTCGAAATCCAAACCCACAACCTGGATCGCGTCGACGACGACCTTGTCATGAGTGAACGTCTTGAAGCCTGGAGCTGCGACCGTGACTCGATAGGTTCCTGGATCGATTGCCGCTATGGCATAGAAGCCATCACGGGTCGCCTTCTGTTGTCGCACGACGTTGGTGTTCACTTCAGTAGCCGTCACCATGGCTTCCGGGACCAGGGCACCGCTTGGATCGGTAATTGTTCCTTGAATCGTTCCGCGACCACTCGCTTGTGCAATCACTGAATCAGGGGAGAGCAATAGACAGATAAGCACCCCCACGATGGAGAAAGGTGTGACGGCCTGACGAAGTTGATGAAGCAGGGAGCGAATCATGCGTAGTCCTCTTGAGATGCGGAGGTAAGCGCTACATTAGCTCTAGGTTAGCGTTTACCTTAAATTGTTGACGCAGCGGATAGTGCGCCGCTCAAACCATGCTTGTCAAGAGGAAATTGTTTTCCTATGAACTTTCCGTCACGTGAGGTTGTTCTTGAGGCTCAATTCCACGTAGTACTTTAAAGTACGTGGGGGGAGCTACTTCGTGACAGCGAGGGGTAGTTTCCGGGTGGATTCGCCCTGGATCAGACGTGAGGGCACAATGACTTCCAGCTTTTTACCGGAGCTGTTCGATTGCCGTCCTTCGATCATCTTCAGCGCAGCGCGCGCGGATTCCTGCCCGAGCCGTGCTGTGTCTTGATCGATTGAGGTCAGAGGGACTCGCATGAACTCGTTCAAGCGAAGGTACCCGCACCCCACCACTCCAAGATCCTGAGGCACTCGAAGCCCTGCTTCGAGTGCTGAATGAACCACACCATAAGCAGTCGTGTCGTTGTAACAAAACACGGCATCAGGCCGCTGCGCGTTCTGCAAAAGCTTACGCATAGCTGCAGCCGCATATCGATGGGACGCTTCTTCGTTTTGCGGCAGGGTGACCACCAAACTCTTGATGAACCGGATGCGTGCCTCCTTGAGAGCGTTTCGATAGCCTGTCTCCCGATCCACGCTGGAACTCAGGCTCGACCCGCCAATGTAGGCGATCCTCTTGTATCCGCCGGCGATCAGATGCCCCGTCGCAATTTCGCCCGCCATCACATCGTCCGTACCGACAAATGCACCACTTGCAACCCCATCGATCTTGCGATCCAGGAGGATGACGGGTCTCTCTTTAGCTGTACGACACAGCACAGGCGAATCCGCTTCGCAGGAAGCGATGACCAAAGCGTCTACGTTTCTAGCCGACATCTGCCGCACTTCTTCTCGTTCCAGAGCCGAGTCGTCTCGCGAGGAAGAAATAATTAGTCCATAGCCATGCGGTCGTAGCGTTTCCAGCAGACTCGCAGCCACTTCAGAGAAGAAGCTATGCATCAGCTCCGGGACGATAAGACCGACAATCCTGGAATGTCCGGTCACCAGTTCCTTGGCGGCCAGATTCGGAAGATAGCCAAGACGTTCAGCACACGCCAAAACACGCTTGCTGGTGTGCTCGCTGATACTCTTGTTTCCGTTCAGTACCTTGGACACCGTCACCACGGATACTCCAACGGCGGCGGCGATGTCTTTCATCTTTGGCGGCATAGTCTAGGGTGCAGTTTACCGCAGGCATCCTTATCCAACGCTTCGTTGCGGCGACTCAAGGTGTGATCCTTATTGAGCTGCGGGCTAGCTCATCGACTCCATTTGTGATCAATGCAATCAACTAAATCCTGGTGATTTGGAGCAACGCCTAGGGCACCAATCCTCTTCTTTTGTCCGACGAGCAGGCAGCCGGTCCGAAAATCCGCAATGAAAGTCTATGCCTTGCTCTATTCCACGCGGAATGTTTTGTTCAAGCAAAAAATAACCCATAAGTTGGCCAAATGGCCAACTTATGGGTTATTTTTCATCTCATCTCACGCGTAGTGCTCAGATACGCATCGGCATCAGGATGTAGCGATACTTCACATCCTCGTTGCCATCTTCCGGCCGCATCTGGCCGGCTGACTGCGCATCCTTGAACTCCAGCCGCACTTCGCCGGTCACTCCGGTCGCGCGCAGGAAGTCCACCAGGTACGAGCTGTTGAAGCCGACCACGAGAGGATCGTAGTTATACGGCGTCTCGATGATGTCTTCCGACTCGCCCGCATCCGTCGACTGCGCCGAGAGCTTCAGCTCGTTCTGCTCCAGGCGAATCTTGATTGCGCCCGAACGCTCGTCCGCGAACTGGGCGACGCGCTGAATCGACGACATCAGGTCTTCCGAGCGCACGATGACGAACTTCGTGTTGTCGCGCGGCAGCACGGCCTCGTAGTTGGGGAACTGCCCGGTCAGCTTGCGGCTGGTCAGCACGCGTCCGCCGATGCGGAAGAACAGCGACTGCTCGTCGTCGGCGAACTCCACGAAGTCCGTCTCCGACGCGCCCAGAAGCCCGGAGAGCTCGGCCAGCGCCTTGCGGGGGATCAGGGTCTTCTTCTCGCCCGAGATGCCTTCCAGAGCCTCGCCAAGCTTCTCAATGTGCGCCAGGCGATGACCGTCGGTCGCAACCATCGCCATCGACTCGGCCTTCAGCACCAGCAGCGCACCGTTCAGCGTGTAGCGCGACTCTTCGTTCGAGATCGCAAAGATCGTCTTCGCGATCATGTTCTTCAGGCTGGCGGCGTTGATCTTGAACACGCCGACCTCGGGGAACTCAGGCACCTGGGGGAAGTTCGCGCGCGCCATGCCGACCATCTTCGTGTTCGAGCGGCCTGCGCGGATCTGCACCCAGTGGTTGTCCATGAGCTTGATCGAGATGTCGCCCTCGGGCAGCAGCTTGATGTAATCGAACAGCTTGCGGGCAGGGATCGTGCAGGCGCCGGCCTTCTTCACCTTCGCCACGCAGCTCGTCTTCAGCGACTGGTCGAGATCGGTCGCGGTGATCGTGAGCTTGTCGTCGGAGGCCTCGAAGAGAAAGTTCGAGAGGATGGGGATCGTCGTCTTGCGCTCGACGACGGATTGCGCGGCAGTTAGCTCGCGCAACAACTCTGCGCGCGAGACGGTGATCTCAAGATTGCCGGTAGGCGCTGCGACGTCAGGCGTGATGGTGGCGGTGGACACGGTCAGGGTTCTCCCTTGCTGATAGCGCACTCACCCAGTTGCAAACTCCGCTTTCGCTACACCTTCGCGCGGAGTGCGTGGGTTCCCTTGATTCTAGGGCGAATGGGCCCCTTCGTGCGAGCGCTTTTCGGTGTGAATATCCCGGGACGTTTTGTGGGGGACGGGACATCGGCCGAAAGCGCCCGCCAGAACTCTCGTTTGGGGCCTTGACCACGGATGCTGGCGCAAGGGGGGAGGGGCGAGGATGCGGCTCTCGCTTGGACCACCCACCCTGCTGGGAGGCTCCCCGAGAACGCTTCTACAAAACTAGGTGAAAGGGAAAGAATTACTAGTAGTAGTAATCGTTGTGGGTGGAAGAGTGGATATCAGGGCGAAGTGTTTCAGGATCATCACTTGCAGGGTCCACAAGCTTTCCAAAACTCGCCACCGGAAATCGAACAATGCGGACGACCGGGTACGGCTCCGAGGTTAGGTCCATGGTTTTCCCTTTTCTGCACAACCCCTGTCGAGCCACCCCGGCAGACTCTCGTACGCAATGTGCGTAGCGCGCGCAGAACCGCATCAACACAGGCGATAACGCTACCCACTTTACCCACACCCAAACGCGCAGGCAGCGCAAAAGTGGAAAGCTGGGATACGAATGTTGAAGTGTGGAAGAGCCGGTACGGTTTCGGGGAAGCGGCTTGGAGGCGAGGGGTGGGAGGGTGAGAGAGCTAAAGAAGGGTCGTTTCGTATGGAAGTCAGCCGCAGTTATTTAGTAAGAGACAGCTGTTCTGCAGGGAATCAACTTTGTTAATGAGGGGGTCTCAATGGAGGGGCTTCGTTAAGGGCACGGGTTTACCCGTGCCACATCAGTTCACCCCCGCACGCGGCTTTAGCCGCCGAGGTAAGGCGCATAGCGCCAGGCTTTATTCGCTCGCCACAGGCCTCTGCGCGCCCTTCCACGCCGAGGACCACTTGTAATCTTCAGGGGTCTCGCACATACGCTCTTCCACGGGATTCATGTGGATGTATCTTCGTGCTGCCAGAAAGCCTTCTCGATCGCGAGCCCTCTGATCCGTGAAGCTTCGTTGCCATACTGGAAACTTCGATCCCAACCGATGTGAGAAGCCGCCTTTGATGAGTCCTACAGCTCGTTCAAGTGTGATGTTCTGCGGTGTCAACAAAAGATGGACATGTTCCGGCATGACGACGAAATCATGTAAAAGATAGTGTCCCTGGCGTCGATAGTGCTGGAGTGTCTCGACGAAGAGATCGCAGTTCGCAATGACCTGAAACAGGCGCCTGCGATTGTAGGTCGCGGTAGTGACCAGGAACGTTCCTGAGTGAACCGGTCGTGGTGGGATAGACACTGTGCGCGATTTTATCGCGCTTACCTCAGCGGCTAAAGCCGCGTGCGGGGGTGGACTGATGTGGCACGGGTAAACCCGTGCCCTTAACGAAACCCCTCCATCGAACTGAATGCACAACGTATGATTCTTCCACCCCCACAACGCACAAAGGCCGCCCACCCGGGCGGCCTTTGCTCTTCCTACTCGACGATCTCCCACTACCCAAGCGTCTCCATCAGCTTGTTCACCGTACGATTCAGATCCTTATCATTCCTGCGCTGCTCATCGATCTTCGCGATCGAATGCATCACCGTCGTATGGTGCTTGCCGCCGAACTGGCGTCCGATCTCAGGCAGCGAGGCTTCCGTCATCTGCTTGGCCAGGTACATCGCAATCTGCCGCGGCACCACGATCTGCCGCGAGTTATTCTTCTGCTTCAGCTCCGCCACACGCATGCCGAAGTTCTCAGCCACAGCGCGCTGGATCGCTTCGATCGTGATCTTGCGCACCTGCGTGTCGATGAACTGCTTCAGGCACTGCTGCGCCGTCGGCAGCGTGATCTCCACGCCATGCAGCGAGCACCACGCGATCAGACGTACCAGGGCGCCTTCGAGCTCGCGCACGTTGGTACGTACGTTGCCCGCGATGAACAAAGCCACATCCATCGGCAGAACAGTCTGTTCGAGCTCCGCCTTCTTCTGCAGGATCGCAACCTTGGTCTCGAGATCGGGCGGCTGGATGTCGACCACCAGGCCCCACTCAAAGCGCGAGCGCAGACGGTCTTCGAAGTCCGCCAGCTCTTTGGGAGGGCGGTCCGAGGCGATCACAATCTGCTTCATCGACTCGTGCAGCGCATTGAACGTATGGAAGAACTCTTCCTGCGTACGCTCCTTGCCGGCGAGGAACTGGATGTCGTCGATCAGCAGCACATCCACCGTGCGGAACTTGTCACGGAAGCCGGTCATCTTGTCGTAGCGGACCGAGTTGATCATCTCGTTGGTGAACTTCTCACCCGAGACATAGCTGATCGCCGCGTGCGGCTGGCGCAGCTTCACCTGGTGCCCGATGGCCTGCATCAGGTGCGTCTTGCCCATACCCACGCCGCCATAGACGAACAGCGGGTTGTAGGCCTTCGAGGGGCGCTCCGCGACGGCCTGGGCTGCGGCGTGAGCAAACTGGTTGCCGCTGCCGATCACGAAGCTGTCGAACTGATAGCGCGGATTGAGTTGTGCGGCAGTGTTCCAGTCGAAGCGTGACTGCTCCGGCCCGATACCGTTGCCGGTCGGAGCGCCGTTGCGCAGGCTGCGGGGAGCGTTCAGGCTGTGGCTGGGCTGCGGAGCGAATCCGCCATCTTCGCGCAGACGCGCGGCGTTAGGGTCCGGTGGGGGAACCTGAAAGATCACCTGGTCCAGCTCCAGCCCGAGATTGTCGACAGCTTCGCTGATGAGATCGGCATAGCGGTCTCCGACATGCTCAAACTCGGCGGAGGGAATTCGCACGTACAGCGTGCGGTCTGTGATGTGGGAGAAGCGTGTCGGCTTCAGCCATGTTTCAAAGCTTTGCCGGTTGATCTTCTTTTCGAGCGCACCGAGAATGCGGACCCACTGATTCAGAACGGCGGCGGCAACCGGAACAAATGACATTGTGATCGTCTTCCTTAAAATCCATTAGCGTTCGGGAAACCTATTGCAAAAAGTGCTACAAGGACTGCAAAAAGCAAAAAAGAATCGCGCGCCTCCGCAGTAGAAACTGTGGAAGAGTGGCCGTTCCATGATTGCTTTGAAGTCTTCGTCGCCAGAGCGTCGAAGGAGTGAAACAAGAAGATTAGGCCCGGTAAAACTTACCGTGAGGTCCTGAAGACAATCACGGAACGGAGTTGATAGTAGCACGCGAACATGACCCTTCTGACAGGAGATGAGATGCAAATTTTGCAAGATAAGTTGAGTTGCACCAAACCTTGTGAAGAATCGACGCCCCCACCCCGCAGGACTCCCTGCTGTTCATCCTTGAAGGTTCTTTTTCGTCGTCTGCAAGGAATCCGCCACGAATTTCGTTGCCTGTTTTCCTCAGCTCCGGTATACTCAGAACTTGCTGCCGCACGTGGCTTTATCAAGCACGCAGGCTCGCGCAATCACCACACAAGCGCAGCCTCACGCAGCAGACATTCATCAGGATTCGCAGACCTCTCGATAGGTCACAGAATAGGATAACGACGATGCCCAAGCGCACCTTTCAACCCAACCGCCGCCGCCGCTCCAAGGTTCACGGCTTTCTCGTCCGCATGGCCACCAAGGCTGGACAGGCCGTTCTGAACCGCCGCCGCGCCAAGGGCCGTCACAAGATCGCCGTCTCTGCCGGCTTCCGCGACTAGTCTTTCTCTTACCCCACGTTGCACATTCGCGCGCTCATGGGAGTACTCCCTGAGCGCCTTTGTGCGTTTGGGCAAGAGTCTCTTGCGATAGCGCCTTATTCCTTTCGCCTTTGCTTTTCTGGTTGTCACTCCGACCCTCGAGCGAAGCGAAGGGGAGGAACCTGCTTCCCGAACTAGCGAGAACGCTACGTGTTGGCAAGATCGGAAGGGCATGGCTTCAGCCATGCCGATAGGGGCTACTTTATTAAGTCTTTCCCTCTCCTGTTGCGACGCGTAGCGTCGCAACAGGAGAGGGAAATGAAGAACTACTCCTACGGCACGGTTGAAACCGTGCCCTTCCGAGTCTCATCCGCATCTGGCCTCTCTCTATGACCCATCGCTTGCGCAAACACGCCGACTACCAGATCGTCTACAAGGCCGCGCGCAAGCAGTTCGGGAAGCAGATCGCCTACTTCCACGCGCCCAGGCCTGCCGAGCGGCGCAGCGACACCCCCGGCCCACGCATCGGCCTCACCGTGCCGAAGGCGCTCGGCAAAGCCGTCGACCGTAACCGCATCAAGCGGCGCCTGCGCGAGGCCGTGCGCCATGCACTGCCGCTGCTGACCGCACCGGTCGATGTGATCCTGCATCCGAAGCGCAGCGTCATCGATGCGGACTTCGCGGTTCTCGAACGCGAGGTCTCGGTGATCTTTCGCTCTGTGCAGGCTGCTGCCGAACGGGCCTCCGCAAAGAAGACCAGCGAGGCAAAGCCGCAGTGAGCGCCGGCGCCGGGCAGTCCTCCAGCCGCGAGCGTATCGCCGCGGTGCTGCTGGCGTTCTACAAGCGCATCCTCTCCCCGATGCTGCACACCTTCAGTGTGGGCCAATGCAAGTATCTGCCGACCTGCAGCGAGTACGCCTACGTTGCCGTGGTGCGCCACGGCTGGCTGCGCGGAAGCTGGCTGGCCCTGCGCAGGCTCGCACGCTGCCATCCCTTCAGCAAAGGCGGATTGGATCCCGTGCCGTAGGCATAGGAATGGCTGAGTCCTTATCGCTGTCGCTATCTATACTGTTGCTTGTTTTTCGTCTTCATCCTGAGCGGTACGCGAAGGACCCCCGCATTGGTGTTGCCACAGCCGTACGGGGCTGCCCAAACAAGCGATGTTGGCCAGCCAGCAACGTTCGCGCCAGTGGCATCGTGCAAAATGCGGGGGTCCTTCAGCTTCGCTTCAGGATGACGACGAGTGACAAACGATAAGCAACTCAAGATCTGTCCTGTTTGCTGCTTCCTGTTCTTAGTAGAATCGCCCTGTGATCGCCTATCTACGCGGACGTATTCTCAGCAAAGCCTCTAACGCCATTATCGTCGACTGCAACGGCGTGGGCTACGAGCTCGCTATCTCCATCACGACCTTCACGGAACTTGGTGCGGAGGGCGCGGAGGTGAAGCTGCATGTTCACACGCATGTTCGCGAAGATGCGCTTGCGCTCTTCGGATTCGCGGAGCTGACCGAGAAGCGGCTCTTCGAGAAGCTGCTGACGATCTCCGGAATTGGGCCTAAGTTAGCGATAACTGTACTGAGCGGCATCAGCGCCGAGCGGCTGGTCGGCGCGATTCGCGCGGGTGATCACGCCACGCTGACGAAGATCCCCGGCATCGGCAAGAAGACCGCCGAACGCGTGGTGCTGGAGTTGAAGGACAAGCTCGACGACATGGTTGGCTCTACGCCCGAGACCGGTGCCAGGTTCTCCCTGGGCACGGTTGCCGACGACGTGCTGAGCGCGCTGGTCAACCTCGGCTATGCGCGGCCCGTTGCGCAAAAGGCCGTGGAGACGGCGGCGAAAGATGCTGCCGTCGCAGGCGACTTTGAGCAGTTATTCCGCGCGGCAATGTCGGCCGTGCGATAGGGCAAAACATCGGTGACAAACCGATGACACCCTTCAGACATTTCCCGGACACACTGATACTGGCCGATTCTGTAGCTTGAAATCACGATGAGCTACCGAACGCACTTCAAACATTGCAGACTCTCGCGAAGCATCGCCATCACGCTGCTTTCGCTGGGCGCGCTCTGCCTCGCACCGGCCCTGACCGCCCAGGATATTCCTTTGATCTCCGGCGCAGTGGGCTTTCTAACCAGCACCACAGGTGGAAATACGAGTTATTTCCCGGCCGTCTCACCGGTGCTGGTGGCTCCGGTTGGCCAGCACCTGCTGTTCGAATCGCGCGCTTCCATCCTCGGGACCGTTGAGCCCCAGCCGGGCGCAGGATACGACGGGAGATTCCACGTCAATGTAACCTACGCGCAGGCGAACTATTTCCTGAACTCGCATGTGACCCTGGTTGGCGGCTACTCCCTTATTCCCTTCGGCACGTACAACGAGCGGCTTACCCCCATCTGGATCAGCGCCCTGCAGGACGCTCCCTTGATCTTTGGCATCGGCAACCCGGGCACCGGCGTAGGCACCGGCGGCCAGATCCGCGGCAACATCGTCTCGAACGAGAACTACTCGATCACCTATGCGACATACATCTCAGCCGGCAGCACGGACTTCCAGATCAACTCGTCCCGCGATGTGGGCGGACAGGTGAGTGTTTACCTGCCGAAACAGCGGCTTGAGATTGGAACCTCCTACGGCCGCCTGCTCGAGACCGACAAGATGAACGCCATCGGAACCCATGTCTGGTGGGAGCCCGCCAGGATTCCGCTGAAGGTCCGCTCCGAGTACGCCCATGGCCCACACTCGCAGGGCTATTGGGTGGAGACGGACTATCGCCTCTCGCAGTTCCATGGAGCGAACAGCTTCGTCGGCAGAATGGAACCGATCTTCCGCCTGCAGCAGACGTTCCGCAACAGCCCGGACCCCAACGACGAGCTGCCCGCCCAGAACACCCAGCGAGTGGACTTCGGCCTGGACTACCACCTGCCGCATGAGGTGCGCATCAATACCAGCTACGCGCGACAGTTCTCTTCCGCAAACTCGGGAGGCAATGTCAACATCTGGGAGACGGCCCTCATCTATCGCTTCCTCTTTCCCACCTGGAAAGGAAAAAAATAATGACGAACCTTTTGAGAAAAACAGTGAGGACTCTTTCAACAATCTCACTTAGCCTTTTACTGCTGGCTGCGGTACCCATGTCTTCCCAGACTGCCGACACCCCTCCCCCGGCGGCCCAGAAGCCTGCAAAGGCCAAGTCCGTACACACAACGCAGCCACGCGACGGCCAACAGGTCTTCGACGAGAACTGCGAACGCTGCCACAATGCGCCGCAGAGCTTCTCCCCGAGCATCTCCGGAACGGTAGTGAAACACATGCGCGTACGGGCTAACCTGAGCAAGGAAGACGAACAGGCGCTGATGCGCTTCTTCAATCCATAGGCACCGAGACTTCTATCGATTTGTCCCAGCCAGGGTATGCCGCTTTCCTTCGTGGAAAGCGGCATCTTTTTTGAAATTGTATTTTTATAAATGAAATTGTAGATAGATGGATTCGGAATCTCAAATTTTCGCTCGTTGAAGAATTGGTGTGAGCAACTCCATCAACACAAAATGGAGCGTAGAGGCTCAAACGGGTCACGGGTCTAAGCCCCGAAGGGGCGGCCTATCCCAGCCCAGGGTGGAGGCGGCTGGCGAGCGTTCTTTGCTCGCCGTGTCGCCGTAACCCTGGGTTACGTGCCCTAGAAAAGATAGAGCCCTGAAGGGGCGACCTATCGTGGCTGCACGATATACCGTCCCTTCAGGGCTTATCATGCCGTGCAAAAAGCCTTGGCCGGGAATGCCACCCTTTGGCAGATTGAATAGAAACAGGCAGAGACCTACCGTCTTCCACTACCATCGAATAAGAGCCATGAAACCGCGCATCGCCATCCCCGTCCCGACCAGCACCGATATCTCCTACAACCAGCGCTCCTGGCCGGCCTACGCCGATGCCGTAACACGGTCCGGTGGCGAGCCGGTACAGATCGACATCAGCTTGCCGGCCGCTCAGATCAAGCAGCTTGCAGCCACCTGCCAGGGCGTGGTGCTGCCCGGCAGCCCCGCCGACGTCGATCCGGTACGCTACGGCGCCGAGCGCGATCCAGCGACCTCCCCGGCCGACCCGGCGCGAGAGGCCACGGACACCCTGCTGCTCGAAGACGCCGCCGCCCACACCAAGCCGGTGCTCGGCATCTGCTTCGGCGTGCAGTCGCTGAACGTCTGGCGCGGCGGCTCGCTGGTGCAGGATCTCAGCCCTCTGCCGGTCAACCACTCCGCCGGGAAAAACGTGGCTGTCGCTCACGCGGCCCTGGTTGCCGGGAACAGCCTGCTGGGCTCGCTGCTCGAACCCTCTGAAGCACCCGAGGCGGATGGCTACCGGCGTCTCCCCATGAATACCAGCCATCACCAGTCGGTTTCCATCCCAGGCGAAGGCCTGCGGGTCGTCGCGCGCTGCCCGGATGACGGCGTCGTCGAAGCCGTGGAGAATGATCCTGCTTTCAGCTCCCAGTTTCTGATCGGCGTGCAGTGGCACCCGGAGCGCAGCTATGACATCAGCGCCGCCTCACGCGCTCTCTTTCAGCGGCTGGTCGTGGAAGCTGAAAAGAGCGTACCCAGTAAGTAAACAGCGGGGTTGCATCAGAATAGTTACCTTTTGTGTTTTCAATCTCACCCCCAGACGCGTCATCCTGAGCGTAGCGTCCCGGCTTTTAGGGACGCGGAGTCGAAGGACCCCGAAGGTGGCCATCTTGCCTATGCCTCATACCCCTTTTCTACCTCAAGCGCTTGAGTCTGGACGTTCGTGCTGGAGAAGGTCTCGACAACATAGGTGGGATCAAGTCTCTCGGGGTCCTTCGGTCCTGAGCGTAGTCGAATGGACGCACCTCGCAAAAGCGCGAGGCGCTACGCTCAGGATGACGTTTCTGGGGCGAATTGAACAAAGAGCGTAAGTGGCATGACATCAAATGCCAGGGGTGTCCTTCCTCTCTGCACTCCACTACACTCAAAAGCGCATGCCCACCCTTACCGAAGCCCGTATTGCCGACCTGCTTGCCCCCTATACAGAATCCCATTCAATGGAATCAGCTCTTTACGGAAGACTGAGCCAGTATCTGGACCTGCTTCTCCGTTGGAACGCCAAAACCAACCTCACGGCCATACGAGAGCCGGAAGAGATTGTCCGCCGCCACTTCGGGGAAAGCCTCTTTGCCGCACGGCATCTTGCCAGCCGTTTGGCTCCTCAGGCTACGCTGCTGGACTTCGGCTCCGGTGCGGGATTTCCGGGGCTTCCGATCCAACTCCTGCTACCGGGGTTACGGGTAACGCTGGCGGAGTCGCAGGGCAAGAAGGCCTCGTTTCTGCGTGAGGCGGTGCGGACGCTGGGGCTGGCTACGGAGGTCTGGTCCGCGCGGGTGGAATCCATGCCTACGGAACGCCGGTTCGACGCGGTAACGCTGCGGGCTGTCGATCATATGCAGGAGGCCCTGGCGGCAGCTAGACCGCGGGTAGTGCCAGGAGGTTGGTTGGTTACGCTCTCGGCGAGCCGCTCCTTAATAAAGGATACGGAGCAGATTGCTGTTCCCGGTTCCGGTGAGGGCTGGCTAACGATGGAACGCATCTCGGAGTAGAGGAATGTTCCACGTGGAACATTCGAGTTCTTCTTGGCGCAAATCCAAAGTGTTCCACGTGGAACATTCTTCGGTTGTTCTGTTGGCTTAGGCCCGCGCAGGGGAATTTGCGGCTAATCAGGCTAACGCAGGGGTGCAAACACTCTGCTGTGGCCCGAATCGGAAGGGCACGGTTTCAACCGTGCCGCAAAAAGCAGGGAGAAAAGTCTGTACGTCTCTGCCGAAGGCTGGAGTGAAGGCGCAGCCGGAACGACCTAAATTGCCTTCTTCCATGCGCGCGAGAGTGCATGGGGATAGCCCAAGTCCCCCGCAGGATGCCGCAAGGACCCGACAAGTCGAGAACAAGCATTCCCCTTCAATCGCACTGCAGAGATTCGTATCGCTTAGCACGCTCGCCTCTACTAAAGAAAGCAATTCAGTCGTTACGGCTGCGCCTGCACTCCGGCCTTCGGCAGAGCGGTACGAGCTTTAGCTCGGCCTTTTACGGAACAGCTTCAGCCGTGCTCTTAACGAAACATGGCTTTATGCCTCGCTCTATCTCAGGCGGATAAAGCGGCTATCTCCGATTCATCGTCACTACCCAGCACTTGCCCCTCAAGAGTAAGGCGGCTTCGAGCAAAATACGGGGGTCGGTGGGTTCAAGGTTGAAGTGCAACAAATATGTCGAATTGATTCATAGACATCGTCGCAGCCGTGCCGTGGGAAAGTGGGAAACGCTCCTTGTTTTCCAGCTTTTCCATGGCTCCTTCTACGTAAGTCGTTGCTGCTTTTGGTGTAGTTTGTTGCACTTCAACCTTGAATCCACCGTCTCTCCACTACGCATGACATAAAGCCGTCATTTTCCGGTCGAGATGACAAGATAGGGAACTCTACAGGAAAGGTTTGCCCATCGGGCAGAAAAGCAGATTCCCCGCGGGAATGACAAACAAGAAAGGCAAAAGCGCTGACTGCGGCAATGGCTGTAGCTGGGACGGCGGGCGACGGCTGCGATGGGGCTAAGCAATTGTTCCACGTGGAACAATCTGTCTACTTCATATGTTCCACGTGGAACATTCACCCCCTTCATCTGCTACGCTGAAACTCGTCCCATCATGCCGACAGAAACCGAAAACCCGAAAGAAGCGACCGAGAAGAAGCTCACCAAGGTCATCGCCATCGTCAATCAGAAGGGCGGAGTCGGCAAGACGACCACCGCTATTAACCTGGCTGCCTCGTTCGCTCTCGAAGGCGTTCGTACCCTGCTGATCGATTGCGACCCCCAGGCCAACACCACCGGCGGTCTCGGACTCCCGCGCGATGACGAGCGAGCCTCCATCTACGACGTTCTCGTCGGGGAGACCGAAGCCAAAGAGGCGATTCTTCCCACCGAACTCGAGAACCTGAGCCTCATTCCGGGCACCAAGAACATGATTGGGGCCAACCTGGAGCTCGTAGCCGCGGAACGCCGGGAGTTCCGGCTGCGCGATGCCCTGGAGCCGATTCGCAGCGACTATACCTTTATCCTGCTGGACTGCCCTCCGGCCCTCGATCTTCTTACCTTGAATGCCCTGGTCGCCTCTGACGGACTGCTCGTCCCCATGCAGGCGGAGTACTTTGCGCTTGAGGGCATCTCGGAGCTGATGTCCACGCTCGACCGGGTCGCCGATGCCTTCAACTCCGGGCTGGCGCTCGAAGGCGTCCTGCTGACCATGTTCGACGACCGCACCAACCTCTCCCAGCAGGTGCACAACAATCTCAAAGAGTTCTTCACCGATAAGCTCTACACCACGTTCATCCCGCGCAACATCCGCCTGGCCGAGGCGCCCAGCCATGGCAAGCCGGCAGTGACCTACGATCCGCGTTCGCGTGGGGCGGAGGCCTATCGGGAACTCGCTCTCGAAGTGCTCAAGCGGAACAACATCAAGCTCTCCAAGAAGCCGCGCCCAGCTCACAACTTCAGCACGCTCGAAAGCATCGGCGAATCCAAAGGCTATTGGCCGTTTAGAAAATAGGAATCAAGAATGTCAACAACCCACGACCCCAAGCGACGTGCTCTCGGCAAAGGCCTTGAATCTCTCCTCCCCTCACGGCCCGCAGCTACCCCTCCACCGGCCAAGGTAGAGGCCAGCCCTGCGACTCCGAGCGGCACACCGCTGGAGATCCCCGTCGAGCTGATCGATCGCAACCCCTTCCAGACCCGCACCCACTTCGACGAAGCCAAGCTCGTCGAGCTGGCAGGCTCCATCGCCTCCTCGGGCGTGGTGCAGCCGATCGTTGTGCGGCAGGGTAAGGATGGCCGCTACACCCTCATCATGGGCGAGCGCCGTCTGCTGGCCAGCAAGAAGGCGGGCAAGGCGACGATTCCGGCGATCGTGCGTGAGGTCTCAAATGTTCAGGCGATGGAGATGACCATCGTCGAGAACTTGCAGCGCGCCGACCTGAACCCGATGGAACAGGCTCGCGCCTACGAGCGTCTGAGCCGCGACTTCCAGATGACCCAGGAACAGATGGCGACGCGCACCGGCAAAGATCGCACATCAATCTCTAACTTCCTTCGTTTGTTGAGGTTACCGGAAGCTGTCCAGAAAAGTGTGGAGGCTGGCGAGCTTAGTTTCGGGCATGCCCGCGTGCTGCTGGCGCTGGATTCGCCCGAAGCCATTGCCGCAGCAGCCCAGAAGGTCCTGGCGCTGCATCTCTCGGTACGCATGACCGAGAACTACGTGCAGGGGTTGATGAATCCCGAGTCGAAGGTGAAGGCTGATAAGCCGGTAGTGGCCGTCGACCCCAATGTGAAGGAGGCCCAGGACCAACTGCGCCGGTCGTTGGGGTTGAAGGTCAGCATTGAAGATAAGAAGGGCCGTGGCCGGGTCATCATTGAATACAGTGGCGTGGAAGATTTCGACGCGATCCTGACAGCGCTGGGCGATCGGCGGTAAAGCAAATCTCCTGTAGGTGTATCGCGGAACCGTGACAGTTATGGACGTTTTCCTTAGAAAAACGGTACTGCACGCCCGATTCAACTTCCCAGCAACAGGAGATTTGCTCTAGTGTGGTGAGTCGTTCATTCGTTAAAGAATGATGGTCTGTTCCGCACAACGCGAAGCGCGTTCCCTGATGCTTCAGCATCAGGGAGACGGAGGGAGCCGTAGCCTTTAGGCTACGGAATTCAGGCTTAGCAAAGATGTGGCCTTTAGGCCCGGGCTTTCTTTCGGCTGCGAACAAAAGGCCCGGGGCTAAAGCCCGATTCTCGCTTAGCCCCTGATTCCGTAGCCTAAAGGCTACGGCTCCCTCCGTCCGTCCCGCGACGCTAAAGCGTCTCGGTTGGCGCTTCGCGCAGCGGGCGGGAAGCAGAGTCCCTGCGGCAATGACTCCGCAACGACGATAAAGACAACAGCAAAGACGCAGCAACAGCCTGAAGATAAACGATTTCTACACAGCATTCACATTGTCTTAAGCGTTCTGTAATAGAGGCGCCGGTATCGTCCCTCTATATGTCCAAGAAAATTCTGTCTTCAGCTTGCCGGATAGCATTGGCTTTTCTGTTTGCCTTTATCTGCGCTTCGGGCCACGCTCAATATGAAAACGGCAGCCTCGTCGGAACGATTCGCGACGCTACCGGCGCGCCCATTCCCGGCGCTGCCATCACCATTACGAATACGGCTACGGCCATCGCCACACAGACCAGGACCAATGGCGAGGGCGACTATGAGGCCCCATCGCTGCGTGTAGGCGTTTACACGGTGACAGCAACGGCTCCTGGGTTCTCCGATGCCGTGGCACAGAATGTTACGGTGTCGGTCGGCGGCCGTCAGCGTATCGACCTGGCATTGAAGGTAGGCTCGGCACAGACCTCCATCGAAGTCAGCGATGTAACGCTGCAGATTGAGACCGAGACCAGCGAACGCGGACAGACGATCACCAACTACCAGAGTGAGGCCTTTCCTCTGGTGAGCAGAAACTACTCCGACCTGCTGGGCCTGGTAGCCGGTTCACGTCAGGCTCCGACCGCCGCGACGACCAGCTCCATCAACAGCCTGGTGCGCGCGGGCGCCTACAACATCAACGGCCAGCGCAGCATGTTCAACAACTTCCTGCTGGACGGCATGGATAACAACGCCTACGGCGAGAGCAACCAGGGCTTCGACAACCAGATCATCGCGATCCCGCCTGACTCCGTCTCCCAGTTCCAGGTGGTGACCAATAACGAGAGCGCCGAGTTTGGCCGCTCCTCGGGTGCGACCATCAACGTGGCGTCGCAGAGCGGAACCAACAAATACCACGCGACGGTCTATGAGTTTCTCCGCAACACCGACCTGAATGCAGCCGGCTTCTTCAAGCCGACGGTCGTTGGCGGAACCGGCAACATCGTCCCCTTCCAGAAGCCGACCTTCAATCGCAATCAGTTCGGCATGAATTTTGGTGGTCCGATCCTTAAGGACCACCTCTTTTTCTTCCTCGACTACGAAGGTTTCCGCCAGGTCCTCAAGCCTCTCAGCGTGCTTACGCTGCCGACGCAGAATGAGTTGAACGGCGTGCTTTCGGTCGACGTGCAGAATCCCATCACCGGGCAGAGCTATGCCAAAGGCACGGCCATCCCGACCTCGGCGATCAACCCCATCTCGCAACAGGTGCTCGGATTCTTCAAGGAGCTCAACTCGGCTCTGCCGGTTGTAGGTGCTGCCGGAACCGGCGTTGCGACCAACGATTATGCCGTCCAGGTGCCCTTTACCGACAACTCGGACAAGGGCGACCTGCGGTTGGATTATCAGCAGAGCCCGGCCAGCTCGTGGTTCCTGCGTGTGAGCGATCGCAAGGAGACAGGCGTCAACTACCCGCCGATTCCGCTGCCCCTGGATGGTCAGAGCAACGGCACCATCCGGGTTCTGGATCAGCAGGTAGCCCTGGGCTATACGCATTCGTTCGGATCGAACAAGTTCCTCGATGCGCGTATCGGTCTCTCCCGCACCAAGGCCGGTAAGTTCACGCTTTCGATCGGCGACGACGCCATCACCATTCCCGGTCTGCCCTCGAACCCGATCGTAGCCGGCGGTCTGCCCTCCATCGGCATCGGCGGCGGCTTTACGTCCTTCGGCCGCCAGAGCACGAATCCCCAGTGGCAGAACCCCTCACTGCTCGACCCCAAGGTGAACTACACCTGGGTGAAGGGTCAGCACTCGCTGAAGTTCGGCTTCGAGTACGAGCACATCTGGATGGCGGTCAACGACAACAACCCGCTCTACGGCTCGTTCAGCTTTGCCACCGGCTATAGCGCCTGCCCGACCGTGACCCAGGGCGGGACCAAGGTTGCAGCCTCAGCGAACTGCCAGAGCATCGGCTCTGTCGTCGCGGACAACTACTGGGCTGACTTCCTGTTCGGCAACAGCAATAACTACTCGCTGGCTAACTACTACGTGACCCATCTGCGGCAGACCATGGACAGCGCCTATGTTCAGGATGACTGGAAAGCCACCCCTCAGTTGACGTTGAACCTCGGCCTGCGCTGGGAGTACGGCTCGCCCTACTCGGAGCAGCACAACAATATCTCCAACTTCGATCCCGTCTCGCAGACCGTCTTGACGATCACGCCCGGCGCTGTCGCGGGCAATGGCATCACGCCCTACTCCGGTAGCGGAGTCTACGGCAAGACCCTCATCAATCCTGACCTGACCGACTTCGCGCCGCGCGTGGGCTTTGCCTACGCGATCGATCCGAAGACGGCGATCCGTGGTGGATTCGGCATGAGCTATGTCCACTACACGCGCGCTGGTTCGGGCGACATCCTGGGGATCAATGCACCACAGGCGCAGTTCGCGTCCGTAACGCAGGTTGCCCCCACGGCCAAGAACCATTGCAATCCGCTGCCATCGCAGATCATCGCTGTTGGCGCTACAACTCCAAGCTGCTATGCGACGATCGATCAGGGTTTCCCCTCACAGCTCGTCAGCACCTTCAATCCGGCCACCGATAACATCACCTGGGTTCCGAAGAACACCAAAGACAGCTATGTCGAGAGCTACTTCCTGAGCGTGCAGCGCACGCTGGGCAAGAACACGCTGCTGGACGTCGCCTATGTCGGCAACCACGGACTGCGCCTTCAGGGCTTCCTCAATGGAAACCAGGAGAACCCGTCGCAGGGCTTCAAGCGTCCCTTCGCCAACTGGCCGAGCGATATCACCGAGGCCCTGAACGAGTTCATCTCGCACTATGATTCGCTGCAGGTGAAGTATGAGCAGCGCTTCGTGGCGGGGCTCACGCTATTGAACTCCTTTACCTGGTCGCATTCTCTGGACAACGCCAGCGCCTCGCTCGAAGCCAACACGCCTTCCCCGCAGGACGGCAACAACATCGGTGCTGACTACTCGCAGTCGGACTACAACCTGCCGGTCGCCAACGTCACCAGCCTGGTGTACGAACTCCCCGTCGGTCACGGCCACCGGTTCCTGGGCAATAGCAATGCCATCACCGATACGGTACTGGGCGGATGGGAGATCAGCGGGATCAATACCATGCAGGCGGGTACGCCGTTCAACATCACGTACTCTCCCAATGGCGCTCAGGCGGTCTCGCCTCAGATCTCGGCAACCTACCGTGGAGCCAATGAGTATCGCCCGGACCGCGTTCCCGGCCAGCCGATTACCCTGGGTACCGGAAACAGGGCCTCCGGCACGGGTTATATCAACTACATCAACCTGAAAGCCTTCGTCCTGCCCCCAATCAAGGATGGCGCAGGAAACCTGCTGAGCCCCTTCGGCAATCTGGGCCGCAATCCCGGACGCACGCCGGCCTTCTACCAGACCGATCTCGCACTGAACAAGAAGTTCAACACACCTGTCGAGAGCCTGAAGGTAGAGTTCCGTACCGAGTTCTATAACATCCTTAACCACACCAACCCCTACCTCCCCGGCGGAATCAGCGGCACGCAGGGAACCACGACTGGTGTCTATGGCGTCGGCGGAACCGTACCGCTGGCCAACATCGCTGGTGGCGCTCCCAACGCCAACACCGGCCAGATCAACAGCACCTTTGAGCCTCGCGTCATTCAGTTCGGCGTGAAGATTCTCTACTAGCCAGACCGACTCGCAGCAAAGGCGATGCCCCATCCTTATACGCGCTCCTGGCGCGGCGGGATGGGGCATCGCCTTTTGTACCGACACCAAAGAACTGCAGGTTGAGTTCTCTCAACATTGCGACCACATGTTGCTCTATCCTTGAATCATTGTGAGTGACATGATCAAAATCCAGCTTCCTGACGGCTCTGTACGCGAAGTAGCAAAAGGCACTTCGCCGCTCGACATCGCCAATAGCATCTCTCCTCGACTGGCTGCGGCCGTCGTTGTGGCGCGCGTGCGTTCTCTCCAACCCACCTCCGACGGTACGACTACGGAGACGCCTGAGGCTGCAGAGACTCAAAGCGAAGAGGCCATGTATGGCGGCGCAGCGCAGGCTGAGCGGCTCGTCGACCTGACTACGCCCCTGACCGAAGACGTTGCACTGGAACTGCTGAAAGAGACAGATCCCGCCACTTTGCGCGTGGTACGGCACTCGGCGGCGCACGTGATGGCGACCGCCATCCTCGAGCTGTTTCCCGAGACCAAGCTCGGCCACGGACCTGCCACCGACAACGGCTTCTTCTACGACGTCTATCGCGACGTGGCGTTCACCGAAGCCGATCTCGCCAGCATCGAGCAGAAGATGGCGGAGGTTGTCGCGCGCGACGAGAAGTTTGTGCGCGTCGAAGAGACGCGCGAAAAAGGCCTGACCGACTATGCTGCTCAGGGCGAGTTCATGAAGGTCCACTTCATCGAGCGCTTCACCAAATCCGGCGACGAGATCTCGCTCTACAAGAACGGCAACTTCACCGACTTCTGCCGCGGGCCACATGTGCCTTCAACCGGCCGCGTCAAGGCATTCAAGGTGATGTCGATTGCGGGCGCATACTGGCTGGGCGATGAGAAGAACCAGCAGTTGCAGCGCATCTACGGCACAGCGTTCTTCAACCAGAAGGATCTCGATGCGCACTTCAAGCATCTTGAAGAGATCAAGGCGCGCGACCATCGCGTGCTGGGCAAGCAGCTCGACCTGTTCTCCATTCAAGAGGTCGCGGGCGCGGGCCTGATCTTCTGGCATCCGAAGGGCGGCCTGATCCGCAAGACGATGGAAGACTGGATGCGTGCGGAGTGCGTGCGCCGTGGGTATGACCTTGTGGTCACGCCGCACATCATGCGCCGCGAGCTCTGGAAGATCAGCGGGCATGAGGGCTACTATTCGGACAACATGTATCCGCCGATGGAGTTGGACGACGCCGAGTACCGGCTGAAGCCGATGAACTGTCCCGGCCACATCCTGATCTACAAGAACTCACCGAAGAGCTATCGCGACCTGCCGGTGCGTTACGCCGAGCTGGGCAACGTGTATCGCTACGAGCGCAGCGGCACCATGCACGGCCTGCTGCGCGTGCGCGGCTTTACGCAGGACGACGCGCACATCTTTTGCACGCCCGATCAGATCGAAGACGAGGTCGTCGCCTGCATCGAGTTCGCGCAGAGCGTGCTGACCACCTTTGGCTTTGCAGACTTCAAGGTCGAGCTCTCCACCTGGGACCCGAAGAAGCCGCAGGACTATACGGGCTCCGCCGACCACTGGGCGACGGCGATCAACTCGCTGAAGACCGCGCTGCAACGCAAGAACATTCCGTTCGTCGAGATCGCCGGTGAGGCCGCGTTCTACGGCCCGAAGATCGACGTCAAGCTCATCGACGTGCTGGGACGGCTGTGGCAGCTATCGACGGTCCAGTTCGACTTCAATCTCCCTGCGCGGTTCGAGCTGGAGTACATCGGCGAAGACGGCGAGCGGCATCGGCCGGTGATGGTGCATCGCGCGCTGTTTGGCTCGGTGGAGCGTTTCTTCGGCGTGCTCATCGAGCACTATGCCGGCGCGTTCCCGATGTGGCTCGCACCGGTGCAGGTAGGGCTGGTGCCGATCTCGAACGAGAAGCACCTTGCCTATGCCGAGAGTGTGAAAGCACGCCTCGAAGCAGCAGGACTGCGCGTGGAGCTCGACGGCGGCAACGGCAAGATGAACGCGAAGATTCGCGACTTCGGTCTACAGAAGTTTCCGTTCATCCTGGTGCTCGGCGACAAGGAAGCGGCTTCGGATTCCGTTAGCGTGCGTGTACGCGCTAAGGGAGATGAGGGCAGCGTGACGGTCGATGAGTTCATCGCGCGGGCGAAGAAGCTGGTCGATGGACACGCGATGGAGTTGTAATCGATGCCAACCATTAGCCAGTTTTACGGTATGTATATCCAGATGTTCTGGAACGACCATGCCCCGCCACACTTCCATGTGCGGTACGCTGATTCCAAGGCGACGGTCGGCATCCAGACCCTTAAGATCCTTACGGGAAGCTTGCCGCGAACAGCCGAACGTCTTGTATTGGAATGGGCAACAGAGCACCAAGAAGAGTTGATGGAGAACTGGAAACTATGCGAACTGAGAGCACAGCCAGCGAAAATAGCACCGCTTCCATAACGCCAGCGATCGTCTGTACCCACGGCGATGATGTTGCAGAGGTCCGTTCAGAACCGGGCTATCGACTGTCAGTGCGTTTTTTCGATGGCACATCCGGTGTTGTTGATCTATCCGCACTTATAACCTCAGCCAATGCCGGGGTTTTTGCTGAATTGCGCGATCAAGATCGCTTTGCAGAGGTCGGGGTCGAACTCGGGGCAGTGACATGGTCAAACGGTCTCGACCTTGCCCCTGATGCGATGTATGTCGCAATTCGTGAAACTGGTAGCTGGATCCTTTGTTGAACAAAGCAGTCACGCGATGGAGTTGTAGTCGATGATCGATATCGCTCAATTTGAGAAAGAGGGGTTCGCCATAACGGCCCCTCTTTTTTCTTTGGAAGAAGTGCAGCAACTCATCACCCTACTCGAACAGCAGAAGCTGCAGGACGAAGGTCCGCGGCGCGGCGGCCTTCGTGATGTGCTCGACAATCTACCTGCTCTGCGCAGTATGGCCGATCATGCTGCAATCCGTGCTGTTATGAATCAGGTGCTCGGCAAAGACGCCTTCGTCGTGCGAGCCACCCTCTTCGACAAGACCGCGGCTTCGAACTGGAAGGTGCCGTGGCATCAGGATGTAACGATTGCTGTGACTGAACGCCGCGAGGTTCCTGGATATGGGCCTTGGTCCAATAAGGCTGGCGTGATGCATGTACAGCCACCTTCCGAAGTACTGGAACGCATGGTTACTGTGCGTGTGCACCTTGATGATTGTCCGGCAAGCAATGGGGCCTTGCGGGTGATGCCTGGAACACACAGGCTCGGAAAGCTCAATCAGAATGAGGTCAGCCCCTATGTCGAGGAAGAGCGCTCGATCTGCTGCGCCGCGGCCTCTGGCGAAGCCCTGGTCATGCGTCCACTCCTGCTACACGCTTCCTCCGCTGCCGAACATCCGGGACACCGCAGAGTGCTTCATTTCGACTATGCCGTTGGAGATCTTGCCGACGGCCTTGAGTGGCGCATGCGTGCGGAGGCAGAGACGAAACAGATCACGCCTATTTGCTGAATTCATGACTATGGTCATAGACTATGGTCATGAAAGCGACCGCTGCCAATCCGAAGGTCCTTACCATTGCCGCTGGGGAGTTCAAGGCGAAGTGCCTGCAACTGATGGACGACGTCAACGAAAAGAAGCTGACGCTGATCATTACGAAGCGGGGCAAGCCTGTGGCAGAGCTGAAGCCTCCCACCGAAGAGGTGGACACATTCGTACCCTTATGGGGCAGAACGCCCAATGCAAAGATCCTTGGCGATATCATGTCGCCCATGGACTGGGGCGATCCCGGGGCCAAATGGGAGAAGGCGAATAAGCGAAAGAAGGCGAAGTGACCGCTTATCTCCTCGATACTCACTATTGGATCTGGCTTCAGCTTGGAGATGCGAGTCAGCTCAAATCCGATGCGCGGGACGAGCTACTCGCAATACAGCGCAAACGGACACTTTTTCTTTCTGCAATCTCCATTCTGGAGATCGCGCGACTTTCTTCCGATGGTCTTTTGGACTTGAGCATGTCGGTTGACCAGTTTGTTGAAGTAGCTATCCGGAGTGGCGGTCTACAGCTCCTTCCACTCACTACAAGAATCTTGATCGAATCTACGCGTCTGCCGGGAACAATCCATTGTGACCCAGCAGACAGGCTTCTCGTAGCCACAACGCGTGAACACGGGCTGACGCTTGTCACACGGGACAAAGCCCTGAATAAGTATGCCGAGCAAGGACATCTAAACGCATACAAGCTATGAGCCCGCTTTGGACCATGCGCGAAAACATGATCGTTTGCATTTCACTGAAGACAACGGTTCGCGAGGCAGATGAGACGCAATCCCAGCCATCTGCATCTCATTCCGCAGAGGTGCTGCGATGAAGGCAGTTGTACTGCACGAGTATGGTGGACCATCCAAGCTGAAGTATGAGGACTTTCCCGATCCGCAGGCCGGGAAGGGTGAGGTGCTGGTTCGTGTTGCGGCGGCGGGGCTCAACCCGATCGACTGGAAGATACGCTCCGGCGCGATGAAAGAGTTTATGCCGGTGCAGTTCCCCACCGTGCTCGGCTATGACTTTGCAGGAGTCGTGCGCGAACTCGGTGAGGGCGTTACGGGCTTCGCCGTGGGAGATCGCGTCTTTGGGCGCACCGGTGCGTGCTATGCCGAGCTCTGTGTCGTAAAGGCTGAAGAGCTGGCGAAGGTTCCCGAGGGTGTCGAGACAACGACCGCAGGAGCGCTCTCGGTGGTTGCAACCACCGCCGATCAGTTGATCCGTACTGCGGCGAAGCTGCAGGCAGGACAGACCGTGCTGCTAACCGGAGCCCTGGGCAGCGTAGGCCGCATGGCCCTGTTCTGCGCGTTGGAGCTGGGGGCGAAGGTCATCGCGGGTGTGCGCAAAAAGCAGATCGAAGAAGCGCTTGCGCTGGGCGCGACGGCAGCCATCGACGTTAGCGATAAAGACGAGCTGGCCAGGCTCGGCATGGTGGACGCTGTGGCCGACACCATCGGCGGTGCCCTGGCAGAGAAGCTGATTGCCAAGGTCAAGCCGGGTGGTGCGTTTGGCAGCACCGTTGGGCCAGTCGGCAACGCCGCGCTACACCCGACGGTTGAGGTCAATGCCTTTGGATCGCATGCGGATGCAAAGGTGATCGTGCACTATGCAGAGGCGATTCGCGATGGCAAGCTGGCCCTGCCCATCGACCGCATGCTTCCGTTGTCCGATGCGTCCGAGGCTCATGCGGCGGCGGAAAAGGGCGGCGTAGGGAAGATTGTGCTGCTGGCGTAGCTGGCCCTCTCAGGATCGAGTGCCAAACAAAAGGCCCGAGCTATCGATATCACGATAGTTCGGGCCTTTTGTGATTACTGGAAAGCGTGGCGCTGCGCGCCTGACCTCGGCGGCTAAAGCCGCGTGCCGGTGTGGGCTTTTATTAGCACCCGCTTCAATGCGCAATCTGCCAATCGATTAATATCGGCTGCGGCCACTGTCGCGCCGGGGACCGCGAGATGGTCCTCTGCCGCGATCATGGCCCGGGCTGGGACGCTCCTGCGGGATGCGGTAGCCTTCGGGATAGAGCACTACGAAGCGCCGTGGCCCCTCACCGCTGCTGGCCGTCTGCAGACCGGAGTCGCGCAGGAACAGATGCAGCATGCGGCGTTCGCGCGAGCTCATCGGGCCGAACTTGTACGGCTCGTCTGTATCTTCCACCTGGTCGATCGCACGCTCGGCAATCTCGCGCAGATTTTGCGCACGCTCCGCCTTGAAGCCGTCGGTGTCGAACGAGATGCGGTCATGGTCTTCCGGTTCGAGCTGCAGAATCTTCGCGGCGATGTGCTCCAGCGAGCGCAGGAGTTCTCCATCGCGTTCGGTGAGCAGATCGGAGTCGGGACCTTTGCACTCGACGTAAATATCGCGACGTTCGAGTCCATCAGGGTCTGCTGCGCCCGCACCTGCGGTGATGCGAAACTTCAGGCGAAGACCGCCGGTGGTGGTTAGTAACCGCATAAGAGAGGCGACTTTCTCGGCTGCCTGCTGCAAATCTTCCATCTGATTCTTCGTCCTTCAATCCTTGAACTTGAAAAGGATGCCTCACCGAACAACACGATAGCAAGGCCTACATCTTGCTCACGATATCGTATTGCGCATCGCACCACAAATTGCAGCAGCCGTTATGAACTGCGAGACAAACCTTCTACCTGAGGGAAGCATAAGTGTCGTGGTTTTGCTATACACCTACAGGAGATTTGCTTTAACGCAATACGGCAGGGGTAAACCCGTGCCCTTAACGAAACAGGGCTTGTTCAGCACTCATGCTGTCCCAAAGATTGCATCTTGGCATCTCAAAACTTTCTTTCCCTTCCTTCATTACCAAACAAACCGAAAGAAACCAAAAAGGCCCCACCCTGACGACGATGAATTATCGCCAGGATGAGGCCTTTATCTGTTCGTGGTTTTCGAGAGGCTAGCGGCGGCCCTGGATGGTCCTTGCACCGCCAACCTTCGCTGCCCCGGTCTTGCGGGCGGCTCGTTTCGCGGCGATCTCACGCATCTCCCGGCCCAGTGACGTACGGTTCATCACCTGCTGCTGAATGATCATGACGATGTTGCTGATGTTCCAGTACAGCGCCAGGCCCGAGGCATATTGCCACGTCATGTAGCCGGAGAACAACGGCATCATGAACGCCATCATCTTCTGCTGCTGCGGGTCTACACCCGGCGATGGCGTGTAGTACTGCGCCAGGAACGAGGTGATGACCATCAGGATGGGCAGAATGTGATGCGGATCAGCCAGCGAGAGATCGTGCAGCCAGTACCAGTGCGACTGCCGCAGCTCGACCACGCGCGTCATCATGGTGAAGAAGGCGAAGAGCAGCGGCAACTGAATCAGCGAGGGCACACAGCCGCCGAACATGCTGACGCCGTTATCCTTCTGCGTCTTCATGATTTCGGCGTTCATCTCGGCCATCTTCGGGTCGGTGGCCTTGGGGTTCTTGTACTTCGCCTTGATCGCGTCGATCTGCGGCTGAATGCGCTGCATCTTCAGCATCGACCGCATACCCTGCACACGCAGCGGCAGCAGGATCAGGTTGATGAGGATCGTAAAGAAGATGATCGCCCAACCCCACGAGTAGTCGTGGACCGCGTCCAGCGCATGAGGCAGCGCGGAGTGGACAGCCTGCAGGCCGAGGAAGAGCACCTTGCCGACCGGACCCCAGAAGCCGAAGTCCAGCAGCGTCTCCAGCGTATTGTTGTTCGCGGTGCGCACGCTCTTGAGCACCTTGATGGACTTGGGACCAACGAAGAGACGCGTCTGGTTATGGCCTGACACATTGCCGACAGCCGTACCGAGAACAGGCACCTGCGCCGTGCCCTTGGAGAAGCCCGGCATGCGTGACATCTTGTTCACGTCGATCTGATTGTGCAGGGTGACCAGCATCGCGTCCTGCGGCTGGTCGGGCATAAAGACCGCGGCGAAGTACTGATCGCTGACACCGGCAAAGTCGAACGGCTGCTTGAGCGTTGCTCCACCGGAGGTGTGTTTGATATCGAGGTGCTCATCCTTGCCGTTGGTGCTGGTATCGATCTGGCCATAGCCGTAGGCCAGCTGATTTTCCATGTCACCCAGTGCAGCAGGCCAGGCGAGCAGAGCGCTGATCGGCGCGCCGTCGCGCAGAACAACCGTGTCGGCGTGGACGACGTAATCGGCGCCGAAGCTGAAGGTCTTGCGCACAGTGATGTTGCCGGCTGCGTAGTCGAAGCTGAGGCTTGCGGGAGCCTGCAGCGCTCCGGTTGCGGAGGGCACGTAGAGCGCCTGCTTGAGCTGCTGCGTCAGGCCGGCGTCATAGGTGTAGAGAGAGAGCGGATAGCCAAACTGTTTTGCGGCATCGTCCAGCACGAGGTTGAGCGGGTGGCCGGTAGTGTCGTTGAAACCCTTCAACACCCACGAAGTAACCTGTGCGCCGCGATTGGAGAACGTGATGCGATAAAGCTTATTTTCTACAACGGTCGTGCTCTCGGCTGCGCCCTGCACGGTGGCGACCGAAGAGGCGCTGGATGCTGTGTTGGAGGTGCCCGCTGCGGGCGCGGAAGACTGCGGGGTGGCGCTTTGGGTGATGGCCGGAGACTTCTCCGGCGGCAGCGGGGTGTGCTGTTTGCGCCAATACTGCAGGCCGAAGATTACGCCAAACATGACAATCAGCATAACCATGAACGAGCGGTTGTCCTGGCTTCCGCCACCGCCCTGATTGGGATTACGAATCTCTGGCAAAGGGATTTCCTATTCTTGGCGGTTGCGAGAAAGGCGCAAAATCCGCAACTCCTATGATAAATGGTGGCGGGCATGGCGCGGTGGGATGATTGCTGGGGTATTACAGGGGCTGGGGTTGTAGAGGGGTAGATGTGCGCCGTTGCCTGTTTTTAGCTGTTGCTTGTTTTTCGTCGTCATCCTGAGCGGTACGCGAAGGACCCCCGCATTGGGCACCACCTCGACCGCTCGCCGCTGCTCAAAATGCAAAAGACCGTACGACCGCCACAGCTCGTCGCCAACCCCACATTCAGCCGTGGCGACAGCCCACAGAGAAACCCACTCCGCTGGAACCTATCGTGTCATCCTTAACTATGCTCACGCACCCCGCCTCGCCCGACGTCGACACCATCGTCGCCATCTCGACACCGCCGGGCCGTGGCGGCATCGGCATTGTGCGGCTTGCGGGTCCGCAATCGCTCCCCGTCGCCGCCCAACTCCTCCAACTGACCCACCCCCTGGAGCACGCCCGCGCCCGCTTCACCCGCGTGCTCGATCCCGCGGACCCCAACGCCAGAACCCTCGACGACGCCATCGTCACCGCCTTCCTCGCCCCGCACTCCTACACCGGCGACGACCTCATCGAGATCGCCGCGCACGGCTCGCCGGTAGTGCTGGAGGCGATCGTGCACGCAGCGCTGTCGCATGGCGCACGCCTGGCGACCGCAGGAGAGTTCACGCAGCGCGCCTTCCTCTCCGGCCGCCTGGACCTCACTCAGGCTGAGGCGGTACACGACCTGATCGCCGCGCAAACCCTCGATCAGGCCCGCGTCGCCGCGCAGCAGATGGGGGGCGCGATGAGCCGCCGCGTGGCTCCCGCAAAGGAGTCGCTGCTGCACCTGATCGCCCTGCTCGAAGCCGGAATGGACTTCGCCTCGGGAGAGTTGGACGATGTCGACGTCGTGCCGCCCGCCCAGATCGAAGCGGCGATCCTCTCCGTGCAAACCCCGCTCGAAGCCCTGGCCGCAAGCTTCCGTCACGGACAGATGCTCCGCTCCGGCGCCTCCCTGGCGCTGGTGGGCCGCCCCAACGCGGGCAAGTCCTCACTCTTCAACCGCCTGCTGGAGCGCGACCGCGCCATCGTCACCCCGCTGCCCGGCACCACCCGCGACACCGTGGAGGAATCGCTAGCCCTGGGCGGCATCCCGCTGCGCCTCATCGACACCGCTGGCCTGCGCCTGCAGGGCGACCGTCCCGCCGACGAAGCCGAAGCCCTCGGCATCGCCCGCTCCCACGAAGCCCTCGCCGACGCCGACCTGGTGCTGCTCATCCACGACGCCACGCAGACGATGACGGCAGAAGAACGAACTCTGGCCGCCTCCCTAGAAGCCCGCCCGCATCTGCTGGTGCTCAACAAGATCGACCTCCAGGGCCCGGACTCTAGCGCGGCAGGGGCTGCTCTAAGTCCCGTCATGATGGACCTACCCCAAACGCTGTCATCTCGACCGGAGGCCGCGCTTTTGCGGCCGGAGTGGAGAGACCCCTGTATTTCGCCCGCATCCCCCCAAATCTCGTCTTCAGCAAAGGGAGCAGCCCAGCCCCAGGAAGAGCCGCCCCCCATCCTCACCTCCGCCCTCACCGGCGAAGGACTGGAAGAACTGCGCACAGCCATCCTCCGCGCCCTACAAGCCGAAGGAGCCCTCGCCGACTCCGGCGCCCTGAACAACCTCCGCCAGCAGGAAGCCGTCACCACAACCCTGCAAGCCCTAACCACCGCCCAGGCCGCCAACACCAACGGCCTGCCTCACGAACTAGTACTGCTTGACCTGCACGCAGCCCTGCGCGCTCTCGATTCCCTCACCGGTGCGACGACGACAGACGACATTCTGGGACGTATCTTCTCGACCTTCTGTATCGGCAAGTAATTTAGCATCCTAGAATCTCCGTAGATCTGCGGCATATTTCTATTTATCAGGGCATTGTGTTTTGTTTCATCTGATCCTCTCCTGCAATCTCACGCGATTCTTTGCTACATGGCTGTACACTTGCGTCATATTGGGGTCCTAATCGCTGCTGTACAAGTGAGGTGGTACGGCTCTGTGTCAAATTGGGATCAAGGCTCTCAACCTAAAGGCATCAGCGATGCTAAGTTACGGTGAGACGCACGATGTAATGTATATCCGATAGCATTTTTTTTCCTTTCTAATTGCTGTGACAGTTACATGCGGTCAAGTTGAAGCGTAAAGCTATTCATATAAACAGCAACGAGCATTTCAAAAAGTAGAAACAGGCTGCAATCAACCACTGAGTCAAAACTAACCAGAGGTGAAACTATGGCCACATCGAAGAAGGATGCCAGTAAAGCAGGCAAGCTCCTGAGTACAAGCAAGAGCGCGGCTATCAGAAGCGTTGCAGCATCAGATCTTGCACAGGCGAAAAAGAAGGGTGGAAAGAAGCGTTAAGCCCATGCCGCAATTTGGTCAGAAAAATGACTACAGAACACTTGGTAACTCCCGGCATTCAACCGAACTTAACTATCGATTGTTATGTCTTGTCAGCCAGCGGATCATCGACTAAAGCGCTCTGGAGGCTATTCATATGGCACTGAACCTGCATCATCTCGACGAAATGACCCGGCAGCACATGATTGCGGAGATCGAGAGAGACGTTCAAGAAGGATGCTTGTACATCAGCCCTCGACTGACAGAAGAATGTGCGAAGGAGTATGCACAGCTCTTGAAGAACGCCGCAGTCGATGGGCATGATGGAACATTAGCGGCGGAGTTGGTCAAGACGGGTCGCTTGAAGAGCCATGAGCCCAGAAAAACCAAAAATGGCACATCAATGGTTAAGGTGCCAATTACAACGCCTGAAACTCTTAGTGAGGGTGAGTTCAATAGGTTCTACATGAGGGGTCTATGTGCTCGTGCCAAAGCGGAAGGTACGAATCGATTGGTCGTTTATCGCGCCAAACATGTATCCAACCCGCGGCCTGAATCAGAAGTCATGATTGGAACAGATATTGAAGTCGAACAGTTGCTCACAGACTTGCGAGCACATATCGGTACAGATACTGCGCTGGGACTGCCGCCAGGCCCAAACTCAGGGCTAAGCATTCGTCTTCCCTGACGAAAAACTCCGCTATAGATAAGATTGATCCGTCAGCAAAAATCGATCTTCAGAATTAATCTGAAGGCCGATTCGACGACCAATCTAGAACCGAGGTGACCCCAAAAAGCCTGAGAACAGGTCTGCAATCGCTGAACGCTTCATTGCGTTGCGGAGGAGGACGGAATGTCACAATCTTGCTTGGGAAGATTCATAGGTCTGTGCCGCCAGACTGTGAATGAGATAGAGAATCGCCGCGTGATGCCCCACGACTCGACTTGGGATCGATTTTGCGAATATGAAGTCAGGGGCCAAGAGTTAGGAATTGGGCATCTCCCAGAACACTATTGGCGGGATTGCCTCCTTGGAGGTGAGTCGGCGGCGAAAGGCGACTCAATTTGCGCGTCCTGTTGATTTCTTCATTTTCCGATGACACCACTCCGACGCAGTTTCAACTAAGAGATACCGCTTTTCTGTAGGGAAATACTTTGATATATGGTTTCTGAGTGCTGGTGGAAATCGTAGAGATCGACTCGAAGAGAGATACAGATTCGAGTGATCGTCGGCAATGAGCGAGTCTACCTATTGCTGCGCATCCCATCGCATCTTGGCGTATGGTGAAGTCTCTCTTCCCGCAGCCTGCCATATCGCATCCACGATTGGCCGAAGTGTCGAGCGGTAGGGTTCTCCCTCGTCGAGGTTTTGCAGCTGAATGTCTGGGCAGATGATGATATCGCGATCAAACGGGAGACTTGTTGCGCCGTTCCAACTTTGAGCATGAGACGGCAAATAAATGTCGATTCCCTTCATTCCAATAAGCGTCAAGCAAACGAAAATCGGATCGGCAGTACCAAGTGCCTTCAGCAGTAACGCAGCTCGCCCGAAAGTGTTTATCAGCTTGTCCTCCATAATGCCGCCTGCTATATGACCGTCATGATCTGAATCCAAGGCGTAGCAGTCCCCGTATTCGAGGTGCCCCTCTCGGAAAACCTGCAGATAAGATCGGGCTGTGCCGTGCACGTTATGAGAGGACATCAGGTATCCGTCGGCGTTATATCTCACAAATTCCGTGCTCAAGCTCATGAGAGGCTGCCCATGAAGCATGCTCGTATTGAAAGCGCGAGGTAGCACTTGATCGTCATTCAGTGTGGGGACGGATACGAAGTGCCAGAGTACAGATACGCCCTTTAGCTCAACCGGGCCTTCACCTGCCACGGCTTTTGCGATGCGGTCTGCCTTCCAAGCTCGCAATCTCTCTCCGACGCCGCGCTGCTCTGCGAAAGCCGCTCCGATTTGGCGCACATCGAGCTGCACCTTGCCAACGATGCCGTTTCTTGAATAGAACCGCGTGCGGTTGGAATAGGTGACCATGTGCGGCGAATCCCAGCTCTTCGGCACTCGAATTAAAATGACCGACCCTTTATCGGGAATCGAAATGACCTTCGCCTGAAAAGCGAATCGGGGCTGAACCCCTGATTCAATAATCTGTGAGACGCGCCCAAGCTCAGCTTCAGGATTCTCGATTGATAGACCGCTGATCTCGCCCGGTATGCCTGTTGCCTTGTTTTCGCCATCTCGCTCGTCAGAGATGCCGAAGACGATGTCACCGCCGGATGCGTTGGCGAAGGATGAGATGTCGGCGAGAAACTCTGCCTTTTCATCTCCTGTGTCGATATTCAGCTTGGCCTTGTATTCCAGCGTTTTCTGCTCGGGATTCTTCGCAGCCACGAGCTTGAGTATGTCTTCGCTGCCTATCTCATCAAAACGTAATGGGAGCATCTCTACCTCCTCTGCGGTTGCGAAGTAAGGACCTACGCGGTTGTGTCGGGGTTGTTCATCTCCGCGATAATGAAATCTTTCACGGAGTAACGGATACCGAAGCCGTTATTGTTGCAACTTCATCCTACCTGGCTGGCCGTGGACTAGGGACGGGCGAGGCATCACTCTAAAAGTTTGAGAATCGCGAGAACACCGACGCTGTGAAAACTGCTTCCTCTTGATGGAGCGCGAGACGCCATGTCGACTGCCATCTCCCGGCACAGGCTCACAAGAAACGAGGTCGCCCCCTGAAAGCGTTGGACTTCAGCATTCCCGACCGCCAACCCAATATTGGGCAAATCATCGAGCCACTTATTGGCTCGGGCGACTGTGAACGCACTTTTTTCCAGTTGATGGTTATAGGGGTACCAGCAACCCCAGGCTTGTTGATAGTTGATCTCATTACGCACAACTGACAGCCATGCGCCCTGTTTCCCGCGAATGTTCATCACGTCGCAGAGAACGTCGATAGCTTGAGATGCCATCTGATTGTTCTCCGGCAGACCAATGTTTGATGTGAGCAAATCGTTTGCAACGCCTCTTAGCAAAGCCTGAAAGCTTTCCCAAAAAATCTCATGTGAGCCACCGCCGCTATCGCCTAAAAGGCTGCAGGTCACGGCTTTCTTGTTCCGAGAAACCTCACACCTGTAGAGACCGCCCGACAGCTGCGGCGGTAATGGATTGCCGACACTCTCCGCGAACAAGTTTGCGATCTTCCCGATAGCTTTGCAGTGCTTGGGCTCAAACCGTGTGTAGCTCACGCCCAGCATTCGGGCGATTGCGTGAGCGGCAAAAAACGCCGCGTAATAGCTGCGGATGAGTAGCCAAGCAGTAGATTTTGGAAGAGCCGCATGCGCGGGCTCGTCTGCCATGGACTCGATTGCCGCCGTTGCAAATCGGGTGGTGTCGAAAGCGAAGGCCTTTAATACCACCATTTCATCCGCGTAAACCAGTTCGGCGCTTTTATTTGTGGGGGCTACGTGAATCTGGTATTTCTGATCAAGCACGAAGGGGCCAAAGCCCTTAAGGGGCCTGCCTACGACGGTCTGAATTCGCGGGAGCCATAGTTGCCGAATGGCATCTGATACGAGTGACATATTAGAGAGTGAAAGTCGTCTTCAGGGCGTCAGCCATTTGCGCATGAAGCTTCACATATGAAGTCGTGTCATTCCAAAGGCTATTTTTCAGGCGTTGAAACATTGGCCTAAGGATTTCGTTAAAGTTTGCTGCGCTGTAATCCTTCCCATGTCGATCCTGGACCTTTTGAGCAACATCCCCAAATAAGAAGATGACGGCACGAAATACCTGAGGTTTTGTGATGTGATCTAAAACCTTTAGCTGTTTGCCACTCTCAATCAACGCAGACAGGTACGCGGCGAGGGCCTCGAAACTCTCCTCTGACGAAAGACTAGAGAAGATAGCTAGATGTGGCTTTAACGCCGCGTTGAAGGTCACGCGTGAGATTTTCCCGCTCGCCTTCGCCGCAGGGCTCATTAGGCCCATTAGTGGGCTTGCGGGGCTGTCCTGAAAAAGATCAAAAACTTCCCCGAGAATTTGCTCGTTGTCGGTCTCGTATTCGGCTAATTTTTTAATGTCGAGCAACAGTTCATTAGGCACAGGCCGCTGTTTTGTGTTGATGTCAATGAACAGCCGCGATTCATCTTTGCGCGAAAGGTCGTTGTAAATCACGACTGGAATTCGCAAGATCTTGGTTTTTGCTTTTGAAAACCCATACACGCGGTGTTGCCCATCGAGAATGAGAAACGCTTTTGGACTTTTCACGATTTCGATCGTCTTGCCCTTCCCTACGTCCTTGAGTTCTGCCTGGGGCTGGGCGGACAGGATGATGGACGTGGGGATGGTTCCGTGTCCACTATCGATATATTCCGCGATCGCTTGTGCTCGGTCAGCGTCGAGATGCCTCTGAAAGCCAGCCTTCGGGTCTTCGTCACGACTAGATACAAAACAAGTTTCCGCGAGTACGTCGCTCGGCATGGTGAGCGTGTAAAAGCGATGTTTTCCTTGATTCACCAAACTGACAGAGTAACGAAGCCGTTCCACTGAATCTCTCTTTTCTGCACGCTGAATTGTTGTCACCAAGCTTAATATGTTTGAGTCCAATTAAGTTTTTAGAGTATCCAAGCTAAGCCCGAACGTCGGCAATTTCATCGAGGCGTGTCATGTAGCGTGGCGACAGGAGCTAGGCCTCGATGTAGTGCTTTGAACGACTCGTAGCCGGTTTGGGCAAACTCTGCGCCTCTTTCCTAAGATTAGAGGCTAATCGAAAGACAAAAATCGGTTTACGCCTCTCAGGGAGCGGCGAGGCCGGACAACTGAACCTGCGCCAGATTTCCGGTCAAGTTCAAGTGCCGAATTGTGAAACCCCCAACTGCTTTGTGCCTCGGAGTGATCCAACCGGAGAGCCGTGCGCAAATATGTTTGCAATCGATGCCTACAAATTGTTAAGCGGAAATGCAAAGGCATCTTATGTCTCCGGTATGTCTCCAGCGCGAGCCGCTTTTATCTTACTATTATGAATAAAGGCGATTCATGTCTTCTCGACCTTCTGCATCGGCAAGTAGAAACTACTTTACGCGAGATAGCTAATCCATCGAAGGCCGCTCCACATGATCGATCACTAGCACCTTCAGCGGAGCTTTCCCCGGCTTCAGCTTCAATCCAAGCTGCTCCTTCACCGCTTCCTGAAAGGTCGTTCCCTGAGAATCAGACGCAGGTTCGTCTGGGGATCCCGGCTGAGGCCTCTGTCCGAAATCGCCATGGGCCGGCGTCCACTTCAGGGTGAAGTCATACTTCCCGGTTAATCCGGTCGCATCCATGATTGGGCGGCCCAGCCTGCCAATTTGAAAGGCCTTGGCGATCATCTCCATCGTCGTGTCTCGCGATCCCATCAGAATCGTGTGGTCTGGTCTGTTCTCTGCCTCGACTCCACCACATTGCGCTGGAAAGACTTCCGTCTCTTTCAGCTCCGCTCCATGAACCGTTGCGACCTTGGCATCGCAAGCTGGCCCATCTTCATGCCGATGCAATTGCGGCCCCAGGGTTCCGGGCTTGAGCAAGGTCATCTCCAGCACCGGAGTCTCCTGCGTCTCAAGATGTGCCACCAGACCAAACCGCTCCTTCAGCAGGGACTGCATCATCAGGCGCATCTGGTCTTTCGTCGGATTCTTCGTAGCGGCTCGCGCATGGATCTCATAATTGTCCGTCTGTACCCACTTCGGAAGCTGCCCAAAGAGCGCCTGAAACTGTTCACGCGTGGGCATGATCTTGTACGCGAAGAAGATGTAGGTCGGCAACGGAGCATCCGCAGTCAGCAGCCCTCCCGTGGGCGCGTAGGCATCATCCGGGCTCAAACGAAAATTCGACGGCGCACCCTGCCCCGGGTTCAACCTCACCGAAGCCACTTCAAACTCCATCTTTCCACCCGCAGCCTTCTGCCAGTCTTCGGTCAGCGTTTGCTGGGCCCTCACCTCCCCATAGCGCGCACCAAAGAGGAGTGGTCCGGCAACGGTAGCCAGCATCATCAGGGCCAGCACAGACTTCCGCATCAGGCCCAGCTTCTCCAGCCGCGGAGCCCTGCGGCCGCTTGATTCCCTTACCGGCGCGACGACGACGGATGGCATCCTGGGACGTATCTTCTCCACCTTCTGCATCAGCAAGTAACTTTACATTGAGCAGTATCCCTGAGACGTTAATAGCTGTTCGATTGACGTCAAAGTCGTACGCTAGCATTGGCCCTGCGCGATGGGCGTGAGACTGGGCCCCAACGGTCAGTTGTTGGAATGCAATCTTTCCTCCAACCGTGTGTTCCCAACCCTTACGATTCCGGCCGGAAGCCATCTTGAGCTGACGACGAACAACGAGAAAGATGTGCCCCTTGTCGAGGCAAAGGTCATGCTCTCTGAGGACATCGAATGGAAGGCCTATGGCGCACTGTTACCTGCGGGAGCGTATCTCACGCTCTTTGCAGACGGTCAGCCGGATGAGATCGATGCCGGTTCAAAGTCGATACAAGTGCGGAGTCTCTCTCTGGGCTCGACGATGCACTGGAAGTACGCTGGTACACCTTTGGGACATCCACCGGGAGCCCACGCCACCGTGGAGTATGTCAAAGGACTACTACTGCAGGAACTGGTTTGCGGCACGGTCAAGGTTAAGGCTGATCAATGGATCGGTATTCCTGCCGCAGGAGATCGCCTGATGGTCTGGAGCGAGAACCACAACTACGGTTCGCCGCCGCTTCCCCAGGTGGAATGCCCCAGCCTGCATCTGTAAAAGTCTATGAGAGCCATCCTTGGGCTTTCCTGTGGGATGATGAGCAAACTGAAGACCGAGTCGAAGGTAAAACATCTCCGCGACGCCCTGAAAAGCTTACATATCGCCTGAGTCGAATCCCACCGTCATCCTCTAGGGGGGCGTTTCTCACTTTCAAGTTTGAGGAGGTATGATCGTAGTATCGATCTTGATGCGCCCGGCGGATCAGCTTTTGCAGGCCTCCAAAGAGCCAGTCCAATTCCGGAAGCCGCCATGAGACAAATACTATAGAATAGGTAAGGAATCGTAAAGAATACGCAGCCTTGATACAAGCCAGACTCGGAGCGGAGGCTGATCGTATGCGCAGCGAATTTCCGAAGTACACGGTTCAGAGTTCCTTCATCGACAATCTTCTACCGGAAGAACTGGCGCTCGAAATCTTTCATGCCTTTCCCGACAAGAGCACGATGACGTTGAAGAAGAGCTTGCGCGAAAACAAGCACGTTGCCGCGCAGATGAACCAGTACAATCCCATCCTGGAAGAGATCGTTTATGCGTTTCAGGATCCTGGCGTTCTCGACCTTGTAGCTCAAATTACAGGAATCCAGGAGATGGTTCCAGACGACCGGCTTTATGCGGGCGGAATCAGCTTGATGGCACAGGGCAACTTCCTGAATCCCCATCTTGATAACTCCCACGATAAGGATCGTGAGCGGTACCGTGTTCTCAACCTGCTCTACTACGTGACACCCGATTGGAGTCATGAGCAGGGTGGCAATCTCGAACTCTGGGACGAGGGACCGAAGGCCCCGCAGCGGGAGATCACCAGCCACTTCAATCGCCTGGCCTTGATGGCCACTCATGAAAAATCCTGGCACTCGGTAAGCGAGGTAACTGTAGATCGTTCACGCTGCTGTGTATCGAATTACTACTTCTCTGCCAAGCCACTTGAAGATCACGAGTACTTCCATGTGACTTCTTTCCGTGGCAGGCCGGAACAACCCGTCCGGGATCTCGTTCTACAGGGTGATATCGCACTGCGACAGGGAATTCGGAAGATCTTTAAAGCGGGCATCGTAGACAACAAGCACGTCTACGAGAAAACCAAGAGCTAAGCTCTTCTGCAGGAGCGGCAATCGAAGATCCAGTGCGCAGGGCATGGATCGACATAACTGCCACAGAATAATCGCTCCCCTTGGACGGACAGCGACAAACAAAACCGACGGCATTCGTGGAATACTCATCAGCAATTGCCTATGGACTCCTTTGTCATTGTTGTACTCGTGATCGCGGTGCTGTGGCTCTTTGTAAAGCTCCGGGGGCAAACCGCTAACCGTAAGAAGCTCGAACAGCACAGCGACCTGATCGGTCGTCTGCATCAGCGTGTGACTGCGCTGGAGCAGGCTGCTGCAGCACAACAGAGCTCTGTCGCGCCGCAAACGGCTGCGCCTGTCGTACGTGGAGGACCCTTTCCTGCATCGGTTGTCCAGCCGAAGGAAGACCTCGCTCCTTTAACACCTCCCGTCACAGACAACAGAGATGACATCTCTTCGACGCCATTCGGGGCAGCCCCCGAACCTGTGCTCTTAGCGAAAGAAGATGCTTCCGGCGATCAGGCCTCGTTTGCACCACATTTTTCTTCTGCCTCTTTTCTAGAAAAGCCTTCCGATACCCCCTCGAGCGCATCCGCAGGCAACGCCTCACCGGATCTGCCATCTCCCCCAGATCTCCACACAACGCTCCCTCCAGCGGCGACGAAACGGCACGTCTCCATCGAAGAACGGCTGGGACAGAACTGGCTGAACAAGCTCGGCATCGTCATTTTGGTCATAGGTCTCGCGGGCGGTCTCGGCCTTCTGCTGCGTACGATCGGGCCTGCGGGCAAGAGTGCTATTGGGGTCGTACTTAGCCTAGCCATTTTGGGTGGAGGAGTACTGCTGGAGCGCAAGCAGCAGTACCGCATCTTCGCGCGCGCACTGATCGGCGGCGGCTGGGCGCTGACCTTCTTCGTTACCTTCGCGCTGTATCACGTGGAGGCGATGCAGGTGTTGTCCTCGCAAGGCATCGACCTTGTCCTGATGCTGATCGTTACCGCGGCGATGGTGGCGCACTCGCTCAAGTACAAGTCGCAAGTAGTTACCAGCCTCGCATTTCTGCTGGCGTTCGTCACCGTGGGCATCAGCCACGTCACGATGTTCAGCCTGGTTGCTGGCGCGCTGCTGGCTCTGGGGCTTGTCTATGTCGCGGCGCGTGAATACTGGTTCGAGCTCGGTCTCGCGGGCCTTGTGGGCGTCTACCTCAATCATTTTCTGTGGCTGCATCGCGTGCTTCCAGATGGCGGCCAGCCCGGCCATCCGTTCCCCGAGTTCATCCCGAGTGCGGCGCTCCTGCTGTTTTACTGGCTTCTCTTCCGGCTGTTCTACGTGCTGCGCGTGCCGAAGACGCGCAACCAGGAGATGGTCTCTTCGTTCACGGCCATCCTCAACTCCGCTGGTCTGCTGTCGCTGTTGAAGTACCAGTCGTCGCATCCGGAGTGGGCGTTCCGAGGACTACTGATCCTCGGTATCGTCGAGTTCGCGCTCGCCTTCCTGGGGCGGCGCAAGTGGCGCGGCTCCTTCATCGTGCTCTCGACCCTGGCTTCTGCGTTCCTGCTTGCCTCAATTCCCTTCCGCTTCAGCGGATCGCACTGGACGTTGCTCTGGCTGCTCGAAGCCGAAGTTCTCTTTATCGCCGGCGTGCGTATGAAGGAGGTCGTCTTCCGGCGGCTGGGTGTGCTCGCAGGCTTTGCGACAACGTGGCAACTGCTGATTACCGGCGTCTCCTCCGTCTTTCTCTACCGCCAGACCAATGTCGATTCAACGCATCATCTGCACCTCGCGATTACTCTCTTCTGTGCTGCCGTCTTGTTCTGGCTCAACGCGGAGTTCTGCACGCGGCGCTGGAGCTACATTGCAGAGAATGAGCTGGACCGCGTTGGCCTGAGAGTTACTTCGTACCTGGCCTTGATTGCCGCAACCGCTGGGCTGTGGGTGTGCTTCCCCGGCACATGGACGATCGTTGTGTGGCTGCTCGCCGTGCTTGCACTGGCCTGGTTTGCGGACAGGCTTTCCTCGCGCGACCTCGCTACGCAGGCCGATGCGCTGGCTGTGGTTGCGATCATTCGTGCGGCCATCCTCAATTTCTCTCTTACGGATCATTGGCATGGGCTCTCGCTGCGTGCCATCACCGTAACGCTCAGCGGCATTCTGCTCTACCTGGGCATGCTCCGCAAGACACGCGCGCTTGGGTTTGCTCGTGACTACATTGCTCCGGCTTACTCATGGGCTGCGGCAGCGCTATTCGGCACACTGCTCTGGTATGAGCTCGAGCCTGTCGCGGTTGCCGTCGCCTGGGGAGTCTTCGGGCTGTTGCTGTTTGAGCTTGGCACAATGCTGCGGCGCAGCTACTTCCGTCACCAGGGCTACGCGTTGTTGGCGGCGAGCTTCGTGCGGATCTGGTTCTCTAACCTCAACGTTGGCGATGCATCGCACACGCTCAGCCCACGTCTTTACACCGTGCTGCCGCTGATCGCCGCCTATTTCTGGGTCTATCAGCGATTGCAGGGAGAACCGTCGAGTGCCGAGATGCGAGTTTCGAGTTTCGAGAAGAATGCGGGCATGATCGCCGCGTGGCTCGGGACGATCGCCGCGACGGCTCTGCTCTACTTCGAGGTGCGGCCGGATTGGGTTGGCGTCGCCTGGGCGCTCTTCGCGTTGGTGCTCCTCGCTCTCGGTTGGTGGCTGAAGCGTACGCTCTTCGTCGCGCAGTCTCTTGTACTGCTGCTGGCTGCTGCGATCCGGGCGTCGATGTTCCATCTCTTCTCACCGGCACCGCTGGCCACGGCGTTCACAAGCTCGCGCGTCTTCTGTGTCAGCGTTATCTGCGTGCTGATGTTGCTCGCTTTGCCGATAGCCTTTCGCATTCGTGCGCAGTTTGCGCTGCAGGCTGTCGATGCGAAGTCCGGTTGGCGCAGGTACACGCTCTTTCGTCCTGAGCAGCCGTTCTTCTTTGTGCCGCTTGCGTTGATTGCGGTGTTGCTCTTTATCCAACTGCACGCCGGCATGATCACCACGGGCTGGGTTGTACTCGGCTTGATTACCTTCCTCTTCGCGCTCACGGTGGGCGAACGCAGCTACCGGCTCGCGGGGCTCGGATTGTTGCTGCTCGGCGTAGGCAAGGTTATTCTCTACGACATCTGGCACGCCTCGACGAACGACCGCATCCTCACGCTCATCGTCATGGGCCTCGCGTTGCTGCTGGTCTCGTTCCTCTACTCACGTTACCGGGAGACGATCCTCAAGTTCCTATGAGACGCTGGCTTCCTCTTTCCCTTATTGTGATCGCGGGCATCTTCGCCATCGTGGCTGTGCAGTGGCAGCGCATCGCTGCACGGCCTTCGGCGCAGGGCATCCTCTCGGCTGCGGCGGATGCGCAGCATGAGGCGACGCGGGTTCCCACGCACTTCGATCCAATGTCCGATGCCGACGAGATCGCGCTCGGCGACGAACTCGCGAGCGAGTATGCAGAACGCTGGCTTTCGTCTCCGGCAGATGCGACGAAAAATCGCGCCATCGAAGCTTATCTTCAGACCGTTGGCGAGCGCACTGCTGCAGGAGCGCGGCGTAAGCTGCCCTGGAAGTTTCACTACATCCCCGACCCTGCCTTCGTGAACGCCTTCGCGCTTCCCGGCGGACATGTCTTCGTGGGCCAGGGAGTGATCGCTCTCATGAAGAGCGAGGACGCGCTCGCCGCGGTGCTTGGTCACGAGGTGGAACACATCGACCTGCGGCACTGCGCGGAGCGCATGCAGACAGAGGCGCACCTGCGCGAACTGGGAACGCTCGGCGCTGTTGTAGGGCTACCTGTGGAGGTCTTTCTCGCGGGCTACAGCAAGGAGCAGGAGCTGGAGGCCGATCGTGATGGCACCACGCTTGCGGTTAAGGCAGGCTACTCTCCGCTGGGGATTCTGCAACTGCTGGGCGAGTTCGAGAAGCTGGAGCAGCAAGCCAATTCGTCTGACGATAAGCCGGCTACTCCGGTCGATGAGGCCGCTCAGATCTCGTTGCAGACCGTCGCTGGCTACTTCCGCTCGCATCCTCCGGCAGTCCAGCGGGAGCAGCAGGTGCGCGAGTTGATGCGCTCGCAGCGTTGGCCCACGCCGCCTTTGCGTCCGTTGCGGAAGTTTTGAGGCCTTTGTTTTTCTAGTTGTCATTCCGAGCGCAGCGAGCGAACCTGCTTCCTCCCGTTTTTAACCGCTGTCGGCGCAAACCATGTTTTTCGGCTGTCGCCCACGCTTTCTGGGTGATGTAAGCAAAGAACGGGAGACAGCAGGTTCACTCGCTGCGCTCGGAATGACAACCAGAAAAGCAAAAGCAAAAACGGACTGCACGAAGGTGCAGTCCGTTTTCCTTTCAAGTCCGTTTGCCGATAGATCGCTGTGAATCGCTACGCCCGGCGCCGATACTTTACCGCAAACTCATACCCCTGGTTCGGCGGAAATAAATCGGCTACGAGCCGCAGCCGCGCCGCCAGCGCAGCTGGAGCTAGCAGCGGGTACTCGCGCTCACGCAACTCGCTGTAGTCGAAGTCCAGCGCCAGCGACAGCAGGTACAGCGCAACGGCATCCGAGAACGCCGAATCGATATACAGTCCGCGCTCTTTCTCGTTGATGGTGGCCGATGTTGCCGGCGTACTCGAAGAGGCTCCGCTGAATGTACGCGGTTTCGTGACTAGTCCAAGCCCGCGCCGCGAAAGCGAGGCTGCAGGTTCGGGCTCTGCGTTTGCAGGGCGGCCGAAGGCAAGGTTCCGCGACTCCCAGGCATCGAGGCTGGTCTCGCCACGCACATTGTCGAGGGCCTGCTTCCACACGAGGTCGGCAAACGAAGCGGGCACGCCCGCCTGGTCGACGAACGCATGCGCGACGTTGATGAAGAACTCGAAGCTCAGCGCGAAGCGGTCGCCCAGCAGCCGCGTCGAGATGAACACGCCGCGGTTGCCGCTGCCCAGCTCTACGTTGCGATGGCAGATAGCGGCATCGCTGAAGGCGTCGGTATACTCTCCGGCCACCATGGTCGGCTCGTTGGCAGGGGTGCTGGTCTTTGCATTGGCGTCCGCTTCGGTGCTCTCGCCGGTCTCGGGATTCTCGCGCAGCGCCAGCGGCACAAAGTAATAGGTATTGCTCTTGAGGGAGGCGACGATGGCCGCAGGCACCGTCTCCAGCATGCGGTCGAGGTCGGGGGCGTCAACGCCGGTTTCACCATAGGTGGCAAAGGCCACGCCGTTGGCCGATTGGCGAACTTCCGCCTCGCGCGCAACCTGTGCCGCGCGTACCAGTTGCGGCGTACGTACAGCGCCGCTCTGCAGAGTCTCAGCCATTAGCTTATTCTAGCTGAGTATGGCGACTGCAAACGATGTAGAACGCGCAAGGCGCGACGGTGTGTTGCTGGGAATCCCACTGGGCGATCTCGGCTGGTTCCAATCGCTGCTCATGGGACTGGCGACAGGTTTCGCCGCGTTCTTCGCGACGACCTTCTGCGCGATCCTCGTGTTGCTGGTCTATATGTCCGTGACACATCACCCGGTGGACTTCGCGATCGCCTATCGCCGCGCCGGTTTTCCGGTGGGTGTCGTGGTCATGGCGCTGGCTCTGAGCTATCTGGGCGTACAGTGGGCCCGGCGCATGGCGCGGAAGTCCCAGCGCAGCTAGCCTCCTATACTTTGTCCTCTCGACAGGAGGCGCGTCTTTGGGCCGCCCCTTTGGGGCTTAGATCCGTGGCCGTTTGAGCCTCTGGGCTTCCTTTGTGTTCATGGAATCGCCCACCACAAGGCGGGCTGGATAGCCACGATAAAGTCATCATGTGCGCACCCCAACGAAAAAACGCGTTCACCCGGGGACCCGCACTTCGGTCGAGATGACAATTTGAGGATCTTCCGACCAATTGCCCCATCGGCGAAACTATCCTCGCCAGCCAGGCGTATTCTCCACATCTACCATTGGCACCACCCTCCAAGGAGTTTCTATGCCCGCCTTCCGCCGCATTTTGCGCTGCAGCACGACCACGCTCCTGTTCGTGGGGCTGCTCTCTGCCGCAGCCCACGCCACAGACAAGAAAAAGCCCGCCGAGCCCAGGACGGAATCTAAAAACGTCCCGTCCTACTACGGTCCCCAGCCTTCTACCGAAAATCTGGATCTCACGATGTACGCGCGCATCCGCGCCGAAGGCCTGCAGCATGGCAAGGTGATGGATTTTGGCGCTGCCCTGGCCGACGGCATCGGCCCGCGCCTCACCGGCTCGCCGAACATGGCTAAGGCCAACGCGTGGACGCGCGATACCTTGAGCAAGATCGGCCTCGAAAACGCACACCTCGAAGACTGGGGCGAGTTCGGCATGGGCTGGCAGCAGATCAACACCTGGGCGCGCATGGTCTCGCCCGACCCCGAGCCCCTCTGGATGCAGGCCGCTCCCTGGTCGCCCGCTACCAAGGGCCCCGTGACCGGTGAGGTCGTCTATGTACCGCTGGCCGACGCGGAAGAGCTGGACAAGCTGCACGGCACGCTGGCGGGCAAGATCGTGCTGCTTGGAGCCATGCGTTCCACCCCCGATATCACCGAGCCTCTCTTCCATCGCTACACCGACGAAGAGCTCAAGGACATGGAAAATGCCGAGAGCCGCCGTGCGAACGCCGCACCCGCAGTGAATATTCAGGCGCTGATGGCGGAGCGGCAACGTCTCACGACGCTTCGCCAGCGGGCCCTCAAGATGATGATTGAAGAAGGTGTCGCTGCCATCATCACGCCCAGCCGCGATGGCGGCAACGGCGGAGGCACCGGCATCATCTTCGACGACAACGGAGCGAACCTCATCCGCGGCGCGCAGACGGCGGAGAACGCCGTAAAGATTCCCAACGCCGTCATGATGATCGAGCACTACAACCGTCTCGCGCGTATGGCGCAGGCACACGTGCCTGTGACGGTCGAGGTCAATATCGAGACGAAGTTCACCGGAGACCACGAGCACGGCTTCGACACGGTTGCCGAGATCCCCGGCTCCGACCTCAAGGATCAGGTCGTCATGGTCGGCGGTCATCTCGATAGCTGGATTTCGGGTACGGGCGCGACGGACAACGGTGCAGGCTCCATCGTCGCGATGGAGGCTGTGCGTATCCTGAAGGCGCTGGACCTGCATCCGCGCCGGACGATCAGGATCGCGTTGTGGTCCGGAGAAGAAGAGGGTCTCTTCGGCTCGCAGGGCTATGTGAAGCAGCACTTCGGCACCTTCGCCGCCCCCGCTACGCCTGACCCCGCCGGCACGCCCAGCTACATGAGCCGCAATCGCGGCCCGCTGCAGACGACCAAAGAGTGGGAGACGCTGGACGCCTACTACAACCTCGACAACGGCACCGGCAAGGTACGCGGCGTATACACGCAGGAGAACTTTGCGATTGCGCCGATCTTCGCGCAGTGGATTGCTCCGCTGCACGATCTTGGCGTAACGACGATCAGCAACCGCAATACGGGTGGCACCGATCACCTGTCGTTCGACGCCGTAGGCCTGCCAGGCTTCCAGTTTATTCAGGACCCCCTGGACTACGAGACGCGCACCCACCACTCGGACATGGATACCTACGACCGCCTGCATCAGGCTGATCTGGAACAGGCTGCCATCGTAGAGGCGATCTTTCTCTGGAACACCAGCCAGCGCGACGAGATGATGCCGCGCAAGCCGTTCCCGCATCCGGAGCTGGAGAAGCAGTTGTCCGCGCCGATTCCTGGGCTGTATCCGAATGCTGTTGAACCGGCGAAATAGGCCGATCGCGCTACGGTTCAACGACGGCGGAGACCTCGGTCTCCGCCGTCGCTGGCTTTTGCAGGTTTTCTGTTGCCCTCATGCGGTGCGCAGCTTCATCGCTATACACCTACAGGAGATTTGCTCTAGGAATGAGACGCCCCGCGGCTACGCTTCAGAAGGAGCACAACGCACAGCATTGAGATTGTTAGAAGGGCAACTTCCAGTAGGCACAAAGGAATGACCGTCAGAGCGCTGGCATGATGCCGCGTGACTAAGGATCCTGCGATCAGTCCGACACAAGGAATAATGGCGGCGCACAGTCCAGGCACGACGCGTAGAACTTTTGTGGAGAGCCGTGAAGAAAGCATTCGCGAATCCTCGCAGTAAGACTACAACACCAGGTTCGCTAACACTAGGTTCGCTGCAAGGTCATATAGCATCAGATCGTCATGCCAGCACACTTCACCCCCGAGACCCTCAAATTCCTTCGCGGCCTCGCACGTTACAACGATCGCGAGTGGTTCGAAGCGCGGCGCGATATCTACGATCGCGCGCTCAAACAGCCGATGCTCGCCTTCATCGACGAGATCAACAAGGCAATGGACGACTTCGCGCCCGAGCACGTGCGTCCGGCCAACAAGACGATGATGCGCATCTATCGCGACACGCGCTTCAGCTCCGACAAGCGTCCGTACAAACGCCAGGTCGCGGCCTGGTGGGCGCGGCGCGGCATGGAGAAGACCTCCGGCGGCGGTTTCTATCTGCACGTCAGCCCCAAGGAGGTTCATATCTCCGCTGGGGTCTACATGCCCGAGCGCGAGCAGTTGCTGGCGATCCGCCGCTGGCTCGCGGAGCACCATGAGGAGTATCGCGCTCTGCAGGCTGCGATCCTCAAGCCGCGCGCCCGCAGCGCAGGAAGCAAGATCCAACCGCCGATGTCGGGGATCGATTCATCGTCCCTGACACGTATGCCCAAGGGCTTTCCCGCGGACCATCCCGCGGACGAACTGCTGCGTGCGAAGAACTGGGGAGTGCAGGTTTCGTTGCCTTCCGAGATCGCGCTCGATCCTGCACTTCTGCAGGAAGCGGTGCAGAGATTTCGTCTCGCGGCACCCCTGGTGCATGCCCTGAATGGAGCGATTCTTGAGGCGTCGGAGGCGGTTCGCAAACCCTCCAGACCCCTCTTTTGATGGACGATTTTGCCTGTTTTGTACCTGTTTAGGGACAAAAACCGTGAAATATCGGAAAAACCCATAAAAAACTTGTGGAAACACGATATTTCCCGTTGACAAAGAGTTCAGGAAGGTTGAAGGTGATGTTCGGCGCGGTTTTCTCCGCACCCGCATGAACACTGGCGATTAGTGTCCGTATTCAAGCTGCGGGGAATGGGCGAAAGCCCATGCTCAATCATTCGGAAACGAAGGAGTACACAACATGGCAAAGGGAATTACAAAGACACAGCTTGTCCGCCTGCTGGCAGAGAAGCTCGAGCTCACGAACAAGCAGACCGCAGCCTTCCTCGAACTGCTGGCAGAAACTGCCGTCAAGGAGACGAAGAAGAACGGCGAGTTCACCATCCCCGGTATCGGCAAGCTGGTGAAGGCTGAGCGCAAGGCCCGCGTGGGTCGTAACCCCCAGACCGGCGAGGCCATCAAGATCAAGGCCAAGACCGTTGTTAAGTTCCGCGTGGCCAAGGTCGCGAAGGACACCATCGCTCCGCCCAAGAAGTAGTTTTTTCTTTAGCCAAAAGCGCCCCATCCGCGCGACGGTTTCATCGTCGCAGAATGGGGCGCTTTTGCTTTCGGGTGATTGCTAAGCTGTTGCCGTCTCGGCCTTCGCTGCCGGCATAAACGCACGCGCCACCAGCCACGTCCCCAGCGAGATCAGAATGCCCTGACGCAGCCACTGTCCATTGAAGTTCCATCCCAGGACGGCCAACACGGCAAACACAGCGATGAAGTACAGTTCGCCCAGTACAGCCTGTCCCCAGCGCGGTGCGGTTCCTGCAGCCTCTGCACGTGGAGTGGGATACGGCAGAAACCTTGGGACCGCCGCTGCGTAGTTGAGATAGGGCTGGCCGAATTGCGCCGCGAGAAACGGCTCTTCAGCAAGTGCCAGGCGAATCTGAAAGACCCAGATCAGCACGATCGCGAAGATCGCGCCGCTTGGGGGCATCAGGATCGCAAGACCGATGGTGTGAAGCAGCGTGCCCAGGTAGAGCGGGTTACGTGTGCGGCGATAGGGCCCATCGGTCAGCATGACCGCGCCGTGCATTGCGCGGGCCGCCACAACTCCTGCACCCACGTAGGCGGCTCCCCAGGTGCGCAGCCACGCGCCGAGGCCGGTAAAGAGCAGCGCGACCACCAGCAGGACGATCGTCGCGACCTGAAAGTTCATCCAGCCATGCAGGGACAGCCACGACGACGCGACCAGCCAGGTCGTCTTGCGCGTCAGGTCGAGCCCCGGGATCCACTCGACCCACGGCACCCAGAAGGCCAGCGTGAAGATCAAGGCGTGAATCAGAAAACGGAAGCGGTACTCGAGGCGACTGGCCTTGAACATGGATCTCCTTGAAGCGCGATAAACCTGAAGCGCGATGAACTTCCAGTTTATCCGGCCCTGCCGCTATTTCGTGCAGGGCTGTTGGCCACCGATCTCTACGACGTAGTAAACGGTCTGCGTATTGCCATTATTGTGGATGCCGTGGAGCTGGTTGGGGGCGCAGTAGATCGTGCCTCCGGCGGTGATGGTCACGGGCGGAGCGTCGGAGGTGAACTCGAGCGAGCCCTCGCGGATGAGCATCAGTTCGGCGTGCGGATGGCGATGCGGCGGATGCGGCGCCTTGCCGGGGTCAAGCTTGGTCTCGTGGACCTCGATGTGCGTGATACCGGGGATCTGGCCGTGAAGGATTCCATGGCCTGTGATTCCCGGATGAGTAGAGCTGCCAGGGACCGTGGGAATCACCTCACAGAGGGTGAGCATTGTGCAGTCGGCGGCGGCCACTGGTTCGACTGCGGTTTGCGGGGTCTGGGTATGGGCGCTCAATGTGGGGAGAAGCGCCAGTAGGGAAAGACTCTGACAGAGGTCGCGGCGGGAGAGTGTGCTCATGCGGATGATGTTAATGCAGGGACAAGAGAGCGGGCTGAAACGCTCTTTCCCGGCGAATCGCTGTTCCTGGAACAGCCTTCAATCTCCGTGCTGATGCGGATGCCCGGCCCGGATGCTCAGGGCACGGTAGATCTGTTCGGCGACGACCGCGGCCAGCTCATGCGGCAGGGTGATTCGATAGCGTTGGGCGTCAGGCTCCGAGGCTGGCGAGCGCCGTGGGCCGAATGGTCGTAAGCAGGATGTCCATCGTGAACTACGGAATTACATAGGGATTCGTCTTCAAATTTCAAACTAACGGAGATAAAAATCGGATGAGGGTGCAGCGATCTAACGTAGTCGTCTGTCCTTATCGGCATGACTCATGTCGCCAAGGTGTGCGAAATTCGAAGCAAGGGATAATTTCTTCAAAATATTGATTAAAAAAGCACAAAATATGACATTTGGCCCCGTGAAATTCCACAGCTCTCTGCAGAGTTGGCATGAGAATTGCTTTGCTCTACTTTATGAGAAACCTTTACGATCCCGAGCTCCGATTCAAGTTTTGGTCTTTTCAGCTTGCGCTCCTAATCCTGAGCTTTGCTCTGGTTGCGGCGCCATCCTTTGCCCAGGTAACCAATGCGACCGGTACTATCCAGGGAACGGTTACGGATCCTGAGGGTGCGGGTATCCCGAATGTCAAGTTGACCCTGCTCCAACCTGCTACCGGTTCGAGCAAGATGATTACAGCGACAGGGACTGGTTATTATTCTGCGGGCTCCCTCGTCCCGGGGGTGTATAAGGTCACGGCAGAGGCTGCCGGATTCTCTACAGTTTCAAAGGTGATTACCGTTCAGGTAGGTATAGCCGCTAACGGCGATCTAAAACTCGTCGTGGGTTCGGCATCCACGATGGTAGAGGTTCAGGGGAATGCGGTTTCAGTCGACTCACAGCAGACCCAGATCTCCGGAATCCTGACCCAGGAGCAAATTCAGAATCTGCCGGTGAATGGACGTAACTTCCTCGATCTGGCGCAGCTTCAGCCTGGCGTACAGATCCAGGACGGCACCAACTTCGATCCCACCAAGAACGGCTTTGAATCGATCTCGTTCGGTGGACGCTTCGGTCGCTCGGCTCGTCTGGAGCTTGACGGCCTTGACATCTCGGACGAGAACGTCGGAACCACGACACAGAACATCTCGCAGACAGCCATCGAGGAGTTTCAGGTCGCACAATCCAATCTGGACATCACGACCTCCATTACCTCTTCCGGCTCGGTCGATATTGTCAGCCGCAGCGGTACCAATCTGATTCACGGTGAAGGCGATTACTTCTTCCGCGACAAGCGGGCGGGCGGCGCGGACTTCCCCGGAGGGCAGGACAACTACCTTCAGCGGAACGATGTTTCAGGTGGTCTGGGCGGTCCGATCGTACCGGACAAGGCGTTCTTCTTTATATCGGCGGAGAACTATACGCAGCATCTCGCGGCCCCTGTCAGCCTTGCGGGAACGCCGCTGGCCGCACTCTCCAGCTCCTATGCTGCCCCTTATTCCGAGATGCACCTTCTGGGCCGCACTGATTTCAACCTGCCCCATGGAGCGAAGGCTTTTCTTCGCGGTGTCTACTTCAATAACAAGGACACGGGCGGTTTCGGCGGCGGCAACAATTATTCGCCTTACCTCAACGAAAACAACGTCCCCAACGTGGGTGGCGGCCTCGACTTCCTGACGGGAAACTTCAGCCACAGCTTCCGCGTGGGCTACTTCAAGTTCTTCAACGAGATCACCGACGCAACCTCGGTTACGCAGAACCCCGCCTTCAACTCCACTCCTGGAATCAACCTGGAGATCGGCGCTTTCTCGAGCGGTACCAACGATCTGGCTCCTCAACAGACGGTGCAAACCAACAAGCAGTTCAAGTATGACGGCAGCTGGACCAAGCGCAACCACACTCTGCGCTATGGCGCAGGCGTCAATCATCTGCTGGGTGGCGGTCTCGCTTCCTTCTTTGGTTTGGAACCGCAGGTATCGCTGAACTACTCTTCTTTTGACCCGAACAATAGTCCGTTTGCGGGTGGTGCGGCTAATCCTCAGAACTATATTCCCAATCTAAATCCTGCCGGTAACGGCGGTAATGCCGCTATTACCATCGGCAATGGCCAGGGCTTTGATACCGAGATTCCGCAGTTTGGGTATCCGGGCGGCGGTGAGCATGACTGGCGCATCACAGCCTATGTTGGCGATCAGTGGAAGGTGAGCTCCCGTTTGAATCTGAACTATGGAGTGCGCTACATCCGTGACACAGGCCGCCAGGACTCCGATCTGCCAGCGATTCCTGAACTCAATGCTATAGCTCCCGGCCTGGGCGACAAAGTGAATCAGCCGAATAGCAACTTTGGACCCCAAGCCGGTATCTCCTGGGACCTGACCGGCAAGGGTACTACGGTGATTCGTGCCGGAGCCGGCATCTACTACGAAAACAACGTCTGGAACAATGTGCTCTTCGATCGTCCCGTACGTCTGGCTACTGGATTGTTTTTTGGGGATGTTACGGCTTGCCCTAGCGCCAGTATTATTGTTCCCGGCAGAACGACACCTTTGACTACAGTCGATGGAACCCCGACGGGCACGTCGATCGCGAGCATCTGCAGTTCGCCGGTCGGAAGCGATTCCGCTCAGATTGCTGAGCTGCAAAGCACCTATCAGAGTTTAGTCAAGGCCGCTGGGGCGGCTGCGAATGGCAACTACATTCTTAACGCCATGGCCGTAGGCCCCAATGTAAACGGCGACTCTCTGTTCCTGCCCCAGTACAAGACGCCGGAATCGTACCAGATGAATATCGGCATTCAACGGCAGCTGAGCAAAAATACCGTGGTTACGGTCGATTACCTGCGGAATGTTGGTGAGCATTTTCTCATCGGAATCGATGAGAATCATGTGGGCGCGGCGCGTAATTACAATGCGACTGCCGCGCAGGCGGCTGTAACCGCTACGCTGGCGGGGTGCAATGCGACCAGCGTAGCGCGCGCTCTCAGCCCGGGGGGATGCCCCGGTCTTCATCCAGCTTCCGGAGGCACAGGTCCAGGCTCGGTTACTCTCGCTGATTTCTCGGCGAACGGTCTCGACTCTGAAAACTCCGGTGGCGGCGTTCCTAACTCGATATACGCCTTTGGCGGCAACAATGCCAGCTTCGGCCAGATGAGCTTCCTCACCCCGGGTGGACGTTCGACGTACAACGCCCTGGAAGTGACGGTAACTCAGCGCGTCAAGAATCCGGTTCGGGGTATTACGGCCATCGATCTGACAGGCGCTTACACCTACAGCCACTTCAGCGGTACGGGGACGTCTGCGGATATCGGCCGCTCGTCAGGTGGAGATCAGGACTTTGGCGCAACGGCGTTGAGCAACGACAATCCATCGGCTTTCTATGGATCGAACTCGCTGGATCGTCATCAACAGTTCTCAGGCAGCCTGGGACTGGAGATCTTCAAAAACCTGCGCATCGATTCGATTGCTCACCTCTACTCCTCCCTGTCCACTACACCTAGCCTGGCAACCCAGGGAGCAGGTGATATCTTCATCAGCGATCTGGATGGCGATGGAACGACGGGCGACGTCGTGGCGGGTGCCAACGTAGGCTCCTTTATGCGCCAGTTCAATGCGCACAACATCAACAACCTTATCAACAGCTATAACTCAACCAACGCAGGTCAGTTGACTCCAGCAGGCAAGGCTGTGGTCAACTCTGGTGTTCTGACTGCGAGCCAGTTGGCTTCGCTAGGTGCTGTGCAGCAGACGCTGCTTCCAGCGCCTGCGAACCAGGTAGGCAACGATATCCTGCGTATTTGGGATCTCGGCCTCTCTTATAACTACAAATTCGGTGCGGCACTAACGATCCAACCGAGCGTGCATGCCTTCAACATCCTGAACTTTGCGAACTTCGATGCTCCTGGAACGCTCGGTACGGTGCGCGAGTTAGGAGTCCTGGGGAGCAATATCAACTCTGCAGCCACCGGTACGATTAACAGCACGACCTACGCCAGCCAGGAGGCCTACCGCGTTGGTCTCGGAACGGGTGTTTATGCAGCAGGCGCTCCTCGTCAGCTCGAGTTCGCGCTCAAGTTCCTGTTCTAAGAAAAAAGAAGTCTTCAACACCCTGGCGGGAGAGATAAAACTCTCCCGCCTTTTTTATGGCGAAGATTTCAGTGCCCGTGGTGATACGGGTGCCCGGCACGAATGGTCAGTGCGCGGTATATCTGTTCGGCGGCCACGACGGCGGCCAGCTCATGGGGCAGGGTGATTCGCCCGAAAGCCACTGTAAGGCTGGCGCGACGGAGGGCTTCGGGCGACCAGCCGTCCGCCGGACCTATGGCCATGACCACCTGTTGGACACCGCTATCCTGAACACCCCCAAGTGTGGAGGCAAACTCCTCGGAGGACATCTGTTTCCCTCGGCTGTCGGTCAGGATGAGGTAGGGAGCAGTACGCCGTGCAGGACGATCGAGGTGGGCAAACAGGGCAGCCTCAGAGGAAAACTCACGCTGGTCACAGGGAACATATCGGCTGGAGCGCTGGATGTAGCGCTGGAGCAGTTGGGCGTCAGGTTCCGAGGCGGGCGAGCGCCGTGGCCGGATGATTGCGAGGAGGATTTCCATCGTCGATCTACAGAATTACATAGAAGCGCACGATAAATTACTAAAAAAAGACATATTATTCACAATCCAGTAGATCGCAAAGCTTGAATTATCAATATTTCACAAACTTGATGGATTTGGCATTAGAAGTGCAGGGCACAAGGGCAGATCCGAGTACGCAAGCCGGCATCCCGCCAGTTGTTCTATGTCCTACCGGTCCCCTGTTTGAGGAGTACGTTTTTTAGAATGAAGAAGCTTTCGGCCATCTGCAAAAAAGTCCTTGTTTTGGGTATGCTTTTCGCGGCACTTTTCGTGCCAGGTCTTGTTTCCGCGCAAAATGCTGTAACCGGTGCTATTACGGGAGTTGTGGTCGATCCGACGGGTGCCCTGGTTCCGGGCGCAATGGTCAAGATTATCGACACCGCGACAAACGCGACCCTGAAGGTCGTCACCAATTCAGAGGGCCGGTTCAGTGCTCCGTTGCTCAAACCGTCCAAGTACGAGCTTGATGTTACGTCCAATGGCCTGTTGTCCCAGCCGACAACGGTTGTCGTACTGGTAGGCCAGACGCCGAACGTAGACATTACATTGGGTGTGGCCGGCAGCAATACGGCTGTCACGGTAAGCGCCCAGGCCGCGCAGTTGGTAGATACTCAATCCCCTGCGTCGATCATGACGTTGACGGAAAGCCAGATTCAAAACCTGCCCTCCCCCGGCGGTGACATTACCACCGTCGCTTTTACCGCTCCCGGAGTCGTCTTGAACTCGGGCGGTGCCTACGGCAACTTCAGCTCCGATGGACTGCCCGGCACGTCGAACCTGTATGTGCTCAATGGATATGACGACGAAGACCCCTTCCTGAATCTCAATAACTCAGGCTCGAGCAACCTGACTCTGGGACAGGGCGAGATCTCCGAAGCTGCCGTGGTACAGAACGGCTATGGTGTGCAGTATGGACGTGGCGCAGGCGTCATCATCAACTACACCACCAAGTCGGGCAGCAACAAGTTCCATGGCGCCGCGAACTACTTCTATAACGGCACCGTTCTGAATGCGAACGACTGGTTCAATAAGCAGGGTGGAGGTGCACGTCCTCACGCTGTCTCTAACCAATGGGCTGCAAACGTAGGCGGTCCGGTCTGGAAAGATAAGCTCTTCTTCTTTGCCGACTATGAAGGCCTTCACTACGTATTGCCCGCTCAGAATTACGTTGCATTTCCTACGCAAGCGTTTCAGAGTGCGGTGCTGAACAATCTGGCTACGACTGCTCCAGCCAATATTCCTTTCTACCAGCAGGCGTTTGCGCTTTATAACTCGTCTCCCAACTTCGCAAAAGCAGTACCGGTTACAAATGGATCAGGTCAGCTTCAGGATAGTAGTGGCCAATGGGGGTGCGGATCGGCTGCCCTCCTGAACCTTCCGGATGGAAACGGCGGTACGTTCGGCAAAACTACATCCTGCACCTCGTCTGCACTTGGAACAGGCGCGAACAAGAATATCGAATGGCTCTTCACGGGCCGTGTCGACTGGAATATCAGCGACAAGCACAAGCTCTTTGGCCGCTACAAGATGGACCGCGGCACGCAGCCGACGTATACCAGCTTCGTGAACCCGCTGTTCAGCACGATCAGCAGCCAGCCTTCGTATGAAGGACAGCTTAACGACACGTACGTCTTCAGCCCGCACATCGTCAATCAATTTATCTTTGCTGCAAACTGGTACACGGCCTTCTTCGGCCCTTCCAACACGGCGGCTACACTGGCGGCGTTCCCCACCTACTTTGCTTCGATTAACGATGGCGGTTCCAACGGCGCGGAGGCGCAGTTGGGAAATCAGAACCTTGGTTTGTCGAACTCGTACATCGACGGCCGCAATGTGACGCAGTATCAGTTCGTCGACGATCTCTCGGTCATCAAGGGCAATCACACGCTTCGCTTCGGATATGACTTCCGGCGCAACGATATCACCGACGTCGACGCCCAGCAAAACTTTGCCGGCACGTATGCCCTCTTCATGGGCGACTTCGCAAATGGAATTCTGAACTCGGTTATCAATCCCTCAACCAAGACAGCCAGCAATCCAAACGGTAACCCGTTCGGATCTAGCTTCACACAGCAACTCACGAACAACAAATCTGCAGACCTGGCTCTCTACAATATTGGGGTCTATGCGCAGGATGAATGGCAAGCGACGTCGCGTCTGAAGTTGACGCTTGGAGTTCGCTTCGATCGCACCGGCAATCCTCTGTGCACGAACGCCTGCTTCTCCCTCTACAACGGGGCGTTTCCGCAGAGTAATGTCACAACCTCGACGCCCTACAGCAGCCTGGTGAACGCTAATCAATCGCACCCCTTTGCCAGCGTGCCGAAGATCAATCCGCAGGGCCGGTTCGGCTTCAACTATGACGTCACCGGAAATGGCCGCACAGTCGTTCGCGGTGGCTTTGGCATGTTCACGGACCTCTACCCTGCTGGGTTTCTGGACAACTTTATTGACAACATGCCGAATGTCTATAATTCGTACATTACGTCAGGCAGTGTCGGTTCGACTCTGATTCCGGGTAGCGCCATGGCCAACTCTCTGGCGTCGTTCAATGGTGTAGAAGCCGGTTTCAATAATCAGGCAAGCTCCAGCTCCCTGGGAGCTACCATCCCTGGCTTTGCGAATCCCGCTCTGGCACTGGCACCTTCCGAGTTCAAAAACCCAACCTACCTCGAGTTCAGCCTGCAGGTACAACATCAGTTCACGAAGAGTGATGCTGTCATCCTCGCGTACGCCGGAAACACCGGCTACGATGAAATCATCTGGAATGGTGCGGTCAATGCAGCAGCAGCAGTTCCCGGCTTCGGAGGTTTGCCAACGGCTCAGCCCGATCCTAACTTCGGTCCAGCCACTCTCTATAGCAATGCAGCGCATTCGAACTACAACGGCGGCTCCGTTACCTACAAGCACATTGATAAGGGCCTGACTCTCAATGTGAACTACACATATAGCAAGGCTATGGATGATTCCTCCAATGGGGGAACCACCAATGAGCCGTATAACTATAACTCTTACTACGCGAAATCGAATTGGCAGATAGATCCGCATAGCGTAAGGCACTTGAACTACTCCGTTGCCGACTACGATATCCGTAATAGCCTTTCACTCGATTTTGTGTACGACATGCCTTTCCACTTCCAGAACACCATTGAAAACCAGGTATTGGGCGGATGGCTTGTCGCAGGTAAGAGCTTCTACCGCAGCGGTCAACCCTTCACGGTTTACGATAGCTCTGGCCCGAGCACGTACACGGGCGGTACCGATAACGGTGGCGTTCTCGTAGACATCAAGAACTTCAAGATGAACCGGAACTGCGGAGCCTCGGCTGCGATTACTCCGTGCTTCTCCACCTCAGATTTCGTGGCATCGGGTTCTCAAACGGACTTCGGCAATGCTCCGCGCAATCAATTCACCGGTCCGCACTATGCAGACACGGATCTCACCCTGGCCAAGAAGCTGTACCGCCGCAATTCTATGAATCTTCAGGTTGGTGCGAATGGCTTCAATCTGTTCAATCACCCGAACTTTGCGCTTCCCGGAGCGGATATCTCGTCATCAAACGGCCTTGGAGTCATCAGCTCCATCGCAGCTCCTCCGACCAGCCCTTACGGCTCCTTCCAGGGAGCTGGTATCGGCGGACGTGTGATTCAGGTATTCGGCAAGTTCAACTTCTAAGCTTCAATCTGTACAAAACAACGAAAGGCGGAGAGCTTCGGCTCTCCACCTTTCGTTTGTTTCTATCTTTCGTGCAGCTCTGATCTGGGTACAGGGATTTGTCTAACTAGCTGCTACGAGCGCGATTTCGCAGTCTTCTTCGCTGTGCTCTTGGCTGGAGCTTTCTTCGCCGACTTCACCGAAACTGTCTTTTTCGTGGCGGCTTTCTTCAGGGGCTTCGAAGGAGCCTTTTTCGCGGCTTTTGCAGGTACGGCTTTCTTGGCAGGTACCGACTTCTTTTTGGCTGGTACGGCTTTCTTCGGAGCCACCGCTGCCGGTGCGGGCTTCTTCTTGCGCGAAGCGTTGATCTGAGACCTGAGTTCCGCATTCAGATCTTCAATGCTCAACCGCGTTGCCGTCTTGCGCAGTCGCTCCAGTCCATAGAACGCACGCTTCTCCGGGGAGAAGATGTGGACGATGAAGTCGACATAATCCATCAGGACCCAGTCGCCCTGGCGGCGGCCTTCGACCGAATTGGGATAGGTGGCGAATTCGCGCTTCAGGCGAATTTCGATCTCATCACTGATCGCAACGTTCTGGCGATCGTTGGTGCCGTTGCAGATGAGGAAGTAGTCGGTCAGGCCGCTCTCCGATGGATCTAGTGCAAGAATGCGGATGTCCTCTGCCTTCTTGTCTTCGCAGGCAGCAGCGGCGGCGGCGAGCATCTGGTTTACTTCGGTACTGGGCATGAAACTCCTTTAGACATTCCATCCTAGTACAGGTGAGGCGCTGTAAGGACGAAAGAGTCGTGAGTAATCAGTATGGCTGAAACTGCGTCCTTTCGGTTTGAGCCTCGTTGAAATGTAGGGCGAAGTGAACAGATAGCAGTTCCGTTTCGGTTTGGCTGAGAGCCAGGACTACAGAGACTAGGGTGTGTCATCAAATTGCTTCTGGACCTCAATCGACCGGTGCAAATAGCTTGTTGAGGCACAGAGCGGAAGGGCACGGTTTCAACCGTGCCGTAGAAAGCCGGCCAAAGGCCGTACGACTCTGCCGAAGGCAGGAGTGAAGCCCGCAGGGCGCAACGACTGAATTGCTTTCTTTTTGTAGTGGCGAAACAGGCCATTTTAGCCCCGGATGCATCCGTGCTGAACCCTGCACAGTCCTGGCAGCACCAATTCAGTCGCTCCGGCTACGCCTTCGCTTCAGCCTTCGGCAGAGCGGAAGGGGGCTGTGCCCCGTTCTTACGGCCCGGCACTGGACAGCTTCAGCCGTGCCCTTCCGGTATCTTGCCTCAGGGCGCGATTTGCACGGCTCAATCTTCGTCCCGAAACAGCAACTTGGAGACAGCTCTATGCGCCGTAAAGATGGTGTTCCTGAATGTAGCTGAGAACGTCGAACGGAACGAGTTCGCTGCAGTCGCGGCCCTCACGCAGACAGGCGCGAACCTCGGTGGCGCTTACAGGTTCCGTGACGCCCTCCAGCAGGTAAATGTGCGCGCGTTGTTCAGGTGTCAAATCCAGTTTGTTGAGTGCTGAAAGAGCGAAGCCCGGACGGCTGACGACGATCCAATCCACAATAGCGAGCAGTTGATCGGGCGAACGCCAGCGGCGCAGGTCCAGGAAAGAGTCTGCACCGACGATGCTGTAGATCTCGGGGTAATGGGAAAACTCGGCCCGCAGATGTCGAAGGGTATCGATGGTGTAGTTCGGTCCGCTGTGGAGTCGTGGGGCGTCCAACGCGGAGGGCTCGAATCGAGCCTCTCCCCGGCAGAGGATCTCGACCATGGCGAGGCGGTCCTGGAAGGAAGCAGCAGCGCCTCCTGGCTTGAGCGGCTGCTGTGCGGTGGGTGCCAGCAGGAGACGGTCGAGCCTGAAAGTAGCTGCTACTGTACGGGCCACAGCGAGGTGGCCTCGATGAGGGGGGTCGAAGCTGCCGCCGAAGAAGCCAATGCGCATGGAGGAGCTCTCAGGTGCGGACACGTTCGAGCAAGGCTCGATAGTCGGCGAGGTGCTGGTCGCGCAGCTGGCTAAAACAGACAGCGGTGCTGTGGTTGTCACCCAGTTCGGTTGCTGCTTCGGCAGCAAGTGCGAGCGTGTCATGCCACTGGCCGCCGGCGACCTGGAGTGCCTCATAGCGCTGTGCCGAACGCGTGGCGGCTGCAGAGTTCGTCGCGAGCTCTGCCTGGTAACGTGCAATACGCGCAGCCTTGCGAATGGAATGCAGATGTTCGCTCGAAGGGTGGCGAATGATGAGAGCATGCGTGCCGCGAAAGTGTTGATCGACCAGGCGCAAGAGCTCGGCTGCGGACAACTGAAGTTCCTGCGCAGGCTCGAGAGCGGTCAGCAGCGCGTCGAAGGCGGAGGCAAGCTTTGCCTGTCGCTTATGGAGCAGCTTCAGAAGCTTGCGGGCAGCGCGCTTGCGGCGTTGCTTGCGGATCTGGCGAAGCTCTCCAAGCTCGGCGAGTTCGTTGAGCTTGGCATCCGTATGCTGTTCGATCTGCTTTTCGTCTTCAGCGGTGTGAGTCTTTAATAACTTGCGCTGAACATCGAGATCGCGGACGCGTCCGGCAGTCCGGCGAATCTTTTTGAGCAGCCGCAGAGAACGGCCCATCTCAGAGCGGTAGGAGGGCAGCCTCTTGAGTAGGCCCAGTAACTCGAGTTGCGCCTCGATCCGGCGGGCTTCGGTACGGACCTTGTGGACGGCTTTAGGGCGTGGCTTGTCCAGGCAGAGGGCAATCGCGCCCTCGAGCGCGAGAACGTGCTCACGCAGGGTTCGAACCGGAGATGCGGTAGCCGTGGCCATAGTTTATTGGGGTCGTACCGGGCGCATGAAGAATAAGTCTACACGCCGCTTTGTGCTGGTTTGCGTTCGGGGCCGCCCGCTGTAGAAGCGGTAGATCGGCACTGCTCTACGTGTTCAACGCCAGCTTGCGCCGCTCGGTCTCGAGGTACGTGTAACGGATGCGATGGATGACGGTAATGGTCGAGAGCACCGCGAGCACCCAGAGCGCAGGAGCCATCGCTCCCCAGCGGTTGAAGAGCGCGCCCAGAATCACCAGGACGATACGCTCAGGCCGCTCCATGAAGCCGACCTTGCAGGAGCCGATGAGGGCTTCAGCACGAGCGCGCGTATAGCTGACCATCAGGCTTGCCGTCATGACGAAGGCCGCGAGGAAGACATAAAAGAAGCGGTTGCCACGAGCGTAGTAGACCAGCAGGCCGAAGAAGAGCGCGACGTCGGAGTAGCGGTCGAGCACGGAGTCGAAGAAGGCTCCGAAGACGGAGACCTGGTTGGTCTGGCGCGCAACGCGACCGTCGACCATATCGAACAGCCCGGCGCCGATGATGACCAGGCCGGCGTAGAGGAACATGCGGACATTGTTATCCGCGCGTGCGTAGCCGAAGAAGAAGGCCGCAACGACATTGATGATGAGTCCGATGAAAGTAAGCGTGTTCGGCGAGATGCGCGAAAGCGCAAGACCGTTGACGATCTTCTGCAGCAGCCAGCCGCTGCCTTTACCGAATGCGCGTGTCCAGGTCATGAGGGTACAGGGATTAGTTTATCGCGATGGCTCGCGAAGTGCGATGTTTGTATATCAATGAACTACTACAAAACGTTGTTATCGACCCGAGAAACGCTTTTGCTTTTCTGGTTGTCATTCCGAGCGTAGCGAGGAATCTGCTTCTCGCCCGTATCACCACTATTGCTTGTTTTGCTTCAATTCTGCTGCGCGTGTCTTCCAATAGCGCTCTCTGGGAAGACTTTCCTCCAGCGCGTTGTAAAGAATCTCACAATCACAGAAGCCACCCCGTGATCTCATCACAGCGAAGATATCTTCGCGATCTTCTGCGGTATACCCGGCCTTAATGAGAAGAGCCGTAGCGTGAGTGAAGTCATGTTTGCAACCAATTGGATTATCTGCACCCTTATTGAAGATGAGCTCTTCCAGGCTGACGAAGAACCCCTTTCCTTCGAGGCTTTTCATTACATAGGGTGTGATGTCCCGAATGATCGAGTCAAAGTCGTCCTCTGCCTCGTCCGACATGGCTTATGCCGCTACGCCGTGAATCGTCGTCAGCTTCAGTACTTCAAGCTCGCGCTTGCCATTGGGCGTAACGACCGTGGCAGTGTCGCCGATCTCTTTGCCCAGCAGCGCGCGGCCGATCGGCGAGGTCGTCGAGATCAGGCCTTTGGTTACGTCTGCCTCTTCGCTGGTCACAAGCTTGTAGGTAATCTCTTCGTCCTTGGTGCTGTCGAAGACGACAATCGTAGACCCGAAGCCGACCTTGTCCCTGGGGATATTGTCGAGGTTCACCATGGCGAGTTCGCCCATACGCTTCTTGAGCTGGCCGAGACGCGCGTTCACAAACTCCTGACGCTGCTTGGCCGAGTGATACTCGGCGTTCTCGGAGAGGTCTCCAAGCGCGACTGCCTTTTTAATCTCGGCGGGGAGTTCGGTGGTCAGTTCGTATTCGAGTGCCTTGATTTGCTCTTCAAGAGCCCTTTTGATGTCTTCCATGCGTGGGTCTGCTTTGCTGGGCCTTCGGCGGGTGCCGACAGGGCGGTGGAGTGAAAACTCCATTATACGAGACTTGCCCTTCCGCCCCGCGTCCGATGCCCTTGTGCACGGCGCTTGTGGCCAGGGAACACCGGCTTCCTGTAGAGCCACGAGCTGCGAGGGAGAGAGCGATGAGGAGTGCTCATCCGTGCCGGGAGCTTAGGTGCTCCCGTCGGCGTCCGGGTCGGGGAGCAGAGCAGGCTTGCCGCCGGAGAGGAAGCTTTCCAGCAGCAGCGTCGCGGCCACCTGGTCGATGAGGTCTTTGCGGTCGATCGTCTTGCCGTGGCTGCGGCCTGCGGTGCGGGCGCTGTGTCCGGCGGCATCCAGCAAGGCATGGGCTTCGAGCGTGGTCAGCCGCTCGTCGAGCAGATGGTGTGCAAGCGTGGGATGCTCCTCGCGCACGGCGGCGGCAAAGGCCAGGGCCTTGGCGGCCTGGGGGCTGGGAGAGCCGTCGGCGTGGAGCGGATTGCCGACCACGACAGTCGTGACCTTGTGCTGGCGAATGAACCGGGCTACGGACTTCAGGTCGGCCCGGAGCGAGGTGCGGTGCAGCGTGAAGAGCGGCTGGGCCGTAAGACCCAGCGGATCAGTTATGGCAAGACCGATGCGGCGGTCGCCGACGTCAAGCGCGAGAATGCGAGGGGGAGTCTCCACGTCTCTCAAGCAGCCTTCGCGATGTGCATCTCGATGTGCAGGCCTGCAGCCGCGACCATATTGACCAGGCTGTCGAGAGCAAACAGATCAATATGACCCCGCATAAGATCGGAGATTCTGGGCTGGGTAACGCCGAAGAACCTGGCTGCTTCCTTCTGCGTCATACCCGACTGGGAGATGTGCTCTTTCAGCACAATCATGAGCGAGGACCTGAGCTTCATGTTTTCGGCCTGTGCGGGAGTCTCTTCTATAGCGTCCCAAATGTTCTTGAAGACTTCATTCATCGCTGAATTATACAAAATGCAAGATAAGTAGGGTCGGGGGACTACTTTGCTGGCCGAGACTGCGCATGGTTGGCATGAAGGTAAGCCCTGAAAGGGCGACGCTACACCAGCCCCGGGTAAAGCCCGGGGGGTTTGTGGCCACTTCGGAGCGGAGCGCTGAAGGCGCGATCTATCGTGGGGGCACAATAGGTCGCCCCTTCAGGGCTCGGGATTCTATTGGGTCCTAACCCAGGGCTTCGCCCTGGGCTGGTATATGTCGCCCTTTCAGGGCTTGTCTCTGTTCACGATGTGAATCAGCGTTTAGGGATACCCTATGAAATTTTAAATGCAATTTCTGTGCCAGGGGTCACCATCTGGCCTACTCAAGCGCGTGAATGCTACACTTCTCTGCGTTTTGAAGCACGGCTGTTTCGTTCCCCAGTCGTTCCCGTTCCCCCAGCCATCCAAGGAGAAGTTCATGTCTCTGCTGCGTCGTATTGCGCCGGTCGCCCTGGCGGCCTCGTTTTTTAGCGGAATCTGTGTTGCCCAGGCGTTTCAGCATCCCGGGGTGCTGGTGAGCGGGCCGCAGCTCGACTTCGTGAAGGCCCAGGTCAAGGCCAAAGCAGAGCCCTTCTACAGCGAGTACCAGAAGGCCGTGGCGAGCGAGTACGGAGCGCTGGACTATCAGTTGCAGGGACCGCCTTCGACAGGAATCATCGACTGCGGGCCGGTCTCTCATCCCGACCATGGCTGCCATGCCGAGGATGCGGACGCCAGCGCGGCGTATTTGCAGTCGATGCTCTGGTACATCAGCGAGGACCATCGTTATGCGGACAATGCGATCCGCATCGTCAACGCCTATGGGCATAACCTGCACGGCTATACCAACTCGAACGCCCCGCTGCAGGCGGCCTGGAGCGGCGAGACCTGGCCGCGGTCGGCGGAGATCCTGCGCTACAGCCATGCAGGGTGGAAGCCGGAGGACATCGCAGCCTTTTCGGCGATGCTGACGAAGGTCATCCTGCCGCTCATTCATGACGGCTCAGGCTCAAACGGCAACTGGGAGTTGAGCATGATCGACGCGATGACCGGCATCGCGGTATTTACAGACGACCACGCCCTCCTGAAGCATGCCGAGGACCTGTGGCTGCAGCGCGTGCCTGCCTACTTCTATAACTCGGCGCTGGATGGAGCGCACCCCCGCCGACTGCCGCGCGCAAGCGGCGAGACGAGCTGGTACGGCACGACGAACCTGAACGCCAGCGTGGACGGCATGGCGCAGGAGACGTGCCGCGACCTCGGGCATACGAGCTACGGCATCTCGTCGACGATGGCGGCCGCCGAGACGGCGCACATCCAGGGCGACAAGCTCTATGAGGCCGAGGAGAAGCGACTGTTGCCTGCTCTGGAGTTCCACGCGCACCTGTTATTGCGCAAGGACCCTGTGCCGACCCTGGTCTGCGGAGGCGCGGTGCACTACGCGCAGGGAGCGACGTTCGTGGTGGGGTATAACGAGTACCACAACCGGCTTGGAGTGCCTCTGCCGGAGACGAAGGAGTGGATCGAGCAGCACGTGGAGCAGTATCCCGTGCCGGTGGACATGCACATGTTCGTCTTCGAGCCGCTGACGCATGGAGCCGATGTGTCGTCGGCCGGGCAAGGAGCCCCGCGCAGTCATTAGAATGCGAAGCAGGGGTGGGGTGCGTGCGACTGCTGAAGTTTCTCCTGGTACTGATCGTTCTGGCTGCTGCGGCGGTGGGATTCTACGTGTTTCTGCCCTATGGGCCTTCGTCGGAGACCTTCGTCGAGATCACGCCGGGCATTGGGACCGCAGGGGCTGCCGCACAGTTGCAGCAGGCGGGCATCATCCGCAGCAAGCTGGCGTTCGAGCTGTTCAAAACCCTCAAGAACGGCTCGCTCAAGGCCGGCGAGTACCGCTTCGACCACCCGGCTTCGCTCCCCGAGATCTACGCCCGGCTGCATCGCGGCGATGTCTATACCCTGACGCTGGTCATTCCCGAGGGCTATAACCTCTTCGATATTGCACAGGCGATTGCCGCAGCGGGACTGGGCTCTCGCGACGGTTTCCTGAGCGCCGCGCAGCAGCATACGGAGCTGATTTCCCGCTGGAGCCCCAAGGCCACTTCACTTGAGGGCTACCTCTTTCCCGATACCTACAAGTTCAGCCGTCACGCGACGCCGTTGCAGATGCTGACCGTGATGACCCGGCGCTTCGGACAGCAGGCGGCGCGGCTGGGACTGGCTGATGGGGACACGTCACGGGCCGTCACGATGGCTTCGCTGGTCGAAAAAGAGGTTCACATCGACGCGGAACGTCCGGTGGTCGCGGGGGTCTTCGAGAACCGGCTGGCGGCGGGGATGCCCCTGCAGACCGATCCGGCGGTGATCTACGCGTCGCTACTGCACGGGACGTGGACGGGAGTGATACACCAGAGCGAGCTGCACTCGGACTCGGCGTACAACACCTACACACACACCGGCCTGCCTCCCGGGCCGATCTGCAATCCCGGTATGGCGGCGTTGAAAGCGGCGCTGCATCCGGCCCAGACGGACTTTCTTTATTTCGTGGCGGATGCGAATGGGGCGACTCGTTTTGCCCGGACGCTGGCGGAACATGACACGAACGTAGCGGCCTATCGGGCCGGACGTTAAACGCAAGAAAGTGCAAACTTTTTGGCGGCTCCGGTATCCAATGACTACATACCTCCGAATATCTGAATCAGCACGGGGTCTGCGCTAGTCGATATACTGAAGCTTGCACCGAATGAAGAGATCTCAAGCGTTTCCGTTGTTATTTGTGCTGTTGTCTACCGGTCTGACCGGATGCTACAGGACGACGCGTATTGTCCAGAAGACCCAGGCCCCTGAAGTCTACCGCTCCGCCGGTGTCGAGCAGTTGCAGAAAGAAGTCTCCGACCGCGATGCGGCCATCAAGACCCTGAATGCCTCCGTGCTGATTACGGCTACCACCGGTGGGGGTAAAGAGGGCAAAGTCGTTCAGTACACCTCGTTCCGGGGTTTTATCTTCGTGCGGAAGCCGCACGATCTGCGCGTGATCCTGAAGATTCCGATCATCGGTTCCGAGGGGTTGGACATGGTCAGCAACGGCGACACGTTCACCATGATGAACTGGTCGTCGCACGGCGATGTCTGGCGGCAGGGATCGAATACAGTCACGAAGCCTTCCAAGAATGGGCTGGAGAATCTGCGCCCCCCGGTCTTCTTCGACTCGTTCATGATTCCTGGTGTCGGTGCGGATGAGTTCGTTACGCTGACCGAGTCGACGCGCGTGCTGCAGCTCGATAACAAACATCACGAAGCCATCGAAGAGCCCGACTACGAGCTCACCATCATGAAGAAGAAGGATGGCAACCCCGCCATCCTGCAGCGCACGCGTACGATCCACATCAATCGCGTAACAATGCTGCCCTTCCAACAGGATATCTACAACGCCGACGGGCAGGTCGAAACGCAGGCGACCTACGATCACTATCAGCCGTATGGGGACCAGCAGTTCCCCGCACTCATCACGATCAAGCGTCCACTCGACGAGTATTCGCTGAAGGTGGAGATTACCAAGCTGGCGCTCAACGAGAAATTGGACAACGATCAGTTTGAGTTGCCGATTCCACCCGGGGTGACTGTGCAGAAGCTTGATTAGCAGCAGGAAACAGCAAGACAAACGCCACGACTCCTTTGCGAGCGTGGCGTTTTGCTTTTTCTGTTTCCTGCCGCTAGCTGAGCCCCGCCCGTTGCGCGTGCTCTGCAATCTCTCGATTAATCTCAAGCGCCAGGGATAACGCTGCTCGTCCTGCCTCGCCCGTGACGCGTGGCGCAGTACGAGTTCGCACGGCGCGGAGGAAGTCCTCCAGCTCCAGCCGTAGCGGCTCGGCCCTTGGCAGGTCGAACTTCTGCAGGTTGAGTCCGGCGGAGGGGTGCTGCAGAATTGCTCCCGCCCCGGTTGCAGGGGTGGCGGACAGATCCTGGGTGCTGGGACGAGACAGGAAGGCGGCTGCCGCAGAGGGATCGACGTCGATCGACAGCAGCTCCTGCCGCGCGAAGTCCAGCGACAGGTACTGGTGCGGCTGGAACAGCCGCAGCTTGCGTACCTGCTCCGTGCTGACGCGGCTGGCGGTAAAGTTCGCGACGCAGCCGGAGTCGAACTCCACCCGCACGTTGGCGATATCCACCTTGCGGGAGAGGACGGCCAGACCTACCGCGCGCACCTCGCGGATCGGGGAGTTGGTCAGCGAGAGAACCACATCCAGGTCGTGGATCATCAGGTCCAGCACGACATCCACGTCCAGCGAACGCGGCGTGAAGATGCTGAGCCGATGGGACTCGAAGAACATGGGGTTGTTGAGCCGCTCGGCGACGGCGGTGACCGCCGGGTTGAAGCGCTCGAGGTGACCGATCTGGACGATGCGGCCCAGCGAACCGGCCAGCGCGAGGACGCGGTCGGCTTCGGCCAGAGAGGCAGCGAAGGGCTTCTCGATGAGGACATCGAGCCCGGCGTTCAGGAGCTGCTCGGCGAGCGCGGCGTGGTGGACCGTGGGCACACAGACCGAAGCCGCGTCGAGGGAGAGCCCGGCTGCAAATAACTCTTCAACAGAGCTAAAAGCGGGGATGCCGTAGCGCGCGGCAGCCTCTTCGCGGGTTGGGGCATGGGCCTCGACGAGCGCGGCCAGCTGCACGAGCTCGGGATGCGCGGTCTCCAGCTCGCGATAGACGCGCAGGTGATTGCGGCCGAAGGCTCCGGCCCCAACGACGGCAACTTTAAGGGGCGTCACGGTTACTTCTTTGCTGGGGCTGGAGATTCCACGGCCTCACGGCAGCGGCCATAGAGCTCGAGCAGAGCGTTGACCTGGTCTTCGGGCTTGGCGGAGGAGGGCAATCCGAAGCCGGGCGTGGACGAGGCCGCGGGGCGGCCCAGGTTGGCGTGTCCGGCCACAAACTTCAGGAGGTCGAGCGCGATGTCTTCGGAGCGGCGTGCGGCAGAGCTGGGACTTTGTTCCATCTCGCGATGGTAGCGGGTGAACGTATGTGGGGGCAACTAGGAGCGGCAAGTGATAAGTGGCAAGTGGTAAGTACAAAAGCAGGCCGTTTCGAACTTACTTGTCACTTGCCACTTATCACTTGCCGCTATCATGGCGGTGGAGACCCCCTTTGGCCGTCATTGCAACCCAAGCGATTCACCGTCTGCGCGGCGGCGCGCAGAGCCAGTTGATGCTGGGTTCTGACGGCAACCTGTGGGTCGTCAAGTTTCAGAACAATCCGCAGCACCTGCGGGTGCTCGCCAACGAACTCATCGCTACGCGACTGGCGGAGGCTGTCGGCTTGAGCGTGCCGAAGACCGACGTGATTGAAGTAAGTCCATGGCTGATCGCCAACAGCCCGGAGATGGTCGTCGAGCGCAGGCGCAATGTCTCCGAGCCCTGCGCGGCGGGGTTGCAGTTCGGCAGCCAGTTCGTGGGCGGTCTGAATCCCGGTCAGGTCGTCGACTATCTGCCCGAGTCGCAGATGGATGAGCTGCGCAATCTCGCGGAGTTCGCGGGGATTCTCAGCCTGGACAAATGGACGGGCAACTGCAACGGACGGCAGGCGGTCTATGAGCGCCGTCCGCGCGAACGGCGCTACCGGGCGATCTTCATCGACCAGGGCTTCTGCTTCAATGCGGGGGAGTGGACGTTTCCCGATCCCGTGCTGCGCGGCGTCTTTCCGCGCAACTACGTGTATGCCAGTGTGACAGGATGGCAGAGCTTCGAGCCCTGGCTCAGCCGCATCGAAGAGTTTGCAGAGAGTAAACTCTGGCAGATCGCCGAGGCCGTGCCGCCCGAGTGGTACGGAGGCGATACCGCAACGATCGAGCAACTGATGCAGACGCTTTTGCAGCGCCGCTCGGGTGTGCGAGAGAGTATCACTGCCTTCCGGGAGTCGCAGCGGAACCCGTTTCCGAACTGGCTTCCGTCAAAGAGCGTTGTGGTGCCGGTTGGAGTACAACAGTTTGTGATGTAGCGGAAGTTGGTTTTCGGTTACGAGAGACGAGTTGTGAGCTGCGAGTTATGAGAAGCCGTTTCGGCTCATTGCTGGTTTTTCTCATCGCTCGTAGCTGAAGGAAACCCATAAGCTAAGAACAGGAGATTCAACATGCCCGAACGCATGCAGTGCGAGTTCTCCCTGATCCGTTATGTGCCGGATGTGGTGAAGGGCGAGTTCGCGAACATCGGCGTGGTGCTGCGCGAAGCCGGCCACTCGGAGGCGGTCGTCCGGTTTACGCGCGACTGGAGCCGTGTTCGCTGCATCGACGCCGAGGCCGATGTCGCGCTGCTGGAGTCGCTGGAAGCCGAGCTTGGTGCGCGACTGCAAACGGCACCCCAGCTCAACGCGAAGCCCGTGCTCGAAGTGCTGGGGGATTCTCTCTCCAACAGCGTGCAGATCACAGCCATGCGTGCCACGCTGGCGGAGAACCTGCCTGCGGAGATGGAGCAGCTGATGCGGATGTACGTTGAGCCACTGAAGGCTCCGGCAACGCGCCGCAAGACGAGTGGCCGCACGGCGATTGCAGGCGCGTTGCGCGAAGAGTTCGAGCGTGCCGGTGTCTGGCGACTGATGCGCAAACGCATCTCCGCTGCACAGTACACGCAGGCGGGCGATCCGCTGAAGCTGGACTGCGGGTATCGCAACGGCAAGGTGCGGATGTTCCACGCGGTGTCCCTGGAGAACGACGCGGAAGGCGCCAAGGGTCTCGCCTACTCGGCCGCAGCGTTGCGTGCCGGAGTGCAGCGGGTAGAGGGTGTAGAGCTGGAGCTGACCGCAGTGGTGGAACCGCTCGCCCGCATCAGCGATCCCGAGCAGTATGGCTTTGGCATCAGCGCTATGGAGCGTGAGGCGATCCGCGTGTTGACGGTTTCAGATCTGGGACGCGTAGCGGAGACGGCGAAGCGAGAGCTGAGAGCGTAAGAGCAGCGGCCAGTGCTTAGGGTTCAGGGCCCAGGGCTCAGAAAGAAAAACGCCACGACTCTATTGCGAGCGTGGCGTTTCCCTAATCCCTGGGCCCTAATTCCTGAGCCCTGGACCCTGTCTTACCCAATCTCTTCGGTCCAGTTCTCGAGATAGGCTTTGAAGTCCGTCATGAACTTGCCGGCGTCGGAGCCATCGATCGTCCGATGGTCGAAGCCGAGGGTGAAGCGCTGGATCGAGCGGATGGCGATGGTGTCCTGGCCGTCCTTGTCGGTGAGTACGACAGCTTCCTTGTTCAGGCCGCCGATGCCGAGGATGGCCGACTGCGGCTGCGCAATGATCGGCGTGCCGAACTGCTCGCCGAAGATGCCCGAGTTGGTCAGCGTGAAGGTGCCGCCGGCCACATCGTCCGGAGCCAGCTTCTTCGTGCGGGCGCGGTCGGCAAGATCGACGATGGAGCGGGCGATGCCGAGGAAGCTCTTCTCCTCCGACTGCTTGATGACCGGAACGATCAGGCCCCACTCCAGCGCTACCGCGATGCCGATGTTGATGTTCTTGTTGTAGAGGATGGCTTCGCCCTGCGTCGTGGAGTTGACGATGGGGTGCTTGCGCAGCGCCTGCACGGCTGCACGCGTGATGAACGGCATGTAGGTCAGCTTTACGCCGTTGCGCTGCTCGTACTTGTTCTTTTCCTTCTCGCGCAGCTTCACGATGCGGGTCATGTCCACCTTGAAGACGGTGTGGACATGCGCGCTGGTGGCCTTGGACTCGACCATGCGCCTGGCGATGATGGCGCGCATCTTCGTCATCGGGACCAGCTCGCCGGGCTGCGGCTGCGGAGCCGCGGGGGCAGCAGGCTTCGAGGCCGCAGCCGGTGCGGCAACAGGGGCCGCGGCTACAGGCTGGGCAGCGACGGGTGCGCCGCCTTCGAGGTGGCCCAGGATGTCCTGCTTGGTGATGCGACCGGAAGCTCCGGTACCGGGAACCTGGGCGAGATTGACGTTGTTCTCCGAAGCGATCTTGCGCACCAGCGGCGAGGAGCGCAGACCCTCTCCAGCGGAGGCAGAAGCTGCGGCGGGAGTGGGTGTGGATACAGATGCCGCAGCCGGGGTGGGAGCCGGGGCTGCCGGTGCCTTGGCGGCCGGCGCGGCTCCGCCGCCGATGACGGCGACCACGGTGTTGATGGTGACGGTCGCGCCCTCTTCCACCTTGATTGCGGTGAGTATGCCTGCGACGGGCGACGGGATCTCGGCGTCGACCTTATCGGTGGAGATCTCGAAGATGGGCTCGTCGCGCTGGACGGTGTCGCCGATCTTCTTGAGCCACTTGGTGATGGTGCCCTCGGTGATGGACTCGCCCATCTGCGGCATCAGGACCTCTGTGCCAGGACCGGCTGCTGCGGGAGCCGTGGCCTCAGCGGCTGCGGCCACATCCTTCGCTGCGGTGGCAACGGCAGCAGGGGTAACCGTATCTTCCTTCTTCGGAGCTGACGCGGTGTTCGGAGCAGCGGCTGCGCCGCCCTCTTCGACCGTGCAGACGACCGTATTGATGCTGACGGTAGCGCCTTCCTGGACCTTGATCTCACCGAGGGTTCCGGCGACGGGCGAGGGGATCTCGGCATCGACCTTGTCGGTCGAGATCTCAAAGAGCGGTTCATCGCGCGCGACGGTATCGCCGGGCTGTTTGAGCCATTTGGTGAGGGTGCCTTCGGTGATGGATTCGCCCATCTGGGGCATGACTACTTCGGTCGGCATCGCGATCGGTTCTCCGGGTTCATTAGGTACTGCGCAACATTGGATTATACGAGGATCGTGCGAACGTCCGCTCAGGGCGTGCGTTTAGCGAACTAAGCCTCTTGGGTTGTGGGGGCCAACAGCTCTTCGAGCGAGTCGACCGCCAGCACCTGCCGCTGGAAGACACGGCCGAAGTTGGCGGCTGCGCTGTTCGCGGCCTGTTGAAGTGTAGGCAGCGGTTGTTGGGGTGATTCCAGCTCGAGCGAGGTCACGGTGCGGTCGGTGATGCCGCAGGGGACGATCCAGTCGAAGTCGCGGAGGTCGGTGGTGACGTTGAGCGCGAAACCGTGCGAGGTGACCGCCTGTGAGACGTGGACGCCGATGGCCGCGATCTTCTTCTCGGCGATCGAACCTCCGGCCAACGTCCAGACCCCTGTGAGCTTGCAGATGCGCTGCGCGGGAACGCCGAAGTCCTTGCAGGTAAGGATGAGGGCTTCTTCCATGAGGCGGACGAAGTCGACCGGGCCCAGGTGCGGTCCGCGCTTGCCCGGAAGGTCGCCGCGCAAGTCGAAGATCGGGTAGCCGACGAGTTGGCCGGGGCCGTGATACGTCACATCGCCGCCACGGTTGATCTCGTGGATCTCAACGCCTTTGCGGGCCAGGGCTTCGTCCGTCGCGAGGATGTTGGCGCGCGTACTGTTGCGTCCCAGCGTCAGGACCGGAGGATGCTCAAGCAGCAGGAGCGTATCGCCGATCTGCTGGGCCTTGCGCGCGGCGACGACCTCGGCCATCAGGCGGAGGGCCTCGCTATAGGAGATACGGCCGGGTTGGAGGAGATGGAGGACGTTAGACATGAATTTCGGCGGTGCAATCTGCCAGGGGCAAGGGTTTCCTTGCCCCTGGCAGAATCAGCGACCTTGTTACGCGTTAATCGCCATACCTTCGACGCTTGAGAAGCCGTCCAGCAGGCTCTCCGCGAGGGTGGGGTGGGCGTGGATGGTGAACATCAGCTCTTCGACTGTGGCCTCGAGCTCCATCGCGACGACGCACTCGGCGATCAGCTCAGTGGCGTTCGGTCCAATGATGTGGACGCCCAGCACCTCGCCGTACTTCGCGTCGGAGACGACCTTGACGAAGCCGTCGTGCGAGTCGAGGATGGTCGCCTTCGAGTTGCCGACGAACGGGAACTTGCCGACCTTCACCTGGTAGCCCTTCTCCTTGGCCTGCGCCTCGGTCAGACCGACGCTGCCGATCTGCGGGTCGCAGTAGGTGCAGCCCGGGACGCGGTCCTTGCGCACGGGACGGGCGTACTTGCCCGCGACCTTGCTGGCAACGACTACGCCGGCCATGGCGCCGACGTGCGCCAGTTGCGGCAGGCCCGCGACGATGTCGCCGATGGCGTAGACGCCCGGCTCGGAGGTCTCCATCCACTCGTTGACGGGTACGAAGCCGCGGTCGAGCTGGATCTTGGTCTTGTCGAGACCTGCATCGGCGGTGCGAGGGCCGCGGCCTACGGCAACGAGGACCTTTTCGGCCTCCTTGACCTGGGGTTTGCCTGCGGCATCGACGAAGCTGACCTTGACTCCGTCCTTGGTCTTCTCGATCTTCTCGACCTTGCAGCTGACGTTCACATCAATACCGCGCTTCTTGTAGGCGCGGGTCAGTTCCTTCGAGACCTCTTCGTCTTCGACCGGAACGATGCGGGGCAGGGCCTCGATGATCGTAACCTCAGCGCCGAAGCTCTTGAAGATCGACGCGAATTCGACGCCGACTGCGCCCGATCCGATGACGACGAGTGACTTCGGGAAGGTGGGCAGCGAGAGGATCTCGATGTTGGTGAGGATGGTATCGTCGGCCTGGTAGCCGGGCAGCATACGGGCGTCAGAGCCGGTGGCGATGACAACCTTTTTGGTCAGGATCTTGGTCGCAGCCTGCAGTTCGGCATCCTGGCCCTTGCCTTTGTCCTCGGCGGTCACGTCGATGGTGAACACGCCGTCTTTTGCTCCGCCGGTGAGCCGGCCATGGCCGCGCACGACGGTGACCTTGTTCTTCTTCATCAGGAAGTCGAGGCCTTTGGTGTGCTTTACGGTGATGTCGTTCTTGCGCTTGAGCACGTTCTGCCAGTTGAGCTTAGGAGCGCTGACGCCCTCGATACCGTAGCTTTCGGCGTGCTTCAGGTGGTCCCAGACCTCGGCCGAGAACAGCATGGCCTTGGTGGGAATGCAGCCCACATGCAGGCAGGTGCCGCCGAGCTTGTCGGTCTTTTCAATGAGTGCAACCTTCAATCCGAGTTGTCCGGCGCGGATCGCGCAGGTATAGCCGGCGGGGCCGCCGCCGATTATTGCCAGGTCGTAAGTGGTATCTGCCAAGGGAATGCGCTCCAATCGTGTGTGCAGGTGCTTGCCAGGCCCAAATTAGGCCGGGACAGCTTAGTTTACGCCGCCCGTGCAAGACCACGGTATTCGATGTTCGAGTATCGGCTTTGGACTCAGGCGCAGGAGGTTCGAATGCCGGCAGAGGAGGGATACGCAAAAGCGTGTCGCGCCTGGACGGAGCTAAAATAACTCCAACGGAGTGTGCGCCATGGCAAGTTCAGTTCTTGTTCCTGTCAGCGAGTACCTGGCCAGCAGCTACCATCCTGATCGCGACTATATTGATGGCGAACTAAAGGAGCGAAACATGGGTGAGGAGGCGCACGCCGAGGTCCAGGCGATCCTTGCAAGGATCATTGGGAATCATCGCGCGGAATGGGGTGTTCGCGTCATGACGGAAGTGCGCGTCCAGACATTGGCGACTCATTTTCGGATTCCGGATGTATGTGTCGTCCCGAGCTCCCGCCCCCGCGGAACCGTTATTCGTTATGCCCCAACCCTTTGTATAGAGATTCTGTCTCCAGAGGACCGGATGAGCAACGTCCAGGAAAAGGTCAACGAGTACGCTCGCTTCGGTGTCCCCAGTATTTGGGTGATCGATCCGCAGCAGCGGGTCGGATATCATGCTTCGCTTCACGGCTTCGAGCAGCCGGCGGATGGCGTGCTGCGGGTGGTGGGCTCGCCTATCGAGATCTCACTGGCTGAGATCTTCGCGGAGTTGGACGAGTTTTAATGATGCAAATGTATTGCATGAAGTAGCCAGTTGATGCTGGTGATCGCACCTGCTGTCAAAAAGATAACTATCGTTGCCATGACAGCATACCCAACCACATTGGCGCGAAAGGTTGGCTTTGTGGCTTCGAACTTGGGTGCTGGATCAAGAACGATGCTTTCGAGTGGAAGCCATGCTGCATCGATCCATTCCGAAGCTTCAGGGCTTAGCTCGCCTCCGGTTGAGACTTCGAGCAGTTCCATCGCGAAGCGAATCAGGCCTGCCTCATTCCCACGAATGGACAAAGACTCCTCGTCGGCGAGAAGCAACAATGCTGGCGGATCGGCCTCAGCCGCAAAGGCCCGCAGGGTTTCCTGCTCTCGTCGCAACACCGCAATCCGGTCACGTGTCATGAAGACCTCCTGTCACGATCAGAGAATCCTGGCAGCGTCCTTCGCGAAGTACGTCACGATAAAGTCTGCTCCCGCACGGCGGATACCCAGCAGGCTCTCCAGCATGGCGCGTTCAGGTTCGAGCCAGCCGCGCTGGAAGGCGGCGTGCAGCATGGAGTATTCACCCGAGACCTGGTAGGCCCCCATCGGTAGATCGAAGCTGTTGCGAGCTTCGCGGATCACGTCGAGGTACGGCATGGCGGGCTTCATCAGCAACATGTCCGCGCCCTCGGCGATGTCCTGTTCGATCTCCCGCATGGCCTCGCGCAGGTTCGCGCCGTCCATCTGGTATGTGCGGCGGTCGCCGAACTGAGGCGTGCTGTCGGCGGCCTCCCGGAACGGTCCATAAAATGCCGAGGCGAACTTTGAGGCGTAGCTCATGATCGGCGTGTTCTGCTGGCCCGCTGCGTCGAGCGCCTCGCGCATGGCCCCGATGCGGCCGTCCATCATATCGCTGGGTGCGACGATGTCGGCTCCGGCCTCCGCCAGCGAGGCGGCTGCCTTGGCGAGCAGCGCGATGCTCGCGTCGTTCTCGATCTGGTAGTGCTCGCCGTCGCGCGCGACAACCCCGCAGTGGCCGTGCGAGGTGTACTCGCAGAGGCAGACATCGGCGATGGTGACCAGCGAGGCCGACGCCTTCGTCGCCTTGATCGCCCGCAGGCCGCGCTGGACGATGCCATCCGCGGCCCATGCCCCACTGCCCTGCTCGTCTTTTTCGTTGGGGATGCCGAAGAGCAGCAGACCCCCGATGCCGAGTGCCGCGCACTGCTCGGCTTCCTTCACGGCCTCGTCGATCGAGAGGTTGAAGACTCCGGGCATGGAACTGACCTCGCGACGGACTCCTTCGCCCTCGCAGAGGAACAGCGGATAGAGGAACGCGCCGGGGTGGAGGTGCGTCTCGCGCACCAGTGAGCGCATGGCGGGGGTGGAGCGTAGACGGCGTAGGCGCGTGGCGGGAAAGTGCATAGACTCAAGTTTACGGCGAGAGGAGTCGGTATGACGGAGTTCGATACGTTCCCCATAGTCCTTCGTGCGAGCCGCAGGAAGCAACTGCTGCTGCTCCTCCTTTGCTTAGCGTTTGTCGTCATCGGCGTAATGATGGTGCGTGACGGCGATTCGATGGGCTACTTCTGTGGCGGGCTCTTTGCTGTGGGCGCGGTGGTATTTGTCGTCAATATGCTTCCCAATGCCTCCTACCTGAGGCTGGACGAAGAAGGTTTCGCCTTTTGCAGCCTGTTCCGGGCGCACACCGTGCGGTGGGCGGACATCCAGGAGTTCGGGTTGGTCACCATTCGCCTCAAGCGCATGGTGGCATGGAACTTTGTGGCGGGCTACTTCTCCAACCCGGGTTGGAGAAGTGTGAGCCGTGCCGTAGGCGGATTCGAGGCTGCGCTGGCGGATACCTATGGGCGAAGTGCAAAGGATCTGTTAGCGATCATGGTGACTCTGCATGATCGCTATGCCGCTATGCCGTAATAGGGGTGCCCGGTCTAAATTCAAACCTGGATTTGCTGTGAGTACGTTTGTCCAGTTCTGAGTATCATGGAACGAGGACATTGCATATGGCCACGGCTTCCTATCAGATCGCGCTCCAGATGGCGGAGGCGCTCCCCCGCGATGAACAGATGCGCCTGATTCAGGAGTTGGAGCGTCACGCGCAAATCGATATTGCTTCCGAAGAGCCTGTCAGTCTGCTGGATCTGTGCGGTCTTGGCCAGGAGGTCTGGCAGCAGATGGATGCACAGGAATATGTCGATCGTGAGCGCGCATCGTGGAATGGGTAGACCGGCTTAGCGGTCAGATCGTAGGGCTTGATACGGCCCCGCTGATTTATTTCATCGAGAAACACCCAACCTACCTGCCGTTGGTTCATCCTTTTTTTGAAGCTGTCGAGCGTGGAGACATTCAGGTTGTGACGTCGACGCTTACTTTGACTGAAGTTTTGATCCATCCTTTGCGGCAGGGCAACCGGGACTTAGCACTGCAATACTCGCGCATCTTGCTTAACGCAAATCACTTGAAAACTCTCTCCGTATCTCCGTCTATCGCGACTGAGGCGGCGCACCTTCGCGCACGGCACGGATTCAAGACACCCGATGCAATTCAGATTGCTAGCGCCCAACACGGCAACGCTACATTTTTTCTAACCAACGACGAGGCTCTTACCGGAACTTTCGGTCTGCAAACGCTGGTACTGAAGCATCTTCTTGTGCATCCATAGTGTTTGTTGCCCTATCTGCGTTACGGGTAAAGAACGCTGTCGTTTGTCACTGCAAACGGCAGCGTTCGCTTCGTTCAGCTTCGCGGTGTTGCGCGGGAGATCGCCTCGTACTCCACGACGCTGGCTCCCGGGGCCAGCACCCACAGTGTGTAGATGCCGAGCGCCGTGCCCAGGAACGGGTGAAACAGCGCCAGGATTCCGAAGATAATGCCGAAGACGCGGCCCCAGGGCTGGCGTGTGATGAGCGCATAGCCCGTCAGCAGGCAGAGCGCAACCGAGACCATCAGCGAGGTGAGCGCAATCGGCCAGAAGGCTGCCATCCAGGCGTTGCTGAAGGGGCCGCTGCCGAACATCCAGTCGGTGTGGGCGTGATGGCCGAACATGCCATGAAGGAAGAACAGACCCGCGAGCTTGGTCATGAACCGGACGGCGGCATAGATGAGCCAGAGCGTGCCAAGCGTCTGGATGTGGTTGCCGACGCGGGTGTAAGGAAGAGGCGCTCCATAACCCGAGAAGGGCTGAGTGGGGGAGCCGGGTTGTGACGGAAGACCTGTCTGGGCGCCGCAGCGGGTGCAAAAACGCGCATCCTGGGCGAGATCGTTTCCACAGGTGGGGCAAAGCATGGGGTGAACCTCCGCGAACCGGCACTTGCGGGCTCGCACAGAATGATCTACGCAATCCGCGCGCTTTCAGTTCCGCAAACCACGGCGTCAGCGCTGGGAGCCTCTATCCTAGAGAGGTGGAACTCCTGCCCCAAACTCCGAATCCGTTGTCCGAGATCGGCGCGAAAGCGTTGCAATGGGCAGACCTGCAACAACAGCTTGCCGAACGTGCCCAGTCGTCGCTGGGGCGGGCCTGCGTTCTGACGCTGCAGCCCTCAGCCGACCCGGCATGGATCGAACGGCAGCAACAGCGTACCGAAGAGATGCGCCGGCTGGTAGCAGGCGGAGGCGGATTTCAGTTTCACGGCATCTTCGATCCCTCCGTCACCCTGGACAAAGCCCGGATCGAAGGCTCGGCTCTGGAGCCGGCAGAACTGCTGGCTGCGCTGGAGTTAGCGGAGCGCGTCGAGGCGTGGCGGCAGGTGCTGCTGGCCCCGCCGGGCGCAGTGCAGGGTAAGTGGCCCGCTATCGAAGAGCTTTCAGCGCCGCTATTGATGCACGATCTTGGCAATCTTCTGGTCTTTTTACGCGGCAAGATCGAAGCCGACGGCAGTTTGAGCGACGACGCCTCGCCGGAGTTGCGGCGCATTCGGCGTGCCATGGAACGGCAGCATCGGGCGATTGAAGACAGCCTGCGTCGCGCCCTGTCTAAGCTCTCGGAGAGCGGCAGCACCCAGGACGAGCTCATCACCGTGCGCGGAGAGCGCTTCGTGATCCCCGTCAAGGCGGAGTTCAAGCGCAAGGTCGGCGGTGTGGTGCATGGGTCGAGTTCGAGCGGACAGACCGTGTTCGTCGAGCCCATGGAGACCATCGAGCAGAACAACGAGCTGGTGCGGCTGCTCGACGAAGAGCAGGCCGAGGTACATCGGATACTCGTGGCCATGACCCGCGCAGTCGCCGCGCAGGCGCAGGCTCTGCTGCTGGGCGCGGGTGTGCTCGCGCAGGCCGACGCGCACCAGGCGGTAGCGCGTTTCGCGGAGCTGCTGGAGTGCGTGCGTCCGGCATTCGCCTCCGCAGAGGCGGCCAGCGAAGAGGACGAGGGCTATGAGTTCGAGCTGGCTGCGGCGCGGCATCCCCTTCTGGAGCTGCGGCTGCGCGAGCAGGATGCCGCCATTGTGCCGCTGACGATTGCCCTGCCGCTGGGCATGCGGCAGATGATCGTCAGTGGACCGAACACCGGCGGCAAAACGGTTGCACTGAAGACGGCGGGACTGCTCGCGCTGATGGCCCAGGCGGGCCTGCCGGTGCCTGCGGCGCGCGCGAAGCTGCCACTGTTCACGGCGATCTATGCCGACATCGGCGATGCGCAGTCGATCGAGCAGAACCTCTCGACCTTCTCGGCGCACGTGGTCAATGTGAACCGCATCGCGCGCGTGGCTGACGATACTTCCCTGGTCCTGCTTGACGAGCTGGGTTCAGCGACCGATCCCGAAGAGGGCGCCGCGCTGGCTGTCGCGGTGGCCGAGCACTTTCTCATGCAGCGCGCGTGGTGCCTCATCACGACGCATCTCACCTCGCTCAAGGTCTATGCGACCAAGCATGAGGGCGTGCTGAATGCAGCGGTAGGTTTTGACGAAGCGCGGCTGGCTCCGACCTATGAACTGCGGCTTGGCGTGCCGGGAGCTTCGGCAGGACTGAACATTGCGGCGCGGCTGGGGCTGGACCCGGCGATCGTGGCGAATGCCCGTGCGCAGATGACGACGCAGCAGATCGATATCGGTCGCTTTCTCGACGAACTGCACGCGCAGCTTGCGACAGCCAAAGACGAGCGCGAAGGCCTCGCGGAGTTGCAGAAGAAGTTGAATGCGGAGCGTTTGAAGCTGGCCACCGAAGGCCGCGCGGAGCAGCAGGCACGAACGCGCGAGCTGGAGCGGCAACTGAAGTCGCTGATCGAGGACTTCGAGTCCCAGCTTCGCGACACGGTGAAGGCCATCGACGACAAGACTGTCGCGCAGAAGATCGCTCGCGATTCGGCGCTGCGAATTGCGCAGTTGCGACGCGAGTTTTCGGCGCAGTTTCAATCGACGGTGGCTACGCACACCAGCGAGAACGACCCCGGCAGCCAGAAGAAGACGGCGGACCGCCAGCGCGAGCCTTCGGTGGGCGATCTCGTGCGGTTGAAGTCGCTGGGCCGCGAGGGGCGTGTGGCGCGGGTCATCGATGCCAAGACGCTGGAGGTCACGGTTGGCGCGATGAAGATGCGCGTGCCGCGCAGCGATGTAGCGGAGGTGGTCGCCGTTGCGAAGGAGACCCCGGTGCAGGGCGCGCGCAGGCGTGGCGGCGTCACGGTCTCCACCTCGACCGGTTCGGACGACGCGGAGTACATGACGTCGGAGATCAACGTGATCGGCCGAACCGCCGACGAGGCCGAGAGCGAGGTCGAGCGGTTTGTGGAGCGCGCGTTCCTGGCGGGACTGCCGAGTATCCGCGTGGTGCACGGTGTCGGCATGGGTGTTTTGCGCCGCACGCTGCGGACGTTTCTGAAGAACCATCCCCATGTGGCTTCGGTGACGGAGCCGCCGTATAACGAGGGTGGTCAGGGTGCGACGCTGGTGGAGCTGAGACAGTGATGGGATGACGGCTGCAGTTGATTTTGCAGTTGTCGTAGCCCTTGTCTTTGCTTTTCTGGTTTGTCATTCCGAGTGAAACGAGTGAATCTGCTTCCTCCCGTTCTTCGATCGTAGCGACGAGAATGCAGGTGCGATGTACATTGGCCAACGCAGAACAGTTGGAGCGATCCGGGCAAAAAAACGGGAGGAAGCAGATTCACTCGCTACGCTCGGAATGACAAACCAGAAAAGCAAAGACAAAACCGCTTCTCCGACAGAACTACTTACGCGCAGCCCCTCGCCCCGCACCACCCCGCATCGCCTCAAAGTAAACCCCGCAGGCGCTGACAACAATACGTCCAGGCCCAGCCAGCAGAACCGAGTCCCCAGGCACCTCGGTCGAAGCCCCGGTAATGTCGGCATCCTCGTGCTGCAGATCCACCTCCAGCACCTTCGGCGAATGAATGCCGAGCTGTTCGAAGTCCGCGCCGGCGTTCTCCTTGCGGAACTCCCTGTCCGTTACCTGGCGCGTGTTGATGTCTTCCAGTGGCACCTGGCCGCCCCGCCAGCGCATGGCATTGGCGCGATACGTCAACGTAGAACCGACGAGGGGACGCGCCTGTTCGTCGCTCCAGCAGGCTGTGTTCTTTGTGGGTAGCACTCGCGTAATTCGCCAGGTGCCAGCCAGTTGCGAAGGCAACGGTTCGGAGGAAGTTGTAGCGGCCATCGTCGTCGCTACCAGGGCGATGCATGCAGCAGTTCTGGCAGTCGTACCCCAAGGCATGAAAAGCGTCTCTCCCGTAGCTGCGGTTGTTTTGCAGCGTTTTCTGTACAGATTCAAGGATTCAGATGCGGGAAAACAATGAGAGCGTTGGTTGCAGAGGAGGCCGGAAACCTGCTGGCATCACTTCGCAGGTTCAATGTCATTGGCCCAGTACGATTCGCGGTGGCGGACCGTCGCTGAGGGATAGTCGGGAATCTTCACGCTGAGGCTGTGCAGTCCCGGTGACGCGGCACTGCTTCCCGAAGCGTCTGCCGGAAACCTGGGCACAAAGCTCAACAGGTAGTAGTTGTGAACATGATTGGCCAGCGTGTTCAGGCTGCGGTCGAAGCCGTGCTGCGTGGTGAAGTTGATGTATTCGCCGCCCGAAAGGCCGGCAAACTCCTTCGGAGCGTTCGTGCGCGCGGCCTCGACCGCCATCACCACCAAGGCAAGCCAATTGGTGGTGGCGCCTGGCGGGGGACCATGCTCCCCCTCATCGATCAGTTGTGATTTGGCTGGGGAGAACGACACGGTGTCCACCACAGTATTCGTGCGTCCCAGCGCGCGGATTACATCCATGGGTTTGGTCTCGCTGCCGTGGTCTCGGGTCTCGCTGATGAGCAGGATGACGCGGCGGCCTGGTGTCTTGCGACTATCGAGCAGGGTGTTGGCGTAGTCGACGGCATCGAAGATCGTGTCTTCGTCATCGCTGCACGGTGCCAGCCTGTTCAAGGCCCTCTCCCGTGCGGCGGGGTCGCGGGTGAAGCCCGAGAGCAGCTCTTCGCCGGTGCCGAACTGCACGACGGCGGTGTCGGTCGGGGCTCCCCCGACCAGCGCCGAGACCATTGTCGCTACCCCGCGCAGCTTCGGGAACTCACGCTCCGCGGAACGCGAGCACTGCACCACGACGACGAGCGAAAGAGGCCGGGCATCGTTCCCGGCATCTTCCAGCTGAACGTCCTGGTGGACGCCGTTATCTTTGGTGAGGAACTGCGAGGCCTTGAGCCCGTAGACCATATCGCCCTTGCCGGTCTCGACGGTGGTGGGTACGAGCACAAGCTGCGACTGCACCTGAAGGGTTGGAGCAGGTAACTGATTCTGGTTTACCGGCTGATTCTGGTCTGCAGTCTGGGCCTGCAGACCGAGCGAGATACCGAGAGACAGGAGGCTGGCAATCCGGTAGCGCATGCAACCAGTGTAAGGCGGCTGTCCGGCTGGGTCGGAATCGGGCGTTTGGGGGGTGTCCGCTGGGGCTGGGGTTGTCCCCGTTCGCTGCAAAATATCGCCATTCGCTGTTTTCCCGAGGACTTCCTTCGGAGCCTTCACTAGGCTGAACGGTACAGGGGAACCGTGTCTTTGATTTCTAAGGCAGGAAACCCGCAAAGTACTTCTCGGATCATGGGTTAGCGGTATAGGCTTAGAGATGACATGGTCGCCGCAAGAATGGCTGCGGCGAACCCTCAGGAGACATTAAAAGTTATGGCAAAGGCAACGAAGCTCTTTGAAAAAGGCGTGGTGCTCACCGCTAAGGCTGGCTGGAGCGTGTTCAACAAGCTGAACTCGATCAGCCCCAACAAGAGCTTTACTCCCAAGTGGAGCGATAAGCCCCTGCTGAAGTCCTACCAGAAGGAAAAGCCGCCCCTCGGCTGGCCCCGCACCACTGATTCGCTCTGCCCCAAGTGCGTGCCTGAGATTCGCCAGCAGATCGTGGACGGCAAGCTGCCCCACGAGATCCTGCTCAACGAGAAGGTCGGCGAGATCAAGGCGCAGATCATCGAGCGCGACGGCAAGATCCTGATGGTCAAGGATTGCCCGATCCACGGCCACTTTGAAGACGTCATGTCGATCGACACGGCCTTCTTCAAGCACCTCGAAGAGGTCTTCCCGGGCCGCGACATTCGCGCCCACAACGATGAGAAGCTGCACAACCACGGCACCTCGACCGTCACTCACGGCCGCGGTTCGGTTCTCACCATCGATCTCACCAACCGCTGCAACATGATGTGCGATCCCTGCTTCATGGATGCCAACCAGGTCGGCTTCGTCCACGAACTCACGTGGGACGAGATCAAGACCATGCTCGACAACGCGGTCACGATCAAGCCCAAGCGCCAGATGTCGGTTCAGTTCTCGGGCGGCGAGCCCACACTGAGCCCCTACTTCCTCGACGCGGTGGCCTATGCTCGCAAGGTCGGCTACACCTCGGTGCAGGCTGCGACCAACGGCATCGAGTTCGCGAAGTCCAAGGAGTTCTCGAAGGCTGCTGCTGAAGCGGGCCTTCGCTACGCGTACCTGCAGTTCGACGGTATCGGTAACGCCGCCAACTCGCACCGCAAGGTTGGCAACTCGTTCGACGTGAAGCTCCAGGCGATCCACAATCTGCATGAGGCTGGTGTGGATATCGTCCCCGTCACCTGCATCATCAACGGCATCAACAACGAGCAGGTTGGCCGCATCATCGAGTTCGCGCTCGACAACCCCAAGAAGATCAACTTCCTCAGCTTCCAGCCGGTCTCGTTCACGGGCCGCGACGAAGAGGTTTCGGACGAGCGCCGCATGGCGCAGCGTTACACGCTCAGCCATCTCGCACACGACGTCAAGAACCAGACCGGTCTCGGCGAGCCCGTTCGCGACTGGTTCCCCATCAGCTTCATGTCGACCTTCAGCGATTGGGCCGACCTGGTGCACGGACCGAACCACGACTGGGGCCAGCTCTCCTGCGGCTGCCACCCGAACTGCGGCATCGGCATGGCGCTGATGATCGACAAGGAAACCAAGGAAGCCGTGCCCGTTACGGCATTCCTCAACGCCGACCGTCTGGCCAAGGATATCGCGCGCGTCAACGACGCAGCCCGCGGCAAGTACCTGACCATGCTGGGCGCCGGCCTTGCGCTCATCCGCAACTACGAGCCGAAGAACGCTCCCACCCACTTCAGCATCTTCTCGCTGCTCACCAAGTTCGATAAGTGCTTCGGCGCGACCGGCCGCAACTACGGCAAGGTTACCGCCGACCGCACCCAGGCGGACATCGAGAAGCGCCGCGCCGACCGTTGGAACTTCCTCTTCATCGCCGGCATGTGGTTCCAGGATCTCTTCAACTACGACTTCCGCCGCACCGAGCAGTGCATCATCCCTTACGCAACGCAGGAAGGCGAGATCAGCTTCTGCGCGTACAACACGGGTGTGGGCTGGCGCAACATCATCGAGAAGATGCACATGACCTCGTCGCTCACCAAGTGGTATGAGGAGCACGGCCGTCACGAGATCTTCGCGGGCGGCAAGAAGGTTGGCCTCGAGAAGGAATCGAAGTATGACCTCGTTCTGAACCAGGAGCATGTGGATTCGGCTGCGAACGATACCTTCGACAAGAGCGGTATCGCCAAGAACGCGCGCGAAGAGAAGATTCGCGCTCGCGACTCGAAGCTGAAGCAGGATGCCGAGAACGCTCGCATGGCCAAGCTGTATCGCAAGGAGATCCTCCAGGAGCCGGAAGCTCCCGCAGGCTTCGTGGCAATCGGCGAGATCGGCGGCCTGGGCGGCATCAAGCCCGCGGCTCCCGTCACCAGCAAGGCTGAGGTCGTCAACAACATCGAAGAGACCGTAGCCGGCGACTAGTACTGCGTACGCTGGATGCGCTTCGCGTAACAAGCAATAGCAAAGGCCACCCCTGCGGGTGGCCTTTGTCATTGCCCAAAAGCTAGAATTTAACCAACTCCACACCCAAGCCGTCGAAGTGTTTTCGGTTCAAGGTTGCAATTTTTAGATCGTGAACGGATGCTGTCGCGGCAATAAAGACATCGCCCATGTCTAAATTGTCACCGGCCAGTTTGGCCGCGGCGAAGAGTCTGCTGCACTTATCGGCAACGCGCTCCTCAACTGGAAGAATGCGTCCTGCAAATCGATGAAGGACACGGTCTTCGAGCCATGACTCCAACTCCCGCCGCCGCTTACCCTTAGGCAGCAACTCCAGGCCGAAACGGAGTTCCTCAATTGTTATTGCACTCAGCCAGAGCTCTGAATCCTGACGCTCGCGAAGTCATGTGAGCACTCCTGTGTGCGGGGAAGCCTTTGTGGTCTGCGAGATAACATCCGTATCGAGCAGGTCTCTCAAAAGCGCACCACGCGGGGTTTACCCTTCATGCGCGGGAACTCGACGTCGGTACCATCATGCGGTGGACATAGGAGGAAATCGACGAGCGATTCCTTCGGCTGCTCTTCGTATTGTCGCTGCTTCCACTCGTCGAAGCTGACCAGGACCGCAACAGGCTTGCCGCTCCTCGTAATCTCCTGGGGTCCTTTGCTTCGCGCGGTTTCGAGAACCTCGCTGAACTTCGCTTTTGCGTCTGCTACGCTCCAGCTTGCCATCACCACCTCCGAGATGACCATTATCGTCATTTTGGGGAAGGGTGAGGTGGTGTCCCACGAACCTGAAGCTCCAAGTGAATCGACAGTTGTACACTTCGGCCATGCTGACTCTGCTGGACCATCCTCTTCTCTTCTGTCCCTTTGTCATTCTCTTTCTGTTCCTCGGGAGCCTGTTGGGTGCCTGGGTTCGCGTTCGGAGAGCGGAGGCTGTTGCGCGGGATGCGGGATCTTTCAAGGCGCTTGAAGGAGCGGTGCTGGGGCTGTTTGCGCTGCTGCTGGGCTTCAGCTTTGCGATGGCCGTTAACCGCTACGATCTCCGCAAACAGTTGGAGGTGGAAGAGGCCAACGCCATCGGCACTACCTGGCTGCGCACCGATACGCTGCCGGAACCTGCACGTACAGCTGAGCGGCAGTTGCTTCAGCAGTACGTGCCTGTACGCCTGAACTTTGTTGCCGCTGGAACGGATGCCCAGGCGATACAGCGCAGCCTCACCCAAAGCGGTGAGCTGCAGGAGCAGATTTGGAAGATCGCAGCCGGGGATGCGTCAGCTCGCCGTGATCCCGTCAGCGCTCTACTTCTCTCATCCCTCAACGACACGATCGATGTCACGGAGAAGCGTACCGCCGCGCTCGAGAATCGCATTCCTTCCCCGGCGTGGGCCATCCTGCTGTTCATGGCCTTTGTTTCCAGCGCGCTGGTCGCGATCAGCATTACATCGCGGTCGAAGAGGCTGCTCGTGATTCTGCCTGTTGTTGTCGGCGTTGTTTTTGCACTCATCCTCGATCTCGACAGTTCGCGCTCGGGGTTCATTCGTGTTCATCAGAACAGCATGATGCGGGTTGCAGCGCAGATCGCTTCTTCGCGGTAGAGGACGCGGGTAAATCCCTGTCGCAGGGTCTTGAACAACCAGGTACCTCCTTGGTTTCCCTGCGCGACTTTTCCTGATTACACCGCGTTAATCTAACATCGGCGTTTCTCGCCGCTGGGGGCCCTGCCATGAGCACTTTCATCACAAAACACTGCCTATGGCTCTGCCTGTTGTGCGTTGCACTGACGTCTGTGGCCGCGAAGGCGCAGCAGTATGGACTTTACGCGATGGGCAGCATCGGCCATATTGGCGGCGTCGATATCGCCAGCAATCCCAATGGAACAACGTCTACCGGAAGTCTGACCGCTGGTGGCGGAACCTTTGGGCTCTATGACAACTTTGCGCGTGTCGGCCCGCTGAACTTTGGCGGCGATGTGCGTTATGAGACACAGTCGTCCGGCAGCGGCCATCTTCATGAAGGGCTTGTGGGAGTGCGGCTGGCGCTGCGTTCTCCCATCCTTCAGCCCTATGCGCAGGCTGAGATCGGCGGCGGCGGCACGAACTATGGCTTCAACACAGGCAGCTTCGCCAGCCAGTTTCAGTTTGGCGCCGACTATACCCTCGTGCCCCATATCTCGCTGCGCGGCGAGTACGGAATCGGGCGCCTGAGTGCGGTGTTTCATTCCAACGCTCAGACGGTGCAGCAGTTCGGCCTTGGCCTGGTGGTGCGGCTGCCTTAAGTAGTGTCTGAAATACCGACGAACCACGTATTTGCTTTTCTTGTTGTCATTCCCGCAGGGAATCTGCTGCTTGTTCGTACCCTGGCTGCTCTTCGCAGGGGCCGAGAGGGACAGGGCATGATTCGAACCGTTTCCCTCTGGCGACGCCTCGCAAGCTATCAGTGCTGGGCCGGCAGACAGCAGATTCCCTGCGGGAATGACAACAAGAAAAACAACAACAAGACAACACAAGCAACTTGCTAAAGAACGATCTTACCGCGGTAACTCCCGCATACCCTCGATCGTGAACTGAGCCGAAAGATCCTTGCTGACTCCTGGCTGGCCTCCACCGACACTGACGGAATACACCCCTGCCCGTACGGCGCGCACACCCTTCTCATCTACCTCAGACAGCTGGCGCGGATTGAGCGTAAAGCTCACATGTTTGCTCTGTCCGGGAAGAAGGTGTACATGCTCAAAGCCCTCCAGGGACCGCAGAGGATAGACACCATTCTGTGGAGGTGTGAGATATAGCTCTGCTACCTCATCGCCTGCGAGCGTGCTGGTGTTCTTTACATCGGCTTCCACGCGCAGCGTGTCACCGGCATCGAGGCGCTCCTTGCTCAAGTGCACATTGGAGTAGCTGAAGGTCGAGTAGCTCAGGCCATACCCAAACTCATACAGCGGTTTGCCCTTGAAGTAACGATAGGTGCGGTTCGTCATTGCGTAATCGGTGAAGGGCGGCAGGTCGTTCACGCTGCGATAGAAGGTAACCGGCAAGCGTCCGCTGGGATTGTTTTTGCCGCTCAACGTTTCCGCAATCGCCTGGGCTCCAGCCTGTCCTGGGTACCATGCTTCGAGGATGGCGTCGGCATGCTCCTGTGCCCAGTTCACGGCCAGCGCCGAGCCATTGAGCAGCACCACGACCAGCGGCTTGCCGCTCGCCTTGGCGGCTTCCAGCAGTTGCTGCTGTGCGGCAGGCAGAACGAGATCGGTGCGGTCGCCGCCGGAGAAGCCTGGGATGTGCACGTCCATCTCCTCGCCTTCCAATTCAGGAGACAGCCCAACGAAGGCGACGACGGCATCTGCCTGCTTTACCGCTTCCATCGCCTGCGCGCGTAAGGGCTCGACCGGTGGAGTCCATCGCAGCGAAAGCTCTCCGCCGAAGAGCTCTGCCTTATGCGAGTATGTCATCTCAATCGCGTGCGGCCGGGTATCCTCGAAGTGCAGCTTGACCGCTGAAGAGCCCATGTCTTTGCCGTCGAATTTAAGGGTGAATTTCTCCACGGCATCGCCATTCCAAAAGTGCGTGATGTGTGGAGCGATGAGGTAATCACCAGCTACAGGCACCTGCAGCGTGCCGCTCCAGCGTACGGAGAAGGCCTTCATGCTGAGGGAGGGGACAGGCGATGCTCCGTCCCAGTCGAAGTCGATCTGGCGATCTACACGCGTGAACGCCGGCGTGCCTTGCAGGCTGTCGTTGTTGAAGTACTCGGCCTTCAGACCTTGCTCCTGCGAGTCCTGCGCGGTACGAAACTGCGTTCTTGGAATCACCAGCGCGACGCCCTCGGCATAGGGAGATCCCTGCGCATACAGCACCTTCGCGTCCCTGAATTCACGGGCGATGCCATCGACCGGCATTACGGGGTCTTTGGGGATCGCGTTGTAGTTGCCTTCGAGGGAGATCAGCGAGGAGGCGTTGGGCCCGATCACTGCGATGGTCTTTACGCGAGCATCCAGCGGCAGCGTGTGATGCTCGTTCTTCAGCAGGACCACCGCTTCACGCGCGGCCTGCAGCGCCAACTCGGTATGCGAGGAGGACATGTTTTCCGTGATGGGCATGGCCGCGTACTTTACCTGGGACGGAGGGTCGAAGAGGCCCAGCTTGAATCGCGCGAGAAACAGGCGGCGCAGCGGAACATCGAGCTCGCTCTCTTGAATCATTCCCTTGCGTACGGCGCTGGCGAGGTTTCGATAGGTGTCTCCGCAATTGGTGTCGGTGCCGGCGCGAATGCCGTCGACCGAGGATTGTTCCGCATCCTTGGAGTAGTGATGTCCGTCCTTCTCGAAGAAGTTGTCGATCGCGCCGCAGTCGGAGGTGACAAACCCCTTGAAGGCCCAGTCCTTCCGGAGGACCTCGTCCAGCAGCAGATCGCTGGCGCACGCCGGCTTGCCTTCGATGGCGTTGTACGCGCACATGATGCTGCCGGCCTTGCCTTCGACGATGGTGGCGCGGAATGCGGGAAGGTATGTGTCCCATAGATCGTGCGGGCTCGGGTCGGCGTTGAAGCGGTGGCGCTCGCTCTCCGGGCCGCTGTGCACGGCGAAGTGCTTTGGCGTTCCGATAGCGCGATAGTAGTTGGGGTCGTCGCCCTGCAGGCCCTCGACGAAGGCGGTCCCGAGGCGTGCCGTCAGAAAAGGATCTTCGCCGTAGGTCTCCTGTCCGCGCCCCCAGCGAGGGTCGCGAAAGATGTTGATGTTCGGCGACCAGATCGTCAGCCCATAGAAGATGGAGCGCAGGTCGTGCGCGACCGCATCGTTGTACTTGGCGCGCGCCTCCGTGGAGATGACCACGCCGATCTGGTGAAGCAGCGGCTCATCGAAGGTCGCCGCCATGCCCACGGCCTGCGGGAACAGCGTCGCATAGCCGGAGCGTGCGATACCGTGAAGGCCTTCACTCCAGAAGTCATACGCTGGAACGCCAAGCCGCGGGATTCCCGGCGCACTGGTGACCAGCTGCGCGGCCTTCTCATCAAGTGTCAGGCGTCCCACCAGGTCGGCTGCCCGCTGCTCCGCGGGCAGCGTCGTGTCCTGGTAGGGCAGCAGTGAAGTCTTGGTCCCGGCAGGCGACGGACTTTGTGCCGAAGCGGAAAAGCCGCCCATCAATAATGCCAATGCTGCCGCGTGCACAACTCTTCGATTCACTGAAATATACCGTCCCTTTTTCTCTGTCGCAAACACTGATCGCGGAGTGCTTCCTGGAGAACCCAGACCTCGCTGTGCAGGTCGCGTTTTTTTTGCCGGACAATCTTTCGGAGCTTTTATCCGAAGATAATTTCTAGCACACAACTAAAACCGCTGTCGTTCCCACGCAGCAGCGGGGAATACGTTTACTACTAAACAGCGGTGATTTATGGGAAGAAACGAATAGAAAAGGTGGGCGCTTTTTATTAGAAGTTAAGGGTAAATAAATATATTTCGTGACATGAATATAAATAATGACTGACGCGAGCAGGCTAACTACGTCCCCGCAAACTCCACAAGAGTGGAGTGAGTTATTCGTTCGTCGAAGGATGATGGTTTTTTCAGCACAGCGCGAAGCGCCTTCCCTGATGCTTCAGCATCAGGGAGACGGAGGGAACCGTAGCCTTTAGGCTACGGAAATAGAGGGTTAGCAAAGGTGTGGCCTTTAGGCCCGGGCCTTCTTTCGGCTGCGGACAAAGGGCCCGGGGTTAAAGCCCGATTCTCGCCTGCCCCTTATTCCGTAGCCTAAAGGCTACGGCTCCCTCCGACCCGCGACGCTAAAGTGTCACGGTTTGCGCTTCGCGCTATGGCCAACGCTGGTTTTTTCAACGAACTAAAGACCCAGCGCACTACGGAGTTTTGAGGGCTGCCTCTTTGCGTGAAGTGACTATTGAGCGTGGACGACAACGTCGCGCCGGTGCAGCGAGGTGCGTAGTTCGGGCGTGCTGCCGTCGTTCACCCAGACCTCGGTAGGAGGAGCTTCCACCAGGACGCGCGCTGTTGCATCGGCAAATCCCGCCACCCGCACTTGAGAGGTCGTACTGTAGGTCCCGGAGCGGATCGTGATAGGGATTTGGACACCGGCAGCGCCATCGTTATGTATGGTGACTGCCACCAGCCAGCCCGCACTGTGGCCCTGGCCTGCCGGCAGCAACCGCGGTGTTACGTCGGTGATCGCGAGATCGGGCAGGCCGCGATCATGCAGCACCCAGTCGTCGAAGAACCAGCGCAGGTCGATCGGGCCTTTCGGTGTCTTCTCCAGCAGCGCCTCGAAGGCGCGCACGTCCTGCTCGGGCGTCGTGTTCCCCGGAGTGCGTGTGCGCCACGCTTGCAGCGCGGCCTGCAGCGGCTTGTCGCCGACGATGCCGCGCAGCATCCACCAGACCGCTGCGGCCTTGCGGCGGAAGTAGAGTTCTGAGGTTGCCGAGACCAGCGGCTCGCCCACCGGAGCGGGCTCGTTGGGCTCGATGCCTGGTTCGGCGATCGACACCGGCTGCATCAGGGTGGTCAGTTGTGCGATGGCGGCATCGCGGCCCTGCTCGTGCTCGATCCACAACAGGCTGAAAAACTGTGCCAGGCCCTCATCCATCCACGGCTGGCCGGTCTGCACCCACGCGTGGGTAAGGCTATGTGCCAGCGCCGGAGAGGCCGTTGAAGCGGCCAGCGCGGAGATGGGAGCGACCAGCAGCGGGCCATCCTCGAACGGCTGCCCGGGGTTATCGAGAATCGTCAGGGACGACAGCGGCTTCGGTCCGAACCACTCTTCCAGCAGCGGAGCGATGTGCTGTGCCGAGGCAGCAAGCGGCGGCAGCGAGCCGTCGTCGTTACTCTCGACCGCGAGCAGCGAGTCGCCTGGGCCGTGGCTCGCAGCAATGGCATTGGAACTTGCCGGGGCAGGAGCCCCGGCGGAATTCGATGATGAGCTCGATGACGAGCTTGAAGAGGAACTGGAGGACGAGCTGGAGTCGGCATCGGGCGTCGTTGCAGGAGCCGCTGGTGAATCGGAGGGCTCTGTCAGCGAAGCGGTCATCGTCTCCGCATGCGCGACCTGGAACAGGCTGGGCATGCGGAAGCCCAGGGGTTCAGCGGCAAAGTCCGCCGTTGCAATGCCCGTACCTGCAGCAGTAGGAGTATCGGCGCTGTCGCTCAAGGCATGGAAGGCCTGGCGGCGTCCGCAGAAGTAGGCTGCAACCGGTGGCTCGCCGGTGTACTCGACGGACAGCCGCAGATGGATCGTTGCGGCCGATTCCCGCAGCTTCATGCGGCCGACGGCGTTGAAGAGCTGCGCACCGTCGCCGAGAAAGAGCTGGGGCGAGGCGACGGGATACCAGAGCACATTGCCGAAGCCGCGCAACGCGATGGTCGTGGTGGAGATGGCGTCCCAATCGGTGGAGAGTGCCTGCTCGTGCGTCGCGCCGATGCGCTCCAGGCGGCCGCCGCTGGCCTCGACCGTTCCGGAATAGACCGTGTTCAAGGTGATCGATTTGCCGGGGGCGAGCGGAGCAGGCAGGGTGATAATCACCTCCTGCGCTTTGCCGGTGTGATCGGCGTCGGTGTCGATCAGATGCTGTGCCAGTTCAAGCTTCTGGGTACCGGTGTTCGAGATCAGCGTAGCGCCCAGCCAGTTGAGCGTCGAGGAGATCTGGAGCGCGAGGCGCGTCAGCGGCTTGTCGCCGTCGTTACGCAGTGTGAGGCCTGCGCGAACGGTCAGCGACGAGCTGGCGGGAGTGAGGCGCGCGTCGAGATCGTAGGCTGTAAAGGTAATGGCCGAGCGTTCGAGGTCGGTCAGCTCCGGCCCGGAAGGCTTCTCCTCGGGCTTGGCGAGAACCGTGCGCCCGTTGGCCTCGGATTCAGGCGTCGCATCGGGGGGAGTGCCGTGGCTCTGGAAGAGGACCTCACCCTTGGGGGGAGCGGGCTGATCCGGAGTGGCCTGCGTGGCGGGCGGTGGTGCAGGGGTGGTTGTTTGCGCGTAGGTGGTGCCGGCAAGGCCCAGACCAGCCAGCGCAAGCGTCGCCGCCAAAGCGCGTGGCAGTCGTTTCAAACTCAAAGTCAATGACTCCTCACGATCCCAAACCTTTACGAGGCTTCTGTGTTTTGGACGCAGCCGGGGTCTGAACCGCACCGGAGCGGCGCTGACGCATCGCCTCGTACATGACGACCGCGCCGGCTACGGACACGTTTAACGACGAGACGCTGCCCGCCATCGGGATGCGCAGCAGGTGGTCGCAGGTGCGCTTTACCAGCTCGTGCAGGCCCGAGCCCTCGCTGCCCAGAACGAGGCAGCAGTCCTGGCGAAAGTCGAAGTCGGTGTAGTCGGGGGTTCCGCGCTCGTCGAGGCCGACGATCCAGACGTTGTGCTTCTTCATCGTCTCCAGGGCGCGCGTAATGTTGACGACCTGCGCGATGCGCACGTGTTCGGAGGCCCCTGCAGAGCTCTTGGCGACCGTCGCGCTCAAGGGCGCGGATCGCCGCTCCGGCACGATGACGCCGTCGATCCCGGAACCATCCGCGGAGCGCAGCAGCGCGCCGAGGTTGTGCGGGTCCTCGACGCCATCGAGTGCGAGAAAGAACCGGAAGCCGGTCGGCCCGGGGGGTGCGTTCAGCAGGTCTTCGAGCGCGAGAAACTTGCGCTCCCGCAGGAAGGCGACGATGCCCTGGTGGGCGTCGGTCTTGGCGTGGCGTGTGAGCTGGTCGCGTGACTCGGTGTTGACGCGGATGCCTGCGGCCCGGCAGAGGTCAAGAACCGCGTCCAGACGGGCATCGCGGCGGGCCTCTCGCTCGCGGGCGACGCTTACATGGTCAAGTTGCCGCATGCCCGCGCGAATGGCCTCTTCCACCGGGTGCAGGCCGTAGAGAACGTCCATCCAAGTAGTTTACCGGGTTGAGGGAGAAAGTTGGGCTTAGCGGACGTCGGGAACGCCAATGAGAGCCGAAGCGGGGCCGGTCGATAGCTCCGTATAACAAATCCAGTTGCCGTACTCAATACCTTGCTGTAGGATGACCGCATCCTTTCCAGCTACATCTGACGCAATACTTATTAGGGCCCCCACACAGAGAATTTCTCCGGGAGTCTTTCATATGAAGGGTCTGTCTCGCGCGTTACGATATCTCTACTTTTCAAGATTCAGCCTTCTGCTTTGGCTGTTTCCGATGATCATGGCTGCCATAAATTCGACGGGGTTGAAGAGCCTGAGCAGCGGGCTGATGGTAGCCGAGACAATCCCTCAATACGTCTGTATCGGTTTTTTTCTGATCTGTACGGGCTTTGTTGCATTGATTGGCATGCGCGTGATCGCAATCAACGGTGCCGAGCGCTTCAATGATGACGGTCCGCCCAGTTGGATCATCAGTTTGCTACGCAACAACCGGGGCCGAAATGAGCACTGGGCCATCGTCTTGGCTACATTTCCGTCGCTCTTTGGATTCATCTACCTGTTCAATTTTGGAACGAGTGAATCGGTGGACGGCCGGCAGATATGTCTCGGTCTAGCGATCGGAACTGTACTGGCTTTCATCTTTTGGTGGCCGTTAAACCTGCTCTATTACATCCTGTACATCTATGACGCGGCGGCCAACACGTCACGGGGCAAGGTCATTCTGGGTAAGAACGCAGCTCGGACGATCTTGATGCCGCGTTCCTGGTTTCTGTTGCCGTCTCCAAGCAGCGACGTAGACCTGGATACCGTCGAGACAGCAGGGTCGGCGGTTCCAAAGATATTACGGCGAGAGGCCAGGCTTGCCGTGGGGTTTCGTTCGTTCGTCACAAGATTGCAATTGCCAGGATATGTGCAGCCGGGCGGAAACAACCTCTACGAAGGAACGTTCTTCTCTGTGCTGGCCGCGATCGGATTCTTCTTCATCTATCTCGCCCTCTGGCCGATGACGGCACCTGTTCCTACACGATGGGCATGGGCAGGTGTGGCACTCATCTTTCTGATGGGAGGCACAGTCATCGCGCTACTCCTGCAGAGCGGCGCAACAGACGCGACGTCGAAGTTTGTCCTCCGAGGTGCCGCCATTGTCATTGGTCTGTACACGCTGGTTTTTCCGCTCCTGTATGTCATCACGGATGCAGAGCGTTTCCCCGCCCTCGCCTCTATTACGATTGCGGTACTCGTCTTTTTCTGGTTGTTGGACGGCCTGGCTTTCTTTCTCGATCGCTATCGTGTACCCGTGACAACCCTCTTTGTGGTGTTTGTCATTCTTCCGCGCAATGTAGAGCGGTGGCTGCACGTAGAACAGGGACGCGAAGAGCACTACCTTTCGGTCAGCCTCACGTCTAAGAAAACACTGCAAAAAACACCGGCTGAGATCCTTGACGACTGGTATGGACCGGAAGGAGATCTTGATCAGCCACTCATCATCGTCACGGCTACAGGCGGCGGTCTGCATGCCTCTGCATGGACCGCATCCGTTCTCGCCCAGCTTGAATGGCACGTGTCCAAGCAGTGGCCTGGGCAACACCTGTATGAACACATGCTGCTGGCGAGTACAGTCTCCGGCGGCAGCACAGGCTTCATGAGTTACGTGGACCAACTCCGACGCTCCCGTCGTGACTTCTCCTCGATCCCTATCAGCGCATCCTGCTCCAGCCTGGAGGCCATCAGTTGGGGGCTGATTTACCATGATCTGCCTGTGGCTGCCTTCTTCCCCATCCCTCTGGCCACCGCCTCCGCAACAGGAGTCGACGATCTGCTGAGCTCCCCGATGGGAAAGGATCGGACCTGGGCCCTCCGGAGGGGATTCAGCCGCAATTTGACCGATGATTACTGCGTCAGCACCTGGAACGACAAAGCCGTTGATTGGAGTCACCCAGTTTCCAAATGGATCACACTCGATTTCATCACCCGGGATGCAGACAATGAAAAAAACGAGAACAAAGCGCTGAACCTGAGCGGCATGGGCTTCACAAGGCAGCTCTTTCCAGCCTTCACGATGAATACGACCACGGCTGAATACGGAGACCGTTTTCTGCTCGCCAACTATCAGCTTCCTCGTTACGCGATCGGAGAGAAGGAGGCCCTGCCCGCGGAGTCTTTCCTTCAGGTCTACGGAGACACCGATCTTGGAAGCGAAGACGATCCGCGTTACCCGGATCTGCCGCTACCAACCGCGGCACAGCTATCCGCGACCTTCCCTTACGTCTCCTCCGCTGCCCGTTTCCCGGATGTCTACGGTCGCAATGCGACGCACTTCATCGATGGCGGGTATTACGACAACGACGGCACAGCTTCGGTGCTGGAGTTCCTGCGCTACGCACTGGACGACCCTGAGCAGGGATCAGGCAAAACAGAAGACAAGGGCAATTATGCTGCCTTGGCAGCCTTGAAGAAGCGCTGGCAAGGCACGCCAGGCTTACCCGGAAAACGCGTTCGTGTCGTGCTGATCGAAATCAGGAACGATGCTTATGATCCTGCCGAGTCGGTCAAGACCTTTCGCTCGTTCCAGCCCGTCCCACAAAGTCAGACTGGCACGGGAGATCTGCTGACGCAGCTGACGGCACCGCTCCAAGGCCTCTGGGAGGCAGGACACGAGAGCGTCACCTCGCGCAATCGCGCTTCGCTGGAGGTGTTGCGACAGGCATACGGTAACCGGCTCCAGCTCCACCATGTCGTCATCGCGGATGAACGAAGTAACAGCACCGGAACCGATCCTTTGAACTGGTCTCTGACTCCGCGGCAGCGCAACGAGATCAAGCGCTCGGCCTCCGATGGAGAAAGCGGACCCAATTACGAAGATGTGTTGAAGTGGCTCGACGGCAGGCAGCCCGGCACCTGGGACAGTGTGGCTCAGACTGCCACAGAGACAAATGCAAACGAACAGCCGATGGTACCCAATATATCGCCAGAAACTGTAGCGAAGTCGCCCGCAAAAAAGTCTTCAACTCCTCCCATGACCCCAACGCCACACTAATCGCGTAGACAACCAACTTCCGTGGACGCGCCACTTCGAACCAGCTCTGACGAGCCGAAGCGGTGTCGTGGGCTTTAGCGTCGGCAGGGCCGTTTGGTCTGCCGCTTCGGAGATTTGCTCTAGATAGCATGCCGCCGACACTTCACCTGATCCTGCGTATCAGGCGCCATGCAGATGATCGGAGTCATCCTCTGCATGGCGCCTGAAAAGGCTGGTTAACGGCTGTAATTCTGCGCGTACGTGTCGCGCGGTAGCCCCAGGGAACGAGAGTGGCGGGCAAGGGCGTAGGCGGCGTCCCGGTCCATGCTCTTGCCGATGGAAACCAGGAATGGAGCATGCCCGCTGGGGGTAAAGACCTCCGGCTCCAGTTCAGGATGGCTATGTGCCAGGTCGGAAACCTTCTTTTCCGCGTCTGTCCTGCGGTTGTAGGTGAAGGTGATCACGCGCCAGTCGGCGCGAGAGCCAGCTGATGCGGGGAGGCTCGCGGGCGGCAAATCCGCCGTGACGGGCTTAGGAGCAGGGCTGGCTACGGTCTGTTCCACTGATTGCGCGGCTGGTTGTGAAACGACAGCAGCCTGCTGGGCTTTGTTCCGATGGTGCGCAAGTCCCCATAAGGAAAGAAGCAGGAGAATAGCAACAATGCCGGCACCAAGCCGACGGGAGCCCAGCGAGAGGCTCTGACCGTCGTTCTGGGTAGCTTTGGGGTCCCAGGTATCTTTGCGGGCGGTTGCGCGGGCAGATCCCGCATCCCGGTCCTCCTTGAGGAGAGGGAGGGGGAGCTGTGCCTCGGGCCGCACGGACTGCTTGGCGGCAGCACCCGCAGTCCCTGGAGCCTTCTGCTCGGCTACGGCTGTCGTTGCCGGAACCGCATTCTCCGATTTTGGGGCTGTAGGCTGGGCTGCAGGTTGATTCGAACCAAACTGGTGTTCGAGAGCGGTCTTTATGTTCTCCAGCCCCCATGTGCCATCGAGTCCGTTGCGGATGATCTGGCCGAACGGCGGAGGCAGGGCGGAATCGGGAATGCCCTCGACGGATTTCCGTTGAGTCAGTGCCTGGAGGAGCACGGTTGCGAGATCGCGCACGTCGCGCTGCTTCGCGATGCGGCCTTCCTCTCCCTCCGGCGCTTCGCGGATGCAGTCGCTGCGCAATTTGACTACGTTGCTCAAGGCAAAGATATTGCGCGGCTTGATGTGCTCGTGAATAAAGCCATGGGTGTGCAGCACATCGAGCGCTGCCACCAGACTGGATGCCAGCTGCGCCACATCCTCGACCGTCAGGTGGCCCTGGTCAAGGACCTCGGCAAGATTCGTGTCCACCTTCTCCAGGACGGCATAGACGACCGGGCGGCCATCGAGCTCGGTCTGGCCGAAGCGCTCGAACTTGAGGAAGTTTGGATGGTTCAACGCCTCCACGCAACGCCAACGGGCAAGAATCTCCTCCTCATCGAAGTGGCACTCGATGAGGCGCAGCACGGTTGGCTCGCCGGTGAGCCCGGCGGTGGTGTAGAACGCGCTGCGGCCCTCGGGCATCAGCAGTTTTTTCAAGGGGAAAACGCCGTCTATCGTGACGCCTTCATAGTCGGTCCATAGCTGCATATATAAGGTCCTGCATGGGGAGTGGGATAAGGCCAAAATGCCGCAAGGGCGAAGTTACACAGGCAGGCGAGGGAGCCGCTGGTGCTTACACAGCAACTCTTATTGTCTTAGTCATTATCGCAAACAAAGGCGTGGATTTGCTGACAGGCATTCCTGCTTGGATGCGGGAGCAGGCCGTAGAGAAGTCTATTCAGCAGTTTAATGGGTCGGAAGAGAAAGTCGGGCCGCACAAGACGGTTACGACGCTCTTTGGTGGGCGTCTGCGATGAATCGCCGCGATCATCCGGAAAAACTTTGTAACCAAACCTACTAGTAGGTAGTCATATGAAATATAAGCGGTACTGCAGAGCGGATGATGGATGTGGCCCATCGACTCCTGGCTGAGCGCGGAGCCAAGGCCGACCGGTTCGCGATCTAACAAAGAGTTTTGTGCTTCATTAACCTATCAACTAGAAGGTAGATATAGAAAGGACATTAACATGACGATTCAGACTCCACAGGCGACGCAAGGCTTGCGCAACCTCTACTTCACTCGAACTGTCGTTCAACTCCTATGGGCAGTTGCCGTGATCGCCGTCGCGGTAAAGAATCCAGCGGCTGGCGCAACCCTCCTGATTTTGTATCCCCTTTGGGATGTCGCATGCACCCTCTATGACTTGAAGACCTCCTCGGGATCTGATTCCACAACGACACAATACGTGAATGCCGTGGTGGGAACCCTTACGGCGATCGGGATCGGCCTCACCGTTTACTCTCATCCTGCGTATGCTGTGGCAATCTTTGGCGCGTGGGCGCTTCTCGCCGGGTTTCTGCAGCTTGCCGTGGGCATTCTCCGCAGAAAACGCCTGGGTGGGCAATGGGCCATGATCTTGAGCGGGGTTCAATCGACAGCCGCAGGTATCGCCTTTGTGCTCGGTGGGCTCAGTGGCAAGTTTCAGATCAAGGATTTAGGCGGGTACGCCATCTTTGGCGCAATCTACTTCCTGATCGGGGGAATCCTGCTAGGACGCAAGCGTTGAAACAGGCCATCCCGGTGGGGCTAAAGAGCCCGCCGGAAGACAGCGGCCGCTCCAAACGCTTCTACAAAGCTACCCCTTCAGCATGCAACAACTTACTACCGCGCAGCGCGCATTTCAGCAGGTGCTAAACGGCCTCGAACTCATCGGAGAACATCATGGATAACGCAAGCCCCACCCTCTTGATTGCGGAATGGACTCTTACTGCGGTGTCTTCGAAGGAGCGTGCCGCCGAGGTCGTCGGCGACCAATCATTCAAGTGTGACAGTTTCTTCTTAAGCCGTTTAGGATTATGCTTGCCACCTACTGCCACGACGTAGTTTGGGCGTACCACGGGCCGCCACTATGCGGATCCGTTATCAGTGGGTGGCGCTCCTTTGGGATCAGTCCTCGTAAGTCGGCTTCCCGTCAGGAATCGTCAAGTGACGAGAACGGCGTTTCTCGGCACCGCTCAACAAACCCAGTGGGGAGTTCGCTTCAATATGCCAACGCTCACCAATTGTCAGCTCCGTTCAAAGACGCTTTAAAGTCCGAGTCCAGTGAGAAAGACATCGATCTGCCGCTCGAAGCGAGCTCTCTCGTAAGACACCAGGGCCATCCGCCAGAGCCCCTGCATATAGGTACTGACGACGGGCACCACAAGCTGAGGCTCGAAACCCGCCGCCAGAAGTCCATCTCGCTTGTCGGCGTTCATCCGAGCGATCATCTTGTCCTGAAGCGTGGAGATCCGCCCTTCGATGTACTCTCGCAGTTCAGCCTCATCAAGTACTTCGTGCGTCAGGCTTCCAGCCATCATGCAGATGACCGAAGGTGTCTCGGGATTATCGAGAGATTCCAGGATGTTGTTGAACAGCGCACGTACTCCCAGTGCAGCCGTGGGTGCCTCAAGAAATTCCTTGGAGCGCTTTCGATCGACGGTCTCGTTGTAATGCTTCAGGCACTCCAGGTACGCTCGCTTCTTACTTTTCAGGGTGTTGTAGAAAGAACTTTCCCCAATACCCATTTCTTTCAGCAGATCGCGTAGCGAAGTGCCAGCATAGCCACTTTTCCAAAAGAGGCGCGTCGCCCTTTCCAAGGTGGTGTCGTAATCGAACTCCAAAGTCCGCGCCATGACGACCTTTCCTGTTCTGTAGCGACTGCCACAAAATAATGCTTGACACGGGTAAGCCGCCCTCTCATTATGTATCAAGTGCTACAGATAGTCAACGCATGGCACTCAGGAGATCAATATGGCTTACAAACAGGCGGCAGAGGTATTACAGGCAAGGTCAAGGCTTCACTTGGAGATAGGTTCAGCATTATTTCCGGTGACATGGAGCGCGTCCGCTCGTCCGACGTGTTGGATCACGCTTTGAAAGTCGGCGATGCCGCGCCTGAGTTTACCCTGCCGGATGCATTCGGCCATGAAGTCTCGCTCGGAAGTCTGCTGGCTGAAGGGCCGGTCGTCATCAGTTTCTACCGTGGCGAATGGTGCCCGTACTGCAATCTCGAACTGCGTGAACTGCAGGCGGCTCTGCCAAAGATGCAGGCACTGGGCGCGAAACTGGTCGCGATCTCGCCTGAGAAACCGGATGGCGGAATTATCGCAACAGAAAAGAACCAACTGACCTTCCCCATCCTCAGCGACTTCAAGAACAAGCTGGCGCGGCAGTTTGGCATCGTCTTTCAAGTGGGAGATGGGGTGAAGGATCTCGGCAAGAGTCGGTTCAACAACGATCTAGAACTCCGCAATGGAGAAGGGTCTTACCAGCTCCCTGTGCCGGCCACGTATGTGATCGACGCCTCGGGGATCATTCGGTTTTCCCACGTCGACGCGGATTACATGACCGGACGTGTGGAGGCGGAAACCGTGGTGGCGGCACTGGAGTTAATCGCTCATCCCGTCGTGCAGTAGCCCCCGGACCTCGACGCTGCCCTTTGACAAGGCACTGTCTTTCGCGGCAATGATCCCCGTCAAGCGCAATCTCTTCTCACTCAACCTGACCTCCGCCATGAGCGGACGATCTATGGAGACCATCATGAACACTAGCAATCAAGTCATCCCACAATCGGCGGGGGCTCTTACCTTCAACCCCGACGGGGTCCTCTTTGTAGGCGACAGCAAGCTCGGAGCTGTTTTTGCATTCGAGACGGAACGCGGCCAGGCGCCAGCCTCGCTGGACCCCTTCCTCTTCGAGTCGATTGACGAAAAGATCGCAGCGGCGCTGGGCGTGACGGCGAAAAGCCTCGTGATGAACGGGATGGCCGTCCATCCCGTGACGCGCGAGCCGTACCTGTCGGTCGGCGTGCGTAACGGCGACCGCTTGGAGCCTGCAATTCTGCGCGTCTCGCTTACCGGCGAGATCCACCCATTCGACCTCTCATCGTCGAAGGTGATGGTGCACCAACTCTCCGACGTTCCCGACGAGGACGCGACATTCAAGTCGCGGGCTGGTACTTTCCCATATCCACCCGCGTCGTACTTCGACGAGAAGGCACGTACGCCGATCCGGTCCATGACAATCGTGGATCTGAAGTTTCATGACGGCGAGGTGTTCGTTGCTGGTGTCTCAAACCAGGAGTTCTCCTCCACGCTGCGCCGAATCGTCTATCCATTCACTGGGGCCGCGAGCGAGACCCAACTGGAGATTTACCACGTCGCTCATGGCCGCTACGAAACGCGCGCGCCGATCCGAGCCATGCAGTTCGCCACGCTCGATGGTGTAGACACGCTCGTCGCCGCGTACGCCTGCAGCCCACTCGTCACCATTCCGGTTTCAGAGCTGCAGCACGGCTCGAAGGTGAGGGGCAAGACGATCGGCGACATGGGCAACGGTCAGCCCATCAGCATGGTCGCCTATCGTGACGGAGATGAGGACAAGCTGTTCATTACAAATCTCGGTCGCGGCCCCATGATCGTTCCGCTCTCCGGTGTCCGCTCCGCCGAAGGTTTCACGCCCGAGAACCGGCCGGCCCAAGGCCCGATGCTGGACCAATCCCCCTTCATGCCCGCCGGCCCAGTCGGCAAACAGGTGCTGTTCGTCGGGTCCTCGTTGCGTGCGGATCTGTTCAGCGACAAGTTCTTCGTCTCGCTAACCCGCTACGCAGACACCGGCGATCTGACGCTTGAAACCCTGATGGTCAGCCCGCTTCCTGCACGGCTAGACAAAATCTGGGTAGAGTTCGATTTCCCAGGTGTCGAGTTCGCGCGAAAGCACGCAGCGTGAAGGTGGCTTGGGCTTTTAGGACACCAGAGATGCGGATTCAAACTTTCCCTGAGATACCGATCCGCATCTCTCCTGAAGCCAAGGTGCTTCCCGCCAACACCCTGCGTTTCTACTTCTATTTTCCGAGGCCGGCGGAGGCGCACTTCGATCGCGCCCAACTCTGCTTGCTGAACGAGGATGAGCAGGTGGTGCGCGACCCCTTCCTCGTGCTGTCGCAGGAACTGTGGTCGGCTGATGGACGTCGACTGACAGTGTTGATGGAGCCAGGAAGAATCAAGCGCGGTCTGGGGCCGGACCCGGCTCACGATCCGGCGCTTGTTGTCGGGCGGACGTACAGCTTAGCCGTCACGGCGCTCGGGCAGACTGCGCACCATACCTTCTGCGTAAGTGATCCAGTCTTGGAAGCCGTCGATGAGACCCACTGGCGTCTCGTCGCTCCAACGGTGGGGAGCCTTGATCCCGTCGTCGTGCACTTCGACAGGGTGATGGATGCTGCCCTTTGCGAGGACGAGATCGGAGTTCTGACGGTTTCCGGAGATATCGTTCAGACGAGCGTGTCGCTTGCACCGGACGGAACCACAGCGCAGATTATCCCCAGCCACCCTTGGAGCGCCTTGGAGCACCACCTGGTTGTCTCTGAACGTCTCGAAGACGTTTGCGGCAACAGGTTGGGTGAGGCTCTGGATCATGACCTGAGCACAGGCGGACGACCGCGCGCTGGGACGATCAGCTTCACTTGCCATGGCCTAGAAGGCAGAGACACACCGCCGAACAGTTCTACAACCCCGGTATACCCGGACGAAACTCCTGCTTAGGACGGAAAACTATGACAAGCGCGATCCAGACTCCAAACACCCCGTCCGCTCCTCCCCTCGGCAAAGTTCTTGTGCCGGTGTTTCTCATCGTCTTCACAGACATCATGGGCTTTGGCCTGATGATTCCTCTATTGCCTTTCTATGCAGAGCATTTTGGAGCTTCGGCATTCACCGTTGGTCTGCTGCTATCGGTTTTCGCTCTCTGTCAGTTGCTCGCTGGACCTCCGCTCGGTCAGCTCTCGGATCGAATTGGGAGGAAACCTGTCTTGGTGATTAGCCAGATCGGCACACTCGCGGGATACATACTGCTCGCCTTATCGAACACTCTATGGCTCGTCTTTGCGGCAAGGATTATTGACGGGTTGACTGCGGGGAACATTTCGGTCGCGCACGCATACGTCTCGGACAATACGCAGCCCCAACAGAGGACAAAGGCATTCGGTATCGTCGGAGCTGCTTTTGGTCTCGGCATGCTTGTTGGGCCAAGCCTCGGCGGCCTCCTGGCCAGGCACAGCCTGACGACGCCGATTTGGGGAGCTTGCGTTCTTTCGGCCCTCAGCATCGTGGCGACGGCCGTACTGTTGCCGAAGGGAATAAAGGCTGAGCACAAAGGACCGTCCGAGACTCTGCTTCCCGTCAAACCAATCCTGGATTGTTTCCGCGATCCGGCGACAGGCGGAATCTTTTTTCTCTTGTCTCTCTTCTATTTTGTCTTCAACACATTCATATCCGGGTTCGCTTTGTTTTTGGCCGGGCGCGTCACCTGGGGGGGAGAGCCGATCGGACCGCAGACCGCGGGGTTTATGTTTGCTTACGCCGGTCTCCTGAATTTTTTCTTCCAGGCGATAGCTCTGGGACACCTTTTACGGTGGTTCCGGGAGCGTACCTTAGTCTTCGCTGGTTTTCTGCTGATGGCTATCGGATTTGGCGCGCTCTCGCTGAGCCATACAGTCCTCGTGACGCTGGTATTCCTTACCCTGAGCCACAGCGGTGCGGCGGTACTCAGGCCGACGATCACGGCGCGGCTCTCAAAACGTGTATCACCACAGCGTCAGGGGCTGGTGATGGGAGTCAATCAATCCGTAATGTCGATTGCCTCTGTTCTCGCACCTCTGGTGGTAGGCATGTTGATCGATCATGGCTTATACGTTGGCTGGGCTCTCTGGATGTCTGTAATCGCTGTTGCAGGAGCGTTTGGTGTGTCACGTATTTCGTCCATGAGAGATGAACCAGTGGTGAGTTAGCTACCCGAGGTCTAGGTAACGATAAGTCGGCTTCTCGTCAGTAAAGCCGTCTGGAAAAGCAAGTGCAAAAGCCGCGGCAAAAAGGAAAGCCAGGGAGTGCGAACCGGAAAGGCGCATATTTTATGCAACAACCGAGACTTTTCCTTATAAACTGGCGTCCATACTGAGGTGAGAACATCCGTGGTCTTGACGGTCGAAGCGGCGAAGCAGGTGGAGCGTGAAAACGCCGCCATTGCGCGCGGGCTCAAGCGCCAGGACCCCGAGCTTCTCGACCAGCTCATCGAGACCTACCAACACCGGCTGATGCGCTACCTGATGTTCCTTACGGGCAAGCGCGAGGTCGCCGAAGACCTGTTTCAGGAGGTCTGGATCCGTGTGTTGCGGCGCGGCGCGCAGTACAACGGCAAGGCCCGCTTCGATACCTGGATCTTCACCATCGCGCGCAACCTGGTCATCGATCTGTCGCGCAAGCGCACCATGGCCAGCCTGGACGAGATGCGGGACGGCGGCGAAGACGAGCGCCCCTTTGAGATCGTGCAGGAAGGGCCATCGCCCCTGGAGCAGTTCCAGTACCGTGAGGATGCAGCCGAACTTGCGACCGTGATGCTGACACTCGAGCCCAGCTATCGCGAAGTTCTGACACTACGCTTTCATGAGGAGATGTCTCTCGAAGAGATCGCTACAGTGACGCATGCACCGCTTTCGACGGTGAAGTCGCGTCTGTATCGTGGTTTGGCCTCGCTTAAGCCGCAACTGCTCAGTCTCCGCGCCGAACGCCATGCGGCCGAGGCCAGGGCATTGGAGGTGAAGGCGTGAGCGCTCCTCAGGATTTCAAAGACGTAACGAGGCAGACAGGGCCCATGAACTTTACGGCCCGCGCTTCGGTGGTAAACCGCACGCATCGCGTGGTGCGCGAGCAGGCGCTGGTCATGCGGGAGCAGAAGCAGCGTTCGCGCAGCCTGTGGGTTCCGCTGGGCATCTTCTCGATGCTGCTGATGGGGCTCTGCTATGCCGTATGGGCTGTACTCGAGGGCTACGACGAGCTGGCTCCGAATGGTGTTCCCGATGCGAGCGATCAGTTGTTCCTGCTACTGTTGTGGTCGCTGCCGGTAACGGCCGTGCTGCTGGGCCTGGCATGGTTTCAGCGTGACCGCGGGCAGTCCAATAGTGAGGTAACACGATGACCCAGTGGGCGACATCACAGCAGGGCGACTCCTCCTCGAGCGGGGATCAGGAACTGATGATGATCCCACGCTGGTCGATGGTGCTGGCCATCGCCCTGTTTGTGGGGATGCAGTACATCTTCCACGAGGTCATGCCGCACCACAAGCATGAGCTTCTGCCGATGCGCCTGATGGCGGGTTACTGGTGGGGTGCGCTGGTCGCCAGCTATGCCCTGCTGCTCGGCTATGTGAGCCGCGACGTCAAGCGCCGTGGCATGTCCGCGGGCCTGTGGATGCTGGTGTGCGTGGTTCTGCCCGGCGGCATTGGCTCGGTGGTGTACTTCATGCTGCGGCAGCCGATCCTGTCGCGTTGCCCGAACTGTGCCACGGCGATGGAGGGCAGCTATCACTTCTGCCCGCAGTGCCAGTTCCAGATGGCCCCGGTGTGCGGGCTGTGCCATCGCGGAGTGAAGATCACCGATGTCTACTGCACGCAGTGCGGACACGACCTGGCCGAGGATTCCGTTCCGGCGCGGTTGCGGTCGTATAGCGACTAGTCAACAGTCAACCTCGCAGGCTTAAGCCATGGGCAGGGGTGAGGTTAGAGTTCAAGTTTTTGTTTTGAAGGGGCGGGGCTTCAGCCCCGCCGTTAGAGCTTGCTGCGTGCAGTGGCTTTAGCCACTGAGGGAATGATTCCGGAGCAAATCTGCGATCTGCAGGCCGAAGCTATTTCAAGGGACAGAGTGACTGGCTGAATAGACACCGTTCCCTCCGCGGCTGAAGCCGCTTTAGTGGTTGTCCCAACGGCGGGGCTGAAGCCCCGCCCCTTCAAAGCAAGAGATCTGGCGAAACCTCGAACGAGGTTCAATGACTCACCCTGATAACAAGCAACAACAAAGATCTCTGGTCTAAAGACTAGAATGCCGTAATGGCAAATCCGCTCACCGCCCTGATCATCGACGACGAACCGCTGGCCCGGCAGGAGCTGCAATATCTGCTGGAGGCCGCGGGCGAGGTCTCGGTGCTGGCCCAGGGAAGCAACGGCATCGAAGCCGTGAGCCTTATCCGGACGCATAAGCCCGATGTGATCTTCCTCGATGTCCGCATGCCGGGGCTCGACGGCTTTGCGGTGCTCAAGAAGGTGCTGGCGCTCGACCGCAAGTTCCATATGCCGCAGGTCGTCTTTGCGACGGCGTTCGACCAGTACGCGGTCAAGGCGTTCGAGGTGAACGCCGTCGACTACCTGCTGAAGCCGTTTGACGCCAAACGCGTGGTGAAGACACTGGAGAAGGTGCGTGCGCGCCTGGCATCCGATGGGCCGAGCAGTGAGGCAGTGGTTTCCCAGGGAGGCAACGGGGCCGAGTTTGGCTCGGATGCCGCGGCCAAGCTGGATGCCCTGCTGCGCATGGTGGAAGAGCAGGCAGCGCAGGCTTCGGGACTCTCCACGCAGGGAGCGCACAATCTGGCGAAGTCGGGCAAGGTGGTGGTGCGGGCACAGAACCGCCTGCTGCTCGCCGATCAGAAGGACGTGTGTTTCGCTGCGATCGAGGACGGCAGAATCTCGGTGGTGACCAAAACGGTAGAGGGCGATTCGAACTGCAGGACGCTCGAAGAGTTGATGGATCAGCTTGACCAGGAGCAGTTCTGGCGCGCGCACCGGTCGTTCGTGGTGAACATTCAGCACATCCGCGAGGTCGTGCCGTGGTTCAAATCGTCGTATCAGCTCCGCATGGACGACCGCAAGCAGACCGAGATCCCGGTGAGCCGCTCGCAGACCAAGCGGCTGCGGGAGCTGTTCAATCTGTAGATTGTGGTGGGCCATGCGTAGCGACAAAGCTGATGCTGATGCTGAGACTTGTAATGAGGGCCTGGCGTCTTTCTACCATCGCCTGCCTGCATAATAGGGCGTGGCTCACATGAAACGGATTTTGCTCAGAACGCTTGCGGGGCTGCTGATCATCGCGGCCTTGTCGTATCCCGTCGACTGGGCGGTCTGGAAGCTGCGCGTCTCCCACGGCAATGGAATGGGTAAGGTGCAGGTGATCAGCGTCGTTGCGGCTGAGATGAAGAACAACAAAGAGGAGTACTACCTGGGAGACGTCAACGTCGTGGATTGCAGCTACTCGCTGTTTCCGCAGGCAGGCAGTGGGGCGTGCTGGTGGTTGCAGCGGCACCGCCAGGTGGTAGATCGGTATTAGCTGTTTTAGCTGGCCAGGGCTGTAGATCTTTTAGGGGTAGAGCGAGAAGCTGGTTTCGTAGTTCGTTCCGCTATCTTCTTCAGGCTGCGGAGCGCCTCATTGACGGCTTCGGAGTCTGGAAAAGTTTCAAGGAGATCTGGAGCGATAAGAACGACATTCGTTCCCTGCTGCATGCGGGCATGGTGTTTCCCGCGAACGCCCTTGCTGAAATCCAGGGCCGGCCGAGGAGCGAGGGGATCGAGCTCACGTTTCTTCATACTGTTTTCTCTCCGTTGCAGTGGCAAGACGAGCCCCGATGATACGGATGCTGGAGACAGTGTCAGTGTAAACGACAAAAAGCAGACGTTGCCGCGAAGACATTCCAACCGTGATGAAGCGGAGTTCGTCGTTCGAGTGTTTGATCATCTGGAAGCGTGGAGGAGAGCGCATCGTCGAAGACCGTCATTGCTTCTGCAAATGAAACACCATGCTTCTTCAGGTTGCTGGCCGCTTTGGCCGCGTCGAACTCGAATATCTGCCTGGGAGGTTTCATCTTTCAACTCCAGATAGTACGGCAGATTTGCGAACGGTTCTAAGATAGAAATAATTTCGCTGTACAAAGGAAACGCCGTGAAGCTCTCCTCGTTCGTCCGTAGCGCACTCCTCGTCTTTGGAACAACCTTCCTCTCCCAGGCAGTTCACGCACAGGCCGCTCCTGTGCGAGTTGCCATCGTCGGCCTGGTGCATGGTCATGCGCAGGGCTTGTTTGGTCCGCTGTCCACGGATAAGAACGTTCAGCTCGTGGGCATCGCCGAACCCAACACCGCCGTTGCAGCCCGGTACGAAAAAGAGTTTCACCTGAACCACGCCCTCTTCTATACCGATACCGAAGCCATGCTCAACGCCGTACATCCGCAGGCCGTGCTGGTGTACACGACGATCCTCGACCATCGCAAGGTGATCGAGCTCGCGGCGCGGCACGGCGTCAGTTCGATGGTAGAGAAGCCGCTCGCCACCACGGTGGCCGATGCGCTCGCCATTCGCAAGACTGCGGCCGAGCACCACGTGCAGGTGCTGGTGAACTACGAGACGACCTGGTACGCCAGCAATCAGGAGGCCTATAACGAGGTAGTCTCAGGCAAGCTGGGCGACGTGCGCAAGGTCGTCATCCATGACGGACACTTTGGTCCGAAGGAGATCGGTGTCGGTCCGGAGTGGTTGCCGTGGCTTACCGATCCGGTTCAGAACGGCGCGGGAGCCCTGTTCGATTTCGGTTGCTATGGCGCGGACCTGATGACGCAGATGATGCACGGCAAGGCCCCGCTCAGCGTTACCGCTGTAGCGCAAACCGACAAGCCCGACATCTATCCGAAGGTCGATGACGATGCGACCATCATTTTGCGTTACCCGCGCGCGCAGGCTGTGCTGATGCCTTCGTGGAACTGGCCCTTCAGCCGCAAGGACATGGAGGTCTATGGAGCGACCGGCTATGCCATTACGGTAGCCTCCGACGAGATGCGCGTCCGCTATGCGCACGAGCAGAAAGAGTCGACGATGACGGCTCCCCCGCTCACGCCGGAGCGGCAGAACTCACTGGACTACCTGGCTGCGGTGTTGCGCGGAGAGGTCAAGCCGGATGGTGATCTTTCGGCGCTCGACACCAACATGATCGTGGTGCAGATTCTCGACGCGGCCCGCGAGTCGGCAAAGACCGGACGCACCGTGACGTTGCAGCCTTTGCCGAACTAAGCTGCTTACGAGTAAGCAAGGGTCTGCGTAAGAACGTTAGAGACAGCACGATCCCAGCCCCGAAGGGGCGGTATATCCCAGCCTGAGGCGCGAGCCCCAGGTATGGAAGCAAATAAGGATCGAGGGCTGAAAGCCCGATATATCTCGTCTGCATTAGCGAGATATATCGGGCCTTCAGCCCTCGATTTCGTTGTGGGACCTGGTACCTGGGGCTTGCGCCCCAGGCTGGGATATATCGCCCCTTCGGGGCTGAGACGGTGCCGTGCTCTGGATTTTGGGTAGGTCCTGTATGGGGTAGCTCTGTAAGAGCTACTCTTCCTTTTTCTTCTTATTCCTCGCCTTCACCTTGAACCAGATCGGCGACCCGATGAACTTGAAGGTGTCGCGAATCTCGTTGGCGAGAAAGCGCTCGTAGCTGAAGTGCAGCTTCACATCGCGATCGGTGAAGAGCACGAACGTGGGCGGCGCGACCGCAGCCTGTGTCATGTAATAGATCCTGACGCGCTTCGCCATGGGAACTGAAGCCCGCTGGAAGTCGATCTTGTCCAGGAAGCGGTTCATCGATCCGGTCGAGACGCGCTTGCGGCGTTCGCGAGCTACCAACTCTACCTTCTTGAAGACCTGCTCGATGCCCTGGGACTCCGAGGCCGAGACGAACAACAGCGGTGCGTAGTCGAGATACTTCAGCGAGTCCCGCACCTGCTGTTCGTAGACCTTCTGGTCCGCAGGCGGCTTGCCATCGAGAAGCCGCTTGCCGTCGGGGCCGACCTCGGTCATCAGATCCCACTTGTTCACGATGATGATGACGCTACGTCCGCTCTCGTGCGCGTAGCCGCCGATGTTTGCGTCGGCTGCGGCGACTCCCTCGGCGGCGTCGATCACCAGCAACGCCACGTCGGCGGCCTCGAGATGCTTGCGGCTCATGATGACGCTGAGCTTTTCAGCCAGCAGCTTTGTCTTGCCCTTGCGCCGGATGCCGGCGGTGTCGATGAAGCGGAAGTCGTGGCCTTCTCTCGTAACCACTTCGTCGACAGCATCGCGCGTCGTTCCGGCGATGGGCGAGACGATGGCGCGGTCTGACTCGGTGAGTGCGTTCAACAGCGTGCTCTTGCCGACGTTCGGGCGTCCGATGATGGCGATCTTGGTCTCGCGAGAGACGTGCTCGCCGTGCGAACGCAATCTGCGGCCCGGTTTGGCCTCTTCGTCAGGAGAGTCCTGTGCGCCGGGCAGAGGATCGCCGCCGCCGTCCATGTCCTCTTCAAACTCTTCCTCGAAGCCTTCCATCGCTTCTTCGGGCTCTTCGGCGACGAACTCTGGCGGCAGCGCCGCCCATACCTCGTCGAGCAGATCGCCGATGCCTGCGGCATGTTCGGCGGAGATCGGCACCACGTTCCTGAAGCCGAGCCGGCGAAAGTTCTCGGCGCCGGCCAGCAGCTCGGGGGTGTCCATTTTGTTGACGGCCAGAAAGATGGGCTTGCCGCCGCGCAGCAGCAGGCGGGCCAGCTCGATGTCGGGTGCTGCCAGCTCGGTGCGTCCGTCGACGACCATGATGATCACGTCCGCCTCTTCGAGGCCAACTTTGGCCTGGCGGAAGATCTCGGCGGGAATGAGCGCTTCGTCGTCGGGGATCACGCCACCGGTGTCGACCAGCCGCACATCGCGCCCGGCCCACTCGACTTCGCCATAGATGCGGTCGCGCGTAATGCCCGGCTCGTCGCCGACGATGGAGCGCCGCGTCTGGGTGAGGCGGTTGAAGAGCGTCGATTTGCCGACGTTGGGCCGGCCGCAGATCGCGACCAGCGGCAGCCGGGTGGGCTCGTGATGCCTGTCGGCAACGAGCGTAAGTTCCGTTGCCAGGGCTTCGGCCTCACGCCATTCGCGCTTTTCCGCGGCATCGGGATCGAGCGGCTTCTTTATCGCACGAACGCGAGGGGGCGCCTGCCTCTCGCTCGCGTGGCCACGCTGCTCGCCACTGGCGTCGCGAGGGCTGATAACGACGTGCCGTTCTTTCTCCGGGCTGCGGGTCGGCGTCTTCGCGGCCTTGGTGGCTGCGGCCTTCTTCGCCGCAATTTCTTTACGCTTCTTCGGTGAAACCGCACCGGTTGTTGCCGTCGCCCTGGGAGCGGTCTTGCCCAGCTTCGGCCGCGTGCTCGCCTGCCGATGCTTCTTGCCTAATCTTTTCTTCTGTTCGCGTTTCGGTGCCATGGTGCCTGTCCTCCGCGCCACAGCGCATCCTTCATTATAAGAACGATACGCATCCTCTGCGTTCATGGCGTTTTTATGGCGGGGATTAACGTGCTGTCTTCATGCAAAAAGAGAAAAGATGAAGAGGGTATCCTCCGCCTGCTTGCGGACGATACATCAACACAAAATGGAGCGCAGAGTCCCAGGCGGCCACGGGTCCAAGCCCCGAAGGGGCGGCATATCCCAGCCCAGGGTGGTGACGCAAAGCGCGCCACAAACATTCGCATCGCGCTCTGCGTCAAGGGTGGAGGCGGCTGGCGAGCGTTCTTTGCTCGCCGTGCCGCCGGAACCCTGGGTTACCGGACCCAGAAAAGAGAGAGCCCTGAAGGGGCGACCTATCGTGCAGCCACAATAGGTCGCCCCTTCAGGGCTCTATTTCCTTTACCACTTGCCTTGATCGGAAGTGTTCGAATGCTTCACTCTTGTGTTGAGGATTGTTTCAGAATGACGAAGGTTTCAGAACCTGCTCCGTTAGGTGAACCGCTATCCGTATTCGGTCCTCGTGAGGGTTTTAGCCCTCAGATTGGCATCTTTGTCTCTCAGCTCAACTGGATGCGCCACAAAGTACTGTCCCGCCTAAAGAATTTGTCTCAGGAAGACCTCGATTGGCTGCCGGACGAACGTTCGAACTCAATAGGAACGCTGCTTCTCCATTTGGCTGCCAGCGATGTCTATTACGGCCTCAATACCTTCGATGGTCTGCCGTGGGCAAGATATCCAGAGGAGGTTGTGAATCGTTGGGAACCGGCCATGAAGCTCGGCGATTTAGGGCGGAATTGGATCAGAGGCAACGACCTCTCGTTCTATTTATCTGCCCTGACGGAGACGCGTGAACATACGCTCTCTGAGTTTCGGAGACGGGATGATGAGTGGTTCATGGCCGTCGATCTCAAGTGGGGTTGGGGGCCGACGAACAATTTTTGCAAGTGGTTTCACGTTTGTGAGCATGAATCTCATCACATCGGCCAGATTGATCTTCTTATCAAACAACTTCCCAGCCGCAATGTCGTCCCGAATCAGGATGTGCGAGAAGACTCCATCGTAGCTGGGAAAGCGTCTCGAACAGCTCTCGGCGTTGCGATCAGGCGAGCTTCACATCAGGTTCACGATTCTTCTCCGCTCGTTCTGAATGATCCCATCGCAGTTCCCATACTCGGAGAGGTCTACCGTGCCGCTCTTGAGGCTGCTGCTGAATCAATAGGCGAGGAGTCTTCCATTGCAATGCGGGCCTTGCTTGTCGCCCGCAATCGTCTTGCCGAGGATAAGCTGGCCGAGGCTGTAAGTAGAGGCGTCAAACAATATGTCTTGCTTGGAGCCGGTCTCGACACCTTTGCTCACCGCAATCCCCATCAGAATCTGAGGGTGTTTGAGGTGGACCATCCTGCAACACAACAGTGGAAGCGCAACCTTGTGGCATCAAGCGGATTGAGGGAACCTTCAACACTCCGTTATGTCCCTGTCGATTTTGAACGACAGCAGGTATCGGTTCAACTGGAAGAAAGCGGCCTCGATCTGAGTGCTCCAACGATCTTTGCCTGGCTTGGAGTTGTCATCTACCTCACACGCCCTGCCTTTCGGAGTACCCTCGCCTTCATCGCCTCATTTCGCAATGGAAGTGGGGTTGTTTTTGATTACGCTTTGCCTCGTCACGCGTTGCCGTCGGCCGAGCTGTATGCCCGGGACGAGCTCGCATCGCGGGTTGAAAGTATCGGGGAACCCTTCAGATTATTCTTCACTCCCTCAGAGATTCGCCAAGAACTCAGCGCGTTTCAACTCATTGAGGATTTTGATGCACCGATGTTGAACGAGCGCTATTTTTCCAATCGCTCTGACGGGTTCAGCCTTCGTGGTCGTTCGGCAAACATTGTGTGCGCCTGGCGCTGACGGTCACGGGTCCAAGCCCCGAAGGGGCGGCATATCCCAGCCCAGGGTGGTGACGCAAAGCGCGCCACAAACATTCGCATCGCGCTCTGCGTCAAGGGTGGAGGCGGCACGGCGAGCAAAAAACGCTCGCTGCGGATACCTCCACCCTGGGCTGGGATATGCCGCCCCTTTGGGGCTTGTACCCGTGGTATTTCACATGCCATAACGCTGGGCGGGCGATCTAAACGCATTGGTGCGCCAGAAGCTCATCGGTGCGTCAAAAGCTCACAGGTGCGTCAGAAGCTATACCGCACTCCACCTTCAACGCGGCGGCCATTGTCGGCGGCGTAGGGCACTCCGAAGAGCGGAGAACCCAGCACACCGCCCACCTGCGTGACGTTGGTATGGTTCAGCAGGTTGGACGAACGGATGTTCACCTGCAGGGTCTGCTGATGCTCGGCCTTGGGGTTGCGGGTGAGGGTAAAGGTGCGCTGAATATTGGAGTCGAGATAGAACGTCCAGGGCATCGTGCCCTTGTTGCGCGGGAAGACCCCCGTGCCGCCCGAGGCCACCAGCAGGCCATAGGGGGTGGAGATCGCGCCCGGCGTTCCCGGTGCCGCATACTGCGGACGGTCGTTGAAGTCGCCGTCGCCGTTGTTGTCGAAGCCCGTGGTGATGTTGTACGGCGCATCGCCGGAGGCGTTGAAGTTGCCGCTGAGCTGGATCTTCTCCGGCAGGGAGAAGGTGGCGTTGCCGAAGACGTTCCAGAGACCGTTGCCGGTGCGGCGGGCATACTCCCCGGCGTTCGAGCCGGTGGTCTGCGGGGTGGTGAATTCGGTGTCGTCGGTGTCGTCGATGATCTGCACACGGACCGCGCCCATGAACAATTGCACGTGCTTGAGTGAGTGCTGCTCCAGGCCTGCAAACTCGACGTTGCCATAGCCGCGGCCGCTGGCCTGCATCTGCAGGACGTTCAGGTTGGGTGTGCCGGGGCGCGGGCCGGTGGGCGAGTTGTTCATCGGAGAATTGATGTTCTCCGTCCGCGTATCGTGCCACATCTGCGCGATGTAGTAGTCGCCGGAGAGATTCCAGCCATGGGGCAGCGTGTGCGTGAAGCCGAGATTTTCAATGCCGTAGAAGAGGTTGGGGAAGTTGGGAGCGATGGTGCGGATGGAGTGGATGGGCGTGGAGCCGTTGAAGGGATTGCAGGTAGCCGGGTCGAAGACACCGGTGCAGATGGGGTTGTAGATCGTGCTGGTGACGCGCTGGACGCCGTCCATGCGCAGCACCTCGGCATAGGTGTGGGCGAAGAAGCGGCCGGCGAAGAGACCGGCGTGGCTGTGGATAGTCCAGGTGGCCTTCTTGTCCGGAGACCACGCGACGCCGAGGCGCGGTGTGAGGCTGTCGACGACCTTGGGGTCGGTCTGGGTGAAGTAGCGCACGCCGTAGGCGATATGCAGGTTGGGCCGGACCTTCCAGTCGTCCTGGAAGAAGGGCGCAAAGCGGGTCTGGACGAGATCGACCTCGGGGTTGCCGGCCACGTTGGAGTAGTCGGTGGGCGAGCCGTTGGGCTGCCCGTTCAGCGCCAGCACGTACTGCTGGAGGCCGGTGAGCGCTATAGCCTGGCCCGGAACGGTGCCGCCGCCGAAGGTGTAGCTTCCATTGAAGTTCGTGGTGAGGCGCAGGTGTTCGTCGAGGATCTCCGCCTGGAAGCCGAACTTCATCAGGTGATTGGTGGTGGTGAGGATGACGTCGTCGTCGCCTTCGATATCGAGTTCATGGTCGCGCACGGCACCGGCGGTTGAACCTCCGCCGGTGAAGGCGCCGGCTACCTGCACCTGCGGAGCGGTAGAGTTCGGGGCGTCGTTATTGCCATCCCACTCGATACCCAGGCGCGCCTCGTGCATCAGTTTGGGGGAGACGGTGGTGACGTCTGTAAAGCGCAGGGTATGGTCGTACTTCTCCTGGTCATAGCCGGTCTCGGCGAGCGAGGTGCCTCCGACGCCGACATTCTCGAGATGATTCAAATAGGCGTTGAAGGTGACGATGAAGGTGTTCCTGGGACCAAGCTGCCAGTCCGTGCGCGCGGTGCCGATCCAGAGGCGCTGCGGTGTGGCGACGTTCTGAACGATGTTGGACTGATTGCCTGCGCCATCGACGGTGATGGCATTCACCACGGCAAAGTTGTCGATGCTGCGGTGCTCGAGCGTCATGCTGAAGTCGCTGCCCTTTTTGCGAAGGGGGCCGGTGAACTCGAAGCCGTAGCGCTGCTTGCCGATCGAGGCCTTGCTCGTTGAAAACGGATCCCGAGCGTTCATCCAGGGGCTGCCGTTGGTGGCGAAGAGCGCTCCGTGATAGGCGCTCAGGCCGGGCTTGGTGTAGACCTCGATGTGGCCACCGCCAAACGGCGGCTGGCGATACTCCGCGGAGAAGAGGTCGGGGTTGACCTTGATGTAGGCGATGGAGCTCTTGGGCGGAAGGGTGGTGTTGCCGTCGCCGCCACCCTGGAAGCCGTCGATGCTGATGGTGGCGTTGGCCGGGCTGCCTCCGGCGGTCGCGGCCATCTGCTGCAACTCGCGCAGAAGGTCGTCAGGGTCGTCAGCGAGAGATTGCAGCCGCTTGCCGGAGAGGGTCTGCGAGGGGCCGCTGGACGCGGCGCTGACCCCGGGACCGGCGTCTGCGACGACATCGACCTCGCTCTCAACCGCTTCCGGTTTCAACTCGAATGCCACCAGCGCCGCGTGGGGGGTGGTGAGCGTGAGGTCACGCTTCTCAAAGCCTTCCACTCTTACGGACAGACGATGCGAACCATCGCCGATGCAGGTAAAGCGAAAGCTGCCGTCGGAGCCACTCTCAGCATTCTGGTTACCGTCCAGCGTAATCATCGCGCCGGGAATGAGCGCAAGCGTGCTGTCGCGCACGATACCGGTGAGAGTCGTTCCGTGGCAGACAGTTTCCGCAAAGGCGTGCGAGAACGCAAGCGCCGCAAAGCTCGCGGCGAAAAACAATTTCTTCATGTGACCCCATCACCTGCGGCATAACGGGCAGGCTGCAATGAGCGCAGCACGGCCGAAGACCTGCAGTGTATCTGGGTCTCTACGCTGGAAAGCTTCTTAAAGTTCCCTGAGCTGAATGTGAATATGAAAGGTGACGTTCGATCTCAGGTTCCTCTGGATAAAATTTGCTGTCAATGTGTTGAGTTTTTCATTCGTCGAATGATGATGGTCTGTTCCCACAGCGCGAAGCGCGTTCCCTGACGCTTTAGCGTCAGGGAACGCGCACCCTCCGGGTGATCACACGATAATCCAGCGCCAAAGGCGCAGCTCATACCAGCCTGGGGCGAAGCCACCAAGAGAGGTGGAGGGAAGAGGATGAGGGCTGAAGGCCCGACTCATTAGAGGCGTCACGTAAAGCAGGTTCCGTTTTGTTCATGTCCCTCTACAGGATGACGGTCTCTGTGGAGGGGCCGAAACTGCCGATCCTACTGCAGACTCTGCAGATGTCCAAGCACCAACTGCGTGCCATCGGTTCCGATCAGAACCGCCTGCGTGCTGTCCACGAGATAGAGGGTGAACTCGCCTGCCCTTGTACGGTCAGTCGGATCGAATCCAGCCAGCATTCCTGCAAAGACCCCGTTGGTGTTGGACGTGAAGCTGCCAGAGAGTGCGAAGTCCGCCGTGCTCCCTCCTGCATCCGCATATCCCGCCAGGGTATCGGTGAAGTTGCCCGCATTCGACGTAAGGGGCCCCGTGACCGCTCCTGCCTGTATTTGGGTGCTAAGGGGAGAAAGCACGGTCGCGTTCAATCCATAGTTTCCGCTGAAGGACGCCGCGCTAAAGGCGGCGGTTTGCTGCTGAAATACCTGCCCGGTGAAGATATCGCTGAAGTCGTTGGAGAGCAGGAGCCCGTTGCCGTCTCCCGTCAGGTAAAGATGGAGGGAATCCTCGGAGGACGATCCTTCGACCAGGCTGGAGAGGGTGACCCGTCCGGTGGGATCGACGGTGTAGTTGCCGGTTACCGGGATGGGGATCGTTGCCGGGTCTCCGTTGTAATCGCTCTTGTTGAAGGTGCCGGTCAGCGTGCCGTCTGCCTTGAGGGTGATCACACCAGCCATCTGGAGCGGCCCTGCCGGGTTGGTGCCCTGTGCGCCAAAGACATAGCTGGAGCCTCCGATTGAAGAGACGCTGAAGTGTCCGGTGCCGGCACCCTGACCGAGAGCCGTACCGCCAAGAACCCACTGGGCGGGGATGTTGCTATTGTCCGAGCCCGCCATTTCGGCGAGCCGCATATGGGTGGCGTCGATGGGGTAACCCGCCAGATAGAGCGAAGGTAACGATGAACCGGTGGGAATCAGGTGGATCTGCACCCGGCCATTCGCATCGGGCGCAGAGACTGTGCTTGCGCCTAAAGACTGCGTGTTGGCTGTGTTTGTCTGGCTATTGATGACGTCGAGAACGCTGCCAGCGCCGGAGATTCCCCCGGTGCTGTCGATATTGAGAATGCCGCCGATCCAGACGGCCTCGGAGGATTCATCGCCGCCGGACAGGGAGACGGCATAGCCGCCCGCAGGAGCTGCAGTGCTGGTTTGCAGGTCGAGTGTGCCGCTGGCGGGAGAGCCATCGATGGCTGCAACGAATCCATGGGCCCCCGTAGCGAGAGTGCCGGTGAACGTTTCAGGCCCACCTGAAGCGATTTGGAGCGTGACTTGAAGATTGCCATCGGGAGTGGTGGCATAGCTGCCGCCGGTGATCTTCTGGAAAGAGGAATAGGGGTAAATACTGTCATCGTCGTTGAAGTAGTAAGTCCAGTCCTGTTCCCCTCCGGTGACCACGCCGTTGTTGGCCACGAAGACGCCGGTCATGAAGCTGGATTGGCCGCCTGTCGGCCCCGAGATCTGGAACACATAGGTGCCATTGGCCAAAGTTGGCGCGGCAGCAGTGATGACGATGCTGGTGGAGGCCGACCTGGTGGGGTCGGTCACAGAGGTGACGGTCACGGTGACGTTGCCGCCGGGAGGGATTGCAGCGGGAGCAGTATAGGTGTTCTGGGACTCATTACCCGTGGTGGCGGAGCTGAACGAACCACAGGCTGCGGCGCCGCAGGTTACCGTCCACTTCACCTGGGGATTTGCGGAGACATCGTTGTTGATGGACGCACTCATAGGGAAGGCAGCGTTGACCTGGAGCGAGGCCGGAGGCGGTGCGTAGAAGGCAACAGAGATCGGAATGGGAGCGACGATGGTGATGGTGGCCGAAGTCGACTTCGTAGTGTCGGCTACAGCGGTGGCGGTCACCGTGACTGTTCCTCCGGCCGGAATGGCGGCTGGGGCTGTGTAGGTGATTGCGCCGCCCTCATCACTGGGGCCAAAGGAGCCGCACGCGCCAGGGCTGCCGCAGGTCATCACCCATGTGACCTGACTGTTTCCACCTTGGGAGGGGATCGGATAGGTCGCTGCCGCTAATAGCGTTGCCGAGGCATTCACGGCCAGGGACTTGGGCGGAGGCGAAACGAACAGGACAGCAGTAGGTTTTGAACCGGTCGAAAGGGATGAAAGATTCTTCGAACCGCCACAGCCAGCCAATCCAAGGATTGAGCTCAGGCCAATAAATACAAGCCATGCCTTGCGCACTGTCATTTCGTGCTCCCGGCCGCAACGTCGAGGAAACTCTTACAAACAGCGGCTCTAGCCTCAGTAACCCCCGGTTCGGTGAAGTGTTGTGAAGATTTTGCGTTTGTCTTTTGGAGGGTCGTGGAGGCTGGCGAAGAAACGGCGATTATCATCAACCTAGCCGATGTCGTCCGCCACCCCACTTCCTGCGATGCACCAAGCTCCGCCAGAGCAGAAGCTTCCATCGCTGTATGACTTCTTCCATCCCGGCGGATTGCTGGCGAAGTCTTCGCTCGCCTTCGAGCATCGCCCCGGCCAGTACCTGATGGCGAAGACCATCGAACAGTGTTTTGCCGACCGCCGCCACCTCATCGCCGAGGCCGGGACGGGGACCGGAAAGACGCTCGCCTACCTGCTGCCCGCGCTGCGGCGGGCCCGTGAGCAGAAGCAGCGCATCATCATCTCGACCGGGACAAAAAATCTCCAGGAACAGCTTTACTTCAAGGACATCCCGTTCCTCGAATCGCTGCTAGGGCCCTTGAAGGTCTGCTACATGAAGGGCCGGGCGAACTACCTCTGCAAGCAGAAGCTCTATGCGCTGCGCGACAACCCCATCCTCAGTGGGCTGGAGGAGATCGACCAGTTCCACCACATCCTGAAGTGGGAGCGCACCACCGAGACTGGTGACCGCTCCGAGATCGACGCCCTGCCCGAGCAGTCGCCGCTGTGGCACAAGCTCGATGCGCGCAGCGAGGTCTGCCTCGGGCAGTCGTGCCCGAACTGGGAGCCTTGCTTCGTCACCGGAATGCGGCGCAAGGCGCTGGAGTCGGACATCGTCATCGTCAACCACCATCTGTTCTTCGCCGACCTCAGCATCAAGCAGCAGGCCGCGGGCGCGCCGGACGCAGGAATTCTGCCCGAGGCCGCGGCGGTGATCTTCGACGAGGCGCACGAGCTGGAAGACGTAGCCTCGCAGTACTTCGGCATCGCGCTGTCGAACGCACGCTTTGATGAGCTGGCTCGCGATACGGAGTCGATGCTGCGCGCCAAGGGCGTGAGTACGAGCGCGATCGAAAGCGCGACGCAGACCATCCGCGAGCGGTCGAAGCTCTTCTTCGGCTCGCTGCCTGCGGGACCCTCGCACCTGGGGCGGCTGGAGTTTATCGACCGGGCAGACTTTCTGGAGTCGCGCGGCGATGCCTATCTTGGCGCGTCGAACGCGCTGCAGCGGCTCGAAGGCGAGCTGGAGCGCCTGCGCGAGGTGGAAGAGGCCGCGGGCCTGCGCAAACGGGCCGCGGATATCCGCAACCATATGAAGTTCCTGCTTGAGTCCGAAGACCCCAACACTGTCTTCTGGATCGAGCGCCGCGCCACCAGCGGCCTGCGTAACGCTGCTCGCAATGCGCGCCTCGTCGAGCCCTCACAGGCACCGCCTCCGCAGGCCTTCAGCACGCATCTCCAGGCCACGCCGATCGACGTCTCCACGTTGCTTGCCGAGACGCTCTTTACGCACTATCCGAGCGTCATTCTTACTTCGGCGACGCTCACGGTTGCGGGGGCAGACGGTGTGCCGAGTTTCGCGCATCTCAAAAAACGGCTCGGCATTCCCTTCCCTAAAGAGCTAGTCGTGCCTTCGCACTTTGACTACGCGAAGCAGGCGCTGCTCTACCTTCCGCCGACGATGCCTGATCCGCGCCATGCGGACTTCATCGCCCAGGCCACGGAGAAGACCCGCCGCGTGCTGGAGATCTCTCGCGGCCGCGCCTTCTGCCTCTTTACCAGCTACGCGCAGATGCGCGAGATGCACGAGCGTCTGCTGGCGCAACTGCCCTATCCGCTGCTGATGCAGGGCAGCGCGCCGCGCCATGTGCTGCTGCAGCAGTTCCGCGAGACGCCGAACGCCGTGCTCTTCGGCACGTCGTCGTTCTGGCAGGGCATCGATGTGCAGGGCGAGCAGTTGAGCTGCGTCATCATCGACAAGCTGCCATTCGCCGTGCCCAGCGACCCGATCATGAAGGCTCGCACGGATGCGATTACCGCTGCCGGCGGCAATGCTTTCAACGATCTGCAGGTTCCGCAGGCGGTGATCGCGCTCAAGCAGGGTTTTGGGCGGCTGATTCGTTCGCTGTCGGACCGCGGGGTGCTGATGCTGCTCGATCCGCGCATCCGCACGACGCGCTATGGGGCGACCTTTCTCGATTCGCTGCCGCCGTATCGGCGGACGGAAGAGATCGGTGAGGTGGAGAAGTTCTTCGAGGCTTTGTAGCCTTTGTTGTTGCTTGTTTTTCGCCGTTGTTTGTTTTTCGTCGTCATCCTGAGCGGTACGCGAAGGACCCCCGCATTGGGCCTGCCACCTATGCCCCGGGCGGGCAAAGAGCCCGGTCGATGGTGCTTGCATAGGCAGTATTCGCTCACGCTGGCACCGTGCAGAATGCGGGGGTCCTTCGCGTACCGCTCAGATGGTATGAAGAGCGGCGTACCTTCCTGGTACGTGCTCGAGGCACAGATAATCCATCCGGAGGAAGATACGCCATGCAGACCCACGT
>NZ_JACHIO010000013.1 GCF_014203225.1 Granulicella mallensis | reverse complement strand
GGTATGGCGAAGGCCAACATGGCTCTCGTCTCTCTGCATCTCGAAAGCTATTCCCATGCAAGACAACCAACACTCCGTATCTTGCTTTCGTATTCACTTTCATCGTTTGTTTACGGTGCCGAGCAGGGCGACGGGGGATCTATTTTCTCGACGGGCCGACCATGGAGCGCAAGTTAGGTTGCAAGTTGCAGCAGGGCCGGGCCGCGTCAATTGATCAAGGCTGCAGCCTGAGCCGAACACTGCGACGGATCCTGTCGTCGCAGCGTTCGGGCCCACGCAGCAGTGGGTATAAGTAGTCCGCTAATTGCCTAGGCTAAAGGCGTATATCTTGTTGTTCCCGATGCCGTTTGCCGTCGGGTTCAGGGCTGTATACCCAGAACCCCAATAGACCACGCCATTCACGATAGATGGGCTGCCAACGACTGATCCACCGCTCGCGAAGCTCCACAGGATCTTTCCCGATGCTGCGTTCAAGGCATACATCGCTCCCGAGAAAGAGCCAGCGTAGACCACTCCGTTGGCAACACTGGCGGCTCCCATGTCGATGCCTCCTTTTGTGGGGTCCGCTGTCTGCCAAACGATTTGCCCAGTCTGTGCGTTCAGTGCTGCCCATGATCCCCAGGTGATGGCCTGCCCACTAGGACTGAGGCTATAGGACGCCTGGGTGAAGTTCGCGATAGGCACATAGATGTTGTTCCCATCGGAGGCTGTCCCCCACATGATGCCTCCCAGAAAGCTTCCCGGGCCAACCAGAGTACTCCAGCGGACGGCGCCGGTATCTGGGTCCACCGCCCAATAGACTCCGCTTTTCTGGCCGAAGCCGACAATATTCCCCAAGAGGTTCGGGCCTGCCCCGGGAAAGTCGAAGTCGCGGCCAGGAGGCGTGGGACACGGAGTCGCACCGGGAGCCAGTGCGAGCTCACAGTCCGCGTTGGCCGTATCATAGTTTGTGATCTTGTTTGCCCACTTGATCTTACCGGTGGTTAGATCGAAGGCCATGACGCTATCCAGGTGATCATTCGGAGGAGTGCAGGAGCTGGTGTCCCCATCGGACAGGTGTTCCGTCTCGCACTGTTCAATGGCATCCGGCACCGTGTAGTTGTCCCCTGTTCCTACGTAGATTGAGCCTCGGGCTACGTCAATGGCCGGCTGTTGCCAGATCGCCCCGCCGCTATAGCCGTCAGTCGTCCCTCCATTATCGGGAACCGTGTACGTCTTCCACAGTATGGAACCGGTGCGGGCATCTAGGGCTACCAGACTGCCCCGGAAAGTGCAGCATGGATATCCCGGCACAGCCGCCAGCGCTTCCTCATTGGAGGCCACCGGAACGTAGACTATGCCGTTATACGCGGTCGGGGAGCCCGTTATCACTGACCCCGGGTGCGGGTCTACTTGAGTGATCCACTTTCGTATCCCACTCGAAGGATCGACGGCAATCACATTTGCTCCATTGTGCAATGCCGTCCTGTTGATGACGTTGTCTCCGACGATTACTTCGTCGGCAAGCACTAGGGGGCTCACCCTGGACATTGAACCGGTTTGCCCGTCATATTCAGAGACTTGGTGCGACCAGACCTGACGCCCAGTGTTGGCATCGATAGCGAAGAGGTTGCCTTTCCAATCGGGAGCATAGACGACGCCATTGGCGACTGTCGGGGTTGCCGAGACGTCTCCGCCCGTTGTGAAAGTCCATTTCACCTTGAGGCCTTGCACATTGGTCGCGTTGATCACAGTTTCAGCGGGCTGTTGGCGATTGTCACCGAGACTCTGTCCGGCGGATTGCCAGCTTGCGCTCGTTGAACCAGACGGGGGCGTTGGCGAAACGCTTTGCGCCCTACCGAAATCGCCGGCGATGCAAAACATGGCGACAACGTATACGGCAAACTTAGAACGGTTGCGGATCTCATCGATCTTCATCATTTCTCCTTTGGGTGGTGAAGCGCTAGAGCCTTCCTAACATTCACAACGCGACTGCCCGACTATCGTCCGAATTGCCTGACGATGGCCCACGCTGGCTCTGCAGATGCATAACAGAGCTCTGCGAGGAATATTCCGCATCGAATAAGTTTTATTAGCTGTCGATTGTCGAAATAATTCGGAGAGGGAAAGGCTTTGGCTGATGCCGCCCTAAGGGATGGCAAAGAGCACCATGACGAACCCACGCCGAGGCAGGAGGAGAACATCGCTGTCGTCGGTCTCGTCCCAAGGGGACAGGCGGATGTCCAGTGGCGGCTAGACCGGCAGCCGCTGAGTCTTTTGTTCGCGGCCAATCACGACCATCTGATAGAAGTTTGATATCTCGCGGAACGACGGGCGTCGTTACTCTTTTGCGGGGTGTCCATCTCTGCCTTACGCGCAGGGTGGTCTTGCCTTTCCTCATGTCCGCTCTAGATGTCTGGGGTTCGAGTGAGGTCGCCGTCCTTAGTCTCTCGCACCATCAGAAGCCCTGCGAACGAAAGCACCGCCGCCGCGGCGAGATAGTACCCCACATACTGCAGACCGTAGGACCTCGCCAGATAAGTCGCGGCATACGGGGCCAGAGAACCGCCCAGAATGCCTGCGAAGCTAAAGGCGAGCGAGCTTCCGGTGTATCGTACAGGCGTCGGGAATAGTTCTGAGATCACGGTACCGAGCGGGCCATAGGTCATGCCCATCAGTGCCAGGCCGAGGCCCATCATCGCCACTGCCCCACTTGCCCCAGCAACGAAGATCTTCGCCATCACAAGACCGAACAAGGCAATCGCTACCGTAATCGAAAGCATCACGCGACGACGCCCACGCTCGGCTAGCAAAGCGGATGCAGGGATGGTGAGTGCAAACAGGGGAATCACCGCCAACTGCATCAACAGGAATTTCCCGCGGCTAAAGCCCAGCACTGTCGTGCCCCACGAAAGTGCGAAGACCGTCATGAGGTAGAAGAGGACGAAGGTCGCGAGGCATATAAGAATGCCCGCGAGCAGCGGCCGCGTGTGACGGCGAATCACCGTCAGCATCGGAAACCTCACCTGCTCCTGGCGATCCAACGCCCTCTGAAAGACGGGCGTCTCGTGAATCGTGAGTCGAACATAGAGACCAAGGAGAACCAGCACAGCGCTGACAAGGAAAGGGAGCCGCCATCCAAAGCGGAAGAACTGCTGGTCCGTGAGCAGGCGCGAGAGCAAGAGGAAGGCGCCGCCGGAAAGGAAGAATCCAAGTGGCGCTCCAAGCTGCGGAAACATGCCGTACCATGCGCGTTTGTTCGGCGGGGCGTTCTCGACAGCGAGGAGCACCGCGCCTCCCCACTCGCCTCCAAGACCGATACCCTGTCCGAAGCGGCAGAGCGCGAGCAGCAAGGGCGCTGCGAAACCGATGGTGGAATACGTCGGCAACGCTCCAATCGCGAAGGTCGACAGCCCCATCGTAGAGAGTGCGATGACCAGGGTGGTTTTGCGTCCGATGCGGTCGCCGAAATGTCCGAAGAGCGCGGAGCCGACGGGTCTTGCAAGGAACGCGATGCCAAAGGTCGCAAGCGAGGCAAGCGTTGCGGCAACTGGATCGGACGCGGGAAAGAAGAGCTTCGGGAAGACCAGGACTGCCGCCGTCGCATAGATGTAGAAATCGAAGAACTCGACGGTCGTGCCGACGAGACTGGCGAAGAGTACTTGGCCAGGGCGGTTCTTGGTCGTACTTTGGTTCACTGTCATTAAATTCTCACCCTAGTTGCTGAAGGAAAATCTACGGCAGAGAGACACATGCCTGTGGGTGTCTCTCCGCCCTGCCATTCCGCTCCTCGACGATCGCCTGCGAAGGATGTCGCTCTCGTGAGAATCGACAGGTCCAACATCCCCACGGCTGGGATCGGTCGAATACGCTTGGTTTCTATGCGTGCGCCCAGCTCGGCCGTCATTGAGCCGCTGCAGGTCTTACGAGCCCTATTACATTGAGGCACATGACCATTGGTACCTAAGTCTCTGAGTTCCGCGGTCTCCGGCAGATCTCTTCACGAGCGTAAAGGACGACTGGGAATGAATCACCAGCGTATCAGTCTCGACGTCCGGTTTGGTTGGAGTGCCATCTCCCAGAGCGCTGCAAGTAGTTTGTATCTCGAATGAATTCCCTTGTCGCTGCAACTGCTTCGTAAGGCACTTGCTCGCGTGTGCGCCTGAAAGGCCTTTGCCATCCCAAACGAGGATGCCCGCGTTCGGGGTGTCTTCACAACGCCCGCCACCGGCAACGTAGAGTCCCTCCCGTAGATGAAACGAAGTCGCGCTCTGCCCAGCCGAAACGATGGACAGCACTAACGTTGATAGACCAGCCAGCATGGTGAAGGCTACCCGATTGATATTTAGATGAAGGTTCATTAGATTGATCCAGCCTTTCAGGGTTATAGAGACGGTAGTGACCGTCACGCTGTCCGAAACTTGCTTGGCCACATCGTCAGCGAGACTGTTGATGGGGCGAACGACGTCGCAACCCCTTGCATGGGAACTCTGCCCGTCGAGGATTGCAATGCTCTCATTCAAATCAGGGTTCGCCGCCTCCCATGTACCCCGAGGAGCACATGGGAGGCGGCGAACTCGAGCGAGTTATATCTTGTATTTCATCTTTAGGATTTCACCGGCGCGCTCGCCGATGACGACACACGGCCCCATCGGTCCTCCAACAATCGCATGGGGAAGGATCGACCCGTCAGCGATGCGAAGGTTCTCGATTCCATGGACCTTGAGTTCATTGTCGACGACAGACATGGAATCACGTCCCATCTTCGCCGTACACGATTCATGAGAATACGTTGTAGCCGCGTCACGGACGAAACCCTCCAGTTCCGCGCCTTTCAGGTTTCCCGGCATCACTTCGCGCTTGACGAAAGGCCGAAGCTCCGCCGAGTTTCCTATCGCGCGGCAGAGTTCCACTCCAGCCACCGCTGCTTTCATGTCATCAGGGTGCGACAGGATCTGTGCATCGATCTCGACTGGATCGGAGGGATTGGGCCCCGTGATCCTGACCTGTCCACGGCTCTTTGGCTGGACTACGCCGGAAAGCAATGTCCACGCTTCCCTCGGAGGGTTAAATCTTGCGACGGTCTCAGCGCTGCAGATCGGCACCTCTGCTTGGCAAGTTTGTAGATCTGGAGTCTTGAGAGAAGAATTGCTCTTCCAGAAGAAGGTCGCCTCGCCTGCGTTATTGCGCGGAGCCAATGGCTGCGGGTATTCCCAAACGCAACTGATAATTGGATGATCTTGAAAATTCTGTCCCACGCCCGGCAGATGCTGGACCACCGGAATTCCGAATCTCTTCAACTGGGCCTGATCTCCAATGCCAGACTGCATCAGGACCTTCGGCGTATGAATAGCGCCAAGAGACAACACGACCTCGGAGGTGGCGCTTATGCGGCGAATCGTCTGCCCGTGAGATATCTCCACGCCAGTCGCGCGTTTTCCCTCGAACAGAACGCGCGTAACCATAGCGTTCGTAAGCACCGTCAGATTAGGGCGGTCCATGTAGGGGAAAACGTAGGAGCGGAACACCGACTGACGTTTCCCATCCCGCACGCGCAACTCCAGGATCGTAGAGCCGCCATCGCCTTCCATCATGCGTCCGTTCTGGCTTTCGAACGTGGGTATTCCGATGGATCTCGCTCCTTCAACCATGGCGGGAGCGACCGGACTTGGGTTAGGAGCAGGTTGCACAAAAACCGGCCCGCCCGTCCCGCGGTACTTGGGATCTGTCGGCCCATGCCAGTCTTCAATGCGGCGATAGATATCGAGCACAGACGCATAGCCCCAGGCTTTATCGCCTGTCACCGCGGCGAATGAATCCCAGTCATTCCTGTGTCCGTGCGACCATGCCATCGCGTTGATGCTCGATCCGCCCCCTAGCACCTTTCCCATATGCAAAGGCATGGAGCGCCCATTGAGATATGGACTTGGACTGCCTGCGAAGCCCCAATCGCGTTCTGTCCCGAAGTTCCTGGGCCATTGATTGGCTTCCATGACGCTTGGAACGGCGTCGCTTCCCCCGGCCTCAAGCAGAAGCACGTTGGCCTCGGGGTTTTCGGCGAGGCGGCGAGCTACAACCGATCCGGATGACCCTGACCCGCAAACGATGAAGTCATAGTGAGTCTTGAGCGACATCGTTAGCTTCTGTTGGTTGACTTGTACTCTTTTGGAAAGTTCGGTCTGCTCGCCTTCGCTATCGCCCTTTGATTCTTGCCCGTCCCAGACACTTGAGTGGAGCGGAGTTCCTGCAGCCATGCCAATAGCAGAAATACCTGCTCCATAAACGAATTTCCTACGATCCATGCACCCTCAATTCCCAGTTCTTAAAATCGCCTCTGTTGTCCATCGAGCGTAGAGCCGGAGGCCACAGTTGCGATCCTACCCGCTGAATTTAAAAGCAAGAAACAGAGCGTTGTAGCCGAAGGGTCTCGCTTTCGATTTATGCGCATCTGAAAAGTGCGCACGTCAGATTGCAGTCTCCATGCCCGGAGCGATGGCCTTCCCAAGTAGCTGATAGCGGATGGCTGACCATTTCTATCGGTCAATGAATGGGCCCAACCCCAATAGCTGTTCACCATGGGGATAACCGATTCGGGGCCGCATCGACGCGGTCCCGAATCGGCTTTTGCCTTTCGCAGGTAGGTTGCGCGGTTAGCTATCGGGCCAAATCGCGATTCGGCGTCGCAATCGAAATAGCCTCCTCATGCTCCCCGCGCGACCTTGCTTTGCAACCGCATCGGCTGTTTTTTCCAGTACGTCAGCGATCGCCACACCCACTCCAAAGGGCCGAACTCAAAATATCTTAGCCATATCGAGCTCCAGATCAGGTTGACCGCCCAGACCGCTGCAACAACATAGAAGAGTTGATAGAACTCCAGCCTTTCGTAGAGCTTGTATGGCCCCCACACAAATACAAATTGGCACAGGATACTCGTGAAGATATAGTTGCTCAGGGCAGTTTGCCCCACTGCCGCTACTCGCTTCATGAGTGAGGGCCAGAACCCGCTCTTCACGAGCATGAGTAGCAACGCGGCAGTTGCCAACGCGCCGGGCACTCGAACCAGTTCATATGGAAGAAACAGCCACTTGTCCGAGGTAATCAGGTCAAAGCCGCTCTCACAGGCCTTCCACGCTCCCATAGCAGCCGCGGGCAGTGAGATAAGGAACCCCGCCAGCGCAACCGATGCATAGGTCTTGTATGGCAATCTGCCGGATAGAAAACCATTCCTGGCCAGCCCCATCCCGATCAGCATCATGCCCAGCACGTCGCCAAATCCCAGGGTGTAATAGATCACACTCTGAAACGTGCTCGCATCAGAGGCGTGATGCATCTGTGCTCCGACATATCCTGAACGAGTCAGGTTCAGGTCTGACTCGATGGCCTGTGCGTCGGGCTTCCAGGCAGCCAAGCGGCCTTCCCATGCCTTTTGGTCGCCGATCTGAGCCGCTGTCAGCGCCTTGCCTGACTGCTGAGTAGCCGCGGCGGCGGCGGCCTTGCTGCTCAGGCCAAAATCCTGCAGTGCCACGCCCCCCGAGAAGGGAGACAAGGAACTCACTAGAACCACAAGCGTGCCCGCTGTCAGCAGCGTCCTGGCTTTTAGCTTTCGGCAGGGGTACAGGAAGAGCAGTGCAGTCATCCCGTACCACACGAGAATATCTCCGAACCAGATGAGATATGCGTGCAGCAGGCCAATCGCAATCAGCCACATATTGCGCCGCAAGAAGATGTCCGCCACCCTTTCACCTTCTCCCCGCTCTTCGGCCCGGCTAGTCAGTAGAACGACCCCGGCCCCGAAGAGCATAGAGAACAGTGCTCTCATCTTGCCCTCACCCAAAATCCATCGCACAATCCATACCCAGGCATTGAGGTGTGCGTGCGGGCCGGTGAATGCCGGATGAAGCGTTCCCAATGGAACAAATTGAGTCCATATCGGCAGTCCAAATCCATTTATGTTCATGAGAAGGATGCCCATCAACGCAAAGCCGCGCAGTATATCCATGCTGCTGATGCGCTCCTGTTGGCCTAGCGGCTTCAGGAGATGAGGAGGCCCTGCCAACTCTTCCTCTACGGTGGTTGAGACAACGGGTTTTCTGATTGCGGAAGCTACAACGTGTGCCAAACATGACTCCAGGACAGTTCAGTTGAGAAATAACGTGAGTGATGTGAGGTTCATGCCTAAGGAGGCACTCTATACTGCAGTGCCTGGTTGTTAGGCCGAGCCCCAGAAGGAAAACTATGCGAGCGCACCGCGTGCTGATGTTCGCGGGGATTCGCACTGCGGAGAAATTAGGAGGGTGGCAGGCTCGACACTCTCGTCTTGACGAGTCTCGAGTGAGTATTCCCAGGGGTTCGAGCTCTGATCTCTAGAAAATAAGGAACGATTTCTGGTTTCCACTGGCACCCGGCAAACGTATGTTGCTCCAGGTAAAACACGTGCCTCGGGTAAATATTCTTGCGATACGATATTTTTTTATTTCGTTGGAGAATACCGTCCACCGGTGTGCCGCTGGCGCGAGCATATCGGCGATGAAGCCCGCTCAAGGCGAAAGCCGTACCTCCATACCATTTGCTGACTGAGAAGGATTGGAGAAAGCCAACGACAAACGTTGCAAGATGCTGGTGTGTCATGGGAAACCGTCGCCAGGGTTCCGCCTCATTTGATGACGTTTGCTACAAGTGCATCTTTACCACCAGGACCAGGCCGACTGCTGAGGTCGCAAGCACGAGGGCACCCAGGAGGCATCTCTCCCGCTGGCGATTGAAGGTCAATCTAACCAGTGCCCTGAGGCGTGGGTCTCTTGAGGCAAAGATTACTGAAGTATCCAAGCCCGTCGGGTGGGAGGGCATAGCTTGCCCCTGCCTGGCAGGAGCAACGCCCGGGGTGGGAAGGACCGGCAAAAAATGGCGCCTGCTGGTTCGCAGGCGCCATCGACGGCAAGGGGCGAAGGCTAGGCAGCCTTCGCCTTTTTCACGTCTTTTGGCTGGGCTTTGACCATACCCTTCTTTGCGACCTGCATCTTCTCCTTGGCGGCGAACTCCTGTTTCACCTTGAGGGCGATGGCGTCGGTGTTCACCTTGTAGACCACCGCAGCGTCCCGCAGGACAGTCGCGCTGTTGCCACGGGCGGCGGCGAGGAGGATGGTCAACTCGATCACGACGCTACCCAGCTTGCTCTCCTCGACTTGACGCAGGTACGCGGTGAAGAGTTTGGAGATGGACTCGTTCGCTTTTGTTGACTTGATGCCATGGTGACGGGCGAGGGCGGTGAGATGGCTGTCGCCCAGTATCCCCGCGAGACGTTCTGCCACGAAGAACAGATCGCGTTTCATCATCCGCACAGGCACAGCCGCCGCGATAGCGGCAAGCGTCCTGACGCCGGTGGCATGGCTGATGGCTTGCTCGCGCCGCTCTTTCTCCTGCCGCACTTTATAAGAAGCATCGACGTTCGACTGCTGCTTCTTCGGGTGGTGGATGGGGCAAGCGGGATTGGCGCATACCTTTTGGACCTCGCCCTTGCCGTCGCCCTCCGCGATGATGGCCTCGGTGGTGTACTTGCAGGTCTTATACTGAGGCCGTTGCGCCTGTTCCTTGTCCTTCGGTTTCTCTCCCGTGATGGCTACATACTTGCCACGCGGCACGACGGCACTTCCCTCCTGCGGCTTCGTATAACCCGTGCTGATTTGCACGAGCTTGGGTTTGGCCGCGATGGCATTGGCTACATGCGCGTCCACCTTCGCCTGATAGCAGTTTGGGTCGGAGCAAGCATCCTGTTTGCTGAGGTCGGAGAAGAGGAGCTTGTTGTGTCCCGTCCGTTTGGGGCAGTCCACACAACTCCCGGCGATGGCAACAAGATGCGCGTCCTTCTTATCGAACGGAGCGTCCTTGAGGACGAGCAGGATGTTCTGCTCAACCCACGTTTGTAGATTGCGAACGGGGAGAAGAAGGCGCTTCGCCTTGCGGTCGCTCGATGCACTCCAATCCTCGCGGAAGCAAGCTTTAAGCGCCTCTCCCTGTTTATCGAGCGGTAACTTCGCCAGAAGCAGCGCATGGCCTATTCCTATCTCCTCACGGTAGAACTCATCTATGACTACCTCGGCCAGTTCGGTCAGCTTCAAACGGGTGGCGATGTAGGCGGGAGGTTTACCGATCTTGACCGCGATCTGTTCGATGCTGTACTTGGGTTCCTCCAGGTCGAGAAGCCCCTTGAAGCTGTTGGCCTCTTCGAGAGGATGCACGTCCCGGCGCTGAAGGTTTTCGACAAGCTGCGCCTCCATGACCTGCGCGTCTGTCATGTCCCGGATTTCGACGGGGACAGACTCTTTCCCGGCGATCTGCGCGGCGCGGAAACGCTGCGCCCCGAAGACGATTTCATAGCGTTGGTTCTTGGGCCGCACGAGCAAGGATGCGAGAACGCCCTGCGAATCAATGCTGCTGGCAAGCTCTTTCAGAAACGCTTCGTCGAAGACGCGGCGCGGGTTGGTAGGTGACTCGGAGAGTATAGCGATGGGAAGCTCACGCGGTACATTGTTGACGATAGCGGTGTTCATGATGACGTGCTCCTTTCGAGCGGTTGCACTGCATGATGGTTGTGGAGCGGACGCGCTTTCCTGCCTCCGCTCCGGTGGGCGGGGAACTTGGGCTAACCACGCATGTGCTTGTGCGGGTCGAAGGCCTCGGAGAAACCTTGCAAGCGAAGGTTGTTGTCCCACTGCCTTGCCAGTCGCTCGTGTTGCATATGCACATCGGAAAGGTGGATGTAGTCACCGTCGTAGATGTATCGGCTCCATTGCTCTATGCCCGCATAGTCGTTCCGGTAATAGAAGGGGTTCAGCTGTGGCCCGTCTGCTAATCCAAGCTCGAAACACATCTCCGGTTTGCATAGTGCGTCGCCATATTGCGCGACAGACAATGCGGGCAAACCGCACGGGCCGGATTCGTCCATAGCGTCGATGACGAGGGCAGCATAGGGCGGGTTCTCGATCTTGAGGTAAAGGCCGTGGTTCCAACCTCCGGCCTGTTTGAGGATTGCGAGGATGGTCTGCATTAGGCCACCTGCGCGAGTTCTGCATCGGGCATAGCCGCCTGTTCTTCGGTCGGCGGCTGCAATGCGGCAAGGATGATGCTGGAGGTCTGTTGAATCACTTCCAAGCTCTCGGCCAGCAAGGAGGCGTTGCCGTGATAAAGATGGATGTAATCAGCGGACGAGGTTCCAGTATCCAGACCAACGGCCTTGCCGACGACGAAGGCGATGGCCTCGGCCTCCGTCTCACGCACAACCTTGGTGGTTGTGGTGCGGCGTTCGGCCTTATGCAACAACTCGTGCGCCACTTCATGCACAAGGGTTGAAAACTCCTCGGCCTTGGACTGTCCCGGCAGGATGTCGATGCGGCCGCCATAACTCGTACCGAGTGCGGGACGGATGTTCTCGGTGAAAACGAGTTCAATTCCCTGCCGCTCAATGAAGGTGAGAAGACGATCACGATTCTCTCCCGCATCGCCGCTCATCTCGCGCAGTGCGGGAAGCTCCGCGCCTTCGGTCTGCGAGACATCGAAGACATAGGCATTGCGAAAGCCGACAAGAACGTGGGTGTTCTGGCGGGTGATGTCCTTTTCGGCTTCCTCGTCCTTCTTGCGCTTGATGCCGATGATGGGGGCGAGAATGCGGATGCCCTTCTCTCCCTTCTTCACCTTGCGGCCTAACTGGTTCCACGCATACAGTCCGGCCACGCGGGTTGCGGTTGGCCGCTGCCATGCGATCTCCAAGACATTGCCAAAGCTGTAGTTATGAAAGCGGCTCATGGCGTTGAGGTAGGCGGTGAGGGCATCGCTATGTCCTGCCTCAAGCTGTTCAATCAGGCATTTCACGTTGGCGGCGATAGCTTCTTTCAGCCCCTTGGGGCGGTCGGTCTTGTGCGGCAACGGTGTGGGGTTTGGGGTCGACGGATGGACGGGGCTGGATGTGGCGATTGCGGTGTTCATAGTGTTCCTCCTTGAGGTTGTGGAGCATTGGCTTATGCAGGGCGCGGATGATATTTCGCGCAGTGCCAATCGAGCACAGGGGTGATGTGGGTTGTCGTGATGTCTTCCGGCCCATCCGAGAGAAGCTCCACGGGAATATTCCCGAGAACCTCTCCGCAGGTGGCGCAGGAGACGGTGACCGTATCGCCGCAAAAGCCCAATTGCGCGAGGTCTACGGTGTCCTCGCCCAGAAGGTGTTCGCCCATATACACGTTGGCGAAGCGCCGCCATGTAAAAGGGTTCGGTGTCCCCGGTGGTTTGGTTTGTGTTGGTCGCATCTTGCCTCCCGCTTTTGCGTTTGCACGTCCGCGTTGAAACGCGGCATGTACATGCCGAACGCCCCCTGGCGAAGGCGGGGGTAGCAAGCGTCAAGGGGAGGGGCATCTCCCACCCTTGCAGTGCAGGCGCAGCCGGAACGGAAAGGGCGCAGCGCAGCGGAGGTCTGCACAAGCGAAGCGCGGAAGATTGGGGAGACCCCTTGACGCGCGCGGGGGGCGGAGCCCCTGAGCGTACTTAGCACTTCCGTTACAAACAGACCGGAGACATGGTTTACAGCGAAGCGCGACGGCTATGGAAACTCGATATTTGGGCACACACGACGATGTTGTATGCCATGGAAAGAGAGTCGTATCTTGGATCAACGTCTACAGTTTCTGTCGAGTTACCGAAAGGAAGAGATGACGGTAGCGGACCTGTGTCGCGCGTATGGGATCTCGCGTCCAACGGCCTACCGCTGGATCAATCGCTATAACGAGACTGGGCCGGAAGGGCTCGTAGATCGCAGCCGACGCCCGCACACCTGTTCGCACGCGACACTCGAGCCGCTGGAGAACGCTATCCTCGTCCTTCGTGCGAAGCATCCGTCCTGGGGCGCGCGCAAACTCAAGGCAAGGCTGGAAATGCTCCAGCCAGACGTGGTGTGGCCTGCAGCTAGCACTTTCGGTAACACCTTGAGCCGCGCGGGCTTGACCAGTCCGCAGAGGAGGAGAAAACGCACGACGCCATGCTCTGAGCCGTTCTCTCTGGTCACGGGTCCAAATCAGCTATGGTGCATGGATTTCAAGGGTTACTTCGCCACCGGCGACGGTAAGCGCTGCGATCCGTTCACCATCACGGACGCACATAGCCGTTACTTGATTCGTTGCGAGATCGTCTCGCGGATGGACCTCAGCCAAGTCCGAGCAATCTGCGAAGCAGCCATGCGAGAGTATGGGATGCCAGCACGGATCAGGACCGACAACGGCGCACCGTTTGCGGGCACGAGGCTACTGGGGCTGTCAAAGCTCTCGCTCGGATGGATGAAGCTTGGGATCGGGCACGAACGCATTCAAGCAGGTCGACCGCAACAAAATGGCCGCCACGAGCGGATGCATCGCACGCTAAAGGAGGACACGACGAACCCACCTGCGTCATCCCTTCGTGCACAGCAGAGCCGCTTCGATAACTTTCGCTACGTGTTCAATAACGAGCGCCCGCACGAGGGCCTAAACAACCAGGTTCCAGCAAGTCTCTACATCCCCAGCTCGATCCGACTGCCGCGGAAGTTGCCAGAGTTCACGTACCCGAAGGGTCTTCTGCTGCGGCGAGTCAACAATAGCGGCGACATCAGCTGGCACAAGAACAGAGTCTTCATCAGCGAAGTATTCCGCTTCGAAGAGTTGGGAGTCGAGTTGATCACACCGGGGTTTTACAAAGTCTTCTTTCGAGAGATGGAGATTGGAGAATTCAATTCCGAAGAGCTTCGCTTCAGAGCTGCACGAAGAGTGGTCTGAACCCATCGATGAGTGCATTGACCTGCTGGTAACGATCTGAGAATAGTAGCTGCCGAAATCGTGACTTTGTAGGCGATTTGTGGAGGGCGGAGGGTCCGATCTAGATCAAACTGATCGACAGCTGAGTCCCCCGCCCGCTGCTGTTGTACAGTGGACATACAGATTCGCAGTCGCACCTCAGCTTTGCGAGGCAAGCATGCAGAACAGTAAACAGAAACGGGAGCCTGCCTGGCGCGACCTTGGTCTCTGGGCGCGTCACGCGGCATTCAATGCTTCCCAGGGGACAGGCAAGCGCATCGCCGGATGGATCGTACTGGCCGTGTATGCAGCGTTTGTCTTTGGCCTCCCACCACTGATCTGGTTCACGTGGCATGAGTGGGACTTCTGCCGCGTCGCGCATATCTTCAGCTGCATCATGCCGCTCTACTGGATCTACCTCGCTGTGAAGGCCAGGCAACGCCACGAGGACGGTGAGCCTCTGCTAGAGCCATCCGACGAGGAGATCGCCTCTGCCTCTGAGGGCTTCCGAGCCTGGCGCATCCGCCTGTACGAGCGCCCAGCTCGCGCGAAGATGGTGGACATCGCGTTTCGTCTGACTGTCCTCGGCGTTCTCGCATTGATCTTCCGCGCCCGCATCGGCGGCAACGGCTACTTCTGGCTGCTCTGCGCCGAACTTGCCTTCCGCGCCCTGCTTATGATCAAACGCCCCGCCCGCTTCGCCCGCCCTACCGTGATCGAACCAGCCTGAAGTAGCGGGCCAGTTTGACTTGGTTTAAATGGGATGAGCTTTAGCTCGGAAGGTGCATCTCTGTTTGCCGCGATTGATGAGCAGCTCGGGTTGAAGTTGGTGCCAACGAACAGGCCGGGAAAGTGCTGGTCATCGACGATATTGAGCATCCGTCGGAGAACTAGCTTTTTTCGACCCTCACGCAATACGGGGTTATAGGTAACTACGGCAGGAGCTTGTCATCGTGCTCGATTTCCCGACTTATCCGACCGTTGCCGCCGAATCGCCAATGCACTCAATCACAAGCTATGAATACCGATGAGCATCAAAGGCGGGCGTGGTGCATTGCACTGGGTGGCGGCCTAACGGTTTATGGAGCTCTCGAGCGTGAAAAGCAGGCCATGGAAATGACAGAGTATGGAAAGCATGGAAAGCCAGGATGCCGGCTTTCCACCCTTCCCACACTCTTTGGAAATCCCTTTGGGATTTCCACATTTCCACGGCCTCGACGACCGGATATATGTCTTCTTATGCCCTCAAGCCGAACCATCGCCACCGCAAGGGGCTTGTAACGGATGTCTCAGGTCCACAGCGTAACGCATGTCCCGGTACACTCACCCCTAGGAAGGCTTGGTTTCCTTCGGCGCGTGCGTAGCACGCCGGTCTTATCGGGGAGGGCGTTGCGGGCAGGAACGGCCCGCTGAGATGGGAGCGGAAGACGCACAAGCGGCTAGAGCGCGGGAAGAGACATCTTCCCGTCAACACGTTCATCTTGTTGGAATTGTTGGTCAGATACCCACCGGGAATTTACCCAAGAGCATTGATCGCTGATTCATTTCCCAACATGAAAGTCTCTGATGAAGAGGAGGTGCAGAGTGCGGTTTGGGATCTTACTTGGTTGCAGATTCCGGGGCGGGAAGGCACACTGGCTAGAAGGCAAGCAGCCACATTGCTTGCCGCGGGCCCAGGTTAGCGATCGAAGTGGTGGTTCCCAGATGACATGTTCGATCAACCAAGACAGTCATTCGTGATCCACCGAACGGCATGTGACACTCGGCTCCTTACTTCAGCGATGTCGCAGCTCCCGATGTTGAGTTCTTTTGAGAGAAGCCCTTCGCTGTGTATCGACCTGTTCCCCGTAACGAGATCTCTGACGCGGTCGTGCATCTCCGTGAACTGCACCGACAGTTCACGCCGTCGAATGATCGCGAACGCTATGCCTTCGAACGACGTGAACTCATCACGAAGAACCTGCTATCAAACCTGCGTCGGACGGGAGATCATCCGACGCTGAGCCTGCTGCTCGAGATTGCGGATATCTTCTCTTTGACGATCGAAGGCGCCCACCGGCTCTTTGGATACGATCTGGGTGGGATTCGAGAGTACGAACTGCGATTGAACGGCAGTCGAACCCATATCGTTGAGTCGTATGCGTTTGAGCGTGATCTTCTCGTGGATCTGCCTTTGGAACTGGCTTCCTCAGAGGCGTACACATCGGATGCAACGCTTGGGGAACTCGTACGAAGTTGGCAGCGCGACATCCCCATGCGCGCACTGAAGGGACCGGCATGGCGACGGCCAGGAACCTTCTATGTGCATGTCGGCACGGAGGACAGCCTGGGATCGAGCCTGCCCCCAGGAGCCATGGCTCTTGTCGAGCCCATCGAGGAGGCAGAAGCGCGCCAACCCAATCCTCGATCCATCTACCTGCTTCAATTCACGAACGGATATCGATGCAGCCGCTGCGTAGTCACACGAGGTAGGCTGCAACTGTTGAATTCGGAGAGATCCTATTCCGGACCTCAAGAGTTCGCTTATCCAAAGTCGGTGCGAGTGGCTGGTCGCATCCGTATGTTTTCTGTCTCGTTGCCGTTGCCTGAGTATTCTCAAGGTTCGCTAGCTCGCTACGAGGGCAGCGCAGCTCTCATTCTTCCCTGGGAACATCGCACGCGCGACAGTTTACTCGCCACCGGATACAGACGTTTTCGTCGATCTCGGGATGAAGAGCAGATGGTCCGAAAGTTCCTTCAAACGAAGTTGCAATCGAACTTCAGTGATCGGACTTGGCGGCGGTACCGTAGTCCAAGTTCCTCCGAGCCGCATGTCCCTGCCCTCCTGCAATTGACGTTGGCACACTTCGCGCGTTACACAGATTCTCTTCAAGCCGGCGGATACATCATCCGGGATACAAATCGGTTTTCGCTCGACACGCTGCTTGCGGCGAAGAACTATGGGGACCTATTGATCCCGCGCCAAGCAGCAAGAGCTCCCATGCCCACAGAGGTGTGGGAGACGAGGCAAAGAGAATTCGTTGAGTGGCCGCCCTTGCTGGCAGTGAAGTTTCCTCAACTGAGTCTCTGGGACGACCGCGTGATTCGACTGGCGCAGGGGAGTCCGATCAGGGGTCTGCATCCGCAAATTGCGCCCGGTTCCTGGATGCTTCTGGAGAAGCTGCCAGCGACTCCGAATACGCGGAGCGATGAGAGCAAGAAGGGGTGGTCACGGCCGATCTATGTCCTCCGCAGAGGGGTGGAGATTCTTTGTGGTCACCTCGAACGAGACGGAAATCGCTTCGCATTGCTATCCAACAATCGCGAAGGCGGCGTGAAGGTGACGTTCTACCCAGACGAGCTCCGTAACGTAAGCCGAGTATCTGGTGTCGCGATCCCCATTTAGCCCTCGCTAACCATCAAACGTGACGACGCCGTAGATTTGGCCAAAACAGACTCCCTGTCTGCACAAAGAGCGCTGCATTTGATGCGCGTAACTCCCACTTCTTGAGGAGTCGAAGTATGTTTGGCCAACAAGCAATTTCTTCTTGCCCCGAGCCCGACGAGGATGGATGCTCTGTTTCACGAAAGGGTTCGATGGAATCGACCTGACCGGGGAGAACAAAAATGGACAAGAGCCTTTCTCATCTCCGGAGCACAGGAAATCAGGACGGTGCTGCGGTTCTCGATACCAGTCAGGGCACGCTAACAACGCTGAACCCAACAGGCGCGTTGATCTGGCGAGCGCTTGAGCATGGAGAAACCGAAGACACCATCGTCGCAAAGCTTGCCGCAGAAACGGGAGCCTCCGCGGACATCATTGCACGCGATGTCAGAGACTTCATCGCCGAACTTCGCAAGCAAAATATCTTCCCAGCTTGACGACATGGAGAACAGTCATGCCAGCAGAGACGAATTTCGACGGCATCGAGCATCGCGTGGCCGTGATCGAACCCTCGTCGCGGAAAGTTCTGATGTGCGAGGCAAACGGAACACTTCGTCTTCCACGAGTTGTTGTTTCGCCTAAGGCACGGCCGGCGCGTCAGCTTTGCAACGAGCTGAAACGTTCATGGGGGATCGCGGTTCTGATCCTCGATGATTTGGGAAGCTCAACTCCGACCTGCGTCGCAGCAGAACTTCTCTCCAGCCAAGGTGCCTCTGCGTTTCTCAGGGTGAACGCTACAGAGATCCCAAACGGCGAGATCTCTGACGAGGAACAACTCGACCTCTTGAAGGTGCTCGACGATCAAGGGAGAGGACCGTTTTCTCACATTGGCTGGATCGACGAAGCGATGGCGTGGATCGAGGAAACTACAGGACTGAAGCCATGTGCGAAAGAGGACCTCGAACAGTACAACGCCGGCGCAACGTACACGCTCGTACGATTCCCTATCGATTCCAGGAACAGTTACTGGCTCAAGGCAACCGGAGTTCGCCATGCCCACGAACGGCGGTTGACCCATCTGCTATCCGATATCGCCCCCGATTGCCTGCCAAGGTTCTTGAACGACAAGCCCGAATGGAACGCGTGGCTAACGACTGGTGCAGGCCACTCCCTCGCGGCGATGCCGCCGGAACCGAAGGAGCTTCTGCGTCTGCTGGGGGCCGCCGTGGAGACTCTGGCTAAGTTACAGACCAAGACGGCGGAAATGGAAGCCGAATTGTTGCAGGCCGGAGCATTCGACCAACGTCTCTCGGTCCTATACAACCAAGCGCCCCTTCTGTTCGATCATGTCACGGAAGCGATGGCACTCCAAACTTCTACCAAAGCCCCAAAACTGACGCCCAGACGGCTAATCGAAATTCGCAGAGTCTTCGAAGACACGTGCACGTGGCTTGAATCTCAAGCCCTGCCAACAACGATTCTTCACAACGACATGAACCTGGGGAATCTCGCCTTCACGGGGAACGGCTGTCATCTTCTCGACTGGGCCGAGGGCTATGTCGGTCATCCACTCGTGACGTTGCAGCATCTCTTGCTCTTGAACCCCATCGTTGACACAGGCACAAAGGCTTCGGTGAACCGCATCCTGAAACACCGGTACAGCCACGCTATGCGTGAGGTGTGCGATCCTTCCCTGCTCGAATCGGCCTTTCGCTTCATGCCGCTTGTGGCCGCAACCTCGGCTCTGTATGGCCGAGGGGACTGGCTACAGAGCGATATCCCGCATTCTACGGGTCGCCATACCTACTCGCGCATGTTGGCCCGGTATATGGATCGCGCCGGTACGGAGCTATCGCTTCAGGAGACGCCATGTCAGTGAGACAGCGAGATCGTCGACGTCGTAGAGGCCGTGTGCTAGAAAGCTGGCTTCTCCTGTTTTCTGTCGACGTTGTGATGAAGTTTCGGGGCTTTCCCCGGCTCTATGACCTCGTCCGTGAGAGGCAAATTCGGATGGTGACGAACGAGAGTCCAAACGCACTGTCCCATGCAATGGATCTAGCCTGTGTCTTCTATTTCAAACCTGTCCTGTGTTTGCAGCGTTCCGCTGCTTTGGCGCTATTGCTAAGCCGCCACGGATGGAAGAGCGAGATGGTGATCGGAGCACAGCTGCTTCCCTTCCTCTCCCACGCATGGGTGGAGGTAGAAGGTGCCGTGGTCAACGACAAGCCCTACGTAACGGAAATATTTCAAGTACTCGAACGTTGTTGAGTGAGGTTGTGATGAGCATTCTCGGTGGGATCTTGACGGAAGACGGGAGAGCGGTGTCGCAAGATGAGCTCAGAAGATCCTGTGGGCTCACGGACCGCTTCGCGTTTGGCCCAACGGGCTTCTACGTCAAAGGAAGTATCGGCATGAGCCTCCAGCCGTATCCAAGCCATGAGCGTTCGACGATGGATGCAGCTCCGATCGCAGATATCCAGGGCAATGTAGTGAGCTTCGACGGTCGCCTGGACAACTACCGTGAGCTGGCCGAACAACTCGGATTAGACGCCGCAGCGGCGTCGGATTCGGAGATCGTGATCTGCGCTTTCCAGCGCTGGGAAGAAAGCTGTTTTGCCCGTTTCACCGGCGATTGGGCGATGGCTCTGTGGTCAGGGCCGAACAGGCAGCTTTACCTTGCGCGCGATCACGCTGGAACGCGAACCCTTTATTTTGCTCAAACGAAGAACGAGGTTCGCTGGTCGACTTTTCTGGACGCGCTCGTGCAGACTGGGATCAATCGCAGTCTCTCCGAAGACTACGCCGCAAGGTATCTTGCCCAGTTGCCGATGAGAGACCTCACACCCTATGAAAGCATTCACTCGGTTCTTCCCGGCCACTACCTCCGGATCGCTGACGGCAAGATATCCAGGCACGCGCACTGGAGTGCGCTGATTCGCGAAACGATCCAGTACAAGAGCGAGGCCGAGTACGACGAGCATTTCGTGAGTCTCTTTCGTCAAGCGGTGGCACGGCGAACCGGACCGGGCGCACCCATCCTCGCCGAACTCAGTGGCGGAATGGATTCAACCTCGATCGTTTGCATGTCAGATCACATGCGGCGCATGAACGATCCCAATGCAGAGATCCTCGACACACTCTCCTACTTCGATGACTCAGAAGCTTCCTTTGACGAGAGAACCTACTTCTCGATCACAGAGAAGATTCGTGGAAGGGTGGGCACTCATATCGATATCGAGCTGCGCAACAGAACGTTTGAGCCTCATGATGCCGCAGAGGGGCTGTACTTAATCCCTGGAGCTGACAACCTCACTTTTCGAAAAGAACGTCGATTTCACGACACGGTCTGGCTACGCGGTTTTCGCAGCATCCTGTCGGGCATTGGCGGAGATGAGGTCTTAGGAGGCGTTCCCACGGGGTTACCTGAGCTCTCAGACCATCTTGTGTTCTTTCGATGGATTCGCCTGTGCCGCGAAGCCGTCTCCTGGTCGATGGTAGACCGCAGTCCGCTGGCTCTTACGTTGGCCAGGACTGCAGTCCACAGTTCGAAGACGTTCCAGTTCCAGACAGTAAATAATCAAAAGCTTCCGCCTTGGATTTCAACGCGATTCCGTCCCGCACTCCACCATGCGAAGAAGACTCTTCATCTAGGGCTGTTCTCTCATTGGGGTGCACCCAGCAGGCTGGATAACGCTATGTCGTGGTGGAGCATCATGGAGACGCTCCCCCATCTGTTTCCACTGATCCTCTCTCGTCCCGAATATCGCTACCCCTATCTCGACAAGGATCTGGTGGAATATCTCTTCAGCATTCCGCGAGCACAGATTCTGCGCCCGGGAAGGCGGCGCTTCCTGATGCGTCGCGCGCTTGCAAAGATCGTTCCCGGGGAGATTCTCGAACGTCGCAGAAAGGCGTTCCAGCTTCACGGCCCATTGACCGCATTGCGCGAAGCGGCGGATGATCTCCAGGGCCTTTTCACAAACTCCGCCCATGTGGTCCAGCGCGGGTGGATAAACGCCGACGAGCTACGGAGCGGCCTTAATCAGATTGCGCGAGGGGACACCCGGCACTGGCAGGGACTACTACGAGCCATCACGCTTGAACTCTGGCTTCGTAGTAGCCATCACACGCCCACGCTCCGAACAGCGAACCCCGCAGATGCCCTGGCATCGATAAGTTCGACCGTTCCCTAACGGTCATCAAGCTCCGTGCCTCGGTGTCTCTTCATGGACATCGGTCGCACGGAAATTCAGCACGAAAAGAGGACCGAACAATGCGCTACATTCAACCCAAAATCACCGGAACGTTCCCTGCAATCTCCACCATCCAAAGCGAGAAGAATTCACCCAGCTTGGAAGGGAACGGCGTACTTCCCTCCACGATCAACGCGTACCAGGCGGACGAGTAGTCGATAGTTAAGTATCCGCTCGTTCGTTGAGGCGGCTCGAAACGATGCCACTCCGGTTCAATACCGAAGTGACGGCGTGGATGAGCCGCCTTGTTTATTTTTGGCCGGCGTTCGGTGGGACAACGCTGGTCTGTGCCGAATCCCGTAGCTGTCTCAACTCTCTCCAACGACGATATTGGTCCAGCTTTGACGGATCGGGATCTTCATAGCCTTGAAGCCAGAATCTGAACCAGTCAACGTCTCCCTGCTGAGACTCCAGTCGTTCCATCGGCCTTTGGTGAATATGGGTTCCCTTCGGGAAGTAGATAAGATCTACAGGCTTTCCCTGGAGGAAAAGAGAGGCGTAGAGATCCCATACTCCAAGCACGGACCATGGGTCGATGGCTTCGATTCTTACGGGCGTCTGGATTCGATCGAAATGAAAATCAGGAGCTCTTTCGAGCCACGAAGTGAGCCCCTTGCCGATGGGTGCGCCTCCGTAGATGGTTTCCATCTGTTGACGTATGCCATAACCATTCACGGCTGTGAGCTGATATTGCATATAGCTGTTGTCGAGACCGTCCGCGACTGTCGCAGCAGCGAATAAGGAGGGGTCTTGCGATATAGCGTTTGTCGCATACCAATAGGTCCAACTGAAGCCAACGACGCCGCCTCTCTTGGGATCGATCAGGCCATCCTCCGACAACGCAGCGACAGCACTTCGATATCCTTCGAAGGCATCCTGCGGGTCTGCGTCGGAGAACGTATCGGGCCTCTTGGGAATCTGCAGGACAACAAACCCGGCACTGGCCAACTGACGTGCCGCGAACGCCGTTGGGCTCGTCCCATCCGTAAGGAACTCCCCTCGATGGTAGGAATACATTTGCAGGACGAACGGGTATCTCTTCCCGGGTGTGAATCCAACCGGTTTGACCAGGGCGCCAGTCCATTCATGACCGCGTTTGTCATTCCAGCGATACTCCGCGGCCTCGCCAAAGAGGAGATGGGAGAGTTGGGGATTCGGATCCCAAATCTGTCGCGACAACTTCTTCGTCGCATCCTCAGCCCATAGCGTGGGCGGAGTATTGAGACCTTCCTTGATGAAGACTCGAAGTTCTGACTGAACCGATCTTCTTTGCGCCAGCGTTTCGGGAATATCCAGACCGATCCCCGTCAGTTCGCTGACAGAGGCCAGCGTCCACGCTCCATTGATGAGCCTATACAGCATGACTTCGTTACCGGCAGACACGCCGCTGACGAGGAGCACGATCTCGTTCTTGTCCCGTCCAAAGGCAACATCCATCACCCGGGGATGCCCCTTCGTACTCTTGTCCCGGGGAAGAAAGAGGCATTGGACCATTCTCGTGGGGAGATCGATACTCGCCACTGGGCACGGTCCTGCCGTCGTTGCAGGCGAAGAATCCTCCGGCAACGGCAGAAAGGTGTTGGTGACCACGGCGCGGGTTTCGTCATTCGACCACGCCGCACGGTTGGAGTCGATGTATGCCAAGGATCTTCCGTTCGGAGCCTCAACGCGGAGATCAATCCTTCCAGTCGCGAGATCCACTACCAGATACTGGCGCGGCCGATTGGGATTATTCGGAGCCACGCGAAGCGAGTCCTGTTTGCCGAAACGAAATTGCCCATATCCCGGAGCCGGCTCGTACACCTTCCAAGCCTCCGGAACGGTAGTCACAGGAGCCACAGTGATGACCTTGTCTCCTAGGGGAGACAAGACGAAGGGAAAGACAGAATCGAGGTACGACCCGTCGCGAAAGGAATATTGGGGCACCGGACGGTCCTGCCAGTGGCCCTGCCGCCGCTTCAAAACTCCCATCGAGTAGTTCTCGGGCCTAAGGGCTTGCTGTCGGCCAGGAAAGAGGACGTCGTACAGATCTCGACCCGTAATATCGATAGCATCAAGATTCCGGGGTGATTCTTCCTGCCCCACACTTTGCGGCATGGAATACGTATAGACAATCACGTTCTTCACGAGATCGAAGTGTTCGACGCTACGAGCAACCGGGGTGAGGGCATGGGACTCCCCGCCTTCTGCGTCTGCTTCATAAAGTTGAAAGTTTCCTCTCATATCCTCTGCCCGGAAGAAGATCTGACTTCCGGTCAGAGACCAGCGAACATCCTTAATCACGGGAGCGTAGTCGGACGCCTCTTGATGGTGGGGATACGATCTGATTCGAGCAATCACCTTCGGTTGAGGTGGAACGTGGATGGACGGATTCTCCAGGTACGATTCCACCGCGTCTCGATCAAATAAATTGATGTCGGATTCGACAAGATCTTCACCTAGTATCCCTTTCGTCGTCACAACCGCAAAGTATTTGCCATCGGGGGAACGATTCGCTATATCGGAACCAGAACCTGGGGCTCGTGCCGCAAGGTGATTGAAGCGAACCATAGCTATGTCATCCCGAACTGAAAAGGCACGGTCTTGCGAGAACGCATTTAGAGAGACAAGGAGGGTCAATACGCTGACGATCCAGCGTTGGGCGAGAAACATGAGGAACTCCGGGGTGAACAGGGGGATGAACGGCAGGAGGAAATTACGTCCTCGCCAATGGCGTTGAATGAATCAGTAGGTCAGTTTGAGCGCAAACTGCATCGAACGAGATCCTCCCTGCTGATACTGCGAAGCCAGCGTGCCGAGGCTCGAGTTCAACATCTTCGTAGCCTGTCCGAAGGTGGCGTCCGTATAGGTCGAATCCACATATCCGAAGTTGGGATGATTGAGGAGATTGAACGTCTCTGCGCGGAAGTGAAGCATCAGATTGTCCGGCAATTTGAAGGCGCGGTTCACTGCTAGATTGAGTTGTGACTCGCCAAACCCTCGGACGAAGTTGCGCGGCGCATTACCGGAGACGCCTGAGGCCGGAAGCGTGAATGCGGCGGGGTTGATGGCCTTTCGACCTGGATACTGTGAACCATGCAGATAGATCGGCTGGTGTGGTACGAGGTTCAATCCGCCGGCGAACTCCTCACCGGTGGCGGGGTCTGTGGTGAGGCCGCCACCAAGGGTGACAGGAAATGCTGTTCGCACGTTAAGCCTTGCGTCAACGGACCAATCGTCAGCCAGCACTGCGATCGGACTCGGCAGATCGTTGGGAGCAGGAAGATCCCACGTCAGGCCGGCTTGCCCGTTGTGTCGAACGTCAAAATCCGAGTCCGCCCGCTGTAGCGGCAGCGCGGTGGAGTTTGAGCCGAAGTCGAGGGAATGAGACCAAGTGTACGAGCCCAACGCCTGGAGTCCGTGAGCCACGGAGCGCTGAAACTGGACCTGCAGGGCCTGGTAGTTTGAAGTCACACCACCGGCAAAATACTCAATCGAGCTGAAGTTCGGATTGAGTGCGGAGACGGATAGCTCCTGCAGGCCCAGCAAGCGTCTGCCGTTGGAGGCGACATAGGAGAACGTCAAGGACTGGTTTTTGCCCAACGCTTGTTGAAGAGCCGCGTTCCATTCCAGGGTATAGGGCAATTGCAGGTGAGCAGGAAAAGCGATGATCGTTCCCGAGGTGTAGGGCGGCGAGACGGAAATCGGGACGGAAAGCTGTGCGGGAGTGTACGGCAAGGAGTCGCCGGTCCCTATGCTGTAGGCCCGGAATCCGAAGTTACTGAACCCGAGGGCTCCGATCTCGTTCGCCGAATCGAAGAATACGCCACCACCAGCTCTCAGGACAGTCTCTCTCCCCGGTTGATCGTTTGCCGTCCACGCCACTCCAAGACGCGGAGCGAAGTTAAACCATGTGGTTCGCCAAAGCGGGGTCCCGCGGAGAGCAACCGACAGCGAGGCCGGATCACTGATGGTGCCGTTCAGGGTGTACGCGTCGTTGCTGTGTTGCTCGGTGGGGGGCGGAGAGAGCTCCCAACGAAGCCCGTAGGAGATGCTAAGCCTTGAACGGACATGCCAATTGTCCTGGGCATAGAGAGCCGTTTGATGGAACAGTGGTGTTGAGGAGAGAAAGCTGAAGACTTCGGAGAGGGCCGGCGTACCTGTCAGAACCTGTTGCGACGACTCGAAGCTCGGATAGAGCTCAAGCGACGGAGGCAGGATAGGAGACTTGAGGTGAAGATCATCGACACCGAACTTGAAGACGTGATTTCTATAGGAGACATTGAGACCGTCGACGATGTTCCATTGCCGTTGTTCATTTCGACCGTTATAGGGCGTGAGAAGAGAAGATCCGATTCCCGAAAAGTAAAGGTACACGACCGGTTGCACGGAAGCGATTGAACCAGCGCCAAAATCAGCAGCAAGATTCGTGGGGGTTGCGCCACCGAACGAATCCAGAACGCCGATCTGTGACGAATTGGAACGGGCATATTCAACCCTGAACTCGTCCGAGATGTTGCTTTTCATCTGCGAGTTCGCGCCCAGGGTGTAGCTCTGGACGTCACTGGTGATGGTCGTTAGAGCGAAGTAGGGTCGTGACTCTGTATAGCTGGTTGTGTCCCCGACACGGAAGAATAGGGCTATTTTGCTTCCAAGAACGTGATCCACACGCGCGCTGGTAGCGTTGATCGAGCTTGGGAGCGAAAACGGAGCAATGAACTGGGCCAAATTCGGCGCTGCGGTTGTGCCATAGTCGACTCCGTTCGGAATCGGAAACGCGTTGAGAATGGGTTGCATCGCGGCCGTGGCCTGCTGGCGCATAAAGAGATCGGGAACGTATTGGATCGAGGCCGCTGTCGGCTGGGTGAGCCTTAGGCCTTCATACGAAGCGAAAAAGAAGCTGCGGTCTCTACCGTCATACAACTTTGGAATTCGGATTGGACCGCCAAGCGTCCCTCCAAAGTCGTTTTGCCGCAATGCCGGGGTGGGCTTCCCATAGTGATCGTTGAACCAATCATTGGCGTCAAAGAAGTTATTGCGAAGATAGTCGTACGCGGTTCCATGGAAAGAATTCGTTCCTGAACGAGTTGCGAGCGAAATTTGGCCTCCGGGAGACCTTCCATACTCAGCAGAATAGGTCGAACTCTGCACGCGAAACTCCTGCAGCGCGTCCACAGAGACGATGGCTTGCGTCGTTCCTAGAGCAGTCGAGGCAGACAGCGTCCCGCCCGTGGAGGGACCAGCCGCGCCCCCACCGTTTCCAGCTCCAATGTTCGCCGTGACTCCATCGACGGTGTAGTAGTTCGACTCAGTGCGTTGGCCGTTGACGCTGAAATCGCCTCCACTACCGACCGTGCTGAGTGTGCTTTGCGGACTTTGTGTAACCACGCCGGGCGTCATCGAGATAAGGTCTTGAAAGCTTCGACCATTCAGCGGAATATTTTCAACAAATTGCCGGTCGACGATCGTGCTCACGGAGGCATCGGTGGTATTCATCGGCGGAGTCGCCTCATCGACAGTGACGCTCTCGGAGGCTGCGCCAACGGTCAGAACAAAGTTCAGAGCGACAGCACTTTGCACATTGAGAACGACATCCGCCTTGATGATGGTCTTGAATCCCGGCTTGGAGATCTGGACGTGGTAGTGGCCGGGCGGAAGGATCGGGACCAGGTACATCCCGGAGTTGTTGGTCTTGGAGTTGTAAACCACTCCCGTCGCATCATTCTGAATGGCGACTTCTGCATCAGGAATGAGCTTGCCTAAGGGGTCCGTGACACCTCCACTGATTGTGGCGTTCGTGGACTGGGAGAAAAGTGGCCCGGAGGAAAAACAGAGAAGGAACAACGCGATCCAACGTTTCATGCAGCAGGCGCTCCGAAGGGTGGAGAGTGATTTGGGCACACTCTATCTACGGATGGCCGCTCGAAGGTGTACCAACTGCTTCCTCGCTTATTCGATTATGGATGATTTGGCTGAATTTGCAGATAGGCTCGGAGAAGCTGCTTGCCGGTCGGCTTATTGCTTCCGCCCGGAGGCTCGACCGTAACAAATACCATATTCATTCGCGCCAGGGTCTTCGGATCGTTGAATCGAAGGACCCACCGTTTATGGCTGTCGTCCTGATAAAACAACCCGAGATTTATAGGTTGGCTGTCGCTTCCGCTGCCCCACGCCTGAAATGCAGCTGCCTGTTTCAATCCCGGCTGCTTTTCGAGGTCAAAGCCGTAAAAGACCAGAGAGCGGTTTTGGGTGTAGAAGAGACGGCCAAAAGGTTTCGTGGTCTTCCCGCTTTCATTCGTATCGAAGATATCAGCGATATAGAGGTCGCGCGCGCCTATCAGATCTCGGATGTCACGGTCATGCTGCATAAAATCTTTATCGAGGGCGAGCATTCGCTCTCTGTCATCGAGGGCGCTGTTTGTTTCTTCCAGCGCTGCATCCAATAAACGAACTTTAGCTTCGAGAGCACTGACCTGCACGCCCTGTTGACCTACCGAGGATTCGGAAGATGCGAGTTTCTCACGCAACGCCTGTGACTCCGCCTGGGCTGTAGAGAGCTGCGCGCTCAGAGAATCTCTTTCCGAAACAATTTGGTCACGTTGCGACTGCTCTGCCTGGAGTTGGTGTCGCAGAGTTGCCGCGGAAGATTCGGACCGCACAGATGAGTTTTCAATAGCCGAGATCTGCCGACGCAGCGTTGCGGCTTCGGCCTGGCTCTGCTGCAAAGCCAGCGAATCCGCGCTGCGCGCCAGCGTTACCGTTGGAGGAACGGATGGACCATTCGCCGAGGACTGGGAAATCGACAGCTGTCGCCGTTCGGATCCATGCCTTACGAAACGCGAATAAGCGAAAGCACCAAACACAACAAAACAAGCCGCCAGTCCGATACCCCATACGTGCCAGGAAGGTCGCTTCGGCGCAGAATTTTGCGGAAGGGTGACGGGACTCTCCAACCGCGCCATCAGGCGGCGCTCCGCTGCCGCGATAGTGCTGTCTGACTCCCTGGGCAGGCTATCGATCTCGGCGGCCGCGCTTGCTGCCATCAGCGGAATCACATTCGAGGTGATGTGCTGGTATTGCTCAAACGTGTTCCGGCAACTGTCGCAGTACGCAAGGTGTACCTGCAGCAAGGCCCACTCTTCGTCTGTGAGGTCCCCGGAATAGTAGAGCGCAACCAGAGCAACGAACTCGTCATGAAGTTGGGGATTCAACGGCTCAGTTCCCTTGGAGTGCAATTTGCCATCCATTCTCTCACCCTAGCCCCGCTTCGGGGGAAAGAGATGAGAGCGCAGGCGATCCAACGCCCGGTAATAGTGATGTCTGACATTGCCGACCGTCTTTCCGTGCTTCTCCGCAATCTCGCGAAGACTATATCCTTCGAAGAAGTGAAGCTCTAGTGTTTGCTGTTGATCCGGGGTGAGTTGCTCGTTCATGCGAGCTCGAATCGCCTTGCCATCAAGTGCTTCTGCGGAAGGTTGTACCGCCATAGTGGGCATCCGCTGCTCATCGAACTCTTCCGTAGTGTAATGCTGCCGAAAATCCAGGTACCGCCGCCGGTCGATCGCGCGATGGTACGTCACCTGGATAATCCAGGAAGCTCCAGAACTCTTCTGGGGGTCAAAATGCTGTGCTCGCTCGGAGAGATAGAGAAAGACTTCCTGGCGGAGATCGTCTGCTTCAGATTCATCTCGGAGAATTCGGTAGGCAACATGAAATACGGCGCGGGCATGCCGACGGAAGAGGAACCCAAGAGCATCCCTCGATCCCTTACCTACGGCTTCAAGGAGGGCTTCATCTGAGAGCGTTTCTCTGCCCAAAGCATGCGACTCATCTTCTGCTACGGCAGCGTCGTCCGGCCTCACGAGAGAATTCGGAAAGTAAAGAATGGCCTTTGAGCTCATTGCTCTTCCCTTTGCACTTCCGATAAATGACTGGGGTGATGAATGATGTCGTTGCGCGGAACGAGTATCCAACTATAGTTGCTGAAACGAAGTATACGCAACTATAGTTGCTAGTTCAATTCAGATGACTGGCTGCACGATTGGTTTGTGGCAAAACCGGTTGGGGTCGGCAAAATACGAAAGTCTACGACTCCTAGGGAGCGCTTTGGCGCTGCCATCACGCAACTCCGAATCGAGAAGAAGATTTCACAATCGGTGGTAGCGGCAAAAGTTGGCTGTGAAGAGTTCTACCTGCGAAACATCGAACAAGGTAAAGAGAATTTTTCCTTCGATATCATGTACGCAATCGTCAGCTACTACGATTTGCTGCCGCTCAGTCGTTTTTGGGCATATGCAGAGAATGCACCGACCAGCCAAGCTGTTGATTCATAAGAGACAACCTTGAATCGTTTTCTTTCCAGGAGCAATTGCTCTTGGATCTGCGCTGAGAATCATTCCCGGCAGATTCTACCTTCCACTAGGCGATTTCCTTGGCAGTGCTTCGGCAAAAGTCCAGAACTGCCCAATTGACATCTGGAAATAGCTGCTGATCGCGGACATGACATCGCACGTGATATTTGCGTGACCGCGTTCTATTTTGCCCAAATAGTAGTTGCTATAGCCCAGCGTAGCCGCCAAGGTGGCTTGTGAAAGATCATGTGACACCCGCTTCTCAGTCACAGCAGTACCAAACACCTGATTAGGCGTCGTAGTCTTGCGTTTCTTGTCTGCTCCGACGGGTTTTGGCACATAACCATCGTGTGGGGATGGCTAGCGAACGTAATAGCAACTATAGTTGCTATTACTCTCAACCCTGGCCCTGGGGCGGCGTTCAGGCCGTTCGACTGTGGGGCGGCGTTGTCTGGCGGGACGAGCACAGGAGAAGAACTGGGAGAGAGCGGTGGGGCGAGTTCGATCTCGGGCGGCATGCGGGGATCACACTTCGGCGATCGAATTGCCATGCTCGTCGACCGCATCCTGATTGCTGTACGAATGCAGCTCTCCACAGTGCGAACAGGAGTGATCGCCTGCGACCTCGTAGGCGATGGCGGCGCCCTGGAACCGTTGGAGGGGAAGGCAGATGAACCGGTTACAGGTAGGACGTTTGCAGATGACTCCGACGTACAGGGACATGGATGATTTCCTGCGGAAGCATAGCACACCTGACCTCTGAAAATGCCCTACGTCATCCTTGTCATGCTATCGTCCTCTGAATCAGCTTCTCGTTTACCCGTTGCTGTTGCTGCTGGCGTCAGCATAAGGTCTTACAGGAGGTTTGATCATAAGCAATTCATACGCGGCGTTCAGCATCTTCATTCGTTCAGTGGCAAAGACTTTTAGCTCAGAGGCCATTCCTTCAAGTTTGTCAGGATGCCATTCAGCGATCTTCCTACGATAAGCCTGCCGAATTTCTACTACGGAGGTGCCTGGGGCCAAACCCAACAGAAGCAGTGCCGCATCGCTACTCATAGATCGCGGATCATTTAAGTTGACGTCCGGTCCCGAAACATCAGGAATGTCCTCCCGATCAATTGTTTCAATCAATCCCGTCTCGGCGTCGAGTTGTACAGGGAAATGCGCCAGCAACTTTGGGGAACAGTAATCTATGTTCGTACAGGTGGCGAAAATTGGAAATGAATAGATTGGAACTTCGATGGTGAGGTTCGACGAAATCCTGACCAATATCGATTGGTTTTCCAGTGCATGAATCAAGCACTCTACGAATGGTGGAGGGAGCGTCTGGATGTTCATCAGGATTAGCAGATGGCCGGGCATAATGCCCGTCAGTTCCGCAGTCAATTCTGCCATAGGGCCGAACGCGCTGGCATCAACTAGCCTGTAATCCCAGCCACCTTCCTATGCTACGGCGATGGCTGAGTCGGCAGCGATCTGAGTCGTCCCCTTCACGAGCAGATTTCCGATCAAACTAATATCAATTTGACGGATGGCAGCACCTGAGTCGTCATTTAACTCATCCCCAGCTCCTCCATTATTCAAATCCGGCCACTCTAGATCATTCCAATCATCGAGATTCTCCCCACGAAGACCCGCTCTCCACGCCCTGATAACCTGGCCAAGCCAAGACATGATCAAACTCCAATCCGTATCCGTAATTAAGGTTGGTGACCCGATGTGGTTGGAGAGTTCTGCCCATCGAGACACTGTCCCGTGGAGTCAAGCATCAGCAGTCAAAAGGTGAATTCGTCGAGTTCACCTGCCAGCATACTAGGGAGGCTATAAGGTGTTGCTTCCCTACATTATGACTCATCTTGCCGCCGCCTTCTTCCCAGCGACATAAGCCAATTGATAAAAATAAGCGACTTGATTTAGGGTTGCTGCTGGGTAGGTGCCTGGTCGCGATGGCACCGACGGAGACGTTCCTCGGACCGATTTATAGCCGTCAATATATCCTTTTTTCCAAGCATCGTTACAGTCTTTTGACGTCGTTGACATAAAGAGTTCCTCATCCTATTCGGCACAATGATAATGGATCAGCTTCAAGCTAAACGGTTCCACGACCTTCGACGTGAAAAAACCTCTGTATTCGGTGTAGCCTTTGGCGTTGCCGCCGTGGTTGCGACCGCTCTGGCCGACACGCCCAAAAGCTGGCCAGCGCATTCGGTCATCGGAGACTCATTACGCGCTATTTGCGTAACCAAGATGGGCCGCCACCCCACCCGCGGCATTGAAGGATCGTCTGGCGACGACGAATAGCATGGTCTAAAGGTCGCGGAATTTTCTGGGGGTTTGGGCTTACATCCCTTCTCGACTGGCAACAGGTTTGCGTAACGGAGCCTAAGCGTACGATTTTTGACGTTTAGTGTTGTGACCCAAGATGGTCCTAATTGACTTTCGGGGTTTTAGTCAAAAGCACCCAACTTCTAACTTGAAACGGTCGGCGGCAAGTCCTCCGGGCTCTCCAAGCATGGCCTTCTCGCAGGCGATACGGTTGGTGTAGTGATCTTTCTAACGCTGGTGATGCTGTATCACCCGGGGTATAGGGAAAGCAGCAAAGGCAGCTGACGCAGCATCCCCAGGGCGAAAGATCATAGATCAGTCTGTTCAGCTTTCATGCGTCGCGCTTCGGCGAGATCGACGCGAAACTGATAGCCGTGCTTTTGCAAGAGCCCGAGGAGTTGAGCCCCATCCAAGAGGGTGATCGGTTCATTGTTCGCGAAGGTATATGCATCTGCTCCGTAGGTGCTAGTTGTGACGAGAATGCCACGTGACGCACCCTCCTTGCGGACGACGGCGCAAAGGTCGCGAACTGCGCTCACGTCCACTGTGTTGGTATAGCGCTTTGCTTGGATGATGTACTTCCCGCCGTGGATTGGGTCAGGATTGAAAACTATAGCGTCCACCCCTCGGTCTCTGCTCGTTTGGGTAATCTTCACTTCAGTGCCACGCCCGGAAAATTCCTTCTCGAATAACTCGCGAATCAGGTGTTCGAAGTCTTGCCAGTCCATCGCAGCAAGGTTGGTGTTCGTTCCGAGGGATTCCAACACGTCTCTGGCGGCCACGAAGCGAGAATCAGTTCGTTTCATATTGAGGGCCGGTTCGATGGGAATAATCTCGATCAGCTTTCCTGCTGATTTACCTTTCAGCGCCTGAAAGGCAGCCAAGGGATCGATTCTGTTTAGGTTCAGGGAAGCGATCTGCTCCCGCTCGACAAGGAGAGTTGCCGTGTATGCTCTCGTGTCGAGACCGGTATGTGGGTGGTGGAAACTGACCCAGCCATTCAAAGCCAAGAGCTGGACGACGCTGCTATCAGCATTTCGGAATATCTCGAAAGCTGCTCTGAGCATGATCGCTGGATGAAACTGTGGGATGAATTCACCACATTCTTTCTGATTAAGAGGCTTTGCAACAAGGCCAATCCTCTGTTCAACGAACTTTGCTGGTGGCCTATGAACTATGTTCGGCAGCTCAATTTCGACAATGAGAATGTGTTGCACTTCGTCATAATCGGCTTGCCACACCCGCGGCATTGATACCGGCCATTCGATGGAGCCAACAATGTAATCTAGTCGATCTATTACTTGCTGTTTCTGTCCTGCACGAAAGCCGTTGAGGACCTCGCGCAGGCGAGTGTTCTCTGCGATGCACTCATCCTTGTATGCCCGAGCCGCGTCTTGGAACTTTGCCATCTCTTCTTTTTCGAAAGCGATAGATGAATCACGATATTGTGTCCACTGTTGTCTTTCTTTAGCGTTCCACGCCGCCACAGAGTTGGCAAGCTTCTCGTATCTAAAGAGCAATAATCGACGTTTCTCGTTGTAGCGCTCGACTTCTCCGCGCTCATTGCCAAAGAAGCGATCCAGATCTTTCTCGCGGATGTTTTTCGAGCTTGCCTCAAATATGGCGAATTCCATTCGTATTTCGGAAATGGTGAACGTTTCCAACTCGAGACAGTGCGAGGAGGACGGAGGCTGCCACGGATACGAACAGTCGCTTCCCAACATCCTATTTTCTTTCTCGTGCCACGGTTCAGCGTTCGGGCGAAGGATCAAAGCAAGCTCCCGAACGTTCATCTCGGTCGATTGTGCATTCTGCGTCGGGGCAGCGAAGGCTTTGAAGGGCACCTTTTGCCACGTTGGCCGATGCGCCACCCATTTCGAGGTGTTCCGTCGTGCTGCGAACGCGGCCTCGAGCTGGGTGATCGTCTGGTCAGTGCGTTCCAGTTCTGCGGGGAGATTTATCCGAACGAAAGCTCTAAGACGTTCTTTCTTCTTGAGGAAGCGAGTCGCATTGGCTCTGGTTAGAGATTCGGTGATCTCTTTGTGAGTAGCTTGAGTTGCCTCCACTATGGCTTTTGCGACCGCGTAGATGATCCATCCAGCGACGCCAAGCACAACCAGTATTAGGACTAGTTCCTCGGGCATGACGTGATCTTACCCTTCAAACTACTAGGGGAGGGCGGGCTGTTGTGGCTGGTGCTCTAACCCGAGCTGCGGAAGATGGTCCTGGAGTTGGTGGTCTCTCCCCACACCCGCCGAAACTACACGAAGGCCTTCGACGACCTGTTTGCCCTTTCGGCCGGTCGCGGCCACTGACCGGATCACTCCTGACGGAGTACCGGGCGACCATGGCCGGCTTTCCGCCTCAACGATGAACGTCCGCCTCTCCAGTATCCGAAAGATGGTCTGGGAGGCTCGGGGCCGAGGAGGCAGAGAACCTAACCGGGGCTCCCAACATCGCGCAGAAGGGGACCCCTCTTTCGTCCTGAAGGATACGGTCGGGGAGATGTACTTCTGCAATTTGCGATGCTTCTGTGTCTGGGCGGTGGGGCTTGCTACAAGGCCGAACATATCTGAAGAAGTTAAAACGAATGCGTATTCTCTGACCACTCCATCGGGTGAACAACATCAGTTCACCGGGGTTGTAGAGGTGGCGAGGTGGGCGACAGACGCTTTTGAACAAAGAGATATCGTGAGCGAAAAGACATAGCGGGAAAAGCGGTCAAGGGGAAAAACCAAAGAGGTTTGTCCTCTTGCGCCCATACTGCAGGGGCCACTCTACGGCGGTCTCCCCTGGAGTCGGCGGATCTCTATATTACCGGTGTAGTCATGCTGGGCAATCTACGTTCTGGCACAGTGGTCTCTAAGTGCCAATAGGAGAGCGCGGCAACCTGTTCGCGCACGGCGGATACTCAGATGCACACTGGATCATCCAGCCAAGGTCTGAGTCGTCCACCAAACTTATACGGAATGCAGTAGCGAGTCTCACGGGACAAAGCATATGATTCACTATTCCTAATGCACACTCTGGACAACCATTGGATACGCCTGTTCGCGTGGTTTATCAAAGACGGGGCTTCCCGTGCCACATTCTGCCTCGTCGTCATCACAGCCTGGTACGCATACCTGACGGCACGTATGGCAAAGGCGATGGCCAATCAGACCCGCGCCATTGTGCAGCCCATATTGACTATCGAAATAGCGGTTGATTCATTCTTTCCGACGGGACGGTTTGAGATAAAAAACGTCGGGACTCAACCGTTCATCATTCTCGACATACGGTTGGAATGCCATATCGAATCAGTAGTGACTGACGATGACTTCCTAATGTACGAAAGGCACATACTTCCGCCTGACGAGTCGATTGCATTTCGTTTCGATTTACGAGAGCGATACGAAGCAAAAGGCTTTCGTGTGTATGCGGAAGGGGGAGTCGTGGCCAATGTCACCGTCGTGGTGGCGGACCTGAGTGAACAGACCATCCAGACGTACCGGAACTTCACCCATTGGAAAACCTTACGAATGGACAAGGGACTTCCGTGGAGGGTCCGGAGAAAGAATTGGATTGCTCCCTGGAAGCAGTGGTATTGGCGCATTCGGTACAAGGTCAAACCGCCAGTGCTTACGATTCCTGAAACTCCAAAACCCAATACTCAATCATCGGCATCGGTAAAAGAAAAATCCGGTCCGCCAGATAACGATTCTACCGACGCGCAATGAAATTGGCGGAAGCATCCGTCGCGGGTGTAGCGAAGATAAAAGCAAGCTAAGGGCCGTTTCCAGTCTCGCGGCCGTCTTGCTCATTGGCTATCGAAGAGCCTTACTTGCTGGCTAGTGATTGGCGTGGCATTGACGAGCCGTGCTTTCATCTTGTTTGCCGCCATGATGCGCAAGAGGTGAACGTGTGGTCTTTTGGATGGTGCGAGATACTCTTCGTAGTCGCGAGGTTCTAAGAAAGTTGTCATACGATCGTGAATCGGGTCAAACTGCAACCCGATCTGGACGACGCCGTAAACTCGCCTGAGTTACTGCGGGCGGAGTGTAGAGTGCGCCCATCGGCCCCGCGTCGGTCCCCGGCGCAACGACCTCGTCGATCCTATCCAGGATTTCGTCGCTAAGCGCAACTTCGGCACCGGCGAGCAGATCGTCCAGCTGTTGCATCGTGCGTGGACCGAGAATCGCCGATGTTACACCGGGGTGAGCCATCACAAACGCCATCGCCATATGCGTCAACGAAATCCCGGCTCCCTCGGCGATGGGGATGAGGCGTTCGACCGCCTCCAGATTGCGCTCGTCGGACATCTGTTTGGGAAAGACTTTGACGCGCAGGCTCTCCGGCAGAGAGTGCCCCTTGCGGTAGCGCCCGGTGAGCATACCCTTCGCCAGCGGGCTCCAGACCAGCGCGCCCATCCCATACTTCTCGCAGATGGGCAGAACCTCCTGTTCGATACTGCGGTTGAGGATCGAATAAGGTGGCTGCTCGGTTCGGAAGCGAGCCAGGCCACGGTGCTCCGCCACCCATTGCGCCTCCACGATCTCGGAAGCAGGAAACGTCGATGACCCGATGGCGAGCACCTTGCCCGCGCGCATCAGGTCCGTGAGCACCGACAACGTCTCCTCGATGTCGGTATCGGGAGAGGGCCGGTGGATCTGGTAAAGATCGATGTGGTCGGTCTGAAGACGGCGCAACGACGCCTCCACGGCCTGTGTGATCCAACGGCGCGAATTGCCCTGCTGATTTGGATCCTCTCCCATTGCGCCGTTCACCTTAGTGGCCAGCACGATATTTTGGCGACGACCCTTGAGCGCCTTGCCGACGATCTCCTCCGACTCTCCGTTGCTGTATCGATCGGCGGTGTCGACGAAGTTAATGCCGAAATCTAAGGCCTTGTGGATGATACGAATGCAGTCGTCGTGATCGGAGTTGGCGATGCCGCCGAACATCATCGCTCCTAAGCAATATGGGCTGACCTTGATGCCTGTTCGGCCTAGCGTGCGGTATTTCACGGCAGTTTCCTTTCTTCTCTCGCTGTGCGGCCGAAGCGGCCTTTGATGGTTCCATGGACGGAATTTCTATTTACCAGGGGATCGTTTCACCTTCCCAGCGCGTGAAGGTTCCGGTGGGACCATCCGGTCCGAGCAGCGCGACCCGCACTACCTCGCGCGAGCCGTCCTCAAGTGTCTCTAGCCCGGCATAGCCATTGAGATTCGTTTTCGTGAAGCCTGGGGATACAAGGTTGACCTTGATCCCGCTGCCTTCCAGTTCGATCATTATGGCTAGCGTGATGGCGTTCAAAGCTGTCTTCGAGGCCGCATAGCCCGGGCTGTACATCTTGCGATATTGGAAATCCGACTTCGCATTCGTAGTCAGTGAACCTACGCCGCTGGAGACATTGACGATATGTGCGTGCGCGGATTCCCGCAGGAGTGGCAACATGGCTTGATACACGGCAAGCGCACCGAAGACGTTCGTCTCCCAGATGGCGCGGACCTCGTCCAGAGAAATCTTGCTTGCACGGGTGAGTTTGGAAAACTCCTCGAGCGAGCGGTCGCCCCTGCTTGTGTTCGAGATAGCTGCGTTGTTGACAAGCAGATCAAGGCGGCCAAACTCCGTGCGGACACGCTCGGCCGCAGCACGGATCGAAGCCTGATCGGTGACATCGATCTGCAGCGCGATCGCACCGTTGCCGATCTCTTTCGCGGCAGCTTCGCCGCGCTCCAGATTGCGCGACCCGACATAAACCATCACACCATTGGCGGCGAGTTCCTTCGCAACCTGGAATCCGACTCCCTGATTGGCCCCAGTCACGAGAGCTATACGTTGATTCGACACTTTGTATCCTCCTTGGGACTGTCCTGTTATCCTTAAAGAGCAACGGAACAATGTTCCGATATTACCGGAACATTGTTCCGCAAGCAAGGGAAGCATCTTGAAAACAGCGTCTACCCGCGCGCCGAAGAAGAGCACAACAACGAAGCTGCCGCCGGTGCGTGCGCATGCCAAGCAAAACCTCGCAGCTCTTCTCAGTGCTGCAGCCGAGGTGTTCGCGACGTCCGGCGTGGATGCTCCTGTGCGCGAGATTGCGGAGCGAGCGGGCGTTGGTTTAGGAACCGTGTATCGCCATTTTCCGCAACGCTCCGACCTTATCGTGGCGGTCATGCAGTCGCATGTGGAAGCATGCGCGGACGCAGCCGCGGTGTTCGCAGGCGAATATGAGCCGGAGGAAGCGCTGGCCCGCTGGCTCCACCGCTTGATGGATTTTGTTGGGGCAAAGCGTGGCCTGGCGGCTGCACTGCACTCGGGCGATCCCGCCTACGCAGCCCTGCCTGGGTACGTGATGGAACGTCTGGGCGGTGCACTTCGTGAGTTGCTCGACGGTGCCATCGCCGTTAAGGCTGTCCGCAGCGATATTGACGCAGAGGAACTCTTATGGACGGTGGCTACGATGTGCCGCGGACCCTATGGAGAAAAACCCACTTATGCGGGCAAGATGGTCGATGTCCTGATCGACGGACTGCGTTACGGTGCGAATCCCTAGGAACAGCTCACTTCCAAGGCGGCAGAGTTTTAGTTCCACCACTTGCCGCCTTGTTGGGAGTACCGCGCTCGATAACCACTCAAATGAGAGAACAGGCCGAGTCGTCTTTCCGGAGGTATTTGTCCTCGAAAAGGTCGCGGTAGGGACGATCATTACTGATCGCCCCCCGCACAGATCCGCACGAGCGCTTATTAGCGCATGCGGCTCCTATCTCGGATTGGCGGCGAAGCGGTCAAGGGGCCAAGGATGCATCACGCGAGGTGTAGGAAGCCATTGTGCGGCCAGCTTGAGGCGACGGACCCAGGCGTACCGGTGTCGTTGACTACGTCGCTTCAGCGCTTGCCCCCAGTAGCGGAGCACGCGTTCCCGGAACAGCCCGAGGCTATCGAGATTTCCGGGCACAGCGTAGTAGTTGAAGTACCCCTGTACAACTGACCTGAGCCACGCGCCGGTCTGAGGCACGGGATCATGCATGCGCATCCTGAGTTGCTGCTTGATCTCCTGCAGCTTCTTTCGCATGCGCTTGCGGATCGTCATGCGCCGCACGGCATAAGACCCGTTCCCGTTCTTCCCGCTGATATGCGTGAAACCAAGGAAGTCGAAGGTCTCCGGCTTGCCTTCTCCTCTTCGTTTCCGGTTCTGTTCGGCATACCGCCCGAACTCTATCCGGCGCGTCTTTTCCGGATGCAGCTCCAGTCTGAACTTCCCCAGCCGTTCTTCCAAGTCCTTGCGAAAACGGTCTGCGTCCGTATCCCACTGGAAGCCAAGGACGATGTCGTCCGCATAGCGGAGAACGATCACCTCGCCTCGCGCACACTTCTTGCGCCAGACGTCCACCCAGAGATCGAACACATAGTGGAGATAGATGTTGGCAAGGAGTGGTGAGATCACCGACCCCTGCGGAGTACCTGTCTCCGTATCCGACCATTTCCCGTCCTCCATCGCCCCGGCCTTGAGCCATTTCTGGATCAGGCGCAGGAGGCGTCGGTCGGCGACGCGATGCTCGACGAACTTGATCATCCACGCTTTATCGAGGTTATCGAAGAAGCCCTGGATGTCGGCATCAAGTACGTAGTTCACCTTCCTTTTCACGAGTGCGTAAGACAGCGCATCCAGCGCTTTATGCTGACTGCGCCCCGGACGAAAACCATACGAGAAGCCAAGGAAGTCCTCCTCATAGATGTTATTGAGGATGGTGACTATCGCGTGCTGGACGATCTTGTCTTCCAGTGCGGCGATCCCGAGCGGACGCTTCCGTCCGTCGCCTTTCTCGATGTAAACCCTTCTCGATGGAAGTGCCCGATACGCACCGCGATGCACCCGGCTGTGCAGATCGGCGAGCCGACCCTCCAGCCCGGTTTCATACTCCTGCCACGTCATTCCATCTACGCCGGGTGCAGCCTTGCGCTTCAGAGAACCGAAGCTGCTCCTTAGCAGATCGATTGTGACGTGGTGGAGCAGAGCGGTGAACTTCCTCTTCTTGTGTTCCCTTGCTGCTTTCCGCACACCCGCCAGCCCCTGTGACACGCAAGCCCCGCTCTGTGTCGGGCGCGTGCTGGACTGATGGGTGTTCTCCTTGATCAGCGGCCTTCCCTCCTCACTCTCCGCCATCGACTGCTCGATTTTGTTCGAATGATTCATAGGTACTATGCCGCTGTCCGACTCCTCGGGGACGTTCATGCGGATATTGCGGCCTAAGCCTTCACCCGCCGTCCTGCTGGTTGGCAGCAGGCGTCTCCGAGGTCTCCCGGTTCTCGTGCATGAAGCTTCCAGGCGTGTCTGGGGTCTACGACTACGCAGGACCGGACAGGAACTCGCGATATCGCTCCCGCCCGTGTTGCCTTCCGCCAATGCAAAAGCGTCAGCGTCCTGATTGCATCTTTTCGGAGCTCAATACCCAGCCCACCTGTACCCCTGTTTACGCTTCGCCGCACACCTCGCGGTGTGCAACGCAAAACTCGAGGCCGAGCGGTTCGCTACTCCTTTCTCGTGGGACTCTTTCATTCCCTGCTTCATGCCGGTTTATCCCGGCGCACCGCATCGTCGATTTGGCGTTTGTCGAGAAGGCGAGTCGACGTGCCGTTTGGTCTGGCATCACCCGAAGACAGATGACAAGAGCAGCGTCCATCGGGAACTGCCCTTCGCTGTTAGAAGGATTCGCTCACAAATTCAGCCAACGCACGTACGTCACGGCGTGGCGGGCGGCCATACATCCGCGCATACTCGCGGCTGAACTGTGGAGCACTTTCGTAGCCTATTTCTGTTGCGACTGTCTCAACGTTTGAACTGTTTTCGAGCATGAGCCGTCAAGCCGCCAGCAGGCGTAGCTCCTTTTGATATTGCAGAGGACTCATCCCTGTTGTCGCTTTGAAGTGACGATGGAAGGTTGCAGAACTGATACAAGCGATGGAAGCCAGTTCATCGACCCGCACCGCTTCCGCAAAGCGTGTCTTCAGTTCGTGAATCGCGGCGATCAATCTGTTCTCGCGGCTGGATGCTACGACTGTGTGTAGGAGCTGTCCTCCGCCAGAGCCCGTTAGCAGCCAATAGAGCGGCTCGCGGTACAGCCTAGGATAGAGCAGCGGGATGGCTGTCGGCGTCTCAAGCATACGCATCGCTCTGCTTAGGCAATCCAACGCCTCTGCGCTGAGATCGACGACGCAGACACCCGCAGGCGAGGCCGACGAAGCATGTGTCTGGCTCTTCGGCTGCGATGACATCTGCTCTACAAGTTCATGCAAAACAGCCAGATCGAGAACAAGGACGAAACCTAAAAAGGGGTCGCCGGGGTTTGCCTGAGAGACAGCGCCGCGTGACGGCATTTCAACGGTGACAACCATTGCCTGTCCGGCGTTGTACACATAGCGAACGTCGCCAAAAGTGGCCCACATGCTCCCTTGTATCGCGACGCAAAGAGCAGGCTGGAAGAGCCGGTAGCTGGGAAGCTTCGGCTGATCGGAACGAAGGACCACGAAGCCCTCGATGGCGGTCGGGTAGGGGTTCGTCGTTGCGCACGATTCCGTGTAGCGGCCCAGCGCCTGCGCCAGGTTGTCGAGACTTTGCGCTCTCCTGTTCTTCGTGGCACCCATGGAAGATCAGTGTACGTGAGAGGAATAGGCAAGAAATTGCGAAACCAGGCCATTCCGCATCGCTCTTCGGCGGCTTAGTTTGGAAGAGGATCAGGAGGAACCATGTCACTGGATCAACAAGGAAAGATTGCTATCGTCACTGGAGGAAGCCGAGGCATCGGTCGCAGCACCGTGGAAAGTCTCGCACGGGGCGGAGTGAACGTGATCTTTACGTATCACAGTCATCGCGAGGACGCGGATGCGGTCATTGCTGCAGCTAAGTCTTTTGGCGTGCAGGCATTTGCGCTGCATCTCGATACCAGCAAAGTCAGCGAGTTCGAGGCTTTCGCTGAAAGCGTGCGCGGCGTGCTCGCCGAAATAGGGGCGGAGCGCTTCGACTACCTGGTCAACAACGCGGGCAACAATCATCGCAACATGCCCTTGGAGAGTGTCACCGAAGAAGAGATGGATAGCATCTACACCGTCCATTTCAAGGGCGTGTTGTTTCTGACGCAGACGCTGCTGCCTCTAATGAAAGATGGTGGCCGGATTGTCAATATTTCGACCACCCGCACTCGCCTTTCGAGTCGTGGAGGAGCTGCGTACGCCTCGATGAAGGGAGCCATCGACGTTCTTTCGCGACACATGGCGACCGAACTAGGCCCGCGCCGCATCACGGTCAATGTCGTCGCACCCGGTGCAGTTGCAACGGACTTTAGCGGCGGCATCGTGCGCGACAACCCCGAGGTAAACAAGCTAGTCGCCAATCATACGGCTCTAGGTCGTGTGGCTGGCCCGGACGACATTGGACCAGCAATCGCTGCGTTACTGTCTGACGATAACGGCTGGGTCAATGGGCAGCGCATAGAGGTGAACGGTGGCGTGAAGATGTAGCGTCTCCGCAGCGCTACGGTCCGGTAGAACCTTCATGAAGGCCGGATCGAAATGATCGGTAACGGGAACTCAGCCTGGATTACAGATCCAGATCTCGACTGGTAAGAGCAGGCCAATGCACACACGGATGTCGACGATCTACGGATAAGCGCATTATTGCTGACGTCTGTGGTAAGAGAATGGGTGCGTCCAAAGCCGCGACGCACCCACCAACACATTAGATCTGGGCGGCTCCGCCATCTACAGATATTCCCGCTCCAGCGATGTAGCTTGCATCTTTCGAGGCTAGGAAAGCTAAAGCCTTGGCAATCTCCTCGGGCTGGGCGAGACGACCCAAAGGGACTTGGGCCACTAGAGCGCCGTGCACTCCCGCTTTGAGATCCTCGGGCACGAGATCATTCCCACACACCTTTCACAGACGAGAGCAAGGCATCCAAACTACAAGCCCATTCCAAACCGTTATCAAGGCATGTTTAATATTTCATAACTTCCATTGCGTAATATTTTCTTCAACTGGTGTATTCCATATATATGGAAAGGTTGAAGCAAGACAGCGTACTGACCATGCTGGCGAGCCTCAGCTTCTCTGCCATGATTTTTGATTGCGATGGGACGTTGGTTGATACTGAAGCGATTCATCTAATGGCCTTTCACGAGGCATTCGCACAGCGGAACCTGGTTATAGAAAAGACGTGGTACCTAGATCGAGTTGGCATCTCAGCAACGGCCTTGCTTGAGGCGTACGAGTCCGAAGTAGCTAAAGTTCCAATCGATAAACTTGGGGTGATCGCAGATCATGATCGCATTTATGTGCAAAATGTGTCACTGATTCACCCAGTTCCTTGGGTAGCCTCCATCGCAAAGACATGGAAAGGAAGAGTTCCTCTTAGCGTAGCGTCTGGTGGCAGCCGACGAAATGTTCGTGCGACTTTGAAGAGCGCCGGACTATGGGATCTTTTCGACTACGTGATAACCGCTGATGAAGTAGAGCACGGGAAACCTGCCCCAGACCTATTTTTGTTTGCGGCAAAACGGATGAATGTTCTGCCGATGAAATGCGTCGTCTTCGAAAACACGGAGGAAGGCTTGGAAGCGGCTCGGAGAGCGGGCATGCGAGGTATCGATGTTCGGGAAACGATATCTCTGCCTTGACCATCGATCCTTCGGATCACGGATGAGGCAATTTCCGGATGCAGATGGGGGAGCTCTTTCTATCAATGGATGAAGAACTCAACAACGCGCATGCAAATGATCGATGGGTTTAGGGACGGCTGGATCGAAGTTCGATGGCGGCGAAAAAGACTCGCTCGAAAGCGAGACAACATTAGAAGTCGTGTTTGCGCTCGCCGGTTGAGGCGCAAAGTACAGAAGGAGATAAGAAATGACAAAAAGAAACTACTGGACAATCCTTGCCTTACTTGCTTTGTTTTCGACAGCGTTAGTGTCGGCAGCCCACGCACAATACAAGGAGAAGACACCAATGAACGAAGCACTTACTTTCAATGCAGATGGCGCAAAACGTAACCCAGATATTCATTGGCCTCATGGCTTTCATCCGGAACAGGCCGAACTCTTCGCGCATAACGAGATCGTAATCCACGCTACGTGCGAGACGGTCTTTACTAACCTTATCGATGCCGAGAAGTGGCCTTCGTGGTATTCGAACTCGAAGGACATCAAGTTGCTGAACAGCCCGGATGGCAAGCTTGGCCAAGACACGCACTTTACCTGGGAGACGTTCGGTGTCCCCATCTCCAGCCGTGTTCATGAGTTCGTTCCGGATAGTCGTCTGGGATGGTTTGGCGACGGACCTGGCATGAGCGCCTACCACACGTTTCTTCTCCTGAAGACTGAACACGGTTGTCATGTGGTCACTGAAGAAGTGGTAAAGGGTCCAGGTGCAATCGATTTCCGTAAAAATCAGCCGAGCGAGATGCACGACAAGCACCAACTCTGGCTTACAAGCTTGAAAGAACGCGCTGAGAAGTAGCCTCTTCGAGGCCGACAGCCGCTGCGCAGTTTGCCTCAGACAAGATGGATTTCAGCGTCGCACTATCCTTCGCTCGGAAAAAACACTGTTACTTCCGATTCGCCATCATCGCAGTTGGTACGGGAGCGTGCGCTATGAATGACCTAAATCGTAAACACGAGATGGTACGACAGTTCACGCCCAATTGGTTTACGGCAACTATGGGCACAGGCATCCTGGCGCTCGCACTAAACCAATTGCCGATACACATCATCGGGCTGCATGTTGTTGCCCAATGTCTGTGGTTCCTAAATATTGCACTCTTTCTGCTTTTCAGCATCCTCTACTTCGCCCGGTGGGTGGCATATTACGAGGGGGCGCGCAGAATCTTTGGGCATTCTGTGGCGTCGATGTTCTTCGGCGCAATTCCGATGGGTCTCGCGACCATCATTAACGGATTCGTGGTCTTTGGTATTCCTTTGTGGGGCAATTCGGCTTTGCAAGCAGCTCGCTTCCTCTGGTGGGCTGATGTTGTCATGGCCGTCGCTTGCGGGGTGCTGATTCCTTTCATGATGTTTACACGCCAGGAGCACAGTCTGGAAACAATGACAGCGCTGTGGCTCTTGCCGATTGTCGCTGCTGAAGTCTCAGCTGCGAGCGGCGCGTTGCTGGTACTGCACATGCCAGATCCCCATGTTGCTTTGAGAATAGTGATAATCTCCTACGCGCTATGGGCCTTCTCCGTGCCCTTGGCGATGAGCGTCCTGGTCATTCTGCTCATGAGGCTCGTGCTGCACAAGCTACCCCCGAGTGATATGGCAGCAACGGGCTGGTTGGCGATGGGTCCTATCGGTACCGGCGCGCTCGGCCTGATCCTTCTCGGCTCCGATGCGAATCAAATTTTTCCTGCGGCCGGTCTACCAGGCATTGGAGAGGTAGCCTTTGGCCTGGGCGTAATCGGAGGCTCCATGTTGTGGGGATATGGTCTCTGGTGGTTATTGATCGCACTTCTCACGACCAGACATTACCTGCATCATGGAATGCCATTCAATCTCGGATGGTGGGGGTTCACGTTTCCGATCGGAGTTTATGCGATAGCTACGCTCGCGCTGGCGAAGCAGACCCATATCGGGTTCCTGTTCGTCGTGGGAGGAGTCCTTGTGGCGGGTCTCTCGTGTCTATGGCTGACCATCGCAACCCGAACGCTGCACGGGGCGTGGCGAGGACACCTCTTCATTTCACCCTGTCTGGTTCCAGGCTCGATCCCGGAAGATCGCATTATTGAGCCCATATAAGGACTGCTCGGACCAAAGGACAGAGAGACTTCTCCCTCTCTTCTGTTTGATAGGAAAGTTGGCACACAATGACCGTTCCCGAGTTTCGCATAGGTGATATGAGGATTGTTAAAGTTCACGAACTCGACTTGAACGATTTTGCGGCGACACAGCTTCTGCCCGGGCTCGATCCGAGCGTCTTAATGAAGCATCCAGAGCGAATCGATACAAGTACCTATAACTCTGAGACCGGCCGCGTCTTCATGAGCGTTCACACCTGGGTCGTGTGGCTTGGAGGTAAAGTTATCCTGATTGATACAGGAGTTGGCAACGATAAAAATCGTCCAACCTTGAAGGTCATGGATCATCTGCATACTCCATACCTTGAGCGGCTGGCGGACGTCGGCATACAGCCGGGGGATGTTGATTATGTCTTGCTAACCCACATCCACTCCGATCATGTGGGTTGGAACACGCGGTGGGATGGTGATCGTTGGATCCCAACCTTTCCCAACGCCACAGTGATCTGCTCGGATCTCGAGTGGCGATATGGAGCAGCTTTGACCGCGGGCGATGAGAAGGCTATAGCGGCAATCAGAGCGGAAGCCGGCTTTGGACCGCCGGTACGCATTCCGCTCCCCGGTGTTTTCAGCGATAGCATGGCCCCGATTGAGGCGGCCAGCCGGCTACAAGGCATCATCGTCGATGGCGACGAGGTACTCGAAGGAATTCGATTTCTATCGACTCCAGGTCATAGCATTGATCATGCTGCCATATCGATTACGTCTCGGGGTGCCGAGGCTATTTTCGGCGGCGATGTGGTGCACCACCCCTTCGAGTGGTGCGAACCGGATCTTGTTTCTATCTTCTGCGAGTTCCCTGAAGCTTCCAGACGATCTCGTCGATGGCTTGCGCGCCATCTCATAGAGAGAGACGCCACTTATTTCAGCAGTCATTTCCCATTTACATCATTTGGGAAAATCTCCAGAGCCGGCGAGAACTTCGGGTGGCAGTTCCTCGATTTCACTGATTGTGTGGAGGGAAAAGGAGTGTTGGAGCCATGACTAACTTTGCTCATCGCACCTATTCAGATGACTAAGCAGCCGTTCGTATTTCGAGAGGTAATACCGATTGAGGGCGAATACCCACGTAGGTGGACGGCGCCTTCTTCATACCTCTGCGGGGACTCTCTTTTGTGGCAATTATGTTCATCCTTCCGCCACCGTTCAGAGCGGTGGTTAATCCAACTTCATTGATCGGAGTTTGTACGTCATGTCTCGATTCGTTTCCTTCCTAAGTCGGTTTGCCCTTCTGGTCCCGCTATATGCGCTGGCTCAACAGCAGCCATCTCTAAGTGGCTTCGTTACAGATCCGGGCTCTCCTGAGACATTCACAATGAATGGCATTCGCGTCATATGCACATCGACTACGGGGTATGTGAAGGTGAACGCAGCTGGAAGCGTAGACCGCAGTGGGGAAGGCAAGACTTTTGACACCAGCGAAAACACCGGGGGGAAGAGTTGTCCTCAGCACTTTCTCGGGGAGAGCGTTACAGTTTTTGGTCTACTTGATAAAAAGACAAATACGCTAACGGCGACTCGCGTCGAACAGAAAAGTTTTGTAGGCAGCAGCGTCGTCGGCTTTGCTGTCATCGACCGGATGTTGACGGAAGAACGTGCTTCTGACGGCGCGGCAATGCTAATTGTACGAGCCGATGGATACCGGATTGCCATTGCAAAGGCTACAAAGAGTACCTTCAATCCTCCAATGGTTGGTCTTGGAGAGGTGCAGACAAATGTATGGATACGTTACTCCGGTCGGCTTCGAGCGGACGGGACGATCCTTGCCGACGAGGCTGCCTTTTCAAAGAACGACATCGCAAAGCAGGAAGAGAGGCTACGCGACAAGAATGAGTTCGACCCGTCGGCAGTCGATGAGGAAGATCGTCAACGCCATATCAGCAAGTCTATTCACGGACTCGATGCACACAGAATTCCCGCCTACCACGACGACGCCATGCAGCAGCGGGTCGATGGGATTGGTACCCGTCTAATCCCCACCTTTCAGCGCATGCTGTCGGAGGGAGATCCCAGCAAGCTCAACTTCAGGTTTCAATTGGTCGATGAGAAAAAACTACGCGATGGCATTGCGCTGCCCAGCGGGATCATTCTTGTGCCCTATCAAGTCGTTTTGCGACTGCAGAACGATACACAACTCGCCACCGTACTAGCCGACGGCATTGCCACAGCGATAGAAAAGGAAGGCCTCCGAGAATTACCCGCTAAGGAAAGAATGAAGGCACTTCAAATCGCAGGAACAGCGGGCGGAGTCTTCGTTCCCGGCCTGGGGTTCGTCACTGGCTTCGCCAATCACGCCATGAAGAACAATATGGACCGCCACGCTGAAGCACAGAGTGGAAGAGTCAGCCTGGGTTTCCTTCACGATGCGGGTTTCGATATCACACAGGCGCCCGTAACCTGGTGGTTGCTTGCCTCTACGAAGCCGAAGGATCTAAAAGACATCAAGATGCCTTTTCGCGCCAGCGCGCTTTACGGCATATTGGGTACTACGTGGCGACAGCAACCAATACTGACGGCTAAGTCTTCTACACGTTTGCACGCGGCAGAAGGAACACATGAAAGTCACTGAGCATTTGGCACAACTAGGGCTGGAACTGCCCGTACCGATCACGCCACTCGGCTCCTATAAAACAGTCGCAGTCTCGGGAAACCAGCTATACGTCTCTGGACTCGGTCCGTTTGAAAACAACAGGCCGATTGTAGGCGTCGTCGGGAAGGACGTTTCGCTGGAAGGGGCGCAACGGGCCGCACAGCTCACAATGCTGATGATTCTAGCCTGTATCCACCAGACACATGGCCTGGACAATATTGATCGGTGCCTTCGATTGACGGTGTATGTGCGAGCAGAGCAGTCCTTCACTCAACATCCTCAGGTCGCTAACGGCGCCAGCGATCTCTTGCTCGCATTATTCGGAGAAGATACTCTTCCGGCTCGCAGCGCGGTTGGTGTACACACGTTGCCGATGGGTATTCCGGTTGAGATTGACAGCATCTTCGAACTGAAGCGATCATCCTGATCGACGGCAGAGGTATCAATATCAGTTAAGCGCACATAAGAAATACAGAGTTGTACTCGCCACAGTTTACTGAGCAAACCAGCTTTGGGTATCCATTACGCGCTCTAGTTTCCCAGAAGTCGAACGATAGCGGCGTGCAACTGAACCTGCCGCGTTGATGCAGCTTGCGCTCGAAGAGCGCGGCGAGGTGTTTCCAGCTATTCGCTTTCTATCCACTCCAGTCGTAGCATCGATCACGTCTTTATGTTTTGTAACAAATTGAGCGTTAATCCCCGTTCGCCGACGGAACATGCTATCGAGAGGCTGAAATCATCGTAGCCTCACATTGAGGATTATTCCGAGCGTGTTGAGATCGCCTGGCCGGCTGTGGCCGTCGGTTTGGTGGAGGAAGTATGGCTCAACTGCGAGCCTCTCGTTGAAGGATTTGTGAAAGCCCACAGCGACACGATTCCGCTGCCAAGCGGCAGTGCTGGAAAAATAAAACAGTTCATCCCAGGCGAATACAAAGTCTCGCTTGCCTGCAACTCGTCGTTCAACCCGTAAACGGTTTCCGTAAACCCAAAAGTTATCGCTACCACTGAGGACGGCTACAAAACGATTGCGATCGTCAATACGGAATTCGCGCTTCGTCACATCGACCGTTGCTGCTAAAACCGGATTTTGACCATAACCCAGTGTCTTTGCCGGTTGATCGAACCGGTAAAAGTAGTAAGAAGGAGTTATAAGAAGATACTTGTTCACCATAATGTTCGCGTCTATCCCGAACACATAAATCTCAGGATTGGGGAGATCGAAGCTGAATCTCCCCTGCGAGACCAGGGTTAAATCAAGGTGCGATCCTACCTTATTGTAAATATCGAGTTCGGGCCAAACCTGATTATTCTGATGTGGCAGTTCAGCGGGAGTGGATTGGGCAGGCGCCATCGCAGCAGCAGAGCAAAGATAATAGGTCGCAAGTATGATCTGGCGTACCCAATCTCTACCGACGTTGTGCTTTTGAGCAGGCTCTCTCCTGTCTCGGTTGCAGGACAGGCCAACCGAGACATCGGCCATTCTCGTCTCGAGGAATTTCACTTGCCCTACTTGGGGTCGAGTTCTGTAACTGTCGCGCTGTAGGGTATCGGCACCCATTGGTATCCGGAACCGGCCTTACGAACGTGTCCTAGGCCGGGAAAGGAAATGTGCTCGGAACCTACGAGCAACCCCTTGTCGGAGACCAATTGCAGCTGTTGTGATCGCGTTTGAGCGGCCTGTCCGGCATCGACGTCATACTGCACCGTGACCTCGGGATGCTCGAACTGGACCTCCGAGGAATGAATGATATCGCCCCAAACCAGTAACCCATGACCTTCGCTTTGCACCAGAAATGCCGTGTGTCCCGGCGTGTGCCCCGGCTGACTGCGCGAGGTGATACCGGGAACAATCTCTCCGTTCTGTTTGATCGCCGAGATCTGTTTACTTTCCAGGTAAGGACCGACAGTTGCCCTGGATTGCTTGATGGATGTGATCCGCGCTTCAGATTCATTAGAATCGTCCTTCCTCGTCACAAAGAATTCGAGGTCGCGCTCGTCGACATAGACGGTAGCTTTGGGAAACTCTCGAAGTCCCCCAATGGAAAGACCGCCTGAGTGGTCTGCGTGAATGTGTGTCAGCAGTATCGTATCGATCTGCTCGGGGCGATATCCGGCAGCTTCTAGATTCGTAACGAGCAGGCCGCTTGTGGCTCCGAACAGTTCTCCGGCACCTGTATCGATGAGAACTAGATGAGCGCCTGTGTTGATGAGGTATGCGTTGATGGAAAGGTCAACTGGTTCCATTTCATGGTCCGCCGCATACTCTGATACGGCAATATCAGGTTTGCTGAGGATCTTATCGACGTGCCGTGGTGCAGTGCCATCCGAAAGAGCAGTGACCTCGAATGAACCCAGCATTGCACGATAAAATCCAGGCGCCTGTGATTTCGGGCTTAGGGGTTTTGTCGCATCCGACGTCGACCGGCTAAGCGCCTTTTGCAATGAGGACAGCCAAAGATCATGTCCTCTATGCATCGCGCCAGGATCTGTCTTGCGAAACTCTATTGCCCCCGATCCTGTTACGACCTCTTCTGTCACGACGCGGCAGCCTTCAGGTGTCGGGAGCAGGAGGAATGTATGGTAAGCGCTCATCCCTGTTCCATCGCCGAACCAACCAATTCGACTAGATGGGACGAACTCATGGACCCGGCTCTCGATGTGTACGCCGAAGGTGTCCCAGGAGAAGCGCGTGTCTTGGTGAAGCTTACCGTCCGAGCTGTTTAACAGTTTGACGTTATGTGAGTTCGGATACCAATCGGGCCAGGTCTGGGCATCAACGAGATATGGCCAGACGGATGAGCAGGCTGAGTGGATCAGCAGCTCATTATGCGCGAAAAGATCGGCGTCTGCCGGTGTGTGCCCCGTGGGCCAATGAATAGCGGGGGAACGTAAGGACCAATCGGGATTGTTGATTTGCGACATTTGTCCCAGAGCGGTTGGCGTGACCATCAGCATTCCCGCAGTCAGTACAGTTACGGCACATCCGAGAGTCACTGTGAATTGTTTATGGGTGGAACACATGATTTTCCTTTCTTTTGACGTGGTTGCGTTATTGCGCGGCCACGAACATCCGAAGAGACCGGACGCATCGATCAATGCTCGCTCGCAATCAAGTCGTCGCGGAAGGTGAGAGTCACCGGCATCGTTTCCGTGCGGTTTCCCTGCCAACCAGGGCATATCTATGGAATACACCCATTGAGGTAGCTATTGGGTGAAGTTGACGATGAAATGTCGACCGCGTCTTGATAACCTATTGGAATGAGTTTTGATCTGGATGCCTTACGCAGTTTTGTAGCGCTCTCAGTGGAGTTACACTTCGGACGCACGGCGGCGAAGATTCACCTCTCCCAACCCGCTCTCAGCAAACAGATAAAACGTCTTGAGGCGGAACTTGGAGGGCGTCTCTTCGACCGGACTACTGGACACGTTGCCCTAACCCCTGCCGGAGAGGCATTGAAGGAACGTGCTCGCTTGCTCATTGGCGACGTGGCAGCTTTGGAGTCATTTGGACGGCAGGCGATGAGAGGCGAGGTCGGAAATCTGCGGATCGGCTTCGGTATCGCAGCCGTTAATGACCTCTTGCCACGCGCAGTGATTGCATTTCGTAAAACGTACCCGAATGTGCTTCTTGAGATGTACGACATGCCTACCAGAAAGCAAATCGAGGCCCTTCAGGATGGAAGCATCGACCTGGGGTTCGTTAGGCTTCCGGTATCCAGCCCGCTGATAGAGACCAAACGATTGCTTAAGGAAGAGTTACTGATTGTGGTCGCGGCTGCGAAATTCAAGGAGAGAGAGGTGCCCTTGCTTAGCCTTCGAGATGAGCCTTTTGTTCTCCTTGCGCGTTCCACTTTCAGCACCCTTTATCAGCACGCGCTAAGCATATGTGCAACCGCAGGGTTCGCACCAAACGTCGTTCAGGAGGTTCAGGAACCGTTCACAGTACTAAATCTGGTTCGAGCAGGGCTCGGGGTCAGCCTGGTGCCGTCTGCGCTCCGTCGGATGAGGGTTCCGGGAATCAGATTCTTTCCTACGAACATGCCTTCAGCAGCCTGGAGGATCGGCATGGCGTGGAGGAAGGACCGACGATCTGTCGTGAATCGCTTTGCTGAGACCGTCCAGTCTGTAAATGTCGCCAGCCCTCGCTCTTCGATTACCGAAATCTAATTCATATGACGCAGACGTTATGTTTGAAGAAAACGACGGAACACCAACGATGCGTTAGTGCCACCGAAGCCGAATGAGTTCGACATTGCGTATTCCATAACTATTGCGACTCCCTTGTCGCGCACCAGATTTAGTCTGCAGCACTCGTCGAGGTGATCGATGTTGGTCGTCGGAGGAGCAGTCTGATCACGGAGCGCTAGCACTGTAATTCCAGCTTCAAGACTGCCAGCACCACCCAATAAGTGGCCGGTCATGGATTTTGTGGAGCTCACAAGCAGGGTTGAGGCGTGATCGCCGAAGGCATCAAGAATCGCCTGAGCTTCAGCGCGGTCTCCCAATGGGGTGGAAGTTGCATGAGCGTTGAGGTATTGAACTTGTGAGGGATCGATACCAGCACTTTTCATCGCCAACTCCATCACTCTCCGAACTCCACGGCCATCCTCAGGCGGAGCGTTGGTGTGGAAGGCGTCCGAGTTTGCCGCATAACCCACAAGCTCCGCCAGAATGGTAGCTCCGCGTCGTGTGGCGTGTGTCAATTCTTCTAGGAGCAGCACTCCAGCACCTTCGCCCACCACAAATCCATCACGTTGGCTGTCCCATGGGCGCGAAGCTCTCACCGCATTCTCATTGTTCGTTGAAAGAGCGCGCATGGCGGCAAAGCCAGCGACTGAGAGAGGGGTAACTGCCGCTTCGCTGCCTCCACAGATCATCACATCAGCATCGCCCCGACGGATAATATGCCACGCTTCGCCGACACCATGCGCCCCGGTGGTGCAGGCGGTGGAGCAAGTAAGATTTGGCCCCGTCGCTCCATATTTGATTGAGATTTGTCCCGAGGCCAGATTCGCGATTGTCGCGTTGATAAAGAATGGTGAGACGCGATCAGGGCCGCCCGTGAGGAGCTTGGCATGCTCCCGTTCGATCACCTCGAAGGCTCCGATGCCGCTTCCTACGTAAACGCCTGCTCGCTCTGCGTTCTCTGGTGTGATCTGAAGGCCCGCCTGGGTCATGGCGAACTCGGATGCGGCCATCGCGAATTGTATGAACCGCCCCATCTTCTTGATGTCTTTTCGATCAATATAGGTTTCGGGCGTGAAGCTCTTCACTTCTCCAGCGAACCGACACGCAAATCGAGATGCGTAGAAGAGCGTGATGGGAGCGATCCCGGAGTCTCCCCGCAATAACGCTTCCCACGTCTCCTCAGTTCCAATTCCAACCGGGCTCACAAGTCCGACTCCCGTTACGACTACCCGACGCACTGCCCTTAACTCAATTGGTTTCATGAGCGCTCCGTGCGAAGTCGCGATGCTGTCGTAGCCAGGAGTTGTGTAACCGTGAAATCGAGCGCGCTGTTGAGGAGCGCAACGTTCATCAGCCAGGTCTTCCCCTTCGAAGATCTCGGCTTCGAGGAGATGGATGAGGAGATTTTCAGGGTTTACTTTCGAGAGATCGAACCCGGCGAGCTGGACGTGACGGAGTTGAGATTCAGACCCGTGAGAGCGCTGCCTTAGCCTTAGGCTGAGATCGGAAACGACGGGTGGGAAAAAGCCAAAATTGGCTTTTCACCCTCCGTATAGACCGAAGTTGCCGAAAACCGGGACTTTGCAGGCGTTGGAGGCGTCGTAGACAGAAGCGCGTCTCTTAGGGCTCATCAAAGAGGCTCCGGCGTCGCTTTTAGCGGAGCTGCTGACTCGGACGCATAGGAGCCCGCTCGCCCTTTGGCAAGTGGATGTCATCGGGCGCGATGTCGCGGAAGACCCGCGCGACGCGCGGATCAAATTGCACCATGGCGACGAAAGAATCGACGGCAGCCCCATGAGCGCCGGCCTTCAAGGTCAGCGCGCTGCCACTGAAACCATTGGCCTGAGACGGGAGAAGCCCGAGATATTCGGTCACAAAATCGGGAAAGTCCGTACCGTCGTGCACCTTGGAAGGATAACTTTCCAGTTTGTGTTCGACGAAGTCTTCAATTTGCTGATCGGTGGTGCCAGGGCGATAGTAGATAACCAGTGACGCCTGCTGGTCGGGCCCGAAATGTTGCGCGGGCGGTTCATGCTGCCACGTGACCTTATCAAACTTCTTGAGAAATCCGATACATCCCAGGAAGATCAAATACATGGCTATGCCAGAGCCAAGGAGAGCAACTCCGGTGGAACGGGTGCGCCAGTAGATCATGAGCACGGTGCCGGTAACCGCAAAGAAACAGCCGAGCAAGAAGACCATTGCGAAGCTGTATGAAGCAGCGTAGCCGAAATCTATATGGGCACAGTCTATCGCCGCCCATATCGCGAATCCGATGCTTGCTCCGACGATAACGCTTGCTGCGATCCAACGCCGTCGCTTCTGAGCCTTACTCAAAGGTACAGCTGCTTCAAAAACAGGCATTCGCAAGGTTAGCAAAGAACGACTGCGAAACGAAGATTTCGGCAACTTCACAAGGCAGGCCATGGAAATGACAGAGTATGGAAAGCATGGAAAGCCATGAAGCCGGCTTTCCACCCTTCCCACACTCTTTGGAAATCCCTTCAGGATTCCCACATTACCACGGCCTCGACGGCGGGTTAGGTCTTTAGGAGCAATGGCAAAGACCAGCCACAACCTCAATTTAAGCCCTCAACTCCGCAAGGGACTTGTAACGGATGTCCTCGGTCCAAAGTGTAACGGATGTTCCGGTACACTCATCCCTCAGCAGGCTTGGTCACCTTGCTTCAGCGCGAAGCGCAGAAAGTGCTTTTGTAGTTGTTCTTGGGGTGGGCGTTCCGGGCGGGAAAGGCCCGCAGAGGAGGGTGCCGGAAGACGGCAGCTCCATCGCCGGCTGGAGCAGAGAGGAAACGTCCTCCCCCTTTGAGTAAACGTGACCGTCGATCTGTCACGCTAAACTAGCGTTTGGAAGGTGTCTTGTGACTCAACAGTTTATCTCTCCGCAGGAATACGAAACGCTTCCCCGAAAGTCGGACCTGTTTTTTGCGAAGTTGCTCAAAAGCTGACTTTCGAGGAGTAGCCTCAGGGAAATCGATTTATACTCCGTTCATTCTGTGCGAGGTGAGCGATGAAGCTGCGATTGTTCTTACCACTTTCAGGAATGCTGGTTCTCATCCTTAGCATCACATCGCTATTTGCAACGGCTCAGGAGAAGGTATGCAGTTCAATGACCTTCACAGAGGCAGCGGAACCACTGTATCCGCCAATTGCTCTTGCGGCTCACGTTGAAGGTCCAGTCTTCCTGAAGGTGAGCTTCTTAAGTGATGGAAGGCCGAGTGAGATCGCCGTTGTGAAAGGGCGGGACTTCCTGCGTTCTAGCGCCCTCACCTATGTCCGAGGCTGGCATGCGAATGTTGATGCACCCACAAGAGTGTGTATCGTGGAGTTGGACTACAGGAGGCAAAATGAAAAGAAGAGCCTGCCCCGGGCACTTCGAATAAGTTCGACGCACGTGTTGATCAACGCACCCCAGATGTTGATTGAGCCGTAATCCCTACAGTCGTTGAAACGCTCCCTGGAAACGGCCGTTGCGGCAACTCCGGACCGATCTGGACATCAGAAACCCCGAAGTTGCAGAAATGGTGACTTTCGGGGAACCGATGCTTCGTCAGTCCCCTGGCGATGGACCACTTGGATAGGCTGTTAGCCTTGGATACCAGTGCCTTCAATTTATATAAGCAAGCTTTTTCATGAATTACGCGACGAACTACTCTCGGCAATGCACGTTGCGGTCGAGCGTGAAGTTCGGGCTGGAAAGCCGGTGGACGTGAACCGGCTGTGGCGAACCTTTTCTCGTGCGGCCGCAGGTAAGATGGCCAACCCGGTGGAAGTCTCCGACCGCTGCGTGGAAGCAGAGCGGCCAGTCGTGAAACGGGGCAGGCCGGACAATTCTCGCGAGAGTTGACCTGCACGCGTCAAGGCGAAGAACCTTGAAGACAGCATTATCGGCAACTGACGTTCACGGGCTCTGACATTTGCCGAAAAGACGACTTTTCGGCAATCATCGCGGATCAACAAAAGCCTCGGGTACTGGAAATGATTTCGCTTCGGTACCGGGATACTCGGAATTTGGTAGCCAGTGTTGCGTTGCGCTTGATCCCTTTGATCTGAGGGTTAAGTCCTCGCGCCATTGAAAAGAGCCTGATGACACCTTCGAACGTTGTCAATTTGATTGACAGAAAGCGTGGGGAACGGCGTGCGATCTACCTTAGGAAGCGCCTTCGTCATCTGGGTTTCGGTGCTGGCTCAACATTCAGGAATGGAATCTGAGACGTCCGCCTAAGGCCTCGAACTTGCCGAAAAGATGACTTTCGAGGAACCTCAAGCTTCATTGAAGACCTCGGGCGGAAACAAGAACAGGCCCCAAATGAATGGGACCTGCCAAAGTATGATTGCCTAACGCCGACGAATTATATGAACTGCTTCGATGAAGTCCGCCACGATTGCACTTAGCATTTGGGCAGTCGCGGGTATCGTGCTCGGGCATTTCCTCAGCTGATTTATCGGGACGGTCCAATGATCGTCGGCAGCATCTCGGGTCAACTTTCTGTGACCGCCGCGACCACATCGCACCATGTTCGCGAACTCGCGAGGGCCGACCTCATCTCTGTGACGAAAGATTGCCAGTATCGCTTGCTGACGGGCCGCCCTTCGACATGGCGGGCCTATCCTTCCAAACTTTCGAATCTCGCTGGCGATGCACCGCCATCCCAAGACTCACTCCAAATCGCAGTTGCCGAACATACTTGTATCTCCGGGCTTCCGTGTTGAACCTTGGGTCAAATCCAGGCTGCGTTTCCGATCAACACTTGTACAGACCTCATCAGAAGGAGAACTACCAATGACAATTGGAATGATTGGTGCAGGATCGGTAGCGATGGCATTTGCCCGTTACCTGTTGGCTTCGGGGCACGAGGTTGAGCTCAGCAATAGCCGCGGCCCGGACACCCTTGCGAGGCAGTTGAGTGAACTCGGTTCGCGTGCGCGGGCTGTCACCGCTGCCGAGGCTGCCTCCAACAACGTTGTCCTCTTGGCGGTGCCGTGGGCTCGAATTAGAGAGGCGCTGTCAGGTCTTCCGCCATGGGACAACCGCATCCTGATTGATGCGACCAATCCCTACATTGTCGGAGGGTTGGAGAATCTGCATGGCCGCGCCTCAAGCGACATTGTCTCGGAGCTGGCACCCGGAGCAAAGTTAGTGAAAGCGCTCAATACCTTGGTGGTGGAGAACTTCGAGTCAGGAGCGACTGTGCCTGGTGGCCGGCGAGTCGTATTTATGTCGGGAAATGACCATCTCGCGAAGAAGCAGTTTCGCAGTTTGCTGTCCCCGGCGGGTTTCGCCATCGTCGATCTGGGAACTCTCCAGGTCGGAGGTCTTGTGCAGCAAGCCGGCGGCCCGCTGGTTGGACCAGACTTCGCTGTGATGACGTAGGAAATTCTTTTGCTGCCCGCTGCCCGGCTACACGGCAACCTTCAGCCGCGAGTCGGACCGCTTTTCATGGTTGATAGGCCGCATTTTCTCGGAGAGTTTGACCCGCGCTCGCAAAAGCCGGGATTTGGTCGCTGCAATGGAGAGTCCCGTAATCCCTGCGATCTCGGCCACCGAATGATCCTCCGCATGGCGAATTTCGGTAACTTTGCGCAGGTTGGCCGGCAGACGACGGATGGCGAGCCGTAAGAGTTCTGAGGTCTCACTTCTTTGAAGCGCCACCTCTGGGCTCAATGGAAGGCTCCAGAGAGGGTGATAGCGGTGGACTTCTCCCTCGGTCAGCTCATCCGTTGAGTAAGCAGGCATTCGATTGCGCTTCCGAATCGCCATCAGTGCGGTATTAATCGCGATCCTCGTTAGCCAGGTCGAAAACTTCGACCTACCGTCGAAGCTGGCGATATGGAGATAGACGCGAACGAACGACTCCTGCAGCGCGTCCTCGGCGTCTTCATCATTCTTGAGAATCCGCCGCACGACTCGATACGTCATCGTCTGGTGTCTGCGGCACAGTTCCGAGAACGCGGAATCGACGCCTTGTTTAGCCAACGCAATCAGTTCCTCGTCTGGATCGTCCAACCTAATCGACTTCGAATCCTCGCTGCGATGCGCCAATGTGTCCATAGCAGTTCTCCCTCCGATGACGGAGCGGAAATTCAGAGTCCGTCCCGTTCTTCGTGAGTCGACTTTGCGGTGGTCTGTCAGAAGCGAAGATCCATCGCGGGTCTGTCGTTTAAGGCGACTCTACCGAGCTAGATGTCGGAGGTATTGCCGCTTCCACTCAGATTTGCTTAAATCCGGCACTGCTTCTTGAGACCTACCTCCTTTTGCCATCTAGCCTGAGTGGGTCCCGATGGGCGGTGTTTATTGTCTTTGAGAGGGGGAAGGTCCAAGAGGAGGTCCCTCTTTCTGCACCTTCCCTTTTACTGCCTGCGGCGCGCCCAACTCAACACAAGAGCGTTTTGTCGGTAGTGATCCCGTCCACACCGCTTAACGAGTGCTCAATGAGTGCATTGGCCTATTGTCGTCATTTGACCGGTCCGTTTCCGATCCAGCGTGGCCCGTTGGCAAACATGAATTCAGTCAAGTCGATATGTGGAGACTTATGGGTTCTGCGCTCGTTTGCTCGCTTCGTCATCTATGGCCGAGTGTAGCGCATGGTCCATACAGCTTCGTCCCCTTCGCGGTATTCTTTGCCATCCCAAGGGGTTCCGCAAACATGCAGGTAAGCAAAGGGAGTGCCTGCAAACATTACCCAGGCGCCGTTATCGCGAACCGTAGTTGGAAGCCCGTACTCCTTTGCATCAAAGGGCCACGTAATCATCCAGTGGGGTCCGATTGGTATAGCGGGACTCGTCTTATCGGACGGGTCGGTGTTACTCCTCTGCGTCGCTCCGCAAAGCATGTAAATCATGCCTGGAGATTTATTCGTCGGCGTAGGTTTGCCCTGCATGGCATCCATCATCCATAGCATGCCCATTGGGTTCATGCACATTGGCGGTTCGCCGATTTTATTCTCGTTGCCAGGCACACAAACCCATTCGTTGGTACCTTTGGCCAAGACCGTTAGTGTCCCATCGGCTCCCAGTTCGGCGACCGTCGCATTTCTGGTCACTTGTTCAGGGCCGGAAAGTCGCGCTCTTGTGATTCTTGGGTCTTCCGCTTGGTCACGCATTTGTTGGCCTTTCGTTTTTGCGGTCAGAAGATCGGAATAGGTCTCCTTCGACAGAACCAAACTTCGACCGGGACCGCTGCTCAATGACGCCGCAGTCCCGATCGCAGCAATGACGAAATCTCTCCGGGTTCTCATGTTCACGCCCTGACTGTTTAATCTTGGCCGCCAGCGACCGCAGGAAGGTGCCCATCGATCCAGCTCTTGATATCTAGGATGACCGACTCCTTGTCGATGTCGTTGAGAAGATCGTGAAAGCCACCTTCGTAAAGTTTTAGAGTTTTGTCGGTGGAACCGGCCATGTCGTAAAAATGCTGGCTGCCGCTTGGCTTCGTGTTCTTATCAAGAGTGCCATGTAGGATCAGAACCGGTAGCGTGATCTGAGAAAACTCCCTCTTGAGTCGCTCGTCGGCCCGAACCATCGCGGCCATCGTTTGGGTTGGCTGAGTCTCATGTGCAATAAGTGGATCATTATCCATTGCCTCAACGGCTTTCAGATCACGAGAGAATCTCTCATTTGGAAGATGCAGGATATGCGCGTGTGGCGCGACATGGCTCAGTCCCTTGAAAACCGCGAGAGCAAAATCGGGAGCAGGTAACTCGTGGGCAAAGCTTTCGCAGATTAGCCCGGTCAGCTCGGCCTGGTGATCGAGAGTATAGAGGCATGCAACAACGCCGCCAGCACTATGACCGAGCAAGAACGTGGGGAGACCCGGTTCGCGCGACTTTACAACCGCCATAACCGCTTCCACGTCACGCACGTAGTCTTCAAAGGCCTCGACATAAAAGCGTTCGCCGTCCGAATTCCCGCGGCCTCGTAGATCCACGGCGTATACAGCCAGACCATCGGCAATGAACTGTTCGGCGACCCATTCGTAGTAACCGCTGTGGGAGTTGAAACCAGGGACGATGACGACTATCGCATGAGCCGCGCCGTCCGGATGCCACAAGCGAAACGATATTTTTAGGCCGCCTTCACCGTCGACCGTTTCTTGATTTGTTGTAGCCAGACTTTGCTTCATAGCACGCTCCTTAAGCGAGATTTGTAAAGCTGATTCTCGACCTTCAAACGGATGCCTACCGCGATCCCACTCGGGCTCGTGGCGCATCGTCCGGACTTGTTCCATTCGTCGTGCGAAATCGACTGCCGATAGCACGTATTGCAAGCAAATGCAGAACGACGGCAAGCGGTACGAAGAATCCTGGAATCAATAGAAACGGAAATGTACTTATCATTCGATCGGGAACTTCTGAGTGGATCAGATGGAGTGGTCCGGGAGCTGTCAGTATGGCGCGAGTCACAACATTCAGTAGTGCGAGAAGCCCGAGGATGTTCCAAGCACTTGCGAATCTGAGCCCCCATCGCCCACGTGTGGACAACCATGCGCTTACGGGTGCCGACAGTCCTATATAGATGTCGATGTTTGCTCCAGCGAAGGTCATCATCCTGGGTACCAGGCCCTCGATCCAGAGTTGATGCAGGAACAACTCCACGCCGATGCGAAAGCATTGCGTGCCCAGGATTAGCCAGAGTGGAAAGGCTAGTACGGCCTGTGCACTGGCAGACGGTCGCACAGTGAAAAAGATGAGGAACAGAAGAACAGGACCGACGACGAAAGCGATTCCCGGCGGACGCATCTCTGAATTCTTGAGGATGCCGAAGTGTGCCATCAGGCCGGCGTAGAGAAACCATATGAGGAGACCAGCCAGCAAACGGACTGCGGCCCGACGATTGATGTAACGGTCAATCATCGCGACGACGAACATTGTGATCAGCGCCACGAATCCGAGAAAGAGTGCCGAAGTCATCTGCAATGCCTCATTCCTGATCTAGCGACTTCTTTGTGCATCATTGCAATTGTGGAGTCATCAACATACCGAGAGGCAGCAGAGGTCCTATCGGCATCAGCTCAAAGGTCAGCAGATTGGCTTGTCCGAGCGGCAGGCTTTTGAGAAGCTTGTCCGCCTCGTCGACCGATTCCACACTCATCAGGAAGATAACGCCGACCTCTTTCTCTCTCAGCCAGAACTGCTCCATCTTCCCGTCGAGATAGAGTTGCAATGTCGCCGGAACCTCTTTCGGTAAATATTGCTGCCGTTGTTCCTGCGAGAGAGGCTTCAGTGTGCCGACTGCCATTACCTTCATAATTTCCTCCGGTAGATCAAGGCTTGAAGATTATTGGTGTTCGGCCACGGGTGCGCGAAACAGCGCTTCGTTCTTGACGATGTAATCCATCATCTCCAGTGGCTCTCGGCCGGTGAGTATCTTCACCATGTCGTTGGTTCCGGAGAAGACTCCGTCCAGGCAATCCTGGCAGACGTATCCCATGTGCTGTTGGAAGTAGGGCGTAAATCCCAACTCTTTCAGCAGAATCTTGAACGCTTCGATCTCCATGGGAATGTAGGTGATTTTGTTTCCCAAGACCTGCGTGAGCATGTCTGCAATTTGGTACTGGCTCAGTTCCTTCGGACCATAGAGCGGATGGGTCTTTCCGGCGTGCTGGGCTGGATTCTTGAGGATGGCGGCGATGACTCTGCCGAGGTCTTCCCCTGCGACAGGGGCGTACCGGGCATCGCCAAATGCGAGAGGGAGTATCTTCTTATCCCGGATGGCACCTGCCATATACATGATCCATTCAGAAAATAAGGTCGGACGCAGATGGGTGACCGGAACTCCTGAGCGGTCGAGCAAGCGCTCAGCGATCCAATGATTCTGAGCCGCGTGACTCTTAGCAGATCTTCGCGCTGAGGCCTGCGACATATTCACGATGGCACCAACCCCTTGTTCGAGCGCGGCCTGCGCAAAGAAGGCGGTAGCCTCCAAGAGGCCGGGTACCTGAATGGGATAGACAAAATAGGCCCCGGTTACTCCTGTCAGCGCCTCGCTGACCGCTTCGAAATCCGAGAGATCGCCTTGTACAACCTCGACGCCCTGGGCACTGAGTTGCTCTGATCGGGCGTCTCTCTTATGAACGAATGCTCGAACGGGTATCTTTAGCTCCAGAAGCATTTCGATGGCACTACTACCCGTTGCTCCCGTTGCTCCGGTAATCAGAATCTTTTGGTTTGACATGGGTTTCTCCGTTCAAGGAAGGCAAAGAGCAAGCGACGTTTTCTTATCGCCCAGACCACCAATGCCTAAACGAACAGTAGCTGAAGTGTCGACGGCCGCTGGGTCAGATAGGCAACGTTTTAGGACATTCGAGTGTGCAGAGGCATAGACTGAGCCTGGAGCAAATCGAATGCACAAAGTCGGTTTTATTGTGTTTCCGGGATTTTCGCCCATCAACTTTGCCGCCACGAGCGTGTTCGAAACCGCAAACTGGCAAATTGGGAAGCCGGAGTACCAACTCACTCTTCTCTCAGAAGATGGCGGTCCGATCGCCACGTCCCTCGGGTCGCAGATTCAGACGGTCTCGTTCAAACGCCGTGCGTTCGACACGATCATCGTTGCCGGCGGCATCGAACCCCCAATCGCTACGCAAGGCTTGGCGAAGTATCTTCAATCGGCTATCCATCGGAGTCAGAGAATAGCTTCCATCTGTACGGGGGCGCTGGTGCTGGCCGAAGCGGGATTACTCGACGGTCGGCGAGCTACGACTCATTGGAACGCTGCAAGAGAAATGAAGCGCCGCTATCCAAGGATTGCCATGGAAGAAGATCGCATCTTTATCGCCGATGGACCGCTATGGACATCCGCTGGCATGAGCGCGGGCCTCGATCTCGCCCTGGCGATGGTGGAGAAAGATCTTGGTGTGGAGATAGCTCGCGCAGTTGCGAGAACATTGGTTGTCTATCATCGGCGTGCAGGCGGGCAGTCTCAGTTTTCGACGCTGCTCGATCTCGATGCAAAATCCGATCGCATACAAACTGCTCTGACGTATGCCAAAAAGAATCTTAGCTCGCCTTTATCAGTAGTTACCTTGGCGAAGGCGGCGTTTTTGAGCCCTCGGCAATTCAGCCGAGTATTCCGAGAAGAAACAGGTCGGTCCCCCGCTCAGGCAATCGAACGGCTGCGCGTAGAATCTGCTCGTTTGATGATGGAAGGCGGACGCTTCTCCGCTGAGGAAATCGCCAGGAAGAACGGCTTCGGCAATCGAGAGCGCATGCGACGGTCATTCCGGCGGGCGTTTGGATATTCTCCGCAGGCAATCCAGCGCAACATAGCCGTCTCGATGCAATAGCGATACCGGCGATGCATCGCTGGCCCGGAGGCAGCGGGAACGTGGGTGCAGGGAGAAACCGAAGCGGTGTCTTCCTGCGCGATTTTAGGAAGCATAAGAAACGAGAGGCGGCTATCCGCCGCCCCCCCGAAGATGGAGCGCTAGGCCGCTTTCTTGGCTTTGGCGACGTGCTTAGGTTCTTTCTTAGCTTTTTCCTTGGCCGCGAACTCCTGCTTCACTTTCTGACCGATTGCATCGGTGTCCACCTTGTAAAGCGTGGCCGCATCCTTGAGCACACTGGTTCCGTTATGACGGGAAGCTGCGTGCAGTATCGTAGGCTCCACCATGAGCCGAGACAGCGTGCCTACATCGGCGCGGCGCATAAACGCTAGCAGCGTCTTTGCGATACCTCCCTCGTCCCGCTTCTGACGGATGCCGTGCTGACGCGCCAACGTTTCGATACGTGACTCATCCAAGACGCTGACCAGTTTCTCCAGAACGAAGATGAGATCACGCTTGAGCAAGCGCACTGGAACGGCGGCGGCAATGGCTGAGAGGACACGAAGCCCGGTTGCGTTTGCGATGGCTTGGTCATGCCGCTGCTTTTCCTGTTCGGCCTTCCAATGCGCATCATCGCGGTTGCTGGTTTGCTTGGGATGATGCACCGGGCAAGTCGAGTTCGCGCATACCTTATGGATGGTGCCGACATCGCTTCCCTCCATGATGATGGCTTCGGTGGGGAACTTGCATTCTTTGAACTCGGGCCGCTTGGCGTCGTCCTTCGACTTCGGGCGGTCATCCCGAATGGCGGTGTACTTGTTGCGCGGGAGGACAGGGCTGCCTTCCTGCTGCACCCCATAGGCGGTGCTGATCTGTACCAGCTCCGGTTTCGCGGCGATGGTTTTCGCTACGTGCGCGTCTACCTTGGCCTGATAGCAGGTCGGGTTGGTGCATTGGTCGCCCTGCTTGCCAAGGTCATCCCCAAACAGCAGCTTGTTGTGGCCTGTCCGTTTGGGGCAATCGGCACAACTGCCAGCCGTCGGCACAAGCTGCGCGTCCCGCTTATTGAAGGGCGCATCCTTGAGGATGAGCAGGACGTTGGTCGCAATCCAGAATTGGAGATTGCGGACGGGCAGGAGAATCTTCGCTGGCTTGTCTCCGTTGGCGTAGACCTCTTTGAAGCAAGCCTTGAGCGCTTGTTCCTGCTGATCACCTGGCAGCTTCGCCAGCAGCAGCGCATGACCTACCCCGATGCTATCGGCATAGAACGCCTCGACCGCTGCGGGTGCAAGGTCGCTTAGCTTGAGACGCTGCGCAACAAAGGCGGGAGTCTTTCCAACTTTGGCGGCGATCTGTTCGACGCTGTACTTGGGGTCTTCCAAGTCCAGCAATGCGCGGAAACCCTGCGCTTCTTCCATCGGGTGGATTTCAGAGCGAATCAGGTTTTCCACTAATTGTGCCTCCAGTGCGGCGGCATCGGACAGATTGACGATGCGGACGGGCACGGTGGATTGTTCCGCGATCTGCGCGGCGCGGTAACGCCGTGCTCCTGCGATGATCTCGAAGCCGTTCTCCGTGAGAGGGCGAACGAGCAAGGGCGAGAGAACGCCCTGGCTGCGGATAGACTCGGCGAGTTCCTTGAGGGCGGTTTCCTCAAAGGTGCGGCGCGGGTTGGTCTTCGACTCGCTCAGGACGGCAAGCGTAACGTTGCGATACTCGGTGGCATTGATGACTTGGGTTTGCATGATGAGAGGCTCCTTTCGAGCGGTTGGGGGCTGAGGTCGCAGAGCGGCACGGGTCGGGCTGTTCCGCTCCAAGATGAGCGGACTAGCCGACGATGCACTTGTCCGTAAAGACTTCGGCGAAGCCCTGCCGACGAAGGTTGTTGTCCCACGTCCTCGCAAAGCGTTCGTGTTGCGCGTGAAGCTGCGTGTGATAGCAGTAGTTGCCATCGCGGATGAAGCGGCTCCACTGCTCAATACCTGTGTAGTCGTTGCGCCAATAGAACGAGTTCAGGTGTGCGCCTCCAGCGAAACCAAGCTCGAAGCACATCTCCGGGTCACGCATCAGGTCGCCGTTCTTTTCGCCATAGTGCGCGATGGAAAGCGAAGGAAGTCCACACGGGCCGGACTCGTCGGTCGCCTCAATGACAAGCTCCGTATAGGGCGGGTTTTCAATCTTGAGGTAGAGGTTGGGTCGCCAACCTCCGGCCTCCTTCAAGATGGCAAGTACGGTCTTCATGCCGCCACCTCTTCCGGCAGTGCGTCGGCAGCGGGCGCGCTGTCCTCGGCCTTCATCGGCGGCTCTAGGGCGGCAAGAATGACATTGGTGGTTTGCTGGATGACTTCCAAGCTCTCGGCCAAAAGCGAAGCATTGCCCTGATAAAGCTGGATGTAATCTGCGGAAGCGGTTCCGTTGATCAAGCCGATGGCTTTTCCAACAACGAAAGCCACGGCCTCGGCCTCCAACTCACGAATGGTCTTAGTGGTCGCCGTGCGGCGTTCGGCCTTGTGCATCATCTCGTGCGCGGTTTCATGCACGAGAGTTGAAAACTCTTCGGCCTTCGATTGACCGCTGAGGATGGCAATGCGTCCGCCGTAGCTCTTGCCGAGCGCACCCTGCAAGTCGTCGCGGTAGATAAGCTGGATGCCCTGCTCTTTGAGGAACGCGGCCAAACGCTCAATGTTCTCGCCGGGCTCTCCCCGAACCTCGTGCATGGTGGGCAAGTCCACGCCGTTGGTCTGTGAGACATCGAAGACATACGCGTTACGGAATCCAAGCAAAACCCGCTCGTTCTGTTTCGTGATGTCCTTTTCGGCGTCCTTGTCCTTCTTCCGGCGAACGCCGACCATGGGAGCAAGAATGCGAATGCCCTTGGCGCCTGCGTTGACGCTCCGCCCCATGTTCTTCCATGTCCAGAACCCTGCAACGCGGGTAGCGGTGGGCATCTGCCGTGCGATCTCCAGCACATTCCCAAAGCTGTAATTGTGGAAGCGGCTCATGGCCGTGAGGTAGTTGGTGAGGGCGTCGGACTTTCCCGCTTCCAACTGCTCAATTAAGAGCTTGATGTTGGCGGTGATGAGTTCCTGTTTGGTGAGGGGCTTTTTGCTGTCGATGGCGGTGACGTTGGCGGTGGTGTTGCTGCTCATGGTGTCTTCTCCTTGGTGTTTGGCTGTTGCACGTCCGCGTTGAAACGCGGCATGTACATGCCGAACGCCACCTGGCGAAGGCGGGGGTAGCAAGGCGCAAGGGGAGGGGTATCTCCCACCCTTGGAGCGGAGGCGAAGCTGGAGCGGAAAGGGCGAAGCGCAGCGGAGGTCTGCACAAGCGAAGCGCGGAAGACTGCGGGAAACCCCTTGCGCCGCGCGATCGGGGCAGAGCCCCTTAGCGAGGCTTGGCTTCCTTATCGCGTGCGGAACGCACGCCAACTTTCGGGGGCGGCGTTGCGGGCAGGAACGGGCCCGCTGTGGTGGGTGGCGGAAGACGCGGAGCGGCTGGAGACAGGCGAGGAGTGAAACTCCTCCCTCAGAAAAAACCGGTCTTTTAGGAAAGGGTTCTTGCGAAACCCACGTAACCAGAAGGAGACGCTATTTCACGAAGCACCTTTCTGTAGCCAGATATCAACAGGGGATGCTTTAGCCTTTATTCATGAGGGATTTCTGATGGCGAATGGCGCATCGACGGACACGCGACGGAGGATGTTGTTCTTGAGCCATGCGACTCCGGAAGACAACGGTTTCGCTCGTTGGCTTGCGCTACAGTTGGCGAACGAAGGCTATCCGGTTTGGTGCGATCTCACAAAATTGCTTGGTGGAGAGGACTTCTGGAAGGACATCCAAGAAGCAATCCGTGAAGACTCCATTCGTTTCCTGTTCGTTCTCTCCCGAAGTTCCAACACAAAAGATGGAACATTGCAGGAGCTCGCCTGTGCCAAAGGCGTGGCTTCCAAGCTCAAGAATCAGATCCGAGACTTCATCATCGCCCTCAAGATTGATGATCTACCCTACTCGGATGTCGATATCGAGATACAGCGTCTCAACCATGTCTCTTTCAATTCGTCGTGGGCCACCGGCTTACACCAGCTACTGAAAAAGCTGGAGGAGGACGGCGTTCCGAAGAATCCGAACTTCAGTCCCCAAGCCGTCTCGACGTGGTGGCGCTCACAGGCGGAATTCAGCGCTGAGCACGGTGTCACAGAAGAGCCGGAGATGGAGATTTCAAACTGGTATCGAATAGCCTCTCTCCCAAAAACACTCTGGTGCCACAACATTTCCCGCAGAACATCGGGAAAATTGGACTTCGATGTCTCTGGCCTCCCTTGGCCAGCGGTCAAGGCGACAGACCTGAGCTTCGTCACCTTCGCACCAGCCGATGAAGTGGCCGATTTTTTGGATGGCAGTATTTATATCCAGTCTTCGATCGAGCTTCCAGCCGCTGACATCGCAAAAAAAGGACATCCTCTGTCTCGCGCATTGGTAAGCCTATTGCGCCAGGGCTGGGATAAGGCGGCTGAGGGCAGGTTTTCTGTGCAAAGGATGTCCCCCCAACCAAACCGGTATTACTTGCAAAAGGGCGCCAATGAACGAATTTTCTATGAAGGCGTGAATGGCAAGCGCATGTACCGGGATGTTGTCGGTTACGCAACGAAGCGTGGCATACTTCGTTACTGGCACTACGCCATTAGCGGCAAGCCAGAGATGTTGCCATACCCCCATGTCGTCATACGCGGCCATGTCTTATTCTCCGATTCTGGAGCGGCTCTATGGACCGACGCTGAGAAGTCGGCGAAAGCGCGTCGGAACCAGTGCAAGGGATGGTGGAATGACGAATGGCGAGATCGCATGCTGGCGGCCATGTCGCTGCTCAAATCAGAAGGCGGTTCGATAGCCCTCCCAATGTCAGTCAACGAGAGTGTTTTGCTGGAAGCGCAGCCAGACACTTTTGAGTCTCCGGTCTCCTACGATGGGGAGAAAGCCGTCGATGGAGAGCTGGATGATTATTTCGAGGGTGACGACGACGAGGAAGAAGACGAGGAAACGGAGGGCACGGATCTTGAAGAACCGACTGTTACGAATTCCTGAGCCGTTACTCCTATTTCGACATGACCAAGGGATGGAAGATCCGCGGGATGGACTCACCTTGTTTGGTCCGCTCGATTCGGCCGCACCGCTTGGATTGCGCGCAGGCGTGGTTGGAACCGCGGCTGGAATTGCGTTGTTTGAAGGATGGGTAAATGCCATTCGACATCCGATCAAGACGAAGAAGCCCATGCCGTCCCGACCACCGTTCGCTGGGTTCGAGAGCGTCTTCCGTATTCCTTGGGAATCGAAGGCTTTGCAAACAGCAGTGATCGAGCCCGAGCATTTGCGTCAGGTGCTCTATCAGGATGACCGACATCAACGGGTCTATCAGACGGTTGAGCTGTTCGTTCAGGCAATCCTCAGCGTTCATCGAGAAGAAGAGGCAAAGCCCGATATCTGGTTCGTGGTCATCCCGGACGAAGTGAAGAAGTATTGCCGACCTCTCGCTGTTGTCGAAGCTAATCTGCGTCATGAAGCCCGTCGAGAGTTTGCATCGAGCCTTAAAGACAATACGCGGATCGCACGAAGGCTGCAGACCAGTCCATCGCTGTTTGCGGAGCAGAACCAGGCAGCAGAGCCGTATTCGTACAAGGAGCATTTTCGAAACCAGTTGAAGGCAAGGTTGCTAACGGACAAGATTGCGACACAGGTGATTCGCGAGAGCACTATTGCCAGCGTTGGACCGCAGGGACCCACGGCTCGGGAACAAGGCAGCGAGCTTATGCAGTCGCAGATTGCGTGGAACGTGAGCACCACAGCGTTTTACAAGCTCGGCGGTCGGCCTTGGAAGGTTCAGGGTATCCGCGAAGGCGTCGCGTATCTGGGTCTTGTCTTCAAGCGGAATGTGAGCTCTGGAACTGCGAATGCGGCAGCGTGCGGCGCACAGATGTTTTTGGATTCTGGAGATGGACTAGTTTTCAAGGGTGCGGATGGACATTGGTTTAACAATGAGACATCTGAGTTCCATCTGAGCCGAACCGCAGCGAAGGATTTGGTCGCAAAGGCGGTCAAGAGTTACGCGGCAAAACATAACGACCAGCCTCCCAAAGAACTCTTTATCCACGGTCAGACGCGATTCAACTGGGATGAATGGATGGGATTCCAAGACGCGGTATCGCCGACGACGAACGTAGTCGGAGTCAGAATCCAGGACGAAGGCTCATTCAAGCTCTACACCCCGAAAGACAGTCCAGTCCTCCGGGGGATGGCCTACATTGTCGATGAGACTCACGCTTATCTATGGACAAAGGGTTGGACGCCGCGCCTCCGGACTTACCCCGGCATGGAGGTTCCGAAGCCGGTAAACATAGAGATTTGCAGAGGAAGCGCTGATATCGAAGTAGTGCTGTCTGACGTACTGGCGTTGACTAAATTGAACTACAACACCTGCCGATTTGGCGACGGAAGGCCAATCACTCTCAAATTTGCGGACGCGGTTGGCGAGGTGCTGGTGACTCGGCCTGTAGCAGATCTCCCTCCACTGCCTTTCATGTATTACATCTAGCCAGTTTTGACTTTACCGAAGACGAGAGAATGAAAGATGCCATTCGAGTCCGCAGAAGCGTTTCGACATTTTGTGGCGAGCGTCAAGCATGATCGTCGTTACATCTACAGCACTGAAGTGACCGCGTTTCTTGACGCCGTTGAAGAAACGGCCCAGTCACGAATCAAGACGATCCCTAAGGGAATACATCTCTGGCGAGCACAACTTGGTGTTAACACGCGACTACAGGATCAGGGGCAACCCGAAGAGATGGAGGTCGATATCCCTCTTATGGACGCAAGGATGAAGCCACTTCCAGCGCTGGTTGGAGATGGCAGAGCGAATCCTAGAGGAGTCGCGTACCTCTACCTCGCCGATACGACCACGACTGCCGCTTCAGAACTGCGCCCGTGGCTAGGAGCACTCATTTCCATGTCTCAATTCCACGTCAACCGCGAACTCCGGATTGTTGATTGCACCTCGGACAAGAAAAAGTGGATGAAAGGATTTGACCCAATGCTAGAGCGCATCATTCCCTGGTCGCCTGAGGATTATGAGGCGGTTGTATGGGGCGATATTGGAGAGGCCATGTCTCGGCCATACAGTCCAGAAGAGAGCAGTTTGAACTACGTACCAACGCAAATCATCGCAGAACGTTTGCGTCATGGGGGCGTCGATGGAATGGCATATAACAGCCTGTTAGCAAAGGGGGGGCACAATTTTGTTCTTTTCGAGATCAAGGATGCCGATCCCGTGAACTTTACGCTCTATGAGGCGGACCAAGTCGCGTACACCATTACTCAACGGGATAACACCTACTTTAACCGTCGTAAGCCAGCCAGATCTGACGCCGACGATGTTTAACCGCATCGATGAAAGGTGCTCCGCTTGTCTGTGAGAGGCTGGGTCAAGCTTTCACAAAGAAAGATTTGCGTTGTTAGTCGGGTTCTTTTTATGTCGTTTCGAAGAGAACTTCAGGGGAAACCGGCTCGGTGAGAATTGAGCCATATTGCCGTTCCCAGAGCTTTATCCAACGGAAAAGTTGACTGGTTCCACGTAAGTAAAGCTTGTCGGCGGCAAGCGTGACTTCTTGTTCGAGCAGCCTTGGACCGAATCCGCTCGATGAAAGCAAGATCGCTCCATCTGCATCTTCGCTCCGCCGAATGGCTAAAAGACGAAGCGCCCAGCGCATCGTGACCTTTTCACCAGCGACCCAGTGCTTGCATTCGATTAGGAATCGAGAGCGGTTGCCATAGCTATCTACGTGCGTCGCCACAATGTCCTTTCCCCCGTCCTTCCTCATTGGAGTCAGTTCCACGTCTTTGAGTCCCAAGTCGGATAGCAGCGTAGCTACAAGTCTCTCGAAATCATGATCATCGATTACGTTGAGAAGATGTGGATGCTTGACCAGCCTACCGAGCAAGCGTCTTGCAAAGCTCATCACCTCGACCAGAACAACCGTCGCGGTGTCCGATACCTCCTCTTTGCCGCCTGCTTGCATACGCAACGCAACAGTGTCCCAAGACCATAGATGGACAGGAATCCCGATGTCGTCCTGAATGTTTTGCGCCATGGTGCTAGCATTGCGAGTGATCGGCCCTCGACCCGCGATGACGTAGGCAACTTTGACTGGCAACGGAATAGAGTTTGAAGTCGGCTGTAAATTACGCTGAAGCTGCTCAACAGCCGAGATCATGGATGGCTCGACTGGAGACGAGGGATGTTTAATTTCCACGGCTCCAAGTCCCAAGTGGTCCTTGAGAACGAACACAACGTCAAGGCCATCCTTGGTCTTTGCTTGGGGCCGGACGATCTGGGGATTGGGCGCGCATTCCGGAAAAATCGCCTGACAAACGTCTTCGAGAAACTTGATAAGAGCAGTCTCGGTGGCTCTTGAGCTTAGAAGAGTAGTGAGGCGTTCGCCCTCGGCGGCGAGATGTGACGATCTAGCACTATCGCCGAGCTGGCCAGTCTCGATGCGTACCTTTTGCCCATTCGGCAATGTAGCTCGGAAATAGCGGACCGTATCAGTTGTCAGTTGATTTATCAAAGGAATCTCAAACGAATGTGGAGGGCCGGGCTGAACTAAGCGGCGATCTGGTGAACATAGTATGGCAGTTCTTTATCAGAAAGAATGTGCTGAAGTCGCTCCTCGCTTAACTCGCGCGGTGAAAGCCATTCGGAGAGGTACTGTTCCTGGATTGTGATGATGGTGCGCTGATGTCCTGTCGCAGCGACCTCGGGTGTCGGGTCATCGGTGATTGCAGCAAACGAATCGAGACTGGGCTTACCCGGCTGCGTCCAGTGATCCCATAAGCACGCGACCAGCATGTCTCGCTCGGGCCTTGGATCGAACTCAAGAACAAGATTCTTTTCCTTTTCGTCGGGTGCGAGCTCACGGTGCTGGTACAGGTGCTCGGGGACGTTCTCGTAGAAGCCGCTGATGACCAGGACAGCATGGCTACGTCCGTAGACGGCACGCCAGTATTCATCCAGGCTGTCTCTGCGTGCGTTGTAGATGCCGGGAAACCGCTTCTCTATGTCGGCGGGCTTTCCCGAAAGGCGACACGTATAACGCATCGGCTTGATAATGATGCGGTTCTCTTCCGCGATCAGGACGGGAGCGAAGCTCAGCGGGAAGATACGGGCATCCTCGCTGTTGGATTCCGTCCGACGAAGGTCGGCAAGGCGATCGAGATACTCTTGCGCCTTCTTTGTGCCGATCCGGATATCTTCGCGAGCCTTCTTGGTCTCCCGCTTCGCGAGCGCTTCTTCAGCCTCGGCGACACGGCGACGCTGTGCGAAGATTTCCTTCTCCCACTCGTCGCGTTTCGCTTTGAGGTATCGACCGATGTATGCGGCGGTGCGACGCTCGGTATCTGTTTCCGGGTGCTGGAAGTTGCGCTGGAGGTCACGCGACGCGCGAATATCCTCTCCTTCCGCTCGCCGCCGATACAGCTCCTCGAACGCTGCCCAATCGACCTCGGCCTCATAGCGACGGGAGAGGTGTTTGAGATTCTGCCGGACTCGGGCTGAGAAGCACATGGACCTCTATTCTAGGCTTTTGCGGGTATTTTCTGCGATTCTGAGGCCGCTCCGTTAGGTCTCCCGGACGACCTTGCGAGGATCTTTGTCGTCGCGTAGAGCGACGAACTTTGTGTGCCGCAGATGGTCGGCGCCTGTCCATTCGAGGAAGTCGATCCGGGCGACAGCTTCCGGGCGAAGCCAGATGCATTCTTTCATCTTGTCGGCAGTCAGACCCTGCCCCCAGCGGCCAGCCTGCTTTTCAGGCAGGTTTGCGAAAGGACATTTCGTTGTCGTGAGGTCTTTGATCTTTGCGAAGACTTCTCTGCGTGTGGCGGGGACGAAGCCGGCGCGAACACGCGCCGCGTAGCGAAGCTCTTTATCTACGTAAAGGCCGACGATAAGCGCATCGAGACCATGCGTTCCTGGTGTGTAACCACCGACGACGAACTCCTGACCGAGATTGATCCGGTGCTTCGACCAGACTCCCGTTCTCATGCCGGGCTGGTACACACCATCGCTGCGCTTGGCTACGATTCCTTCCAAACCGTGGGAACGGACGAAGCTGAGCATCTGGGACGCTGTTTGGTCGGAAACCTCCGACAACGCGAGATGTTCAGAGGGCTTGATGACGGATTGTAGGATTCTGCGGCGTTCGGACAGCGGGAGCAAGGTAAGGTCTTTGCCTTTGTAGACGAGGACGTCAAAGGCGTAGTAAGTGATGTGGGATTCGGCAGAGCGAAAGTTCTGAAGCAGATTGAAGTTCGGGCGGCCGTCTGGCCCCATTGCAACCAACTCCCCGTCGATCACGGTATCTTCCGGCAAAGAGTTGAGAGCGGAAACGATGTAGGGAAACTTCTGATTCAGGACATTCCTGCGACGTGAATACAGCGTCGTTTCACCACCGGCCCGGACAGCTTCCAGCCGGTAGCCATCGAGCTTGAGTTCGTAGGTCCACTCTGGGCCCTCCGGCAGCTTGGTCACGGGGAGGCAATCCATCGTGTCAATGAACTCTGCCTTCCGACGAGATATGGCTTTCTTCACCATCTGCTTGTCCGGCTCAAAAAACTCGTCATTACGGAAACCTCTTCAGGCCGTCTGATGCTGTCGGACGGATGGTAAAAGGCACCTTTCGGCATAACATCGCTGGCGCTAACTTCAGTCTTGGAGTTTAGCGGCTGGCATACGGAAGGCTCACGAAAAGAATTCGAGTTTTAGTTTCAACAAGATAGCTCACATCTGCACCGTAAAGAGTGCGCCACCGTTTGACACGACCAGAGCAGGATAGGCGAAGATAAGGCGAATAGACCTTCACTATGGCATCCTCCTCCACAATTCGTTTCCAAGTCGAGTCGGCCCTTGCGCACCGGTTCCCCTCTGCGCTGACGCCCCCCGCACGCATGGTGCGCCCGGTAGTCCCGACGGGAATCGGCCCTTTGGACGAACTTGTTCAAGGGGGGTTCCCGGTTGGAGCGATGACCGAACTGGTCGGAGACGTGTGCTCAGGGCGAATGTCTCTCGCTCTCTCGTTCCTGTCACAAGTGACGGCAGCGGAAAAGGTGTGTGCGTGGATCGATGCCTCAAACACCTTCAACCCGGCAGCGGCATCCGCAGCGGGAGTTGATCTCCGGCGTCTTCTATGGGTGCGCTGCGGTGTGAGCGAGACGGTATCTGAACAGGAGACGCGGAAGTTTACCCTTCCCCCGGAATGCTTCACTCCGAAACCCGTGCTGAAAGGGCTTCACGGCGGAGGCCACGGAACGCATCCGCGTAATGAGGTCAAAGGTCTTTCCGCAGCCGTAGGCAAGTTCCTCAGTGACGAGACGGTAAGGGCTCGGTGCGCGGAGCCTTTTTCGAAGCCCCGACCGACGCCACAGACGTTCGAGCCAAACCTAAGACCCTCGTCGACCAGTGTCCGCACACCCAGGCGCGGACGAACTTATGACGCAGTCGAGCAAGCGCTGCGCTGCGCAGACCTTCTCATCCAAACTGGTGGCTTCAGCGCGATCATTCTCGACTTTGGAGAGATTGCAAGCGAGGTCGTTTCTCGCATCGACCTGTCTACCTGGCACCGATATCGCGTGGCTGCGGAACAGACGCAAGCGAGCATCGTTCTGCTTTCGCAATATGCCTGCGCGAAAAGCAGCTCGGAACTGCAACTACGCCTATCGCCTTTGGAAGACACCAACGAGGAGCGAACGGTCTTTACCGGACTGAGTGCTCACGTTGAAGTTATGCGCCAGCGTTTCACGCAAACGCCCAGTAACGTCGTGCCGATGCGAAAGCCTCCGCAAAGGGCACAAGACGCCCGTTGGACGCATCGTGCCAGTTGGGTAGGCCCGCGATGACTCGTCCACCGGAGCTCTACGCCTGCGTCTACGTCCGGGAACTCCCCGCACAAGCCCTACTCCGCCTTCGACCCGAACTGCACGACAAGCCGTGTGTCGTGTTGGAAGGCGAGCCACCGTCGGAGTCAGTGTGCGCGATGAACACGCGAGCCCGACTTCACGGTCTCCGTCATGGAATGACAAAAGTGGAGGTCGAAACCTTTGAGAACGTGATGGTGCTGCAGCGTTCCCCAAAGATAGAAGCGGCTGTTCGCACGATTCTCTTGGAATGCGCGGGCGCTTTCTCCCCTCGCATCGAAGATCGAAGCATAAACGGGCTTTTTGTGTGTGTCCTGGATGCAGCTGGGACAGAAGGCCTGTTTGGACCGCCGTTGATGCTGGCGAAGCACATCCGGCAACGTCTCCGTTCCGTGGGCATCGTAGGCTCGGTCACAATTAGCGCCAACTTGCATACCGCAGTATGTCTAGCCAGGGGGCTGAGTGGTGGTGTACCGGTGCGTGTCGTGCCGCGCGGTGAAGAGGCGAAGACTCTCGCGCCGTTGCCGGTGACGGTCTTGGGTATCACCGAAGCTCAGGATGAGACCTTCCGTACCTGGGGCATTCGATCGGTGGCGGCGGTAGCGGCACTGCCGGAACGATCACTCATCTCTCGCCTCGGGCAAGATGCGAAGCGGCTTCTACAGCTGGCGCACGGCAAGCATCCGCATCTGCTGCAGCCGATCGACGTGCCCTTTGTCCTCGAAGAGCAAGCGGAGCTTGATTCGCCGCTTGATGATCTGGAGTCTTTACTGTTCGGACTCTCGACGATGCTGGAACAACTCATCGTTCGGGCGCGCTCGCGCGTTCTCGCCTTGGCATCGGTCACGATCACGCTTCGACTCGATGGCGGAAGCTCGCACGAACGCACTGTGAATCCCCGTGTGCCGACGAACGAGAAAAAGCTGTGGCTTAAGCTATTGCAACTCGATCTCGAAGGCCATCCGCCGAATGCTTCGATTCTAGGAGTTCATCTTCATGCGGAGCCTGGCGCAACGAGCAAAGTACAACTCGGCCTTTTCTCTCCCCAGCTCCCTGAAGCGGGAAGGCTGGACGTGACGCTGGCAAAGATCACAGCGATTGTCGGTGAAGGCAACGTCGGTATGGCGGTGCTCGACGACACACGACGTTTCGGTGATTTTCATATCGAGCCTTTCTCGATCACCACGGCAGAGCCTCCTTCCGCCGCTACAGCATCCCCCATGTGCCTCCGTCTTCTTCGACCCGCGGAGCGAACGAGAGTTGAGATTCATCGAGGCCAACCCTGCGAGGTCCACTTTCGCTCACGCCGTTACACCGTCGAACGGGTCTATGGCCCATGGCTCAAGGGAGGAGATTGGTGGAACGAGTCGATCTGGGGCAACGAGCAGTGGGACGTTATCGGTAAAGCGGTGGATAGTTCGTTGCTGGTCTGTCGTCTATCGCATGACTTCATCTTGAAAGACTGGAGGGTGGCGGGACTCTATGACTGAGAGCTATATCGAACTCCACGCCAACAGCGCTTTCTCGTTTCTGGAGGGCGGTTCGCAGCCGGAAGGCCTTGCGGAACGTGCCTTCGCGCTTGGAATGCCAGCAATCGCGATGATGGATCGTAACGGGTTTTACGGCTCGGCACGGTTTCATAAGATTGCATCTGAAAACGGGATTAAGGCGCACGTCGGAGCAGAGGTTTCTGTTACCGGCCTGGGCAATCGCATCACGCCTCCCGTGTGGTTGCCACATCAGCACCTTGCCGAACCAACACGTCTCCCTCTGCTTTGCGAAACTCGCGAAGGCTACCAAAATCTCTGCCAACTGATTACGCGTTTCAAGATGCGTGAGACGACAAAGCAGGAAGGGGCCGCAAAGCTCGGCGACCTCGAAGAGTACAGTCGTGGCCTGGTCTGCCTGACCGGTGGCGAGGAAGGGCCTCTTGCTGCCGCGCTCATGAGCGGCGGTGAAATCGCTGGCCGTACGTCGGTGGAAAGACTCGTGCGGATTTTTGGACAGAACAATGTCTACGTGGAAGTCCAGCGTCACCGTGAGAGAACGCAGGAGTGGAGAAATCAAGCGGCATTGCGGATCGCGGAATCGCTGCACTTGCCGGTCCTCGCGACCAATGGTGTTCGCTACGCGACGCGATACGACCGCGAGATTGCCGACCTCTTCACGGTCATACGCAATCACACGCGACTTGATCGTGCGGGACGCCTGCTCGCCCTCAATAACCAAAGGCATCTGCGCTCCGCCGACAAGATGGTGCCGCTGTTCCGCGATATTCTGGGGGCCGTCGAAAACACGGTCGAGCTCTCATCGCGTCTGGGGTTCCAGCTCTCGGACCTCGGCTATGAGTTCCCACGCTACCCGGTGCCTGACGGCGAGACGATGGATTCGTTTCTCGCGAAGCGTGTGGCCGAAGGCGTCACCCGGCGGTATGGGCCGAAAAGGGACGCTGGCCTTCTCGAACGCGCGAAGAAACAAGTCGCTCATGAACTCAAGCTGATTGAGAAGCTCGGGTTCGCCGGATATTTCCTCATCGTCTGGGACATCGTCGAATACTGCAAGAAGTACGGCATATTGATTCAGGGTCGCGGGAGCGCGGCAAATTCCGCCGTCTGTTATGCGCTCGAAATCACCGCGATTGATCCGGTCGGCATGGAACTTCTGTTCGAGCGCTTTCTCTCCGAAAGCCGAGGCGAATGGCCGGACATTGATCTTGACCTGCCTTCTGAAGAGAAGCGCGAGCAAGCCATCCAGTACGTCTATGAGCGTTACGGGCAACTTGGGGCGGCGATGACGGCGAACGTCATCACGTATCGTGGCAAGTCCGCAGCACGTGATGTTGGCAAAGCCCTGGGCTTCGATCCTGAGTCGCTGCAGCGGCTATCAGGCCTGGTTGCGAACTACGAGTGGAAAGGGCCGAACGATACGATGGCGCGTTCGTTTCAGAATGCCGGCTTCGACGTACAGCATCCGCGCATTGCAAAGTATCTCGAACTCTGTATGCGAATACAGGACTTTCCAAGGCACCTCGGACAGCACTCGGGCGGTATGGTGATCTGCCAAGGGCAGCTCGACAAAGTCGTCCCTCTGGAGCGGGCGTCGATGCCGGGTCGAACCGTTGTGCAGTGGGATAAAGAGGACTGCGCAAACCTGGGCATCATCAAGGTAGATCTTCTGGGGCTTGGCATGATGGCTGTGCTCAAGGACTGCCTCACGCTCGTCCCTGAACACTACGGTGAAACTCTCGATCTCGCGCAATTGCCGGAAGATGAAGGGGTCTATCGAACGCTGCAACTTGCCGACACCATCGGCATGTTTCAAGTGGAAAGCCAGGCGCAAAAATCATCCTTACCCAAGAATCGCCCAGAAAAGTTTTATGATCTCGTCGTGCAGGTCGCCATCATTCGGCCAGGGCCGATCGTTGGCAAGATGATGCACCCCTACATGCGTCGTCGCCAGAAGAAGGAAGAGGTGACCTATCCTCACCCTTCCCTGGAATCAACACTCAAACGGACATTAGGTGTCCCGCTGTTTCAAGAACAACTGCTGCGGATGGCGATGGTGGTCGCTAACTTCTCAGGATCGGAAGCAGAAGAGCTTCGCCGTGCGGTGGGTATGCGGCGGTCCTGGGAACGCATGAAAAACCTCGAAGGACGGTTGCGTGCTGGCATGACGTCAAACGGTCTGGATGCTGCGACGCAAGAGACGATCATTCAGAACATCAGCTCGTTTGCGCTTTACGGATTCCCAGAAAGTCATGCTGCCAGCTTTGCTTTGATCGCGTATGCCTCGGCCTATATCAAGGTCAAATATCTCGCGGCGTTTACGTGCGCCATATTAAATAACCAGCCGATGGGCTTCTACAGTCCCTCGGTTCTCATTGAAGATGCGCGTCGGCATGGATTACGCGTGAAGCCTATCGACATACAAGTGTCCGATTGGCCTTGCACGGTTGAGCACGAAGACGACCAGTCGTTATCGCTTCGTCTCGGACTCGGCTACGTGAGAGGGCTACGTGGTCAGTGTGCCGAAGCGATTGTCAGAAGCCGTGTGCTCAACCGGTATGCATCGGTAGATGATCTCGTGCTGCGCGTGCCGCAACTCAACCGAAAGGAACTGGCGCTCCTCGCGAATATCGGCGCACTCAACACGCTCGATGGTGTGCAACACCGTCGCGATGCCCTGTGGCAGGTCGAACGTGCGGGAAAGCCGGAAGGACCGTTGCTCATGCAGCAGAGCCAATGGCTTAGTGAGGAACCAGGCGAATCTCCATTGGCGGCAATGACTCCAGAAGAGCGGCTGGTCGCGGACTACGCCGTCAGCAGTGTCACTACTGGCCCGCACCCCATGTGGTTCCGAAGGCAGGAGTTGCATCGCAAGGGTTACCTACGGGCGGCTGACCTCGCAAACTGTGCCGACGGTGCGTGGGTAAAAACAGCAGGGCTGGCCTTCGTGAAGCAACGTCCAGGTACAGCATCGGGCGTCGTCTTCATTGGTGTAGCGGACGAGACGGGCGAATTTAGAATCTTTGTCGCGCCCGATTTCTTTGAGCAGAATCGTCGAGTGATTCAGCAGGCTAAGTTCATTGGAGTGGAAGGACCGATTCAGAAAGAAGGGCCGATCATTCACGTGATGGCGCGTTCAATCTATGAACTATCGGTAGAAAGCCCCGCTGGCTGTCTGAAGGTGGAGTCACATGACTTTCACTAAACCGGGCGGTCAAGTCGGTGGTTATCGGAATGAAGTCGATCAGCAGAAGCTCGGGCCTGCGTTGGTGATCACGGCTGGACTCATTCTTGGAATGCGGACGATCCGGTGGGAAGCGACACACAGCGATGGACTAGCCGGTGAGGAATGGGAGAAGGAGGTCGAGCATAGTGCGCGTGTTGCGAAGAGAATGCTTACATTCCTCACCACTCGATATCCAGACCTATTTCAGTGCAAGAAAGTTCCTTGGTACGTGGCTACGGACGAGGATTCACCTAAATAGACACGTCTTATGCAAAGTCGCGGGCTCGATCGAGGCTGTTACGAAGCCCCTTGGCGGGCAGTTCAAGTATTGCATTCCGTGCCCGCTATCTAGCCCGTTCAGCGCCCGAGGATTGCGTCGTAAAAGCGAGCGAATTGCACGTCTCGTGTCCTCAGTTCTTCGATATCAAGCTGTTGGGCGACCTCGCGGGAATGCTCAAGTCGATACCGACTGCCCGCGCGGCGTAACGTCACCATGTCGAGCCCGAGCCACGTTTCTATCGTGGGATTTGGGATCGCTGACACCCAATCCGCGAATTCCAATCCATTGGCGAGCATGGTTGCGGTGCCGACTGGATCGTTGTCACCGTCCGTCACGATCAATAACTTCGATTCGGAATGGAAGGTATTCCAAAGCGCGTTCGCTACCCGTGGGATGGTCACCTTTCCCATTGCTGTCAGAATCTTGATCGAGCGGGGAGATTCAGCTCGTGCGAGAATGCGCTCTGCGAAGGTTGAGATGATGACGCGGTCAGAATCTCCTTCGCAGACGATGAGAAGGTCGGCGCTTGCGGGTGCTGCGGGCTGACTTTCGACCACGCTGCCCGTGACACGGTCAAAGTGCAGAGCGTCAATTTCGACGACCCGCGTTTGTGTGGCTGTGACGAGTTCGCCTTCGAGCGGGAAATAGATCGCGCCTTCTTCCGCAGCTTTGCGGAGCTTGAGCTTTAGCACTTTCTTAATGCCGAAGCCACGCGAGATTGCAGCATCCACATCTTTGCTATCAAGCAAGATCACATTGAGCCCCTTGCCTAGAGTCAGCGCGTCAATAGCGTCCTCAGCGTACCCCGACATGGAGATGAAAATGCCGAGCGTACCGGCGAGCTTGCCATCGACCTTGCCCTTGAACTGATAGAGGGTCGAGGCGGGTAAAGGTTCGGCGTGCCACTTGGCTTCCAAAAGATAGACTCGACCGTCGAGATAGATTGAGCCGTCGATCTGTTCTCCTTCAGGCCTGTAGCCTCCGCGTGGATCAAGATCGTCGAGAGTAAAAAGCTTCTTCAATAGTCGTTCGAACGCAAAGCCACGTTTCCGCTTCGCTGCGGCGCTCGCATCGGCCGGCAGATTCACAAGAGTTTCGTATTCTGTTTTCAGTTCGAAGAGGCTGGGCATTAATTCCTGACTAGAAACGTCTCTATCTGGAATTATCGGCCTGAATGGACGCCAATGGAAGTCAGAGTCGTGCGGCGCACGAGCCGCAAGGCTTCCGCTTCGTCACCGCGGTGCTATCGGTCTCATCGCAAGCACGGGGGCGGTCTGTATCATCCTTAATCAAGGATTAAGAGGCACAAAACGTGAAGGTTGTCCAACTGAGAATCAAGAATTTCCGGGGCATCGAGTCGGCTGAACTGAAGTTCGATGGTCATGCTTTGCTGCTTGGTGGCAATAACGTCGGAAAGAGTACGATCTGCGAGGCACTCGATCTGGTACTCGGCCCTGACCGACTTTCTCGTTTTCCGCCAATCGAAGAATGGGACTTCTACAACGGCAAATATTTGGAACCGCCTGCGGCCGAGGGCGAGGACCCAAAGCCGGTTGAAATGCGCATTGAGGTTCTTTTGATCGAACTCAGTCCGGAGGTCGAGAAACGGTGTGCGAAGAACCTTGAATTCTGGCATGTAGCGGAGAAGCGCGTTTTGGATGAAGGTGAAGTCAAGGCTGCGATTCCAGGGATTGCTATCCCATGTCTGCGGCTGGAGACATTAGGCCAATACGACCCTGAAGAGGACGAGTTCAGCGCCCGTACCTACTACACACATAGTCCAGACGCCATCGACGGAGAGAAGCAAGAGGTTCAACGCCATATCAAGCGGCTGTTTGGCTTTCTTTATCTGCGTGCTCTGCGGACCGGGAGTCGTGCGCTCAGTCTTGAGCGCGGCTCTCTTTTGGATATTCTTCTACGACTTCAAAAAGTGAGGACCGGTCTCTGGGAGCAAGCGATAGCGCGGCTCAAACAGCTCGATATCGAGAAAGATGCTATCGAGTTGGAGCCCGTTTTGACGGCAATCGAGGACAAGCTATCGAACTATGTGTCGACGACAAAACCGGGACGCAAGACGAAGCTGTTTATCACGCAGCTCACACGCGAACATCTTCGGAAGACAATGTCTTTCTTTCTGGCCTTGCGCGACGACCAGGAGGCCGTGCCATTTCAACAGGCCGGGACGGGAACTTTGAATACTCTGGTGCTCGCGTTGCTCTCATTCATCGCAGAATTGAAGCCTGATTGCGTGATCTTCGCAATGGAGGAGCCCGAGATTGCGGTACAGCCGCATACACAGCGACGCATAGCCGAGTACCTGCTCAACCACACCACGCAAACCTTTGTGACATCACACTCGCCGTATGTCATCGAACGCTTTACCGCGAACAATACATATTTGCTTACAAGGGTCGCGGGCATGCCGCTTCAAGCGACGTGCGTCGTCGATGCGACGGGATTGAAGGAGAACGATTACAAGCGTTACGTCCGGCGAGGTCTCGCGGAGTGCATGCTAGGGCAAGGCGTGATCCTCGTCGAAGGCGTGACAGAATCCCACGCCCTAACAGCCTTAGCCCGTCGTATGGAAGAACAGGACGCTACTCTTAACCCGCTGGATTTGGCCGGCGTGACTGTCTTCGACGCAGAGAGCGATGGTCAGATTCCAAAGTTCGCTACCTTCTTTCAAGCGCTCGGTATCAAGACGTTCGGGTTTTATGATTTTAAGAAGCGGACTACGGTGGAGAAGGCAAAGTTCACGTCGTCGCTCGATGTGGACGAAGAACACCCGTACAAGGGCTTTGAGTCGTTGATCGCCAACGAGGTTCCGGCGTCACGAATTCGCGCCTTCTTGCAAGAACTCCTCGATAACGGACTCGACACGACGCAATATAAAGTGCCGGCGACAATACCTACTGACGACGCTGCTATTCAAAAGCTCTGTATTGCGCTTCTTTCGTCAGCAAAGGGGGCTGGCTGGGCGATGAGACTTCTGGAAGGCAGCAAGGCGAACGATCTACCTGCCACAGCGGTTGGCTTTCTGAATAAGGTCTACGGCTACTTTCACCCGCCTAACCCGAAGCCGTCAGCACCAACACAAAACAACACGCCATGAAAATCTGCGCCGAAAGACAAAAGCTGCTGGATTGCAATGGGCATGCTCTGGTGACGGGCGGGCCGGGTAGCGGGAAGACGACTATCGCGCTGAAAAAGGCCCTGCTGTGTATTCAGCAAGGTTTGCTTCCGGGGCAGTCCATCTTGTTCCTGAGCTTTTCGCGCGCTGCCGTTGCGCGCGTAGTTGAGGCTTCTCGTCTTCAACTCGACAAAGATGGTCGAAAGCTGCTTAACGTGCAGACATTCCACTCCTTCTTTTGGGAACTGCTAAAGACGCATTCGTACCTGCTCGGAACGCCCAGGCCGATTCGCATTCTCATGCCACAGGATGAGCGTGTACGAAACGAAGGCGCGCGTGGCGATAAGGATGAGAAGAAGTGGGCTGCTTGGCTCAAGGAACGCGAACGCCTCTTCGCCGAAGAAGGTCTGGTTGCGTTCGATCTTTTCGCGCCGAAGGCGGCAGCACTTCTGGAGGAAAGCGTGCTGATTCGCAGGCTTCTCGCCGAACGGTTTCCTGTCATCATCGTGGATGAAGCGCAAGACACGGGGCCCGACGCATGGCGGTGCATCGAACTACTCGCACCGTTAGTGCGCGTGATTTGTTTGGCCGATCTCGAACAACAAATCTTCGACCATCTGCCGGGCATTGGCCCCGAGCGGATCGACGCGATTAAGGCCGCGCTTCATCCGATCGAAGTTGAGCTGGGATCGGAAAATATGCGGAGCCCCGGCTCGGAAATCGCTGACTTTGGCCGCGATATCCTTTCGGGAAAAGCGAAGGCTGGTGGATACAAGGGAGTGTCGTCCTTGGCGTTCAATAGGGCAACACCGTTAGGTCCTACGCTGCGACGTGCGCTCGGCTTGCTCAAACGTGCTGTGAGAAAGGATGCCGAACGCTGGCCGAAGACGATAGCGATACTCGTTCCCTCAGGTATTGAAGCGGCGAAGGTGTCAGTGGGACTGAATAGCGGGGAGAAACCCGTGGCACACAAGCTGATGTTCGATGAGGATGAGGCACGTCTCGCGGCACGCTTTGCTGCGTTTTTGCTGGAGCCTCGGGACGGGATTATTGAGGTCAAACAGGTCGTTGAAGCCTTGATGCTCCTCGCTGATGTAAAGAGGGCGTCGGGCTCGAACACTACCGTGAAACAACTCGTCGCATGGGCGACGAAATGTCTGGCCGGGACCATAAGCGCTGCCGGCCAAGTGAGGGCCCTGCGCATTGTCCTGTCAGCTCTGACCACGAATGCGTTCTCGGGGAATCCCGCCAACGATTGGATATTGGTGAAGCAAACGTTGCGGGCTTCGGGTGATTCGCTGCTCATCCAAGTCGCGCAGCATCTCGATTACCTTGTCGCATTCAATAGGGGAAAACGCATCAGCGCGAACCTCTCGACCGCGTGGAGTGCGACGGGAACGTATCTTCGGGCTCGCGATGCGCTTGACTCTGCTCTGACACAGGATCTAATTCTCGATGGGTTGGATGACCCGGACGGAATCCAAGTCATGACAGTTCATAAAGCCAAGGGAAAGCAGTTCGACGGCGTATTGGTGTTGCGGCGCGAGACGCACAACGGTCAGACGATGGTCTCAAACCTTGTATGGCGCGGAGACAAAACGCCTTATCGTCGGAGCCGCAAGATTCTCATGGTGGCTGTCACGAGGGCGAAAGTACATACACTTATGGTCCAGCAGGTGTGGCCTGGCTGCCCGATTATGGACGCATACAACCTGCAGTCCGCCTACGACGTTTAGCGAACGTGATAGCCTCGCCACGATGCCTACATATACGCCTGCCGTATCAAAAGAAGTTCTCTCGCGCGTTGAGACCGCAGAAGCAATGCACAATTTCGTTTTGGATACGGTACCGCAGGAACTCTTACTCGACACTGACCAAAAGACAATCATCGTTGCGCTCTTTTCGCTTGTCGTGGAACATCACGGAGCAATTCTTACTCTTCTTCGGACGGGCCGTTTCGACGGAAGCGCATTTGCGCTAGTTCGTCCCTTGATTGATGCGATCTATCGCGCCTTCTGGGTTCATTTCTGCGCCGCGCCGCATCACCTAGAAGCGATTCGGAAGGGCGAGAGTCCATATCCTCCCCTGCCCAACATGGCAGATGAGGTGGAAAAGCGAATGAGCTACACAGGGGGCTTGTTTACGATCGTCAAGCCTTTCATCAAATCGCTGCACGGATTTACGCACGGTGGACTTGAGCAGCTTGGACGGCGGTTCGATGCAGAAGGCAACATCAAAGCCACTTACGACGATGGCGCAAAGTTAGAGGTGGTGAACTCAACGACATCGTTCGTCGTTATGCTCGCAGTGGCTTGGTGCCAGATCGTCGACGGGAAACAGCCCGAGCAGGAGCCCCGGTCGGAGGCGCTAATGACCCGCTACAGCGAGCTTTTTGCAATTCCAGCAGCCATTGAGGGATAGACGATCATTCTCGTTTTTAGCTCTACCGCCATATTTACGAGAACGAAAACGTTTTGCGCCGCATGCGGACTTGGTCTTGGTGACACTGGCCCGCCTTGGTGTGACCATTGTCAGACGTGGTTTTTTGCTCTCGGGAGGCATGTGTTCAGGGACACGAAGAGCATCCGTGGCCGATCTAGCCATTACAGTTCGGAGCTATCGTAGGTCATGAATATGGCGAGAGACGAACCAACCCGCAGCTACAAGCGCCTAAATGAAGCCGCGCTTCTTCCCGGGGACATCATACTAACGACAGCGACGGCCGCCGTTAGCAAAACCATCAGAGTTGCGACCCGGAGCGACATCTCTCATGCACTGATCTATGCCGAGGACTATTCCGTCATCGACGCAACCGATGAGGGAGTCCACTCCCGCAATACTCAAAGACTGCATTTTGAAGAGGAATGCTCGGTCTACGCGCTCCGTCTTCGCGCCCGCATCACTACCACTGAGTTGACCGACGTCCTCACTTTCGTCCGCAGTCACATAGGCACTGAATATTCAGTGCGCGAAGCGGTAAGGACAGTAGTTGGAAGCCGGAAGGACTGGTCGACCAAGCAATTTTGCTCGCGTCTGATTGCTCAAGCCTTTTCGTCGGCGGGAATCCAGTTGGTTAACGATCCGAACTATTGTTCTCCCGCCGATCTTCAGCGAAGCAAACTTCTCGAAGCAATTCCCAATGTGACGATTTCGGTGGGGGATGCGGAAATTCAGTTCTTCAAGTCTCGGGCTGACATTCCCCAACTGATGCGCGATGCCACAAACGCATTGCTGGACGGCGCTCGAAAGAGCGACGCCGGCATACAAAACTTGAACGATCTTGACTTTTATCTAGCCCATCACCCCGAGAAGGACACAGAGTTCTCTCAGCTTCTGGTGGATTCAGGCTACCTCTCAATCTGGCAGATAGAGAAAGAAAAGAATCCTTGGCAATACGATTTGCGCATCATGCAGCGCGAGTCCGAGGGTGGTCTTGAAGGCTACTGCAGGGATCTTCTACGAAGCGAGGGGGCCGGTCCCAACCGTTATGTTGTGAATCGTGGTGGTTATAGGGTTCTATCCACCGATTAGAGACTCAAATACTTTCAAATGAAGCTGGAGCTCTATGAGCGACTAGCGACCCTGCACCGTCAGCGAGTCGAAGTGGCCACCGCTTGGCTTGAGGAAAAAGGCCTTCTCGAAAAGCAAGCGATAACTCACTTAACCCCGCACACGCCAGAGTGGTTTGAGGCGTTGCAAGTTTGGGACCCACCCCAGGCAGCGATGGTGCAGGCTGTGATCGTGAGGACGTGTAGCCTGGACGTCTGTTCGATTTGCGGCGACAGCCCAGCCAGTGATCATTATCTACCGCAGCCCTTTCGTCCCGCTGGTGGGGTCGATACGTTCCGCCTCTGTAAGGACTGCGTGCGTATCCGTCGGTCGTCTGGAGATCCCTTTCTCCTGCTTTCCATCTAACTGTGCATGAACGGGCTCATCCGAGTGCTATCGGCCTGGGCCGAATTGCTCTAGAGTCCGCGGCCAGGGACTGTTCAATCTGAGGATAGTTAAGGCCCGCTGGGTTATTTAATATGCATTAACTCCGGGGTTGCAGATGCCGACCGGTTATGATTGTCCCTTCAGGAAAAGCAGTTCGGTATCGCCTCGGAGAGCTCGTATGGCGGGAAGGAACAATGGGCACGAAGCCAGTGCATCGGCGGCTGGCTACCTCTATCAGTGCCGCATCGCCCTGTTATCTGCGCTCAAGGCCATTCCAACAAACCCCGATCTAAGCATTTCGGTGGAACGGTTCGACGATGTTGCTTTCGATCAAAGCGGAACCCCCGCCGAAATGATCCAGACAAAGCATCACATCGGTAAGACCGGCAATTTGACAGATGCGAGTAGTGATCTTTGGAAGACCCTACTGATTTGGGCCAAGATTGCGAAGGCAGATGTCGAAGCACCATTCCGAACAAAGTTTGTTCTCTTGACGACGGGCACGGCTCCGGCAGGTTCGGCTGCGTTCTATCTGCGCCCGTTCGAAGGAGAGCGCGATGAGGCCAAGGCCGATGAACTCCTACTTAGCGCTGCGGACACTTCGGTTGCAGTGGACAAACAGAATGCCTACGCCGTCTACAAGAGCCTGTCTGAAGAAGTACGGCTAAGCCTCCTGCGAGCGATCACGGTCTTGGATAACGCGCCAGACATCCTGGACGTAGTCGAGGACATCAGGCAGACGCTTTATCATGCTGCACCGAAAGAGCAAATCGGCAACTTTGTTGAACGTTTAGAGGGTTGGTGGTTTGGCACGGTTATTACCGCGATGGTGAAAAAGCAATCAATACCGGTGCTCGCGATCGATCAAAGAATTGACGAACTTAGGGAAGAATTTAAGCGAAAGGCTCTCCCCGTCGATTTCAAGTCGACTGTACCGTCTGCGGATGTGATTGCTGCTCTTGACGATCGTCCGTTCGTACAGCAGCTACGAAAAATCGAGATTGGCGGTCCGCGAATCGAATATGCTATTCGCGACTACTACCGTGCATCTGAGCAGCGCTCACGCTGGCTGCGTCAGGAATTATTGCCCAGTCAGGAGCTTGATCTATATGAACAAGAGCTCAAAGAGGCTTGGGAGCCTCGCTTCTCCAGCGTCGTAGACAGTCTCCCCAATCCGTGTTCTACAGAAGACAAAATAGCCGGTGGCCAGAAGATCTTCAAATGGGCAGAACAGGACGCTGACTTTCCTCTCCGAACAGTGAAGGAACGATTTTTGACGCACGGAAGCTTCCACATCCTTGCAAACCGGAACACTATCGGTTGGCATCCGGACTACGACAACGCTGCACAGGCAGCTGGTGACAAGGAGAAGAAATAGTGCGCGCGTGGAACGATCGGGTAGTTGAGGTCGCATACCTATTCAATCCGGCTTTCGGGGTGACGCTGATTGCTGAAGCGGTCCACCATTACAACGAGAAGACTAAGTCCGCTTTGCCATTCGCAGCGACGTTCTTGCTTCTGCCGATTGTGTTGCACGAGAACACTCGTAAATCTCTGCCGAAAACCACCCTCACAGCGCTCTTGCCTTGGGTGCAAGATCATCGGGAAAGTCTCGTTGGCTTTTCAGAGCGCGTACAGCAACTACGCGAAATGACGCGCGAATCAATCCTCTTTGGTCTTCAAAGCGAGATTCTTCAGATCTCGGATAACGGAAGTATTGCTGTCGGAAAGAAGCGAAAGTCTGTGACCGTCAAACGGACTCCTCTCTTTACCGATGAAGCGAATGAGTGTGTAGAACGCTCTGGATTCCTGGGCAGATGGTTCGCGACATCCGGAGCCCCAGCCAACATTTTCTCCGCATGGGGTATCGCACCATGAGTCTGCAGATCGTCAAGATTGTTCTCTACAACAAACAGGGCCTAACCCGAGAACTCGATTTCGTCATCGGTCGCCTGAACATCATCACAGGTGCTTCTAAGACGGGCAAATCTGCCATTGTCGATATAGTCGACTACTGCACCGGGCGGAGCGAATGCCTTGTAGCAGATGGCAAAATCCGAGAGTACGTAGCCTGGTACGCCGTTCTCTTCCAACTAGGGGAGGGGCAGATCCTCGTGGCGCGGCGAAATCCAGTGGTAGGAGAGCGAACCCACGCAGACGTCTACCTCGAACGTGGGACGTCCATTGGGATACCCAGCATGGACAGGCTCGTGAAAAACACAACCGTCAGCGCGCTAGAGAAGTTCTTGGGCGCTGCGATAGGGATATGCGAGAACGAGAACCGTCCAGAGGGCTTTACACGACCGCCGCTAGAAGCGAACTTCCGTCATGCCCTTTTGTTCTGCATTCAAGACCAGAACGATATTGACAGCAAACAACGGCTTTTTCATCGCCAGGGCGAAGACTTTATGGGCACTGCGATCAAAGACACGCTGCCGTATTTTCTTGGGGCATATGACGAAGATCATCTCCTGAAGCAGGCGCGGCTTGAGCAAGCGCGACGCGAGCTGCGGATTCTGGAGCGTCAACTCAGGGATGTGGAGGTGGTCGATATCAACAGCTTTCCACGTGCCCGTGCTTTGGTTGACGAGGCCAAAGGGATTGGGCTCATTGACGATAGGGTCACGGCGACCACCTACGAAGCCACTTTGGAACTCCTCAAGCGTGCCGCGACTGAGTCCGTCCTCCGCGACGAGATGGTAATTGCCGATGAGAACGAGATTCTCGCTGGCTTGCGCGCGGAGCGGCAGGGTCTTCGCAATGAGCTTGAGCAAGTCAACTCAGAAATTCGCTCAACTCGCAATTTCACGACTGAGTCAAACGGCTACGAGCGCGAGGCTAAGGAGCAACGGGCAAGGTTGAGTTCAGTCGGTCTCATCGACGGAGACGGAGCCCACACAGAATGTCCTGTGTGCAAGAGCCATCTCGCTGAACCGGTGCCGACAGCGAACCAAATCAGTGATGCCTTGCGTACCTTGAGCCTTCAACTTGAGACAGTAGAAGCTGAAAATCCACGCCTCCTTCAGCGTCTAGCATCGCTGGAGGGCGAGTCAAACCTCATTCAGGAGCGATTGCAAGAGAATCAACAACGCATCGCTGCGAGGGTTCGGGAGAACGAAATCCTCAGGACGCAGCAGGACGCATATGTTCTGCAAGCGAGAACCGTAGGAAAGATCTTGCAGTATGTGGAATCCATCAGCACTTCAGACACTAGCGTCCCTTTGCGAGGACAACTCGACCTTGCACGCAGCCGAGTGTCTGTCCTCGAAAGTGAGCTCGATCCCGAAGCCGCACGCGAGAGGTTGGACACTTTCCTGAATTTTGTGGGACGTTATATGACGGATTATTCTGGCCGTCTCGATCTTGAACATCGCGGAAGCCAGCTCAGGCTCGACATTCGTAACCTAACGGTTATCGCGGACACTCTTAGTGGCCCTGTACCTTTGTTCCGCATGGGCAGCGGAGAGAACTGGGTCGGTTACCACGTGCTCGCGCATCTAGCGCTTCACCGGTGGTTTCGGCAGAAAGGCAGGCCTGTCCCAGGCTTTCTTTTCTTGGATCAGCCATCGCAAGCACACTACCCTCCGGAGAAGGATGTTGAGGGATCGATCGAGGCCTTGGCAAACGAGGACCAAACAGCAGTCACCGAGCTCTTCAAGCTGATCTACGATGTGGCGCAGGAGATTGCTCCTGAACTGCAGGTGATCGTTATGGATCATGCAGACCTGAAGTCAGACTGGTTCTCGCAATCAGTAATCGCCAGGTGGCGGGGGAATGAAAAGCTTGTTCCAGAGGCTTGGTTCGTGTGAATGCGTCCGTTGCGAATCCAAGAAAACCTCCGCAGAGACATTCATGAGGTCAACCAGTTCGTTGTAAGTCCCAAGCAGGTTGCACTGCAAGTTACAGCGCGAGTCCGAGGCCAACACTCGCCACCAACTTTTGTTTTGTGTCGAGCGTGGGAGTTTGCGCAGGTTTGATGGCGTTTCCAACTTCAACTGCGGACGCTTTGCTGACATCCTTGCTGAGCGATTCGGCAAGTGTGGCAGCATTGTTCGTGTAGATTTGCGCGTCAAACGAAGCGCGAGAAACCGAGACATAGGCGAAGCGGCTGTTGATGAGCTCTGGGTGAACTTGTGTATCCATATTCACAAGAACACGCTCAGACGTAACCCCCTGGGAGCTGTGGGAGGTAACAGCATACCCGTGATCAAAATGTCTCATTTCGTGTGGGTCAAAGGTGATCATTTTCTTTCCGCCGTCCATGCTCACCGTAATTCTTCCGTCATCGCCAAACCGTTGGATGGTGCCGAGGTCGCGATTTGCGACGCCAAGCTCCCGGTTCGGTGCGGTCACTTGTATCCGGTCCCCAATGGCAAAATCACGGTCGATCTCACGGTATGCCGAGATGCCTCGCAGCCTCACCGGATCGTAGGTGGTGAGTTCGCCGTTGGGCTTTCGAACGATGACGAGATTGTCTTTGGGAGCGGTGGCTACAACCTGCGCGTAACTACCGGCCTCAATCCCGTTGTCTTTGCTTCCTCGGGTGTAGTGAAGGACATCTCCGGGTTCGTATCGTGCTGCCCAGGCCCGATCTGCACCGGTCATATCAGAACGGGGAGTGAGGACGCGAATCGAGCGGTCCTCTTTATCCAACAATCCGGCGTCCTGCAGCTCGCGGCGGACTTCTTGGTTCAAGGCGCGCCGCGACGCGTTGTCTGGCGAGACGATAATGGTGTTCTCTGGGCGAGCGGCATAGGACTTCGCAATGGCTGAGATACGTTGTTCCGTGTCAGCGATTTCCGTGACGCGCCCCTGCTGTTGCAACATGACAACACCCGCCTCGGTTTCGTTTTTCGAGAGATGTTCGACTGCCTTCAGAAGCTCGGGGTCTTGTTGACGAACGATGCGGTCTAGTAGAGCACTCCGCATTCCTGATTCCTGCAGTTGCTCGAACGGTTTTCCGGCGTCCACGCCTTGATGCTGCCGGATGTCGCCGATCAGAAGAACCTTGTCGTCTGTGCTGATTTTTCGTAGGAAATCGCGCATCTGCTCCGTTGAAGCGAGCGACGATTCATCGACCATATACAGATGCTTTTGCGAAGGGTCATTCGTGTTCCGAGACCGCGCAATGAAGCCCTGTAAAGTGTGGGCGCTTATGCCTGCTTCTCTAAGCTGGTGCGCCGCGCGGGAGGTAGGCGCAAAACCCTCCACAGAGTACCCATTCTGTTCTGCGCCCTGACGTATAACAGCCAGGGTGCTCGTCTTCCCGCTGCCCGCGCTGCCTTGCAAACCCTGTATCTGATCGCGGGAGGTGAGTATCTGTTCGATCGCTTTCCGCTGGGTGTCATTCAATCGCTGGTGAGCATCCGTGAGAGGAATCGCATCTTGAATCGACATGAGCTGGGGCCCTTGTCCTTGCCCCTTCTGAACAGAGCGGAGGATCTCTTTCTCAGCCTGAATGGTTCCTTCTGTTGTAAAGTGCCGGCCTGTCGAATGCTTACTCCCATTCACTTCGCGAAACTCGCCAGAGGCAATGCGCGTCTCGAAATTGGCGCGGACTTCCGGGTAGGTTATTTCACCCATGCCGCGACGCATGGCGTCTACGAAGATGGCTCGCTCATCTAGCACGGCCTCACGCTCGAAGCCTTTGTCACGGGCGAAGGTCAGCGCTGAGCTAGCCTGCTGGGTTCGTTCTTCAAGTGAACTTTGATGGGCTTTGCTTTTGCGTCTTGATTGCGCTTCCGCGACGACGCTTTCCGCTTGGTTCCCATACTCGGCGGCGATCTGGCGATGCGCCGCAACGACCTCAGCAGGCGACAGGATTTGCTTTCCATCGCGTGTGTTGTGTGCCGCAATCTGAGCGGCTTCCGGGCCTGAATAGCCGCTGCGTGCGACGGCCTCCACGATCTGCTGCCGACGCGGGCTGGAGGCATCAAGATACTCCTGTGAATAGCCTTTGATGTCGGGCGCACCGCTCCGCCCTGGCTCGATCTCATACCCCAGCGAACGGAGCTGATAGGTCAGGTGAGATTGGTAGACGGCAGTTGCGAACTGCTGGGTCTCGAACAGACTGCGCGGTTGCAGAGCGCGCATGGTTCCATCCTCGCGCTCTGTCATATTGAAGATCACCGAATGGGTGTGGAGCTGCGGCGCGGCATATCCGTCGACCGGGCGAGCGGTGTCATGCTCAAAAGTAGCAGCAACGAATCGCCCGGTGGTTTCGGGGGCATGGTTGCCGCCGATGCGGGCCTGCGTATAGTGCTCCAGCTCGTTAAGAGCGAAGGCAACGGCCCTACGATGTGCCTCGCGAACCTCGTCATCGCCGCCCACGAGAGCCGTCAGAGAAACAGATTTCGGCGCAGAGAAGGTAGCGTCCCAACCGGCACGATGCTCGACGGGTGTAACGGTCCGCCCGTCGTCCGTCTTGTATTCATGGGCGACACGATGCTGCACAAGCTGTTCGCCGGTCGCAGGATGCTGGCCTTCGGCCAAGCGGGAAAACTCCAAGGCACCCACGCCGTCAGAGAGGCCAAACTCCTCGGCTAGCTTGCCACGCCATTCTCCTTGGATGGTGTCTCCCTGCTTCCAATAATTCTGCTCTGCAGCGGTGAACTCTTTGGCGTGATAAGTCTGAGCCTGAGTCGAAGAAAGCGGTTTGGATATCGTCAGCATGGAGTCCTCTTATCCGCGCGTGATGAGGTTCTGAACATCGTCATCAGGAGTCAACGTAAACTCCGGCTCGATCTCATCGACCTCGGAGATTCCGTCAGAGGTTGAGGGCGAGGACGGCTCCGGCTCCTGCTTCAATTCGGCCGGAACAGGATCGACACGGCCTGTCCGTTTGGGCTGGTACGGCAACTTGTCGTCGGGGCGCTCGCGAGCCTCGAATCCATTCGCCACGACAGGCATGTCGAAGTACGGGAAGGAGAAGCGCGTGACATAGTTCTGGTACTTCATGAAGGCGTGCAGGTCGGCGAGGCCGGAGATTTCAGACTCCAAGACAAGTGGTTCCACCTGACGGTCAAGCTGGAAGTTCCGTCCTGCGCGGGTGCCATCGAAGTGGGTCTCGCGCAGCCGTTCCACTTCCACTTTGCCGATGAATTCGCTCACCCACTGGCCGGCCTTCGGCTCTTTCGTCGTGAGCCACACGCTGGTCGCTGGCTGGGACAGCATGACCTCCGCTATATGGCCGTACAGGTATTCGAGCTGCGCCTTTCCCTGGAATCCCAACACCACAGGATTCCGGCTTTTTCGGGCTTCCGTGATGGCTGTGTGGAGCTGCGGCAACTTCTGCAGGCTTGCCAGTTCGTCAATGACGAACCACACACGGCGCTGTGCCTCCTTGGGTTCGTTCAGAAGGCGCAATACCAGCCAATCAATCCAGAGACTTTGGAGCGGACGGAGGGCTTCGCGCTCCGCTGGAAGCGAAGTGAGGAATATCCAACCCTGACGTTTTTCCGCCCACTCGGTGGCCGTCCACGATCCGTTGCCTTCGCTTGATTTAGGCAACAGACGAAGACTGTCCGCAACCAGGCCGAGGGATGCGAGGACGCCTGCGCGTTGTTGGTGGGCGCGGGAATCGATCAGGTGGGCGTGCTCGGTTCCTTTGAGCCTGCGGTCGATCTCTTCGGGATTTGACATCCAATCGATCAGCTCCTCTGGCGTTGGCCCGTAAGCCATGAGGAAGGCGAAAATCTTCTGCGGCGATTCGATAAAAAATTCGCCTTTCTTATCCTGCGGGGGCTGAAATAATGAAGCCGCGAGAGCCTTGGCTTCAGACCTGCTACGCAGCTCATCGGCTGGACCCCAATAGGGGCAACGCTTGTCGAGAGGGTTCAGGATGACATCACCGCGTGAAGGGTTATAGAAGCGCTTCACGAACTCGCGGGCTGGGTCGTAGACGATAGCCGCATCGCCACGGCTCTGCACCTGGCGGAGTACCTGAAACATGAGCGCGGACTTGCCAGCGCCAGTGTCCCCGATGATCTGCATGTGCTGTGCCTCGGCGCGCATCGGAATACGGAGCATAGGCGCCATATCGTTCGTCTTGAAGCCGACCCCGTCTCCCTTCACAGTCTTGTTGAACTGCTGCGGCGTTAGCATCTCCGGCCCCTTAAGGCGGCGCCCATACTTCAACTGTTTCTGCCGCTGAACATCCTTGAAACATGCGATCGGCAAAAGGACCAGGAACAGAACCCCGCCGCCAAGAACGGGAGGCTGGAAGAATGCGAAGAGCGTCATCCCTTCGAAGACAACACCCTTCAGATAGAGGCTAAACCGAGCGTCCACATAGCTCCTCGCGGGTGCCCGAAACAGCTGCGAGTAGCCACGGTCGCGAGCGTCTTGAGACAGCGCAAGCGGGATGATCTGGCTGCCCACGTCTTCTGTTTTGCCGAGAACAACGTCATCGTTCATGACGAGGCGCGGAGTGCTTCGCGAGCCACCGACGAAGAGCAGCCGATAAGTGCTTTTGTGGCTCTCCATGACAGAGCCGAAAGCTGAGGACCGCTCGTAGGCGGATAGGCAATACCGTTGCAAGGGCGTCGCCAGATGGATGCGAACACGGACAGCGATGAAGGTAAGAAATGCGACGCCAAAGGCCACTGCATATGTATATATCGGCATGTGGCGCGGCCAGATGACAGTCTCTTTTCGACCCCAAACAGTCTTTGCCATGACTACCTCCGCCTTTCTGCGATGAGCTTGGCAGCGAGGTCGTACTTGGTCGCACCAATCTCATTCACCAATTTGTCGAACGCCTCGGCCGTCATGCGCTGTCCTGTCCCGAGTGAACGAAGGACGTTGACCAAGAGGAGGCGAACGCCGACGATCTCAGACAGGGCGATGAGTTCGGTGTCGTTGACTCCGCTGCGGAGGCAGCGGAGAGTCAGGTCACGAAGCCACTCCCCGGTCGTCTTGCCATCGGCAGACGAAGCCATCTCGACGGCTCGATATTCCGTCTCCGTGAGCTTGGTGCTGAGGGTCAGGTTGCGGCTCTCGCGACCTCTCAATGAACCTCGTTTCGCTGGCCGTTCTGTATCTGAAGTAGGCATCATTTGGTGCTCTCCGTTTCCGAAAACTCAGGGAGCTAATCGGCTCCCGACAGTTTGGTAAGTGCTTATGTGTCAGTGGGAACCCATTAGCTCCCGCAGGGAGCTAAACAGCTCCCTATCAGGGGTGGAGTGTCAACATTCTTCCGGTGCGAAGCACCGTTGTGGCCTTGCCACAGATTTGTATGGAGGATCATGCTCTCGATCCCGCCACAACTGCCGTAGGTTGGGTGCCATTGGCCGCTGCGGCTGCAGGCTTCATTGCAGGCGTCTCCGCTGCCTCAACTGCTGGCGCCTTGCGGACGCGAAGTGTGGAAGCTACCTGCTTCGCCTGCGGCGTTTTCAGGAACTCCTGGAAGTCGCGATCCTTAGCGAATACATAGGTAAGTGCTTGTTCGACGACATCGTCGGCACCTGCCCGAATGAATGCGGCGTACTGATCGACCAATGTCGCGGTCGTATCAGACAACCGAATAGAAGCGCTGATTTGTTTGGTCTGGATGACTTCAAGTAATGGCATAGTGATTCTCCTTTGAGGTGCTGAATTCAAGCGAACTTCTTGCGGGCGATTCCCTGCTGTGCTGTTTGGGCAATCTCCCTGGCGCGAGCGGAGCAAGGCGCCATCGGTAGTTCGAACCTGCGGCGGACTTCCAGCATGGTGATTACGTCGTCGATGGGCGCACCTTCGAGCAGCCAGAGGCGTGCCGAAGCCATGTCAACCGTGCGCTGGGCGTAGTAGACAGGATTGGGTTTATCGAAGCGGTGCGAAGCAAGCGTATGCGTTAGCTTCGACGCCTCCTCGCCGCGGGAAAGCTGTTCCAAAACCCACACCCAATCCTGTTCCGAACGGGTCTGCTTTCCGGGGTGCATTCTCCGCGTGATTCCGCGCAGCGGAAGCAGGGGATTGGCGGCTGCATCGTCGAACCGGAAGTAAGCGGGATCGTAAGTTGAATCACAGGGGTATTCGACTGTGACCCGATTCGCCGGCGAATACTTGCGATTGAGGAATCCTGGCAACCGGAGAACCCGGTTGCAGTCGGTGCAAGCGCAATCGCCACCAAAGGTGAGGGCGAGCCGCTTGAGTGTCGTTTCCTGGCGCTCGAAGTCGAAGCCTTCGACGCGCCACAGCACCTGGTACTTATTCGGAGATGTGGAAAGGACAGCAGTGGGAATAGGCACGGCGTCGGAGGCGCGGAGCGCAGCGACAGACGCCTCCCCATCGAAGTCGATATCTATATAAAGATGGCGAACGGATGCGATGTTCTGTTTGGTGCGACGCCGACTGCCAGCGCGCAATGGATTGGCTGCGACATAGACGTTCGCGCCGGTCGCGTTCTGATGAGCGAGCCAGCCGAGATAACGACTCGTGAGTGCCTGTTCGAGATGGACGATTCGTTGCGTGGGACGCTCGCCATTGTCGCGGCGTAGCAGAAGAGCAATCGTCTCACCCGGAGCGAAGCAACGGGTAAGAAAGTCTTTGGCTGTTTCATTCATATCTACACCTTGAGGACTGCCAATGGGATGGGACCAACGCGGCACTCATAAGGCTCGGAAGCCCGGAGTAGACCGGGCTCCCGAGAGTGAAGAGGAATTCCCTAGAAGGGAATATCCTCGGAGACTGTTTCATCGCGCTCCTGTTCTTCGGGCGCGGCCTTCTCTGCTCGGTCGAGCTTCAGGATCGAAGCCACCCGGATCTCCCAGATGCGCTGCTTCGTCTCAGCCTTCTTGCTCTTGCTGCCCGCCGCCTTCTTGGGCGTGTACTCCCGGCTCCGCAGCTCGCCCTCCACCTGGACGTGTGCGCGCTTGGTGAGCGTGCTGGCGAACTTCGAGAGTCCGCCGAAGACAACGCAACGGTGCCACTCGGTGCGCGAGACATACTCGCCGGTCTTCTTGTCCTTGTAGGAGGACTTGGTTGCCACCTGAAAGGTGGTGAAGCTGCGGTCGTTGGCGGTGTGAACTTCTGCGTCGTTGCCGAGGAAGCCGATGAGGGTTACTTTGTTCTGGTACATGATTGTGTCTCCGTTTTGAATTCCCGATCTTGATCGGGTCACCATTAAGCGAGGGGCCATGCTCCCAAGGCCGAAGCTCTGCATTTACGGAGGGTCACGAGAAATCTTTTCGATGTACTTTTCGAATAAGATTTGGCGGGAAACCGTAACCCGCAGGGCGGCGTAGCCGAAGCAGAAGAGCGAGCTGCCGCCGGGCGCATGAAAAGACCTGAAGCGGTGACCGAGCATGAGCCGGGAATGATGTGGGGAGACACCCACTAGAACATAGTTCTCATCTGCATCCTGGCTGTAGAAGATCCCCGCCATTGCTGCTTCATTCGTGCGGCCTAGAACTCCATCCGAAAAGCGGCGTCTGTAATCGCCGTTGCGTTTCATTGGGCTCGTGTTCGCGCGCTCCACCCCGCACTCAGATCGGAGGGGCAAAGCAGCCGGGTTGGAAGCAGGAATGGGCATAGCGAAGTCTCTGGAAGAGTTGGGTCAATCCGTCAGCTCAGGCCGCCAGCCGCGCACGATGGACTGGAACTGCTCGTTGTAACCGAGAGTGTCGGGATAGGAGTGCTCGCGGGCGACGTAACCGAAGATCATTGCCATGTCTTCTGCAATTGAAGTGTCGACGCCCCAAAGGCTGGTAAGGTCGAATCCTCCGCACTCACCCGCGTTCCACCACGCCAGCAAAAAGTCGGCCACCCTTCGGCTCTGTCCGGTATCGCCCTGAGCAATTGCGACCAAACGATTGAAGGCGGCTTCTTCACACGATTTCATGGTGGTTGCTCCCCTCTGAAGTTCCGCGAACATCAGACTGTGGCAGACGAAGCACGATAAATGTCCTCTGTTTCGAAGGACTGTTCGGAATGCGCGTAGCCGGTCACTGCAATTAGTTCCCTCACCCGGCGACGTCCCGTGTGATCGCGTTCGCAGTAGAGGACGAAGTCGATTGCCTCTGCTGTCTCCGAACGCACGAAGGCATGGTTGAGATTTGGTCTGGCACTCAGGGCCAAGTCCGACAGGCGATTGAGAGCATCCCACGCGGACTTCGCGTGGATGGTCGAAAGCGTTCCCCCATGACCTGTGTTCATCGCCTGGAGCAAGTCATAACCACACTCATCCCGGATCTCGCCCATGATGATCCGGTCAGGGCGATGCCGCAGAGCGGCTGCCAAGAGTTGGCTGGGTGTGATGGCAACCTGGCCGGGAATCGCTTCTACAGCTTCCCAGCGGACGGCGTTGGAATGTGCCACTTTCAACTCGGCAGGCTGCTCAATCACGATCAGGCGCTCTTGCTGGGGAATGTGGTCCAGAAGTGCCTTCATCAGTGTGGTCTTCCCAGAGCCCGTCCCGCCGCTGATGATCCCATTCTTCTTTTCGAGCATCATCTGGATAACGAAGTCCCGCACGCTGACGGGGAGACTGCCGGAGGCAATCAATTGATCCGACGTATACCAATGGTTAAATTTGCGGATCGTCATGGTGATGCCATTGATCGATGCCGGCGGTCCTACGACGGCAACACGGGAACCATCTGGTAGCCGAGTGTTGAGAACTGGATTCTGATCGGAGAGGTTCTGTCCGAGCTTCCGAGCGATCTGTAAGGTCGCCGCAAGCAGAGTGTCGGTCGTCAAGGCACAGGAGATTGGAATCTGTTCCAGCACACCATTGCGATCCGCAAAGACCCCGGTTGTTCCGTTGATCATGAGATCGGAGATCGTAGTGTCAAGAATGAGTCTCTGCACCTCCTCCGGAAAGAAACCGAGCACGAGATCCCAGCTCATCGGCTCACCTCTACCGTCCGGGCATTGGCGGCTGGGACGGTCACTCCCGAAACCGCTCCGGTCTGCGGAGAAGCTGTGGGATCGATCGGCTCAACCGACAACCTGTTTTCATGGAATTCAGTGATCGTGAGACCAAGCGGATTGACGGTCTCGAACTGAGGAAAGGTCTGAGCGGCGAGGCTGACTTGTGCCGGGTTGAGGTAGTACGTCACGGAGAGCACCCAATGCTCTTTGCGCGGCTGACGGGAGTTGCGCGGAGAGTAGATCCTCGTGATGCTCACAAGCGCCGTTCCACGCGCAATCACCGCGCCCTTGACCGTCTCTTGCGACATGGACGTGATCGTCACGCCATCGATCTCGACATCACTTTGCTCGATCTGGTTGGCAAGCACTTGCGACACCAAATGGACGGCATTGTCATCGGCCATGTATTGGTTCGAGAGTTGCGTGGACAAGAAGTAGTAGTTCATCGGGTACTTCTTGGAGATGGTTTCCCTATTGATCGTGTAGCGATAATTGGCCCAGTCCGTTAGGTAGGTGCGTACCTCGCCCTCGCGGGGACTGTAGTTCAAATCGCTATACTGAATCGCCTGGGCTCGGCTCATTTCGTCTATACGGACGTAGCGGTTCACGACGGGCCGCTGGGCCAGCGAGACGATCACTGCAAAACAGCCGAGAAGAAGCGCGCTCTCCGTTGCGATCACCAGGCGACTCAGTTTGCGTTCTGCATACAAACCGACATACTTCTCGTTGGCAATCTCGTCGGTGAGCAGGACCTGCTCAGGAGTAAGGCTGTCAATCTTCACATTACCTCCTTGGGGTGATTCTTCGGTGGGGGTCGCACCTACGAAAGTCTGGCGACATGCGATCATTTGGCCGGTCGCTTCCTGGTCATCTGTCTGAGGAGCAGGGTCTCTGCTATTTGCGCGATCTTCCCGCTGGCCCCCGAGCCACCGCCGAACAGCGTTTGAGTGATGGTTGGGACCATGACCATATTGAGAATGAACGCGATGAAGACGGCGATGACTCCATAGAGATTCGCAATCCACATCGGAAGCGAGTAATCGCCATTGAAGGTCTGCTGAAGGAACGTGATGAGGAATCCAGCCCAGACAAAGATAAAAGCGGACGCTACAGCGCGGATCATCGCGAAGCTGAGCAGGACATCTACGAAGTTGTAGAACTTGCCTCGAAACGTTTCGGTCATCAGGAGCGGTACGAAGATGGGGCCAAAGAGCGCCGCCACGCCATAGAAAATGAACGACGAGCAATTGATAAGAAACAGAATCCCGCCGGCAAGACCGATGAAGATGTAGACGACCAGGTACGTCAGTATCTCCAGGGGCGCAAGGTAGCTAGGTTGGGGCGTGCTATTGAGGGCCGTACTGAACGCCTGCTGCAATTGGGTCAGGGAGTTCTGATCGAGGGCGGCAACGATGACTTGTGCAAAGTAAGAAAAGAGATGATTGAACCCGAAGCTGGCACCCGGTAGCGGTGTTGTCCAGTAGTTGATGATGAGCAGGCAGACAATCAACTGAAACAGAAACTCCACCAGGTCGCCCACCCGCACCGGTTGCGCGCTCCAGCTAATGGTCATGGTCGAGATGTTCCAATGCGCAACCATGCGGACAAGTTTCATCATGCTTACGAACGCCAGCAGCGACATTCCGACAGACGAAAGTGCATCCCCGTTCTGGGTCGTCAAATTCGTGAGATTGTTGGTGAACTGGTAGAGCCAGTCGACACCGGGAGCGGCTGTGGTCTGCAAGAAAAAAGCAGAGGAGGCCAGACTGTGAAGGATCATTTGCGGTTACTCCTCTGTTCTGAAGGCGGGCTGATTACTGGTTCGCGGCCGGTGAAGCTTTCTGTGCGTTACGTTCGCGGATCTTCTGGATAGCGGCCTTGTCGCCCCGGTCGATCTGCTCGGCTTTTTCTCGTTCCGCTGCGAGCTTGCTAGCCGCTGCGGCTGTTTGCTGGTTCACGCGAAGCTCGTGAACGAGAACGATCCCAAGGCCACTTAGGGCAACGAGTATCCCGATCAAGACCTTCATCCTGAGTGTTTGTTGCATGACGGCTCCTTGTTATGGCAGGTAGGTTTCCCAGGTGTGGGAGCTGTTTGCAGGCGCGGATGAATAGGCCGCCCGTTGCTGTTGAACGAACGCCGCATTGTTGATCTCATCTGCAGCCGCTGTCCGCTGTGCCATGTTCTGCACAGCAGCTTGAGCTGCCTGGCAGGCATGAAGCGCGCCCTGTGCCTGAGTCTCATTCAGATGGTGAGCGTTTCCCATATTCACGAGATTGAGCTGTTCGAGTTCGGTGCTGGTAAAGGACGAAGTATCGAACTGGGACTGCGTGAGTGAGGTCTGGGGCTGCGTATTCGCTGTTCGCATTCCGTTGTACGCGCCCACAGAGTTGAGGCATTGGCTGGAGACTCCGTCCATCGCTTCCATCCGTGTGAGCGTTGCCAGCGCGTGACTCGATCCAAGGATCTGCCCACTGAGAAAAGAGGACGAGGTTGAATTCAACCCCAGATTCATCAGCTTCCACACCAAACTGCCGGTTCCCGGAGCTTGACCGTTCATCGCCGACTGGAGACCGGTCGTCTCGCCGTATTGATTGGCGAAGCTCGCCATGGTGAGTTGGGACTGAATCGTTCTCCAGATGGATTTACTGCTGAAGTTCTTCAGATTGCCGGAGATCGTGTTGTAGGTCGTCATCGCCTGTTGGTAGTCCTTGTCAGCGGTGGCGAGCAGCTTGATCGTATTTGCGAGTTGCTGCTGCCAGGTGGCGCTGTTCTGCACGTTCTGGGCGAGCTGTTGCAGGGCGTGACCTGACTGCACTGGGTCGACGAAGACACCGCCGAACTGCGCATGCCCCGGTAAGGCGGTGAGAAGGAAGAAGAAGGCCGCGAGTGCCCCATTCCGGTATTTGTTGAGAAGTAACTTCATGATTGCTCCTTTACGTCACATTGCGGGTTCGACGCGGTGTTCTGCGTAGGAGGGGATGAGGAGATCACGGCCGATGTAGACCCGTGCGCGGGAACCTTCCTTGAGCGTGATGATCGGAAGGCGGTTGAGAAAGTGGTTGAGGATTTGTTCGGCCTCCTCACTGGACTGTGAGGAGATGCCGTTCCGTATCTGGGCCGACGGATCGAGGACGTTGTTGTTTCCAATCTGGGCGAGCCCTCCCAGGCCGCCGATCGCAGCAGCTACGGCAAACGTTTGAAGATAGCGGTTGTCTACTTTGGTCGCGAGGCCGGTGGTGCCAAGCGGGTCGAGACCTGCGAATTTATCGAGATCAACCGAAAACCCGTCCGGGCAAATAGCGCGGTGGAAGGAGACCACCATCTTGCGGGCCTGGCTGGTATTGACAGCCTGAACGCTGCCGATCAGCCGCGTTCCCTGTGGCAGCAAGAGTTGCTGATGGTCATGGGAGTAGTAGTCGGTTGTGAGCATGAGCAAGATCGGCCCGGAGAGGCCGCCGTCGATGTGGTTCGTGACGACCCCTTCGAAAACGCTGCCTTCGAAGACTCGGTACAGTTTCCCGTCGTAGTTATCGAAGTCGTACTTGTTGATCGCAGCATCTTTCGCTTCTGCCTTATGATTGCCCGGCTCCTCCGAGTCAGCCTTTGCTGTTGGCTCGGACTTGACCACAGTGTCGACCTTCGCAACCGCGCCATCCGGGGTAACTGCCGTGACGGGAGCGGTGACCTGGGGGCCGCCTTCCGTCGTGGGTCGGGCGAAGTCGACTGCGACCGTGTCGCTGTTGAGTGCATCCTGATGCTGCTTCTCACGCGCTAGCTCGGCCTGCTTGGCTTCTGCCTGCCGTTCGGACATCTGCGACGTTGCCTTCGGTGCGTCCGGGTTGCTCGGCCCATAAATGGCAGTGCGTTGGGCAGATGTCATCGGCGGGGCGCTCGAAGCTTCGGCGCCAGGCACCTCGGCCGCTTGAATCTGAGCGAGCAAAGCGGCGGCCGTCGCGCGTTGCTGCTGCTCCTCCTGGTCCTTCTTCGCGACTTGCTCTTGCTGGGCTTCGAAGGCGGTCACTTGCTGGGGATTGGCGGCGGCTGGCTTTGATGCCATCGGGCTCTTGAGTGGGGTGGCCTTCTTCCCTGCATTCACGACGCTCGATATCACAAAGACCGACAAGATGATGAACAGCAGGATGAGTAGAGGCTGCTTCTTATTGAGCGGCGCGGACGCCTCCGGCTGCTCCGGAACGGTTGAGGGGGGAGTAACAGGAGTTTCGGCCATGGCTAGCTCCCTGCCTTGGTCTGGCGGAAGTCCACACGCTGTTTGCCGATGGAGAGATACCCTTGGGCTACCGTCTTCGGAATGGTGTAAAGACCATTTGCAAAGTCATAGTTGATTAGTGAGCCCTTACCATCCTTCAATTCGTAGAGCGCGGGAGTCTCCTGAAATTTGCCGCGCAGAAAGGTGAACTTGTCATCTCGCCATATCTGCTCGATACCAAGCGCAGCACCCTTTTTCTGGTCCCAGGTGTAGTCGAAATGTAAAGTGCCGGGATAACTGGCTTTTAAGGTCTCCGCTGCGGTGGTAACAGCCTTATGGTCGGCCTCAGCAGCCTTTCGAGCGTCATCAACTTCTTTCTTCAGTTGCGCTTCCTTCGCGTCCACTTCGGCTGCGGGAACAAAGACTGGAGGTTTCGCAATGTTGTCTGCGGCTTTCGCATCGCTCGATGTGACATACACCTTCGAATCGAAATAGAGATTGTCCTTCTCACTCGAAATCTCTTTCAGTTCGATCGTGTATTCATTGCCGTGGTCGGACACGATGTGAAGGTTGGTTGTACTGTCCGCAATTTTGGGTTTGATGGAGATGTAACGGCTGGCCACATGCCCCGCGTCGAATACCCAACTGACCGTGTCACCGCCGAATACAGTGGCAACCTTCTCCTCGGACGGCAGTTCGATCAGAGTCGACTGGAGAAGGCCGGCACGGACCACGGGCGGAGCTGACGCATCAGCGGTCACGACGGTACGTGGCGCACTCGGCTGAAGGTGAGCGACCTGAGCATGGCCCGCAGTGCCGATGGCGGCAGCGGTGACGAAGATAAAGATTCTTGAAATCATAAGTTGTCCTCTGGGCTGGTTTGTGCTGGTGAGCCTGCTATACCGTTTCGCCCTGCGCGAAACGCTCGATGCCTTCGTGGAGTCCATACATTTCGACCAGCTTCGAACGTCTGACCCTGTCCTTCGGCTTGGTCGAAAATTTTGCATAGCTGCGTGCGTCAAGATTCAGAGTGATGACCTTGGTGATCCCATCACGGCGCACATAGAGTGCTTCACGCGGACGCAGACTCTCGAACATATCCAGCTGCTGCTCGCTGAGCTTGAACAGTTCGCCATATACCCTGCGGTTAAAGGTGGCGTCCGGCAGGAATAGAAATGAGGTACACGAGTTCACAATGGTGTCTGCGTTTTCACCGAGGTCATCCGCAGATTGCCCGATCATGGTCATGCCGCCGAGATTCTTGCGAACCATCTTGATGGAAGCCAGCGCGCTCTCGAGCAGTTCCTTGTTCTTCATGTTCGCGAAGATCTCTTCGATCAATACATGCTTCGGAACGCCCAGATTCTTGGGGTCGTAAACGATCTCATCGATACGACGAAGAATCCAAAACATCAGCGGCTCAATGAGGTCGGCATACTGCTTGTTGTTGACTCCCTGAAAATCGAAGCACTGGAGGCGTGACATCTGCAGGCTGTCCTCGGTGTTGTCGAAGACGGCGTGGTAGACACCCTGATCCTTCCACTTAGCCAGGTAGCGATCGAGATGCTTGGGTAGGGTTAGATTGCCAAGTCTGCGCATCGCTCGAGGCAAGTTGTAAATCCCCTTGACCGACTTGAAGACATCGTCATCATCTTCGGGACCAAGCGTTGCCCCCGAATTTGTAAGCAGCAGTTTGATAAACGAATGAAGGAACGCGATGTTGGCCTCAGTAGGCTCAAGCGCGAACGGATTGATGCGAGGGCCGTCCTTGCCCACCCGGTCGATGCGGCCTCCGTAGAGTTCGACAACACTCTCGTAGCTGCCCCCGATGTCAAAGATGAACGTGAACCCGCCGTACTTCTGTTCCAAACTCAACATCTGATTGGCGTGTACGCTTTTGCCGGTGCCCGTAGGGCCAATGATGAGTTGCACCCGTACTCCGTTCACATACGCATCCTGAAAATACGGTGTCCGTGTTCGAGTCTCGAAGATATTGAGATACTCGGCATCGAGATCGTCCGCATGAGGGTGCCCCAGATGCGGAGCGAAGATGCTGGACAGGCGCGCATGATGGTCTTCCCGCAGCCACAACGGATACACGTTGAACTGCCGGTTGCCCGGAAACATCGCATAGAAAGCAGAGAGATTGCCATAGGTCTCCTCGATGATCGGCGCGCGTGCGTCAACAAACAGACGATGAACAACTGGCGTTGCCGCTCGCAGCTCTGCTGCGGTCCTCGCAGACAACAGCAACCGCAGTGCGTAGTCGCCCTGGCCCAGCTTGTCGAGCGAGGCGACGACCTCGGTGAGGTTGTCTACATTCCCAGCAACAGCTTTCGCACTCGCCGTGTCTTCGAGTGGTTCCGTGTCTCGCCCGCTCATGAGACGCTGGAAGGGTGAGAGCTTGAAGAACTCCAGGAACTTCTCCTGACTCGTGACCTCTTTTCGGGTTGCGTTGTCCGGCTGGGGTCGCCATACCGAACAGAGAACGCTGTCGCAATCGAGTTCCGTCAAGTTCGTAAACAGGCACGGGCGCGAGATCTCCGGCGTGTTCGTCAGCGGAAACATCTGAACATATCGACGCCCGATACGCAGGTATTCGCTATGCCATTCCACCGGGGCGTGGACGAGCTGCCGGTCAACGCCAGTATCGGAACGGAGACGGACATCCGAGGCCCACTCCTCGAGATTGAACAAATAGCTGAAGAATTGAAATACCCGATCTTTGTGGAGCAACTTCAGGCCGATGGAATCGTTCATGTGCGATTCGAGGATCGTCGCGGCCTTCTCAAGGTCGTATAGCTGCCGATCCGTAATATTCCGCTGTTCTTTTGGCTTACGTCCCAGCGGGTTGCTAACATCCGGCTCGATCGTAAGGCACCAATGCAAGTCAATACGCCGAAAACGGGCTGTCTCATTGAGAAACTCGATCCGGTCGCCCGCGAAGGTTTCGGTAACCGCGTCTAGGTATTTGTTCCTCCGGGGAAGATCGAAACCGGCGATAACGCGTGTGTACTGGTAAAGGCAGGCGCCTTGAGGAAGTCCACGCAAAGCGGCTTCGACGCCGCGCACTCGAACATCCAGATCCTCGTCCGTACGACTCTCCGGGTCGATACCGTCAAGTGAGAACAGGCACCCGTATCCGCCTCCCTTGAGCGCGAAGATGCTAGCGCCGACAAAGTGCGAGAGTGGCACAATACTGGTTGCCGCTCCTGCTTTGGCAAACCATGGTGCGTCATTTGCGTGGGTCATAGTAACTCCTCTGCTTCAGGCTCAACGACCAGAGTTGAAACATCTTGGGGTGCTTGCGGACGACAAGCCAAGCGCTGACCAGCAGTGCAGGAAAGCTAACTATCGCAAGCCATTTGAAACCAGCGAGGAAAACCGTCACCACAACAAACACAATGGACATCCACGCTGACAGTTCGAGACCTAATTTGGTCCTGGGTCGATTCAGTGCGCCATTGATCGGTAACGGCTCTCCCCGCTTCGTCGTGTGCATAGCGTCCTCACATCGACTGCCCGGTAAGTGAGCCAATCCAGCCTGCCCCCCATCCGAGGACGCCTGCACCGAACAGTGCACCGAATAAGCCTGGAATCGCTTCTTGAAAACGACCGCTCATCATCCGGATTCCGGCGAAGATCATGCCGCCGAAACAGATGACAGCGCCAGCATAGATGGCGAACGTTTTGAAGGTTCCCATAAGGGTCTGCGCCCCGGAGAAATCCATCGTTCCTTGCGCATGGGCGACGCCTGAGAGCGCAAGCACAAACAGAGCGGGCGTTACCGCGCGCGCTGCACAACGGAGGTTTTGTTTGGAAAAGAGTTGTGCCAATCGCTTGGCAAGATAGGCTGAATTGCTTGGGATAACGACGCGGTATCTACGGGACATCGGCTCCTCCATCGACTGGTCTCAGTCGGGAATATGCCGTGATGATTAGGCTCGCGTATCACTCGCGTCCAATACATATTATTTATCGGGCGATAGCTCTGAAGTATCACCTCGTTCTATCTCACGCTGATGCTTCAACTTCTGACCCAGGAGTGTCATCTGAATCGGACCATCTGTCGCACGTCGCGAAGGACGCTTTCCCTTTGCGACGTACGCTTGTACCGGTGTCGATTGATCGTTCGTTACCATCTTTACCATCTCTTTGCCATTCTGAGAGAGGTGCTTCATGAGTCGCTTTACCAGGATTGGAACAGTCTTCGGATGACGTACTTTGTGATAGATCAAGGCCGTATCCACAGTCCAATCCACTCCGGCAATGGGGCGGGTCGTCAACTCTTCATCAAGAGTTGTTCCCTCCCGAATCAGCGCCAAGCCATGTCCCCCTTTTACCAGTGTCTGAATTTCGGAAGGATGCGACGCGCACGAGTAATCCTCGAGCTGCACACCAGCGTCTCTAAGGAGCTCCTGCAGCCGTTCGTGGGCATCGGGGTGCCGTTGCGGGTGATACAGAACTGCAAGATTGCCCTGCAACTCAGTCGCCTGTAAAGAAGCTTTCGCGGCGAGCGGATCGTCTCGCCGCAGGCAGACGACGAGACGATCTCGCCGCAATTCTTCGATGTGTAGATCCGGATGACATAAGGGCAACGTCACAAAGGCGGCATCGACAGTTCCCGAAATAATTTCTTCCGCCAGGTGTGCCGTGTCTCCGTGCGTTGGCCGCACTGGACATATGGGGAGAATCTCTTTGTGGAGATCGCAGAAGGTGCGAAACAATCCCTGTTCAACCAGGGGAGTACATCCGAATCGAACGGAACGTATCTCACCACGCTCGATCGCTATGAGTGCATCGATCACTTCATCGCGTGTTTCGAGCAAGAGCCGGGCTAAGACCTTGAAGGCAACTCCAGTGTCCGTGGGCCGAATACGTCCGCCCTTCATCTTGCGAAAGAGACGAACCGAAGCGTTTTCCTGGAACTGTCGGGCCTGAACGCTGAGATTGGGTTGCGCGGTACGCAACTCCTCCGCAGCAGCTCGGAACCCCTGTTTCTCGAGGATCGTCAGCAAATATCTGAAATGGCGAAGCTCGGCCCATTCATACATAGCGCACTGCTCGACAAGAAGGAGCGCGCTCGGCCCGACTTCAAACGAGCAAATGACCGCATTCCCCACCTGTGGAAAGTCTGTCAATCTCGGTCCTGGTTATCAACAGAAAAGTCTATTTTGGCCATAATTACGCCTCGCGGCCAGATGCTTACTTTCGACTAAGCCATTTCGAGGTGATAGGCGAAACGTATCACCCGATAAATGGAAAGTATTGGACAGTCCTTTTCTATCGAGAGAAGCTAGGCATATTTCCCGGTATCGGAAGATGCCGCTAATTCGTGCCCGGAGATGGCGAATGGAATGTGCTGAGTTCAGAGCCGGGCAATTGTTTTATCACCCCGTGTCCGAATGGCACGGACGCAACGAGGAGGAGATTGATGTTTGCGTCACATGCAATCAGCTCTCAAGGCTCTAGCCTGCTGGAAATGGAAATATTAGACTCAAATGAGCTGGCGTTGCGGCTCAAGGTCAAAGAATCCTGGGTCATCGAACAGAGCAAGCGGTCGCGAACATCCGACCCAATTCCGGTCTTCCGGCTTGGGAAACATCGACGCTACCGTTGGGGCTCTCCCGAGATGAATGACTGGCTGGCCCGTCGCGTCGGCGGCACAACAACATCACGCAAGACCTGGTCCTAACGAATTCCCCCAAAAGGAGAGTTTTGATGGCCCAGCAAGGAAGTTTGTACCAAGACCACGGCAGCTGGTTCGTTCGCTATTGGGAGACCGTCGAGAACGAGGACGGTACCCCTTCGCGAAAGAATCCTGCTCATCGTTTAGCGAGCGTGAAGGATTTTCCGAAGAAGTCGGACGTTATTCCGCTCAAGAATCAATTCATGGATCGCCTGAACAGAATCGGGTTCGATCCCGGATCGGGAGTTACACTCGTGGATTTCGTGGTCAACACGTTTCTGCCGGCATGCGAGAGACGGCTCACTGGGGCCGGGCTCAAGTGCTATCGAGATACGTGGAATTGCCATCTGAAATCGCGAGCTGGAGGCTTACGGCTTCGGGATGTTCGTCCAATGCATATCCAAAACATCCTCAACTCAATTGAAGATGAACATGGGACGAAGCTCGCACACGGAACGTACAAGACGATGAAGGTGACGCTCAGCGCCATCTTCACGGAAGCTCGAAACCTGGGCGTGTACGACGGTGCGAACCCGACGACAGGGGTCAGGATCCCCAAGGGGAAGAAGCATGGCCGCAAGCGCCTTGCTTACAGCCTGGACGAGATCCTGAGGCATCTGGGGCTCTTTACGAGCGATCCCATCATCGTTCCCCAACCGCTACCGCGCAAACGCAAGACAACCCGTATCACTCGCAGGAGAACGGGGATCAAGGCGGAGGTTTATGTCGCCGGAATCAGCGCAAGTCAAATGCGCGCGATTATCGGGGTCACCGCCTTTGCTGCACTTCGCAAGGGAGAAATTAGGGGATTGTGGTGGGACGACGATCGCGGCGAGGTGCTAGCCATCTGCCGGAGCGTGTGGAACTCGACACTAAAGAGCACCAAAACAGAGGAGGATGTGGATGAACCTGGGTTGGTACCGGTCATTCGACCTCTTCGCCTGCTGCTCGATGCGATTCGACCGGAGATGGCGGCGGGATTCATGTTCCCCAACCGTTGCGGCGGAGCGCTCGATCTGGATAACATTGCCGACCGCATACTCAAACCAGTATTTGAAGCGAACGGCATGCAGTGGAAGGGTTGGCAGGCGTATCGTCGCGGGCTCGCAACCAACCTCAAGGAGCTGGGTGTGGAAGACACCACGATCCAATGCATCCTGAGGCACGAGGACGTGAGTACGACACAGCGCTTCTACATCAAAACTGTGCCACGAGTGGCGCAGGAGGCGATGCGTGTATTGGAAGAAAAAATAGCCTGTACAGCAGTTGTACAGCAGACAGCGGTTAACTGAAGGCTAAGTCTTTGAAATGATGGAGCCGACGAGCGGACTTGAACCGCTGACCTGCTGATTACGAATCAGCTGCTCTACCAACTGAGCTACGTCGGCCTGCTCCAGATGCAGGGTATGTCACAGACGCTCGTAATGCGCTTTGCGTCTGGCCTGCTCCTCAGTCATTCTATCGGCAAACTACGCAGACGCAAAATCGCTCTCGCTTTTCGTCGTCATCCTGAGTCTGCGGCTCAGGATGACGACGAAAAAACTACTGCATCGGAACAAACTTCCCAGCACACGGATCAGGCTGATCCCCAACCGGCTCCGTAGCCTTTCCCCCGTCCTCCGCCAGCTTCACCGTCTGGTTCGCGCTCTCCCGCAAGGGAATGTTCGTCCCAGGCGACCGAACCGTCAGGTCGTCATAAAACAGATGTACCTGGCTGGGCTTGATGCCCTTGATCGTGACGTTCTGCAGCATCACCTGCGTCCGATGCTCGTCGTTCAACCCCGCAATCAGCACATCCCCCGGCGTCTCCGAGTAGATGTCCTGAAGCGTAATCCCCTTGTAATCCGGAATCTTATCGCCGGTATACTTCGGGTCTTCAAACGGCTCGACGGTCTGGTTGGTGTAATAGGGCGAGATCGCAATTGGAATCGGCACGTCCTTCATGCAAACACCCTTGTAGATCAGATCGTGCGCCGGGCCGCCGCGTTTCACATTGCTTTTGATACGAATCCCGCTCGAGGTATGGTCTTCCACCAGGTCATGCACCACCAGATAGCTCTGCCCCAGCATCGTCTCCGAACCGATCGACATGCCATGCCCGCTATAGAAGTGATCGTGAATAACGCTCATATGCGAAACGCCCTGCTTGATCGCAATGTTGTCGTCCCCGTTGTCGATCCAGCTATACGCGACCGTAATGTTCTGCGACGTCCCCGGATCGATGCCGTCCGTGTTGCGTGCGTCCAGAGACTTGTCGGTAGGCGTCTGCAGATGCACCCCCCAGGCCGTGAACCCGTTCGTATTGTTCACCCCGACATGGAAGTTCGGCGAGTTGTTCAGATGCACGCGATACAACACCAGGCCGTCGGCATGATTCGCCTGGATGAGCCGTGGGTTGAAGTAGAGATCGTCCGTGGGCTGCGCCTTGCGTGCCATCTGCCACCACGAATAGTCCTTGCCGAGGATCTTTGCATAGCCCCGGCCATCGATCGTGCCATCCCCCATGATGCCGACATTTTTGGCGTCGTTGATCGTGATCAGAGGCCGGCATCCGCCGCGCCGCGCCGCCGCAGTCGCAGCCAGTTGCACAGGAAAGGCCGCGGGACGAGGCATGGAGGTCCCACACTTGATCGGATCGCCAGGCTTCGCATCCGGATTGGGCGTCTCGTAGACCTTCGGGTCGCGCGAACCGTAGAGAGTCACATCCTTGTCGATCAGCAGGGTTACGCCTTCGCGCATCTCCAGCGGACCCGTGAGGAAGTATCCTGAGGCTGCTGTCCCACGAAGCAGCTCGACCGCCATTCCCGGCTTGCAACCGTCGATGGCCTTCTGGATGCGCTCAGTATCCAGCTTCTCCTCATCCTGCTCTCGCAGAGCACCCTTCAGATGAGGCTCAAGCTTCACACAGGCTGACGGAATCTTCGGCTCGTCCACCTGCCGGGTATCCTGTGCCCTCGCTATCGCCCCCATTGTCAGCATCAGGCCGCAAGCCACGGTCCATGGACGCAGAACTGCTCTATCCCTCTGAAACATCAAAACCCTCCATAAAGATTGCCCACAAACACTAGCACAAACCTGTCTGACAAGTGAACAACCTGAATGGCAATTGAGCCAGCCCTGCAGCTACAAGCTCCTAAATCTTTAACGCAGAGGGCGCTGAGGTTTCGCAGAGGGCGCCACGGATACCGCTGCGTCCTCTGCGAAACCTCAGCGCCCTCTGCGTTAGAAAGCTTTTGTCTTTGCCTGTTTTCCCAGCAATTCCGTCCCAACTTTTCCACAAAGGCAAAGGGCCGCCCGGCAACAGGGCGACCCTTTTCTATGGGAGGCAGTTCCAACAGAGGCAAAGCTATCGGAACTCTCTGGTGCAAGAGTATGGTTGGCCTCGAACGCTGTCAAGAAAGTTTTGGGATAAATATCAATCCCAATTTTTTCAACAACTTAGCGGAAACATCACCCGGAAGCTCCGGTTTTTGCACGGTTTTCCTCGGGTACCCACCCATAGCCTCTGCAGCCGGTAGGAGCCAATTTTAATCTCTCAGGACTGTGGCGGCCCGAATTTTGGGGCCTTGTTTTGAGGATCGAGGTGCAGGCTCAGGAACTCCGGCTCGCTGGCCGCTGGCTTGCCTCGCATGACGCGGAAAGCGGCCCGTCCGCCGCCCAGAAACAGCCCCAGAAGGACCGCCGCCAGCATCATCAAGCCCGAGAGGACCGCGATGCCCTGGAGCAGGCTGAAGGTCTTCTGAACCTCCGTATGGAAGACCGGTTGCACGTCCTTATCGAAGCTCAGCTGCTGGTGCATGTGGATGTTCTCGATCATCCTCTGCGCTTCGTCAGGCGAGAAGGTACCCGACGCTAGCATGACCAGTTCCCCTTCGCGACGCACCTTGGCGTTCGCAAATTCTGGGCCCATCGAACCGATGGCTCCCTGGATCGCCTTGGCATAGCCACCCGCAATCGTTGGGGTCGGGTAGATCAGGATCGTCAGGGTCTCTTTGCCGCGCTTGTCGGCGAACTGCGCGGTCACGGCCTCGGCGCTCTTCTCCCAGCCCAGCGACTGCGCCGGAAGCACGCCACCCTCCGCCGCATAGCTCGAAGGACCTACCGCATAGCGCACAGTGCCCTCGACCAGGCCCTTCGATGGGATAAACGTCGGCAGCAGCGGCGCGACACCCTTGCCCCCGCTGACCTTCGGCAGCACCTGAACCAGCGGCTTGAGCGACGCGACATCCGCACTCGTAGCCGGGGAGATCAGCACCAACGACGAGCCTACGGTAAACAACACCGCTCCGTCGCCAACCGCATCCACTGAACCAAGCTCTTTGCCGATACGCATCTCCGGCCGCTGCACCAGCGTAAAAGCGCTGTAAGCACCCGTGCGGTCGTTGAACTGGATGGCTTCAATATGAACGCTGTGTCCGTTGCGCACATAATCCGCGACCTGCGAACGCTGCGGCGCACCCTCTTCGAGCGCCGCTTTATTCGCCGTCGCCAGCGAAACAGACGAGGTTCCGGAAGAAGGAGCGGCTGCTCCCACCTTCCACTCACCAAAACTTTGCGGCAGCAACGGCGTCGGAGGCTCGGTAATCGCAACAGCGGACTGCGCCAACGCGCCCGCCGCAAACCCCGCCAGCACTAAGCTCGCACACACACCACGCCGAAGAACGAAAGCCAGTCCCATACAGGGCCCAGACTACACCAACGGCAAAACGTAAGCACGCCGAAAGGCAATCGCCGCCCGGCTTTGTCGTTGCCTTTGTCGTTGCTTTTCTGGTTGTCATTCCCGAAGGGAATCTGCTTCCCGCCTGCGCAGACAATAACCTCTGCCCTACCGCTGCGCCCGTTCGGTCGATCTGGCCGCCCCCGCCTTGCCGCCATTAATACCCGACGCGTACCGCGCAACCCCGTTGTACAGGCTTTCAGCCACGCGCTGCCGATACTGCGGCTGCTGCAACTGCTCCGCATCCGTCGGATTGGTAACAAAGCTAATCTCCGCCAGGATCGACGGCATATTCGCGCCAATCAGCACCACGAACGGAGCCTTCTTTACCCCACGGTTCTTCAACCCGTCGTTGCCCTTCGCCAAACCGGCATACAGCCCCGCATCCACATCGGTGGCCAGTTCGCGCGACTCGTCAATCTTGTCCTTGAGCGCGATCTTCTTCACCAGGTCGCTCAATTCATGCACGCTCTGGTTCGAGACAGCGTTCTCACGGCCCGCCACACGCATCGCATCCGGATCGCTGGTGAAGTTCAGGTAATACACCTCGACGCCACGAGCGGAGGGGTCCTGCGAACTGTTCGCATGCACCGAGATAAACAGGTCAGCCTGCGCCTTGTTCGCAATCGCCGTCCGAGTCTCCAGCGGAATGAAGGTATCGTCCGCACGGGTATAGACGATCTCCGATCCAAGCCGGTCATGCAGCAGTTTGCCCAGCCGCAGCGCCACATCGAGCACAACATCCTTCTCCTCGATGCCGCCCACGCCAAGCGTTCCCGAATCATGTCCGCCATGGCCCGGATCAATGACGATCCGTCCGATCTTCAGCCCCAGGGCCCGCATCAGCGTCTCACCATCGGCCGTCGGCGGCGCTGCGGCGACCGGAGCTGCGTTCGCCCGTTCTTTATTCTTCAGGGTACGCTCGACGATCGGCTGCGACGTCGGCTTGCTCGTCGCCTCGATCTTGCCCGGCTGATCGCCGACATCCGTAAACTCTGTCCCCGTATCGATCGAGTGCGACGTCACCGTATTCGGAACCGGATTCGCAGTCGTCGGCCGTGTCGAGATCACAACCCGAGGCTGCGCTACGGTTACAGTCTTCGCACTCCCGGTAGTCCTTCTCGGAGGCAAACCAAAAGCAGCGCTGCCATCGGTCACCGGCGTCGGCGGCAGAGAGGAAACCTCGGTAGCGCCATTCGTATTACTCCGGTCCACCGAAACCTGAGGGGGAGCCGTTACTGCAGGAACCGGAGCTGGGTGCCTGTTAGCTGTCTCCTGAACTCCTGTTGGCTGTTCGTTGCTTCCCTGTTCCTTCACTACCCCCGCGCCCTGCTTGCCATGGATATCAATAATCAGCCGGTAGGGATTCGGCAGCAGAAACGCCGAGTACTCCGCAACCTCATGCACATCCAGCACGACCCGCGTAACGTCATTGGAAAACTGTGCCGCTCGAATACGGGTGAGGAAGCCGTCGTCATTCACCGCAAAGCTCTTGCCCGCAAGCTCCGAGGCGAGGTGCGAGTTATGCAGGTCAAAGAAGATGCGGTCAGGGTTCTCCACCCGCGCCGCCTGGTATTCGACCTCGTCGCCAAGATCGATGGCTACACGCGTATACGTCGGGGTCGACCAGTGACGAATCCCCGTGACCTGCGCCACATGCTTATTCGCGGATAGGTTGACCGGTCGAACCGCAGGTACGTCGGATGGAGGAGCGTCTCCCTCTGCCGATGGAACCGGACGCACAGTCTTCGCGACAGCAGGGGTCTCCGTCGAACGCGCTCTCTGCGATGGCAGGGATGCCTCATCATCGCTCGAACGAGCACTCTTCGTCTCGATGCTCCTGGCTATCTTCGGATACTGGCTCTCAAGCGCTTCTCTTACTTTGCGAGCCTCAACCGGGTCATTGGCACCGTCCGGCCCAAGCAGTTCCAACGCATGTACAAGCGCAGCCGAGGCTAACGATCCGCTCGGATAGGCCTTCGCCAGGAACTCATACTGTCCAGCCGCATCGTGAAGGCTCTTGCGATCGCTAAGCTCACGCCCCTGCTCGGCGAGCAACTCCGCTACCTGGTCGACGGCATGCGCGGCATGAGGATTCGCAGGGTCACCGTGGTAGATCGCGCGAAAGTCATCCATCACCTCGGCATACTCTGCCTTGGTATGCGTGCCTGCAGGTTCAGCCTCAAAGGTTCGACGCGCCGTAAGCGCCGCCTGCCAGGGATCGGTCTTCGTTCGCGCCGTAAGCGCTGCTGAACTCAGCCCTGTGCAGCAGACGCACGAGACCGCAACCGCACACATTACGCAACGTCCGCGCACAACCCACCTTTGGCAAAGAATGCCCATACCTATCTCAGTGTAGGTTTGCGGCAGTGCTCTTCAGGCTGTGAATCCTGCAAGGGTACTCAGGCGAATACCCTCGGCTGCGTGGTCTCTGCTTTTGCTGTTCTTGTTGTCATTCCGAGCGGAGCGAGCGAACCTGCTTCCTCCCGTTTTTTGTTTGCGCGGCCTGAAAAATTCAGGCCAACACTGAAAGGCGTACAGTTTGTGCTGACCTGTAACGTTTGTGGCGATACGAACAAAAAACGGGAGACAGCAGGTTCGCTCGCTACGCTCGGAATGACAACCAGAAAAACAACAGCAATAGCAAAAACAACAGCAAAAGCAAAAGCAACTACCCCAGCAACTCACCCACCACACCAGCCGCACTCGCCAACGCCCCATCCAGCGCAGCCACATCACTTCCGCCAGCCTCAGCAAGATCCGGACGCCCGCCACCCTTGCCGCCAACCTTCGCTGCAATCTGTCCGACGATCTTTCCAGCCTGCACCTTGCCAATAAGATCCTTGGTCACGCCAACGATCAACGAGACCCGGCCCTCGGTCGCCGCGCCCAGCACGACTACGCCGGAACCCAGCTTGCCGCGCAGCTCATCCACAAGGTTTCGCATCTGCGATTTGTCGAGAGCATCGACACGCTGCGCCAGCACCTTCACACCCTTGACCTCCACCGCCGAGGACGCCGCATCCGCCGTCGCCGCGCTGGCTGACTTCATCCGCATCTGCTCCAGTTCGCGCCGCAGCTTCTTCATCTCGTCGTCCTGCGCCGCCACTCGCGCACGCAAAGAGTCCGCATCTCCTGCACCGAACTGCGCCGCTACCTTTGCGACATCCGCATCGCGGCGAAACACCGCCAGCGAACCTGTTCCGGTTACAGCCTCGACACGCCGCACACCGCTCGCAACCGCACCTTCACCCACCAGCTTGACCAGGCCAATCTCACCCGTCGCACCGATGTGCGTTCCACCGCAGAGCTCGGTCGAAAAGTCACCAATCTTAACTACACGAACGCGCTCGCCGTACTTCTCGCCGAAGAGCGCCATCGCGCCCAGCTCATGTACCGCAACATCGATCGGCACATCCACCAGCGTCTGAACGAGGGTGTTCGCCAGCACCTGCCGGTTCACGATGTCCTCGACCTCCTGCAGCTCTTCGTCCGCCACACCGGTGAAGTGCGAGAAATCGAAGCGCAGCCGCGCGCGGTCGTTCAACGAACCCGCCTGCTTCACATGCGTTCCCAGCACCTGCCGCAACGCCGCATGTAAGAGGTGAGTGCCGGTATGGTTGCGCATCACTGCCGCGCGCACCTCGCCATTCACAACCGTATCCACCGTATCGCCAACAGCAATCGACTGCTTCACCGTCACTGCGTGTGCGAACACACCCTGCACCGGCTTCTTGCAGCCCGAAACCTCAGCGACGACGGTGTTGTGATCGGACGAGTACAGCCAGCCCACATCGCCCACCTGTCCACCGGAGTCCGCATAGAAGCTGGTCGCATCGAGCACCACCTCGCCCGTCTCTCCCGGCTTCAACTCATTGACGCCGACGCCGTCTTTCACCAGCGCGATCACCTTCGCGCCATCAACACGCAGCGAGGTATAGCCCTCAAACTCTGTCTTCGCCAGCTCGCGATACACCGGCGACGCCGACTTCTGCGATCCGCCCTTCCACGAGGCGCGAGCCCGCTGCTGCTCCTCTTCCTTCGCAGCTTCGAAACCAGCCATATCAAACTCAATGCCCGCATCCCGCGCCGCATCGACCATGAAATCCAGCGGCATGCCGAAGGTCTCGTAAAGATGAAACGCCTGCGATCCAGAACGCAGCGTCTCTTCGTTCATCTGCCGTAGCCCAAGCTCCAGCGTGCGTGCAAACTGCTGCTCTTCCGCGAGTACCACCTTCGCTACACGTTCCGCAGAATCCTTCAACTCCGGATAGGCCTCGCCCATCTCATCGCGTACTGCCAGCACCATCTCGTGCATGAACGGCTTCTCCTGCCCCAGCAGGCGTCCATGCCGAATCCCGCGCCGCAAAATCTTGCGCAGCACATAGCCGCGTCCCTCATTCGCGGGCAGCACCCCATCCGAGATCAGAAACGTCGACGCCCGCGCATGGTCCGCAATAATCCTGAGCGAAGCCGCACCCTTCTCATCGCTCACCGCCAACTGCTCGATACTCGCCTCTCCCAACTCGGAGCTCGAAGCAAAGTTCGTCAGCCGAACCGCAGCCGCCAGCAAAGGCGTAAACAGGTCGCTCTCGTAGTTCGACAGCTTCCCCTGCAGCACACAAGCGACGCGCTCCAATCCCATGCCCGTGTCGATCGAAGGCTTGGGCAGCGGCGTCAGGACGCCATCCGAACTGCGGTCGAACTGCATGAAGACGAGATTCCAGATCTCCATGTAGCGCTGATCGTCTTCGCCGAACAGCTTGTCCTCGCCTGTCTCCGAAGCCGCCAGACCGAGATCGTAGTAGATCTCCGAACACGGCCCGCAAGGACCGGTATCGCCCATCGCCCAGAAGTTGTCCTTCGCACCCATCTCAAAGATGCGCTCTTTGGGCACGCCCGCTTCCAGCCAGAACTGCTCGGCCTCATTGTCGCGAGGCACTGCAGCATCGCCCTCGAAGATCGTCACATACAGCTTCGATTTGTCGATCTCGAACCAGTCCTCCGAGGTCAGCAGCTCCCACGCGTACTTGATCGCATCGCGCTTGAAGTAGTCGCCAAAGGAGAAGTTGCCGAGCATCTCGAAGAAGGTATGGTGCCGCCGCGTGAAGCCGACGTTCTCAAGATCGTTATGCTTTCCGCCTGCCCGCACGCACTTCTGCGAAGAGGCCGCCCGGGAGTAATCGCGCGTCTCCGCGCCAAGGAAGACGTCCTTGAACTGGTTCATGCCCGCATTGGTAAACAGCAGGGTGGGGTCGTTGGCCGGAACCAACGAGGAAGAGTGCACCCGGCGGTGCCCCTTCTCTTCAAAAAACCGCAGAAACTCTTCACGAATCTGATTGCCTGACAAGTTACGCATAGAGCTAAAGTTTATCAGTGCCTCTATATCTCCAGAGTAGAATGGATAAAGAGGGCAATCTCGTGCGTAGCGTCTCGATTCAGGAACTCGAAGAACACACCGCCGAACTCGTCGCCGAGGTCGAAGCCGGCAACCGCCTTACGCTCATTCGCGGCGGCAAACGCGTAGCAGATATCGTGCCCTCCGTGGATTCTTCCGAACCCATCTGGAGAGACGAGGAAGAGCGACTGCAGGCCATCGATCGCGTCATGGAAAAGCTGCGTCGCGGATACGATTTAGGCGGCTTCAAAATTACCGATCGCGATGCTCTCTATGACCGCGACTAGTCACTTTACCGTCGACACTAACATTCTTATCTATTCTGTTGATCGTTCCGACCCGGCAAAACAATTCATCGCCGATAAAGTCATTCGCGCTCTCTATGCGAAGCGGGCAAAGCTTCCCCTGCAATGCCTCAGCGAGTTTTACCGGGCGACTACGCGCAAACGCATCCTCAGCCCGATTGAGGCTACAGAGTTCGTGCAGGATGCCTTAATATTTACCGACTCCGTCTCTGCGACTTCGGAAGATCTATCCGAGGCGATGCGGCTTCATCAAACAGGTGAATTCCAATTTTTCGATGCCCTCTTGATCACCACCGCTGTCCGTGCCAGTTGCACTACGCTCTTCAGCGAAGATCTTCAAAATGGCCGCACTCTCGGTTCCCTCGCCATCCATAATCCGTTCATCATGAACGAGACCGAACTCAACGCGTTGATCGGTTAGCCTTGGCGAAAAACTAATTCCTGGCCAACATCTCATGGCGCAGCCACCATGCCGCCGCAAGCGTCTTCACATCGTTCTGCCAGTTCGGCAGCATCAGGCTCATCGTCAGCCCCTCAAGATTGGTCACGATGCCGAAAGCTACTGCAAACGTAATCGCCCCAACCGGCCCACCTCGCGCCAGTACGCTCACAATCGAGACCGCCAACACCAGGCCCCAGGCCTTCGCGAGGTAGGAGTGGTAGCTCGCGCCCTTGCCGAACTTCCAGAAATCAAGGGCATAGCGCAACCCCTCAAGCGCAAAGAGCGCTGCCAGCCACCAGGCGTTCGCCCGCAGCACCTGCGGCACCCTCACCCACAAAGCCGCCACCACTCCGAGATAGAACACCGTGTCCGCGCACGAATCCGCCAACCGCAACGAGGCTGTATCGCAACCCATCGCCGCGCCAGCATGCCATCGGCAATGTCGTCGACCAGCGCAAATACTACGATTGCAGCCAGCCACCCGCCTGCCCAGCCGAGCCGCGCGCCCACCACGATCACCGGACATAGTACGACCCGCGCCCACACCATCGCCCACGGAATCAGACGCTTCATCCATTTACTCCTGGCCGCCAGGTAATCCCTTCAAGCCGCAGCACCTCGTCCTGTGTCGCATGCAGCGTTGCGAACTCGCCCGCGTGCCGCACCATCTCCAACGTGCTTACCAGCGCATCGAATGCGTCTTCCGAACCCTGCGCCTTCGCAAACACACCGCGCGAAAACCCCGCATACAGCGGATCGTCCTTGCGCCTTGCCGCAAGATACGCCTTGCGTGCTTCAGGATTGCTCTTTGCGACGGCGCCCGTCAGCAGCCGCGTATAAATCTCCACCAATAGGGGCTTTGAAGACTTGCTGCCAAGCTGCGCCTCGTCAAACGGCCACACGCGAAAGCCCGCCTCATGCAGCCGCAGCAGAAACGGCATCGCCCGCAACGAACCTGTGCCCACGCTGCCGGAGCCCCCAATCTGAAATGGCGATTTCGGGGTGATGCCAAGCATCTTGCCCGCACGCTGCGGATCGCCGCCCTCCAGCGCCTGCGCAATCTTGTTGTCCCAGTCGGTCAGGCGCATCATGCGCCGCAAGCCTTCACCGCAGAACTCTGCGGGACGTTTATGTGGTTTACCCCAGAAGCGCCGGTCTTCGCACTCCCGAGCCAGCCAGCGCTCCCCATGCCCTGCCGCAACGTGCCGCCAGAAGTCGAAGGCATTCGTGCAGCCGTGCTCGGCAAGAAACCAGCCCGGATAGCTGAAGCAGCAGTCGATCCCGATCACCATTCGAGGCGTCTCGCTTGCCAGTTCGATCAGCCAGTCGCCCACCTCATCGCGCGTGCGTCCAGCTTCGAGCTTCACGCTGGACTTGCCGTCAGCACCCATCGTCCAGACGCCCGCCCAGATATGCCGCCTCTGCCCCGAGGTATCGATACGACCCGACCAATCGATCCCGATCACACGCTGGACTGGAACCTTATTCACCGCTGTCTTCCATTACATCTACTTCTTCGACCTCCGCACCCCAACCGCGCAGCACCTTCCACACCGTCCCCACGCTGAACCCCGCTCCCACCAGGCGACGCATTGCGCGTGCAACTTCCTTGTCGCCCTCAGGCTTCTTCATGCGTTTGCGCTCGACGTATTGCTTCGCCAGTGCAACTTCGTCGACCTCGTCATAGGCAGCAGTGAGTGTCTTGTTGGTCAGTTCGGTAGCAATGCCTTTTTGCATCAGCCCCTGCTGCACACGCCGCTTGCCGAACTTTTCGTTCTCCTGGCGCATGCGAGTGTAGTCGGCAGCAAAGCGCTCATCGCTGAGATATCCCAGCTCCTTCAACTTCGCGATGACCGCGTCCATCGCCTCGACGCCTGCCTCGCCGGGCTCAGCCCGGTCTTTCACGCGGTTGCGCAGATCGCGCTCGCTCTTCATCTTCGAGGCGAGCGACTTCACGGCGTACTCCAGCAACTCCGCCTGATCCAGCGGAGGTCTCGCCGATTTTGATTTGCCAAATGCCACTTCTACCACCTTTGTTCTTGCTTTTGCTTTTCTTGTTGTCATTCCGAGCGGAGCGAGCGAACCTGCTTCCTCCCGTTCTTCGTTCGCCCCGCCGAATCTGTCCTGGAAGATCTGATTTGCACGCGATATTTGTAGCGGTGCGAACAAAAAACGGGAGACAGCAGGTTCACTCGCTCCGCTCGGAATGACAAAGCCAGAAAAGCAAAAACAACGACAACTACATCACTACATCACTTCATCACTTCATCACTACATCACTTCAACGCCTACCCGTCACCGCCGCTGGGTTCTTCTCCGGCCCTGCGGCAGCATACTTATTCATCCCCAACCAACGGTCGCACCAATCGTTCACCGTCTCATTCCAAAGCTCCGAGTTCTGTGGCTTCAACACCCAGTGGCCTTCATCCGGGAAATACAGCATCCGCGACGGCACACCCAGCCGCTGCAGCGCCGTAAACATCTGGAAGCCCTCGCTCACATCGAGCCGATAGTCGCGTTGGTTGTGGATGATGAGCGTCGGCGTGTGCGCGGCCTTGATGTGCAGCATCGGCGACCACTTGCGGAACGGGTCCTGGTCGTTGGTCTTATCGAAGTAATCCCACGGCTGCGCGGCCTTGGTCTGCTCGACCATGCCGTCAGGAGCTGTTGGACGGAACTCCCACTCGTTGAACCACATCTCTTCGGTTGTGCCGTAGGCACTCTGCGGGTTGTACATGCCGTCGTGCGTCACGATGCACTTGAAGCGGTCGGTATGCGTGAGCACCCAGTTCGCCATGAAACCGCCATAGCTCGCGCCCAGCGCGCACTCGCGTGTCTTGTCGATGAACGGATACTTCTGCTCCGCGTAATCGAGCCCCTTCATCAGGTCGACAAACGCCTTGCCGCCCCAATCGCCCGAGACCTCATCGACGAACTTCTGCCCATAGCCCGTCGAGCCGCGACGATTGATCATCACGACGACATAACCGTTCGCGGCGAAGAGCTCGGCGTTCCAGCGATAGCTCCAGGCATCGCCCCAGGCTGTCTGAGGGCCACCGTGCATCAGGAACTTTACGGGGTACTTCTTCGCTGGGTCGAAGTTAGGCGGACGGATGAGGAAGCCTTCGACCTCCGTATCTGCTGCACCTGTGAACCCGAAGGGTTCCAGCTTCGAGAGATCAAGTTGAGACACAAGCGAATCATTTAAATGGGTGAGTCGCGATATATTCGTATCGCTGATCGAGATGTCATAACCTCTCTCACTTGTCGTTGTGTGCTTAAGCACCACAACTTCCGTCGGGTGGTTTACAAACATCTGCGTCGCAAGAATCGTTCCGTTGCTTAGGAAGACTAGACTCCCTAACTCACCATCTGCGGCACTCCAACCCGTAGGCGCACCAGACTGAGGAAATGCAGGAATAACCTGCACAATCTCTCGTCCACGATCGGGGCTTGCAAAGGCAATGTGCTTCGAGTCAGGAGCCCATGTAAATTCGTCTACCCAGTTATCTCTTACAACCTTATCTTGTTGATCCCGATATATTGGGACCGGCTCGGTGATTGCTCCACTTGACCGGTTCATCACCACTAATCGGAATAAATCGCTCTCAAACCCATTCCGCGCCTGCGAACGCCACGCCAGCCACTTGCCGTCAGGCGAGTACAGCGGGCCATCATCGCTGCCGGGGCTGGTACTCACCTTCTTCGCCGTCGCCGGAGCTGCACCGACCTTCAGCACATAGACATCGTTGTTGGTCGAAGCCGCCGGCACCTTCTCAAGGTTCACGACATACGCTATCTCCTTGCCATCGGGAGAGATCGCATAGCCCAGTGGGCCGCCGAGAGAGAACGTCGGAGCCTCGTGGTCGCCGACCACACTCGCGGGCGTCAGGTCTTCCGGAGCGCCACCCGTCGTGCTCGCATAGAAGATGTGCGAGTGCTTCGCGCCCTGGTACGAGTTCCAATGCCGATAGAGCAGGTGGTCGAAGATCAGCGCCTTCACCTGGTTCTTCGCTGCCGCAGCATCCTTCTCCGCATTGCACTGAGCCTCTTCGGTAAACCGCTGCGATCCTGCAGCCTGGCTCTCGCACTCCGGATAGACGTTCGACGCAAACAGGAAGTGCTGGCTATCGGGAACCCAGATGGCTCCCCCGGCCTCGGTCTCGAGGTTCGTCACCTGCCGTCCGGCGGACAGCGTACCTGCCGCATCGTCCCAACCCGCAACCCAGATCTGTGCGCTGCCACCCTGTGAGCTCGAATACATCACATTCTTGCCGTCGGGCGAGAAGCGGCCATTCGTCTCGCCATCGCCACTGGTGAGCTGCACCTCTTTGCCACCCGTAATCGGCACCACCCATAGATGGTTGGTCCTGGTGTTCTTCTCGAGCGACACATCCGTCACCGAGAACAGTACCCACTTGCCGCTGGGCGAGATCTGCGGATCGCTCACGCGTTTCATCGCCTGCAGATCGGCAAAGGTCATCGGCCGTTTGGCCGCTGCATTTGAAGTTTGCGCGCTCGCAGCGCCAGTCATCCCCGCCAGGAGGCCTAATGCCAAAATCGTACGAAGTCTCATCGCGCCAGTCTAACTCCGAAAGGCTGAGTGTGTTTTCTATTCAACAAACGATGCCGTCTGAAACGCCTTTGCTCTTGCTTTTCTGGCTTGTCATTCCGAGCGCAGCGAGCGAATCTGCTTCCCCCCGTTCTTCGTTGGCCTTGCCCAGAAGCCTATGTCCCCGCACTGAAAACGTGAACAGTACCGCGTAACGTTTGTGGAGTCACGAGCAAAAAGCGGGAGACAGCAGATTCGCTCGCTGCGCTCGGAATGACAACAAGAAAAGCAAAACTTCCTACCTGCCCACCTCGTCTATCCTGTTGAAGAGAACTATGCGCCTCTCCAAGCCCATCCTCCTCGTCGCCGCACTTGCCGTCACCACTGTCCCGGCCTTCGCCCAATCGGGCTTTGGCCCGCTTGATCCGGCACAGCCCTCCGGCATCACCGTGGCGCAGATCATCGAGAAGATGGGCGCGCGCGAAAGTGAGTTTGCCGCGGCGCGCGACCAGTACACCTTTCGCCAGGACGTCAAATTCAACACCCTCTCCGACGACACCAACCGCCCCGACGGCGAGTACCACCAGGTCACCGACATCACCTTCGACAAGGACGGCAAGCGCCAGGATCACGTCGTCTTCGCGCCGCAGAACAGCATCGAGCGCGTCATCATGACCGAGAACGATTTTCGCGACATCGAGAAGCGCCTGCCCTTCGTCCTGACCGCACCGGAGCTACCCCAGTACGACATCAACTACCTCGGCAGACAAAAGGTAGATGAGCTCGACACCTATGTTCTCGATGTCAAACCAAAGGTTCTGGAGAAGGGGCACCGCTACTTTCAGGGCAAGGTCTGGGTCGATCAACAGGACCTTGAGATCGTCATGGTAAATGGCATGAACGTGCCGCAGGACATGCGCAAGGGCCACGAAGACCTCTCGCCCCCCTTTACCACTTACTACCAGCAGATCGACGATAAGTACTGGTTCCCGACCTACACCAAGGCCGAGGGTAACCTGCACTTCGCCGCGCAGCAGGGAGCGCTGTCACAGGACGTCCACGTGCGCACAATCATTCATTACACCGACTACAAGCGCTTCCACGTCAACGTGACGATTAAGTACAACGGCGAAGATCTCCCCACCGAGACAGATTCGAAGCCGAAGGACGCGCCGAAGCAGTAGGTTGTAGCCGATGAATCGCGCTATCGGTTTTTTGCCGTTGTTTCTGAGATAGGTCCGGGTTTTAGCCCGGATATTCAAGACAGGCTATAAAGGGGCTTCAGCCCCTGGGATATGCCCTCCTCTCGGCAGGTAAAGATACCGAGGGATAGGGGAGAGCTTGTCCCAGGGGCTGAAGCCCCATTGGTGTTTGTTCATTCATGCCCAGGCTAAAGCCTGGGCCTATCTCAGAGGCAACGACACTGCGTAGCCCTGTGGCGTAGCAGCAACAGCGCTACGCCGCCTGGTCCGACTCGAAGTACAAATACTTCCGCCAGTTCGCATCCGCACTGCCGATCATCCGCATGATGTGCCGGCTGGTATGCAGCGAGAACGGACGCGGCTCGCGCAGCAGGCGCATGTCGGTCAGCTCGTGCAGCATCTGGCTGCCCTTGCGGCGATTGCAATCGCGGCAGCAGGCAACGAGGTTCTCCCACGTCGACAGGCCTCCGCGACACCGCGGTATCACGTGGTCCAGCGTGAGTTCCGCTGCCGTCAACACCTCCTGGCAGTACTGGCAGGTGTTGCGGTCGCGCAGCAGGATGTTCTTGCGGCTCAACGCGCGTGTCTGGTGAGGAATGCGACGGTACTCCAGCAGCCGGATAACGCTGGGCATCTGCATGTTCACGCGATGCGAGTGCAGTACGCTGCCCTGCTCTTCCTCCGTGCGCGCCACCCCCTTGAGCACCAGCACCAATGCCCGGCGCGCGCCGCAGATGTTGATCGGTTCATAGCTCGCATTCAGCACGAGCACCGGCGTCTGCATCGCCGGCTGCCTGAATACGCCCATGCGTATGTCGATCGCCTCGGCACGGGCCGTGCCCGGCACCGGGTGAGTGGTGTGGTGTCTGCCGCCTGTCCGCTTCGTCCGCGTCTTCCGTATATCCCCAGCCTGCATTCCTGCCCTCCAGGTTTATGTGTCGCTCAATGCCACAACCGCTAACTGCTAGTTCACTGCTGCCTTCATATCCCAGCGGGCAACGCTGCCCGCCCCATTGTTTACAAAGCCATTTACACTGCCGCGAACACTCTCTGCCTGCGCTCTCGCAACCGTCGCAACCCAGACCTTCGCCGCTCCCGCTCGCATCAACACTCGTGCGCATTCACGCGCTGTCGCTCCAGTGGTGAGGATGTCGTCGACAAGCAAGACCTCACGCCCGCGAATCTCTTCCGCACGCTCCACGCGAAACGCCCCACGTAGACTCTTTCTGCGAGCGCCGGGATCGAGCACGAACAAAGGCCGCGTATCGCGAACACGCTGCAGAACCCCGGGTGACATCCGCAACTGCCACTCCGGACGCAGCCGCCGCAGTTTGGCAAGACCCGCTTCAGCCAGTACCTGGGCCTGGTTGAAGCCTCGGCTCCGCTGCCGGTGGGCAAACAGCGGCACCGGCACGACAATGAGTTCGCTCGCGGCTTCGCCTTCGAGCTTCAGGATCGCCGCAGCCATGCTGTCGCCCAGAATATGATCGGCGACGCGGCGCATTCCGTTGAACTTGAGCAGGTGCAGCATCTCGCGCACCTCATCGTCATAGACGGCAAAGGCCACGGCCTTCGCAAACTCCGGCGGGGCCAGCCTGCACATCGTGCATTCCGTCACACCCATTCCGGCGGCAAACCGTGCTGATTCCATACCAAGGGCGTCGCCGCAGCGACTGCACAGCACGTCAGTTTGCGCTTCCACACGCGCAACGCATGCTTCACAAACCTGCGCCTTGGAGAGCGCAACCATCGGGGCGCCACAAACGCGGCAATCCGACGGGAAGATCACATTCACGAGGTCCGCGACAGCCCCACCCATCGCGGTTCGGCTACTTCGGAGAACGCGCGTCACCGCACGCCATCCAGCCGCGCCCGCATACTGGCCAGGCGGCCCTCCACTTTCGAGTTGGACATCCTTCACGCTTTCGCTGCTGAAGACGAACCTCACCCGCGGCACGGCGAGAAGAAGCGCCAGCTGTGCCGATTGCCTGCAGTATAGTCCTGAGGCGCGCCTGGCCGCAATCCTGAAGGGGTGAACCAGGGTGGGTGACCGTGCTTTTTGGCTTTTGCATTTCTTGTTTGTCATTCCGAGCGCAGCGAGTGAACCTGCTTCCTCCCGTTTTTTTGCCGTACTGCACATAACGTTCGGGGTAATACAAGCGAAGAGCGGGAGACAGCAGGTTCACTCGCTGCGCTCGGAATGACAAACAAGAAAGGCAAGAACAACAGCAAAAGCAGCAAGCCCGTTGATACGCTACACTCACCAGTTCCACCTAAAATTCATGAACGCACTCACCCAGCTCTCCCCCGACGAAACCCTCTTCCGCGACACAGTCCGCGACTTCGCGCGCGCCGAGATCACTCCGCTCGTCCGCTCCATGGACGAAGAGCAGAAGTTTGAGCCGAAGCTGCTGCGCAAGCTCTTCGAGCTCGGCCTCATGGGCATTCAAGTCCCGGAACAATACGGCGGCGCGGCGGGCACGCTCTTCGAAGCCGTACTGGCGGTGGAAGAGATCTCCGCTGTCGATCCCGCCGTCGGCGTACTGGTCGACGTGCAGAACACCCTCGTCATCAGCGCCCTGATGCGCTGGGCCAACGAAGCGCAGAAAAAATCCTGGCTGCCCAGGCTCGCCGAGAGCCTTACCGGGGCCTATGCGCTCTCCGAGGCCGTCAGCGGCTCGGACGCCTTCGCCCTGCAGTGCCGCGCCGCAAAGCAGGAGGATGGCGACTACCTCCTGAACGGCTCGAAACTGTGGATCACCAATGCCGTCGAAGCCGGGCTGTTCCTGGTCTTCGCCACGCTCGACGCCGCCGCAGGCTACAAGGGCATCACCTGCTTCCTCGTCGAGAAGGGCACGCCCGGCTTCACCCTCGGCCGCAAAGAAGACAAGCTCGGCATCCGTGCCAGCAGCACCTGCGAGCTGCTCTTCAACAACTGCCGCGTGCCCGCCGCCAACGTCCTCGGCGAACCCGGCAAAGGCTACAAGATCGCCATCGAGACGCTGAACGAAGGCCGCATCGGAATCGGGGCACAGCTTGTCGGTCTAGCCTCAGGAGCCTGGCGTCACGCTGCCCGCTACGCCCGCGAGCGCAAACAGTTCGGCAAGCCGCTGGCTGAGTTCCAGGCCATGCAGTTCCAGCTCGCCCGTATGGCAATGGACGTCGAAGCCGCCCGGCTCATGGTCTACAACGCCGCCCGGCTGAAAGACTCCGGCGTGGAATACCTGAAAGAAGCCGCCATGGCGAAGCTCTTCGCCTCGGAGGTTGCCGAGCGTACGGCATCGCTGGCCGTCGAGGTCTTCGGCGGAGCCGGCTTCGTAAAGGAGTACCCCGTCGAAAAGCTCTACCGCGATGCCAAGATCGGCAAAATCTATGAGGGCACAAGCTTTATGCAGTTGGCCACCATCGCGAAACTCACGATTCCCTCAGCCTGAGACATCGAATGGGCCGTTGCCGAATATTTGAGGATTGAGAGACATAGAGATGCCGGTGTAGATTACCTGTGCAGGCACGCAGTACCTATCGAGGTCTCGTATGCGCGGTTCGCTCATCGTTTCAGTTCTATTTCTCGCAGCCTCCTCGCTCTCCGCACAGGATACGAAGACCGCAACCGCCGCGTTGCAGGCGAGAGTCATGGCCCTCGCGATGAAGCCCTATGGAGGTTGCCCGATCGCCTTTTCCGGAGATCTGACCTCGCCCTCGACGACCGAACTCCTGGCCAAGGGCGCACCCGCTCAATATCCGCTCAACGGCACGACAGACCCGATCCTCCGCATTCTCACACAAGACAAGAGGCAGCACCTTCAGCTTTCGTTCAGTCAGCTTTCGATCGATGGGGCGAACGCTACGTCGAAGCTTCTGAAGGTGCATGTCACGGTCTACGGCTCGCCCAAGGGTCCGCATATGATGCTCATCAACTCCGGCACGGACGGCTTCGTAGCGGAAGATTTCGATCTGACGACCCAGGCAAAGATAGCGGCAACGTCCTTTCACTCGGACGTCTATCCCCAGACCATGGGTGTTGCCCAGTGGGCTGAGATCAGCCAGATCGACTATGCGGATGGCTCCGTATGGCATGCGTCCTCGACGTCAACCTGCAAAGTGTCTCTCACAGGATTCAAGCGCATCGATTCCGCCCGCTAAGACCCCATTTTGGCTGAAGGATGAGTATCGCCCGCCCGCCAACGGGTGATGGGCTATCCTTAAAGCTCCACGTGTCCACTACTGCCACATCCACGGCTCTCCACTCGCACGCGCGCAGTTCCTCGCTGCTCGCCGACTACGCGACCCTCTTTAAGCTGCGCGTCTCCACGATGGTCATCATCACCGCGGCGGCCGGTTTCTACCTCGGGTCCTTGCGCTCAGGCATCAGCCCGTTCCATATGGGCCTTCTGGAAGCGCTCCTCGGCATCGCCATCGTCACCGCCGGCTCCAGCGCGCTGAACCAGGCCCTGGAGCGCACGACTGATCGCCTCATGCCCCGTACGGCCTCACGGCCCATGGCGCAGAACCGCATCTCGCTCGCACACGGGCTGATCATCGGCTTCCTCTGCGTCTTCGGCGGCTCGCTCTATTTGGCGTACGCGACCAACCCGCTCACCGGAACCCTGACGCTGCTCACCGCCGTCGGCTACGTGGCGATCTACACTCCGCTCAAGCGCATCACCACGCTCAACACCTTCATCGGAGCCTTCCCCGGAGCGCTCCCCCCGCTCATCGGCTGGACCGCCGCGCGCGGACTCATCGAGTGGCCCGCCGTCGCGCTCTTCGCCATCCTCTTCGTCTGGCAGTTTCCGCACTTCATGGCCATCGGCTGGATGTACCGCGCCGACTACGCGCAGGCCGGCATTCGCGTCACCGCAACCCAGGAGCCCCTGCGCGACGCCGCCCGCTCCTCCGCCATCCAGTCGCTCTTCTACGCCGTGCTCATGATCCCGGTAAGCCTCTGGACGACATGGCTGCACGTCACCGGCCTGCCCTATGCGATCGTCGCCGGCGTTCTCGGTCTCTGGTATCTCTACGCCACCCTTCGATTCGTGCGCATCACGCGCAATCCCAGTGATCCCGAGAACCGGGCTCTCGCTCGCCAACTGCTCAAGGTATCGGTCATCTACCTGCCGCTGCTGCTGCTCGCAATGATGCTCAACGCCCAGGGACGTCTCCTGTTCTAACCTCTGCCTGCGAACGAAAGAAATAGAATGCCAGCCACCACCGACAACCCGAACTACCGCACGCCGCCCTCCATCATTGCCGCCATCATCGGCATCAGTGCCGTGGCCTCGCTCTTTCTTGCCTGGCTGGTCTATTACCACCAGCCGGTGGACGTCGCCGGAACGCACCTCAGGTTTCTGCCCGCGCTGAACGCAGCGCTCAATTCGCTCTGCACGATCTTTCTGCTGGCCGGCTACCGCTTCATCATGCAGCGCAAGATTACCGCGCACCGCAACAGTATGTTCGGGGCCTTCCTGGTCTCGAGCCTGTTCCTGGTCAGCTATATCGTCAACCATGCCCTGCACGGCGATATGCGCTTCCTCGCCCAGGGACATGCGTTGCGCGTCACCTACTTCGCGCTGCTCATCTCCCACATCTTCCTCAGCGTCGTGGCGCTGCCGATGATCCTGATCACGTTCTTCCTCTCGCTTACGGGCCGCTTCCCTGCGCATCGCAGGCTGGCGCGCTGGACGTACCCCATCTGGCTTTACGTGTCGGTCACCGGCGTCGTGGTGTATGCGATGCTTGCCGCTTATCGCTAAACAGTTAACAGGACCCAGGGTTCAGGGTCCAGAATGCAGAACCCACTGAGCCCTGCCCCCTAAGCCCTGTATCCTCCCCTATGCACCCAGACACCCGCAAACTTCTCCGTACCGGCGCTGCTATCTTCCTTACGGGAGCCCTCGCGGCTGTACTCATGCTGACGGTCTTCGGCGGCGTCACCCAGCAGGGCCCGCACACCACCAGCGGCTGGCTCGCTCTGATGCTCGCCATGGGCTGCCTGCCCACCGGCGTGCTGACCCTGCTGCTGGGGTTCGCGAAGCTGATCGGCGATCTTCGCCGCCGTTGATCCATAGAAGCACCCTCTCAACCAGAGAAAGGGGCAATAGGATCGGGATTTCCCCGTAAATCCTCTGCACCGTCTCTGCTATCCTCGATTCCGAACGGAGCAAATCATGGCTAAAGGCGTTAACAAAGTTTTTCTTCTTGGAAATGTGGGCAAAGACCCCGAGATTCGCACTACCGCAGGCGGCATGACCGTTGCAAGCTTCTCGCTTGCGACCGCCGAGCGCGCCAAGGATCAACAGGGCAACTGGGCCGACAAGACGGAGTGGCATAACCTCGTCTGCTTCCAGCGCACCGCGGAGGTCGTCCGCGACTACGTCAAAAAGGGCACCCAGATCTTTGTCGAAGGCAAGATACAGACCCGCTCGTGGGACGACAAGGAATCCGGTCAAAAGAAGTACAGAACCGAGATCCTCGTCAACGAACTCTCCCTGCTCGGCGGTCGCGGTGCGGAAGGCGGCAGTGGAGGTGGCAGCTACGAGCGCTCCTCTTCTTCCGGCTCCAGCAGCTATGCGGGTTCGCGTGCGGCTGCCCCCAGCGCGCCGGCGAACGACTACGCAGACCAGGGCATCACCGACGAAGATATCCCGTTCTAACTAACCCGATGCTTACGTCGTACAACGCAAGAGAGGCCGCTCACTGTTGAACAGCGAGCGGCCTCTCTATTGGCGAGTCTTAGTGGCAGCAGGTATTTGTGTCGAAGACGGGAGATGTAGTAGCGGTGGTTCCGTTGTAAAGGACAAGGTTGCCGTCATTTTGCATGTCGAGAACCTGGCCTAACAGCCCTGCAGTGTTCGACTGAAAGAGGACCTTGCCATTGTTGTCGTAGAGGACGAAGTTGCCATCGGCCAGTAGGGTCGCTTCAGACGGAATATGCCCTACGGTTCCTGACGACCAGAGCGGGGTATTGCCGAAGTAGAGAACCAGATTGCCGTCGTCCTGCAGGTAGAGCATGAAACGTCCATCGCAGGAGACGAGCGGGTGATCGGGGATCAGGCCTTCGCCCGTCAGCAGCGCCGTGCAGGACGTCGTAGGAGCTTTGATGGGAGGTATTCCTGTAGGAACGAAGAGGCCGAGGTTCACTGCGTTTGCAATGGCCTGGTGTCCCGCATCGTTCGGGTGGAGGTGGTCGCCGCTGTCGAAGGACGCGCGATATTGCAGAGGCATGTTGGGATCATGGGTTGCCGTATCCTGATCGACGATGCCGTCGCAGCCGCTGGCCGGGCTGAGGAAGAAGGCGTTGATCTGCTCGCGAATCGTCTCAGCGCCAGTGGACCATTGGGCTGCCGGTCGTCCCCCGTTCGGCGTAAGTGTCGAGCAGTAGAACTTGATGCCGGCGGCATGCCCCTGGCTCATGATCTGCTGAACACCGGCCACCAGGGAGTTGAAGCTGGGTTCCTGGTCGGAGGGCAGATTGCTGAGATCGTTGATGATGTCGTCGGAGACGATGACCCACTTCACATTGGGCTGCGAGAGCACATCCCGGGAGAATCTGGTGATCATGGCCTGCCCCGCACCATCGCGCAGAAGATCGTTGCCGCTGATCCCCTCGTTGATCACGCCTATGGGAAGGCCCGCAGTGTTCAAGCGTGCCGAGAGGTCATTGGTCCAGCGGTGATTGGTGTTGAAGGTGGAGTTGAGACCATCCGTGATCGACGCTCCGATGGCAACTACAGCACCGGGCGATGCAGCATTTTGAACATCGACATTGGTTAGATAGAAGTAGCTGCTAAAAGCACTGGTAGTGTTGATGGTCGAGCTGCCACTCACGTCTCCAGCCGCCAGGAACATCCCGTTCTGGTTTCCGTTCTGATGAAACGTCACGTTTGCACTATCTACGGCCGTGGGAAAGTACATGCTGACCATCAGGTCTTCCTGCGCGGTAGTTACAAATGCGATCGAATCGCTGGCGATCGTCTGCCCTGCGGGAACTGTGACAGAGGTGAAGCCACCGAAGGTAACGACATGGTCGGTACCGGGAATCGTCGACGAAGTGGGACCTCCGTTGGAGTCGACGACGGCCTGCGCGAGGTGGACATCTCGCACGGTGAGGGGTTGCTGACCGAAGGTGTTGGAGATTTGAACGCGAGCGGCCGATCCTCCGATGCTTGTGTGAAGGATCTGCCGCAACGTCTGCTGAGCAAGCCCATTGAAGCTTGCATCGATCGTTGACTGTTGAGGAGCTACAGCCCAGGTTCCAGTCCACGGCACAGAGCTTTGGGCATGGGTGGCAGAGATCATTCCCAGAGACAAGAAAAGGATGGCGCCTGCGGAGTACTTTTTAATATTCATGAAATATTCCTTTTGGATAGGTCCGAACTCTAGAAGCTGACAAAGTCCTGTTTTGTACGGGCCGCTGAGGTAACGCGCTATCGCGCTACGGTTTCCAGCAAGCTCTAACGTCCGGGCCTATCTAGAAAACCGGAGACACCAGCTAAAGCCAGCATCTCCGGTTTGTTAGACACAACCTGGAACCAAAAGATCGAACCCTAGTTAACACCGAAGGATTCGAGGTTGAATAAATAGTTGCCACCATCCCCTGTAAAGACAAGATAGAGAGTATGAGTTCCACTTGTGGGAGTCAGGTTGCACGTAACTGGCGACCATGTCTGCCAGTCTCCATTGACAGGAACCGCGCAAGTTGCAGCCAATGTGCCCGAAGGACTATCGAGGTGAACCTCGATGTTGCCTCCAGAACCTGCGCTGGCGACCCTGGCCGTAAAGTGAGTCGCGCCGGTCAGAGTAACGTTGTTATAAGCCGCATAGCCGCCGGCTAAGATGAAGCCCATATCCTCTCCGCCCTCGCTGCTACTTTCCAGCTGCTCGCCTCCAGAGATCTTGCTATAGCTGGAAGCCTGGATCGTGGGGGTAAAAGCAAACCACTCCACATTGAACAGCGCACCGTCCCCGCCGGTATAAACGAGATAGACCGTGTGAGTTCCAGTGGTGTTGCTTATAGGGCACGATACGGTCGTCCAGCTCTGCCAGTCGCCTGTAACCGGAACGGTGCAGGTTCCTGCCAACGTTCCAGTGGGGTTGTCGAGGCGAACTTGAATGTCGCCTCCCAGCCCTGCGCTGGCTACCCGGGCTCTGAAGGTCGTCAGATTGGAAAGGTTGACATTGCTGTAGAACGTATAGGAGCCGTTGAGAATATTTCCAACATCAAGATTGCCTTCACTGCTGCTCTCGGTGCTCACACCACCAGCCGAACCGGTGTAGCTGGACGCCTGAGTCGGTGTAACGGTCGGAGTGACACCGAGGTAGGGAGCAGTCAGCGGGTCACCGACCACGATGCCCTCCCAACCAAGATAGGGAGTGCCAGCGTAAAAGCTCTCCGCCAGAGTGTAGCCCGACTGATAGTGATCGATCTGGAACGTGATTCCCTCGATGCCATCCAGGCATGGTTCATTCGTGTAGCCCTCTGCTCCGGTCAATCCATTGGCGATCAGATCCGTCATGTGAGATTGTCCGTCGAAAATGCTGCCCAGGTCCTGTCCGCCGTCGCTGCTGGCTTCCAGGCTTGCATCGCCAGACAGAACGTTGTAACTGGCGACTTCGATCAGGTTGGTTCCACCGACAAAGTTGAACCACTCCAGGTTATAGAGATCTCCTCCGCCACCCGTGAAGACCAGGTAGACGTTATGGATTCCGCTTGCGCCTTTCAATTTGCACGTCTGTGTAGTCCAGGTTTGCCAGCCGCCTGTGGATGGAACGGTGCAGGTTCCGATCAACGTTCCAGTAGGGCTGTCGAGATGAATCTGAAGGGAGCCTCCAGCTCCCGCGCTGGCAACCCGCGCCGTGAAAGAAGTCATGCCGTTCAGGTTGATGCTGTTATAGACCGCATTGGCCCCGTTCGTGATGAAGCCCAGATCCTGCGGGCCTTCGCTGCTCACTTCGAGTTGCTCGCCACCTGACAAACCGTTATAGCTGGCGGCTTCAATCACGCTGGCAGCCCCCTGGAACTGAATCCATTCAATGTTATAGAGATTGCCACCAAACCCATTGGGAACAAATGTCAGATAGACGTTATGAACTCCACTGACGCTGGCTGAGAGGCCGCAGGTCATGGTCGTCCAGGTCTGCCAACCGCCAGTTTGGGGGACGTTACAGCTACCTATAATCTGCCCGCTGGGACTATCGATGCGGATCTGGAATACATGAAGCTTGTCATCCGTGTTGGCGTTGGCGACCCTTGCTTTAAGGGACGTCATTCCGGTCAGATTGATACTGTTGAAGCCCACATACTGCCCGATAAAGCTCTCCATACTCGTTGAGACATAGGTATTGGAGATCGCTCCCGGCGCGAAAGAGAGCGATTCGTAGGCTTCGCTGTTGTAGTTCCCGTCATTGCTACCCCAGGAATAGTAACCGAGCAGATTACTCTGGTTGCCGACGAAGGTACTGGTAACGGTTGCGTTTGTGGTGAGCCCGCTTGCCTGAAGGTCACCGGCTGCATGCATCAGGTCAGCATTGCCGTGATCGAACGACTCCTCCATGAGGACATCCGTGCTGGGAGTCGCTGGAGGGAACTGGGTCTTATCAGCAATACCATCGCCGGCATCCGCGTCGATCAAGATAGAGCCGGTCAAGGGAGTTTGTGTGGCAGCGATCGAACGATCCACCAACGCCATGGCGTCTGATTGGATGTAGCCATCCAGACGTGTGACCAGATAGCCGCCAAAGGCCTCATGCGTAAAGGGAACCGTCGAGTTGTAATACTTGTTGATCCAGGCGACGCCTTGAGCTCCTGATCCTGTGATCGAAGCTTGTACATTGCCGTTCGCAGTGGAGTAACCCAGCGCCGCCAGATAGCTATCGAGCGAGGGCTGATAATCCTGAGGAGTTTGGCCCGCGGGTTCAGAACCAGTGGGGGCATTGTCGATGCGAATCGGAATACCCTTCGTTAGAACAATAAAGTTAATCCCCGGATGAGCTGATAGATACGTGCTGATGGGGTTCTGAATCTGGGACTTGTAGTTACTGAGGGAAATCGTCTCATTGGCTGAATTCAAAGCCGAGTCCTGGCAACTGACCGCAAGGACGTTGGTAACTCCGCGCTGCGCTGCGTAGTACATTCCAATGGCGGTAGAAGTCGGGCTGGCCGAGTTATAGACCAAGAGCACTTCGCTCGGAGTTCTTTGTATTGGAGCAGCCTTCGCCTGGGCGACGAGGGCAAGCACGATGCTCGCATACAAGAATAAAAAGGTTATGCTTCTTAGTCCCGGATAGAGATGAGCCCTGAACCTATTCTCACGTGGCGAAAAGATGTTGAAGCCGAATTTTGGCTTAGACTCAGATTTCTTATGCCGAATGACGTTACGCATTTCCCCTCACTTCACTGAAAGCATTTGGCCTGGCACCTGGATCAAGCAGGCGAAGGCAAGCTAGATTGCGACGGCAGATAATCAGATTGACGGGGCCCTAACGTATTAAACACTTTGGCTGAAGTTTTATTCCGATCTTTTTGTGAGTGCCGGCGGTAACCTCTTGAGACCAGCCATGATTATCCCAGCGCAAAGTGAGGCCTGACCGCGTTGTTCATCGAATCTTCACTTCACCTCTTCCGAAGAGGAGAGGCCGACCTCCTGGGTCGTACAGCTCGAGTTACGACACAAACAAAACGGCCGGACAGAGTTTCTCTGCCGGCCATTTTGGATTTACTGTTGCGGGTTAGAAGGTGAGTTTCAAAGCAGCCTGACCAACTCGCGCGGGGATAGCCCCGGTAGAGGTGATCGCACCGAAGTTGGAGTCGTCAGGATTAGAATCCGGCTGACCGTAGCTGGGATGGTTGAGAGCGTTGAAGGCCTCGAAACGGAACTGCAACCCGTAACGCTCCCGGAACTGCCAGTTCTTCTGAACGCCCAGATCCGCCGTGTAGATGGGCACGCCTTGGATGAGGTATTTGGGTGAATCTCCAGCAGTTCCAACCTTGTTGTTGGTGAAGGCTCCGGCGTTGAAGTAGTGATTGAGCCAGTTGGCCTTGCCGCCCTGGCGCACCTGGAGAGGCTGACCAGTCAGATCGGCGCGATCCTGGTAGACGAGGAAACCGGAGTTATTGTTGCCATTACCGCCGTTGATGGTAAACGGCGGACCCGATTGCAGAGTCACCAGACCCGTCAACGACCATCCGCCGATAACGTTCCGCACGATGGGGTTCAGGCTTTGGAACTTCGGAGCCTGGTACGTGAAGTTGGTGACTGAGACGATTGGATAGTTGAGACTCGACGGACCGTGATCGTGGCCTACATTGTGCGGATCGCTGACGCTGGACTCGAAGGAGGGATCTCCCGATCCGCCCACATCGAAGGCATGCGCCCACGTGAGATTGGACTGTATCTGGATGCCGTGCGAAAGACGCTTCTCGATGCCGACCTGAAGCGAGTTATAGCTTGAGGTTCCTCCGATTTCCACCTGGATGATCGAACCGAAGTTCGTAAGAGCGCGTGAATCGTTGTTATAGGTAGTCACACCATTGGTCACGACTGGATCGCTAAGTACGCCGGGGTTCAATTCAATCGGCGTGGAGAGGTGATATGTCTCGCTGCCTACATAAGCGATATGCAGCGCGAGCGTATCGGTGAACTGTTGCTCCACGGAGAGATTCCAGCTCTGCGCTATACCGAGGCGGAAGTTCTTCGGAAAGACTGCACCTAGCTGCATGGGCAGCGTGAACGTAGAAGAAGAGGGCGGGCTCACACCAGGAGAAGCAAACGGTGGGAACGGGCTCTGCCCACCTGTGGCGGCGAAGCCGCTCCACGGATGATCGAAGGAGATAGGAGTAGTGGCGGTGGCGTTGAGCGCAAACGAGGGATTGAAGGGCGCCGTATCGTAGACGTGGTTGTAGCTTGCATCCTCCAGTGGCGTGGTGAACATACCAAAGCCGGCACGCACCGAGGTCTTCGGAGAGGCCTGATAGGCAATACCAATGCGCGGCTCGAAGTACTTCCAGGACGTAGGCATGATCGCGTTGTTGATGCCCGCATCCCCCGGGAAGACTACTCCCGCAGGAGCATTGGGATACCGGGTGCTCTGCTGGCCGGGGACATAGGCTGCGCCGCGTCCGCCGTCGATGCTGAGCGGAGTGTAGGGATCCCAGCGGAGTCCGGCATTGATCGTCAGGTTAGGGCGAAGCTTGTACTGGTCCTGCGCGTAATAACCAGTCATCCAACCACGCACGCTGCCGCTCTCTCCAGCATTCTGCGAGAAGGTTTGAACATCGCCAAGGAGGAAGTCCGAGAGTGTGAAGCCGGTAAAGGCGTTGGTGAAGCCAACATTCGGATTCGCACCGGAACCGGAGTTCTCATGCGTGTAGCGGTGCATGACATCGGCCCCGAAGTACATGGTGTGCTTGCCGTGGGTCAGGGTGACGGTATCGGAGAAGCCCCAGTTCCGGCGCTTCGTATTATTAACCGCGCCGCTGAAGACGGTAAATCCAAGGGCGCCACCGTAGAGTGAATTACCGTCGACAGCCGAAATACCGCCGATATAGCAGGACCCCGGAGGATCGGAGACATCGACGTAATTTGAAAGGCACTCCTCCTGGCCGTTCTTATTGAAGAGCGGTGTACCGGAGCCGTAGTCGAAGGACTGATAGAAGACAGTAATGCTGTTCAGCAGATTCTGATTGATCGTCCAGGAGTGATTGAAGGCGTCGTTGACATAGATACCATGCAGCCCCTGAACACCCGCCAGCAGGTTGCCGGGGATACCGAGTCCGGGCTGGTTGAAGTTATAGATGAAGTTGCGGAGAAAAACACGCTGACGGTCATTGAGCGTGTAGTCGATACGTCCCGTGCCCTCATCGTAGTTGGAGCGCGCCTTCGGACCGACGTAGTTAGTGAGGCCGGTTGCGGGATCGCCGCCGAGAGGCAGGGAGGCCGCAAGCGCAAGCGCGCCGGGGCTGAACAACTTGGGATCGATCTGGTTGCGCTTGCCATTGATCGTCGCGAAAGGTGCTTTGAGATCCACTGCAACCGCGCTGAAATCGCCATTGAGCATGGCTGCTGTCGGGGTATAGGTGCTGTTCTCGGTAGTCTTGGTGCTGGTGCGCGTTCCCTGGTAGTTGGCGAAGAAGAAGAGCCTGTCTTTGATGATGGGGCCGCCGAGATAGCCGCCGAACTGATTGCGCTTCAACGGATCGACCTGATGGCTGAAGTAGTCCGACGCGTTGAGCACAGCATTGCGGAGGAACTCAAAGGCGCCGCCGTGGAAGCTGTTGGAACCACCTTTGCTCTGAATACTGACGACCGCTCCTGGTGAGAAACCATAGCGGGCATCGAAGTTGTTCGAGATGACACGAAACTCCTGGGTGGCATCGGCATTTGGAAACGGTGCCGCAAGAAGTGCGAAGTAGTCCATGTTCGTAACGCCGTCGAGCAGATAGTAGGTACTTCCCTGCCGTCCGCCGCCAGCAGAACCGCTGGACTGCGTGGGGAAAGAGTTAGTGGTTGGCAAGGTGGAAGCTTGCGATTGCAGCTCGTTGGTAACGCCGGTCGTCAGGAAGACGAGACTCGAAGGATCGCGACCGTTCAGCGGGAGCTCCTTGATGGAATCCTCGTTGACGACCGCGCTGATCTCGGCGGTAGTGGCATTGATCAGCGTGGGATTAGAACTTACGGTGACGGTCTCGTTTGCTCCTCCAGGCTTGAGAACGATGTTGACCGTCGCACTCTGGCCGATGGTCAGGACGATGTTGGTCTGCAGTGTGTCGGCGAAGCCGGTCGCGGTCGAGAAGATCTTATAAGGGCCGGCGGGCAACGAAGGCACGGTGTACTCACCCTGCGCGTTCGAGGTCGTCTTCGTCGCGGCATTGGTCCCGGTATTCGTGATCGTGATCTGAGCCTGCGGGATGGCTGCGCCGCTTGAATCGGTGACAACGCCGGTAAGCCGAGCGCCTGTGACCTGTGCCTCGAGCCTGACGCCCAGACAGAGCAGGGCAAGGGTCAGTGACACAAGGGCTAGTGAAAAGATAATGCGTGAGAGTTGTTTCATAGAGTGCTCCTTTCGCCCGCAGATACGAGCCGATCTATTTCGAGAAAATGAGTTAAAGAAGTTGGAGAAACTCAGCTAAAGAACACGGTGGTTGTCTGCTTCAGCGATGATCCTGAACGTCAATATCTTCACTCCGAAGTGAGGGTGGGTTGCCTTGAACGTCGCGATGCCAGGCTCTCCGGTTGACCGGATCCACACCGCGCTTCTGCCTCCGCTGAGCACGGCAATCGGCTCACCGAGAAGCACTGCCGGCCCATCGAGCGAGAGAGTAATGGGATCGAAACAGAGCGGACGAGGCGCGCCATACTCATCCGTGACGCGCAACACCACACGCGTCGCATCCGCACCGTCCGCGATCAGTTCCGAATCGTCGGCAAGAATCTCGAAGGCCTGGTCGATTCCCTTTCCCGAGAAGCTTCTGGAGATGACCTGTGCGCCTTTGACATAGCCGTCGAGGCGCAGGTCGCCCCAGTCGTCGTTGCCATCCGGAAGCGTGAGATAGAACGGCGGATAGGCGAGGTGCGGAAACTCCTCATGCTCCGGCCGCAGGTCGATGATGTGGTGCCAGACTTTGTCGCGGCCGATGAAGGCGCGGATCTCATCGCAGTTCGAGGAGATGATTCCCTTCTTAAAGCCTGACGGCTCGTCGCTCATCGCGAAGTGGAAACCAGGCTCGAGAACGGGCTCCTCCGTTGGAGGGCACTGCGACCGGAAAAATCCGGCTGCCGGTTTAGGCTCGCGGAAGATGTCCATCACGCCGTGGTAACAGATGTGATCGCCGGAGCCGAAGTCCGCATGAGTCTGGTAGTCGAATCCACACCAGCCCAGACCACCGGAGTATCCGGCCTGGCTGTTCAGTTGGTTGAAGATGCGCGCGTAACGGAGGATATGCTCCTGGTTGACTGCATTGCTATCCCATGGACGAACAGGAAACTCCGCGCCGACAAACTCGGTGTTGAGATACAGAGGATGATTGGGTGCCTTAAGCGGGAACTGAAAGTCGTTCATCGAGAAGACGTCTTCCAACAGCTCCGACTCCTGGAAGTAGCGCACACCGGTGGTCTGGCGAGAAGGGTCCAACTCACGCGCCAGCGCGTTCACCTTCACGTACAGATCGTGAAAGTCGCGCGACTCATTGATGCGAATGCTCCAGAGAACAATCGACGGATGGTTCCAGTCGCGGCGAATCATGCGGCGCGTGTTATCGAGATAGCGTTCACGCCAGAGTTCGCTATCGCCTACATGCTGCCAGCCGGGAGTCTCGTCGAGGACGAGCAGGCCCAGCTCATCGCAGGCATCGAGAAAATAATGCGAGGGAGGATAGTGCGAGCAGCGCACGATGTTGCACTTGAGCTGTTCTTTGAGAATGGCCGCATCACGGCGCTGCACTCGCTTCGGCATCGCTGCGCCTGCGAAGGGAAAGGTCTGATGGCGATTGAGCCCGCGCAGCTTGACGATCTCTCCGTTGAGAGAGAAGCCGGCAGGAGTAAAGCGAGCCTCGCGCAAGCCGAACCGCGTCTCCTGCTCATCCACGATCTGCCCAATGGCAAGCAGGCGCACGCGCACCGAGTAGAGCTTCGGATCATGCAGTTGCCAGAGTTTTAGCCCCTCAACCCCACTTATCGAAAGCGTTGCATGGCCTGCGGAGAGTTCGGAGGGAGAGAGACGCTGCCTGCGCTTCGTGATCGTACCGGCGTCGTTGAAGATCTCGACTTCGAGAGTGTCCGGCTTTACCTTCAGCGCGGTCTTAGCAGAATCTAAAAAGACCTCTATCTCTACTCGCGGCTTCGGGGTGATCACCTCAAAGGAGGTAACGCGAAGATTCTCAATCGAGGTTCCCCCCGTCGTCCGCAGGGAGACCCCGCGATAGATGCCGCCGAAGGTGAGATAGTCCACCTCATAGCCAAAGGGCGGAACCTCCGGCAACTCACGCGAGTCCACCTCGACACTGAGGACGTTCTCGCCCTCCTGATCGAGGTGTTGCGTAAGCTCGAAAGAAAAGGGCGTGAAGCCTCCGAAGTACTCGCCCAGCAGAGTGCCATTCAGATACACCTTCGACGCCACCATAACGCCTTCGAAGTCAGCAAAGACCCGCCTGTCCGGCTCCCCTGCTGGAAGAGTGAAGTGCCGGCGATAGAGCGAGACAAACTGATAGCTGTTCTGATCGGTGCCGTGCCACGGAACGAAGACGTTGCTGTGCGGAAGAGCGACGTGCTCAAAGCCCGAGTCGTCGAAACCGCGCAGATGACCGTTAGCCGGAACACTGCGGCTCCAAAGCCATCCCTCCACGAGGGGATAGATCCGGCGCGTCGGATGCGCTGGGTGCTCCGGCTTCGCAACGAGCGCGAACCCCTGACGCGCGACTGCGCCGCCCAGGATGCAGCCACCACTCGTTTTGAGAAAGCTTCTTCGACTCAGTGTCATGTCTCTTACGTCTTCCCTGCGATTTACTAGAGCTTGATAAAGATGCGTTTGCGGTAGAGCAGCCATGCGGGGACGTAGCACACGGCGACAAAGAGAAGCGAGTAGATGAGAGATCCGATCGCTGGCGTACCCAGGTGAATGAAGTAGTGCGAGTACACATACACCTGGAAGCTTTGCGTCTGGTTGACCTTGAAGACAGCGACCGCCGACGACAGCAACTCGGAGATGACATACGCCGTAATGGCATTCGTGCCGAATACCAGCAGCGGATAGGTCCACCGGCCGCGCAACTGGCGAACTTCGATGAGGTAGTAAGCGACGGCGAGAAGCAGAATGCTAAGGCCCCCGGCATAGAGCACGTAAGAGCTGGTCCAGAGCTTCTTGTTGATCGGGAAACTCTCCGACCAGAGCAGGCCCGCAACTGCAAGAGCGATACCCGCTCCGAACAGACCCATAAGCTTCTGTCCCGCGGGACGCGCCTGCTTGATCCAGGCTCCAGCCAGAAGGCCGAGGATCGTAGAAGCAAAGGCCGGGATGTCACTGAGCAGACCTTCGGGATCGCGTGTCTTCTCAAAGAGTCGATGCGGAAAGATATGGCGATCGAGCCATGCCACCAGGTTAATGTCGTGATCGAGCAGCGGAAAATCTCTGCCGGGTATTCCGTGCCCCGGTACCGGGACAAAGCGCAGCAACACCCAATAACCAATCACCGCTGCAAAGAACAGAACAACACGCGGTGCGATGCGATCGGTCACAAGTTGCAGCAACGCGGCTAGCAGATAGCAAACCGCAATGCGCTGCAGAACCCCGTAGATGCGAAGAGTATCGAGATGGAAGTAGGGGAACCCGTTTACAACCAGCCCGAAGAAGATGAGCAACGCGAACCGACGTCCGATGCTCGTGAGCATAACGATATTGCTCGTGGCCTTGGCACGGTGTGCGCTGAAGGAGAGCACCATCGAGATGCCCATGATGAAGAGGAAGGTGGGAAAGACAAGGTCGGTCGGAGTGAAGCCGTTCCATAGCGAGTGATTCAGCGCGCGATAGGCAAGGTCATTGTTGCCGTTGTTGTTCACGAGAATCATGAACGCGACCGTGAGGCCGCGCAGGACATCGATCGACAACAACCGCGTGTTCGGCCTGGTATTCAGGAACGGTGTTCCGGTCGCGCTAGACATACGTCATTCCCTCCTTTCAGAAAATTCATTCCCTACAAACTCTTCACTTCAGACAGCAGCGCATGCGATTCGGCGATAAGGTCGGCGACCGGCAGCGGCTTACTGGGACGATAGGGAGCAGACAGCCAGGTCTGCTGCCAAAGGTCGAGCGAGAAGGACCGCCCGGTGTGGCGGCTTGCGAACCAGGCCTCCCAGCGGGCCGCGTAGTAATCGCGGATAAGGCCGGACCAGACGCGCGAGGCATAATCCGAGAGCTCCGGCCAACCCCAGGTCGTGATCAGAAGCCGGGCGTTCTCGTCATAGAAGGTCGCCTCATCATCGGTCTTCGCATAAGCGCGCGTCGCCTGCATCCAGGTCTCGAGGCGGCGATCGGGCCGGAGATTCATCAACCCATCGATGCGGCGCATCCACTCCACCGCACGGGCAGCATGCGCAACAGCAGCTTCGTCCTGCTTGGCATCGCCAGCCTGCACGGCCAAGGCCAGAGCCTCGTCTACTCTGCCGCCAACAGACTGTGAGACGAACTCAATGAGGTCGTTGCGGTAGAGCTCGCTCTTCGCCAGTTGGGGAGCACAGGAAAGAAAGAGCTCGACCGCACGCTGGAAGGTAGGACCGGCGTCCACCGAGGCGGCGATGGGATGCACACTCGGCTCTGCCTGCCAGGCCTGCTGGGTGATCCAGATGTGCGAGCTGTAAGCACTCTTGAGCAGCAACTCCCAGGCCTGCTGCATTGCAGGAGGACAGTCGCCATAGCGCGAGCGGCAGTAGGCCGAAATCCACGTCGCAAGGTCGATAGCTTCCGACTGCCATCCGGCGTCGGTCATCAACTCGTAGACCACCTCATTGTTTTCGATGCCTTCGGGGCACATGCCCCAGCCGACGAGATTGCCGCGCTCCGAACTGGCAAGGACGGTCGAAGGCTCCGTCGCCATCAGCTTCAGGTTGCCCTTGATATTGTTGTTGCCGCCGAAGGTGTGGGCCATACCGTTGATCCACGGCTTGCCGAAGAACGCCTTCTGGAGCTTCCACTGACCGGGCAGATACTTCCCCTGAACCGACGGCGCAAGATCGTTGGCATAGTCGATGATCAGCATGCGGTCGTTCGGAATGCCGCGCAGCAGGGCCTCGACCGACTCGTTATTCCAGAATTCGGAGTCGTACACGAAGAGCCAACCCTGCATCACCCAGGTTCCCTTGGGATCGCCGGCCTGGATACTCTCGAAGACGGTTCGGCCAAAGCGCTCAAGGTCTTCGTAGCGATGATCCTCCCGCACCGGGACCTCGAGCTCATTGAAGGTGTCGGCCAGGTAGTACTCGACCTCGCCGTACTCCGCTTTGTACTCCTCGATAAACTTCTTCCCGATCTGGCGGTATAGCTCCTGCTGGCCCGGGTGGAGGATGAAGGTACGCGTACTGCGCGGGATGGTCTTGAACTCCTTGCGCAGCCAGAGCAGGGTGAAGGTCTCAACCTCCGGGTGGAGGCGCTTGAAGCCCTGCGGCACAAAGCCCGCGAAGGCAGGCGCTACCGGCTTCATGCCGAGCTCCCGCATCCGGTTCAGAACCTGGCGCTGGAGAATCCGCTTCTCTTCCATGAAATGCTGCGGCAGAGGACCGGCGAAATGATTGATATTGCCCATGCGATGCCACGGCAGCTGCGCCGGGCCCACGGAGAAGGTGTCGATCTCTGCCTCGGTAAGGCCGAGCGAGAGCCATACCCGGTTCCAGATGACCTCCTGGCCCTCCAGGGCCAGCGGCATCGTAATGCCGTGCAGCGCCATCCAGTCGAGCTCGCGTTCCCAGCGCGGCCAGTCCCAGAAGGCCATCGTGTACCCGTAGGTGCACGGGTTCAGATACTGGACGAACTTGTACGGGCAGACGACACGATGGTGCTCCACATCCGGGAGCCGGGCGGGCAGATCAAGGTGGTGACCGCTCCAGGAGATCATTGCCTGGCAATGCTCCCGCAGATAGGTATAGATCCCGCGACACAGGCTGACGCCGCTGCTGCCCGCAACGGTCACCCTGCCGCCGCTGGCGGAGAGCTCATAGACCTCGTGGCCGTCCACGGCGGGGAGCAGATGCAGGTCGAACTCCGCCGCTCGGGAACCAAGCTGGCGCTGCAGGACACCCCGGCAGGCTTCGATCGCCGTCTCAGCCGACGGTCTGGCCGCTCCTCTTGGAGGCTCCACGTTAGGAGGAGACGAGGGGGCCGGGGTCTCGCCAACCGCGGCAAGCCCTCCATGAGCCAGCGCGGCCCCTGCACACGAAAGCTCAATAAACTTACGCCGCGTCCACATTAGCTTCTCCGATTGCGAAACACTCGCACCCCGTGATGTGAAAGCTCAAGCGTTTTCACCGTACCGGCCCCGTTTTCACCGTGAAACGCGATATTTCCGCACATTCTAAAAGGGTTACGCCTCCTGGTCGAGGGAGCCAATGAACACAGTTCTGGCTGCTTTATGCGCGGAAAATGGCTTTTATGGTTAGGGTCGCTATGGTTTAGAAGGGCTCCCTTTGAGGGGTTTTCCAAATCCACCACAAAATTGTCATCTCGACCGGAGGCGGCGTTTTTTGCCGCCGCAGTGGAGAGACCTGCAGGCTGCTCGGGTTTGCAACAGACGCTCTAAACGCATCCGTCCGGTCAAGGACGGATGATTCTATACGCCACAACCCGAGCCTCGGGGGCGTTGCCACCGACGCTCGAGGTTTCGAGCAGCACTTCAAAGTACGGCATCTTGTCATGGGTGGCCCCGATCCGCTGGGCGAAGTCTCTAAACTCCGTCAGGCTGAAGGGGAAATCCGCGGCAGACTCCGTACCGGCCATCCCTGTTCCCTGGAACAGAAGAGCGTCGCCGTTCCCTTCGATCCCCGGCAGAAATGCCAGGACCCCGTAGCTGCGTCTCGCCCCGTCCGTGACGGTGTCCCGGTACAGCACAGATTCACCTGATTGGGGATGCTTATTGACGACATAGCCCTCCGAGGCCTTCCAGTCCCAGTTGACGTCGAAGTTGAGGCGGTCCTTGAACAGCCCGACCCAGGGATTTGCCGCGACGCCGCCAATCAGGATGACATTACGGCTCTTCAAATCGTCGATCCGGAGCACGCGAGCGTTACGGGTCTCAACATCAGCCTTGACCGCCTGTGGCAGTCTGGCCAACCGCAGCGCCAGGTTGAGGTCCGCCGAGCTCGTCAACTGGTGCGACGCAAACCACTCGGCACTGAGCGAGATTCCATTGACGCTCGGCAGGTTCGCCTTGCTCAAATAAGTGCCGCTGAGATACTCGTCCAACTGCACGGGACTCTTCGTAAAGTCCTGAAAGAGAACGAGTGCGTCGTCCGAAGGAACGATTAATGTTGGACTGGCCGAGGTGAAGAGCTCCGCCCAAAGGGCATCGGCGGCGGCTCCAGGCTGAGGGCTGCGTGGACGCAGGAAAAAGCCAACCACCCCAATCGCCACAGCAAGTGCCGTGAGCCCTGCCAAAAGGATCACGCGCCGCGGACCGCGCTTCTGCGCAGGAGCAGTGGCGGCCGGAGCGGCAGCCGAAGATTCAGCCGAAGCTGCTTCCGCATTTGGCTTCGGCTGGACGACTACCCCCTGCACCACCTCCCGGGGTTCGAAGACAGGCACATAGCCGCCCTTGGGAATCGTGACGATCAGCGCGCTGTGAGGACACTCGTGCTCGAAGTACTCTTCGAGGCGCTGGCGCAACAGGCGAGCCTGGCTCCGGACAATGCTGTCATCCGAGGCACTATAGGCAACCGACCGTCCAAAGACGTGGATCCCGATCTGCTGTTCGTTGATCTCCCGGGCGCGGCCTTCAAACAGCCACAGGCAGATGAATTCGAGGAACTTCGTAAGCCGGGGGGACTTGGCAAACGTCCGAGATGCGGCGATCTGCCGCAGTAACAGCATCCGCTCGTCGTCTTGATACCGTGAACGTTCGCCTGCCGACAAGGACTCAGGCTTCGAAGTGGAGTTGGTTACAATGTCTTAAATTTACCATCCGCCTCTAGCCGCAGGGGAGTTCGGCTATGTGCGAAGCGCAGCCCAACTTACTCCCTGTTTAAGGATTCACCACATAGAATGAATAGATTGCGGAATAAGGAACCCGCACCTCTGCGCTCTCGCGGCAGCTTCCGGAGGGCGCATTTCCACCGTGCGTCTCCGTGCGCTGGATGTATCGAACCGCCGCCAGGCTACCCTCACCACCGACAGATTCAAGCAACAGCCACGGCACAGACTTCGCCTCCGGCGAATCTTGCTTGACGACTGCTTTGCCTTTGACCCAACTGCCATCGTTGAGCTTCCAGGTAGGACCTGTAAAGTGTCGCCCGATCACCTCACCCGTCGGGTTCAGGAGGTTCGCATCCGGGCCCTGCAGCGTCCACGTCCCTGCAAGGCAGCTATAGACCTGCGCACCGACCCCTTTGGCCCTCAACACGAGCGAAGGGTGTCCAGGAACATCCACCGAATCTCCCGGGGTCTGAGCACCGGCCCCAGGTACAAAGCACAGCACAGCTCCAACGAGGAGAGAGAAACAACCTGTCCGCAGACTTGAGACAGAACAACATCGCTTGATTAAGCCAGACGACATCTGAAACCTCCATAGGCATCCGCAGGCTCTGCACTTCATCGCGGGAAGCCGGCAATTTGGATGCTCACCTGACACAACACCGCCCTTAGTCATTTATTCCGGGGATTAGCGAAAAATGACGAACGAAATATAGGCGACTGCCTTTAGGCGACCAACGTCACCCACACCTGCGTTTCTTCATGAGAAATCGCGTTGTTGCCTGCTGCCTGAGGGAATAATCGGGCCTCCGGTGTGTTTCATCACTGGAACCATGTGAGTGCCTCAGAGAGTGCAACCTGCGCACACACCTTCCCAGGAGATATTCCCCATGAAGTCAACCCTCTTTGTTCTTTGCTCCTCAGCCGTCCTCTGGGCCTTGCCCGTCGCCTCCGTGCCCTCCTCTGCCGCCACAGCCTCCGCAGCGGATAAGGTATTCGCCGCCAAAGTATCCCAGGGTGGCATGTATGAGGTCGTAGCCAGCAAAGTAGCCCAACAGAAGGCCACCACCCAGGACGTGCGTGATCTCGCCATCATGGAAGTCCATGACCACGATCTTGTAAACCGTGAGCTAAGAGAGATTGCAACCGCCGCGGGAATCAACCTGCCTCAGCCTTTGAATGACACCTTCCGGCAGCGCCTGCAAAAGCTGGAGGACCTCTCCGGCCCCGACTTCGATGAGGCCTATATCAGCGACATGGCACAGATCCACGACATGGACGAAAAGCTGTTTGCAAAAGAAGCCGTTGAAGGATCAGAGAAGTTCAAAGTATTTGCCGCAGGTACCGACAAGATCGTAAAGCGTCACATCGGTGCGATCCACGGAACCGATGAAAAAGAGGTATCTGGCATCAGCAATAACTCGAAATTTTACTCACTCCTGTAAACCTAAAAAAAGAAATAAATTGCCGTCTCTTGTTTGAAATAAATTGCCATCTCCCGTGTTTCTCAGACAGCAGTTTGATGTAACCCAAGGAGCACTTCCAATGGCAGGTAAGACACAGGCACCGGAGTTCGAGCAGATAACAGTCGAGCAGGCAAAAGCGATCCGCGCTGAGCGGACCCTAAACCGCAGAAGATTTATGACCGGGCTTAGTCTTGCTGGCGCTGCGGGAAGTATGGCACTTCTGGGCGGATGCGGCAACTCGCACTCGAACGGTTCCTCCACCGTGATGGCGGCCGGCCCTTCAGAGACCGACGTTCTGAACTTCGCACTGAATCTCGAGTACCTTGAGGCAACGTTCTATTCCTTTGCGACTCAAGGTACCGATCTCCCCTCCAACCTTACCGCGGGCAGCGGAGCCATCACTGGAGCTCCAAGCGCAAAGATTGCATTTCCTAACCAGCAGATCACCGATATCTTCAACGAGATCTTCTTCAACGAGATGTCTCATGTCGCCGATCTGCAATCGCTGATCGGCAGCGGCCATGTCTCACGACCGGCCCTGGACCTATCGGCGGCCGGAGCCGTCACCTCGGCCAACATCATCACCATCGCGCGCCAATTTGAGGATGTAGGCACAACAGCCTATGCGGGAGCCACCGCTCTGCTGACCGGAACGAACCTCGCCTATGCGGCGCAGATTCTGGCGGTAGAAGGCTTCCAGGCAGGCGCATTGCGTCTGATCTCCATCCAGCAGTCAGCCCCCTTTGCCGCAGCCGACTCTCTGGATGTTCCTACCAGCGATCCCGGCGCGGAGGTACTGGCAACTCAGGGTCCAACCGCAGCCGGTGGCTTCTTCGCTACCTCCGGCACAGCTACAGCAACTACCTCCGTGCCACTCGCGACTGCTTTCACACGTAGCACCTCGCAAGTGCTTCAGATCGTATATAACGCCGCTGGCAAGACCGGCGTATCCAAAGGCGGCTTCTTCCCCGCAGGCCTGAATGGGAATATTGCGACCAGCTAGTTATTTCCTCTTTATAGTTTTGCCTATCTCTATTAAAAATCGGTAATGGGCCACAGCGTAGCTACTCGGAGCTACGCTGTTTTTTTGCTAACTTGCGCTAGATGGAAAAACTCCCCGTAGCATTCTGGACCGCCACTGTACTAGTGTGGTGAGTGTTTAGTTCGTTGAAGAACCAGCGTTACCCACAGCGCGAAGAGCAAACCGTGACGCTTTAGCGTCGCGGGGCGGATGGAGCCGTAGCCTTTAGGCTACGGAACAAGGGTTAGGCAAGAATTGGGCTTCAGCCCCGGGCCTTTTGTTCGCAGCCGAAAGAAGGCCCGGGCCTAAAGGCCACATCTTTGCTAAGCCTCTATTTCCGTAGCCTAAAGGCTACGGCTCCCTCCGTCGCCCTGATGCTGAAGCATCAAGACGATGCGCTTCGCGCTGTGTCGAGATTGACCATTGTTCTTCAATGAACTAATGACTCACTACGCTAGAACGATTCCCATAGAGAACGGCTTTTGTCATTAGTTAAAAACTTAGCGGGAGGAATCCAAAGGATTCCTCCCGCTAAGATCACGTTATTTTTACTTAGTCGACAGTAAGTGCAACGGGGATCGTATGCGTTGTGCTTCCCGCCGTGGCATTGATCGTGATGTTGGTCGTCACGGGCGCAGCCGGGGGAGGCAGGCTCTGGTCCTTGCTCGAAGAACCACAGCCAATTACACCTGCGGACATCAGAACAAGTGCAAACGCCAGTGCTGTACCGCGCAGAAGCATCGAGCGACGGCGAATGCCGAGAAGCGCCAGTAGTCCCAGCGGCCCCATAAAGGCAAGCGTCAGGCCATAGCCAGTTCCATGCTGATTGAGCTGCGCCGTGCCGGTGCTCGTAGTAGCGGCTGTGGCTATGGATACTGCTACGGCTGTCGCCGTAGTGCCGGAGACAGAGACCGTCGCAGGGGTGAAGGTGCAGCTATCACCCGTCGGCAGACCGGAGCAGGAGAACGTCACCGGGCCACTAAACCCGTTTATTCCCGCCAGCGATACATTGACAGTGCCGCTCTTTCCATTCGAAACAGTCAGTGCCGTCGTGCCGGACTGGAACGTGAAATCCGGAGTTCCTACCGGAGGCCCTGAGAGCGAAATCTCTCCGAAGAGGCCATCCTTGGTGCCGTTGATGCCAGCCGAGAAGAACAAAGTATTCGGGTCGCCCACATTCTTGGCTCCGAAAACAATCTCCCAAAGACCGCTGTTCGTAATTGCATTACCATCCGCATCCTGCAACTGGCCCTTTAAGGCAAAGCTGCTTGGATCGAAGGCATTAATCGTTCCATCTCCGAAGTTACCCACAAGGAGATCGCCGCTGAAGCTGCCGAAACCAGCAGGAGCAATCGCCATGCCCCAAGGAGCATTCAGATTTCCCGCACTGATCGCTCTCTGAATAAGGTTTCCGTTGACGTCGAATACATCGACAAAACCAAGTCCCGCACCCACTACTCTCTTACCCGTGGCGGGATTGACCTCTGTGTAGTCGACATATACATTCCCCGCAAGGATGTGCACAGAGAAAGGAGAGAAATTGGCCGGCAACGTAGAATCCGCAAAGCTTCCTGCAAGATGGGCTGGAGCGAAGTTCTTATCGAATACATCGATCCCTCCCCCTGGGATCTGATTAGCGGCCAGCAGGAAGGTGCCCGTCGGATTCGTATCGATGGCAATGCCCGTATAGACGGCCTTTGCAGCCGAGTTATTGACGACTGTCACAGCCGCCGGCGTAGTCGAGTTCCAGGCAGCAATCGTACCGTCCAAGGTGGCAAAGATAAATTGCGCAGCCGTATTGCTGGGAATTTGAAATACAGTCGTATCGCCGTTGAAGACTACGCCCGTCGGCTCTCCATGGGTCGAAGAGGCAATAGCCGGAGGAACAGCGACCGTAAACTGCTGGTTGCCCTGAGAGTCATCGATCAAAGAGAGACCGCTTGTAGGTGAATCGATCCAGAAAGCCTTGCCAATGGCAATACCCCACGGATTGATAAGATTCGGATCCGTCTTATTGGCTGCAACAGCGCCGTCGGAGACGATATTAGTTTGCGTGTAAGTGCTCGTCTGCGCGAAAGAGCCGAGAGGGCACAATGCGGCGACCGCCGAGAACAACAAAGATAGGGCAAAACGAGTGGGGGATTTCGTTGCCACACTCGAAAAGGTGCGAAGGCGACGGCCTGTTAGCCGCAGCACTTCATTGCTATAGGTCATGAAAGCTCCTGAAGAGTAACTCGATTGTTTTGAAATAGAGCCACCCGGAAACTCACCGGTCGGCGTCTCGTATGTAGAAACAACGCAGCGAGTTATTTATTCCACTAAAAATCAGGAGCGGATTTCAAATAGATGAAGCTACCGTTTTATCTTGGCATAGAAGCGTCATCCCGAGGCTGACTCGCAGGGACGTTGCTTTTGCCTTTCTTGTTTGTCATTCCGAGCGCAGCGAGTGAATCTGCTTCCTCCCGTTCTTCGTTCGTACCACCTATAAAACGTGTGGTACGAACTAAAACGTATGGTTCTCGCTGAACGGTAAGATTTGTGGAGACACAGGCAAAAAGCGGGAGGAAGCAGATTCACTCGCTGCGCTCGGAATGACAAACAAGAAAGGCAAGAGCAGAGGCGGCAGGGGCCACCGGACAATAGAAGCCTCAGTTACGGCACCGCTACACGGGCGATCTATCGGGTGCTTCAATAGTCGCCCGGCGTTACAACACAACCTTTAGCTATCGGGGAATACCGATCGTCCGGCTCCCCAGAGACTTCGGCGTCATGGCCCTTACTCCGGAAACGGGCTCGAAATGCAGAGAGCTCTTCCTGCCCGAGGGGAGAATGAGATAGCTGGTCAAGGCCTGAGGCGAAAACTGCAGCACCCTGGCCGAGCTCGCGGGCACGACTACCGCTGACGTGCTTGCATTGATCACTTCGACACTCTCGCCAGGCCAGGGATTGCGAACCTTTAGCGGCGATGCGGAACCCGCATCGATCCCAACGGTAACAAGCTCGCCGTCATAAATCTGTACATGCACTCTATTGCGGTGCTGAACGAAAACCGTTCCGTCCGCATTCCAATCCTTCGGCCAAGCAGGAGCAATCCGGATCAGCCCATCGTAATCCTGGACGAGAGCCGTCTGAATGGCATCGGCGACCACACCGATCTGCTCCACGTAGAACTCAGGCCCCACAAGCGTCGCCAATCCTGAGGGGTAGATCTGGTATCTCTCCGTCAAGGCCAGCGCACTCGATTTGAATTCCTCCGCAAGCCCCAGGCGCGCAGCCTGAACAGGATCGGCGCTCCAATCGGCTTCATTCTTCTGGGGACGGTTGAGAAAGGTGCGCACGCCGAGAGCATGCAGTGGCCCTTCGTCTCCAATCAACCCATACGGCCACACCGGCTCCAGCCCGATATTTTCAGAGTTATGGCTCGGGGCTGCCGGATCGCCGCTGGCGGCAATCACAATGTCTTTTCCGTCTGCATCCGGCGCTGCCAGCACATTAGGAGAAGCCAAGCTGATCCTTGCGAGCGGCGACAGCTTAGGAACATCCTTCTTCAACTGTTCCACCACTGCATCGTCAATCTTCAACAAACCTGCCGCTTCGATGACCGCAGGGAAAAGAGCCTGCATCGCCGAGACGTCGGTCGTGGGGTCATGGACATCCCACTTCGTCTCATGCGCATTGGAGGGGAAGGTATGGAGAGACCCATCAGCGCTGTGCGTTCCATAGGCAAGATAAAAGCGCGCTGCCTCTCGCATCACAGGATAGTTCTCGCGCAGGAAATTCAAATCGTCCGTAAACAGGAATTGCTGCCAGATCCACAGCGATACCTCGGCGCCCGTCGAGATCGTGCGTGCGTTGTAGTACGGCTTGGAGTCTTCGCCGCAGTTGATCGCGGCGGCAGGAATCCAGGTCTCATTCTCAAAGCCCTGACCGTTAAACCGCATCGTTTCAGGCACGCAGATTCCAGCCCTGCCGCCCATATGCTTCTTCGTCCAGGCCAGCACTGCGTTGAGATTTTCCCGGTAGAGGTTGAAATAAGGATCGTTCAGATCAAGAACACCCGCGCCGAGATTCGCACTTACCTGCATGCGCAGATTCCAGTGCCAGTACGCAGAAGGCCCCCACTGGTGCTCATCGCGAATGGAAGAGAACAGATCTCCGATGCCAGCCTGCGCACCAGGCAGCTTGTCGCGGCTCTCGGCCGCAGCCGTATAGAGGTCGATCGTGCGCAGGTTGTTGAGGTACTCCGCAGTGTGATCGTGCGAGGAAACCTGGATCAACCCCACCCGCTCCCAGTACTGGTTCCACCAGGTACGATGCTCGCTCGGTGAAAGCTTTTCAACACCTGTAAGCAACTCCGACGCCGTGCTGAGCGCATCGCCGCCGCGCCAATGCGGCGCGCCTGCAAGAACACGAAATGATCCGTCCGCTCGCGGATGAAAGCTTACTTTAATCGCAAGACCATCCTGCTCGACGTGAAGGTCAATCCCATCGACAGTCACCGCCGACAAGGAGCCAAAGGTCTCGCCGCTGGCTCCAGCCTCCTCATTGTCCACCCAGGTCTCCGCGAGCACGCCGATGTTGCCCTTCCGCAGGACCTGCGGCTTACGCGGCGACCACAGCTTGAGCTCCACCGTCTGCAAGCTCTTGGGATCTGCGCCTTTCACCTCGACCACCAGCGCATCGAGCTTCTCCGTCACATACGTGACAGCGCTCATGCCTCCGCCCTGCTCCTGGAACTCTCCGTCATAGAGATCCAAACGTGCTGAGTAGTCGCTGGCCTGCGTCAGTCTCTGCAGCCCCGGAATCACAAGCTGTCCGGGAGACAGGCGATGCGGAAAGGTATCGCCTCGATTGAGCTGAGCGGTATAGCCGTCCTGCGCCCACACCGCAGCGCCGAGCCGCCCATTGCCCAGCGGCATCAACTCTCGAGGCAACAGATTCGGCCGCTGAAGAATGATGTCCGAGCTTCCGACAACGCTCTTCGTATCGACATGAAAACGACCGTCCTGCCACGCGGTTGTCGCCTCTTTCGTCTGTCCTGTAAGAGGAGCCGCAGTAAGAGCGGCCAAAGAAGAGACAAGGACCATGTGTCCGACAGCTCTCGGCAGTAGATCAAAAGACCACGAAAAGCGTCTGGAACTAGATTCTTTCAAGACGAGGCGGAACATGGACATGTCGAGCACAGTTGGATCTCCTTGTACCTTTTCAATCGTTGCTTCCTGATGCGAAAAGCCTGTGCCCTACCGTTTAGAGGCATCACTTATCGATACAGGCTTCCAGTCCGCAGCCCATCGTGAAGGCGTTGGCCCCATCACCATCTTCACCGAAACCCCAGCCTCGATATCGTCAAACCGAAGCACTGGCGTGGTCAATGGCTTACCGTTCAGAGTGACCGACTGGATATATACATTCTTCGCTGAATTGTTCTCGGTCGAAACCGAAAAGGTCTTTCCGTTTGCCAGCCGCAACGACATGCGCCGAAAGAGCGGGCTGCCGATCATGTAGTCGCCCGACGCGGGATTGACCGGATAAAAACCAAACGCGGTGAAGATATACCAGGCAGACATCTGCCCACAGTCATCGTCGCCGTCGATTCCTCCCGGAAGATTCGCGTACTCCGCCGCGGCAATCTCACGCACCTTCGCCTGCGTCTTCCAGGGCTGTCCGCTGTAGTCATAGAGATAGCCGTAGTGATGGCTTGGCTCGTTGCTGTGCACGTTGTGGTTTCCTGCAAAGTGCTCGTCCAGCCTGGCGTTATAGTTATCTCTTCCACCCATAAGATCGATCAGGCCAGGGATGTCGTGCATCACGGCCCAGGTGTAGACCCACGTATTTCCCTCCGTCCAGCCTTCGTCCGCGTTCGCCCACGACCCATCGGACCTCTTGCCCTGCATAAAGCCGGTCGTCTTATTAAAGAGGTTCTGGTAGTTTAAAGAACGGTGCAGGAAGTAGTCATACTCCTTGTTCTTTCCTAAAGCTTTGGCTAGCTGCGCCACGCACCAGTCGTCATAGGAATCCTCCAGAGTGCTCGACGCCGCCTCTGCCGTCTTATCGGTCGGAATATATCCCAGGGTCTTCAGATAGGTAAGTCCGGCCCGCGCCTCGTATGGAGTGTGCGGTTCCCTGTCGGCCCACCGCCTCGTCGTGTCTCCATCGGGCGGTGTCATCGCGTCTTTGTACACCGCGTCCCAGGCAAGCTGATAGTCGAAACCGTGAAAGTGCTTCTGCACTGCCTCTGCGACCAGCGAGTCGGCATGCGTGCCGATCATGATGTTGGTGTAGGAAGGGTTGGGCCACTTCGGCATCCATCCGCCCTCCTTGTAGTCCTGCAGAAGCGCCTGAATCATACCGTCAATTCGCTCAGGCGCGATCAGGGTCAGCAGGCTGTGCTCTGCCCGAAAGGTATCCCAGATGGAGTATGCGGTATACGACTCCCCGGCATGAACCGTGTCGTCGAATGCACTGTAGTAGTGGCCATGCTCCGAGAAGAGCCGCGGATAAAGCAGTGCGTGGTAAAGATCGGAGTAGATGATCTTTCGCTGATCTTCCGTGGCGCCTTCGATAGAAACACGCGCCAGCTTCTCATTCCACGTCTGTCGCAGTTTGAGTTGCACGGCCTTGAAATCCCAGTCCGGAATCTCGAGCTTCAGATTCTCACGTGCCTGCTCGACGCTGATGAAGGAGGTGCCCACCCGGGCTTCGACGATCTCCCCTTCTGCCGTTCTAAACTTCGCGTAAGCGCCGATCGCGGAACCCACCTGCCCGGGTTCCATCCCATAGGTGCCGGAGCCCTGAAACGCTTTGCGAAACTGCACAACAAAGTACCCTTTAAAGTGAGGCAGCTTCAAAGGCCCCAGATGCGCGTCCATTCGGTCGGGATTGTAGCCCGTGATCTCATTCGCAGCAGCATCTACATGGGCAAAACCGAGCACGCCAGGACGTGCCGCCTCCACCATGACGAGGGAAGATTCATTGGCCGGGAAGGTAAACCGCAGATAGGCGCAGTGGTCCGTGGCCGTCATCTCCGTGCGAATTCTTCGTGACTTCCCGGCCTGCATCGATACCGAGTAGTAGTCCGGATGAGCGATCTCATCCGCGTGAGTGAAGGGCAGCTTGCGCGCCTCAGGGCTGGTCTTTAACTCATCCAGTTCCGGCATCAACGTAACATAGCCATAGTCCCCCATCCAGATGGCAGGCTGGTGGGTTCCCATGAAACCGGAGATCGCCGGATCGCTATATTCGTAGGAGGTGACGCTGATCTTGTTCTGACGTGTCTGCGGAGTCCAATCCGTCATGCCGAAGGGCGGCGTGACAAAAGGCATCGTGCCTCCATAGCCGATAGCGCCCTTGCCGGTGCCAACGTAGACATTCACCTCATCGATCGCTGTCTTTTGCGCTCTCACCGAGAGAGCAGGCAGAAGCACGAACATCGCGACGAGCGCTTTCCGGACCGGAGACCGGAGAAGAAAAGAAGCTCTCTGCTGGAGGCGCATGAAATCACTTGCCGCTGCTGACAGTCTCATTGAACCCTTTCAATGCGGAAGGTTGTTCCCGAAATCACTCGACACATTGACAGCCCCGCAAGTGGCTTATAAGGTTTATCACGACGTAAGCGGTTACTAATTGCGATTCCGAGAGTAGCACAGGAGATTTCGACACATGGCTTTTCTGCGAAGCACCAGGACCGTCCTTACCGACAGCCATTTTCTCGTGCCGTTCGTCGTGCTTCTGGCCGGAATCGTTCTTTTGGTGGTACTGCACTAAGCACTCGTGCCTAAGCATAAATCTATCCATCCCACGAGGTCGAACGAGTGGCAGCTGAGATCCGGAAAGTGCGAAACGAAATCCACTCCCTGCATATCCTGGGAGTGATCTGCGGCCTGGTGGCCGGCGTCTGGCTCGGAGCCGCGGAAGCCCCAGTGAAGCTGGTGACCGCAGGATACTCTCCCTTTGCCATCTCCCTCTGCATGGTGGCCGGGGTCTTCACTGCCCGGTGGACCTTTCCTACCCTGCTCAAGGGAACCGGCTATGTCTTCGCCGACCTGATGGAGAAGAAACACCTCATCGTGTGGGCAATCCTGGCGGGTGCGCTCTGGGCGGTCGCCAACACCTTGACGGTCTTTGCGGTCCGCGATGTAGGCCTTGCCGTGGCCTTCCCTCTCTGGAATACGAACTCCCTCTTCGGGCTGCTATGGGGCCGGCTTCTCTTTCGTGAGTTGGAAGGAGCAAGCAACAGGAACACCGGCAAAGTCGTCCTCGGCGCGGTCGCCATCGTGATTGCAGCCATCATGCTGGGCTTCAGCACCCTTCACGGATCGGGGCCGCAGGCCGCGCACAGCATCCGGGGATTCGTTGCAGCTATCGGCGCAAGCCTCATGTGGGGGACGATGTATGTTCCCTATCGCAAAGCCTATCTCAGCGGCATGAATCCCCTGTCCTTCGTCACAGCCTTCACCATCGGCGAACTGGGAACCGTCCTCATCCTCACGCTCGCTCTCGATGGCGGAACGCACTCGACGGCCTTTCAGCTCTTTCATATTCGAGGCGTACTGTTCTGGCTCTTCCTTGGCGGCTTCGTCTGGGTCATCGGTGATCTCTTCCAACAGTTCGCAGCGAAGTATCTCGGCATCAGCCGTGGAATCCCTCTCTCCAACACGAATCAACTTTGGGGACTCGCATGGGGTGCTCTGGTCTTCGGAGAGTTGGCGACCGCCAACAGCGCCCATAAGCTTTTAGTGCTGGCCGGATCGGTGATCATGATCCTGGGAGCGCTCTCCATCAGCACCGCCGTATCCTCGGGACGGGAACACACCTCGCGGCACGAGGCCGTGATGCGCGAATGCGATCGCTACGGCCTGGATTACTACCGCACCCTGGCGGCGCTCGGAGGAGAGGAGTTTGGCAGAGAAGGTGACGAGCGGAAGCGCTGGTGGGATTACCTGATCGTCCTCGTGGCCACCGGCATCTTCGTCTGGCTGGGCCTTAGAGCCGTGGTGCCGCCCCTGAAGATGGACTTCGCGTGGGTCATAGGATTAAGCGTGATACTCTTGGCGTCGCTTGTTGTGGGAACCTGGAGTCTGTGGCGCTGGACACGCTTTTCCTAGAGGACGACTCGCGGCTTTGTCTCGCCCGTACAATCTAGTACTTTGGATGATTCGATATTTAGAACAAGGGGGCTGGGCATGGCTGTTCGACTGAAAGATATTGCGCAGGAGCTTGGCGTCTCCGTTGTAACCGTATCGAAGGTCCTGCGTGGCAACTCCGACATCGGCGATGCGACACGCAAGCGTGTGCTGAAGCGGATGAAGGAGCTGAACTATCGCCCCAACATGCTGGCTCGAGGGCTGGCTAACGGCCGCACCTACACGGTTGGCCTGGTCGTTCCCGATCTCGTCCACCCCTTCTTTGCCGAGTGCGCCAAAGCTCTGGGCGGCGTCCTCCGCAACAGCAATCGGGCATTGATTCTTGCCTCGTCGGAGGACGATCCCGAGATCGAGAAGCAGGAGATTCGGGCGCTGATCAGCCGTGGCGTCGATGTCCTGATCATCGCCTCCTGCCAGTCCGATCTGCGGAACTTTCGTCAATTGGGAGATGAAGTTACACCTTGCATCTTGTTCGACCGCAACTTCCCTCACCTGAAGGCCCACTTCGTCGGTTCCGATGACACGCGCGTAGGCGAACTAGCGACGGAACACCTCATCAAGATCGGACGCAAGCGCATTGCGCACATCGGAGCGAAGGATACGAGCCCCGCTCTCGATCGGCTTCGCGGATACCGAAACGCTCTGGCGAAGCACGACCTGCCCTCTCCTTCTAAATACGTGGTGATTCGCGATCGCCTGGAGGAGACGGGAGATATAGTCGGCTTTGAGGCCATGCAGCAACTGCTGCAGCTCAAGTCGGTACCGGATGCCGTCTTTTGCTACAACGATCTGACGGCGGTGGGAGCCACCGATGCGATTTTGCAGGCTGGCCTGCGCGTTCCTGAAGATATCGCGTTGATCGGATGCGGAAACTTTCGCTACGCCAAATACCTGCGCGTTCCGCTCAGCTCTATCGATCACGGCACCGCGGAGCTAGGCCGGATCACGGGAGAACTGGCACTTGACCTCTCTGAAAAGAAGGAAAGAAAGCCAAAGAGCATTCTTGTTCCGCCGACGCTGGTCGCACGGCACTCGACCGTGGGAGACGCGGCGCGCCCTAAGACAAAGAAGTAATAGCCAGGGCAATCGCAGTTGCCTTTGCTTTTGCCTTTCTGGTTGTCATTCCGAGCGGAGCGAGTGAATCTGCTTCCTCCCGTTCTTTGTTCGTGTCGTCTAGAAAACATATGAGATAGAACTGGAGCCAGGTTTGATCTGATGCACAACGTTCGTGGTGACATTTGGCAAAGAACGGGAGACAGCAGGTTCCTCGCTCCGCTCGGAATGACAACCAGAAAAGCAAAGGCAAAAACAACTGCCACATGAGGTCTCACTCTCCAGTTGCCAACATTTGCCCGTTCCCCCTATAGTTACCGGTAACGCAGTTTGCGAGGCGTCCAAGGGGGACACGATGGAAACGGTTGCCGATACAAAAATTTTTACCGATGCTCCATTGAAGGACATCGACGAATGGGATGAGTTTCTTGTCGGCCGTTACCAGGAAGGCAAGACGGAAGAGCAGTTCCGCCAGTACGACGCGCAGGCTAACCCCGGCGTCGCCGAGTTTTACCGTCTGAACCACCAACATCAAACGCTCGACTATGTCCTGGCCAAAGAGAAGCAGTACTTCGGCCTCGATAAGGGGATGAAGAGCATCTGGGAAGCCGCCGAGTTTCTCAACACCCTCGTGGATGACAGCGACCCGGACACGGACCTCACCCAGATCGAGCATCTCCTGCAGACCTCGGAAGCCATCCGCAAAGATGGCCATCCGCGCTGGTTTGTACTGACGGGATTCATCCACGATCTCGGCAAGGTGCTCTGCCTGTGGGGCGAACCGCAATGGGGCGTTGTGGGCGATACCTTCCCCGTCGGTTGCGCCTACTCGGATCAGATCGTCTATCCGGAGTACTTCAAGGCCAATCCTGACTTTCACAAGCCCGAGTACCAGACGAAGTACGGAATCTACGAACCGAACTGTGGACTCGAAAACGTACACATGTCGTTCGGTCACGACGGCTACATCGGCGAAGTGATGAAGAACTACATGCCCGAAGAGTCTCTCTACATGCTGCGCTATCACTCGTTCTACTCGGCGCATCGGCACGGCGCCTACAGGCACCTTATGAGCCAGCACGATATCGAGATGCTGGAGTGGGTGAATAAATTCAACGTGTACGACCTCTACTCCAAAGGTCACACAAAGCCTGACATAGCGGCGATCAAGCCTTACTACGACGACCTGTTCGCCGAGTTCTTTCCAGCCAAAATCGCCTGGTAGTCATAAAGGCCGCAGGGGCGTCTCCTATACGGGACGTCCCTGCGGCCTTATCTTGATTGATAGTCTCTTCTCTATAGGTCGACATCCTTTTATGCGCAGACGTGACTTCATCAAGACCAGCGGTGCTGTGCTTACCGCAGCCGCTTTCAAAAGTTCTTCCCTCCTGGCCTCTGAACCTTCCCAGTCCTCACGTGCGATTCTGCCTATCAACCGTGGCTGGCGCTACAAGGCCGCTGCGATTGACGGAGCGGAGTCTATTGGCTTTGACGACGCAGGCTTTGAACGCATCGTCGTTCCGCACACTACGGTACGGCTGCCCTGGCACAACTTCGATGACCGGGCCTACGAGTTCAAGTCCACCTATCGGCGTCGTTTTCAGTACCCGCCCAACGCCTCCGGCAAGCGTGTCTTCGTTGACTTTGAAGGCGTCATGACCGCCTCGACCGTGTGGATCAACGGCCACGCACTCGGAGAGTACAAGGGCGGCTTTACCCCTTTCTCCTTTGAACTCACGCCCTACCTGCGCACCTCGGGAGAGAACGTGATCGTCGTGCAGGTCGACTCGATCGAACGCAACGACATCCCTCCATTTGGCTATGAGATCGACTACATGACCTTTGGAGGCATCTATCGCGAGGTCTCGCTTCGTGTCGTCCCCGAGGTCTTCCTCGATAACATCTTCGCCAGGCCCAAGGACGTACTCAGCTCGTCTCCTTCTCTCGACGTCGACTGCTTTCTCGCCGGACCATCAGCGCAACGAGGCCCCCTCTCCCTTGAAGTCGAACTGCGGGATCAGGATCGTGTGGTCGCGAAAGGCACCCAGACCGTGCGGATCTCGGAGGCCGGCGATCCTGATACCTCAATGGATCCAACGACCAACGCACCAGTCCACCTGAGCACCGAAACAGCACACGACTCGGCTCGGCATACGGTAACGCTCACCAATCTAAAGGGCATCGAACTCTGGCAACTGGAACAGCCGAAGCTCTACACCGTCCACGTGAAGCTCCTGCAGGAGGGCCGCGTCGTCGATGAGGATACTCGGCGGATCGGATTCCGCGAAGCGGTCTTCACCGACCATGGCTTTTCGCTGAACGGCAAGATCGTAAAGCTCAGAGGCCTTGATCGCCACCAGACGTTCCCCTACGTCGGGCAGGCGATGCCGGCACGGGTGCAGCGTCAGGACGCAAAGATCCTTCGCCACCAGTTGCACTGCAACATCGTACGCACCTCGCACTATCCCCAGTCGCGACACTTTCTGGATTGCTGCGACGAGATTGGTCTGCTCGTGCTCGAAGAGATTCCCGGATGGCAGCACATCGGGCCGGAGCCGTGGAAAGAGATCGCGATCGATAACGTGGGGCGCATGATCCGCCGGGATTGGAACCACCCGTCCATCATCCTTTGGGGCGTTCGCATCAATGAGTCCAAAGACGATCACGATTTCTACACCCGCACCAACACGCTGGCCCACGCGCTCGACACCACGCGGCAGACCGGCGGGATTCGCGCCTTCAAGGAATCGGAGCTGCTCGAAGACGTCTTTACGATCAACGACTTCGACTTTCCCCTTCGCGAGCCCAATCATCCTCTGTACCTGAACACCGAGTTCGTAGGCCACACCTATCCCACCAAAACGACGGACGACGACGAACGCCAGCGCGAGCACACACTGCGCCATGCGCGGATCCACAACCAACTGGCCTCGAACCCCCAGTATGCGGGCGGCATCGGCTGGTGCGCCTTTGACTACAACACGCATGCCAACTTCGGCTCCGGCGATCGCATCTGCTACCACGGGGTGATGGACATCTTCCGCGAGCCTAAGGCCGCCGCAGGGTTTTATAAATCACAATGCGATCCCGCAGAAGAGATCGTCCTGGAGCCTGCCTTCCATTGGGCAAAGGGCGATGAGTCCGTCGGCTTCAAGAAAGCGGTCGTCAGCTCCAACTGCGACCATCTCAAATGCTACCTTCGGGAGAAAAGCGATCCCTCCAACCCGTGGAAGCTCATTGCGGAAGTCGATCCCGACCGCGCCGAGTTCGCCCATCTCAAGTACCCTCCGTTCGCGTTCGATCTGGACGTCCTCGACAACGAAAACCTCACTTTCCGTTGGGGCGATCTTCGCATCGACGGCTACATCAGCGGCAAGCAGGTGATCTCCCGCACGCTCTCCGGCAAAGGGATCGACAGTAAATTCATGTTGCTGCCCGACGATCACGTCCTATGGGCGGACGGTGCGGATGCCACACGAGTCGTCCTGCGCGTAACCGACGAGTTCGGCAACGTTCATCCCTCGGCAAACGATCCCATCACCTTCAGTCTGGAAGGCTCAGGCGAACTGATCGGGGACAATCCCATCGCTCTGGTCGGAGGGACCTGCGCCGTCTGGGTGCGGGCCCGGGAAGCGTCAGGAGTGGTCAGACTTACAGCGCAGCATCTGCGGCTCGGCTCCCAGACCGTCGAAATCAAGTTGAACCCCGCTGCCCCGGAAGCGGTGTAGTTAGAGCAAATCTCCTGTTGCTGGAGCGCACTCATCAAAATGGAGGATGCTCTCTTCAGTCGCCGTCTGTTACCGTTTTACCCGAGAGACTAGTCATACTCGGGTTGAACGGGAGAGATGATGAATCGCCGCCAATTTGCCACTCGTTCTCTGGCTGCCGCTGCGGGCACCGTGCTGCATCAGCCCTTTAGCCATGCCACGATGCTCCTTTCCGAAGACCAGGTCCCCGGATCGGTGCCCGATTCAGTCATACAGAAAGCACGCTTTCCGGAAGGCTTTTTGTGGGGGGTAGCCACGGCGTCCTATCAAAATGAAGGAGGCTGGAACGAGGACGGCAAGGGCGAATCGATCTGGGACAGGTTTACCCATACACCTGGGAAAGTAAGAGGAGGCGTGACAGGCGACGTCGCCTGCGATCAGTACCACCTCTACGCACAAGACATCGCGCTGGCGAAACGCCTTAATCAGAAGAGCTACCGATTTTCAATCTCCTGGCCACGGATTCAGCCAACAGGAACCGGCGCTCCGAACATGAAGGGACTGGATCACTACAGCCGCTTCGTCGACACTCTTCTCGCAGCCGGAATCCGTCCGTGGTGCACGCTCTACCATTGGGACCTCCCCCAGTCGCTGGAAGATCGTGGAGGCTGGCCAAACCGAGACCTGGCCAATTACTTTGCGGACTATGCCGGTATTCTCGCCAAACATCTTGGCGATCGAATTACGATGTGGGCGCCCTTCAACATGCCGTGGGCCATCGCGTTCATGGGATATGCCGCCGGCTCCTCTCCACCCTGCCGCAGCAGTTTCCCCGACTTTCTGAAGGCAGCCCATACGCTTGCACTGGCGCAGGCAGAGGCCCATCGTTCGATTAAAGCGGCCTCTGCGAAGGCAACCGTGGGGAGTGCCTATGAAATGGCGCCTGCCTACCCGAAGACGAACTCCGACGCGGATCGAGCAGCCGCCGCGCGCTACCACGCCATGAACAACGTGTTCTTTCTTGAAGCGGCCATGAAAGGCAAATACCCAAACGCATTTATGGGTGAGCCTCCCTACGAGATCATGGGGTTCAAGCCAGGCGACGAGAAGATATTATATGCGCCGCTGGACTGGGTGGGCCTTCATTACTACACACGCCGCATCGTCTCCGATGCCAGCCACGCGCATTGCTTTGGCGGTGGTTTCAGTGGAACTGAGATTGAATCTGACTCCGCCTGTGCGCGCGATCCCTACACCGGGCTTTCAGCAGTGATGCCCACGGAAGGTCCGTTGACAGAGGCTGGTTTGGAAGTGTGGCCACGTGGCATCTACGATCTGGTCACGCAGATCTCGAAAGAGTACAACCATCCCTTCATCGAGATAACGGAGAGCGGTTGCGGCTATCTCGATAGTCCAGACGAGGAGCATGGTCGAGTTCCCGATAGCCGCCGTATTAAGTGGTATCGTGAAACGCTTGCAGAGCTGGCTCGCGCCATTGCCGATGGAGCCAGAGTCCGTGCTTTTCATGCCTGGACACTGCTTGACAACTTCCAATGGGCAGAAGGTTACACCGAGCGTTATGGCTTGATCTATACCGATTTCCGCAATCAGAAGCGCACCATTAAGGATTCCGGCTATTGGTACGCTAAGGTTGCCGCCTCCAACAAATTGGAGGTCTGACCTCTGCTCTGAAAATCGGGAAACTGACTCTAACGAAGCAAGAGGAAGAGGCCGCCAAAACGCCTGGCGGTGTATCGTGAGAGTGTGCATTTCGGTATTGAGTCTCGCAGTCAGACTCAAACCGTCTTCGTGCCAGACATCCTTTCCGCTCGCTGCGCAGTTAGAGCTCACGACCTGCTTTCATCGTCCTACCGATTGACCGGGGATTTACAGCGATCGGCGACTGTTCCGTTTATGCTTTTTTGATAACCTTCATGCGCGTGTCTCGCCTTATCGTTCTTGCCCTTGCCCTTGCGGCTCCCGTGTCGTTGGCCCAGCGCCACAGCGGAAGCTCTTCGCCCCCTACAGCGCCTCCCGGCCCCCCCGCACACCCGGCAAACGGTCCTCAGGCGATTACGCCTGCCAGCTCGGGGATGGGAGCGATCCAGTTCGTCGCCGTCAACTATGGCGTACCGGCGCCGCAGTCCCTCACGCGCCAGCTCCGCTCCGACGACGACCGTACCCGTGCCGCCGCCCTCTCGGCAGTCGGAGTTCCCAGCCAATATCTGCAGCGCGGCCATACCGGCATGCCGCATTCCATCCAACTGGAGTTTGCCGATCTCGGCAGCAGCGACGATCTCGACGCCATGCTGACGGTCGAGATGGATCAGCACATCGTCACCGCCATCCTGATGCCCGATGGCGATAACTGGCGGCGCATCGCCACCGTCTTCGTCGCCGACACCTTCCAGGACCCCAGGACAACGCCTGCGACCTTTGTCCATACCACGCGCTCACTGTTACAGCAGGACCGCTACCAGGCCGTCTTCCGTGCGATTGCAACCGACAACAAGGGCAACTACACCGAGAACGAAGCGCACCTGCGCATCTTCAACAACCGCGCCGTCATCACCATGAACTTCGCTTCAGCCGCGCGTGATTGCACCTCGGCCTCCGTGGGCAAACGCACAGACCCCGCGGGAGGCTGCAATATCGTGCATCGCTGGCTCCAACCCGACCCCACGGATCCCGCCAAGCACTTCACCCTCGTCACCGCCACCGGCCACCTCTCCGCACATGAGGCTACCGACCCGTTGGGCACCTCGCGAGGCTACGAGGATGCCCACCTGCGCAACTTCTCCTGCCAGCCCTTCCTCTTCTCCGATGTCGCACTGCGGTTTGAGCCGACGGCGATCTCGGGCCCCTGTGTGAAGTAAAAGCCGGCGACCCAGTCCACCTTAGTCCCATCTAACCCCTCTGAATGAATCTCCTATCGAAACTTCTGATCCTCTCCGCCTGCATCCTGCCCCTGTCGCTACAGGCGCAGGCCCCATCTCATAGCATCCCGCACACCCTGACCTTTGCACCCGGCAAGTCGATCACCCTCTCGCTTCCGCAGGAGTTCGAGATCAACGTCGCAGCCAGCGGCCTGCATCGTGTGCGCTTCTTTGCGCAGGCTCCTGACGGCCGCATCTTCGCCACCGGCATGTACAACCTTGCCGATAACACGCAGGGCTCCGTCTTTATCCTCGACGGCTGGAACGAGAAAACCCACACCTTCACACACGTCACGCACTATCTCGACCATCTGCGCAATCCCAACAACCTGGCCTTCTGGACCGATCCCGCCACCCACCAGACCTGGCTCTATCTCCCGCTCACCGACCGCCTGCTGCGCTACAAGTACAACTCCGGCGACAACGCCCCAAGCTCTCCCCCGCAGATTCTCACGCACTATCCCGACTACGGCCTGAACTACAAGTACGGCGGCTGGCACCTGACCCGCACCGTCGCCATCGCTACGCTGCACGGGCAGACGCGTGTCTATATCGCCGCCGGCTCCTCCTGCGACTACTGCCGCGAGCACGAGGTCATCCGCGCCACCCTGAGCGTCATGGACCCCGACGGCTCCCACCAGCAGCTCCTGGCGCACGGCCTGCGCAACGCCGTGGACCTGCGCTTTATCCCGGGGCTCGACGGTGGCTCACTCTTCGCCAGCAACATGGGCGACGACCACCTAGGCGACACGCTGCCCGAAGACTCCTTCTTTGAGCTCGATTCGAACACCAAACCCGGTGTCGTTGCGAATGTTCGCCCCGGCACGCCTTCCAACGTGAACTACGGCTGGCCCACCTGCTACTTCGCCCACGGCAAGCCCACGTTAGACACCACTCCCCTGCCCGAGACACCCGGCCCCGACGATCCCCGCACCCTGGCGGACCGACCTGCGCTCGCCGAGGCTGGAACGCTGCTGGCAGCGGGAGGAGGACACTCCTTGTCGATCGACCCGAACGCCGACCTCGGAACCATCCCTCCGCCCCTGACCTCCTGCAAGGACGTCCCCGCGGCGTACACAACCTTTGCGGCACATAGCTCGCCACTCGGCATGGCCTACTTTGACGGGAACAACTCTCTGCTCCACGGCAGCTTCCTCGTCGCGCTGCACGGCGCGGGACATCCGCGCATCGCTACGGGTTACCGGCTCACGCGGTTTACGCCGGGCGATCACACACCGCACGACTTCATGACCGGGTTCCTCACGATGGAGAACGGCAAACCGGTCATCCACGGACGCCCCTGCGGCCTGTTACAGATCGGCCCGGACAGCTTCCTGTTGACCGACGACTATCTTGGCCTGGTGTATTTCATTCATCCGAAGAGCTAGGGCAAATTACCCAACGGCACAGAGGTTGTTTGGCCGATAGTCTAAGCCCCGAAGTGGCTACGCTATACCAGCCCAGGACTTCGCCCTGGGCTGGGGACATATAGAAGAGCTTTCCTAAAACGTAATCTTGACAGCCGCCTGAAGGACACGTGGCCCGCCAACACCATTGACGTTACCGACACCGCTGCTCAGGATTGAAGTAATCTTTCCCAGATTCGATCCCAGGCTGGAGTTAGGCAAACCGAATGCAGGGGTGTTGGTCAGGTTGAACGCATCCACACGCGCTTCCAAAAAGATTTCACGATGGATTGGGAAGCTCTTGAAGAGCGACAGGTTGTCTGAAAAATAGCCCGGCCCACGGAACTGATTGCGCTGCGTGTTGCCGACTGCGCACGGAACAGGGTTGGCCGCAGAGTAGGGAGTGCAGGCAGCAGGTGCAGAGAAAGAGGCCGGGTTAAACCAGGCAACACTGCCCTTTCCATTAACGCTATGGGTTACCTGGTAGGGACCCGTTTGATTCACCGTCTGGGTAGTTCCCGGCGTAACGCTGGAGGTTGTAATCGTGAAGGGCAGGCCGGAGAGCGCAGAGATAATGGCCGATGTCTTCCATCCTCCCAGGAGATACGATGCAACACCGGAGTTGAAGTAACGGTGGCCCTTTCCGGCGGGTAGTTCGTAGGTAATGGTCTGCTCGTAGTTAAGCCTGCGATCGAAGTCCGTCACACTGTAGTTGCGATGAGCAGGGCCACTATAAAAGAGCAGGTTTCCATCCTGAGGTCCTGTCTGATAGTTTTGCGACTTGCCCCAGGTCACGGCCGAGGTAAATCCAAAGCCTTTCGCAAAGCGGTGTTTAAGCTCTACCTGCAGCGACTCGTAATTCGTCGAATAGCCTAAAAAGTACTCCGTTACCGACGCGGTCTTACCGAAGGCGACATTGAGCGGATCGTAGGCCGCACCTTGCCCGTAGACACTGGGAACATTGATGTTCTGCGCAACATCGATCCTCGTACCGTGGTTGGCTACATACGCAATCTGCAACGAGGTTTCTCCCGGCAGCGCCTGCTCGACCACGGCGTTCCAGGACGAGACATAAGCATTCTTGAAGTTGAGCGGGATATAAAGGTTCCCCAACCCTATCGTGCCGTTGGCAGCACTCTCTGCGAGCGTTCCGTTCGATCCAAAGGCAACGGTCGGGGTAGCCGGAACTCCAGTAATAAAGTTAACGACACCGCCCGCCGGGTTAAGGGCAGACCCATAGATTGGCGTGTTGGTGTAATCGGTACTTGTCTTGATCGGATAGTTATAAGCGTAGCTGTTGTCTACAAAGGGAACATAACTCACACCAAAGCCGGCACGCACGACCGTAGTATCCGAAGCACGATAAGAAGCTCCGAGCCGTGGAGCGAAGTTTTTGTAGTCCGTCTGCATCCCCAGGTTGGAAGGATTTCCGTTCAGCCCAGCCACGACGAGTTGATTGTTAGAGGGGTTGTAGTTGACGAAGCCACCGGCTTTGCGCGGCGTCGCCGGGGGATAGAGTTCATAGCGAAGACCGATATCCAAAGTCAGTTTCGGCGTGGCCTGCCACTTGTCGGAGACGAAGAAAAATAGCCAGTTCTGACGGAAGGCGGGGAAGGTGCTGTTCGTGTCCTGGCCGACCTGATACGGAACATCAAACAGAACGCTGGCAACATCGTTGGCTAGCCCTGTGGTGGCGCCCGGTGCGGAGGTCTGGTTCTCGGAGAAGTAAAAAGTTCCCGCTGCGGCGTTGATATTTCCCTGCAGAAGATCGTCGCGGATGCGACGGACGTCGCCTCCGGCCTTCAACGTATGGTTGCCGAGCAGTTTGGTCCAGATATTGACGAAATCAATGTTCGACTCTGCACGGAGCCACGGCAGTGACTGCGAGTAGCCGATCAGCGGATTCCCTGTCCCGTTCTCTCCATTGCTGGCGAAGTTGCTGACTTGAAACGCTACCTGGCCGCTGCTCGTCGGCGTATTGTCCGTTCCATTCGGGCCGTTGCCGGGGATACCGAGGGTCGCCGCATCATTGCTGCCGTAGTCCGTCTGCTGTGCGGAGTTACGCAGGTGGGCTACGCCGACACGCGCTTCCGTGAATAGCTTCGGCGAAAAGATGTGATCGTAGTTGAAACCCGTGCTGTAAGCTGTCGCAACTCCGGTGGCTTCAAAACCGCCGCCCGTTGGACCGCCGAGAAAGGAACCGAAGAGAGGCGCCTGAAAGGTGTTTGTTGTCTGATGGCTAAACCGTCCGGTCAAGTGATCTTTTGCGGTGATGGCATAGTCCGACTTGATGTCATAGCTGATCGAGTCCTTACTGAAAGGGCTATTCTGCGAAAAGTTATTCGTCGTCTGGCCCCCGATGTAGGCTCCTGACGCAAGGTTCAGCTGCGGATTTCTCGCAATAGCGTCGAGGTCCTGCAGAACGGTCAGGCCGATCTTGCTGATTCCCGGGTTGGATAAAGGAATCAGGTTGCCGGCAAAGGGAGTTCGTCCGGTACCGCAGGTGTTAGAGGCCGCTGCACCGCTGCAGGTACCTGTAACTCCCGTATTCGGGTCATACACCTGACCGGTGTAACCGCTCAGATTGATGTTGCCGCCTGTCACGTTGTAGAACGGAATGGTCGTAGTGACAGTTGAAGATTCATGATCGGAGACGCGCAGGAAGTCGCCGAAGAAAAATAGTTTGTTCTTCAGGACAGGTCCCCCAATGGAACCGCCAGTGTAGTTGTAGACCAATCGCCCATTGGGGCCGGCGGCGAAGTAGCCGCGGGCGTTGACTCCGTTGTTCTCCATGTTCTGGAAAACCGACCCATGGAACTCGTTTGTTCCTGACTTCAGGGTGACGTTGACCACCGTACCCACAGCGCGGCCGAGCTCCGCCTCGAAGTTGTTCGTCGTGATATCCACGCTCTGAATCGAAGCTGCCGGCGGCACCAGGATGATGTGAATGCCGGTACGCTGATCGTCGTCGATACCCTCAATCTGATACAGGTTCACATAGGAGGACTGACCGTTCGCATTTTCAGAGAGATCGTTGTTGGCATTGAAGAATTGAGAGTTGTTGAAGACCACCGGAGCCATGCCCGGAACCGTATTAAGCAACGATTGAAAGCTGTTGCCGCTGCTCAGGGGAAGATTGCTGATCTGGTGCTGCTCAATCGTGGTCGAGATATCCGCGCGATCGGTCTGGAGTTCGGGTGGCGCTGTGGTCACCGTGATCGTCTCCGTCGTACTGCCAGTGGTCAAAGCGGCATCGACACGCACAGTGGTGTTGGGTTCAAGACCGATGTTCTCACGGACTTCATTCTTGAACCCCTTCATGGTGACAGCAACGGTATAAGTGCCGGAAGGGAGGTCAGGGACGGTATAGTTACCGCTGTCGTTGGTGAGCGACTCATGGACGACACCGGTTTGGGACTCGGTGACAACAATCTTTGCGTTGGCAATCGACGCCCCTGTGGGATCGGTAATCGTGCCAAGCAGCGTTCCATTGACGGCCTGCGCGTGCGCCGAGAGTGCAAAAAAGAGTGAAGTCAGCAGAATCGTGAGGATAGAAATCGATTTACGTGCGTTCATGGCATACCTCCGAAAGGAGCAACATTAGGACGCAGAACCAATTGTTGTTTGATGTACGCACGAAACACTATCAACACACTTCCAATGCGTCAATAAAAAGAATCAAACTAAGCGCTTTTATAAGCATCGTTCGCCGGCCGTCGCCCGGCAGGCCGATAACTCCGAGGCAAATTTAAACGCGGAAGTGCGCAGAGGTCTGGGACCTGCTTATCTAATTGGAAATGGAACAGGCCGTTGTTTTCGTTTTTCGGGTTTGTCATTCTGAGACAAAGCCGAAGAATAACAAACCAGAAAAGCAAATGCCTCTAGATTTTCGAGTTTGACGACACGTCCTAGGCCTTGGAACGAACCTTCAACACCCGTGTCGATTCGCGCTCGATCAGAGCCGGGTCGACAAGGATCTCCGAAAGCGGCCGCTCGCCTCTGTCGATGATCCCAATCAGGTGCCCGGCGGCAAGTTCTCCCATCAACTCCAACGGTTGACGAAGCGTAGTCAGGCTGGGAGTCAGGTAGCCCGCACTCTCAATGTCGTCGAACCCGATCACGGAGATGTCTTCAGGAACCCGCAAACCGGCTTCACGAAAGGCGCGGATAGCTCCAATCGCCGTCACATCGTTGAAGGCAATCAACGCGGTGAACGGAAGCTTCGTCGCCAGCAGAGCGAGCGCGCAGCGGTAGCCTTCTTCAGGCATCGAAGCCTCAGGAGGGGTATTTCCCGAGTGCAGTTCCTTGACCAGCCGTTCATCCAGCGTGATGCCGTGCTCCTTAGCGGCATCGGAGATACCCTGGAAACGTTGGCCCGTGGTTGCACGCCATCGATGGCCCTTGATGACTGCAATGCGCCGGTGTCCAAGCCCGGCGAGATATTCCATGGCATGCGCCCCGCCGCGATGATTGTTCAGCGCGAATCTCGGCACCCCTTCCACCTTGGGCGAACTGCCGACCATCACTACCGGTCTGCCGGGGTCGGAGGCCAGCTTCGTGTTGATCAGAAGAAAGCCCTCGACCGCACGCTCCAGGAGGCGCCGCGGATATTCGCGGATCAGATCCTCCTGGCCATAGTGGGTCGCCGTGAAGTAGAGGTACTTCTCCTGCGTCAGCTTGCGGTCAATGCCGGACAGAATGGCTGAAACATAGGGGTCGCGAATCTCCGGAAGCACCACGGCTGCAGTCAGGCTGCGTTTGGAGTAGAGATACTTTGCGTAGAAGTCAGGACGGTAGTCGAACTTTGCCGCCGCGTCGGTGATCCGTTGCCGCGTTGCTTCAGGGATCAGCTTCGCGCGCGGGGCGTCGTTCATCACGAGAGAGACCGTACTCGGCGAAAGCTTTAAATACTCCGCCAGGGCCTTCTGGCTGATGGGCTTCTTCACTACATGTTTCTTCTCTTCCGGCATTCCGCACCAACTCCTGTATCGCCAACCAAGATATACGTTTAACGACCGATCTGCCGAGCTTTTAGACAGGAACGAAGCAACAGGACTCAGAAAAACTCCTCAGCGCCCTCCGCGAAACCTCCGTGCCCCTCTGCGCTAAATCTTTTGCCTTCCCGCTGACGCCCCTGCAACCTCCGTCCATTTACACTGAGTCCAATGATCGACGAAATTGCTTTCCGCCACGAATCCGACCGGGCTCTCGAAGCTCTGAAACAAGCCCTCATCCGTGCCGAAGAAGACGGCGGCTTTGAGGCCGAGGAGAAGAATGGCGTCCTCAACGTGCTCTTCGAGGACGACAGCGCGAAGTTCGTCTTTACCCCCAACACACCCGTCCGGCAGGTCTGGATCTCCGCGCAGTCGACCTCCTTCAAGCTGGAATGGAACGAAACGGCCAAGGCCTTCACCCTTCCCAAAACAGGCGAAGACCTGCGCACTCTGACCGAGCGACTGCTGCGCGAGCACCTGAACAATCCTTCCATCTCTCTCACCTAAGGCGCCATGCTCGTCTCCGTTGCCATCGTCACCCTGAACGAAGAAGAAAATCTGCCCCGCACGCTCACCAGCGTGCGCTGGGCCGACGAGATCGTCGTCGTCGATTCCGGGTCAACCGATCGCACTGTAGAGATCGCCCACACCCTGGGCGCTCGTGTGATCGAGCGCGCCTGGCCAGGTTTCGCGGCGCAGAAGAACTTTGCCATCTCCCAATGCACGGGCACATGGATTCTCTCCCTCGACGCCGACGAAGAGCTTACCCCTGAGCTGCAGACACAGATACGCACGATGCTGGCCTCGGATCCACCGATTGACGCCTACTACCTGCGCCGGCGCAACCTGTTTTTAGGCCGCTGGATCAAGCACGGCGGATTCTATCCCGACTCGAAGCTGCGCCTCTTCCGCCGCAGCGCCGCGAACTTCGCGCTGACACCGCAGTTTGAAGAACGCCCTGTCCACGAGACCATCGCCTTCGACGGCGCCGCCGGTACGCTGGACTACGATCTCGTCCATAACGCCTACCCGGCGCTCTCCACCTACATCGAGCACATGGATCGCTACAGTGGCCTAGGCGCGGACCTGCTCGTAGCCAAGGGCCGGATCAGCCGTTCCCTGCCCAGCTTTCTGCTCAATATCTTCGTCGTTCCGCAAATCATGTTTCTGTGGAACTACTTCTTCCGCCTGGGCTTCCTTGATGGCCGCGAGGGCCTGCTGCTGCACCTCTACCACGCCACCTACACCAGTTGGAAGTACGCGAAGGCCTGGGAGAAGGCCCGCAAGGTTTAGGTGTTGCCAACCTGTCTTTCGTCGTCATCCTGAGCCAACGGCGAAGGACCCCCCGCATTTTGCTCGTGCAGACCACGACTTCTGTGGCACCACGAATGCGGGGGTCCTTCAGCTTCGCTTCAGGATGACGACGAAAGACAACTATCTACCAGGCAATCTCTTTGCCCAGGTGGAAGAACCCACCCGTCGGCCCATCTTCCGGCAGCGTCGCAAGCTGGACTTCGGTCTTAGCGCCTTCCACCACGTTCATCGGCGCCGCGCTGCCGCCCATGTCCGTATGCACCCAACCGGGGTGCGCTGAGTTCACCTTGATCTTTGTCCCAAGCAGCTCATGCGCCAGATGAATCGTAAAGACATTCAGAGCCGCCTTCGACGAGTTATACGCAAACAGCTTGGTGTCGTAGGTCGGCGAGCCCTTCGTCGCCTGCAGACTCACCGAGCCGAGGATGCTGGAAACATTCACGATCCGCGCCGCCTCCGCCTTCTTTAACAACGGCAGCAACGCCTGCGTCAACGCCAGAACTGCGAACAGGTTCGTCTCGAACGTCGCGCGAAGATCGGCAATCTTCGTCTCGCTGGTGCTGTTCTTCGTCCAGCTCTTTTCGATCATGGCACCCGCGTTGTTCACCAGTACGTCGAGCTTGCCGAACTCGCTTGCAATCAGCTTCGCCACCGCATCAATGTCTGCCTGGCGGACAACATCGAGCTTTACCACCCGCGCGTCCACACCGTCATCGCGCAACTGCCGCGCCGCCACCTCGCCCTTCAGGGCATCGCGCGAACCCAGCAGAATCGTATATCCGAGCTTGCCGAGTTGGCGCCCCGTCTCAAGACCGATCCCCTTGTTCGCCCCGCTAATCAGCGCAACCTTCTTCTCACTCATCTTTCGCTCCTCGTTCCGACACTACCTGCGCACACTGATCCGGCACAACCTGCTTCGTTCGATGCAGCATCGCCGCAAAACGCTCCGCGAATCTCGTCGGCATCTCGCGTCGCTTCATATCGCGGCCGACGACGATATGCACCGTTTCGCCCTCGCACAATAACACCTCATCTGCAGCGCGCACAATCGCATAACGCAGCCGCAGAAGCGGGCCGCGCATGCCCACCAGCCACGTCCGCACAATCAGCTCGTCATCGTAGCGCGCAGGAGACTTGTAGCGAGCGGTAGCTTCGACCACGGCGATCATCGCACCGTCCTCGGACTCGAAGCTCTTGTAGTCCATACCCATCTGCCGGATGAACTCGACGCGGCCCACCTCAAACCAGACCAGGTAGTTCGCGTGATACACGACACCCATCTGGTCGGTCTCGGCATACCGCACACGCACGCGCGTCTCGCCAAAACCACGTTCCAACATCTGTTCCATCTCACTCATAGCAACAGTTTAGCGAGTTACTTAGAAGATGCCAGCCTGTGTTTCATTGGTATAAATATCCACGCCGTTTTGTACCCGCTCTATTTCCACACCGGTTTCCGTTTCTCCAGGAACGCCGCCACACCTTCGCGAAAATCCGCCGTCTGCCGCGAGGCCGCATTGGCCTCCATCGCGAGGGCCAGTGCCCGATCCAGCCGCTCCGCCTGCTGCGCACGCAACAGCCGCTTGGTCGCCCGCAGGCTCTCTGGCGAGTTGGCCATCAGTTGTGTCGCCAGCTCGATCGCCCGCGTTTGGAGCTGCCCACGTTCAACGACCTCGCTTACAAGCCCCAGACGCAATGCCTCGTCCGCGCCGAAGATCCGGGCACTCAAGAGCAGGCCGCGAGCCGCCTTGTCCCCCAACTGCAGTGCCAGATACGCACTCACCAGCGCCGGCACAAAGCCGATGCGCGCCTCGGTATAGCCAAACCTGGCCTCAGGAGAAGCCAGGGTAAAGTCGCAGATCGTCGCCAGGCCGGTTCCACCGGCAACCGCCGCGCCCTGCACAACGGCCAGCGTCGGTAGATCACACTCCCACAGCGCACGAAACATCCGCCCGATGCGCTCAGCGTCGACGCGATGCTCCTCAGCAGATTGCCCAGCCATCCCCTGCAAAGCCGACAGATCGAGTCCCGCACAGAACGCCTCCCCCGCACCCGCCAGCACAACAACCCGAGCACCGGCAGACTCCGCACCCTTCAGGGCAGCGATCAACTCCTCCTGCATCTCCGGCACAAGCGCATTCCGCCGCTCCGGACGATTCAACGTAATCGTCCGAATTCCGAGTTCGTCTTCAATGCGTACCGTAGACATCGCTACCTCACAAAGCAGTGATAAGTGGCAAGTGATAAGTGAACAAATCCACTTGTCACTTCTCACTTGCCACTTATCACTGTCTTACTGCAGTACTGCTCCATACTTCTTCGCAATCTCCGCACTCGCTGTGACCAGGCCGTCGAGGGGCCGCAGTTCCGGCAATTTGGCTCCCAGCTCCGCCAGCGTCGCCAGCAATACCTCCGTGGGAAGATTGCCGACCAGGGTGTCCTGCGCAAACGGGCATCCGCCCAATCCGCCGATCGCACCGTCAAATCTCCGGCAACCCGCCTCGTACGCGGCCCTTACCTTCGCCGCAGCCTCGTCCGGCCGCGCATGCAGGTGGACCCCGATCTCCAGTCCCTCATGCACGCCCATCACACAGCCCACGACACTCCGTATCAGCTCCGGCGAAGCCACGCCCACCGTGTCGGAGAGCGACACCTGCAGCACGCCTGCATCCACCATCAGGTCGACCGCGCTAACCACCTCGTCGATGTCCCATGGGTCACCATAGGGATTGCCAAACGCCATCGAGATGTACGCCACCAGATCGAGCCCGGCCTTGTAGGCCAGTTCGCCGATCTGCTCCAACTGGTCGAGCGCCTCCTCCGGCGTCTGCCGTTGGTTGCGGTCGAGAAACTGCGTCGAGATGGAGTACGGAAATCCCAGCGTCTGCACCGCCCCGGTCTTTACGGCGCGCTCCGCACCCTTCGCGTTCACAACGATGCCGATGATCTCAACATCGTCGGGCGGATCGAGGTAATCGAGCACGAGTTCGGAGTCGGCCATCTGGGGTACAGCCTTCTCTGACACAAAACTCACCGCATCGATATGCGAAAACCCGCTCTCGATCAGCGCACGCAGATACCGCGCCTTCACCTCGGCCGGCATTACTTTCGGTAGCCCCTGCCACGCATCGCGCGGGCATTCAACAATCTTCACCACGTCCTAAACTCCTTCGACCTCTACGCTACACCCGGCAACTTAACTCTTACGTCTGCAAAACGCCGGGATTAAACTTCGGTACCTCTGGATTCATCGCACACGCTTCCAGCGCCGTCATCAGCACCTCGCGCGTCTTTACCGGGTCAATGATCGCATCGATCCACAATCGCGCCGCGCCATACCTGGGATCAGCCTGCGCATCATACGTCGCCTTGATCTCATCGTAGATACCCGCCTTCTCCTCCGCCGACAGGACCTTGCCCGTCCGCTCCAGCTGCTTCACCCGCACCTCGACCAGCGTATTCGCCGCCGACGCCCCGCTCATCACCGCATAACGTGCCGTAGGCCACGCAAACAGAAACCGCGGATCGTAAGCCTTACCGCACATCGCATAGTGCCCCGCACCGAACGAGCCGCCAAGAATCACCGTGATCTTGGGTACCACCGACGTCGATACCGCCGACACCATCTTCGCGCCCGCACGGATGATGCCGCTCCATTCCGCGTCCTTGCCCACCATGAAGCCGTTGACATCGTGCAGAAACACCAGCGGCACAAGCTGCTGGTTGCAGTCCATGATGAACCGCGCCGCCTTCTGCGCGCTCTCCGTGTAGATGACGCCGCCAAACTCCGTGCGCTTCGTTCCCGCCTGCGGCCCCATCGCAACCGTCTGCTGCTGATGCTGTTTCTGGTTGGCGACGATCCCTATCGCCCGTCCGCCGATCCGGGCATAGCCACACACCAGCGTCCGCCCAAACTCCGCCTTGTATTCGTCAAACTCCGAGCGATCAACCACCCGCGCAATCACCTCACGCACATCGTAGCTGTTGGTCGAAGCCTTCGCCGGATCAGGGTCCATCAACCCATACAAATCTTCCACTGCAAAACGAGGCTTATCACGCTCCGCATCGAATGCGATCCGCGAAAACACACTCCCTCGCAGCTCATCTCCTCGCAGCTCGTCGCTCGACAAAATACCCGAACCACCCCGCCTCCCTAACTTCCCTACAAGGCTCCGCAACCGCGCTATACACAGATGATCGTTCGGCTCCTTGAAGTCCACGGTGCCGGAGATCTCCGCATGCATCTGCGCCCCGCCCAGCTCCTCCGCCGGAGTCTTCTGCCCAATCGCCGCCTGCACCAGTGCAGGCCCGGCAAGGAACAACCCCGAGCCCTCCGTCATCAACACGGTATCGGTCATCACCGGCAGATACGCTCCGCCCGCAACGCACATCCCCATGATGGCCGTGATCTGCGGCACACCCAGTGAGCTCATCACCGCGTTGTTGCGGAAGACGCGGCCAAAGTCGTCCTGATCGGGAAAGACATCCTCCTGCAGCGGCAGAAAGACACCCGAGGAGTCCACCAAATACAACGTCGGGATACGGTTCTCCAGCGCGATCGTCTGCGCGCGCAGCACCTTCTTCGCCGTCATCGGAAAGAACGCGCCAGCCTTCACTGTCGCATCGTTGGCGACGATCATGCACAACCGCCCCTCGACGCGTCCCAGCCCCGTGACAACACCTGCTCCCGGAGCGCCGCCAAACTCCGCATACATTCCATGCGCGGCCCACAGCCCCAGCTCGGTCCACTCCGAATCCCGGTCGAGCAGCAGCGCCAGCCGCTCGCGCACGGTCAACCGGCCCTTGGCACGCTGGGCTTCGGCAGCCTGCTCACCGCCTCCCTGGCGGATGATGTCTTCTTCAGCGCGCATTCCACCAAGCAGCGCCACCATCGCCGCACGGTTCGCTCCAGCCCGCACAGACCCACCATCCAGCTTCGACTCCAACCTGTTTGCCGCCTTCAAATCATCCGCCATCGCACCATCCCAAGCACTCGTCCGCAGAACTCGCAAGGATAGCACCCCCAACGGGAGTGCATCGCAGGCGTTCCTGTTCGTACAATCGTTCCATGAGCCTCGCCCTCCGCCCCACCGACGCGCTCCTCGTGATCGACATGCAGCTCGACTTCCTGCCCGGCGGACCCCTGGCCGTCCAGGACGGCGACGCCATCATTCCCGGCATCAATGCGCTGTCCGCAAAGTTCGACCACGTCATCCTCACGCAGGACTGGCATCCGGCAGGCCACATCTCCTTCGCCAGCACGCACGGCAAACAACCCTACGAAACGGTAGAGACACCCTACGGCACCCAGACCCTCTGGCCCGACCACTGCCTCCAGGGCTCGCGCGGCGCGGAGATCCACCCCGATCTCGCGATCCCCCACACCGAACTCATCCTGCGAAAAGGGTTCCGCAAGGACATCGACAGCTACTCCGCCTTCACCGAAAACGATGGCGCTACACCCACCGGCCTCGCAGGCTACCTGCGCGAGCGTGGACTGAAGCGGCTCTTCTTCGCCGGCCTCGCCTACGACTTCTGCGTTGGCTTCTCTGCGCTGGCTGCGGCCAGACTCGGCTTCGAGGCTCTCGTCGTCGAAGACCTCAGCCGAGCGGTCGGCCTGCCCGGCACGATCGACGCCGCCAACCAGGCCTTCGCCAGCCTGAGCATTCAGCGCCTCGCGTCCTCGACGCTACTGTCTTGAAGCCTCAATCCACGACCGAAGCGTGGCCGGAGGCAATGGCCACCGTCACCGCCTGCAAGTACGAATTCGGCGCAGGGCGCGCCCTCGCGTTTGGAGTGCCAACCACCAAGCACTTCCTCATCTCGTTCAACTACTGGGCCAACGGCGAGATCCACACGGGCGAGTACACCTCAAAGACAGCGGTTCCACAGGGCACACTCTTCCCCCTCCACTACAACCCGGAAGCCCCGCACGAACACAGTAAATCCGGTTCCGTGCCTCTCGCACGTAATCCCGTGATCGCTATCGGGATTATTGGCTCCATCATCCTCTCGTTGGCCTGGCTCGCCATCCTGCGGGGTTGTCGATAGTGGGACGAGGCTTTAGTTCGTTGAATGTCTGATGGCCCGTTCAACACAGCGCGTAGCGCTAACCGTGACGCTTTAGCGTCGCGGGACGGAGGGTAAGGGAGGCAATCGCCTTTAGGCTACGGAATAAGGACCAGGCAAGAATCGGGCTTTAGCCCCGGGCCTTTTGTTCGCAGCCGAAAGAAGGCCCAGGCCTAAAGGCCATATTTTGCCTAAACCAGAATTCCGTAGCCTAAAGGCGATTGCCTCCCTTACCCTCCGTCTCCCTGATGATGAAACGTCAGGAAACTCGCTTCGCGCTGTCGTAGACAAGCCGTCATGATTCAAAGGACTTAAGACTCAGGGCCCTAACCTTCCGACGCAACTCCCACCAGCCCCAAAGCTCCCGCCTGCTCTTGCATCGCACGAAGACAGTTCCCAATATGCTCCTCTACGGGAAGTCCTAACAGCTCCGCGCCATGCGTAATGTCTTCACGCTTCACGGCCCGGGCGAACCCTTTGTCCTTCATCTTCTTCCGCACCCCTGCCACCTCGACATCGGCAATCGACTTCGTCGGCTTCACCAGCGCGCAGGCGGTCAAAAAACCAGCCAGTTCATCGCACGCAAACAACGCACGATCCAGATGCGTCTCCGGCAGCAGTCCCGAGTAGTCTGCATGGGCCAGGATCGCGTACAGCATCTCCTCCGGCCAGCCCTGCTCGCGCAGGAACTTTACCCCAACAAAAGGATGCTCCTCCGGCGTCGGGTGCCTGTCGTAGTCAAAGTCGTGCAGCAGACCAGCACAGCGATACTGCTCCGCAAACCGTGCTGCCGCCTCACCCTCAAGCTCCAGCCGAGCCGCCTCGCGAACCCCATAGGACTCCGTACAGCAAGCCACCGCCAATCCATGCTTGACCAGCGACTCGCTCGCCGTCCACTCCCGCAGCAACGCCTCTGCGCGCTCCGCTGTAAACTCTTCGTTCATTCCAAAACCCCTTGAGCGATTTCTGCCGCCAGCAACGCTCTTGCTGTTGCCTGCTTTTCGTCGTCATCCTGAAGCGTAGCTGAAGGACCCCCGCATTTCGAAGTGGCACCAAAGCCGGGGGTGCTTCGTCATTCGGCGTGAGATGCGGTGAAACAAGCAATAGCCGCCTCTAACCTTCACAACTGCCATGTTTCCTGTTCGCTGTTTCCTACTTCCTGTTAACTACCTTGGTTCTCTTCCCTCTTTTTTCATTTTTCTTAGGAGTATCTTCGGCAGTACCCCTTGACTCTTTCGGCACCTGGTGTCAATCTAGGCACATCGCTCGCTTCTTATCGGACGTGAGCGTACGGTGCCCGCTCTGGCAGCCGTCCGCAACAGACAATTTATGGCAACCATGATGGCGCCTATCAGCGCAATGGAGGCTCAGCCCCAGGCTGTGTCATCCACTGAGCGTGAGGTCCTTCGTTGTGACCACTGCAAGCTGGTGCAATTCCGCACCTCTGCAGACACCTGCCGACGCTGCAAAAAGTCTTTGCTGCCGGAGCTTCCCACAGTTCAACCCGCGATCTCCCTGGTTCCTGAGCCTGCGCCCAAGTCCGCCGAGGGTGGTCTTCAGGTAGCCAGCGCCGTGCGCGATCTGCGCCACGTTCGCAATCTCTCGCAGCGCCAGCTGGCTGCGCGTATGAACGTGCCGCGTACCTACATCTCGAAGATCGAGAACGGCAAGGCCATGCCGACGCTGTCCTCCCTCGACCGCCTCGCCCGGGCGCTCCAGGTGGACATCTCAGCCCTGCTGCGCGATGCTCCCACCCGCCACCAGGACGAGACCGCCGTACTCATGGCCGATCCCTTCCTGGCCGAGATCGCCAAGTACTCTGCTCACTTGAACTCGACGCAGAAGTCGATCTTCCTCAACCATGTCCGCGAGATAGCTCAGGGCCGCACGCGCCGTACGGCGTAGGCCCCTCGCCTCTCCGCAAGACCTCCTTCCGGCGCCGCATCTCCCGTTCTTACGAACGAAGGGTGCGGCGCTTCTCCAATTCTGAAGGTCCTGTCAGAAATCAATTTGAAAACTGACGCACTTATCCTTCATCCCCCTGTTCCCTAATCCCCTTCTTTCAGCTAACCTCATCAGAGCGAGTCCTTGTGCGCGAATCATCCTCCAGCCGCGTCTACCAACGTTCCAATCGTGTCCACGAACTGACGTGTGAAGAACGCGCAGTCTACGACATGCTTGAGCCCAGCCGTATCCCGCAGCATGTTGCCATCATCATGGATGGCAACGGCCGCTGGGCCGGCAAGCGCGCCCTCAAGCGTTTCCTCGGCCATCAGCAGGGTGCGGAGTCCGTACAGCACGTCGTTGAGACTGCCTCGCGCATCGACCTCCCGTGGCTCACGCTCTACGCCTTTTCACTGGAAAACAATCTGCGCCGGCCGAAGTCCGAGGTCAGCTTCCTGATGAAGCTGCTCAAGAGCTATCTCGTCTCCAACGTGAAGCGGATGAACGACAACAACGTCCGCATGGCCTACATCGGCCGCACCTGCGAGCTGCCTGCCGACGTGCAGGACACGATGCAGTGGGCCGCCGAGCAGACCGCCAAAAATACCGGCACCACGCTGACTCTCGCCCTCAACTACGGGGCCCGGTCCGAGATCGTCGACTCCGCCCGCAGCATCGTTCACGCGATGATCGCCGAAGCCGCGAAGCGCGGCGTCTCGCTGGAGGACATGCTCGCAGCCGAGGGTGTCGACGACGCCATCAAGGCGCGCATCGATGAGCCGCAGCTTTCGGCCAACCTCTACACCGGCCACATGCCCGATCCCGACCTGCTCATCCGCACCAGCGGCGAGCAGCGCATCTCGAACTTCCTGCTATGGCAGATCGCCTATGCGGAGATCTTCGTCACCGAGCGCCTCTGGCCCGACTTCCGCGGCCTGCACCTGCTTGAAGCCATCGCCGATTACCAGCAGCGCGAGCGCCGCTTCGGAGGCCTCGGCGAATCGAGCGACGAAGACCTGAGCGATGTGCTCCCTACCGAAGCCGAGCTTGCACCCCGGTAGGGTCTCCTGCCACTAGTTACTTCGCCAGAACAGTCTGTCCAAGGTGATAGGCGAGATGGTTGGTCCGTCCCAATAAGATCGCGAAGCGATTGCGATGGGGCTCCTTCACGAAGTCTTCTTCCGAAACAGAAGCATGGCGCTCCAGCCACTCCGCCGCCGAGAGCTTCGCCAGCTCCACCTGCAAACGTTCGTGCACCACAACCCACGCAGCTTTCAGCTCCTCCGCCGAGGCAATCGGAGTGACAGCCCGATCGGAGCTTTTGAGGAACATCGCGTCGTACTCCGGATGCAGTCTTTCCCCGAGACGCAGAGTCGCGTACATGGTGTCGCTTACAGCCAACAGATGGCCGAACAGATAGATCAGGCGGTTCTTCCCCGGAGCCACTTCCCGCTCCAGCACCTCGTCCGAGGCTCCTCCAAATAACTTGCTGGCCCGGTCAACGCCGGTCTGCCACTGTTTCAAGGCTGCGTCGACCAGTAGTTTCTCGTTCGAAACCTGAGTTTCCATCGTTGCGATATTCCCTTCAGTTTTAGATCTGGATGTGCCACACAAGAGATGAGACCCAGCACTCAAACGGTTCACTCTTTGCGCAGCGACACAAAGACTCAAGTCTGCCGCCTAAGATCTGTCATCAAAGTTGTTATTGAAGACTCAGATTGAACAGTGCAAACAACATCCCGTGGCAAAAACCCGGAAGGGCACGGTTTCAACCGTGCCGTAAAGATGGGGCACAACCCCTTTCCACTCTGCCGAAGGCCGGAGTGAAGGCGTAGCCGCAGCGACTGAATTGCTTTCCTTCGTGCGGTCTAGATGGCACAGGGACAACCGAGACGCATTCGTAGATGTAACCACCCGTTTAGCTGCAACCAAAGAAGGCAATTCAGTCGTTACACTCGCGGGCTTCACTCCAGCCTTCGGCAGAGCGGTACTGTCCCTCAATCCAGCCCTTGCGGCAGGGTTGAAACCCTGCCCTTCCGATCTCTGCCTCAACGAACTATTTGCACGGCCCCATTGTCGTCTCGAAGAACAGTCTGATGACAGCCCCAAAGCCATCCAAAATATTCTTTTACTTCACCGCAACAAAATAATTCCCGAAAGCCGCGCATCTTCTTCAATGATTTCCCGTTAGCTCCCATCAGGTGGGCAGGCACGTTTCTCGCCGCCGAACCAGAGGGTCGTCTCATGAAGAACGCACTCCGCAGCATCGCCGCAGTCCTTTCGTTTGCCACTCTGTTCAACCAATTCGCCCATGCAGCCAGAATGCAAAACTCAACCGCTGCGCCTGACACCACAGCTCAATCCGCTCCCATTGAACAATCTTCGCCAATCCCTCCGCCACCTGGGTCCACTGTTCCCGTGCAACAGATCGTCTCGGCCCACACGGTATTTCTAACCAACTCCGGATCCGATCCCAACTTCCCCATCGACCCCACCACCAGCTACAACGACGTCTCTACCGCGTTGCAGGCCTGGGGCCGCTTTCAGCTTGTCAACTCCCCTGAGCAGGCCGACCTCATCTTCCAACTCCGCGGCGTTGCTCCCATCACTGATGTCACCGGAGGTCGCGGCGGCGTCTATTCGATCACCAGCCCGGCCTTTCAGCTCACTCTTGTCGATCCCAAAACAAACGTAGCTCTGTGGACGATCACCTCCCCCGTCAATCTCGCCGGCGGGGGGCAGGTCCTTGAACGCTGGACGTCGCTCTCCATTACCAACCTGATCAGCCGCATCAAGGTCCTCAGCAACGAGCCCCTCTCCGATGTCGAAGCAGCGAACCTCACCACGGCTCCTCCAGACCATCGTCGCAGGACCTTTTTGATCCTTGGAGGTGTCATCCTCGGTGCAGGCCTAGTCGGAGCGGTCGTCATTCATCACGAGTTTGAAAACTCTCTCTCAAGCCAGAAGGCCTCACAAGACCAGTTCTGCCAGGCACATAACATTCCCCTCTCTATGTGTGCCGGCGGCTAGGGTATGTCATCCGACTGCGCGAAGCGCACACCGTGACGCTTTAGCGTCGCGGGACGGAGGGAGCCGTGGCCTTTAGGCCACGGAATTCAGGCCCTACGAGAATTGGCCTTTAGGCCCGGGCCTTCTTTCGGCTGCGGACAAAAAGCCCGGGGCTAAAGCCCAATTTTGCCTGGCCCCTTTTCCGTAGCCTAAAGGCTACGGCTCCCTCCGTTCCCCCCCCGATGCTGAAGCATCGGGGAACGCGCTTCGCGCAATCGAATGACACACCCCGCTCTATCCCCTATCCACCGCGAAACAGCACCATCGCAGGGATGGCGTTTTTGCTGGCGATTCGATTCGCCATGCCCCCTCCATGTATCCTCAACCAGACCACATGAAGCGTATTCTCACCGCAATCGTTCTTATCGCTCTGGTCATCGCGCTTGTCTTCTTCGGCAAGCCCTGGATGATCACCGTATGCTCCGCCGTCGTCGCCGGACTAGCCGCCCTGGAGTTCCGAAGCCTCGCCGCCGCCGGCGACAGCCCTGTGCCGCTCTGGTGGACCCTCGGCTCCATCGCCCTGTTCTTTCTGGCGACCTTCCTGCGTCCGCAGGACACCATCGTCGCCGTCGCGTTCGCCACCCTGGTGCTCTTCACCTGGAACGCCCTGCGTTCGCCGCTCAACCGCGTGCTCTCCGAGACCGCCGCAGGCCTGCTGATGCTGGTCTATATCGCCTATCCGCTGACCCTGATCCCTCAGATCTGGAACACGGTCAACGGCACAGCGCTGCTGCTCTTCCTCTTCCTCTGTGTCTGGTCGGGAGACATCGCCGCGCTGTACGTCGGCAAAAACTTCGGCCGCAGCAAGCTCGCCCCGCAACTTTCGCCCAACAAGACCTGGGCAGGCGCGCTGGCCTCGGTCGCCGCCAGCGTGCTCTTCGGCATGGGCCTCGTCCTCGGGGGCGACTGGCTCGCCGCACATGGTTCCAACTTCACCAAGCTGCACACCACCGAACCGTGGTGGGAGTTCCTGCTGCTGGCGATCCTGCTGAACGTCGCCGCGCAGTTCGGCGACCTCCTGGAGTCAGCCCTGAAGCGCGGCGCTAACGTAAAGGATTCAGGCACTTTGCTGCCCGGCCACGGCGGCATCCTCGACCGCATCGACGCACTGCTCGTCGCAGCCCCGGTACTGTGGTTTGTCCTGGTAATCCGGGAATTCTTCTCCCCGGGAAGCTTCTAAGCCTCGTTGTATCCTCGACTCATGGCGTTCTGGAAGATCATGTACCGTGACCTTGGCCTGCCAATCGACCCCTATGGCATTTGAGAACGAAGAGGGTTTACCTTGGACCGCATCGATCCATGCCAGATGGATTGTCCTGATCGTTGCCCTTAGCTCCGGTACTGCTCTCATTGCTTTGGGCATTTATCTATCCCTCTGGATTCGCAGCAAAGGCCGTTCGCTTGCACCTTTGATAGCTTTCTCGCTCACCGCCCTCTGCGCCCTGTTGGATGTTGCAATAATCCACTGGGAACCGAGGTCCCAGTGGGGGGATTACCTCGGGATGATTGATTCATTACTCTTCCTTGTCGCACCCTTCCTGCTTCGGCACGAGATACAGGTGCATTTCCGGGAAACCGAAGGTTGGGAGCCCAACATCAGCCCCTTCTTTACGTTTTTGCTTTCGGCGCTTTACATCAACTACCGCCTCAACCCAATCAGCCTCGCTCAAGAGAACCCCTTGACCACGCTGAATCTCTCCAATCCCACCAATTCTGCGAAAATAGACTAGTGAAAAAGATCGCTCTTCTCGGCTCGACCGGCTCCATCGGCCAAAGCACCCTCAGCATCTGCGAGTCCCACCCGGACCGCTTCCATCCCATCGCCCTCGCCGCCGGATCGAACCTCGAAGTGGCCTTCGCTCAGTGCCAGCGCTGGCGGCCCCAGGTCGTCTCCATCGCCACCGAAGCGCTGGCCGATGAGCTCTCCGCGCGCCTCAAGGCCACTGGAATCAACGGCATCGAAGTCGTCTACGGCACAGCCGGAACCGTCCGCGTGGCGACGCTGCCCGAGGCCGACTTCGTCGTCTCGGCCATCGTCGGCGTCGCGGGGCTCGAAGCCACCTATGCGGCTGTGCTCGCCGGCAAGACCGTCGGACTGGCCAACAAGGAGTGCCTCGTCGCCGCCGGAGACCTCATCCTCGCCGCCGCCCGTGAGCACAGCGTCGACCTGCTGCCCATCGACTCCGAGCACAACGCTATCCACCAATGCCTGCGCGGAGGCTCGGCCAGCGAGGTTAAGCAGATCTGGCTCACCGCCTCGGGCGGCCCGTTCCGCAACACACCGCTCGCGGACTTCGAGCACATCACGCCCGCCCAGGCGCTCAAGCATCCCACCTGGGTCATGGGCCAGCGCATCACCATCGACTCCGCGACGATGCTCAACAAGGGCCTCGAGATCATCGAAGCCTGCCGCCTCTTCAACCTGCCGCCCGCCCAGGTGCGCGTCACCGTGCATCCGCAGTCGACGATCCACTCCCTCGTCGAGTACGTGGACGGCTCCATCCTCGCGCAGATCTCGGTCACCGACATGCGCCTGCCGATCCTCTACGCCCTCGCCTGGCCGGAGCGCGTGCCAAGCGACCTGACCTTCGACATGGCCGCCCTGTCACACCTCGACTTCCAGCAGCCCGACTTCGAGCGCTTCCCCTGCCTGCGCCTCGCCTATGAGGCCGCAGCCGCCTCGCAGAACCATTGCATCGCCCTGAACGCCGCCGACGAGATCGCGGTCGAGGCCTTCCTGGCCGGGAAGCTGCCGTTTCTGGGCATCCCACGTACAATCGAACAAGTGCTCGCGCTCACCACCAGCGGTTCTCCAGCGTCCATCCCTGAGGTGCTCGCCGCGGATCGCGCTGCACGCGAACTTGCAAGAGAGCTCGTCGCCCGGTAAATCTGCCATTCTGTCCCCTTGGTGAAGCGCCTGGGGTACAGATTCGCTTTTGTCCTTCTTGCTGTCATTCCCGCGGGGAAACTGCTTCCCTCGCTAAGGTCACCCACACTTCTCATGCACATTCTTTCCGTCATCGTCGAATTTGCCATCGTCCTCGGCATTATGGTGCTCGTCCACGAGTTCGGCCACTTCGCCGTCGCCAAGCTCTGCGGCGTGCGCGTAGAGGCCTTCTCGATCGGCTTCGGTCCCCGCCTCTTCGGCGTGCGGCACAACGGCACCGACTACAAGGTCTGCCTGCTGCCTCTGGGCGGCTACGTCAAGATGGCGGGCGAGTACAACGGCGACCCCAACGTAACCACCACCGGTGCCCCCGACGAGTTCACCTCGAAGACCCGCTGGCAGCGCATCCTCATCGCGCTCGCAGGCCCCTTCGCCAACTTCGTCCTGTCGTTCTTCCTGCTCGCCATGGTGGCCCACTATCACCACGAGACGGACCAGTACCTGAACGGCCCCGCTGTCGTCGACTACGTTCCCCTGAACACTCCCGCGGCACATAGCGGCCTTACCACCGGGGACACGATCGTAGGCTTCAACAACGTCAGCAACCCGACCTGGGAGCAGATTCTCGAAGAAGTCGAGGTCAATCTCAGCAATCACGCTATCCCGTTCAAGTTCCTGCACAACGGCAGCACGGTCTCAGCGAGTCTCGACGTTGCCAGCGTCAACAATGGCGATTTCTCGCCCGACAAACTAGGCCTGATCCCGCGCATGCAGGTTGGCCCGCTGGGCATGCAGCATATCTCTGCCGGATCACCTGCCGAACGCGCGGGTCTTGTAGACGGCGACGCCCTCGCGCGCGTCGATTCTGTTGAGATCCACTCCGTCCAAACGCTGCTCGCCTACCTGAAAGACCGTAACGGCGCCCCTGCGACCCTGCTCGTGGTTCACAAGGGCCAGACGCGGACCGTACAGCTTCAGCCCGAATGGCGCGATAACGGCATTGGCAGCATGAGCTTCCAGGTCGGATTCAAACCGCTCCCCGTTCCTACAGATGTGGAGCAACTCCCCCTGGGCAGCTCCCTCAAGCAGTCGCTGATCGATAACGGCAAAGATTCGACCCTGATCCTGCGCGTCCTCAAGGGCCTGTTCACAAGGCACGTCTCGGTGAAGCAGATGAGCGGCCCGGTCGGCATCGCACAGCAGATCGATATCGCCACACAGATGGGGCCCTGGTCCGTGGTGCAGTTGATGAGCGCGATCTCGCTCAACCTCGGCATCATGAACCTGCTGCCGTTCCCCATTCTTGACGGCGGCATGATCCTCTTCCTGATTATCGAAAGCATCATGCGGCGCGATGTCGACATGGCCATCAAGGAACGCGTCTACCAGGTCGCGTTCGTCTGCATCATCCTCTTCGCCTGCTTCGTGATGTTCAACGACATCACGAAGCTGCATTTCGGCAAGCCATAGGCGAAGCACAGAACCGCGACACCTATTCGGCAAGCACAGTCTAGAGAATCGCCCCAAAGCCAAGCCCCAAAGGGGCGACATATCCCAGCCCAGGGCGTAGCCCTGGGTTACGAACCCAATAAAAACTCTGAGGGCTGAAGGCCCGACCTATCGGCAGCACAACCAATAGATCGGGCCTTCAGCCCTCAGAGTTTTCGCAGGACAAGTCCTTACACGAGACCTTCAGCAGAACTATTCTGTCCTCATGAGCCTTCAGACCGTCACTTTTAAAGTCTCCGAAGAGTCCATCGCGGCGATCGATGAGATCGCGGCGAGCCGTCAGGTTGACCGCACGGAAATCCTACGTGATGCTCTATCCATGTATCTGGCGGACCACGAAGACCTGCTCGCAGACCTCGAAGAAGCTGATCGGCAGATTGAAGCTGGCGACTTCGTTACGCATGAAGAGATCGTTGCTCGCTACGAAGCGCGCCTACGCGGGGCGAAAGCCGCGTAATGCAAATTCGCTGGTCCCGGCGTGCTTCCGATGAATTAGACATTCTCTGCAACTATCTAGCCCTAGCCGCAGAGAATGCTCAGGCTGCAGTTCGCTAGCTCCATCTAATCCTTGACGCGGTCAAACAACTCGGCAAATTTCCTATCTCTGGAAGGCTTGGCAATGTACAGCGTACCCGGGAGTTGGTCGTGCCCGGAACGCCGTACATCATCTATTACCGCCGTACTGAGATAGTCGTGAAACTACTCTCCATTCGGCACGGTGCCATGCGCAAGCCGCGTCGCTTCCGGGAGTAGCAACTACCCCCGCCCCCGCAACTCCGCCACAATCTCCGCCGCAGCCTCACGCGCTTCCTCTTCCTTCTCCACCGGAAAGCTGATCGCACCGACGCGCGCGTGCCCGCCACCGCCATACCGCTCGCAGATCGCCGCGAGATTCACCAACTCACTCGCAGGCTTCGGCGTCCAGGGATTCGTGCCGACAGAGACCTTCGTCCTGAAGCTCGACTTCGACAACCCGACGTTATACGTCCCCTCTGGATGCAAATAGTAAGGGATGAACTTGTTGTAGCCCTCGGTAGGCTGGTCGGTAATGTCGAAGGTGATTACGCCGCCCTCACACTGCGCTCGCTGGCGGATGAGCTCCAGCCCCGCCCAGTGCCGCTCCATCAGCGGCCCCAGCAGCTCCTGCACGAACGGCTGATCGAGCACCTGCTGCAACGGCATGGCCGTCAGCAAAGGGATAATGCGCTGCACCAGCGCACTCTCCTGCGCACTCTCGATCACCATCGTGAGCTTCATCGCGGGCGCGGCCATCTCCACGGCAGCCTGTGCACTCTCATACTTCGCGCCATCCACGATATCGGCCCAGTGGATCAGCTCAGCCAGGGGAGAGATGTCCATGCCAAACTTTGTGCTGGCAATATGCGCGATCCAGCTCGCGCAGCTCGTGTAGTTCGGATCGAAGAACTGCCGTCTCGCCAGCGGCCCCGGCGTGCCGTCGGGATTCGTCTGTCCCCGGTAGAAGTTCGCTTCGTCCTCCGGCAAGAGAAACGCCGAGAGATGATGATCGAACCACCACGAGACGCGCGGCGAGGGCGAATACTTGAAGTCCACGATCGCGTTTTCGCCTTCCGTCGCGAACCAGCTCTCGTCGTACAGCGCACCGGCGCGATGCACCAGACCGTGATAGTCGAAGCTCAACGCCGTGCCGATGCACTCGCGATGAAACCGGGTAAACAGCGAAGCCGAACAGGCTCCATCAAAGCATTTGTCGTGATAAAAAACGCGGCAGTTCAAACGAAAACGACCCTCTGGCACGAGCGGCTCAACAGTGGCTGAGTTCCGTTCAAAATGCCTGTAAGAATACAACCAGCATATCTGAGCTTTCAGGAACTATCGCCTGCATGCCTGCGTATTCTTAGCAACGAAACGGAGATCAACTTGGATAACCCGCAGGAGTTCATGGTTCCATCCCCCCTACCCGACGCACCGATCAGCAGCCCCGTGCCTCCTCCTTCGGAAGGCATCTTTTTTGGCCGCTTTGGCCTGCGTTCCGGCTGGGGCATCGCCATCTTCGTCGTACTCTTTCTCGTCTTCTCTTCGGTGATCAGCATCGCTACACTCGCCGCTACCGGTCGCCTGCAGAAGGCCATCGCGCAGCGCAAGGCTCAGACCACCAGCCAAAAGACCTCGGCCCCCTCCAAACCTGCGACGCAGACCCTTACGCTGGACGAGACCCTCATCAGTGAAAGCCTTGGCCTGGCAGGTGTAGGCCTCGCAACATGGCTTCTTTCGCTCATCGAGCGCCGCCGTTTGGCCGCCTATGGAATCGGCAGCGCTCGCCGTCTCGACTTCTTTGCCGGAGCCTTCTGGGGCCTAGCCGCACTCTCACTGCTGGTCGGCGTCCTGCGAGCAGGCCATCTCCTGGTCTTCGACGCACGCCTGCTCCATGGCTCTGACGTCCCCCTCTACGGCCTGCTCTGGCTATTGGCATTTCTGCTCGTCGGCCTGCTTGAGGAGTACCTCACACGCGGCTATCTCCAGTACACACTCACACGCGGCCTCTTCGGCCTGGCCGAGAAGATCTCATCCACTCACGCCCGCGCCGTCGCCTTCTGGATTGCCGCCGCCATCATGTCGATCCTCTTCGGAGCCGGACACCTGGGCAACAAGGGTGAAACCGCCTGGGGAATCTGCGCGGTCTTTCTCGCCGGCATCACCTTCTGCTACGCGCTCTGGCACACCGGCTCGCTCTGGTGGGCCATTGGCTTCCACATGGCATGGGACTGGGCCCAGAGCTTCCTCTACGGCGTTCCCGATAGCGGCGGCCTCAGCGCGGGACGCCTCTTCCAGACGCATCCCACCGGCACCGTTCTCCTGTCCGGCGGCCCCGACGGCCCTGAAGGCAGCCTCTTCGTCATTCCCACGCTTCTGCTGGTCGTGCTGATTATTCACTTCACCACGCGTGCCGGCACGCAGCCTCCGCTGGAACCAATCCCTGCACCCCACAGCCTTCCACCGGAGACGCACACCCTCATCCCCTAAAATTGGGATAACACATGCCTCTTCTTCCCCCTGACTTACCTACTCCCGGCTCGCCCACTCCTCACGACAGCAACGACACCGGGCAGGCCGAACCTCGTCTCTATACTCGCCAGGACCACACCGGCGAGCCGGCCCCGCATCACGAACGCCCCTCCTCCTTTGCAAAGCTCGCCGAAAGGCTGCGCATTCAGCGCCGTGGAGACTCACAGCGCACCCAGCGCCGCCTCTCTCTGCGCAGAGTTGCCATCGTGCTCTGTACCCTGGCAGTCATCGCCCTGCTGGGACTGTTCACAGTCAGTATCTGGCTGCGGCACTCCATGCACGCCGCTCTGCCTCAGATCGACGGCACGCTGCATATCGCAGGCCTTAGCCAGCCGGTCACCATCACGCGCAACGCGCAGGGCGTGCCCTCTATTCAAGCCTCCAGTCTCGACGACCTGCTCTTCGCGCAGGGCTTCGTCACCGCGCAGGATCGCCTGTGGCAGATGGACATGCTGCGCCGCCACGCCGCCGGAGAGCTCGCCGAGGTCCTCGGCTCGAGCCTCGTCGAACACGACCGCACCCAGCGCACGCTGCAGATCCGTGCCGCCGCCGACCGCGCCGTCGCGGCCCTGCCCGCCGACCAGCTCCATCAGCTTGAAGCGTACGCACGCGGCGTAAACGCCTTTCTGGAGCAGAACAGCGACCATCTGCCGGTAGAGTTCCACCTGCTGCACTACACGCCTGCCCAGTGGCAGCCTCGCGACACGCTGCTCGTCTCACTCTCGATGTTCCAGGACCTCGGCACCGAATTTCCGACCAAGATGCGTCGCGAGGCCCTCGCGGCCCACCTGCCTCCGCAGCTTCTGGCTGACCTCTACCCTGTCGGCTCCTGGAGAGATCATCCGCCCTCGCAGCCTGCGCCGGACCTGATAACGCCTAAGCCGGAGATCGAGCAGATTCCACTCGACCGCTCGCAGTCGCTGCTGGCAACACCGCACGACATCCTCCAGGTAGCCCACGAACTTCCCGGCCAGCGCTGCGCAGACTGCCGCTCCGGCTCGAACAACTGGGCAGTCGCCGCATCGCGCTCCGCCTCGGGTGGTGCGCTGGTCTCCAATGACATGCACCTTGGGCTGAGCGTGCCGGACATCTGGTATGAAGCCAGCCTGCACGGGGCCAACCTCGATGTCACAGGCTTCACCCTGCCCGGAGTGCCCTTCATCATCGTGGGCCGCAACGCGCACGTCGCCTGGAGCTTCACCAACCTCGGCGCGGACGTGCAGGATGTTCGCATCGAACATCTCCGCGGCTCCGGCCAGGACACCGAATACCAGCACACCGACGGCACCTGGTCGCCGGTCGCTCACCACAGCGAGATCATTCGCGTAAAGCGTGGCCGCGATATCAAGCTCGATGTGCTCACCACCACGGAGACCGTCGGAAACGTCGAGTACGCGACGCCGATCATCTCTCCGCTATTTCCCACCGAGCGGCGCGCCCTCTCACTGGCCTGGACCATCTACGATCCAGCCAACGTCACCTCGCCCTTCCTCAACATCAACGCCGCAGGCGATGGTGGCTCCCTGGTCGCGGCCTTCGCCAGCTTCGGCGGGCCGTCGCTCAATCTTGTCTACGCCGACGACAACAAACACATCGGCTATCACGCCATAGGCCGCATCCCCGTACGAGGACCTGCGGTGCACTACCAACGCGAGGTCCAGCAGCCCATCCCCGATGGCCCTACTCCTTCCGATGAAGACGACTCGGACTCCGAGACTCCGCAAGCAAGCCTCCTCCTGCCTGAGACCTCGGAACAACCCCATCTTCTCGACACGGCATACCATCCCGTACGCCGCAGGCAGCGCGTCCAGCCTAGCGCTGCAAAGCCCAAACGTGCGCCCCGCCCCAAAGCCGCACCCAGGCTCGACGAGCCACCGATCGCCGCCGCACCAGTGATCGACTACACCATCGGTTCGCCCATCTCGCCCCTGCCCGTAGAGGCCCGAGACACCTCGCAACAGTGGTCGGGCTACATCCCCTACAACGAACTTCCCGCCGTCATCGACCCGCCCAACGGCTTTGTCGCGACAGCCAATGCGCGCATTACGCCGAACGACTACCCCTACGCCATCACCCTCGACTGGGCTGCGCCGTACCGCGTGGAGCGCATCAACAAGCTGCTGGCAGGACGCACCAATCTGACCCCGGCCGATATGCTCGCCATCCAGAACGATGCGCACTCCGAGTTCGATCGTGTCCTCGCTCATCGCGTCGCCTATGCCATCGACCATGCCTCCGCCGCCGCGCTCGCGCATGACACCAAACGCCTGCATCAGACCGCGGATATCCTGCGCTCCTGGAACGGCGAGATCCTGCCCAACGCCGCCGCACCGGCCATCGTGAATGCCACCCGCACCGCATTGTGGTCGGCGCTCCTGTTGCCGCAGATTGCGGCACACGATAAAGCGACCGGACAGAAGGCCCATCCGCAGGACCTGCTCGCCCTCTACGTGTGGGGAGAGCAGGCCGACGCGCTCGAAAATCTGCTTCAGCACACGCCCGCGCGCTGGCTGCCGCCGGGAGTTGCCAACTGGGACGATCTGCTCACGGAGACCGTCGCCCAGGCCCTGCACGATGCCCATGCGCCCTCAAATATCTCGTCCTGGCGCTATGGCACAGTGCATCCTGTCGAGATCGACCATCCTCTCTTCTCCCAATCTCCGTTGTTCGACCGGCTGCTGGGCAGAGCGACGGGATCGGGATCGCACATGACACCGGGCGATGGAACGACCATCCGCGCCATCAGCCGTCACTTCGGCCCCAGCGAACGTTTCACCGCCGACCTCGCCAACCCGGAGACAAACCAGGGCAACATCACCACGGGCGAGTCCGGCAACCCCGCAAGCCCGTGGTATCTCGATCAGTTCGAGCCCTGGTTGAACGGAACCACCTTCGCGCTGCCACTGCACGATACGCAGTCCACTCACACGCTTACGCTTTTGCCTTAGCTAACAAAGAGCTTTAACGCAGCGGTCGCAGAGGTTTCGCGGAGGCCGCCACGAAACTCTCTGCGACCTTTGCGCAACCTCCGCGACCTTTGCGTTAAAGCTGTTGCTTGTTTTCCGCTGTAGCGCGTTACGCTAACAAGATGCGGCGTCACCACATCCTGCTTCCGCTCGCCGCCCTGCTGGCAACTCTGCCACTCCTCCTGCACGGCTGTTCCTGCGGGCACGACTTCGGCTTCCACCTGCAGAGCTGGCTCGAAGCGGCACAGCAGCTTCGCCACGGCACGCTCTATCCGCACTGGGCCTGGACCGCCGCCTACAACGCGGGAGAGCCGCGCTTTGTCTACTATCCGCCGCTGTCCTGGATGCTCGGCGCGCTCCTGACGCTCCTCTTCCCTATCAGCGCAACGCCCGCGATCTACACGTGGATCGCATTCACCGCCGCGGGGTTTGCGATGCACCATCTCGCGCGGCAGTACACCTCGCCGAACGCCGCCCTGCTCGCCGCCGCACTCTACATGGCGAATCCCTACATGCTCTTCAACGCCTTCGAGCGCACAGCCTATGCCGAGCTTCTCGCCGCCGCGTGGATACCGCTGCTCCTGCTGGCCGTCCTGCGGAAACATCCTACCGTGCAAGGAATCGCCATTCCAGTCGCGCTGCTGTGGCTGACCAACGCGCCCGCCGCCGTGATGGCTTGCTACATGCTGGCGCTGCTGGCTGCGGTGCGTCTCATCGCTGCCTATCGCGTTTCCAAGAAGACCTTTTCTCCTAAGCCTTTTCCCCTGCTGCTAACGATAAGCACCGGCACAGTGCTGGGGCTCGCCCTACCCGCGTTTTATCTCGTCCCCGCCGCCTACGAACGCCGCTACGTACAGATCGCCATGGCGATCATCCCGAACATGCGCTTCGAGGACAACTTCCTCTTCGGCCACACCGCGGACGTTCCCCACAACGTCGTTCTACACACGATCAGCCTGCTTGCCGTCGTGCTGTTGCTCTTGACCCTGGGAACTATAGCCGTTCTCCTCTATCGAGCCCCAAAAGCCGGGTGCGCCCAGGAGGCCCGCGCCTCTGCATCACATCAGGAACCTGGAACACCTGGACCGTATCTGGCCCTGCTCACAGTAGTGATCGTCTTCCTGCTCGTCCCAATCTCCACCCCACTCTGGCGATATCTCCCAGACCTCGCCTTCCTGCAATTCCCCTGGCGTCTTCTCACGATTCTCTCCGCCGTACTCGTCTTCGCAATTGCCCTGCTGCTACCTCGCGGAGACAGAAGCCGCAAGCCGATGCTGATCGCAGCGCCGGTATGCGTTCTTGCGCTCTCTCTGCTGGGCATCACCCTCTACCGACAAGCCTGCGAAGCCACAGGCCTCCCCTCCGCCACAGCGGCACTCTTCAGCACCCATCACGGGGTTCCCCCGACGGACGAGTACACCCCGAACGAAGCCGACAACGACGTCCTGCGTAGTAACGATCCCGGCTATTGGCTCACTCCCAACCCTGCGGCCTTCGCTCCCGGCACAATCCCCAACCCCGCTGCCACCGACCCTAACTTCTCCGGCGAGCTTCCAGTCGAACAGACGGTATCGGCCCAGGCGCCACGACATCTCGTCCTGAATCTCGCGCAACCGGAGACGCTCGTCCTCAACCTGCGCGACTTCCCGGACTGGCGTCTCACCCGCAACGGCACAGAGCTTCCAGCGCACCTCCAGCGCGACGACGGACTCCTCGCCATCGCCCTTCCCAGCGGGCCCTCCACGATCGACATCGCCTGGCACTATACCCTCGACCAGCAGCTCGGCATAGCCATCAGCGCCTGTGCCCTGGCCCTGCTGGGACTTACCTTTCTCCGCTCGCGTAAAATCAAAGATTGCCGATGACAACCGACGTTCAATCCCTTCTAAAAACCGGTGCCACAACGACCGACGCCGCACTCGAACACCTGCTGCCCGCGGCCACGGTCGAGCCCCATTCGATTCACCGCGCCATGCGCCACTCCACCTTCGCAGGAGGCAAGCGCCTGCGGCCCATCCTCTGCATGGAGGCCGCACGCTGCGTCGCCGGCACGCTGCCCGCAGGAGCGGCCAACCTTGGCGCAGCCCTCGAGATGGTGCACACCTACTCGCTGATCCACGACGATCTGCCTGCGCTGGACAATGACGACCTGCGCCGCGGCAAGCCGACGTGCCACGTCGTCTTTGGCGAAGCCCTCGCCATCCTCGCTGGCGACGCCCTGCAGACCCTCGCCTTTCAGACCATCGCCCAGCTTCCCGCACCCGCTGCAACGGTCGTTGAGATTCTGCGCGAGTTCTCGTTCGCCATCGGCACCGGTGTCGGCCCCGTTCCCGGCTCACAGATCGCCGCGGACCTGCCCCCCGGCATGATCGGCGGCCAGGTCATGGACATCGAAGGCGAAGGCCACAAACCGACCGCCGAACTCGTCGAACGCATCCACAGAGCCAAGACCGGCGCGCTCATTACCACCTCCATCGTCTGCGGCGGCCTGCTGGGCCTCGGCCACTGCCTCGCAAACGGCGATGCGGCCAAACTCGCCTGCACGGCCGAAGATGCCATCGCGCGTCTCCGCATCTTCGGCGAAAAAGCCGGCCTCGCCTTCCAGATCGTCGACGATGTTCTCGACATGACGCAGTCCTCCGAAGAGCTCGGCAAGACCGCCGGCAAGGACACCGCCACCGACAAGGCCACATGGCCCGCGGTCTTCGGGATCGAGCAGTCGAAGCACGACGCCGCGGAACTCATCGCCGACGCCTTCGCCGCACTCGAGCCGTTTGGCGACGCCGCCACCCCGCTCAAGTCGCTCGCACAGTACCTCGTCGAACGCACGCACTAACGCGTTGCGTTCGCCGTTGCCTCAGCAGTTGCTTTTGCCGTTGTTTGTTTTTCGTCGTCATCCTGAGCCGTACCGGGGTCCCTGGAGAGCGCGCACTTTGCGCTTGCTGGGGTGGTTTGGCGAAGGACCCCCGCATTCGTACCACCTCAAACGCGTGGGTCACGCAGCTTCGATTGCCAGCCGCCACTAAACCGCAGGAGTCTTCATGCGCTTTCACCCCCGCCACTACATCCTGATCATCGTTATCCTCGCGCTCGGAGTCTTCAACTTTTATCGCAGCCGCCACCTGCGCCCGCAACCAGCATCCTCCCAGCCCGGCCTGTCCGTTACGCACACCGTCCCACCCGAAAGTGCTGCCGCATGGAACGCCTTCGACAAGGTTGCCGCTCTCCGCGACGCGCCCGACGCCCAGTTCCAGCCCGCCCTGCAGGCCCTGCAACAACAAATCGAGACAACCCAGCCGCCCTCAGCCGCCGCCGATGTCGACGGCTGCAAGACCTGGCTGATGTTCTATCGCCAGAGCGTCCTCCACCCCTCGTCCGACCCCACCTGGCACACGCGCAGCACGCAGCACCTGAACGCCTGCATGAAGACCCACCAGGACAGCGGCCAGTGACCCAGAACGACCTGGTAGCCGCCTTGCGCGACTGCTACGACCCGCTGCTGCGGCGCAATATCGTAGAGCTGAATCTAGTGCGCTCAGCCACGCTGACGCGCGACGTAGATGCCCCCGGCGCCACCATCCCGGGCGTTCCGCCGCGCTACATCGCCCACGTCGTCCTGACGGCTCCAGGCTCGGACGAGACGGCCAACGCACAACTCATCGCGCAGATTGAAAATCGCCTCGCCGGTCTTCCGGAGATCTCGCACTCTACGGTCAGACTCCTCGCCCCAGCGTTCCCCATCCTGAACACCCGGCGAAACTAGGTTGTTGAAGAATGATGGTCTGTTCAGCACAGCGCGAAGCGCAAACCGTGACGCTTTAGCGTCGCGGGACGGAGGGAGCCGTAGCCTTTAGGCTACGGAATGAGAGCTAGGCAAGAATTGGGCTTCAGCCCCGGGCCTTTTGTTCGCAGCCGAAAGAAGGCCCGGGCCTAAAGGCCACATCTTTGCCAGCCCACTTATTTCGTAGCCTAAAGGCTACGGCTCCCTCCGTCTCCCTGACGCTGAAGCATCAGGGAACGCGCTTCGCGCTATGGGATAACCCCTTGGTTCTTCAACGAACTAAAGACTCACCACACTAGCGAGTCATTACGTAGTTTCCCTCAGAAAAATCTCCCGCCCATTGTTTGCATTGCCCCACACCAGGGCAACGCATCTAGACTTACCGAGATGCCTCGCAAAAAAGCTTCGCCCGTTATCCACCCCTTCGACCAGCTTCACGGCACCGACACCTCCGGTCTGATCCCGGGGACGACCATCGTGCGCGGAACCAACGCCAGGGTCGAAGAGCTGACGGCATACTACGGCGTCGCGCCCAGCATCCTGCACTCCCTGCTCGACCACTGGCTGCAGCACCTGGAACCCAACGCGCCCATCGAAAACACGGTCTTTATGGACATCGGCGCAGGCAAAGGCCGGGCGCTTCTGCTGGCCTCGCAGTATCCGTTTCAGCGGGTCGAAGGTATCGAACTGAACCAGGACCTGGCCGGAATCGCGCAGGCCAATATCGATCTATGGGCCAAGGACCCGCAGGCCGAAGCCCTCGCGCCGATCGCCCTGCACCATGCTGACGCCACGGTCCATCCCCTGCCCGATGCCCCGGTCCTCGCCTTTCTCTTCCACCCGTTCGAGCTCCCGCTCCTGAAGCGGTATGTGGCTCATGTGGAGCAGTCGCTCACCCGGCGCCCCCACGCCTTCGACCTGGCCTATGCCAACGCTGAACACGACTCCCTGCTCGACCGCCATCCTGCCTTTCGCCGGATCTGGATGGGCCGCGTCGCCATGTCGACGGACGACCACATCGCCGACCTGGCCGCCATCGCGGAGCAAAAGGAGTATGGCTCTACCGGCGACGAACTCTGCGCGATCTACCGCTATACTGGCCGGTCTTCTTAGTCCGAAAAAGGCTTGAGAATATAGCATTTTAAGAAAATAACTGACAATAGAAAACTTTCATGGAACTTTTCTCGCGGCTCTGCGTATCAATAAGTGTGAGTTTACTGGGAAAAACAGCAGTGAGCGAGCAAGGGGCTTGTGCGAATAGCGGCTTATTAGTTCGATAAAAATGCATCGAATAGAACAAATCGAGTATCCTATCCGTAGTAGGTCCTGTGAACAGTGATTGGGAGCGCAGCCAAACAAGGGCGAGCCTCCTTCCACCGGGTCCGAAATATTTATGCCAGTGACCGTGACGGCTGGGTCAAGATCCCAGTACCGCCTGCACTGAAGACACACCACGAACAACCCCACTTTTGGGTTCAGCGCCGCCTCCGTGCGCGCTAAGGAGATCCACGCATGTACTACGCCGTTACCGCCACCTTCCTCGCTCTTACCGTCTTCGTTCCTTCCTTCATCGGCCTGCGCGCCCGCAGCAATGCCAACTGGCGCCGGATGTACGAGAGCCAGCAGTAAGAACTAACGAAAGACAAAGCAAAGGCCGCGACAAAATGTCGCGGCCTTTGCTTTGTCTTTCGCCTTTGCTTTTCGTCGTCATCCTTCTATGAAGAGAGGCGTAGTTGTCCAGGGGTATTTTGCGAACAGATTGCGTACAGACTTCTATTCGTGCTCATGGCACA